>NZ_JBBBNZ010000010.1:0-1191 GCF_037080155.1 Marinobacter sp. C2H3 | reverse complement strand
CTTGTATGGATAATTTCTGCCGTGTTTGGGTAAATTGAGGCCCACCCCCAGTGGCCGCTGGGGGCCTTCATGCAGCAGCTCGGTGCAGCGACGGCTCCTCTTTCGAGAGACCGATAACAAGTGCGTAGCGCTGCATGACTCTCAAGCGATAACTCGAACAGTCATCGGGGCCTCGAGCCCGTATAGCAAGGCAGAGTCAGCTTATTATGAACAACACGGAAATCCAAACCCCAGTCAATGTTGGTGTCGATGTCGGTAAGGCGAACCTGGACATCGCTCTTCATCCCTCCGGGCAGTTTCACACCGTCCCAAATACCGAAGCCCACATCCGACACTTCGTCAAAATCCTCAAAGACTACAACGTCGAGCGCATCGTCGTAGAAGCCTCAGGGCGGTACGAACATGCGTTGGTTCAAGCCTGCAACCAGGCTGGCCTGCCCATCATTGTGGTCAATCCAATCAGCGTCCGGCGCTACGCTCAGGCTATCGGAGTAATTGCCAAAACCGACCGGATCGATGCACAGGTCATTGCCCGATATGCCGCCACGCTGAAGCCCGAGTTCAAGCCTATTCCAGACAAAACCTCCCAGAAGATTAAAGACTTACTGGTCAGGCGCTCTCAGCTTCTGGAAATGTCCACCATGGAGAAAAACCGTCTCCAGATACTTCCAAAATCTCTTCACCGATCCATCAAAAGCCTGCTCAAAATGCTCCAGAATCAGATCGAAATGGTCACCCGACAGATCGAGCAGGAGGTCGCCAAGGTGGATCAGTGGCGCACCAAAATGGACATCATGACCAGCGTGCCTGGTGTTGGGAAAGTACTCGCTTACACTTTCCTGAGTGAGCTTCCGGAACTCGGTTCGCTGAACCGTAAGGAGATTGCTGCGCTCGTCGGCGTGGCCCCCATCAATCGAGACAGCGGCAAGCTCAATGGCAAGCGGAGAATACGAGGTGGGCGCCCCAGAGTTCGCACAGTGATGTTTATGGCCATGCTCTCATCCATCCAGTGTAATCCGGTATTCAAACGCTTTTACGAACGTCTGAAGGCCCAGGGAAAGATCCCAAAAGTAGCCCTCATTGCCTGCATGAGAAAGATGATTGTGGTGCTCAATACCATGATCAAAAACCAGGAATCATGGCGGGGTGAAATGGCTTAATTTATGGAATTGACACCACAGTCACTTGTTA
>NZ_JBBBNZ010000009.1:0-4253 GCF_037080155.1 Marinobacter sp. C2H3 | reverse complement strand
CATGATCAAAAACCAGGAATCATGGCGGGGTGAAATGGCTTAATTTATGGAATTGACACCACAGTCACTTGTTAAGTATTGCTCTCCAAAGCATGGTCCTGGAGATCAAATGCGTAGAATTTAGTGTCGGGCGTTGGATTGAAAAAATATGGCTCAATTTCCCGGAAGCCCATTAGCTCGTAAAGTTCTTGAGCTTTTTTAGTGGGAGGCACGGCATCGAGGACAACTCGGGCATAACCCAAGCCTTTCAGCTTAACCAATAAATTGTCCATTAGCCGGCGCCCAAGCCCGTTACCCTGATACTTGCGCCGAACGTACAGCCGCTTCACCTCTGCAGTGCGTTCATCAAGTTGGCGAAATCCAACGCCACCAGCCACCTGCGATTGCACAATAGCAAACGTATATTGACCGTTGGGAAGCGAGAACAAAGCCTCGAGCGAGGCCATCTCTCCCTCAAAATCCTGATAAGAAAGGTCGATATCCAGCCAATTTGCGTACTCAAGAATGAGCGCTCTCAACTCTTCGCTATCCTTGGGAAAGATCACATCCCTGATCATGAACACCTATTCCATGTTTTCGATTACTGCTTAACGCTGAAATAAGCGGCGGCCCGTCAGGGACGTCCGGTGGACGGCCGATAGGCCGGGCACGAACTTAATTGACTGGTTAGTCAGCACGGACCGAGCGCTCCCCTTTAGAGAACCATCCAAGCCATGATCCTGGCTTGATGACCAAATAAAGGCCAATCGCGAACTGAACCAACGAGCCGCCAAAATACATCGAACTTGTCACCGGTTCGGTGTTTCCCTGAAAAGCTTGAAGAGTTGCCATGGGAAATTCGGATAGCGCCGTCACAACGAAGTACAGACCTATGAGCTGGAAAAGGAGTTGTGGAGAAAAACCTTCAGTAGTTTCAATTGGGTCAGTTGGGGCTTTTCGAATGATCGAGTTGGCAACCAAGATCATCCCCACCGCAGCGATTAACCCTATGGCGATGAAAATTGCGACCAAATAGATAAGGAAATTTTGAGTCGAGCTGGTTTCCAATAGCTCTGTGTAGGTTGAAACATAGACGCTGATTGTTGGGGCATACCAAAGAATGTTGAACCCCAGATAAAGGGCAAAGAATTTTATCGCCACTACCGTAATCCCTTGAGGTGTCATAGAACTCCCTTCATTCATGTGACTAACGCCGCTCAGCACGCGCGGCTACGAAATGGAGGCGAAGCCGCAATGTAGTAGCCGTCGCGTGACTGGCCTTGTTAGGAAAGCCTCTTCCAATGTAGCTCCAGTGCCTTTTGGATGGCTCCGTGATCATAAATGTACTCATCTCGGGTAAGGCACCAAGTGAGATATTCTGAAACAGCTCTTTTCTGGCATTCACTCAGCATAGCGAACTTGCTATAAAAATGACGCCCTAGATCAAAAGTGAGATGAAATAGTGGGTCCCCAACTTCGCCCGTGATGCTGCCGACAATAAATGCAGGCAAATGAAATTTCATCCCCTCAGCATCGAAGAATGAAAGACTGCTGTGGCAGCTTTCGAGCAATTCATGAGATATCGACTCCCAGTGAAACTTCTCGTCTTCTTTTCGCCACTTTGTCTGCACCTCGTCAGGTTCTCGGTTATCGATAGCCTGCGCTTGCAAAAGTCCGATGCCGTTTCCAAGTTCCACCCCGCAGAATGCATCTTTGACCATCTCAATAATCTGACCTTGGGTACGGGCTTGGTAGTTCGCCACTTCTTGAAGGTCGCCACAATTCAAACAAACGAAGTACGCTTTGCCATCAATCATATCTGGCTTTGGGTATTCTTCACTGCAGGCTTTGCACTTCATCTGATATTCACAGCCGTCCTAACGCCGCTCAGCACGCGCGGCTTTGGAATGTAGGCGAAGCCGCAATGGAAAAGCCGTCGCTGTGCCTGGCTTGGTTAAATGCCGGTTACCCGGCGTTCCATTCGGGCGCCCAACCCGAATGCCGACTCCCGATACTTTGGACCAGCAAGACCCATGGCGTCAGGAACCAGGACACTGAACGGGCGGAAACTGTCCGGTGCATGTGTCGGACGGCCCCGCGACCGGAACACCCAATTAACGATCTTCACCGCTGACAAACGGAAGGTTGTTTTCTGCCTGCCGGCAATCGCTGGAGCAGAGGTCAAACAGCCAACCAAATAGCGCCGGAGCAAGGCCTTTAACGCCAAAATTAAGCGGCGCCCGAGTAGGGCGTCCGGTGGACGGCCGCCAGGCCGGGAACGAACTTGAATGATTGGTTAAATGTTCCCACGTTGCTTGTCGAGTTCATAAAGAGCCTCCCCATCCTTTTCGTCGATGGCCCGCCGATACTTGGGATCACGAATGCGATCTAGCTGTTCCGATACCTCTTGGTAGTCGTCTTCAAGGGTCGACAGACGCTGCTTCAAGTCCTCGTTTTCTGACTGAAGGTCATCGAGTGCTTCTTGGAGTTTGCGCAGGGAATTACCCGTCGCCGGGAACCGATTGATTTCGTGCCAAACCCCAAGTGCAAGAGCGGCTACCGAAACCCAGATTAGCCAATCCATGACCCAGACTCCTTGTGACATTTAACGCTCATGCGCAGCGGCCGGGTTGGCGCGCGCAGCGTGACAAACCGGTCCGACTGACGCGGCTGGTTAAGAGAGAGATCCACTCCCCCAAAGATACAGAACATTCTGAACGTAACTTGGTACCAGTGCTGCGACAAAAGCCACTATAACTATAAGCCTTCCCTTTTCTGACCTAACCACAACTCCAATAGGCCAAAATGGTGGCAACCACACCCAAAGCTTTGACCTTGAACCACCGAGTGCCGCCCAAGTGACCAAGAGCGGAATATTTGCTAAAGCAATAAACCAAAATATTTCGACGGCTAACGGCCCGATGGGTGCAAATATGTCAGCGAATAGTGAGAGAAGAATCAACCCGAAGTATGCAATAAGCAGCCAATCTAAGGCTGTTTGGGACCGAATCTCTGTCATTCACCAATACTCTTAACGCTGAGCACAGGGGCGCCCTGACAAGGGCGTCCAGCGGCCGCAGGCCGCGTCCTGATGCGACTGGTTAAATGCCGGTTACCCGGCGGTTCATTCCGGCACCCAACCCGAATGCCGACTCCCGATACTTTGGACCAGCAAGACCCATGGCGCCAGGGACCAGGACACTGAATGGGCGGAAACTGCCCGATGGTTGCGCTGGATGGCCCCGCGACCGGAACACCCAATTAACGATCTTCACCGCTGACAAACGGAAGGTTGTTTTCTGCCTGCCGGCAATCGCTGGAGCAGAGGCCAAACACCCAACCTAGTAACACCAGAGCAAGGCCTTTAACGCTGAGCACAGGGGCGCCCAGTCATGGGCGTCCAGCGGCCGTAGGCCGCGTCCTGATGCGACTGGTTAAATGCCGGTTACCCGGCGGTTCATTCCGGCACCCAACCCGAATGCCTACTCCCGATACTGTGGACCAGCAAGACCCATGGCGCCAGGAACCAGGACACTGAATGGGCGGAAACTGCCCGGCGGGCGCGCCGGATTGCCCGGAGAACAGAACACTGCATTGCCGCTCGGCACTGTTGCCTGACGTATGGCTGTGTTCTGCCTGACGGCGACCGTTGAGGTAGCGGCCAAGCACCCAACCGAAGAACACCGAAGCAAGGCCTTTAACGCCGCCAGCACGCGCGGCTTTGGAATGTAGGCGAAGCCGCAATGGAAAAGCCGTCGCTGTGCCTGGCTTGGTTAAATGCCGGTTACCCGGCGTTCCATTAAGACACCCAACCCGAATGCCTACTCCCGATACTTTGGACCAGCAAAACCCATGGCGCCAGGGACCAGGACACTAAATGGGCGGAAACTGCCCGGTGGATACGCCAGATTGCCCCGCAACTGGAACACTGAATTACCGATTATCGCCGCCGCCGAACTGAAAGCTGTTTTCTGCCTGCCGGCAACCGATGGAGCAGCGGGCAAACACCAAACCTAAGAACACCGGAGCAAGGCCTTTAACGCTGAGCACAGGGGCGCCCAGTCATGGGCGTCCAGCGGCCGCAGGCCGCGTCCTGATGCGACTGGTTAAATGCTGGTTACCCGGCAATCCATTCAGGCACCCAACCTGAATGCCAACTCCCGATACTGTGGACCAGCAAGACCCATGGCGCCAGGGACCAGGACACTGAATGGGCGGAAATTGCCCGATGGTTGCGCTGGATGGCCCCGCGACCGGAACACCCCATTACCGAT
>NZ_JBBBNZ010000008.1:0-5573 GCF_037080155.1 Marinobacter sp. C2H3 | reverse complement strand
CAAGTAATTCGTGTGGGCGCTGGCCGAGGTATGTCGGATACGATATATCAAGGCAGCGACTCGTCGAAATTGAGTTTTGTCTTGAGCAAGAATTGGGATCTACGGATCCTGCGTGATTTAAACTGAAGAGTTTGATCATGGCTCAGATTGAACGCTGGCGGCAGGCTTAACACATGCAAGTCGAGCGGTAACAGGGGTAGCTTGCTACCCGCTGACGAGCGGCGGACGGGTGAGTAATGCTTAGGAATCTGCCTGGTAGTGGGGGATAGCCCGGGGAAACCCGGATTAATACCGCATACGTCCTACGGGAGAAAGCAGGGGATCTTCGGACCTTGCGCTATCGGATGAGCCTAAGTCGGATTAGCTAGTTGGTGGGGTAAAGGCCTACCAAGGCGACGATCCGTAGCTGGTCTGAGAGGATGATCAGCCACATCGGGACTGAGACACGGCCCGAACTCCTACGGGAGGCAGCAGTGGGGAATATTGGACAATGGGGGAAACCCTGATCCAGCCATGCCGCGTGTGTGAAGAAGGCTTTCGGGTTGTAAAGCACTTTCAGTGAGGAGGAAGGCTCAAAGGCTAATACCCTTTGGGATTGACGTTACTCACAGAAGAAGCACCGGCTAACTCCGTGCCAGCAGCCGCGGTAATACGGAGGGTGCAAGCGTTAATCGGAATTACTGGGCGTAAAGCGCGCGTAGGCGGTTTGATAAGCGAGATGTGAAAGCCCCGGGCTCAACCTGGGAACGGCATTTCGAACTGTCAGGCTAGAGTATGGTAGAGGGTAGTGGAATTTCCTGTGTAGCGGTGAAATGCGTAGATATAGGAAGGAACACCAGTGGCGAAGGCGGCTACCTGGACCAATACTGACGCTGAGGTGCGAAAGCGTGGGGAGCAAACAGGATTAGATACCCTGGTAGTCCACGCCGTAAACGATGTCAACTAGCCGTTGGGACTCTTGAAGTCTTAGTGGCGCAGCTAACGCACTAAGTTGACCGCCTGGGGAGTACGGCCGCAAGGTTAAAACTCAAATGAATTGACGGGGGCCCGCACAAGCGGTGGAGCATGTGGTTTAATTCGACGCAACGCGAAGAACCTTACCTGGCCTTGACATCCAGAGAACTTTCCAGAGATGGATTGGTGCCTTCGGGAACTCTGAGACAGGTGCTGCATGGCCGTCGTCAGCTCGTGTCGTGAGATGTTGGGTTAAGTCCCGTAACGAGCGCAACCCTTATCCCTAGTTGCCAGCACATAATGGTGGGAACTCTAGGGAGACTGCCGGTGACAAACCGGAGGAAGGTGGGGATGACGTCAGGTCATCATGGCCCTTACGGCCAGGGCTACACACGTGCTACAATGGCGCGCACAGAGGGCTGCAAACCTGCGAAGGTAAGCCAATCTCTTAAAACGCGTCGTAGTCCGGATCGCAGTCTGCAACTCGACTGCGTGAAGTCGGAATCGCTAGTAATCGCGAATCAGAATGTCGCGGTGAATACGTTCCCGGGCCTTGTACACACCGCCCGTCACACCATGGGAGTGGATTGCACCAGAAGTGGTTAGTCTAACCGTAAGGGGGACGATCACCACGGTGTGGTTCATGACTGGGGTGAAGTCGTAACAAGGTAGCCGTAGGGGAACCTGCGGCTGGATCACCTCCTTAAACGATGCTGACAGCCTCGGTCAGAGTCCACACGAATTACTTGATTCACGAGAAAGAGAGCAAAAGGGTCTGACAGGCCCGACCATTGGGTCTGTAGCTCAGGTGGTTAGAGCGCACCCCTGATAAGGGTGAGGTCGGTGGTTCAAGTCCACCCAGACCCACCAGAATTTCCCTGCTCGTCGTTGTCGAAGCACTTGCATAGCAGGCTATGCGGCGCACTTCGACGCCTAGATCAGAAAAATTCTGGTCCGGGAGGCGATAGCAGAACGCAGGGCAGGTTTCGTTAACCTAGGCGCAGCTTGAGCGAGTAAGGGAGTGACCCTCGATGGGTCATGACCGAAGTGAGCGAATGCTGCAACGACGGGTAACGGAAGCTGAACAAGTTCTGGGGCCGTAGCTCAGCTGGGAGAGCGCCTGCCTTGCACGCAGGAGGTCAGGAGTTCGATCCTCCTCGGCTCCACCAATTAGACCAGATACGAATAAACTGACTAACTCCGGTTAGCAGTGTGCAGAAACAAGTGTTTCAACGTGATGACGTTCGAAGCCCTTCTTTCTGATCACTGGGTCAGAATTGCTCTTTAACAATTTGGACGAGATAGAACACAGAATTTCTTCTCTCATTATCTCCGAGAGAAGGGTTCAAAGTGATAGCGATTTCAAGCGTTATCCGGTGTTGTCGTTGAAGTGGTTGTTGTATGACTTCAGTCGGCTGTCTCGAAACAACACCCATCAGGCTTGCCTGGTGCGCGTTGAATCGTGATCAGTTGTCTTGGGGTTATATAGTCAAGCAACTAAGCGCATACGGTGGATGCCTTGGCAGTCAGAGGCGATGAAAGACGTGGTAGCCTGCGATAAGGCTCGGGGAGCTGGCAAACAAGCTGTGATCCGGGCATCTCTGAATGGGGAAACCCACCAACCTTCGGGTTGGTATCTTACACTGAATCCATAGGTGTAAGAGGCGAACCAGGGGAACTGAAACATCTAAGTACCCTGAGGAAAAGAAATCAACCGAGATTCCCCAAGTAGTGGCGAGCGAACGGGGACCAGCCCTTAAGCTGAACGACCGGTAGGAGAAGGCTCTGGAAAGGGCCGCCATAGTGGGTGATAGCCCCGTATCCGAAACCCGAGTTCAGTGAAAACGAGTAGGTCGGCGCACGAGAAACGTTGACTGAAGATGGGGGGACCATCCTCCAAGGCTAAATACTCCTGACTGACCGATAGTGAACCAGTACCGTGAGGGAAAGGCGAAAAGAACCCCTGTGAGGGGAGTGAAATAGATCCTGAAACCGTATGCGTACAAGCAGTCGGAGCGGACTTGTTCCGTGACGGCGTACCTTTTGTATAATGGGTCAGCGACTTATGTTCAGTGGCGAGGTTAACCGTTTAGGGGAGCCGTAGGGAAACCGAGTCTGAATAGGGCGACACAGTCGCTGGGCATAGACCCGAAACCGGGCGATCTATCCATGAGCAGGGTGAAGGTGCCGTAACAGGCACTGGAGGCCCGAACCCACTGTCGTTGAAAAGCCAGGGGATGACTTGTGGATCGGAGTGAAAGGCTAATCAAGCCCGGAGATAGCTGGTTCTCCCCGAAAGCTATTTAGGTAGCGCCTCGGACGAATACCACTGGGGGTAGAGCACTGTTTCGGCTAGGGGGTCATCTCGACTTACCAACCCGATGCAAACTCCGAATACCAGTGAGTACTATCCGGGAGACACACGGCGGGTGCTAACGTCCGTCGTGAAGAGGGAAACAACCCAGACCGCCAGCTAAGGTCCCCAAGTACCAGTTAAGTGGGAAACGATGTGGGAAGGCTCAGACAGCTAGGAGGTTGGCTTAGAAGCAGCCACCCTTTAAAGAAAGCGTAATAGCTCACTAGTCGAGTCGGCCTGCGCGGAAGATGTAACGGGGCTCAAACTGGTCACCGAAGCTGCGGCTGCACACTTACGTGTGCGGGGTAGGGGAGCGTTCTGTAAGCCTGTGAAGGTGAGTTGAGAAGCTTGCTGGAGGTATCAGAAGTGCGAATGCTGACATGAGTAACGACAATGCGGGTGAAAAACCCGCACGCCGGAAGACCAAGGGTTCCTGCGCAACGCTAATCGGCGCAGGGTGAGTCGGCCCCTAAGGCGAGACCGAAAGGTGTAGTTGATGGGAAACGGGTTAATATTCCCGTACCTTGGGTAGCTGCGATGGAGAGACGGAGAAGGCTAGGTGAGCCGGGCGACGGTTGTCCCGGTTTAAACGAGTAGGGAGTGGGCTTAGGCAAATCCGGGTCCACAATCCTGAGACGTGACGACGAGTGTCTACGGACGCGAAGTCATTGATGCCATGCTTCCAGGAAAATCTTCTAAGCTTCAGGCTACTTAAGACCGTACCCCAAACCGACACAGGTGGTCAGGTAGAGAATACCAAGGCGCTTGAGAGAACTCGGGTAAAGGAACTAGGCAAAATGGTGCCGTAACTTCGGGAGAAGGCACGCCGGCGTGTACGTGAAGCCCCTGCGGGTGGAGCGGAAGCCGGTCGAAGATACCAGGCCCCTGCGACTGTTTATTAAAAACACAGCACTCTGCAAACACGAAAGTGGACGTATAGGGTGTGACGCCTGCCCGGTGCCGGAAGGTTAATTGATGGGGTTAGCTTCGGCGAAGCTCTTGATCGAAGCCCCGGTAAACGGCGGCCGTAACTATAACGGTCCTAAGGTAGCGAAATTCCTTGTCGGGTAAGTTCCGACCTGCACGAATGGCGTAACGATGGGGGCGCTGTCTCTACCCGAGACTCAGTGAAATTGAAATCGCCGTGAAGATGCGGTGTATCCGCGGCTAGACGGAAAGACCCCGTGAACCTTTACTATAGCTTCACAGTGAACTTTGAGCATGCTTGTGTAGGATAGCTGGGAGGCTTTGAAGCGGTGACGCCAGTCATCGTGGAGCCAACCTTGAAATACCAGCCTGGCCTGTTTGAGGTTCTAACTCTGTCCTGTTATCCAGGACGAGGACACTGTGTGGTGGGTAGTTTGACTGGGGCGGTCTCCTCCCAAAGCGTAACGGAGGAGCACAAAGGTGGGCTAAGCATGGTCGGACATCATGCGGTTAGTGTAATGGCACAAGCCCGCTTAACTGCGAGACAGACACGTCGAGCAGGTGCGAAAGCAGGTCATAGTGATCCGGTGGTTCTGTATGGAAGGGCCATCGCTCAACGGATAAAAGGTACTCCGGGGATAACAGGCTGATACCGCCCAAGAGTTCACATCGACGGCGGTGTTTGGCACCTCGATGTCGGCTCATCACATCCTGGGGCTGAAGCCGGTCCCAAGGGTATGGCTGTTCGCCATTTAAAGTGGTACGCGAGCTGGGTTTAGAACGTCGTGAGACAGTTCGGTCCCTATCTGCCGTGGACGTTGGAGATTTGAGGAAAGCTGCTCCTAGTACGAGAGGACCGGAGTGGACGAACCTCTGGTGTTCGGGTTGTCACGCCAGTGGCATTGCCCGGTAGCTATGTTCGGACAGGATAACCGCTGAAAGCATCTAAGCGGGAAGCCCCTTCCAAGATGAGATCTCCCTGGCCCCTCGAGGGCCCTGAAGAGCCGTTCAAGACCAGGACGTTGATAGGTCGGGTGTGTAAGCGCTGCGAGGCGTTGAGCTAACCGATACTAATTGCTCGTGCGGCTTGACTATATAACACCCAAGACAATTGCGGATGACGCAACGAAATCGAATATCACGTTCTATCCCGTCCCCCAGTGATCAACCGTTTTGCCTGACGACCATAGCGGTCTGGAACCACCTGATCCCATCCCGAACTCAGAAGTGAAACAGACCAGCGCCGATGGTAGTGTGGCTTCTGCCCATGCGAGAGTAGGTCATCGTCAGGCTCTTAATACCCAAACCCCAGCATCTCGCGATGCTGGGGTTTTTT
>NZ_JBBBNZ010000007.1:75584-166320 GCF_037080155.1 Marinobacter sp. C2H3 | reverse complement strand
CTGCATGAAGGCCCCCAGCGGCCACTGGGGGTGGGCCTCAATTTACCCAAACACGGCAGAAATTATCCATACAAGTTACTGCATTTTGCCCTGGACTTCCACCGCTCCGCGGTTCCCAAACCGCCTGAGAGCTTTGCATTGAGACCGAAGCCTAATGAATGAAATACTAACAGGCGCTGTACTGCTTCTCGCCGGACTCGCCTGCCTCTGGGCTCTACAAATCCGGGAACGGTCAGCGTCCAAGAAAAAAACCGGCCGTTTCTCCCCGCTCATTCGCTATCTGATGTTCGGCGTCGGCTGGGTATGCGGCCTCACCGCCGTCGTTCTCGGTGCCGCCATCCTGGTCTTCGCCTACGCTGACCTGTCTGGCGGCTAATAATTCACTGGTGCCGGCGGCGGTTACCTCCGCTCCTTCGAACCAACGCTCACGATGCCTCATTAAGAGCAAACCTCGACCATCACCAAAGTGAACGGCATTCGCTACTTAACAGGCCTACCCAACTCCCTCACCAAACGTTTGATCTCGCCCGCGTCCAGAAACGCATAGGAAAAGCAGATAAACGCAATCAGCATCGAGCCCAACACCGGCAACGTGAAAAACGCCTCATCAAAAGCAACCAGGACCCCGAACACCAGATAACAGACGCCCAGCGCAAACGCCGTCCTGTGTGACCCGTGGTGCTTTACGGTGTAATACCCTGCTCGCACCAACCAGAACAGAAACACCAGAAGCATCACGAACCCAAACACGCTGGGCCCGCCCATTCGGCTTGCGATCGTCCAGTGGTCCTGCTGCCAGAAGGTCACCAACTGCATCACCACCAGGGCCGCTGTCAGGATCAACACCAGCAGAAACCCCAGTCGCCGGAATTCGCTCAGCCGTGGGGTGGAGGATTGGGGCATGGTGTGTCTCCCTGAACTATTTCGATGAGTCTCCAAACGAATAGGGAAAGCATACTGTAACCTGGCAAGCAGGTCTAAGTTTTGGAGCAATATGGCCACGATAAAGACATACATAAAGCGTGACCCGGTTTAATAAATACGTATATAAATACGCCATATATTTCGGTGGTGTCCCGTTTATCAATTAACCCCTAAATACTTCCCGAAATGACAAGTATTAATTGCAACTCTCCCCAACCTTATCCCGTACCCCTTTTTGGCTCCCCGGCTTTCTGCCGGGAGGAAATACAACAATAAGGCAGTGGCGCACCGGATGCCGTCTGCCAGGAGAGAGCTACATGTCTGTTCAAAAACCCTACCTCAAAACCTCATTGGCTACGGCCATTGCGCTCACCCTCGCCGGCACGGCACCTGCCCACGCGGGGCTGTTTGGCAACCTGCTTGGCGGGGACGGTGCCAGCGCCGGCGATGGTTACCCCTCCGAAGTCACCGGGGACGGCGGTTCGTTCAGCGAGCCGTTTGCGGAACCCACCATTCAGGTGGACGGCCAGCAGGTGGCCACCGATCAGCGGTGCATCCCGGAGGCGGACGGTTCCCTGCAGTGCAAGCCGGCGGCTGGCACCATTGCCGTGCTGGGGGATGGCCGCTTCCTGTACCTGAACGCCCTGGAGGGCACGGAGAACGCGGAACTGGCGGTGATTGCGCAGTTCGGGGAGATTTCCGTGAACGATCAGTCCCGGGTGATGACGCTGGATGAGAACGATCAGCCAACCTGGGTGAAGCCCTCCCCCATTGATGGCGGCGCCAATCCGGACGGGAATGACAGCACTACGCTGACCGGTGGACTTCTGGACACCGCGGACAACACCGCTAAAAACGATGGCGCGCTGTTCTGCGCCGATGTGGCGTTCCTGGC
Organism: Marinobacter sp. C2H3; assembly: GCF_037080155.1. Taxonomy (NCBI): domain Bacteria; kingdom Pseudomonadati; phylum Pseudomonadota; class Gammaproteobacteria; order Pseudomonadales; family Marinobacteraceae; genus Marinobacter; species Marinobacter sp. C2H3. The sequence continues at coordinate 164,501 of NZ_JBBBNZ010000007.1, read as the reverse complement.
GGACGGCCGGATGATTGCTGTGGGCGGCACGGACTACTATTCCGAGCCGGGCATCGACGGGCTGCCGGTGGGCGTGGTGGAACTGGAAGGCCTGAAGTCCTCCCGGATTTTTGATCCGGACACCAACACCTGGAGCCAGAGCGGCGATATGCAGTATGGCCGCTGGTACCCGAGCCTAGTGGGCCTGGCCAACGGCGATCTGTTCGTGGCCAGCGGCGTCACCAAGCTGCTCAAGCCGGTGTACCCGGACGATCCCATCCAGTCCGGCCGTAACGTGGCCCAAACGGAAACCTACGATACGGACACCGGCACCTGGAGCGACAACGGCGCCGCCGCCCAGCGCTCGCTGCCGCTGTTCCCGCGCATGCACCTGCTGCCCAACGGCTACGTGTTCTACAACGCCGGCGGCCAGGCGTTTAACCCGTTTGGCCAGGCGTATGACCAGGCCCTGTGGAACATCGTGGGCGCCTACAACCCGCAGACCAAGCAGTGGACGGATCTGGGCTACGCCGGCCTGCCCCTGCGCCTGAACGACGTGGGCCTGGACGCCCTGAGCACCACCCTGAACCCCACCAACCTGAGCGCCGATCAGGTGCAGCGCCTGCTGGGCGACCTGGTGGGCAAGACCCTGGACGACCCCACCGCGGCCATCGGCCAGTTGCTGGGCGTGCCGGTGGACGACCGGGCCCTGGAGCGGGCCATTGGCTCCGGCATGCGCGGGTCTACCTTCTCCATCCAGCTGCCCCTGCGCCCGGACAGCAACGGCGGTTACCACAAGTCCGAGTTCCTGACCGCCGGTGGCGTGCCCACCTACGTGGCGGCGGGCAGCCCGGGCGGTTACTTGCCGGTGTCGTCCTCGCGCATTGATACGGTGGTCACCAACGGCGACGACATGGCCTACGAGTCCCGCCTGACCGGCTCCCTCAACCAGCCCCGCTGGTACGGCTCCGGCGTGATGATGCCGGACAACAGTGTGATGGTGTTCTCCGGCGGTACCCGGGACGGCGTGACCCTGACCGGGCTGGAAGGCGCGATCATCCAGGCGGAGCGGTTTGATATCGAGACCGAGACCTGGAAGCCCATGGCCCTGGCGCACCGGGAGCGAACCTACCACAACACCGCCGTGCTGATGCCAGACGGCCGGGTGCTGGTGGGCGGCCATTCGCCGATCAACACCGCCTACCTCTCGTTCGTGAATCTGGATGAGCTGGGCTTTGCGGACTACGCCGGGCGGGATCCGTCCTTTGAGATCTACACCCCGCCCTACGCCACCCGGGACGATCGCCCGACCATCCGGACGGCGCCGGTCGCCCTGCTGGGCAACGGAGGCCAGTTCGATATCCAGACCGACCGCACCGACATCGACCAGGTGATGCTGATTCGCCGCAAGGCCACCACCCACTTGGTGGACGGCGACCAGCGCACGGTGGTGCTGCCGATCATCGCCCGCAACAACAAGACGGTCACCGTGAAGGTCACCAAGAACCGTGCCGTGCTGCCGGCGGGCCAGTACATGCTGTTTGTGAGCTACAAGGCGGATGACGGCATGCGTTTGCCGTCCAAATCCACGCCGGTGGCCGTGCTGACCGATCCCAGCAACCCCACCGGCCCGCTGCCCCAACAGCTGGCGCCGGCGCCGGAAGACACCGGCAGCGACGGCGGCCTGCTTAGCGGGCTGCTTAACATCGGCAACAACGGTGGCTCCCTGCTCGATCCGATTCTGGACCTGAGCTCCGGCGGCATCAGCGCCGTACCGACCCTGGGGCAGCTCCAGGACGGCACGCCGCAATTGCTGAACGAAGCCGGTGTGGCCATTGAAGGCGGTGCCTCGGTGCTCAAGCAGACCATCGACGGCACGCCGGTGGCCCTGCAGGGGCTTATCGTGGACTTCACCAGCCTCAGCAGCCTGTGATGCGCTGGGTCCCTTGGAGTCTCCCCCTTCGGGGGGAGCTTTTCGCGTTGTTTATCCTGGCCAGCCTGCTGTGGACGGCGGGCGCCTACGGCCACGGTGCCGACGCGGAATCCGGCAAGGGAACGGTGCGGGTGGTGCTGGATGCCCTGCCACCGGAACTGGCGGCCCTGCGGGTGCAACTGCGCCGGACGCTGGCGCCCCAGTTACTGGTGGCCAATCCCACGGACCAGCCGCTGACCGTTAGCGATGAGCAAGGCCGGGCGTTCCTGCGCATCGGCCCGGAGGCAACCGAGGGCGATCTGGGCGCGGCCGCATTCCACCGCTCCAACACCCTGATGGCGCCGGGCACCATCCCGGCGGACGCCTCCGGCAAGCCCCGCTGGACGATGGTGGAGGCCACCCCAAACTGGGGCTGGTTTGATCTGCGCCTGCGGACCGATCCGGTAGACGTGCCCCATTCGGTAGTGGATGCCGGCAAACGGGCCACCGTGGGCCGCTGGTCCGTGTCGGTCACCTTGGGCGGCACCGCAAGCGCCATCGCCGGGCACTTCGAGTACGTGCCGCCGGCCCGTGGCATCGCCCAGGCCCAGGTAACGGATACCGGCGCCCTGCAAGGCCTAGCACTGGTACGGGCCATGCCCGGCAGCGCCCGGCCGGGGGTGTTTGTCTCATACCGGGGCAACAAGCCGCTCACGCTGATGGGCGCCGAGGGCGAGCCGTTCCTGAAGTTCTCCCGGAACGGCGTGGAAACCAACCTTCACAGCCCCACCTGGGCCACCGTTGCCCCACCCGGCTCGCCCGGGTTCGTGGCGGCGGCGGAAGGCGCCGGCGCACGCTGGGCCAGCGTCTCCCGCAGCCGAAGCTACGGTTGGATTGAGCCGAGGGCGGCCTCCGCTGGCCCGATTGAAGACGCGGACCGACCCCAGGTGATCAAGCACTGGAACATTCCGCTCCGGATCGGCGATACCGCCAGCCGTATTGACGGCGTGACGCGCTGGGTGCCGGTGGCGAACGTTGCGGCTAACTGAGCGATAACGGCCCCGGGCGGGCGCTGACCTGTCCGGGCACCTTGATCGACGCTCCCCACCCTTGCCCAACCTTGGCATTTCTGGTTCTGTACGTGGAGACAACGGCCGCTTGCCCCCTCTGGCGCGCCGCTTCCAACACAGGACACTCCATGAAAACCATCGGCCTCATCGGCGGCATGAGCTGGGAAAGCACCGTCAGCTACTACCGCGCCCTCAACGAGCAGGTCAAAGCCGCCCTCGGCGGCCTGCATTCTGCCCAAATCGTGCTGTACAGCGTGGATTTCGAGCCCATTGAGAAGCTCCAGCACGCCGGCGACTGGCCAGCGCTCGCGGAGCATCTGGTGGACGCGGCCAAGAGCCTGGAAGCGGCCGGCGCGAACGGTTTGCTGATCTGTACGAACACCATGCACAAGGTAGCGCCGGAGATTGAGCGCAGCGTCGCCCTGCCCCTGCTGCACATCGCGGATGCCACCGGTGAGGTGCTGGTGCGGGATGGCGTGAAAACCGTCGGGCTTCTGGGTACGGCGTTCACCATGGAGCAGGCGTTCTACAAAGACCGGCTGGCCGAGCGCTTTGGACTGAACGTGCTGGTGCCAGGCGACGCGGACCGCCGGCGTGTGCACGATATCATCTACCAGGAGCTGTGCTTGGGCATTCTCCGGCCGGAGTCTAGAGAGGCCTATCTGAACATCGTGAACGAACTGGCGCAGGCGGGCGCGGAGGCGGTGATTCTTGGTTGTACAGAGATCGGGCTGCTGATCAACCAGCAGGATACCGAGGTGCCGCTTTACGACACCACTGCCTTGCATGCCACCAAGGCGGTGGAGTGGGCATTGGAGGGTTGAGGCCACACTGGCCCGGCCGCTTTCAAAACCGTGATCCACGCCGGCCAACGCCCTTAACCCCTGCCCCGGGATGGGGTACTATTCGCTCAATAACGCCCGGCACCCACCGTGCCGGAGCTCAGGGAACTGATCGCCAAAAAGGGATTTTATGAAACGCGTCCTGCTCGTTCTTGCCGTGCTTGTTGTTGCCGGCCTTGCCACCGCTCAATACCGAATTTCCAGCGGGGTCACCGAAGGCCTCGAGGCTGCGAAGCGCAGCATGTACCCCTACGTTTCCATGGAATACGGCGACGTCGACACCACCCTTGACGGAAAAATCGAAATCAACAAGGTGTTGTTCACGCAGCCGTCCACCGGGCGCCAGATTTCCACCGACCGAATTGCGCTGGACACCGGAAGCCTCTGGGCGCTATTCAGTCTGAAAGACACCGTGAAACAGCATCGTGTTCCGGAGCAGTTGAGCCTGGTGATTGAGGGGCTGGGCGTGGATTCCGCCATCATGAGCATGCTGGACCAGCAAGCATCAGGCAGTATGACGTACAGCCGGTTTGATGCCGCAGGCTGCGGTGATCGCGACGCATTTAGCCGCGCGGATATGTCCGCCATGGGCTTTTCCAAACTGACGGTCGATATGACGGTCGGTTATCACCTGCTGGCGGGTGGCGATGAGATTAAAGTGACGGTGGATTCCGCGGCCCGCGACCTGACCGGTATCCGCGCGGACATGACCATTCGCATGCCCCGGCCAATCAATGACGGCGGCCCATCCGCTGATATTGCCCAGAACTCAGTGCTCACCAAAGCCTCTGTCAAGCTGACCGACCTGGGCGCTAACGCTCGGGTTCAGGCCTTCTGCAAGGGCGAAACCGGCCTGTCGACCGCTGCCTACCTGGACGCCCACATGAACAGCTGGAAGGCCCTATGGAAAGACCTGGGCCTGAAGCCCAGCAACAGCCTGGTGGCCGTCTACAACGATTACATCCAACACCCTGGCAGCACCCTGACGTTCAGCATGGAGCCCTTCCCGCCCCTGGAGCTTGGTGACCACTACATCAGCCCGGACCCCGCTTACCTGAGTGATCGGCTGAATCCGAAGCTGGGCACGGAATCCACCGGCCTGCGGCCGATCCGCGTCACGGAAATTCCGGCCGCTGAGGACGAGACTCCCGCCGTCGCAACGGCAAAAGCCGAACCGAAAACAGAGGCCAAGCCGGCCGCCGAGTCAGCCCTCAAACGCACGACTCCGGGCCCGCTGGCCATTTCCGAACTGGACCAGCACCTGCGCCATGACGTGCGCATCTGGCTCAACAACGGCCGCCGCATGGACGGCCGCATCCAGGCGGTGGCGGGCCAGACCCTTACCCTGAAACGCTATCTGCACGGCGGCACCATGGTGGTGCCGGTGAGCCTTGGGGATATCCGACAGGTGTCCCTGAGGTAACCGGCGACGGCTCACGGGCAGCGCGCCAGCACCTAGCTCGCCTGCCCTCACGCCGAATGCCCGCGCCGCTTGCAGACGGATCTGCAAGCCACTGGACGACAGGAGGTCGCCCCATGAAACGCATCGCTATCTGCTTTGACGGCACCTGGGACCGCCCGGAGCAAACCCTGGGCGAGGATTTCCCCACCAACGTTCTGCAGTTCGCCCGCGCGATTCGCCCCTCCGACGGCCGGGGCACGGAACAGGTCGTGTTCTACGACTGGGGCATCGGCTCCTATCACGACAAGCTGGTGGCGGGCGCAACCGGCTTCGGGCTCGAAAAGAACGTGATGGACGGCTATCGCTTTCTGGTCCACAACTACGAGCCCGGCGATGAGATCTTTCTGTTCGGCTTCAGCCGCGGCGCATACACCGCCCGCAGCCTCTGCGGCATGATCAACAACTGCAGCATCCTGCGCAAAGAGCACGCCAACCGCATCGAGGAAGGCTTCCGGCTCTACAAGACCAAAAAGCACAAACCGAACGGCGACCATTCACTGGACTGGAAACGCCGCTACGCCGTGGCCGAGCGCACCCGCATCAAATTCGTCGGCGTATGGGACACCGTCGGCGCCCTGGGCCTGCCGTTCACCTTCTTCGGGATGATCAAGGATCAGGACCTGTTCTACGATCGCAAGATCGGCAGCAACATCGACGTTGCCCGCCACGCCCTGTCTCTGGATGAACAGCGGGAGGATTTCGAGCCCACGCTCTGGGAGCAGCGCGAGGACGTGGATCTGGAACAGGTCTGGTTCGCGGGCGTGCATTCAGACGTTGGCGGCGGCTACCCGCCGGACGCCAACGGCTGCACACTGGCCGATATTCCCCTAATCTGGCTCGCCGAAGAAGCCCAGAAGCACAACCTGGTCTTCGCGCCGTTCATCCAGAAGCCCACCGACCCGGCCGCTCGCCAGCACAACGAATATAAGGGCAAATACAAACTCTTAGGCAAACGCATCCGGCAAATTCCGCCACCTGAAAAGCAGCGCACCTGGGTGCACGCCAGCGTGCCCGCGCGCTACAAGACAGGCTACACCAGCGAGCCGCTTGAGAACTATCGCAAAGCATTTGGTGACTGGCCGCCGATTTGGAAATGACGTGGGCGACCTGCAACACGCCTTGTTGCTTGAGGAAAAAAGGAATACTTTATACTCATGGAAGCGTTTGAATTTGACGAGTTAAAGAGTCAAATCAACCTCGATAAGCATGGAATGGATTTCGTCTCCGCCCAAGATCTATGGAAGGATCCCGGCTTGTTGGAGATCCGCGCAAAGTCAGAGGACGAGCCACGTTACTTGGTGATTGGCAAAATTGGAGAGCGGCACTGGTCGGCAGTCATCACTTACAGGGCGCAGAAAATTCGTATTATTTCGGTGAGACGCTCTCGAAAAAAAGAGGTGGAACTCTATGAAAGCTAAAGAGTTTGATCAGAAGTTTGAAGAGGGCCTGGAAGATGTCGTGGATGATCTCGATCTCTCCAGTGCCCGGCGCGTCAATCAGGATCAGAAAAGAATCAACGTCGATTTTCCCTTATGGGTCGTCGAATCGCTGGACCGAGAGGCGGCGCGGATCGGCGTAACCCGCCAGTCCATCATCAAAGTATGGCTGGTCGAGCGCCTTCAGGCTGAGGCCGCCAGCCGGCCCGACAATGACAGAACGTCGAATACCCACTAAGTTCCAATTCCGGTCAGCGCCCTGCCGACCAGAGGCGCGCGTCAGTCCGCCAGCATGGGAACCAGCCGGGAGTCCTCCATCGCCGCCGTGCGGTGATGCACAATGGCCTTGTAGTCGTCGCTGCCGATCATGCTCATAAACGCATCCAGCGACGGATACCGCACCAGCAGCACCTCATCCCACTGCTCTCCCTGCGGACCAATCAACGTGCCGGTCGGCGCGCCGGACCACACCAGCTCGGCGCCAACGGCCTGAAGGCACGGCAGCGCGCCGCGTCCGTATTCCTTGTAAGCCGCCCAGCCGGAACCCCCCTCCCGGCCATCCTCATACGCCGCCTGTTCCCGGAACTTCAACAGGTTCAGCATCACCACCGGCTGGTCCTTTGGCGTGTTTTTGATCACCTGGGCGATGGCGTCGGACGTGGGGTTGACGGTTTTCATGAGGCTCGCTCCCATTATTGTCGTTGCGGCATTTAGTTAGAAGCCTAAGGGGTTAGCCCGCCATCATCGCTTAAACGCCACCCGTCCGACAATGCCGAAGAGGCCCGATATCTAAAACTCACCGGCTTCATGGCGAGTCGCGATCTCTTTGAACAGATCAAACAGACCATCGTCAAATAGCCAGGGGTCACCCATCAGAAACATCTCGCAGAATGGTCCGTCAGGTGGAAGTGTGGAGTGTTCAATGCGGTTTAGGTTATCGAAGGAATAGCCCGGGATATTGTCACCGCCGAACCCTACGCCTCGGGTAACTCCGAGGGTTTCACCCGCCACCACCGCGCGAACGTTAAACTTGTCAGGCGGGACCGCATTGGGATGGTCTGGAGGCAGGAAAAACCGTTCAACTGTATCCACAAACCAGCGCGCGCCTTCAATCGGGTATTCGTACTGCTGGATGGCAGTGCGGCCTGTTTTACCATTCCTATCTGGTAGCGATATTTTATTGTTGATAATCAGGTAGCTGCTCTTAATATAAAAGTTCCATATTTCTGAACTAACCTCAGGGCCGAATTTTTGAGTACTTTCTCCCACCTTTATATATCCAGGTGGAAGATCTTCGGGGTCAACAAATGGCCACGGCTTTAGCTTTTGGCAATCCATCCTACTCTCCAACCTCAAGCAGTTTTAGTTCGACAATATTCACATAGGCTTCCGCATCCTCCTCACTCACACCTGTCATTGCACGAAACGTTTTAGGATTTTTCTCGATTGTTAACGTTTCCAAAGCGCCATACACAATATTTTTATCGTCTGATAACGAGGTATGTTTTGTGAGACCGTTACCTAAAAAGTGCTCATTTGCACCTACAATTGATTGTACCCTGAGCCGACTTTCAAATCTGGTTATTTGCTTAGTATTTAAACCCATTTCTAACAACATCTCTTTTCTTAATCCTGGCTTTTTTGATTGATAAGGCCCAAGAAGCTTGTATATTTTCGAATACCTCGCCTGATAAGTTAGCGTCATTATCTCGTCCAAAATGTCGGCATCCAAAGCATAGTTATCTGAATTGTCTCGTATGAATTTCTTCAAATTTTCGAATGTCGGTATGAACGTCTTTGCGCCAGAGCTTTTCTGGGCAACGTCTTTATCAATCACCACCAACCGATAACTCGCCTCTGAGTCATAATTTACTCCAATCTGCTCAGCAATCAGCTTTGGGCAGGTATCAGAAGGCTCAATCTGATCCAGCGTCGTCGACCAATAGCGAACGTGGCCCCTGGCATCCGGTTTTCCGAGCATACCCGCCATGGCGCCCTCGGGTTGGCCGCGACCATCCACATGACGTTTCTCCACCAGGCGCACAATGAACCGATCGTTATCCAGGCCTTCCTGAGCCAGCTGCAACAGTTCTTCCTGGGTGTACTTGGGAGCAAATCCGCCACGGGCGATCAGGCGCTTTCGCGATGCCGCCAGAGCGGCTCTTGCCTCCTCAAAGGTGTTGACTGCCAGGCGACGGCTGGCAAGGCTTCGCAGCTTTAACTCGATACCGTCCGGTTTTGGACGGCAGGCACTTTCGCATAGGCCGCCGGTTTCGACGTTGTAGTGGTAACGGGTTTGGTAACTGACTTTCAGGCGGGCGGCAAGCTTCCGCAACGTCGGGGCCAACGGCGCCAGCTTCCGTAAATAACGTGGCGCCGAGGCCGCAACGCCGGCACCGCTCGCACCTGCCAGCAGGATTGCGAGCACAAGCTCAAACAGCATTGCGCCGGCAACGTAGCTCAATTCCATACTGTCCTGGGCTTGCACGAAGTCGACAGCGAATCGGACCAGCATCTCGCGGGATTCATTATCGGCAACGAGCAGACTGGCTGCCTCATAGGCCTCAGATAACTGCTCTGACGTTACTTGGGAGGGGTCGAACCCCAGCGCCTCAACAATGGCCCGTTTGTTCGCAGAGTCGTAATCCTTTTGAAACGCTTCCATCCACTGATCATTTGAGCTATTTCGGGTTGCATTCCAGGCCGACTGCAACGCCCGGCCCAGAAAACCAATATGGCTCAGGCTCACGATCGAACGAGTATTTGCGAGCAGGCCCGCCGCCCCGTCCAATAAGCCCTGGTAGCCGGCCGCAAAATGGAAGCCGGCCTTTAGGTTTAGCGGCAACTTATTCAGGCTTTCATCAAGCCGCTCTCCTTCTCGCTTTTCGCGAGCCAGGATGCCTTTAAGCTCACCCTGGAGCTGACTGCGAAGAATCGCCAGCTCACCCGCCTTTGCTGGTTGACCGAAGCGCACATCAACAACCGGGTCCGCAAGGCCAGTCACGCGGGCGCGCCCATCGCTGTCCAGAACTCCAGATACCTGGCTGCTTAACCCTTGAACCGCATAAGGCGCACCGGTAACACCGGTGCCATCTGGCCACCGATAGATCAGATCGAGGGTTTTCGTCCCCCGGGGGCTGTCGGCTGGCCGGGCCGGAACTGGCGGGACATAGTCGGGTTCAATGGCAGGCCAGAGGCTGTCCGACTTCTGTAACGGAGAAGATCCGGCGCCGCTTCCCCCGCTTTCCAGATACTCGGTAATGTGTCTTGTCAGCTGCGGCGGTAGATTTTTCAGAAGCGCCTCTGGGGTAACTCGGCGGTTCTCGAAAATCCCCGGGCTCGCTCCGCTGGCGTCAAACAACAGACGCTCACCGGTGGCCAGCTGTTCCAGCAACTCACCGCGCTTTTCACCGGGAAGCAGGTTCTCAATCGGATCGCGACGGCTTGTGTACGGGCTCAGCACGTCGCTGACTATGTCGACGGCGCGCACCGGGTGCACCAGCGTGAGCAATGAAGAAGGAGAATGCGGGAGGTCCGTCACGTCCGTGAGACGGTAGCTCATTGGGTCATGTCCTTATGGTTTCGGGTGCAGGCGGCCTCCTGGCCGTCTCAAATCTGCGGTTAGGATACAATGATCGGAGTCCGTTTCTCCACACCCACAAATAATGGAGGTCGCTATGGCCGGTGGATGGTCACGGGATGGCGCCGTTCAGGACCAGATCGACGCCAGCGTTGAGGAAGAGATTGAGCGGGCGCGCAGCCAGCTTGGCCACGGCGAGAGCGCCAAGGAATGCGACGAGTGCGGCGCGCCGATTCCGGAGGCCCGTCGGAAGGCCATTCCGGGGGTGAGACTGTGCATCGAGTGCCAACAGGCCCGGGAGCAATCCCAGACCCGGGACGGCGGGATCAATCGGCGCGGCAGCAAGGACAGCCAACTCCGATAGCGGGCTGCCGCCCCCGGCCCTGCCACTCGTTAACCCGGCCAGCGCTCTGGCCTGCGGTGCCGGTGGTGTTTGCCGGCGGAACGCGGTAGCGTCTTGCTCGTTTGCCATCGTGACACCACGCTATAACAACAGGGACACCTCATGCGTACCAACATTTTGATCACTGGCGCCAGCACCGGCCTTGGCGAAGGCATGGCCCGGGCCTGGGCGGCGAAAGGCTGCAACCTGGCGCTGTGCGCCCGTAACGCGGGCAAGCTGGAGGCACTTCAGCGGGAACTGCAGCAGGCCTACCCCAGCATCCGGGTTTTGGTGCGAGGCCTCGACGTCTGCGATTACGATCAGGTGTTTGAGGTGTTCGAAGGGTTCCGCAGCGAGCTGGGGCAACTGGACAGGGTGGTGGTCAACGCCGGTATCGGCACTTCCCAGCCCATCGGGCGGGGGCATTTCGCCGCCAACCGGCAGACTGCAGAAACCAACTTTGTGGCGGCCATCGCCCAGTGCGAGGCGGCCATGGGCATTTTCCGGGCGCAGAACAGCGGCCACCTGGTGCTGATGTCCTCGGTCAGCGGCGTGCGCGGCTTCCGGGGCGCCATGAACGTCTACGCTGCCACCAAGGCCGCCGTTGCGGGCCTGGCGGAAGGCCTGCAGTTGGATACTCTGGGCACACCCATTCGCGTGACCAATATCCTGCCGGGCTACATCCTCACGGACATCAACCGGGACACCAAAAACGCGCCTTTCCGCGTGGATCTGGACACCGGTGTGAAAGCCCTGGTGAAAGCCATCGATTCAGAAAAGCGCCGTGCCTACGTGCCCTGGTGGCCCTGGACGCCCCTGAGCTACGTGCTCAAGGCCCTGCCCTTCAAGGTGTTTGCCAAGGCCATGTAGCCGTGGCGATGTCGCGCTGGCGAAGCGGGCTTCAGACGCTGCGGGCGGCGGCTCTGGCGTTCTGCAGCAGCTTCCCGCCGCCAATGCTCGCCAGCACCAGCACCATGCCAGCCCATTGCCAGGTGCCCAGGCGCTCGTCCGGGAACAGCGCCATGGCCGCCGTTACCGTCACCACCGGGCCGAACATGGCCACAACGCCGGCCTCCGCCGCGCTCGCCCGGTGAACCCCCTCAAACATCAGGAAGAACGGCAGCACCGTCGAAAACACCACCAGCACAACCATCCAACCCAATGCCGGGGCCGGCAACGCCAGCTCGCTCACGGGCAGGCCCGGCAACAGGAACACCGCCATCAGGACCAGCGTGACGCTGTTGGACACCTGGTTGAACCGGACCGAGCCCAGGGTTTTCATTACCCGCTGGCTGACGGTCAAAAACAGCGCGTAGCAGGTGGCAGCTCCCAGGCCATAGAGCATGCCGGCGGTCGACACGGTCCCGCCCTGCCAGCCGGGCAGCAGCATCGCGATGCCCACCCAGGCCCCCACGAACATGGCGACCTGAAGCCGGGGCGGCCAGCGGTGAGACTGCAGCGCCTGGAGCGCAATGATGATCGCCGGAAACAGGTACAGCACCATCCGAGAGAGGCTGGCCCCCAGCTCATGAATGGCGTTGAAATCGCAAAGGGTGCTGATGAAAAACAGCGCACCGCTGATGCCGCAGCCGATCCAGTCCCGACGGGTCAACCGGAGCTTTTCCCGGTTACGCCCGAGCCACACCGCCCCCAGCCAGAACAGCGGCACCGCCAGCACAAACCGCCAGATCAGCAATGCATCCACAGACACCCCGTACTGGTACACCAGCCGCGCAAAAATGCCCTTCAGCGCCATGCCCAGGGTGGCCACGGCGACCAGCGTAAGGCCGGACTGCCACAGGGATGGGGCGGTTTGCGAAGGTGTGGCGGGCTGGGTCATTCGTGGTCGTTCGTCGGCTGGAGATTGCATTATGATGCCGCGGCGCCGGGGATATTCCCAATGAAAAGGCGGACTTCTATGCATTCCATTAGCGCATCTCAACACCTCGCTGCTTTGGTGCTATGATGTTTTGACGTTTTAATGGAACGAAGGTCATAGACGTATATGAACGAGGCACCCAAACGCTCAACGGTGTACTTTGATCCGCAACTGCACGCCGCACTGAGATTGAAAGCCGCCGTTACCAACCGGTCGCTTTCCGACATCGTCAACGAGGCCGTGCGCGCAGCGTTTGCCGAAGATCAGGAAGATCTTGCGGCGTTTGAAGACCGGGTATCGGAGCCGACAATGAGCTATGAGGCCCTTCTGAATGATTTGAAGGCGCATGGCAAGCTATAAGCTCGCTTTCCGTAAATCCGTGTCCAAGGACTTGCGGCCAATACCGAATATGGACGTTGCAAGAATTCTCGACCGTATCCAGTCACTGGCCGAAGACCCCCGGCCTCCGGGAAGCGAGAAACTCTCCGGGCAGGAACGTTACCGGATTCGACAGGGTGTTTATCGGATTATCTATGAGATAGCCGATGATCTTCTGATTGTCACCGTCGTTAAGGTTGCTCATCGGCGGGAGGTTTACAGGCGGAGCTGAGCTTCCGGCAGCCCCACCCGATGCCCTTCCGGCTGCGCATAGCAAGCGGTCTAGTAGGTCGAGGCGGTTGAAACCAGGACATCTTCAAACTTGAAGATGTCGTCCAGGGAATCAATGGGATGCCTCGTCTCGTTCTTTTCCTCATCGAACAAACCGATGTATTTCTGAGCCCTGTTGAAATGAAGGCGGCACAGCGGTTTTCGGTTGTTGTCGTCAACCAACACCCCGCAGTAACTTTTCGTGTCGCGCATGGTTATTCTCTCTGCGCCGAGATGCCGTCTTACGATGGCTTTGACAATGTTAAAGCCTTCGATTTCATCGTCCGTTGTAACGATGCCATTCCCTTCGTCTTCGTCCAGAACAGCGGCGTCACTCGATTCATCAGAACCGTTGAAGCTGCTCATCGCGCTCTGTAACCGATGATTGATCTGTTCGTTCAGGAACTGAGCCATTGCTTTCTTCACGATCGGCTGAAAATCATGCTTTACCGATTGGGTTAATTTCCCCTCGTAAACCCTACCGGCAAGCAGCTTCACAATCTCTTCATCCGGATCCCTAAAAATCTGCTGTATCACCCGCCGGACCTGATTTGAGTATTTCATCTCACCGGCAGAATTCAGCACGTCTTCAAGATCAAATTGATCCTTGGAGAGCTTTTTGAGCTCAGGAACCAACGAATCATCAAGATTCTCGAGATCCAGCTCCAGAAAGGGCCGCTCATCCATCTTGTTGGCCGCATCCAGATCACTGAAAAACTGGTAGCTGGTTCCGTTGGTAAGCAGCGCGATACGGGCCGATGTCACCGAGAAGTATCGGAAAAGCTGGGAGGCATGTTTTAAGGTCAGCTTTTCACCATATTTCTTGGCTTCGACCAAAATCTGCATTTCGCCGGAATGGCGAATTGCGTAATCGACCTTTTCACCTTTCTTCGTGCCCGTATCAGCAGTGAACTCCGGTATCACTTCGTCTGGGTTAAAAATGTCATAGCCGAGAACGGTGTGGATAAAGGGCATAACGAGGGCATTTTTCGTCGCCTCTTCCGTTTCCAGGCTGTCCTTGACCCTGTCAATTTTGGATACCAATCCGAGCAGTTTGTCTTTAAATTCCATCTGATGGCTCTCCGTTTTGACCATACGTTTGAGCTTAGGACAGACGTGCCAGATGCGCTAATTCGGGCGACAGATCATGACAACGCTGAACAGCAAACAACGGAGAGGGCTATCTCATGCAAGACGTCCAACACATCACCATCTACATCCATCTCGCGCCGGCGGCGGTGTATGCCTTCGCCCGAAACCCGGAAAACCTGCCTCTATGGGCCGCCGGGCTGGCACAGTCAACCGTCACGCGCGAGGGCGATAGCTGGGTCGCGGACGCTCCTTTCGGCCGGGTGCGGATTCAGTTTGCGCCTGAGAATCCGTTCGGCGTGATGGACCATGACGTCACGCTGCCGTCCGGCCAGGTGGTGCACAACCCCATGCGCGTGGTGCCCAATGGGGACGGGAGTCAGTTCACCTTCACCCTCCTACGCCAGCCGGGCATGACCGATGAGCAGTTCGCAGCGGACGCGAAGGCGGTTGCCACGGATCTGAAAACGTTGAAGAATTGGCTGGAACGATAACCCATTCCGGTTGTTATCCCTCGGTCAAGGAGAATGGCCGGCCGCTGTTTCCGCTGAGATCCCGTGGCCGCCGACATCAGCGTATGGACACACTTTTTTCGACAGTTTTGCTGGCGGGACCGGCGCTGTTCTGGATTGGCGTCGCCTGGACGTTTTACCGGCTGGTCAGGCAGTCGTCCCAGGAAGACGGGTTCGCGGTAGCTTTTCGGCACGCGTTTGTCTCGCTCGGGCTGGGGCTGATGGCCTATCTGCCCCTGGCACTGGCGGGCGCATGGGCGTTCTGTTCCGCCTCCGCCGAAAACCTCTGCGGCCTGGGCGGCTATGTCGGGCTTGGGCCCGCCGCCATGGGCCTGGTTCTGATCGCCCGTGCCCGGCGCACTGGGCGGCGTTCGTCCTCCCGGCCCTCTTAAGGAATCACGCTATGAACGGTGAGTGCCTCTGCGGCAGCGTCCGTTTCCGCATTCAGGGCTCGCTGCCCAACTTGTATCAGTGCCACTGCTCGCTGTGCCGCAAAGCGACCGGAGCGGCCGCGAACGCAGCGACGCTGGTCCCGCTCGAACAGTTTACGTGGCTTGCCGGCGAAGCGCTGATTCGCTCTTACCAGAAGCCGAGCGGCTTCCGCAGCGACTTCTGTGGCCAATGTGGCAGCCCCGTGCCGAATACGCTGCGGGACACGCCGCTGGTCTGGGTACCGGCCGGCTTGCTCGATGAGAACGCCAACACCGCCCGAGTGGCGGTGCATCTCCATCAAGCATCGGCGGCGCCCTGGGAATTGCCCCTGCCGCAGTGCTCAGCCCTGTCTGGCGGTCCGGACAGTCTGGCCCAACTCCAGCAACTTCTTCAGAGCCGCGACCACCCGGGGTGACCGTCCTCGACGTCGCCGACCGACTATACTCAAGGAACCCACCAGCCACGTGATGGATCACGCTATGGCACCTGGCGTTACCCCGGCTCAGCCTGTTTTCGAAACCGTTGCCTTGACCAAAATCTATCCGCAGGGCGATGTCCTGGTACACGCGCTCCGGGGGGTGGATCTGGCGCTGTTTCCCGGGGAGCTCGTTGTCATGCTGGGGGCCTCCGGTTCCGGCAAATCCACCCTGCTCAATATCCTGGGCGGCCTGGATACCGCCACCAGCGGCCAGGTGCGCTATCAGGGCACCGACCTCACCGGCGCCTCGGACCGCGCCCTCACCCGCTACCGCCGCGATTACGTGGGCTTCGTCTTCCAGTTCTACAACCTCATTCCCAGCCTGACCGCCCGGGAAAACGTGATGGCAGTTACCGAGATTGCCCGGGAACCCATGGCGCCGGAAGCGGCGCTGGATCTGGTCGGTCTGGCCGCGCGCATGGACCATTTCCCCGCGCAGCTCTCCGGTGGCGAGCAGCAACGGGTGGCCATTGCCCGGGCCATCTCCAAGCGGCCCAACGTGCTGCTGTGCGACGAGCCCACCGGTGCCCTGGATTCGGCCACCGGCATTCTGGTGCTGGAGGCGCTGGCCCGGGCCAACCGGGAAACCGGCACCACCACGGTGATCATCACCCACAATGCCTCGATCGCCCAGATGGCGGACCGGGTGATTACCCTGTCCGACGGGCTCATCAGCGGCGAGCGCCGTAACCCGGTCCGGCAGGACCCGGTCACCCTGAGCTGGTGAAGCCATGGCCCGCAGCGTTCTGCACACCAAGCTGCGCCGGGAAATCTGGCAGATGCGCGGGCAATTGCTGGCCATTGCCCTGGTGATCGCCGGAGGGATCGCCGTGTGCCTGATGTCGCTGGTGAACCTGGAATCCCTGACCGCCACCCGGGACCGCTACTACGCCGAGCGCCAGTTTGCCGCTGTGTTCGTGCAGGTGAAACGGGCGCCCCGGCATCGGCTGCCCACCCTGGCGGCCATTCCCGGCGTCACCGCCCTGAGCGCCCGAATCGAGGCCACGGCAAAACTGACCCTGCCGGGTTTTGATGAGCCGGTCTCCGCCCATCTGGTGTCCGTGCCCCCGGAGGGCCAGCCATCGGTGAACCAGCTTTACCTCCGCCAGGGGCGCCTGCCGGACCCGGCCCGGGACAGCGAGGTGGCGATTATTGGCAGCTTTGCCGAGGCCCACCACCTTGGGCTGGACGACACTTTCAGTGCCATCATCCATGGCCGGCAACAGACGCTGACGGTGGTCGGCGTGGTGGAGTCGCCGGAGTTCATCTACGTGATACCGCCGGGGGGCATGCTGCCGGACTACCAACGCTACGGGGTGTTGTGGATGGGCGAGGACGCGCTGGCCTCGGCCATGGATCTGCGGGGCGCCTTCAACAGCCTGGTGTTGCAGGTGGCACCGGGGCAACCGGTGGAGGACGTGATTGATCGGCTCGACCGGGAGCTTGACCGGTATGGCAGCACCGGCGCAATCGCACGGGCGGACCAGTTTTCACACCGGTTCCTGAGCGACGAGCTCAAACAGCTGCGCATCATGGCCATCATTTTCCCGACCATTTTCATGGGGGTCGCCATGTTCCTGCTGAACGTGGTGGTCTCCCGTCTGATCAGCACCCAGCGGGAGGTGGTGGCCATTCTGAAAGCCTTTGGCTATAGCAACCGCCAGATTGGCTGGCACTACAGCCAACTGGTCCTTGTGATTGCCCTCACCGGCCTGGGCATTGGTATCACCACCGGCCTCTGGCTCGGGCACTGGCTGGGGGAGCTGTACATGGATTATTACCGGTTCCCGACGCTGCTGTTCCGTATCCAGCCGGGCTGGCTGGCCCTGCTGGCCGCGATCAGTCTGGCCGTTGCCCTGCTGGGTGGCTGGCGGTCCATCCGGCGCGCAGCCGCCCTGCCCCCGGCCGAAGCCATGCAGCCGGAAGGTCCCGCCCGCTATCACGTCACCCTGGCCGAGCGGCTGCTGCGCTGGGCCCGGCTGCGCCAGCCGTCCCACATGATTGTCCGGCAGCTAACCCGGCGGCCCGGGCGCACGGCGCTGTCCGCATTGGGTATCGCCATGGCGACCGCGATCGTGGTGGTGGGAAACTTCCAGTTCAGTTCGGTCTCGCTGATGGTCTACACCCAGTTTGCCCGGGTCCAGAAACAGGATATCACCGCGACCCTGGTCGAGCCCGCCAACCCGTCGGCGCTGTACGCTCTGGCCCGACAGCCCGGCGTGCGCTACGCCGAAGGCCGGCGGATCGTGTCGGTGGAACTGGTGAACGGCCACCGCCGGTGGCGCACCGCCCTGACCGGCCTGCCGGAGGGAGCACGCCTACAATTCGTGGTGAACGCGGCGCTCGAAGACGTCGACATTCCCACCGCCGGCGTGTTGCTCACCGATTTCCTGGCACGGGCGTTGGCCGTACACCCCGGCGATACGCTGACCGTGCGGGTACTGGAGGGACGACGGCCGGTACTGCATCTGCCAGTCTCTGGCATCACCAGCGAGTTCCTGGGGGTCAGCGCCACCATGAACCTGGCCGCCATGAACCGCGCCGTCGGTGACGGTCCACGGGTGAACCAGGCGCTGATGACCGTGGACCCGATGCAGACGGATGCCGTGTATCGGAAACTCCGGGACACCCCGGGAGTGATGGCCACCACCCTGCGCCAGGCCATGTTGAACAGCTTTTTCGACACCCTGGCGCGGACCTTCCTGACCTACACATTCATCATCAGCCTGTTGGGCGGCATCATCGCGTTTGGGGTGATCTACAACACCGCGCGCATCTCCCTGGCGGAACGGGGCCGGGACCTGGCAAGCCTGCGGGTGCTGGGCTATAGCCATCATGAGGTTTCCCACATTCTGCTGGGGGAACTGGCGCTGCTCCTGCTGATCGGGATTCCCCTGGGCTGGGGCATTGGCTGGGCCCTGGCCCAAGGGATTGTCACCGCCATGCAAACGGAGCTGTTCCGGGTGCCGCTGATCATCACTACCCACACCCTGGCGCTGGCCGCCAGCGTAGTGATTGCTTCGGCTCTCGCCTCCGGCGCCGTCACCTGGTGGCGGCTGCGAACACTGGATCTGGTGGCGGTTCTGAAAACCCGGGAGTAGCCGGGCCACCCGCTTCCATCATGACTGAGAAGGACCGAGCGATGGCAACGCATCACATATCCGCCGGAAAATGGGCCTTCTGGGGTCTGCTTGGCCTGCTCGCCCTTGCCGTGCTGGCGTTTTTGTTCCGGCCAGAATCGGTCTGGGTGGATCTGGCGACGGTGACCCGCGGGCCGATGGAAGTCACCGTAGTGGAAGAGGGCAAGACCCGGGTCAAAGACCGCTACCGGGTCTCCGCCCCCGTCGCTGGCTATCTGCACCGGGTGCAGTTGGATGTCGGCGACCGGGTGACCCCGGACCAGCCTCTGGCTTTGGTGGACCCGACCCCGGCGAGCATCCTGGACCCCCGCACCCGGGCGGAGGCCGAGGCCCGGGCCGCTGCGGCCGGCGCGGCGCTGCAGTCGATCCGCGAGAAAGTTCAGGCGGCCGAGGCCGACGCCACCATGGCCCAGGCCGACCTTGCGCGCCTCCAGGCGCTGGACGCAGCCCGGTTTGTGTCCGCCGAACGGCTCCAGCAGGCCCGGTCCGCCGCCGTGCGAGCCCAGGCTATTCTGCGCTCTGCCCGGTTTGATGAGGAGGTCGCCGCCCACGAGCTGGCCGCCGCCAGAACCCGTCTACAGGTGTCCAGCGCGGCCTCCAACGGTCAGCAACCCGCCGAGCAAGTCACCGTGCACTCACCGATCGACGGTACCGTGCTGGCCCTGCTGCGCCAGAGTGAGGGCATCGTACAGGCCGGGGAGCCGCTGATGGAGGTGGGCGATCCGCGGGCGCTGGAGATCGTGGTGGATGTGCTCAGCGAGGACGCCGTCCGTCTCCATCCCGGACTGCCCACCCGGCTGACCGGCTGGGGCGGCCCACCGCTGGACGCCACCGTGCGGCGCGTTGAACCGGTGGGTTTCAAGGACGTCTCGGCCCTTGGCGTCGAAGAGCAGCGCGTGCAGGTAATCTCGGACCTGGCGAGCCCGCCGGAGGCGTGGCAGTCCCTCGGCGACGGCTACCGGGTGGACGCCAATTTTATCCTGTGGCAATCCGGCAGCGCCTTGCAGGTGCCTGCCTCATCGGTGTTCACCCAGGACGGCCAGAGCGCGGTCTTTCTGGTCATCGGGCAGATGGCCCACCGGCAATCGTTGACCGTCGGCGCCTCAAACGGGCTGATGACCCAGATCATCGATGGCCTGGCGGAAGGCGATCGGGTGGTGCGCCATCCCGGGCGGGAGCTGAGCGACGGCGACCGGGTGCGCGAGCGTTAATGATGTTGTCACAAACAGCACCCCGGACCGGCTCGGCTTCTGGTACGATCTGAACCATCGATTGCCAAGACTGATTCACGTGCTGTTGGACCACCCATGACCGATAAGACCGCCCTCGCCATCCGTGGCTACCGCTTGCAGGATCTTAGCCCGCTGGTGCGCCTGTTCACCGATTCCGTTCACCAGTTGGCGGCCTCCGCCTACGACGAAACCCAGCGCAACGCCTGGGCGTCCCGCACACCGCACCTGGACACCTGGCGGGCGCGACTGGAATCTCTGGAAACGCTGATTGCGGAGGACGGAGACCAGTTGGCGGGGTTTATTTCCTATGAGCCAAACGGCCACATTGATCTGATTTTCACCACGCCCAATTCCGCCCGCAAAGGCGTCGCCTCCGCCCTCTATCAGGAAGCGGAAGCGCGCCTGCGGGAGGCCGGCGTCACCAGCCTGTTCACGGAAGCCAGTGTGGTGGCTCGGCCATTCTTTGAGCGCCAGGGTTTTTCGGTGGAAAGTGAGCAGAAAGTGACGGTTCGGGGCGTTCATTTTCTGCGCTACGCCATGCGTAAGGCCCTGCAAGCGCCCGCACGCTGATGAGCTGGGGCGCCGGTGCCGAAAGGTTGTCCTCAAACCCGGCTCTCCGGTGCAGCTCAGGCAGATTCAGCAGTTCCACCTGCCGGCCTTGAATACGCACGACGTCATCCCGGTCCAGCCGGGTCAGCACCCGGCTGACGGTTTCCACCGCCAGGCCCAGGAAATTGGCGATGTCCGTTCTGGCCATGTCCAGCCGGAACTGGTGATGCACCATATGCCGCCGTTTCAGCCGAAACGAGACATCCAGCAGAAACCCAATGACCCGCTCTTCGGCGGTACTGTAACTCAGCCAGCGCGTCATCCGTTCAACGCTGTTCAGTTCCCGGCTCATGGATTGCAGCAGCCAATGTTGTAATGCGGGCAACTGGCGGCCGATGGCCTCCAGCTTGCGAAAGTTGAGCCGGCACAGGATGGACCTGCTCAGTGCAACGGCCGAACAGGCTTGCACGCCGTTGACAATGCCCTCCAGACCAAACATGTCGCCGGGCAGGTAAAACCCCAGGATTTTTTCGTCTCCCCGTTCGTTTACGTGAACGGTCTTGACGGCTCCGCTTTTAACGACAAAGCAGGCGGAGAAGGGCTCGTTCTGCCCGAAGATCAGCGTCCGGGCGTTCACCGTCACCTGCTGTTTTACCTCATGCTCCAGGTGCGGAAACAGGTCGAGACCACAGGAACCGGGCAGACAGCCCTGACCCAGCCGGCACTGAACACAGGACCTGGCCACCGTTGGCGTCGCATCCCAAGGGCGCTTCCGGGGCTTCATGCCGCGGCCTGCAACAGGTCAGGCCGGCAACGGTGCTGAACGTTGCTTGAGGTCATGCACCACTCAATACGTCCGTTCATGATGTCTTCAATCTGCATGTCGGCACCCTCCCTGAGCAGCCATGGATCAACAATAAGCAACGTGCACCTTTCAACCCCTGACGCAGATCAAGTTTCGGGCGAACACTCAGTCCGCTTACCGGAGTGTCCGGTTAACCGTACGCGTGCTCGAATACTCTGCAGACGTGCCGGGTCAGTTCGGCACTGGTCATCGGACCCGCGGCCTTGCACTCGCGCACCCTGAGGTCGGGCATCTGGTCCCGCAGGTAATGCTGGAACTCCTTCTTGGCCTGGCCGGAGCCCAGCAATACCAACTCTGAGGCACGGTGCACCCGCCGATGAATACGCTCGAAGTACTGGCCGAGCGCCTGGTTGTACCGGTGCTCCCGATGATCTTCCGCCACCACGTCCTGATGGGCGTTGGGCGCGGACTGCCGGTGCCCGCCGGAGGATTTGGACGGCGCCCGGGCGTTCGATTCAATCACCGTGAGATCCACTTCATCGCCGTGGAGCAGTACCACCACGGCCTTGCTGTAATCCATCCAGATACCGGCTTGAGTGACCATGGGGCCTCCTGTGCAGTGCGCTCGGCGTTTACAGGATCAGCTTGCACCCGGCCGAAACAACACGATTTGATCCAGCGCAACGTCAGGGCAGATTTGAACAATGGCCTTTAGGAACCTATGGTTATAGATCTATCACTCATGGATCCACCATAGGGGGAACCAATGGATAACCTGCTCGGAAGCGTTGGCTCTGCCATTCATCTGGCCGCCGCCATGGGTTGGGACATCCTGTGGGGCCTAGTGCTGGGCTTTCTGCTCTCGGCCATTGTCGATGTCACCGTGTCCAAGGCGGAGCTGCAAAAGCTGATGCCGGACGATTCCGCCAGTTCCATCGGCAAGGCGTCGCTGTTGGGAGCGGCCTCTTCGTCATGCTCCTACGCCGCGGTGGCCATCGCCCGCTCTATCTTTCGCAAGGGCGGCAACTTTACCGCCGCCATGGCGTTCCAGTTTGCCGCCACCAACCTGGTGATCGAACTGGGTATCCTGCTGATCGTGCTGATGGGTTGGGCCTTTGGTGCCGCCGAGTTTATCGGCGGGCCGATCATGATTGCCCTGATGGTGGTGCTGTTCCGCCTGTTCCTTCGTCCGAAACGGGTGGACGCGGCCCGCAAGCAGGCTGAGCAGGGCCTCACAGGCAAAATGGAAGGCCACGCCGGCATGGCCACCATGGACAAGGACGGCAACTGGCTGGACCGGCTGAAGTCCGCCGAGGGTTGGACCTCCATCAGCCACTATTTCGTGATGAACTGGTCCATGCTCTGGAAAGACATCGGCGTCGGGCTGATCGTGTCCGGCGCGCTCGGGGCGCTGGTGCCGCAATCTTTCTGGAACACCCTGTTCTTTACCGGCGACCCAACGCTGGCCATGATCTGGGGCCCCATCATCGGGCCGCTGATCGCCATGGCCTCTTTTACCTGCTCCATCGGTAATGTGCCCCTGGCGGCGGTGCTGTGGAACGGCGGCATCAGTTTTGGCGGCGTGGTCGCGTTCATTTTCGGCGACCTGATCATCCTGCCGGTCCTGAACATTTTCCGGAAATACTACGGCGGCCGGATGACGGTCTTCCTTTTCGTGACGTTCTATATCGCCATGGTGCTGGCGGCGATTGCGGTCGAGTTGCTGTTCGGTGCGCTGGGCTGGGTGCCGCAGGCTCGGGACGCCACCATCGGCGAGGCGGCGTTTACCTGGAACTACACCACCTTCCTGAACATTGGCGCCCTGTGTGTGGCAGGCTGGCTGTACCTGCGTTACCGCCGGACCGGAGGCCCGGAAATGATGAAGGCGATGGAAAGCGGTGGTCACGACCACCATCATCACCATGGGCAGGGTGGCAGCCATGATCACGATCACGACCACGGCCATGATCACCGCCACAGTGAAAATTCCGATGAGGACACGGAAAAATCCGGCCAGTCCGGCCATACTTCCCATAACGCCCACGGACACCACCATTGATGCAAGGCCGGAGAACGCGCATACATGACCGCTGACCACGCCGCAGCGACCCAATCCAGCCACACGCCGGTTGCGCTGGTGACCGGCGCCAGCCGGGGCATTGGCGCGGCTACCGCAAGACTGCTGGCCGCAAGGGGTTACGCCGTGTGCGTGAACTACCGGAACAACCGGGACGCGGCGGACGCGGTGGTCAGCGACATCCGCGCGGCCGGCGGCAAGGCGGTCGCGGTGGCAGGGGATGTCAGCCAGGAGCAGGCCGTACTGGCCCTGTTCGATGCCACCGAGCAGGCCCTGGGGCCAGTGACCGCACTGGTCAACAACGTGGGCGTGCTGTTTACGCAATCACCGCTGGTGGACATGAGCCTGGACCGGTTCAGCACGGTGATGACCACCAACGTGACCAGCTGTTTCCTGTGCTGCCGGGAGGCGCTTCGGCGCATGCACGAGGGCGGCGCCATCGTGAACGTGTCTTCCCTGGCCGCCCGCACCGGTTCTCCCAATGAATATGTGGATTACGCCGCGTCCAAAGGCGCCATGGACACCCTGACCAAAGGGCTGGCTGTGGAAGCCGCGCCACGGGGCATTCGGGTAAACGCCGTGCGCCCTGGCTTCATCCGCACCGGCATCCACGCTGATGGTGGGGAGCCGGGTCGGGTGGAGCGACTGGCCCCCGCCATTCCCCTGAAGCGGGGCGGCGAACCGGAGGAAGTGGCCGAGGCCATCGCATGGTTGCTTTCGCCAGCCGCGTCCTACGTTACGGGCGCACTGATTGATGTCGCGGGGGGCCGCTGAGCATGGCTGTAGCGCACTCCTGGCTCCAGTGGCGCGACCGATGGCGTTGCAGCCTCCTGTTCGCCCTACTGTCGCTTGCGCTGATGCCCGCTGTTGCCAAGGCCTCCCATACCGGCGACGCTACCGGAGATGGCAGCCATCAAATCCTGAACGTCAATTTCATGGTCTCGGGCGGTGAGCAACGGGAAGCGTACCTGTCGCTTGTGGAGGCGTTTGAAGCCGCCAACCCGGACGTGCAGGTGCGCCATCGGGAATACGAACAGGAAACCTACAAGGCCCGAATGGGCGAATGGCTGACCGGCAAAGACGCGCCCCCGGACGTCCTGTTCTGGTTTGCCGGCGAGGTTCTCAACGACTTCGTCCATCGGGGCCTGGTCCGGCCCATCGGCACCTTATGGCAACAGGAAAACTGGGACGCAGCGTTCAGCCCGGCGCTCAAAGCCGTGGTCAGCCCGGACGGCGCCCCGGTGGCGCTCCCGGTTGCCTACTATTCCTGGGGCCTTTACTACCGAAAATCCCTGTTTGAGCGGCTGGGGTTGCAACCTCCGCGGACCTGGAACCAGCTGCTGGCCGTGGGCGAGGCGCTCAAAGGCCAGGGCGTAGTGCCCGTAGCCGTCGGGTCTGAAGCCGGCTGGCCCCTCGCCGCTTGGTTTGACTATCTCGACCTGCGGCTCAATGGCCTGAGTTTTCACCAGGCGGTGACGGCCGGCCACGTGCCGTTTACCGATCCGCGCCTCCGCCACGTCATGAGCCGCTGGAAAGCGCTGATCGATGCCAACTTCTTTCTGGCGAACCATGCCCGTATGAGCTGGCGATCCGCGCTGCCCTACCTGTATCAGAACGCCGCCGGCATGATGCTGATGGGCGCGTTCGTGAAGCCCCAGTTCCCGGAATCCATACGGGATGACATCGGTGTAGCCCCCTTCCCGATGCTCAATCCGGCCATTGGCCGGTACGAGGACGCGCCCACGGACGTCTTTTTCATTCCTGCCCGAGCCAGCCACCCGGCAGCGGCGGAGCGATTCCTCCGGTTTCTGGCCGAACCGGACACCCAGAGCTGGATCAACCAGCAACTGGGAACCACCCCGCCCCGTGACGGCGCACGACGCGCTCAGGACGAACTGGCACACTCTGATCGCCAGATTCTTACCGCCGCCGACGGCTTCGCCCAGTTTTTTGACCGAGACGCCAGCCGGGCCTTCTCAGCCGCCGCCATGCCGGTATTCGTCCGTTTCGCCAGCGGGCTGTACGGCATTGACGAGGCCCTGGAACAGCTCGAAACGATCCGCCTGACGACCCATCCCTGAGCTCGTGCTTTCGGTCCCTCATGGCATCCTGGGCCCCTGTCCGGACTTTCAATCTAAATGCGAATCTTTATCTTTTAATTCCAGTTTGCCCGTTGTACACTGCGCCCATCAACTCAGGAATCGCGCATTAATCAGAAGGAAGCCGTTCATGATTCGAGTGCCCAACGTCGCCCTTGCCTCTGCCTTGCTGGCCGCCTCCACCATGGCCTCCGCCGCTGAATACCCGATCGGCGAGCCCCAGCGGGCCAACGGCATTGAAGTGGGCGCGGTGTACCTGCAACCGGTCATCATGGAGCCGGCCATGGGCCTCGCCGCCAAGGATGCCGACGTGCACCTTGAAGCGGACATTATGGCCCTGGAAGACAACACCAACGGCCTGCCCGTGGGCGCCTGGGTGCCCTACCTGACCGTCGACTACGTGCTTACCCGTGAAGGCAGCGACAAGACGATCGAAGGCACGTTTATGCCGATGGTCGCCAGCGATGGCACCCACTATGGCGCCAACGTGAAGATGGACGGTCCGGGCAAATACCACCTTGAGTACACCATTCACCCCCCCACCTATCACGGCAAGCCGTTCATGCGGCACGTTGACCGTGAAACCGGTGTCGCTGAGTGGTTCAAGCCCTTTACCCTGGAATACGACTTTGTTTACGCCGGCACCGGCAAGAAAGGAGGTTACTGAGCATGCTGAAGTCATCGCGCGTTTTTGGTCTGGTGGCAGGTCTCGCACTGGCCACACCGGCCCTGGCCGATATGCCGTCCTACGATCTGGAACTGAAAGACGGCACCTTGACCCCGCAAACCATCGAGGTGAAGGCGGGCGAGAAATTCAAGTTGAACCTGAACAACACCGGCAATTCCCCGGTGGAGTTTGAAAGCAGCCGGCTGCGCCAGGAGAAAGTTCTGGGCCCGGGCGCCAAGTCTTTCGTGGTGATTCCGGCGCTTAAAGCCGGCGAGTATGAGTTTATCGACGAGTTCCACATGCCGGATGCCAAGGGCAAAATCGTCGCGAAGTAACGCTGTGCTTTTCGCCTGACGGCGACCGGCCGGGAGTAACGAGGAGTTTTCGATGGAACAAGTGATCTTTGTCGTCTGGAGAGAGAGCATTGAAGCCCTCCTGGTGGTGGGCATCCTCTACTCCTGGCTGAAGCAGTTTGGCGCCGACGGCACCCTGCGTTACCTCTGGTTCGGGGTGGCCGGCGGTGTTGGCACCGCACTGGTGCTGGCCGCCGCCCTGCTGGGCCTCGCGCAGTATCTTTCCGGCACCGGGCAGGACATCTTCATGCTGATCATGATGCTGGCGGCCACCGGCCTGATCGTGCATATGGTGATGTGGATGCGCGAGCACGGTCGAACCCTGCACAAGCACTTCGGGGACCAGACCCGGAAGGCCATCGAAAACCAGGCGTTCTGGTCCATTTCCCTGCTGGTGGCCATTGCCATTGCCCGGGAAGGCTCCGAGACCGTGATCTTCCTGTACGGCATGAGCTACGCCCAGCAGACGATGCAGGATTGGGCCAGCTTCGCCGGTGCCGTGCTGTTTGCCATGGTTCTTGCCGGTGGCACCTACTACTTGCTTCAGGCCAGCCGCCGCTGGATGTCCTGGAAGCACTTTTTCCGCTTTACCGAGATCATGCTGCTCCTGCTGGCCGGCGCGCTGCTGGTGTCCAGCGTCGATAAGATGATCAGCCTGGGCTGGCTGCCGGCGTTGGTCGATCCGGTGTGGGACACCTCCGCCATCCTCAGTGACAGCAGCCGGTTTGGCGGCGTGGTGTCGGCTCTGACCGGCTACCGGGCCTACCCGTCCCTGATGACGCTTCTGGTCTGGCTCGGCTACTGGGCGGTGGTTTTGGGTATGTTCAAGTACCAGAACCGTCAAACGGCGACGCCGGCGGCGGCCGCCACCTGATGGGTCGACCAGCCGTATGAGCGGGATCATTGCCACCGACCGCTCGAACCCTGAACACCCCACCAAAGGCCGCGTTGCGGCCTTTGGTGCGTGGATGCGCACCCACCAGACCGCCATCCGCCGCATCCAGTGGGCGGTGGTGCTGTTCTACGCCGTACTCATCATTGTGCCCGCCGTGCGCCCCCTGCCAGATCACACCGCCCACATCTGGGACGACGTCACGCTCTTCGCCCAGTTCCTGTTCTGGGGCATCTGGTGGCCGTTCGTGCTGATTAGCATGGTCCTTATGGGCCGGGTCTGGTGCGGCGTGTTCTGCCCGGAAGGCACCCTGACCGAGTGGGCCAGCCGGCACGGCCGGGGCGGCAGTATTCCGCGCTGGGTCCGCTGGGGCGGCTGGCCGTTCGTGGCGTTTGTGGGCACCACGGTGTACGGGCAGATGATCAGCGTGTACCAGTACCCCAAAGCCACCCTGCTGATTCTGGGGGGCTCCACCGTTGGCGCGCTGATCATTGGCTATCTTTACGGCCGTAACGTGCGGGTCTGGTGCCGGTACCTGTGCCCGGTGAATGGCGTGTTCCGCCTGCTGTCCAAGCTGGCGCCGGTGCACTACCGGGCCGATCCGGTGCAGTGGAAGCTCAGCCGCGCCCGGGGCGAGCGGCCGGAAGCGGTCAACTGCCCCACCCTGCTGTCCCTCAAGGACCTGCAGACCGCCAGCGACTGCCACGTGTGCGGCCGCTGCGAGGGCCACCGGGACGCCATTACCTTCACGCCCCGGGCACCGGGATCCGAGGTGGTCCGGGAAAGCGCCCGTCGGGCGACCCCGGGTGACCTGCTGCTGATCACCTTCGGCCTATGCGGCATTGCCATCGGCGCCTTCCACTGGTCGGCGAGTCCCTGGTTCGTGGACCTCAAGCAGATGCTGGCGGTCTGGCTGGTGAACCACGGCTGGCTGTGGCCGCTTCAGAGCGACCTTCCCTGGTGGATTTTTACCAACTATCCGGACCAGAACGACGTGTTCAACCTGGTGGACGGCGCGCTGCTGCTGGCGTACATCGGCGCCACCGGCGTGGTGATGGGGACGGTGCTGACGGCGCTGCTGGCGTTTGCGGACCGCAGCCTGGGCAAACGCTCCATCCAGCGTTTGAGCCACCTGTCCCACGGGCTGATTCCCCTGGCCGGGGTCGGCGTCTTCCTGGGCCTGTCGGCGGTCACCATCAGCATGCTGCGGGCGGAACAGGTGCCACTGTTCTGGGTGGAGCCGCTGCGGGCGGGCCTGTTGGTGCTGGCCAGCGCCTGGTCTCTCGGGCTGGTGTGGAAAATTGCCGGCCAGTACGGCACCTCGGTACTGCGGCAATTCGGAGCCACCGCGTTCGGCCTGGGTGCCATTGCAGTGGTGGATCTGGCCTGGTGGCTGCTATTCTGGGGATGGTAACGGCTGGGGCATGGGGCTCTGGGCCGCTGGCACCGGGAGGCGCCATCTCATGATTCGCTACACCACGCGCAATACCGCCCTGGGTGAGACTCTGATCGCCGCCTCAGACGCCGGCGTTTGTGCAGTCTGGCCGCTGGCACCCGCCGCCGGGGCCGACAACCTTGAAGCCACTCTTCTAAAGACCTTCCCGGGCGACCCCGTTCGTCGGGATGACGCCGGCCTGACCGACCTGGCCGCGCGCGTTGCCCAAAGCCTGGAGCAAGACAGCACGGACGCGTCCCTCCCGCTGGATTTGCGGGGGACGCCATTCCAGCAGTCCGTATGGCGCTCGTTGCAGGACATTCCCGCAGGAACCACGGTCAGCTACGCAAGCCTGGCCCGAAAACTGGGCAAGCCCCGGGCGGTGCGCGCCGTGGCCGGTGCCTGCGCGGCCAACCGGGTGGCGGTGCTGGTGCCCTGCCACCGGGTGGTTCGCAGCGACGGCGGTCTCAGCGGTTACCGCTGGGGCGTTGAGCGCAAACAGGCTTTGCTGGCGCAGGAAGCCCGGGCGAGCGCCTGAAATGCCACAGGCCCCCGCCGTTCAAACGCCAGGGGCCTGCCTCTCTTGCTCGTTTTACTTCCTCACATACAGCCGGATACGCACCCGCCAGCAGCGTCGAAACCCAGCGTATGCCCGCTCAGGGGTACGTATGCCGGTACATCTACCGCCTTCAGGAACGCCGCCGTGCGGCTGCCGTCACGCACTTTTCCGTCCTCCGTGGCCGGCTCGTTGGCGTGGGAGGGAATCACCGAGGCCGGCTGCACCAGATCGTTGATCACGTACGCGGCTTCGGTCGGCCCGGTGGTGTAGGTATCGCCAATGTTCATCACCACCAGCTTGGCCTTGTAGTGATCGTGAACCACCACCTTCTGCTCGGCGGTAATGCCCGTGTCCCCGGACAGGTACGCCACCAGGCCGTTGGAGAAAGTCAGTACGTAGCCGGTGGGCGGCCCCACGCTCACACTCACGCCGGCCTCAGCAAGCTGATCACCCAGCGGGCCGGGCACAAACGCCGGGGCCACGCCGTTGCTGTGCACCGCCGGCACGGTGGTGATGGTCACCCCGCCAATCTGCTTGCTGGCGCCAAAGCGCACCAGCTGGGATTTGCTGGCATCGCCGCCGGCGGCCTTCAGCTTCGCGCCCAGGAACGGCGGCATTTCACTGCCGGTCACAATGGTGGCGTTTTTCTTTAGGGCGATGGCCACGGTGTTGGATTCTGGAACCATTTTCACCGGGAAGTCAGGCTTGGCGCAGGTGCCCTGGTTGGTTTTCTCGATACGCAGGTCGCCCAGATGGTCCCCGTGAACGTGGGACAGCAGCACCACGTCGATGTCGCCCAGCCGTGGATCGTCTGGCCCGGCCACGGTGCGGCCGGCGTCGTACAGGATGCGGGTGCCGTCCGGGTCTTCAAAGACCATGGCCCGGTCCAGGCTGCAGAATTCATTGTCATGACTGCCCAGCGGCGTCACGGTGACGACGCCGTCGGCCGCCAGGGCCGCGGGTGTGGCCCCCAGCAGGGCCAGGCTCAGCCCGGCCAGAGCGGCGCGCAAGATGGGTCGAAAACGGATGGGTTGTTCGTGTCTTGTTGTTGGCATGGCTAGCCCCTCGTGGTTTTTCGTGATCAGACAACCACAGGTTCTACGCTCATTTCAGGGGTTTGTACCACAGAATTCAGGCAGTCCATCATCGGCGCCACGTCTTTGAACTTGCGGGCGACAGGCCACAGTTGCTCCGCCTCCACGTAGGCGATGCGCAGGTAGTTCAGCCACTGTTTGATGCGGCCCGTCACGTAACGATCCTCCAGGTGCGCCTGCAGGGCCCGGGCGTATTCCCGCACCAGCCCAACCACCTCAGCCCACGGCATATCCGGGAGGCTCTCACCGCGCTGGGCGGCCTTGATCTGCGCCGCCAGGTTGGGCCGGGCTATCAGGCCCCGGCCGATCATCACGTCGTTACAGCCGGACCGGCCACGGCAGCGCCAGTAGTCGTCCACGGTCCAGATCTCGCCGTTGGCCACCACCGGCACCTTCACCGCGTCCCGTACCCGGGCGATCTCTTCCCAGTAGGCCGGCGGCCGGTAACCGTCCACCTTGCTGCGGGCGTGGATGACAATCTCGGCTGCGCCCGCGTCCGCCAGCGCCTGCGCGCAGGCCACGCCCATGGAACGGTCATCGTAGCCCAGGCGCATCTTGGCGGTGACGGGTATGGCCGCTGGCACGGCTTCCCGCACCGCGGCGGTGATGGCCTGCATCAGCTCCGGCTCCCGCATCAGCACGCAGCCGCCCTTGTGCTTGTTGACCGTCTTCGCCGGGCAACCGAAGTTGATGTCCACCTGGGTAGCGCCCAGTTCGACGGCTCGGGCCCCATGGACACCCATCATCACCGGATCGGAACCGAGTAGTTGCACCGCCACCGGCACGCCGGCCCGGGTCCGGCAGCCGGACTCCAGCTCCGGGGCGTATTTGTGGAACACCCGCGGCGGCAGCAGGCCGTGGGTCACCCGGATGAATTCGGTCACGCAGCGGTCAATGCCGCCCACGGCGGTCAGGGTTTCCCGGATGGGCGCATCCACCAGGCCTTCCATCGGGGCAAGGAAAATTCGCATTCAGGCTCCTGAGGCGATGGCCTCACGACAACGGCACAAACAACAACGCCCCGGAGACCGGGGCGTTGAGGCGCCCGGGGCAGATTGCCCCGGACAGTACAGGCGGGAACAGAACCGGTCAATCAGCGTTTCACGTCAAACCGGTCGGCGTTCATCACCTTGGTCCAGGCGGCCACAAAGTCGTTCACAAACTTCGCCTGGTTGTCGTCCTGGGCATACACCTCGGCGTAGGCGCGCAGGATCGAGTTGGAGCCGAACACCAGGTCAACACGGGTCGCGGTGAACTTGGTCTTGCCGCTCTGGCGATCCACGATGTTGTACGAGTTCTTGCCGGTGGGCTCCCAGCGGTTGGCCATGTCGGTCAGGTTCACGAAGAAGTCGTTGGTCAACTGGCCAACGCGGTCCGTGAACACGCCGTGTTTGCTGCCACCGTGGTTGGTGCCAAGTACGCGCATGCCACCCATCAGGACGGTCATTTCGGCGGCCGTCAGGCCCATCAGCTGGGCGCGGTCCAGCAGCAGCTCCTCCGGCTTGACCACGTAGTCCTTCTTCTGCCAGTTCCGGAAGCCATCCGCCAGCGGCTCCAACGGATCGAAGGATTCCGCGTCGGTCATGTCCGCAGTGGCATCGCCCCGGCCTTTCAGGAAGGGCACGTGCACCGCGTGGCCTGCCGCCTTGGCGGCCATCTCGATGCCCAGGTTGCCACCCAGCACGATCACGTCCGCCACGCTCGCGCCGGTCTCGGCGGAGATCTTCTCATACACCTTCAGCACCTTGGCCAGACGCTGGGGCTCGTTGCCTTCCCAGCTATTCTGGGGCGCCAGGCGAATGCGGGCGCCGTTGGCACCGCCGCGCATGTCAGAGCCGCGGTAGGTCCGGGCGCTGTCCCAGGCGGTGCAGACCAGTTCATTCAGGCTCAGACCGGCTTCGGCGATCTTTTCCTTGACCACTTCCTCGATGTAATTGGTCTCACCCTGGGGGATCGGATCCTGCCAGATCAGGTCTTCCGCCGGCACGTCCGGGCCGATGTAACGGGACTTCGGCCCCATGTCCCGGTGGGTCAGTTTGAACCAGGCCCGGGCGAAGCAGTCCTTGAAGTACTCGGGGTCCTTCATGAACTTCTCGCAGATGGCGCGGTACTTCGGGTCCACCTTCATGGCCATGTCCGCGTCGGTCATCATCGGCATGCGGCGCACGGACGGGTCGGACGCGTCCACCGGCTTGTGCTCTTCCTTGATGTTGATCGGCTGCCACTGGTTGGCACCCGCCGGGCTCTTCGTCAGTTCCCACTCGTAGCCGAACAGCAGCTCGAAATAGCCCATGTCAAACTGGGTGGGGTTGGTGGTCCACGCGCCTTCCAGGCCGGACGTGATGGCGTTGCTGGCCTTGCCCTTCAGGTTGGGGTTGTGCCAGCCGAGGCCCTGCTCGTGAACGTCCGCGCCTTCAGGCTCGGGCCCGAGGGCGTCCGCATTGCCGTTGCCGTGGGTCTTACCCACCGTGTGGCCGCCAGCGGTCAGCGCGGCGGTTTCTTCATCGTTCATCGCCATCCGGGCAAAGGTTTCACGCACCTGCTCGGCGGTCTTTTGCGGATCCGGCTTGCCGTTCACCCCTTCCGGGTTTACGTAGATCAGGCCCATCTGAACCGCGGCCAACGGGTTCTCCATGGTGTCGGGCTTGTCGACGTTCTCATAGCGGTGATCCGACGGCGCCAGCCATTCTTTCTCGGCGCCCCAGTAGATGTCTTTCTCAGGGTGCCAGATGTCCTCGCGGCCATAGGAGAAACCAAAGGTCTTCAGACCAAAGGATTCGTACGCCACATTACCGGCCAGGATGAACAGGTCCGCCCAGCTGATGTTGTTGCCGTACTTTTTCTTCAGCGGCCACAGCAGGCGGCGGGCCTTGTCGAGGTTGCCGTTATCGGGCCAGGAGTTGAGCGGCGCAAACCGCTGGTTACCGGTACCGGCACCGCCCCGGCCGTCCGCCAGGCGGTAGGTGCCCGCCGCGTGCCAGGCGAGGCGAATCATCAGGCCACCGTAATGGCCCCAGTCCGCCGGCCACCACTCCTGGCTGTTGGTCATCAGCTCGTGCATGTCTTTTTCGAGCGCTTCGAAATCCAGCGACCGTACCGCTTCCCGGTAATCGAAGTCCTCCCCCATGGGATTGGTCTTCCGATCGTGCTGGTGCAGGATGTCCAGGTTCAGATTCTCCGGCCACCAGGCGGCTACATCCCCCTGCTCCTGCGTGTTGGAACCGTGCATCACCGGGCACTTGCCACCTGAGCTGCTGTTCTGTGTCATCTTCCTCTCCTTATTGTGTCGGCCGCCCGATGGACGGCGATACTTCATGTCTTTGACTGCGATGTCGTCGACTGCGGACACCGGACAAATGAAACAGTCCGATAACTATAGGTCAGATCCGGCATTCTGCCGTGCGGATTTCCAATGCCCCGCATAGGCAGTGACTATCCCCGTTCGGAGCCTGACTCAGCCACGTCACCACAGGCACCTGAGCTAGTGGGAACAGGCAAAATCGCCGTAATAGTCCGCCAGAATTCCCACACACTCGCGCCACGCCTGAAGGCGCTCGCCACTGAACCAGACTGACATAGCTGCTCCTTGCTGAACGAGTACCCTTAAACCATAGCCTGCCTTCGTCAGCCCGAGACAATTAATTAAAAATAAATTTTTAAAAGCTTTTGGCTATCGGATAGGTGCGGCAGAATCAGGGGCGCCAAGCGGCCCCGACGGCACTGACAACAACGGCGTTGCGGGAGCCTTACAGGCGTTCGATCGCGGAGAATTTGCCCCGGTCATCAAACACAATCCGGAAGCTGCCGTGAATGCCGTCACGGAGGAAAAAGCGGGAGAGAATGCGGGCGGGAAAACGCACGGTACGACCGTCCCGGGCAGTGGTGCGGACGTCGGTGGCGAGGCCCTGATAGAGCTTGACCCACTCATCGGGGCTGATGGAAATATCAACGATGATCTGGTGCATGTGGGGCCCGGTGAGTGGCGATTCTGTTAGAAACGGTTCGTCATGAACCGATCAGGATCGGGCGCCGCCAGCGGCGGCACCCGATCCCTGCACTCAGTTCGCCAGTTCAAGCAGCAGCCGGTTCAGTCGGCTGACGTAGGCACCGGGGTCCTTCAACTGCTCACCGCTGGCCAGGGTGGCCTGGTCAAACAGCACGGCGGACAGTTCGTTGAACCGGGATTCGCCGGTTTCCTTTTCCAGGCGCTGAACCAGCGGGTGGTCCACGTTGATCTCGAAGATCGGCTTGCTGTCCGGCACTTTCTGGCCGGCCGCTTCCATGATCTTCTTCATCTGGGCGCCCATATCGAACTCGCCCACCACCAGGCACGCCGGAGAGTCGGTCAGGCGGTTCGTCACCCGCACCTCCTGAACCCGATCGTCCAGCGCGGTCTTGATGCGCTCGATCAGATCCTTGTGCTCTTTGGCGGCCTCTTCCTTGTGCTTCTTGTCTTCCTCGGTTTCCACCTCACCCAGGTCCAGATCGCCCCGGGCCACGTCCTGGAACTGCTTGCCGTCGTACTCGCTGAGGTAGCCCATCATCCATTCGTCGATGCGATCGGACAGGATCAGTACTTCAAGGCCCTTCTTGCGGAACACTTCCAGATGCGGGCTGCTCTTGGCGGCGGCAAAGCTGTCACCGGTGATGTAGAAAATCTTCTTCTGGCCGTCCTTCATGCGGGCGATGTAATCGTCCAGGGACACGTTCTGAGTGGCCTCACCGGTATGGGTGGACGCAAACCGCAGCAGGCCGGCGATCTTTTCCCGGTTGCTGAAGTCCTCGGCCGGGCCTTCCTTGAGCACGGTACCGAATTCCTTCCAGAAGCCCTGATAGGCCTCGGCGTCTTTCTTGGCCATTTTGGACAGCATGTCCAGAACCCGCTTGGTGACCGCGGTGCGGATGCTCTCCACAGTGCTGTCGTTCTGCAGGATCTCCCGGGACACGTTCAGGGACAGGTCGTTGGAATCAATCACACCTTTGGTAAAGCGCAGGTACAGCGGCAGGAACTGCTCGGCGTCATCCATGATGAACACCCGCTGCACATACAGCTTCAGCCCCCGGGGCGCTTCCCGGTTGTACATATCAAAGGGCGCGCGCTTGGGCACATACAGCAGGCTGGTGTAGTCCAGCTTGCCTTCCACCTTGTTGTGGGACCAGGTCAGCGGGTCGTCGAAATCGTGGGCGATGTGCTTGTAGAACGCCTTGTACTCCTCGTCCTTGATTTCGGTGCGCGGCAGGGTCCAGAGCGCCGTGGCGTCGTTGACGGTCTCCTCCTCGCCGGCCTTGTCCTCGTCTTCGGATTCCGCCTTCATCACCACCGGGAACGAGATGTGGTCGGAATACTTCTTCACCAGGCTGCGCAGACGCCAGCCATCGGCGAACTCTTTTGCCTCGGATTTCAGGTGCAGCACAATCTGCGTGCCCCGCTGGTCACGGCTCACCGGCTCAATGGTAAATTCGCCGTCGCCGGCGGATTCCCAGTGCACGCCTTCTTCGGCAGAGGCACCGGCCTTGCGGGTAAACACCTCGACCCGGTCTGCCACGATGAACGCGGAGTAAAAGCCCACGCCGAACTGGCCGATCAGCTTGCTGTCCTTTTTCTCGTCACCGGACAGCTGCTTGAGGAACTCGGCGGTGCCGGACTTGGCGATGGTGCCGAGGTTGGCAATCACATCGTCGCGGCTCATGCCGATGCCGTTGTCCGTCAGGGTGATGGTGCCGGCGTCCTTATCGAAATCCAGGCGGATTTTCAGGTCGGAATCACCCTCGAACAGGCTGTCGTCTTTCAGCGCCGCGAAGCGCAGCTTGTCTTCGGCGTCCGAGGCGTTGGAGATGAGCTCGCGGAGGAAGATTTCCCGGTTCGAGTACAGCGAGTGAATCATCAGGTGAAGCAGTTGCTTCACTTCCGTCTGGAACCCTAGGGTTTCTTTGTTGGCTTCTACCGTCATGGTGTCTTTTGTCTCCTATTTACAGGGCAACGTAGCCTGAAAGGTCCGGTGGCTGGCCCGGTCCGGCAGGCCTGTCCAAAACACGCTGTGAATACGTCCGTGTACGCTCGGCTCCGCCATCCATGGCTCCGCACGGTTTTGGACAGGCCTGCCGGACCGAGCCGACCGACCAAGGGGTATTTCGACAACAACGCGACAGTCTGGGCGATCGGGCCGGAACGGGTTGCCGAAACCGTGCGGAGCCATGGATGGCGGAGCTCGAGCCGCCCATGGATGGCTTGAGGCGAGTTTCGGCAACCCGTTCCGGCCCGATCGCTTCCCCGAGGTCGCGGGTCATGCGGAGAAAGTGGGGACAGGCGGGCGCATTTCAACCCTCGGGAACGGGCTCAGTCTTCCAGCAGAAAATGCGCCCGGGCCGTGGCGATGGGCTCGGCGCGGGATTTCTGCCAGGCGGTGACCATCACATTGGCCACTCGATTGCCCTGGCGGGTCAGGCGGCACTCGGCGTAGGTCTCACGGTTGAGACCGGCGCGCAGGTAATCCAGGGAAAAGTCCACGATGCGGGGCATCCGGGGCGTGTCCTGATGCATCATCAGGTAAATCGCCGCCGACAGCTCCATGAACCCACCGATCACCCCGCCGTGAATGGCCGGCAGAATCGGATTGCCCAGGTTGGAATCCTTCCGGGGCAGCCGGAAAATCAGATCATCACCGAAGCGCTCGCACACCAGCCCGATCCAGTTGGCATAGGGAATCTGCTCCAGTACGCCGGAAAAATCGCCGGTTTCCCGGGCGTTCGCCATCAACTCGCGATCGGTCATTGCCCCTCCCCCATGATGCGTTCCCGGAACTGCCGTGGCATGGCCTCCTTACCGATGCGCATGAACGTAGCCACGCAGTTGGCCACCGTCTCGCCGCCGGCCTGGAACGCCTCGCAGCGGGTAAAAATGATGTTCTTGGTGATGCGGTAGGTCTGCGCCCTCGCGTACACCGGCTCGCCGGGCTGGGCCGGGCGCATGTAGTCCACCCGCAAGTCCAGGGTCGGGCACAGCTCGAACTCCTCCAGGGCGCAAAGAATCACGCTACCGGAGGCCGTGTCCATCAGAGTGGTGATGGCCCCGCCGTGGATCACCCCGGTGTCCGGGTTACCGATGATCTGCCGGCTGTAGGGCAGGCACAGGGTCAGCTCGCCTTCGCCGGCGTCGGTGACCGTCAATCCCAGGCCCCTGGCCTGGTTCAAGGTTTCAATAAACCGGGTTACCCGGTCGATTCGGGTCTGGTTATCCATCAGACACAGCCTGTGTTAAGCGTTGGTTTTTGAAGCGGATGCGCTTTTGCCGGCGGCCTCGGCGCGGGCCGTCAGGGCTTCATCAAACACCTTGCCGTCCTGCAGGGCCTGCAGGGCGTCGGAGCAGAATTCCCGGCGGTACAGGACCGCCACCACGACGGTGGACGCGACCACGAACGCGATGGGGCTGAAAAACCAGGCCACCACGGCCAAGGCGTAATAGTACGACCGCAACCCCAGGTTGAAGGCATCCCCGGCCAGGTTGCAAATGCTGCCAGCGCTGCGGGCGAACGCTTCCCGGGCCGCCGGGCTGGTCTTGCTGTCCTCCACCAGCGGGGCGCTGCCCACCATTACCGAGACGAAATTGTACATCCGCATCGACCAGGTGAACTTGAAGAACGCGTACACGAACACCACCAGCAGCGTGACCAGCCTCAGCTCCCAGATTTCCCGGCTCGGCACCGTGGAAAACGGCAGCGTGGCAAACACTTCCATCGCCTGGCTGGTGTAGCCCAGGGCGGTGATGATGCCCGCCAGGATCAGCAGGCAGCTGGAGGCGAAAAAGGCCCCGTTACGTTCCAGATTGCCTACCACCGACGCGTCGGCAATGCGGTTCTGCCGACGCAGCATCACCCGCATCCAGTCCTCGCGGTACAGGTCCAGGGTGTTGGAGAGACACGGCCGATCTGCGGCGCGGCGGCGAGAATAGTAGCTGTAGCCCAGCCAGCAGGCCATAAACCAAACCAGTGCCAGCAGTTCCAGCAGATTACTCATGTGCGGTAGGGTCCGGGGTCAGAAATGGAAAAGGAAACGGGACTATACTACGTCAGGACCCGGCGAGCCTCCAGATACCCGTGGCAGGCCCATGCCCGCCGGTCGCCTGGCCCAACGTTTTGTTATTACAGGAGCTGGATGTGCATTTGCAAAGGATCAAATCGTTGTCACTGGCGTTGATTGTCGCCACCGCCGGCCTGGCCGGCTGCACCGTTAACCCGGTGACCGGAGAGAAGCAGTTGTCCCTGGTTTCGCCCCAGGAAGAGATCGCCATGGGCGCCAACCAGTACACACCCACCCAGCAGACCCAGGGCGGCCAGTTCTACGTTGACCCGGAGCTGACCCTGTACGTGCGGAAGGTGGGCGAAAAACTGGCGGCGGTCAGCGACCGCCCTGACCTGCCCTACGAATTCGTGATTCTGAACAACAGCGTGCCTAACGCCTGGGCCCTGCCCGGCGGCAAGATTGCCGTCAACCGGGGCCTGCTGACCGAACTGGACAGCGAGGCCCAACTGGCCGCCGTGCTCGGCCACGAGATCACCCACGCCGCCGCCAGCCACAGCGTTCAACGCATGCAGAAAGCCCAGCTGATCAGCCTCGGGGTGGCGGGCCTGGGCTACGCCATTTCCGACAACCAGTGGTCGGCCCTGCTGATGGGCGGCGCCGCCCTCGGTGCCCAGCTGGCCCTGGCCCAGTATGGCCAGGGCGATGAGCTGGAATCGGACCACTACGGCATGGTGTACATGAAGCGGGCCGGCTACGACGTTCAGGCCGCGGTGAAGTTGCAGGAAACCTTCGTGAAGCTGAGCGAGGGCCAGGAGCAGGGCTTTGTGCAGGGGCTGTTTGCCACCCACCCGCCCTCAACCCGCCGGGTGGAGGAAAACCAGGCGCTGGCCAACAAACTCGGCACCGGCGGCTACCGCGGCGTGGAGGAATATCGCGCCAAGACCACCAAGCTGCGGGAGTACCAGCCTGCCTACAAGGCCCACGATGAAGCCCTCAAGCTGGCCCAGGAGGGCAAGTTTGACCAGGCCCTGGCGAAGGTCAACACCGCGATCAAGCTTCTGCCCCGGGAGGCCATGTTCTATGCCCTTCGCGGACGCATTTACAAGGAACAGGACCAGCTTCAGAAGGCCCAGACGGACTTCGACAGAGCGGTATCCCTGTACCCGGAAATGTTCGAATACCGGCTGTATGACGGCCTGAACGCCCTGGCCCTGAATCAGTTGGACGAGGCCCGGGAAAACCTGCAAGCCGCCAATCAGGTGGTGCCCACTTCCATCGCCTACCTGCGCCTTGGCGATATCGCCGCCCGCCAGTCCCGACGGGACGACGCCATTGCCAACTACTCGCAGGCCGCCAAGGCCGATGGGGACATTGGCAAGGAAGCCCAGCAGAAGCTGGCGAGACTGACCCAGTAGCATTTGCCGCAGCGACGACCAGGGACGGTCACTGGCCGCATTGACTTTTAGAGCAATAACTCTAAAAATCAGATCATCAACAGCCACAACGGATGATGGTCATGCTGCTCAAGCGAATTCAGCCCATGATGTTCCAGGCCCGGCGCCTTTACGTGGACATCATGTTTCAGGTGATGGGCCGCGCGCTCCAGGCGGTCAGTGAAGTCGATGAAACGGTTCGGAAAGAGGCCCGGGGACTGCCCAAGGGCCTCCTGTTCGAAATGACCGTGATGCCGTCCGGGCCCAGCCTGGTGGTGGAACACACCGGCGACGGCCAGTTCCGCTACCACGGCCAGATTGCCCCGCGCCCGGTGAACCTCTCCATCCAGTTCAAACACATGGCCCACGCGTTCCTGGTGCTGTCATTCCAGGAAAAGACCGCCGTGGCCTTCGCCCACGACCGCATGGTGGTGGACGGCGACCTCAGCTACGCCGTGCGCATGACCCGGGTCCTGAACCGCCTCGAGACCTTTATCCTGCCGCGCCTGATCGCCAAACGGGCGGTAAAGGAATACCCCGCCGGCCTTCACCTGCCGGAAAAACTGATCAGCGCCGCCCGCATCTACCGGCGCGTTGCCACCCAATTTCTGCAGACAGCGAGAGCCTGAATGAGCCAGTCCTACTACGAGTTTTTCTGCCCGGTGAAAGTGATCGCCGGCAAAGCCGCGCTTGAACACATGCCGTATGAAATCAACGGCCTGGGTGCCAAGCGCCCGATGATCATTACCGACAAGGGCGTGCGCGCCGCCGGCCTGCTGGACCCGGTGATCGCCGCCTGCGAGGAAGGTGGCCTGGAGATCGTCAGTATCTACGACGACGTGCCGCCGGATTCGTCCACGTCGGTGGTCCGGGACATCGCCGGCATCTACCGCTCCGAGAAATGCGACGCCATCATCGCCGTGGGCGGCGGCTCCGCCATTGATACCGGCAAGGCGGTGAATATCCTGGTGTCCGAGGGCGGCGACGACATTGCCCGCTACAGCGGCGCGGGCGTGCTCAAGCACCCGCTCAAGCCGTTCTTCGTGGTGCCAACCACCGCCGGTACCGGCTCCGAGGTCACGTCTGTGGCGGTGATCACCGATGAGAAAAAGCACGTCAAGCTGGCGTTCACTTCATCTTTCCTGCTGCCCAACGCGGCTATCATCGACCCGCGTATGACCCTGACGCTGCCGCCGCACATTACCGCGGCCACCGCCATGGACGCCATGACCCACGCCACCGAGGCGTTTACCTGCATGGCCAAGAACCCCCTGAGCGACGCCTACGCCACCGGGGCCATCAAGAAAATCAGCACCCACCTGCTCACGGTGATGGACAACCCCAAGGATGCGGATGCCCGGCTGGAACTGGCCCAGGCCTCCACCATGGCGGGTATCGCGTTTTCCAACTCCATGGTGGGCCTGGTGCACTCCCTTGGCCACGCCACTGGCGCCATCTGTCACCTGCCCCATGGCCTGTGCATGAGCCTGTATCTGCCGTACGTGCTGGAATTCAACCTGGAAAGCATCCGCGAGCCCCTGGGCGAGCTGCTGCTGTACCTGGAGGGCCCGGAGGTCTACGCCGCCACTCCGGCCAGCCGTCGGGCGGAAGCCAGTATCGCCGCCCTGCGCAAACTGCGGGATCAGTTGCACAAGCGCTGCCAACTGCCCCGCACCCTGACCGAAACCGGCAAGGTGCAGGAAGCCCAGTTGGATCTGATTGCCGAGCAGGCCCTGGACGACGGCTCCATCATGTTCAATCCCCGCGAAGTTACGGTGGCGGACGCCCGGGCGATTCTTCGCCGGGCCTGGGCATAAACCCGTTGGCGGCGGGGGTGCTCACCCCCGCCGCCAGGGGCGGACGGATCAGCTCATGCCCCGGCAACCTGTTCTGATCAGAAACATTGATGGAGAATCATTGAAATCAATGATCAATTCGGTAACATTCTTAACGCAGGCTGGCAGGGAGGTCGCCGGACCCGAATACCACAGTGCCTTGCTCCGCCGAGTGACGGATGGCTGAGCAACACTGGTAACGCACATGTCCCTCGCACTCTGGTAACGAGAGCCCCATGCCCGACCGCCATCGTCTCCGAATCCTCACTGCGCTGACCCTTCTTGGCGCCCTCGCACTCGTCAGCGGCCGCGCCGCACAAGCCAGACCCGGCGATGACGCCGAGCAGAGCCCGCCGCCCCCGGCCAGCGATAGCGGGCGGGAAATCCGCTTCAACATTTCTCCGAACGGCTATCCGCCATACCTGATCGTCGACCAGGCCGAGCCAAGTGGCATCATGTGGGACGTGATGAAACGGGTGACGGAAAAGCTCGGTTACACGTTAAAGGCGCTGCGAATTCCGCGCAAGCGGGTAGACCGCATGCTGTTAGGCGGGTACCTGGACGCGACATCCCGGGCCCGGGAGTGGGTCGATAATCCGGATGAATTTGTCTTTACAGACCCGATTGTGGCCATAGAGGAAGTCTTCTTCAGCCCGAAGGACTCGGATTTCCGGTTCCAGCAGGTCTCGGATCTGGCCGGCACGACCCTGGTCACCCACCTGGGCTATCACTACCCGGCGTTGCAGGCAGACCTGGACGCTGGCCGGATCAAGCGATTTGACGTCCCCCGGGACCAGGACATGTTCACCTACGTGCTGCACGGCAACGGCTTTGACGCCGCCATCGCCGACCGGCTGGTGGGCCGTTGGATCCTGCGCAACCAGGAGATGCGGGACGATTTCCGGATTTCCGAGCGCGGCATCAGCCACTACGGGTTCCGCATCATGATGCGCAAGGACTGGCAGCCGTTTGTCGACCGCTTCAACCAGGCGCTGGCCCAACTGCGTGACAGCGGCGAACTCGACAACATTCTCGCCAACTATCGATAGGCGGACGGGGCCTACTCCAGGCGACGCAGCAGCAACATGGGCGATACGGTGAGCACCGGCCGCAGTTGCCAGCGACCAAACAGCGCCACCACCGCGGCCGCCAGCAGGGGCAAAGGCACCACCACCGCCCAGTGCCAGCGGAACGCACCGTCGAACAACCGGAACTGAAGGGCGTACACCGCCGCTTCTGCCGACAGGACGCCAATCAGCCCCGCGAGGCCGCCCAACACGGCGAATTCCAGCAATGTACTTCGCACCAACAGGGATTGCCGACCGCCCAGGGTCCGCAGCAATGCCCCTTCCCGCTGCCGGTCCTGGAGCGTGGCGCTGACCACAGCCGCCATCACCACCAGGGCGGCCGCCAGAATCATCACCAGGATGGCTTCGATGGCCAGGGTGACCTGTCCGATGATGTCCTGGATCCGGGCGATGATGTCATCGATCTCCAGCACCGACACCGTCGGAAACGCCCGGGTAAAGTCGTTGAGTGCCGTTTTCCCCTCCGCTGGCAGGTAAAAACTGGTGATCCAGGTGGCCGGCATACCCTCCAGGCCGCCGCCCGGTGGAAACACCACGTAGAAGTTCGGTTTCATGCTGTCCCACTGCACCGTGCGGAAACTGGTGACCGGCTCGGTGAGGGTCTGGGCGCCAATCGTGAACGTCAGCCGGTCACCCAGGGCGAGGCCCAGCCGCTCCGCCAGCCCAGCCTCCACCGAAACGCCGGTGCGCTCATCGGGCCCGAACCAGTGGCCCTGAACGATGCCATTGTCGTTAGGGAGGGATTGCATCCAGGTGAGATTCAGCTCCCGATTCAGGGCGCCGATGTTCTTGTCGCCCACGGCCTGTTTGATGGGTTGGCCGTTCAACTCAGTGAGCCGGCCCCGGACCATTGGGTACAGGTCCGCCAGCGGCCGCCCCCGATCCTGCCAGAACCGGGCCACGTCGGCCCGGGCCTCCGGCGCAATGTTGATCAGGAAGTGATTGGGCGCGTCCGCGGGCAGTTGTCCCTTCCAGTCGTCCAGCAGGGACGTGCGCACCAGGATCAGCGTGGCCGCCAGCATGAGTGTCATGGCGAATACGGCCATCTGTGAGAGGCTGGCCCGGCGGTGCCGGTACAGCCCTACCAGGGCCAGGCGCCAGGCCGTGCCGCCACCGCGAATACGGCGCACGACGGCCATCAGCAGCGCGCCCAGTACGCCCAGAACCACCAGCACCAGAACCACGCCACCCAGAAGCGAGACCACCAGGGCCAGCTCACCCGCGTACAGCCAGACCAACCCGAAAATGGCAACGCCGGCTACGACGATATCCACCCAGACTGCCCGGGACGATTCACCCGATGCGCTGCGCAGGACCCGCATGGCCGGCACCTGGCGCAGCCGGCGAATGGGCGGATACGCAAAAGTAAACAGCGAGACGACGGCGGTGGCCAGGGCGGGCACCAGGGCGGCGGGATCAATGTTGGTGGTCACCGGGCGGTCCAACAGCCGCTCGAGCAGGGACGCCAGGGCCCAAAACAGCGGCAACGCTATGGCCAGGCCCGCCACCGTTCCGGCCAGCCCCCACATGACCAGCCGGCGCAAGTACAGGCGGGTGA
Source organism: Marinobacter sp. C2H3 (assembly GCF_037080155.1). NCBI lineage: Bacteria > Pseudomonadati > Pseudomonadota > Gammaproteobacteria > Pseudomonadales > Marinobacteraceae > Marinobacter > Marinobacter sp. C2H3. The sequence continues at coordinate 119,965 of NZ_JBBBNZ010000007.1, read as the reverse complement.
TGCCCTGGCCGTTCAGGCCCAGGGTTTTCAGAAGCGCCACGGTATCCCGCTGGGCGACCGCGTATTGGCGACTGGCCACGGCCACCGCGACGGCGGCCAGCAGCACCGCAAGACTGCCACCCAGCAGCAGGAACCGCTCCGCCCGCTGCAATGAGCGGGACAACGCCTCGCCGTCACGGATACTGCGCCACTCCTGGCTGGGCGAGAGCTGGGGCTTGAGCCAGGCCTCGTAGGCGGCAAGCGAGGCATCATCGCCGGCAAACAGGTATTTGTACGCCACCCGGCTGCCTTCCTGAATCACACCGGTACTGGCCACATCGTCCCGGTGCATCAACACCTTCGGGGCCAGGGCCGCCATGCTGAAGCCGCCGTCCGGCTCCCGTACCAACAGCGCGGTGATGGTGAGCTTGCGGTTGCCCACTTCCAGGGCGTCGCCCACATTCAGCTCAAGCAACCGCAACAACCGTGGATTCACCCAGACCCCGCCGGGCTCAGGCCCTCGCGACACGGTTTCCCTTGGGCCATCGGGCTGGCGCTGGATCTCGAGGGTGCCTTTCAGCGGATAGCTGTCACCGGCGGCTTTTACCGACACCAGCTGATAGCGGTCGCCGCCGACCACCATGGTGGAAAACTCGATCAACTGCCCGGTTCGCAGCCCATCCGCCCGGGCTTTTTCCAGCCATTGATCCGGCACTGGCCCGCCGTTTTCAGCATCCAGCAGGCGGTCCGCCGCCAGGAAGGTTGAGGCGGAGCTTACCAGGGTACGCTGTAACTGGCTGGCAAACAGGGCAATGGTCGCCACGGTGGCCACCGCAATCGCCAACGCCACCAGAACCACCCGGACATCCCGCTCGCGCCAGTCCCGCCTTACCGAGCCCAGCTTGCCTGCAGCGGCCATCAGGCGGTCTCCGCCCGGGCCGGCTCAGTCACCTGCCCAGCCTCAATATGGAGTTGCCGGGTACATCGGGCCGCCAGGTGCTCATCGTGGGTGACCATCACCAGGGTGGTGCCCTGCTCCCGGTTCAGGGCCATCAGCAGGTCCGAAATTGCCTGCCCGGTACGGTTGTCCAGGTTGCCGGTGGGCTCATCGGCAAACAGGATTGCCGGCTCGCAGGCGAATGCCCGGGCAATGGCCACTCGCTGCTGCTCGCCTCCGGAAAGCTGTCGGGGGGTATGACTCATTCGGTCACCCAGGCCAACCCGCTCCAGCAGCTCCCGGGCGCGACGATCCGGTGCCGGATTGCCAGCCAGCTCCAGCGGCAGCATCACGTTTTCAAGCGCCGTCAGCGCCGGCAGCAGCTGGAATGACTGGAACACAAAGCCCACTCGGTTGGCCCGCAGCTCTGCTCGCTGGTCTTCGCTCAGCTCGCTGATGACCGCGCCGTCCAGCTCAACCCGGCCTTCAGACGGCACATCCAGGCCCGCCAGCAGCCCCAGCAACGTGGTTTTGCCGGAACCGGACCGGCCGACGATGGCGACGGATTCCGCCCGATTGATTTCCAGGTTGACCCCTTGCAAGATCGTCAGCGTATCGGTTTCCAGGCGCACCCGATGGCTGAGCCCGGTTACCCGGAGCATGGGAGCGGCCGTTCGGGGCGTTCCTCCGGCGGTGGTTTCGGTGGTCCGTTCGACGAGGGGTTCGTTCGGTGAGGTCACGCGGGCTCCTGCAGTCCGTCCGTTTTCAATGAGGTCACATCGTTGTGTTGTTCAAGCATACGCTTACCGGTTTTGTCAGATCAGTCATTCTGTTGGCCGCGCTTTTCGTGGCCCTGCCGGCGGCGGCCGCCGACCGAACGCTGTTGATCCTTGGGGACAGCCTGAGCGCCGGCTACGGTGTGCCCACAGAGACCGCCTGGGTACAGCTCCTGCGCCAACGACTGGTGGACCGCGGGCTGGAACACTGGGACGTGGTGAACGCCAGCATCAGCGGGGAGACCACCGACGGTGGCGCCCGACGGCTGCCGGACCTGCTGGAGAAACACCGGCCGGACATCGTGATGGTCGAGCTGGGGGGCAACGATGGCCTGCGGGGCTTTCCGCCCGACGTTATCCGCGCCAACCTGACCACCATGATCACCGAATCCCAGAAGGCCGGCGCGCGGGTCGTGCTGGTGGGCATGCAGATTCCGCCAAACTACGGCCAGCGCTACACCGAGGCGTTCGCGGGGCTGTATCCGAGTTTGTCAGACCGGTACGGCACCGCCCTGGTTCCCTTCTTTCTGGCGGATATTTACAACCACGACGAACTGATGCAAAACGATGGCATTCACCCGACCGAAGCCGGCCAGCCTCGGCTGCTGGAGAACGTCTGGCCGGTGCTGGCGCCGCTGCTGGAGGCATCGGAAACCGCGCGGCGCTGAGGCGCTGAGCAGTGGTTCTCCCCTGACAACCGCCGTGGGCCGACGGCCTCAAGCGAGGTGGGTGACAAACCCCAGGGCCCGGCGCTCGGACCAGTAGTAGCCGTCCCGAGCCCGCTCGACAAACCCGACGTGCCCACCCCATCGGGGCATTTCCAGGGTGACCCAGGGGCCCAGGGCCTGGCGGGACTGCGGGTAACAGGCCGGTGACAGGAACGGATCGTCCGCCGCGTTGATCATCAGCGTCGGTACCCGGATGTCCGGCAGTCTTGGCAGGGCGGAGCAGGCGGCCCAGTATTCCCGGGCGTCACGGAAGCCGTGCAGCGGCGCGGTAAAACGGTCGTCAAACTGGTGAAAGGTGCGGATCTGGTCGAAGCCGTCTACGTCTATCCGATCCGGGAAGCGGCGGGCCTTTTCTTCCATCTTTGGACGAAGGTCTTTCAGAAACCGATTCATGTAGATGCGGCGGCTGGGCAACGCCAGCATGTCGGCGCTGCCCGCCAGGTCGCAGGGCACCGAATAGGCCAGCCCGCCGGCGATGCGGCTGTCGATGCGCTCTCCCTGCTGGGCCAGGTACAGCAGGGTGAGATTGCCGCCCATGCTGAAGCCGGACAGCATCGCGGACCGGTAGCCCGCGGCCAGGCCCCGCTCAACCACCAGCCCGAGATCTTCGGTGGCGCCGCTGTGGTAGAACCTGGGCTGCCGATTCATGACCCCTCCGCAGGAGCGGAAGTTCCAGGCCAGCACATCCCAGCCGTCCGCCAGCAGCGCTCTCGCCAAGCCGAGGATGTACGGCCGGCGGCTATGGCCCTCGAGGCCGTGGCTGAGAATGGCCAGGCGGTCGCTGCCCTGGCGATACCAGTCCAGGTGCAGTTCGTCGTCGTCCGGGGTCGGCAGCGTTTCCGTCTCCGGACCCTGGAGGGACACGGAACGGAACAGGCTCGGCCACACGGACTGCAGATGCCCGCTGCGCAGCCACAGGGGTGGCCGGTATCTCGCCGACTGGGACCGGACTGGAACGCTTTTGCTCACGATTTAACCTATCGAATTCAGGGGGTTGACGGCGTAAACCGAACGGCTTACCATGCGCGCCTCTCGACTGATGTTCCCCGATAGCTCAGTTGGTAGAGCAACGGACTGTTAATCCGTTTGTCGCTGGTTCGAGCCCAGCTCGGGGAGCCACCGAATTTCGAAAGGCCGCTGATCACCGTCAGCGGCCTTTTTTGTTGGGCGAAGGCGGGCCCGATACTCAGAACACCGCCCGCCGCTGGAGAAACTCTGTCAGCACCTGGAAAAGGGTGTACCCGTCCCGGGTGCCCGCCAGTTCCCGAATCGAGTGCATGCCGAACTGGGGTACGCCAATGTCCAGCGTGGTGACCCCGAGATTCGCGGCGGTCAGCGGCCCGATGGTGCTGCCACAGCCCATGTCACTGCGCACCACAAAGGTCTGGTGCGGCAACCCCAGTTCATCACTGATGTGCCGGTACAGGGCCGCCGAGCGGCTGTTGGTGGCGTAACGCTGGTTGTGGTTCACCTTGATCACCGGGCCCTGGTTCAGGATCGGCCCGTGGTTTTCGTCGTGCTTGTCGGCAAAGTTTGGATGCACGCCGTGGGCGTTGTCGGCGGAGACCATCATCGAATGGGCGATGGCCCGCGCCCTACCGGCGCCGCACCAGCGGTCCAGCACCGCACTCAGGAATGGCCCCTGGGCGCCCTCGGCGGACATGCTGCCCACTTCCTCGTGGTCGTTGCACACCAACAGCGCGCCCTCCTCACCGGAGGTGTGAATCAGGGACTGTACGCCGATGTAGCAGCTCAGCAGGTTGTCCAGGCGGGCGGACGCCAGGAACTCCTGGTTCAGGCCCACCAGCGCGGCACCCTGGGCGTCGTAGAAACCCAGCTCATAGCCCAGGATCTTGCTGGCCCGGACGCCGTCTTCCGATGCAATCTGCTCAATCAGGATCTGATCAAACCGGGTGCTGTCGTTGCCCGGCACCTGCATCAGCACGGGCGGCAGATCGGTCTGGGCGTTCACCGACCGGTTGCTGTTGGCCTCCCGGTCCAGATGAATCGCCAGGCTCGGAATAAACGCCACCGGGCGCTTGAAGTTCACCAGCGTGTCGCGCACGGCGCCGTTATCATCCAGGAGGGTTACCCGGCCGGCCAGGGACAGGTCCCGATCAAACCAGGGGTTGAGCAAGACACCGCCGTACACTTCCACACCCACCTGGAAATAGCCTTTGCGGCGCAGTTCCGGATTGGGTTTGACCTTCAGGCAGGGGCTGTCGGTGTGGGCACCCACCATGCGGATGCCCGCGTCGGCGGGATCCCTTTGGCCGGTGCGAAAGGCCACGATAGAGGACCCGTTACGAATAACGTAGTAGCCCTGCCCGCGCGCCAGCAACCAGTCTTCCTTTTCGTCCAGCGCCTGAAAACCGGCCGCGTCCAGGCGAGCCGCCAGGTTGGCGACGGCGTGCCAGGGGGTCGGTGAGGCGTCCAGAAAAGCCATCAGATCCTGCGTAAACTCAACGTGTTCCATGATGTCCCTGATTGATTGATAATACCGGCCACAGTATGGCATGAAGCGCTTGCCGCTCCTACCGTGACGCCTGCGCCCCACGCTTCAGACCAGAGCGCATCGGCCGCGCCCTGCCCGCTGACATGCCCCAACGCCTTCGGAGTTGCCCGTGCCCCTGCCCCGCTTTCTCGATATCGAATACTGCCAGACCGACGATGTCCTCTTCCCGACCGCCATGGCCTGGTCGCTGGAGGACGGACGCATGAAAACCGTGGTGATTGCGCCAGACGACGACTGGCTGCCGGACGACGGGGACCTGGGCGACGTGGACCTGGCGTACCTGGAGGAACAGGGTGTGCCGCTGATCGAACTCGCCCGGGAGCTGCACCAGGACCTGCCGGACCAGACGGTTTACGTGGACGGCCTGGACCCGGATGAGGTGCTTGTGGACAAAATCTTCAGCGCGGTGGCCCAGGAGGCCCCGTTTGAGCTGGCCCCCATTGGCGAACTGATTCCGGACCTGAGCCCGGATGACCTGGAGGACCGGCGCCGCCAGTACCTGATTGACGAGGGCCTGGAGCCCCGGCTGCCGGAAAACGGCGTTTACGGCCTGCTGATGCTGGCCCGGGACGCCGGGCTGATGGACGAGGACTGACCGGCACCGGGAACGCGCGACCGCGCCGGGAACTGTGACGAACGTCCGCGTAACACACCGTTACACAAGGCAGAATGCCCGGACGTTCCGTCAGCCAGGATCCCGACACCCCATGAAAGACCTGCGTTTCGCCCCCATCGCTGTTGCCACTGTGTCCCGAGCGTGTCATCGCGCGAGATTGTCTCCGGGGATGGCCCTGGGCCTGGTTGCGCTGGTCGCCAGCCCACTGGCCATGGCGCAGGACGACACCCCCAAGCCCCGGGCCGACAAGCATTACATCGGCCTGCTGGCCACCACCTTTGACCACCGGTCCGTCGGGCCTCTCGAAGAGGACGCCTGGGGCCAGGCCGGCACCCTGGTGGTCGGCGGCCACATCAATGATATGTTCCATACGGAATTTCGCCTGGGCGGCGGTTACGACGACGCCCAGGTACCGGACAGCGACCTGACCCTGTCCGTGAACTATTACGCCAGCTGGTACATGGGCCTGCATTACCCGATTACCGACTACGCCAATGTTTACGGCCAGTTGGGGTTTTCCTACATCAACGGCGACGCCACCCTGACCAACCTGGACCAGGACCGGAACAAACTGTACAAGGACTTCGGCTCGGAATTCCCAGCCAGCAGTTTTGCGGTGAACTGGCTGGCCGGGATTGATTTCGAGGTGTTCAGCGACACCTATCTGGTGTTCGAGGGCGGCAAACTGTTCGAGGACACGGACACCGGCGTCGAGAGCTTCCAGTTCTCCGGCGGCCTGCGCTACGAATTCTGATGTCGCCGGGCCTCCGGCTGAGCCCCGTCTAGAGCTGGTGCCGGATGTGCCAGCACCGATGGATGCGGGCGTTGCGCTGGAAGTCCCTGTCCAGGGTTTGAGCCGTCACCTCTTCCACTTCAAACTCGTCCTCCAGCGTCGCATCCAGGCGGAATCGGCGGAAGTTGTTCGAGAAGATCAGCAGGCCCTCCGGCGCCAGCCGGGCCATGGCCTGGCGCACCAGCACCGGATGATCCCGCTGGATGTCCAGCACCCCGTCCATCCTCGCCGAGTTGGAGAAGGTCGGCGGGTCCATAAAGATGAGATCAAACACCCCGCGACCTTGAGCCGGCTCCGCCAGCCAGGCCAAGCAGTCCGCCTGCTCAACCCGGTGACGGCGGACATCGGCACCGTTCAGCGCCAGGTTGTCCTGAGCCCACGCCACGTACGTCTTTGACATATCGAGGCTCAGGGACTCCCGGGCGCCGCCAACCACAGCGTGCACCGTCGCCGCCCCGGTGTAGCAGAACAGGTTCAGGAAGCGCTTACCCCGGGCGTGTTCGCCAATCCAGCGGCGCACTGACCGGTGATCCAGGAACAGCCCCGTGTCCAGGTAATCCCGCAGGTTCACTTTCAGGGCGCAACCGTGCTCGTGAACGGTGAAAAATTCCTCGGTTTGGGACTGCTTTTCGTATTGCCGGGTACCTGCCTGGCGCTGGCGCTGCTTGTACACCACCTGCTCTGATGGCACCTCCAGCACCTCCGGAATCACCGCCAGCGCCTCCGCCAACCGCTCCCGGGCGGCGCGCTCATCGACGGTCTTGGGGGGAGCATACTCCTGCACATGCACCCGGCCCTCGTACAGATCGATGGCCAGGGCGTATTCCGGCATATCGGCGTCGTACAGACGGTAGCAGCCAATGTCCTGCTTGCGGGCCCACTGGCCCAGGGTCTTGCGGTTTTTCTTCAGGCGGTTGGCCAGCATGGCGGCCCGCTCCGGGTTGGCAATGCGAGGGCGCACCGTAGCCGGCGCATCCGGGTCCCGGGGGGCGACCGCGTTGTCTGGGCGCACTTCAAACAGCAGCAGCTGCGTTTGCAGCTTGCCGTTAAACAGGCGGTACTGCTTGAAGCTTCGCAGCCCAATGGAGCGACCAAACTCCGGCGCGCCGGTAAACACCCCCAGGCGCCAGCCGGGTACGGCGGACGTTACCGCCTCGCCGAGGGACTGGTAAAGCCCGCTCAGCTCTGCCCGCTCGCTGAGCCGTTCGCCGTATGGCGGGTTGGTCAGCACCAGTCCGTGATCGGCCCAGCCCTCGCCGTCCAGCCGAAACTCATTAACGGGCCGAGCTTCGACATGAACCACGCCCTCGAGCCCCGCCCTCTGGATGTTCTTCCAGGCGGTGGCAATCACCCGGGCGTCGGCGTCAAAGCCGGCGATTTTCGGGACGCGGCCCTGGCGCCCATCGTGGGCGCGCCGCTCGGCCTCCTGGCGCAGGGCCATCCAGACCTCCGGCTGGTGGCCGGGCCATTTCTCAAACCCGAACCGCTCCTGCCGACGCCCCGGCGCGATGTCCAGGGCCATCTGCGCGGCTTCAATCAGCAGGGTGCCGGAGCCGCACATGGGATCGGCAAAATCGCCGCCGGCCGCGGCAATGTCCGGCCAGCCGGCCCGAAGCAGCAGCGCTGCCGCCAGGTTTTCCTTGAGCGGCGCAATGCCCTTCTCGGTGCGGTAGCCGCGCATGTGCAGGCTGTGGCCGCTCAGATCGATGCCGAGGAACAGGCGATCCCGGTGCAGGCGCGCGGACACCGTCAGGTCCGGATCACGGGTGGCCACCGAGGGCCGGGCCAGCCCCTTCGCCCGAAAGCTGTCCACAATGCCGTCCTTGACCCGCTGGGCCCCGTACTGGGTGTTGCGGATGGCCCGGTTCTGGCCGATGAACACCACCCGAAACGAGGTGGCGGGATCGATGTGCTGCTGCCAGTCGAGGCCCGCGACCCCCTCATACAAAGCGTCGTCCGTGTCGCCGTTGATGTCCGCCACCTGCAGGATCACCCGGTTGGCCAGCCGGGACCACAGGCAGGCCCGGTAGCCTGCCGCCAGCTCTCCCTGCACCCAGACCCCCGCCGGCGAGTGCCGGACCGTTTCCAGGCCGAAACCCGCCAGCTCGTCGGCCAACAGGTACTCGATGCCCTTCGGGCAGGTTACAAAATAGACAGGTGTGGACAAGGCAGGCTCCTGGCTGGCAATGCTCATGGCGTTAAGTTTCCGAATTGGCGGCGGTTCTGGGGGAACGACCGTCATTTTTAGTTCATCAGACTATAAGAGAAGGGTCATCTAGATGAAATAAATAGTGTACAGGCGCCGAAGGTTCGTTCTACCTTGTAATTGACGCGTCGTTCCGGGGGACTGAATGCCCTCGTTAACAGGATCCTGACTGCTCTGGCCTGGAGTGGCAATAGGGAGATGTGCCGGCAGGTGGAAGAAGCCCGGTGGTTACCCTCCCGTTTGCTGAGGCCAAGCAGGTGTGCACACGCATGTTCTGTTAATCCATCAGTGAGGAACGGCATGAAGAGACAGAAAAGAGATATGCACGCTCGTGCATTCAAACGGGGTTATCTCGCTGGCGTGTCCGGCAAATCCAAAGACAGCTGCCCGCTGGATCATCCGGAGGTACGCCAGGAATGGCTCAACGGGTGGCGCGAAGGCCGACAAGATAACTGGGAGGGCATGACCGGCGTTTCCGGCATTCACCGAATGGCCACCGTGAACTCCGCCTGAGTCAGGAACGACTCTGCGGCACGGGCCAGACCCCGACCCTGATCTGAATCTTTCACAACAGACTGAGGCAATCGACAGAAACACCCAGACGGGGCCTCCCGCCCCGGACCAACTGAAGATACGCCACGGGGTTTATTCCCCGCACGGGCCCGCTCTGCGGGCCCATCTTCGTTTCAGGCCCTGGACATTTCCCTCCGGATGGCCTCCACCGCCTCCCCGATCAACGCCGGCCCCCGATAAATAAAGCCGGTGTAAATCTGCACCAGCCGGGCGCCAGCGTGAATTTTTTCGGCAGCGCTGGCGCCGTCGGTAATGCCACCCACACCAATGATCGGCAGGCGATCCCCAAGCTCTGCGTAGAGTCCCTGAATCACCCGCAGGGACGCCGCGCGTACCGGCGCACCGCTGAGGCCGCCGGCTTCTTCCGCGTGGCGATGGCCCGCCACGGCATCCCGGGCGATGGTGGTGTTGGTCGCAATCACGCCGTCCAGGCCGGTCTCCAGCAGTGCCTCGGCGACAAAGCGGATACCGGTATCGTCCATATCCGGGGCGATTTTCACCGCAATCGGCACGTACCGGCCGGTCTCGGCCTGACAGCGGCTCTGCTCGTCCTTGATGGCCTCCAGCAGGCGTTTGAGGACATCGCCAAACTGCAGGTCCCGCAGGCCCGGGGTGTTGGGGGAAGACACGTTCACCGTGATGTAGTCGGCACGGGTGTAGACCGCAGCGATGCCCCGGCGGTAGTCGTCCTCGGAGCGCTCATTCGGCGTGTCCTTGTTCTTGCCCACATTGATGCCCAGTATGCCCTGGTACCGGCGCTGGTCAACCCGCGCCAGCAGGTGCTCGAGGCCTTCGTTGTTAAACCCCATGCGATTGATAATGGCCTGATGCTCCGGTAAGCGGAACATCCGTGGCTGAGGGTTACCCGGCTGCGGGCGGGGCGTGACCGTGCCCACTTCAATAAAGCCGAAACCCAGGCTGCCGAGGGCGTCGACGTAATCGGCGTTCTTGTCCAGGCCAGCCGCCAGGCCCACCGGATTCGGGAACGTCAGGCCCATCACCTCCACCGGCAGCGGTTCCACCCGGGGCGCCAGGCACCCCAGCAGCCCCAGCTTGCCCGCAACCGACAGCCCGTTCAGCGCGACGTGGTGGGCCTGCTCAGGGGGCAGGCGAAACAACAGGTTTCGGGCAAGACCGTACATGCACACACTCCAGAATCCGGGGAGGCGGAAGTATACCGGAAGTTTTCCACAGCATCCCGTTCGCCCTCCGGATCGACGCTAACTGATTGACTCTCTGACCCCTCAGACGCTTTTCCACGGATTCTGTGGATAACCCTGTTGAAAATCGCCGGTGACGCTTTCCGATCCCTTGATAACCCTGCCGCTCTACAGATTGATCATTTTTTGATCAGCAAAATTTCTCTTTATTTTCAACAGGATGAAATTCAAACAGGCGATTCATGACGGGATGTTTACGTTTGCTCACACAGTCACGGCATTGTCACCATGTGCATAAACCGGCGAGCGACCGGGGCCCGTCAGCCCCGGCGTTTGGCCTCCATGCGGGACAGAAATTCCTGCATGACCAGGGTGTACAACTCGCCGCCGAGGAACTTGTCTTCAACCCCGGAATCGATGCTCGGGTTGTCGTTGACTTCAATCACCGCCACCCGATTGCCCGACTGCTTGATGTCCACACCGTACAGCCCGTTGCCGATCAGCCGCGTGGCGTTCAGGGCCGCCTGAATCACGTTGCGGGGCACCTCATAGGTGGGCAGGGTCTCGAAGCCGCCGCTCTCGGTCTTGGACTCGTCGTGCTGGTAAATCTGCCAGTGGCCCTTCACCATGAGGTATTTGCAGGCGTAGATCGCCCGGCCGCCCAGCACGCCGATGCGCCAGTCGTAGTCCGTGTACAGGTACTCCTGCGCCAACACCAGGGCCGATTGCCGAAACAGTTCCTTCAGGCCGGCTTTCAGCTCCTTTTCGTCTTTGGCCTTGGTTACGCCTCGGGAGAAGGCGCCGTCCGGGATCTTAATCACCACCGGGAAGCCCAGCTCGCCGCTGATACGCTCTACAGCGTCTTTCTGGTCCCGGGAGATGATCAGGGTTTTCGGCGTGGGCACCTTGTTGTTCTTCAGCAGGTCCGCCAGGAACACCTTGTTGGTGCAGCGCAGGATGGACACCGGGTCGTCAATCACCACCAGGCCTTCTGCGTCCGCTTTACGGGCAAACCGGTAGGTGTGGTGGTCAATGGCGGTGGTCTCCCGGATGAACAGACCGTCGTACTCCGGCAGGCGCATATAGTCCCGGCGGGTAATCCGCTCGACGTTGATGCCCAGCTTGCGACCGGCCTTCTCGAAGCGTTTGAGGGCGGCTTCGTCACTCGGCGGCAGCTGTTCTTCCGGGTTCACCAGCATGGCCAGATCAAACCGGTACTGGCGCCGACTACGGGGCTTGCGCCAGACAATGGTGCTGAACCGGTCCAGGGCGGAGGCAAACACGTCCTGCTCCTGCTCGGTGAGGTCTGCCGGTGACGCCGGGCGCATGGATTCGATCTGCCAGGTCTTGCGGCGCTTGAACACGATCTCCAGCACCGGGCACGGGAATCGCTCGAACAGGGCGCGGGCGACCGGCTTCAGATCCGGATGCTGGGCCTGGCCAAAATAGGTGCGGATGCGCACTTCGTGGGTGGCGCCTTTCTCGTCGCCGTCGCCCTCGATTTCCGAACCGGCGTTCTCCAGCCACTGGATCACGCTGCGGTCCAGTTCCTCCAGCTCCAGAGAGAACAGTCCTTTTCGGCTGAGGTCGTTCAGGGTCATCACCGACGGCACCACGTGGTGGCCCCGGGCCTCGGCCAGCAGCGAGCAGTAATAGCCCTGGCTCAGGTAACGGGCGCTCTGGCACAGGTTGATGACCCGGACCCGGGCGGACGCCGGGGCGGTGTACTGGAGGTATTGCTCGAACGTCAGCACGTCCTCGCTCGGATAATACGGGGCCCAGTCCTTGGCGCGGTCAACGACGATGAGCAATCGGGACATGAGTGTGGTGCCTCCCTGAAGATGCGGCCGCCACTGGCGGGCCGGGTTTGTCATTATGGTCGCCACAATACCGGGCGCGGGACGCCCGGACAATGCGCCGGTCATGCGTGCTTTTACCCATGACAGAAGCACTTGCGTGCAGCTCTACCTCCACCATAATAGCGCCAGGAGACGAACCCGCCAGCCAATCCACCGCCGCCTCCGTCCGGGACCCGAACATGCCTGATGTTGTACTGAGACACGCCACCGTCGACGACCTCGACGCGCTGGTCCGTCTGGAGAACCGGAGCTTCGACGAAGACCGAATTTCCCGGCGCAGTTTCCGCCGTTTTATCGAGCAGCCCAGGGACCGCCTGATCGTGGCGGAACTGGACGGCGAACTGGCTGGCTACTGCCTGGTCTTGATGAACGCCGCCACCCGGCTGGCGCGCATCTATTCCATCGCGGTTTCCCCTGCCGCCCGCGGCCGAGGCCTTGGCGAGCAGTTGATCCGGGCCGCCGAACGGGACGCGGTGGAGGCGGACCGCATCGTCATGCGCCTGGAGGTCCGGGAGGACAACGCCGGGGCCATCGCGCTTTACCGGCGCCTGGGCTATCGGCAATTCGGCACCTACCGGGATTATTACGAGGACCACGGCGACGCTCTTCGCTTCGAACGGCGCATACTCTTTTACGAGCCCTCCCGCGCGTTCACCCCCGTACCTTTTTACCCCCAGACCACTGAGTTCACCTGTGGCCCGGCCGCCCTGATCATGGCCATGGCGGCCCTGGACGAGGACCAGCCGGTGAACACGCTGGAGGAACTGCGGATCTGGCGGGAGGCCACCACCATTTTCATGCTTGCCGGCCACGGCGGCTGCGGGCCTCACGGCCTGGCGCTATCCGCCTGGAAGCGCGGCTTTGAGGCCAGCGCCTGGATCAGCCAGGAGGGCGCCCTGTTCAAGGACACGGTGCGCAACGACGACAAAAAACGGGTGCTGGAACTGGTGCACGAAGGCTTTCTGCATGACATCGGGGGCACGGGCATCGCGCTTCACCACGACCCACTGACTCTGGAGGGCATCGAGGCGGCGCTGCTCGACGGCCGCATCCCGATCATCCTGATCAGCACCTGGCAGCTCAACCGCAGCCGGGTGCCCCACTGGGTGACCGTTTGCGCCATCGACGACCAGTTCATCTACCTGCACGATCCCGAAATCGACGTGGAGATGGGGGAAACCGTCGCCGACAAACAGTACTTCCCGGTGGACAAGCGGGTGTTCAGCCGGATGTCCCGTTACGGCCGAAACCAGCCGCTGCAGGCGGCGGTCATTGTCGGGCCCCGTCGGCCCGCCTGATCAGCCGGTCCGCAGGGCCGCTTCCTTCAGTTCGGAAATCTCATCCCGCAGGCGGGCGGCGGCCTCGAAATCCAGCTCGGAGGCCGCCTTGTACATCTCGTCCTCCAGCCGCGCCACTTCCTTGAGGATGTCCTTCGGCGACCGGTCGCCCACCTTCGCCCGATACTGCTCGGCCTCTTCTGCCGCTTTCGCGCCGGGTCGCTCGGCCTTGCGGCGGCCACGCCCGCCACCGCCGGAGGCGCCTTCCATGATGTCCGCCACTTTCTTGTTCAGGCCGGTGGGCGTGATGCCGTGCTCCTCGTTGAACGCCGTCTGGCGGGCCCGGCGGCGCTCGGTTTCGTCAATCGCCCGGCGCATGGAGCCGGTGATGTTGTCGCCATAGAGAATGGCCTTCCCGTTGACGTTCCGAGCGGCCCGGCCGATGGTCTGGATCAACGACCGCTCGCTGCGCAGGAAGCCTTCTTTATCCGCGTCCAGAATGGCGACCAGTGAGACTTCCGGCATGTCCAGGCCTTCCCGCAGCAGGTTGATGCCCACCAGCACGTCAAACTCGCCCCGGCGCAGGTCCCGGATGATTTCCACCCGCTCGACCGTGTCGATGTCCGAGTGCAGGTACCGCACACGGATGTCGTGTTCCATCAGGAAGTCCGTGAGATCCTCCGCCATCCGCTTGGTCAGGGTGGTCACCAGTACCCGTTCTTCCACCGCTACCCGGGCGTGGATTTCCGACAGCAGATCGTCCACCTGGGTGGACGCCGGCCGGACCTCAATCTCCGGATCCAGAAGCCCGGTGGGTCGCACCACCTGCTCCACCACCTGGCCGGCATGATCGGCCTCATAAGCCGCCGGCGTGGCGGACACAAAAATCATCTGGGGCGCCACCCGTTCCCATTCCTCGAATCGCATGGGCCGGTTATCCAGGGCCGATGGCAAGCGAAAACCGTATTCCACCAGGGTCTCCTTGCGGGACCGGTCGCCCTTGTACATCGCGCCAATCTGGGGAATGGTCACGTGGGATTCGTCCACCACCAGCAGCGCGTTCGGCGGCAGGTAATCAAACAGGGTGGGAGGCGGCTCTCCCGGGTTTCGCCCGGACAGGTAGCGGGAGTAGTTCTCAATGCCGTTGCAGTAGCCCAGCTCCAGCATCATCTCGATGTCGTAGCGGGTACGTTCCTCCAGGCGCTGGGCTTCCACCAGGCGGTTGTTGTCCCGCAGCACCTTAAGGCGTTCGTCCAGCTCGACCTTGATGTGCTCCACCGCATCCAGCACCGTCTGCCGGGGCGTCACATAGTGGGATTTGGGGTAGATGGTCACCCGGGGTACCCGACGCAGCACCTCCCCGGTCAGCGGATCGAAGTAACTGAGGTTTTCCACCTCGTCATCAAACAGCTCAATGCGAATGGCCTCTTTCTCGGATTCCGCTGGAAACACGTCAATCACATCCCCCCGCACCCGGTAGTTGGCCCGGTGAAACTCGATGTCGTTGCGGGTGTACTGCAGCTCGGCCAGGCGGCGAAGAATCGAGCGCTGGTCCACTGGGTCGCCCCGATCCAGGTGAAGCATCATCTTGAGGTAGGACTGGGGATCCCCCAAGCCGTAGATGGCAGACACGGTCGCCACGATGATCGCGTCCGGCCGTTCCAGCAGCGCTTTGGTGGCGGACAAGCGCATCTGCTCGATGTGCTCGTTGATGGACGCGTCCTTCTCGATGAAGGTGTCCGAGGACGGCACGTAGGCCTCGGGCTGGTAATAATCGTAGTAGGAGACGAAATACTCCACCGCGTTGTCCGGGAAAAACTCCCGGAACTCGCCGTAGAGCTGGGCCGCGAGGGTTTTGTTGTGGGCCATGATGATGGTGGGCCGCTGGACCTGCTCGATCACGTTGGCAATGGTGAACGTCTTGCCCGAGCCGGTCACCCCCAGCAGCGTCTGGTGCGCCAGGCCGGAGTGAATGCCGTCCACCAGCCCTTCAATGGCCTTGGGCTGGTCGCCGGCCGGCTGGTAAGAGGACTCGACGCGAAACGCACCGGTGCGGGAAACACTGGATTCTTGATGGGCCATAGCGGACAGACACCCTCCGGGGCTTGGCAGGCACGAACCTGTTGCGGCTCATACCTTTGGGACATTTAGCGTTGCGCGGGCTTCATGATAACATCTTCATGATCGGCGGCTGAGCGAGGTTCAGCCAGCACCGGAGACTGACCCCGGCCCGATCGCCCCCAACAAGACGCAGCTTTAAGGAGCTCAAAGTTTGGACCTTCAACTTTCCAGCCGAGTACAGTCAATCAAGCCCTCCCCCACGCTCGCGGTAACCAACAAGGCGGCCGAATTGCGCGCTGCCGGCCAGGACATTATTGGCCTGGGTGCTGGCGAGCCGGACTTCGACACCCCCCAGCACATCAAGCAGGCAGCCATTGAGGCCATCAACAACGGCCAGACCAAGTACACCGCCGTGGATGGTACGCCCGCTCTGAAGAAAGCGATTATTGCGAAGTTCAAGCGTGACAACGGCCTGGAATACGAAGCAAACCAGATACTGGTCTCCAGTGGTGGCAAACAGAGCTTTTTCAACCTTGCCCTGGCGACCCTGAACCCGGGTGACGAAGCCATCATCCCCGCACCCTACTGGGTGTCCTATCCGGACATGGTGCTGGTGGCGGAAGGCAAGCCGGTGATTGTGGAATCCTCCGCCGAGACCCGGTTCAAGATTACCGCCGAGCAACTGGAAGCCGCCATCACCGAGCGCACCCGGCTGTTCGTGATCAACAGCCCGTCCAACCCAAGCGGCATGGCCTACACCCTGGATGAGCTGAAGGCCCTGGCCGAGGTGCTGAAGAAGCACCCGCAGGTGATGATTGCCACCGACGACATGTACGAGCCGATCCTGTGGACCGGCCAGCCGTTCTGCAACATCCTGAACGCCTGCCCGGAGCTGTACGATCGCACGTTCGTGCTCAACGGCGTCTCCAAGGCCTACTCCATGACCGGCTGGCGCATCGGTTACGCGGCGGGCCCGGCGAAGATCATCGGCGCGATGAAGAAGATCCAGTCCCAGAGCACGTCCAACCCCTGCTCCATTTCCCAAGCGGCCGCCACGGCCGCCCTGGACGGCGATCAGGCCTGTGTGGGCGAGATGGTCAAGGCGTTCAAGGAGCGCCACGACTGGCTGGTGGCGGCCCTGAATGAGCTGCCGGGCGTCGAGTGTCTCAAAGGCGACGGTACCTTCTATGTGTTCCCGAGCTTCCAGGGCGCCATCGAGGCGTACGCCGGTGTCAGTAACGACGTGGAGTTCGCCGAGCAGCTGCTGAGCGAAGCCGGTGTCGCGCTGGTGCCGGGTTCGGCATTCGGTGCCCCCGGGCACATGCGCCTGAGCTTCGCCACGAGCATGGATAACCTCCGCAATGCGGTGGAGCGCCTGCGCAAGGCGCTGTCCTGAGCCGGCGCTGAGAAAGTTGTCGCGAAGGGTTGACGAGGCCGTGGGACGCACTTAATATACGCGCCTCGTCGACTGACGATGTTCCCCGATAGCTCAGTTGGTAGAGCAACGGACTGTTAATCCGTTTGTCGCTGGTTCGAGCCCAGCTCGGGGAGCCACTCTTCTAAAAGCCCGCTAATTCTCTGGATTAGCGGGCTTTTTCGTTTTCGGGTTTTGTGGTTTGCCTGTTGCCGGGTTCAACTTCTGCGGCTTGGTTCGCGCCTGTTGGTTGGGTCGCTAGCCTGGTTGCTGAGGAAAACAAAAGCGAAGAAGGCCAAGAAAAAGACGGGGAACAGGTGGTCAGGCCCTTAGCCGAAGCCGACAGAATAAAAGCGGCGCGAAGATCACCAAGTTCATCTTTTAAGCGGACGAAACCTCAGTTTGAACAGGGGATCGGGCGGGGCGTTCCAAAACTGTGGAGGGCCAGGGATGGCCCGACCCAAGCCCACATGGACGTGCTCGTGGCGTGTTTTGGAACGCCCCGCCCGATCCCCTGTCCCCAAAACCTTCAGGCTGGGGCCCAATCCCCAGGCAACACCAAGCGCTAGACTTTAGAAGAAATCTCTCGATGAATGGCCTCGAGGGCCGCCAGCGGGTCCGGCGCCTGGGTGATCGGCCGGCCGATCACCAGGTAGTCGGCACCGGCCTCAAGGGCCGCAGTCGGGGTCATGACGCGCTGTTGGTCGCCCCGGTCGGCGGTCAGCGGCCGGATACCGGGCGTGACCAGTTTGAAATCGGCGCCCTGAGCCAATTTCAGCGCGGGGGCTTCCTGGGCGGAGCAGACCACGCCGTCCAGGCCGCAGTTGCGGGTCAGGGTCGCCAGGCGGGCGACGTGAGCCTCGGGAGAATCGGTGATGCCGATGCCGGCGAGGTCGGCGGCGTTCATGCTGGTGAGCACCGTCACCGCGATCAGCAGCGGGCGGTCGGCGCCGAACGATTCCAGCCGCTCCCGGCAGGCGGTCATCATTTTTTCCCCGCCGGAGGCGTGCACGTTCACCATCCAGACGCCCAGGTCCGCCGCGGCCGCGACCGCCGCCGAGGTGGTGTTGGGAATGTCATGAAATTTCAGATCAAGAAAGACCTCGAAACCCCGCTGTTGCAGCGCCGACACCAGTTGCGGACCGGACCGGGTGAACAGCTCCTTGCCCACTTTCAAGCGGCATTTGGACGGGTCCAACCGGTCGACCAGGGCCAGCGCGGGGTCCTGGGACGGGAAATCGAGGGCGACAATGAGTTTGGGGTCAGGGACGGATGACACGGTAACGGGTCCTGCGATGATCAAATGAAGTTATTCAGCTTCCACGCCCTGAATCGGGCGCACGGTTTCCCACTGCTTGCAGCTCGGGCACAGCCAGTGAAGGCGCTGGCCGGAAAAGCCACATTCCACGCAGCGGTACACCGGTCGATTAGCCAGCAGCAAATGGCCAATACGGCTGACCAGACGGCCTTCGTCGGTGGTCATGCCCTTTTCATAGCCCGCCAGTTCTACCAGGCGCAACAGCCCACGGACGGACGGGCGCAATTCCAGTTCCTGGCGCAGCAGATCGATGGCAGCCGGGCGGCCAGAGGCTCGCTCAACCGATTCCACCAGCGCCAGGAGCAGGCTGGTGCTGGGATGCCGTTCATACAGTTTGCGCAGCTTCCGGCCGAGGCGGCTGACGTCGCCGTGTTCGTGCTCCAGCTTCATCAGCCGGTCAATGGCCTCCGGACCGAATTCCGGGTTCTGGTCGAATACTTTCAGGCTTTCCCGGCCCGCCTCCCGGAAGCTGCCCTGGCGGATCAGCAGGGTCATCATGATCAGCGTGGCGCGAACGCAGGCGCGGTCGTATTCGAGCGCTTCCTTGACCAGCTTCTGGGCGGCCCAGCGATCGTCGTGGCGAAGCGCTTCGTCGGCCTGTTCGCAGGTCAGATACGCCAGCGTCTTGAACAGTGCCCCATCCGCATCACCCCGGGCGAGGGTGCGAGCCACGTCGGCGGCCTTGGCCCATTCGCGCTCCTGCTGGTAAAGCTCGATAAGGTGTCGGGCACCCTCGCGACCATACTCCCGATCACCCAGAATTTGATGCAACAACGCTTCCGCCCGATCGAGCAGGCCGGCGTTCATATAATCCAGAGCCAGTTCCAGCGTTACCTGGGGCGAATAACGGGCCGGCAACTCGGGGCGGCCCAACAGGTTCTGGTGAATCAGGATGGCGCGGTCGGTTTCGCCCTTGTTGCGGAAGTGACTGCCAATGGAGAGATGAAGGCCAACCGTATCCCGGTTCACGGCCAGGGACTGGACGAAGTTCTCGACCGCCTGATCGGAATAGTTGGTGAACAGGAATTGCAGGCGATCCCGGACCGACTCTTCGTCGGAAATGGCCGTCTGGGAACGGCGACTGCCGCTACCCGACCGGCCCGCCAGCCACCCGGCGGCCACGGCCACTGTCAGCAGCAGCCATTGAAACACAATATCCATTAAAGCGTCCGGTCGGTCTGAACCCTGGCTTTCTCCAATGCCTGTTCGGCACGATCCAGCCGCTTCTGCAGCTGGCGACGGGACACCGAGGACCGTACCGTGGCCAGCAGGGTTACCACGATACCTAGCAAGGCGCCCAGAATAAAGGCGAGAATAATCCAGACCGCCACGCCGTGAGGCTGGGTTTCAAACAGCAGGAGGTTGAGTGAGACCGCCATCTGATTGTTCAGCGAAAACACAAGCGCCAACAGGATCAGGATCAACACCAACACAAGGATCAGGACTTTCTGAAATCCTGCCATAGAATCCGATCTCCTCAGGCCCTGGGGCCAGCCTGCATAGGGTGGGTGTTCAGACGGATCAGAAGCCCTTTTTCAGGCTGTCGTTGACCTGCTCTCGGAGTTCCTTGCCGGGCTTGAAATGTGGAACAAACTTGGCCGGCAGGCTGACCGCCTCACCCGTCTTTGGATTGCGCCCGACCCGGGCCGCACGATGATGCAAAGAAAAGCTGCCGAACCCTCGAATCTCGATCCGCTGACCGTCCGCTAGCGACTGCGACATGTGCTCAATGATGGTTTTTACAGCCAGCTCCACATCTTTGACGGACAACTGCGTCTGCTTTGAAGCAATCAGTTCGACCAACTCGGACTTCGTCATGAGGTGCTTCCCTCTTTCATTATTATCCGACAGCGATACACCGCGTTCCTGAGTCCTAGTTTAGCCAAACCAGAAAAAAACACAAAAAAAACGGGCTCTTAGAGCCCGTTTTTTTGAAGCCAACCCGGAAATCAGTCCTTGCTGGCGTTCTGCTGCTGCATCTGCTCCTTGATGAGATCACCAATGGTGGTCGCACCGGAGGTTTCAGCGGTCTTGCTGCGTACGTTTTCCAGAGCCTGCTTGTCGTCCTCAACGTCCTTGGACTTGACCGACAGGTTGATGACGCGGTTCTTGCGGTCGATGCTGATGATCTTCGCTTCGACTTCTTCGCCTTCCTTCAGAACGTTACGCGCGTCTTCCACGCGGTCACGGCTGATTTCAGAGGCCTTCAGTACCGCTTCAACTTCGTCGTTCAGGGCGATGGTGGCGCCTTTGGCGTCAACCGCAGACACGGTACCCTTCACGATGGAGCCTTTGTCGTTCAGCTGAACAAACTCGGCAAATGGATCGCTCTCGAGCTGCTTGATACCCAGGGAGATACGCTCACGCTCGGGATCAACAGACAGGATGACGGTTTCAACTTCGTCGCCCTTCTTGTACTCGCGAACGGCTTCTTCGCCAGTCTCGTTCCAGCTGATGTCGGACAGGTGCACCAGGCCGTCAATACCACCGTCCAGGCCGATGAAGATGCCGAAGTCAGTGATGGACTTGATCTTGCCGGAGATGCGATCGCCCTTGTTGAAGTTGCTGGAGAAATCTTCCCAGGGGTTGGACACGCACTGCTTGATGCCCAGAGAGATACGGCGACGCTCTTCGTCGATGTCCAGGATCATCACCTGAACCTCATCGCCGACCTGAACCACCTTGGACGGATGGATGTTCTTGTTGGTCCAGTCCATTTCGGACACGTGAACCAGACCCTCAACACCCTCTTCCAGCTCGGCAAAGCAGCCGTAGTCGGTCAGGTTAGTGACGCGAGCCATGACCTTGGAACCTTCCGGGTAACGACCCTTGATATCGACCCAGGGATCTTCGCCCAGCTGCTTCAGGCCCAGGGACACACGGTTGCGCTCGCGGTCGAACTTCAGGACCTTCACATTGATCTCGTCGCCCACATTCACGATTTCGCTCGGATGCTTGATGCGCTTCCAGGCCATATCAGTGATGTGCAGCAGGCCGTCTACACCGCCCAGGTCTACGAACGCGCCGTAGTCGGTCAGGTTCTTGACGATACCCTTGATTTCCAGACCTTCGGTCAGGGTCTCGAGCAGGGCTTCGCGCTGCTCGCTGTTCTCAGCTTCCAGAACGGCGCGGCGGGAAACCACCACGTTGTTACGCTTCTGGTCCAGCTTGATGACCTTGAATTCCAGTTCCTTGTTCTCCAGGTGCGCAGTGTCGCGAACCGGACGAACGTCTACCAGGGAACCCGGCAGGAAGGCACGGATGCCAGCCAGATCAACGGTGAAACCACCCTTGACCTTGCCGTTGATAATACCTTTGACCACTTCTTCCGCTTCGAAGGACTTCTCGAGCACCTTCCAGGCTTCAGCGCGCTTGGCCTTTTCGCGCGACAGACGGGTTTCACCGAAACCGTCCTCAACTGCATCGAGAGCTACATCGACAACGTCGCCGATAGCTACTTCCATCTCGCCTTTTTCGTTCAGAAACTGGGAGGCGGGGATAACGCCTTCGGACTTCAGCCCGGCGTTAACGGTGACCCAGTCGTTATCGATGTCTACAACGGTTCCCTGAACAATGGAACCCGGCTGCATATCGATTTCTTTTAAACTCTCTTCGAAAAGATCCGCAAAGCTCTCGCTCATTATATGTCCTATGTGATCAACGCAAGTACGCTCCGTGCCGCCAGCAACACGGTCTGTTAATGGTTTCCGGGAGCGGCCAAGGGCTGGCAAGATGCGCCACTACCGGCATTTCAACGGCAAAAAGGTGCGGTCAGGCCTGACCTGCAGCGGCCATGCACCTGTCCAACACCTCTTCGATACTCAAACCCGTCGAATCAATGACTTGCGCATCGTCTGCAGGTTTGAGAGGGGCTGCGGAACGGTTCATATCCCGCTCATCGCGAACCCGTATCTCTTCCAAAAGGGCGTCAATGTTAACATCCACCCCAGCGTCCTTCAACTGGTTAAAACGTCGCCGGGCCCGTTCCTCGGCGCTTGCCGTCAGGAAGATTTTGACCGGCGCGTCCGGGAACACCACCGTGCCCATATCCCGGCCGTCCGCGACCAGCCCGGGGGCTTGCCGGAAATCCCGCTGCCGCTGCAGCAGCGCGTCCCGCACCGGCTGGATCACCGCAACCCGGGAGGCGTTATCGCCGCAACGCTCGGTACGGATCTCCCCAGTCACGTCCTGCCCGGACAGCAACACCCGGGCCGGTTCTCCCGGGGGCGTTGGCTCGAAGGTGACGTCCAGGCTGGCGGCCACCGACACCAGGGCCGCTTCGTCATCCAGCGCCACACCCTGGCGCTCGGCGGCCAGGGCGGTCAGCCGATAGAGGGCGCCGCTGTCCAGCAGGTGCCAGCCCAGGCGACGAGCGAGCATCTGGGTGACCGTGCCCTTTCCTGATCCGCCGGGGCCGTCCACGGTAATCACCGGTGCCACAGAATCGGTCATGCCTCACCCTTTGCGCTGATGTGAATGCCAACGCCGGCGGCCAGTTCCACAAAGCCCGGAAAGGACGTGGCCACGTTGGCGCAGTCCCGCACGGTGATGGCGTCGGTTGCCCGGAGCGAGGCCACCGCAAAGGACATGGCGATGCGGTGATCGCCGTGACTGTCGATGGTGCCGCCCCCCAGGGTCTGGCCGCCGTCAATAATGATGCCGTCCGGCGTCACGGTGGTCTGGACGCCCAGGGCGGCCAGGCCATCCGCCATCACCTGGATGCGATCGCTCTCTTTTACGCGCAGCTCCTCGGCGCCCCGCAGGACGGTGCGGCCTGTTGCACAGGTGGCGGCAATAAACAGTACCGGGAATTCATCGATGGCCAGGGGCACCTGGTCCTCGGGGATGTCGATGCCGTGGAGCTCGGCGGAGCGAACCCGCAGGTCCGCGACCGGCTCACCGCCGATTTCCCGCTCGTCCAGTACCTCAATGCTGGCGCCCATCTGGCGCAGGATATTGATCACGCCGATTCGGGTCGGATTCATGCCCACGTGGCGCAGGATCAGGTCGGAATCCGGGGCGATGCTCGCCGCCACCAGGAAGAACGCCGCGGATGAAATGTCCGCCGGCACGTCAATGGCGGTTGCCGTCAGGCTGCCGCCGCCGGAAACGCTGGCGGTCGCCCCGTCCCGGTGTACGTGGTAGCCAAAACCCGCCAGCATGCGCTCGGTGTGGTCCCGGGTCGGTGCCGGTTCAGTCACCGAAGTCACGCCGTCGGCGTACAGGCCCGCCAGCAGCAGGCAGGATTTCACCTGGGCGCTGGCCATCGGCATCTCATAGTGGATTCCGGTCAAGGGCTGTCCGCCCCGGATGCGCAGCGGTGGGCGACCGCCCTCGGCGGTGTCGATCACCGCGCCCATCGCCCGCAGCGGGTCAGCCACGCGGGCCATCGGACGTTTGGTCAGGCTGGCGTCACCGGTCAGTTCGGCGTCGAAACCCTGGGCGGCCAGCAGGCCGGCAAACAGGCGCATGGCAGTACCCGAGTTGCCGACATAGAGTGGGCCCCGGGGAGCCTGCAGTCCATGCATGCCGACACCGTGGATGCGCACGAAGCCGTTGTCCGGGCCTTCAATGGTCACGCCCATGTCCCGGAACGCCTGGAGCGTGGCGAGGCTGTCCTCACCTTCCAGGAACCCTTTCACCTCGGTGATGCCATCGGCCAGGGCGCCGAGCATGATCGAGCGATGGGAAATGGATTTGTCGCCGGGCACCCGGATATCGCCGTGCACCGAGCCGCCGGGCTGGAGCTGGAAAGTTACCTGTTTATCGCTGTTGTTGGTCACGTATGCCTGTCCTGAGAGCATTTTTGAAAAGTGGTCCCGAGCCGCCTTGGCGCGGCTGAACACCCGAAGCAGAGTGGCGCCGTCACCGTTAGCGATGGCCGTGCGCAGCTGGTCGAGGTCCCGGGTGAAGTGATCGATTCCCCGCAGGACCGCGTCCCGGTTTGACAGAAAGATGTCGTGCCACATTACCGGATCGCTGGCGGCAATCCGGGTGAAGTCCCGGAAACCACCGGCCGCGTAGCGGAAGATGTCCATATTCTCATCTTCCCCCGCGAGCGTGTCCACCAGGGAGAACGCGATCAGATGCGGCAGATGGCTGGTGGCCGCGAGCACGTCGTCGTGGTGGGCCACCGTCATGGTCAGCACCTGGGCACCGCAACCGCGCCAGAGCGCGCTCAGTCGCTCGACATCCTCGGAGCGATTGGCCGGCCCCGGGGTCAGAATGGTCTTGTGCCGGGCGAACAGGTCCGGGTTGGCGGCCCGGATGCCGCTGCGCTCGGAGCCGGCGATTGGATGTCCCGGCAGCACGTTCGCCGGCCAGTCACCGAACACCGCCTGAACATCGGCCACAAAGCTGGATTTGGTGCTGCCCACGTCGGTCAGCAGCACGTCCGCCGGAAGGTGCGGCCGCAGCGCTTCCAGCACGGCCCGGTTGGCCCGCACCGGCACCGCCAGGATCACCAGGTCCGCGCCCTGCGCGGCCGCGGCCACCGAGGGCACCACCTCATCCGCCACGCCCAGTTCAACGGCCAGGGCCAGGTCGTCCGCGCGCTGATCAAAGCCCACCACCCGGCCGGCCAGACCGGACCGCCGGATGGCCGCGCCAAGGGAACCGCCAATCAGCCCGAGGCCGATAATGGCGACACGCTGAAACAGCGGCGACTCACCCACCCAGCACCTCGGCCAGGGCATCAAGGAAGCGCCGGTTTTCATGTTCCAGACCCACGGAAACCCGCAGGTGTCTTGGCATGCCATATCCTGCCACGGGGCGGACGATGACACCCCGGACCAGCAGGGCTTGGTAGACGTCGCCGGCCTGGTCGCCCACATCCACGGCGATAAAGTTACCGAACGACGGAATGTAGGGCAGCCCGAGGCCGTCAAAGCCTTCGGCCAGTTGCGCCAGGCCGGCGGTGTTTACCGCGCGGGAGCGCTCAAGATAGGCCTCGTCGTCCAGAACGGCGGTAGCGGCGGCCAGGGCAATGCTGTCCACGTTGAACGGCTGGCGAACGCGGTTGAGAACATCGGCGATCGCCGGGGAGCTGACGCTGTAACCCACCCGCAACGCGGCCAGGCCCCAGGCCTTGGAGAAGGTCCGGCAGACAATCAGGTTCGGGTAGCGGTCCAGCAACCGCAGACCGTCCGGATAGCCATCGCCGTTGAGGTATTCGCAGTAGGCCTCGTCCAACACCACCAATACCCGCTCCGGCACCGCGTCCAGGAATGCCCTGAGCGCCGCATCGGAATGCACCGTACCGGTGGGGTTATTGGGATTGGCCACAAAGATCAGCCGGGTGCGCTCGGTAACCGCCGCCGCCATGGCGTCCAAGTCATGGCCCCAGTCACGGGCCGGAACCGAGACGCCGGTGGCTCCGATGGCCTGGGTGACCAGCGGATAGACGGCAAACGCGTACTGCGAGTAAATCACCTCGCTGTCCGGGCCGGCAAAGCAGCGGGCAATCACTTCCAGCACATCGTTGGAGCCATTACCCAGGGTCAGTTGGCTCATGGACAGGCCGTAGCGCTCTGCCAGTTTCTGTTTGAGGGCAAAACCGTTGCCGTCCGGGTACAGGCAAAGCTCATCCAGCGCCCGACGGGCCGCGGCCAGCGCTTGCTCGCTGGGCCCAAGGGGGTTTTCGTTGCTGGCCAGCTTGATGATGCGGTCCGGGTCCAGCCCGAGTTCCCGGGCCAGCTCCTCAATCGGCTTGCCGGGCTGGTAAGGCTGAAGTGCCTGTACGCCGCTGACGGCGAGGCTCTGATAATCCACGGCCAATTCCGCCTCCTTACTGTATTTGTGTCAAAACCGTCGTTACAGAGCCGCTGTTACAAAACCCCGATGGGGTAAGACCCTAAACGCTTAAGCTCCACCGCCTCGTCATCCACCTCGGCCAGCACCTTGCGCACCAGTTCGTCGTCCGTGTGCCCTTCAAAATCGATGTAGAACACGTAGGCCCAGGTCCCGCTCGGCGACGGCCGGGTTTCGATCCGGGTCAGGCTGAGGCCATGACGGTGGAACGGTTCCAGCAGCTGGTACAGGGCGCCGGGCTTGTTGCGCATGGACACCAGGATGGAGGACTTATCGTGGCCGCTTGCCGGCACCGCTTCCCGACCAATGATCAGGAACCGGGTGGTGTTGTCCGGCCGGTCCTCGATGCTGTTGGCGGTGCGCTCCAGGCCATACAGCTCCGCCGCCATGTCGCCGGCGATGGCCGCCGTGCCCGGCTCTTCCGCCGCGCGTCGGGCCGCTTCCGCGTTGCTGGAGACGGTCACCCGCTCAATCCCATAGCGGTGCGTGTCCAGCCACTGGCGGCACTGGGCGAAGGACTGCTGATGGGAATAGATCCGGGTGATCGGCTGATCCCGGAACTTGGGCGATACCAGCAGATGGTGATGAATGCGCAGTTGCACTTCCCCGCAGATTTTCAGCGGAGAGGACATGAACATGTCGAGGGTATGGTTGATCATACCTTCGGTGGAATTTTCCACCGGCACCACGCCGTAATGGGCCGCACCGGATTCCACTTCCCGGAACACCGCGTCAATGGCCGGCAGCGGCACACTGACAACGGAATGCCCGAAATGCTTGAGCGCCGCTGCCTGGGTAAAGGTGCCCACCGGCCCAAGGAAGGCGATGTGCATGGGCTTTTCCAGGGCCAGGCAGGCGGACATGATTTCCCGGAACAGCCGGGCCATTTCCTCTGCGGGCAGCGGGCCCGGGTTCTCCGCCTTGATGCGGCGCAGCACCTGGGCCTCTCGCTCCGGCCGGTAGAAGACCACGTCCTGCCCCGGGTTGGCGGCCATCTTGACGTGGGCCACTTCCTGCGCGCACCGGGCCCGGGCGCTGATCAGATCCATGATCTGCTGGTCAAGCCGGTCGATTTCGTCCCGGAGTTCGCCCAGACGGGTCTTCTCGTCGGTCATCGTCAGCCCTGCTCCTTCGCAAATTCCGCCATGTAATTGATCAGCGCGTCCACGCCGGCTTCGGGCATGGCGTTGTACAGGCTGGCCCGCATGCCACCAACGGAACGGTGGCCCTTGAGGTTCAGCAGGCCCCGGGCATCCGCGCCTTTCAGGAAGGCGCCGTTCAGGGCGTCGTCGGCCAGGGTGAACGGCACGTTCATCCAGGAGCGGGCGCTGGGATCGATCGGGTTGGCGTAGAACTCGCTGTTGTCGATGAACTCGTACAACTTGCGGGCCTTCCGGGCGTTGATGTCACCCATCGCCTGTACCCCGCCCTGGGCCTTCAGCCATTTGAACACCAGGCCCGCCAGATACCAGGAGTAAGTGGCGGGGGTGTTGTACATGGAATCGTTATCGGCGATGACCTGATAGTTCATCATCGTCGGGGTTTCCTTGCGGGCCTTGCCCAGCAGGTCCTTGCGGATGATGACCACCACCAGCCCGGAAGGGCCGATGTTTTTCTGGGCGCCGGCGTAGATCAGGCCGAACTTCGACACGTCCAGGGGCCGGGACAGCAAGGTGGACGACATGTCCGCCACCAGCGGCACGCCGGCGGTCTCGGGCACAAAGCCAAATTCCAGGCCGCCGATGGTCTCGTTCGGGGTGTAGTGCAGGTAGGCGGCATCCGGGCGAGTGGCCCACCGCGCGGGGTCCGGTACCGTGGTGAAGCCGGTGTTCTCAGAGCTGGCCGCCACGTTCACGTCCGCGTAGCGACGCGCCTCGGCAATGGCCTTCTTGGACCAGATGCCGGTGTTGATGTAGTCGGCGGAGGTCTTGTCACCCAACAGGTTCAGCGGCACCGTGGAGAACTGGCTGGAGGCGCCACCCTGCATGAACAGCACGGCGTAGTCATCGGAAATGCCGGCCAGGTCCCGCAGGTCCTGCTCGGCTTCCTCGGCGATGGCCACGAACTCATCGCTGCGATGGCTCATCTCCATCACGGACATGCCCGTTCCGCGCCAGTCCAGCATTTCATCCCGGGCCTGCCGGAGCACCGGTTCCGGCAGAGTTGCCGGCCCGGCGCAAAAGTTGAACGCCCTGCTCATGCTTCGTTGTCCTCGTCGCCTTCGATCTCGTCATCGTCGGATTCGGCAATCCGCTCCACGCCCACCAGACGTTCGTCTTCCTGGCTCAGGCGAATCAGCCGTACACCCTGGGTGTTCCGGCTCAGCACGGAGACTTCGTCCGTGCGAGTACGCACCAGCGTGCCCTTGTCGGAAATCAGCATCATCTCGTCGCCGTCAAACAGCTGCAGGGCGGTGACCAGGTTGCCGTTACGCTCGGAGCACTGCATGGCAATGACGCCCTGGCTGCCGCGGCTGTAGGCCGGGAACTCGTCAATGGCGGTGCGCTTGCCGTAGCCGTGCTCGCTGGCGGTGAGAATCACCCCGCCGTCCTGCGGAATGATCAGGGACACCACGTGGTGCCCTTCCGGCATCCTGATGCCCCGCACGCCCCGCGCGGTCCGGCTCATCGGGCGCACCTGCTCTTCCTGGAAGCGCACGGCCTTGCCGGCGGTCGAGAACAGCATCACCTCGGCGCTGCCGTCGGTGATCGCCGCGCCCACCAGGGTGTCGCCCTCATCCAGACTCAGCGCGATCAGGCCGCTGCTGCGGGGGCGTGAGAAATTGGGCAGCGGGGTCTTCTTGACCACGCCGGCGGACGTAGCCATCAGCACGAACTGGTCTTCCGGGTAGTCCCGCACCGGCAGGAAGGTGGTGATGCGCTCGCCTTCGTCCAGCGGCAGGATGTTGACCATCGGCCGCCCGCGGCTGCCACGACTGCCGCGGGGAATCTCGAACACCCGCAGCCAGTAGACCTTGCCCCGGTTGGAGAAGCACAAAATGGTGTCGTGGGAATTGGCCACCAGCAGCTTCTCGATGAAATCTTCATCTTTCATTGAGGTGGCGGACTTGCCGCGCCCGCCCCGGCGCTGGGCCTGGTAATCTTCCACCGCCTGGGTCTTGGCATAGCCGCCGTGGGAGATGGTGACCACCAGGTCTTCTTCGTCGATCAGGTCGGCGACGGTCAGGTCCCGGCGGGAGCTGGTGATTTCGGTGCGGCGGGCGTCGCCGTAGTCGTTGACGATTTCCTGCAGCTCATCACGGATCACCTGAAGCAGGCGCTCCGGATCGCCGAGGATGTCCAGCAGGTCCGCGATTTTGGTGAGAATGTCCTTGTACTCGTTCTGGAGTTTTTCCGTCTCCAGACCGGTCAGGCGGTGCAGACGAAGATCCAGGATAGCCTGGGCCTGCTCCGGTGACAGATGGTACTGACCGTTACGCAGGCCGTAGATTTCCGGCAGATCGTCCGGTCGGCAGGCGTCTTCGCCGGCCCGTTCGAGCATCGCCAGAACGTCACCGGGCGCCCAGCCCCGGTCCATCAGCTTTTCTTTGGCTTCGGCGGCGGACGGCGACTGCTTGATCAGCTCGATGATCTCATCGATGTTGGCCAGGGCCACCGTGAGGCCTTCCAGAATGTGGCCCCGCTCGCGGGCCTTGCGCAGCTCGTAAAGGGTCCGGCGGGTGACGACTTCCCGGCGATGGCGCAGGAAGGCGTCCAGCATTTCCTTCAGGTTCAGGGTCTTCGGCTCGCCGTTGACCAGGGCCACCATGTTGATGCCAAACACGGTTTCCAGCTGGGTATGGGCAAACAGGTTGTTGATCACCACGTCGGCATTTTCGCCGCGGCGCAGCTCGATGACCACCCGAATGCCTTCCTTGTTGGATTCATCCCGCAGCTCGGTGATGCCCTCAAGGCGCTTTTCCTTGACCAGCTCGGCGATCTTCTCGATCAGACGGGCCTTGTTCAACTGGTACGGCAGCTCGGTGATGATGACGGACTCGCGGCCCGTCTTCTTGTCCACTTCCACTTCATGACGGGCGCGGATATAGATACGGCCACGGCCGGTCCGGTAGGCCTCAACAATGCCCGCCCGGCCGTTGATGATGCCCTCGGTGGGAAAGTCCGGGCCCGGGATGTACGCCATCAGGTCGTCCACGGACAGGTCCGGGTCGTCGATCAGGGCCAGACAGCCGTTCACCACTTCCGTCAGGTTGTGGGGCGGAATGTTGGTGGCCATGCCTACGGCAATACCGGAGGAGCCGTTCACCAACAGGTTGGGCACCCGGGTCGGCATGACCTCCGGAATCCGCTCGGTGCCGTCGTAGTTGTCGACGTAATCGACCGTTTCCTTGTCCAGATCCGCCAGCAGCGAGTGGGCAATCTTCTCCATACGGATTTCGGTGTAACGCATGGCCGCGGCGCTGTCGCCGTCGATGGAACCGAAGTTGCCCTGGCCATCCACCAGCGGGTAGCGCAGCGAGAACGGCTGAGCCATGCGCACGATGGTGTCGTAGACCGCAGAGTCGCCGTGAGGGTGGTATTTACCGATCACATCACCGACCACACGGGCCGATTTCTTGTAGGCCTTGTTCCAGTCGTTGCCCAGCTCGGACATGGCGAACAGCACCCGACGGTGCACCGGCTTGAGGCCGTCCCGCACGTCCGGCAGGGCGCGGCCAACGATCACGCTCATGGCGTAATCGAGGTACGACTGTTTCAACTCGTCTTCAATGTTGACCGGCAGGATCTCTTTGGCTAACTCACCCATCGAGAAAGGTTCCTTTGCGTTTCTGGAAGTCGTGCAGGACCCTGTAACCGGGCCCCGGATTGGTTCTTCAATAAGCCGTCAAGCATACCACAGTCCGCTCCGCGCCGGAGCAGGCCCCGGTGCGCTCAGTCAAATACCACCGTCTTGTTTTCGTAGGTGATGACCCGGTCCTCGATGTGCGCCCGCAGGCCCCGTGCCAGCACGTTTTTCTCCACGTCCTTGCCCAGGCGGACCATGTCGTCAATGGCGTCGCTGTGGCTGATCCGGATCACGTCCTGCTCGATGATCGGGCCTTCGTCCAGGTCCTGGGTGACATAGTGGCAGGTGGCGCCAATCAGTTTCACACCCCGGCTGTAGGCCTGATGGTAAGGCCGGGCGCCGGCAAAGGACGGCAGGAAGCTGTGATGGATGTTGATCACTTTGCCCGCATACTTCTCGCACACGGACGCCGGCAGGATCTGCATGTAGCGGGCCAGCACGACGACGTCTGCCTCGTACTGCTCCAGCAGCCCGTCGATCTGCTCGAATGCCGCGGCCTTGGTGTCTTTGGTGACCGGCACGTGGTGGTAGGGAATTTCGTGCCATTCCACCATCCGGCGCAAATCGTTGTGGTTGGAAATGACCGCCACGATTTCCACGTTCAACTCGTTGCTGTGCCAGCGGTACAGGAGGTCCGCCAGGCAATGGGATTCCTTGCTGCACATGAGCACCACCCGCTTGCGACGGGCCGAGTCCTCGATGCGCCAGTTCATGTTGAATTCCCGGGCAATCGGCTCGAAAGCGGCGCGGAACTGGTCCAGGCCAAACGGAATGGATTCGGCCTTGATTTCATGGCGCATGAAGAACCAGCCGGTCTGGGCATCGGAATGGTGGCTCGCCTCGGTAATCCAGCCGTTGTAGGTGGACAGGAAATTACTCACCTTGGCAACGATTCCGACCCGGTCCGGGCAGGAAATCACAAGACGATAGGTATGCTGCATAACGCCTTTCCTTAACATGAATCCGGGAAAGCAGGTGCGACGGGAACCGCGTGGGCAGATCGTGGACGGGATCGGTACGCACCATGAAAAATGACCGACTATCATAGCCTATCTGAATGCCTAAAACGAGGAATGGACGCATGCGTACGGTCGTGTTTTTACTGCTGCTGGGCTGGCTGCCCGGCGCCCTGGCCCAGGCCATTCTGGAGGGTGAACGCTTCCACCCCGTACAGGCCCGGCACGGCATGGTGGCCACCAGCCACCCGGCCGCCACCGAGGTGGCGCTGACGGTCCTGAAGAACGGCGGCAACGCCGTCGACGCGGCGGTCACCGCCGGCTTTGCCCTGGCCGTTACCCAACCCCGGTCCGGCAACATCGGCGGCGGTGGTTTCATGCTGTTCGCCCCGGGCGACGGCGGTGAACCAGTGGCCATCGATTACCGGGAAACGGCCCCGGCGGGGGCCACCGAAACCATGTTCCAGAACGCCGAGGGCGAGGTGGTGCCGGAGCGCAGCCGGTTTACCCACCTGGCGTCCGGGGTGCCCGGCACCGTCGCCGGCTTTGCCCTGGCGCTCGAACGCTATGGCACCATCAGCCTGGCGGAAGCCCTGGCGCCGGCCATACGCCTGGCCCGGGACGGGTTCATCGTGCCGCCGCGCTTCACTGAAGGCCTGGAGCAGGCCCGGGACCGCCTGCAACGGTGGGACAGCACCCGCAAGACGTTCTATCACGAGGACGGCAGCGCGCCGCAGCCCGGCGAACGGTTTCGTCAGCCGGCCCTGGCCGACACCCTGCAACGGATCGCCGACCAGGGCGTGAAAGGCTTCTACGAGGGCCGGACCGCCGATCTAATCGCCGAGGAAATGGCCCGGCACGGCGGGCTGATTACCCGGGAAGACCTGAAGAGCTACCGGCCGGTGATCCGCACGCCGGTGCACGGCACCTACCGGGGCTACGACGTCTATTCCATGTCGCCCCCCTCCTCCGGCGGCACCCACATCGTGCAGATCCTCAACTTGCTGGAGGCCTACCCCATCGCCGACTGGGGGTTCAATTCAGCGCGTACCATCCACCACATGGCGGAGGCCATGAAGCTGGCCTACGCGGATCGATCAAAATACCTGGGGGACAGCGACTTCGTGGACGTGCCCGTCCAGGCGCTCACCAGCAAGGCCTACGCCGATGCCCTGCGCAAAACCATTCAGCCGGACCGGGCGCGGCCAGCCAGCGAGATCGGCCCCGGCCAGCCGGCGCCTTACGAGAGCAATGAAACCACCCACTTCTCGGTGGTGGACCGCTGGGGCAACGCGGTCTCCAACACCTACACCATCAACTTCAGCTACGGCTCGGGAATTACCGTTGAGGGCGCCGGCTTCCTGCTCAACAACGAGATGGACGATTTCAGCGCCAAGCCTGGCGTGCCCAACGCCTACGGGCTGATCGGCGGCGAGGCCAACAAGGTGGAACCGGGCAAGCGGATGCTCAGCTCCATGTCCCCCACCATCGTGCGCAAGGATGGCAGGAACTTCCTGGTAACGGGCAGCCCCGGTGGTTCACGAATTATCACCACCACCTTGCAGGTGATCCTCAATGTGATTGACCATGGGATGAACATCCAGACGGCCGTGAGCGTGCCCCGCATCCATCACCAGTGGCTGCCGGATGAGCTGCGAGTGGAACAGGGCGTCAGCCCGGACACCATCGAACGGCTGGAGGCCATGGGGCACCACGTGGTGGTCAAACCCGCGATGGGCGCCATCCAGAGCATCGAGGTGGGTGACGACGGCCTGCTCTACGGCGGCGCGGACCCCAGGCGCAGCACCTCATCCGCCATGGGCTACTGAACACCGCAACCGGACACGAGGAGAACACCATGTATCTTTCCGTTCAACTAAGCTGCTACCCCCTGCGGGACGATTACAAGCCGCCGATTCTCGAGCTGATCGAGCGCCTGCGCCAGAGCGGGTTGGAGGTTTACCCCGGGCGCATGAGCACCGAGATTTTCGGCGAGTACGATGAAGTGATGGCGCTGCTGTCAGACACCATGAAGTGGTCGTTCGAGACCTACGGGAAGGCGGTGTTCGTGGCAAAAATCATGGAGGGTGACCGGCGTCCCAGGGCGTAAAACCGCCCTGGGTGGGGCCGGCCCAAGCATCAGGAGCCGGACTGGCCGCCGATCTTGTCCTGGGTCTTGGTGTCAAAGTCGCTGGCGTCGTGGCGCTCGTGCAGCTGCGACGACGGCTCGCCCCAGGTCCGGTTGACCATGCGCCCACGCTGAACGGCCGGGCGCTTGGCAATCTCATCCGCCCAACGCACCACGTGGGTGTAGGTGTGGGCTTCCAGGAACTCGGCCGCGTCATACACCAGGCCTTTGACCAGCGCGCCATACCAGGGCCAGATGGCCATATCGGCGATGGTGTACTCATCACCCGCGATGTACCGATTGTCCGCCAACTGCCGGTTCAGCACGTCCAGTTGCCGCTTCACTTCCATGGTGTACCGGTTGATCGGGTACTCGTACTTCTCCGGCGCGTAGGCGTAAAAGTGGCCGAAGCCACCGCCGAGGAACGGCGCGCTGCCCATCTGCCAGAACAGCCAGTTCATGGCTTCTGTGCGGCCGGCCAGGTCTTTGGGCAGGAACTCGCCGAACTTGTCCGCCAGGTAGAGCAGGATGGAGCCGGACTCGAACACCCGCAGGGCCGGTTGCTCGCTGTGATCCACCATCGCAGGAATCTTGGAGTTGGGGTTGGCCTCGACAAACCCGCTGCTGAACTGGTCGCCCTCGCCAATGTTGATCAGCCAGGCGTCGTATTCCGCGCCTTTGTGGCCCTTGGCGAGTAGCTCTTCCAGCATCACGGAAGCCTTTACCCCGTTCGGCGTGGCCAGGGAGTACAGCTGGATCGGGTGCTTACCCACCGGCAGCGCCTTGTCGTGGGTCGGGCCGGCAATCGGGCGGTTGATGTTGGCAAAGCGCCCGCCGCTTTCCGAATCCCAGGTCCAGACTTTGGGCGGGGTGTAGGTTGGATCGCTCATACGCCGTGTCTCCATTTGATGAATAGGAAGCTATTCCTGAATGTACAGGAAAATGCGGGTGGCCGGGAACCGATACGAGACAAACGGCAACTGGACCATAAGCGGTAGCCGAAAGCCTCTACCGCCCGTGACCGATTGCCGCAGGCGCGCGCGGAACCCGGGATTTTCATCACGCCAGTGATAGGATTGCGTCTCACTTGCACCCTATCACGAATGGACAGATCCCGTATGGCAACGTCGACTGGCGCAACCTGGCAGGCCCTGCTGACCCGGCTGCATTTTTACATTGGCCTGTTCGTTGGCCCGTTCATCTTAGCGGCAGCTCTGAGCGGCACCCTGTATGTGCTGTCTCCCCAGATCGAACACTTTGTCTACCAGGATGTGCTGACCACGTTACCGAGCGGCACCGAGCAGCCCCTGGCGGCGCAGATTCAGGCAGCACAGGCACACCTGACCACCCCGCTGCCCCTGGTGGCGGTTCGGCCCGCCCCGCACCCGGGAGACACCACCCGCGTTCTGTTCCAGGATCCGGAGGCCAGCCTGTCCGGCGTTCGCGCCGTTTTCGTGGCGCCCGATACCCTGGACATCACCGGCGACCTGCCGGTCTACGGCACCAGCGGTGTGCTGCCGCTGGGCATGACCCTGGACTTTCTGCACCGGCAATTGCTGCTCGGCGAGATGGGGCGCTACTACAGTGAACTGGCGGCATCCTGGCTTTGGGTGGCGGCTCTGGGCGGCCTGTATCTGTGGTCGCAGCGGCGCCGGACAACGGCTACCGGGCCTACCAACCGGCGCACGCTCCGGCGCTGGCATGTCCGCCTGGGCTGGGCACTCGCTCTGGGGCTGGTGTTTTTCTCCGCCACCGGACTGACGTGGTCCCGGTGGGCCGGCGAGAACATCGGCAAGGTCCGGGCCAGTATTGGCTGGGTCACCCCCTCGGTCAGCACCGCATTGCCCCACCACGAACATCACGGCGCCGGGAATGGCCCGGCACCGGAGAGCGAGTCCGCCGGGCCGGCCGCTGCAACATTTGACGAGGTACTCAGCGCCGCCAGAACCGCGGGCCTGGATGCCGCCAAGCTGGAAATCCTACCTGCCGCAGAACCCGGACGAGCCTGGACGGTCCGGGAGATCGACCGCGCCTGGCCCACCCAGGTGGACGCCGTGGCCATCGATCCCGCCTCGCTGACGGTGGTGAGCCGGGCCGATTTCGCCGAGTATCCGCTGATTGCCAACCTGATCCGCTGGGGCATTGACGCCCACATGGGCGTCCTGTTCGGGTGGCCAAACCAGCTGCTGCTGGCGGCGTTCGGCGTCGGCCTGTGCGCGCTGATTGTGCTCGGGTACCGGCTCTGGTGGCGTCGCCGCCCCATGGCGGGCCCGACCCTTCAGCCGCTGCTGGGTGCGTGGCTGGCACTGTCACCCGCGCGACGCTGCGCCAGCGGCCTGGTTGCGATTGCGCTGGGCATCAGCCTGCCGGTCATGGGGGTAAGCCTGCTGGTGTTCCTGATGATCGACGGCATCCGCTGGGCACGCCAGCGGCAGGCCGTCAACCGCCCTGACTCTCCCTCACCAGCGTGTTGATGTCGCCGGTGATGGCGCTGGGCGGATCACTCTGGATGGCCAGGAACGCCGGTTTGCCATCGCCCCGGAACGCGAACACCGCGCTGGAGTGGGTCACGTCGTAGTTGCCGTTGGCGTCCGGGTCACCCAGGGTATAGGTAACCCGGTAGCGATTGGTGACCGCGTCGATCTGCGCCTTGGTGCCGGTCAGGCCGATGAACTGCGGGCCGAATGCGTCGGTGTAGGTCTTCAGGATCTCCGGGGTATCGCGCTTGGGGTCCACGGAAATGAACAGCACTTGCAGGTCGTCCCGCAGCGCCGGATCCAGCTTGCGGATGCTGAGCATCAACTGGGCCAGCGTGGTCGGGCAAACGTCCGGGCAGTGGGTGTAGCCAAAGAACATGAGGGTGGGCTTGCCGGCGTAGTCGTCCCAGGTGACCGCCTGGCCGTCTTCGTTCATCAGATCAAAATCCAGCGCCGGCATCCGCTCGGAGATGTCCGTGGTTCGCCAGTCCTCGCCGCCGCACCCCGCCAGCACCAAGGCCACCAGGGCCGGTATCAGATATGCCCGTAACACCATCGTTCCCACTCTCCGTCTGATTACATGGCCGCCGGTGAGACCACCTTGAACATGACCGGCAGGGCGTCGCGCCCGTCAAACTCCAGCGTCACCGGCACCTCATCCCCGATGGACAGCGGCGCCTGCCGTTGCATCATCATCAGATGATAGCCGCCTGGCTTCAGCTCTACGCCGGCCCCCGGCGCGATCTCCAGGGATGGCACCGCATGCATGCTGGCCATGCCGTCTTTCTGCATGCTTTCGTGCAGCATGATGTGCAAGTAGGCGTTGCTGCGGGCGCCGGTGAGCCGCACGGGCTCCTCCGTGCCGTTATGCAGGCGGAAATAACCCGCGCCGGGTGTATCACCGGGCAGCAGGCGGATACGAGCGTCCGAAACCTCAATGCCGGCCGCCAAGGCGAGTGACGGCAGCAGGGCCAGCAGCGGGCCGGCGGTGGTCAGGCAGCGGAAAGCCGTACGCATGGCGGAGTCCTCAAATCAGGGATAAGGCCCGGAATGGACCTGTTCGGATGAACGGCGCCCTACTCTATCAGGCAGCCACCACGGGACGCCCGTGTGCGACATTATGACCCAGCCCCATCGACGGACGCCGGAGCCAGACATCAGTTGTCACAGAGGGTTGCCAGGCCGCAGTTTTCCTCAAACACGCGGGACTGTACGTCCAGCACCACCCGGCGATTGACCGCGTCGTAGTAAAACGAGGAAAAACCGCCCCGGTTATCCGCGGTGCGATAGGTCCCACACACCACATAGCCGTGCTGGGTGCGCTCCAGATTGGCCAGCTCCACCGGCTTGCCTGACGGCAGGCTGCTGGAAATGGCCTGGCGGATGTCGCCGTTTTCCTGGTGTTCAGACCAGGCCTGCCCGCCAAAGATGACACCGCCCAGCACGGCGAAAAAGGCCAGGGGGAGAATGACCAGCAGGAACGAGGCTCGGGAAGGCTTTTTCATAACGCGGTCGATACCAGAGAAGTCAGGATTCCCAGGGGTTCGGTGGGAGTCTCCGTATGTGAATGTGGCTGAGCAGACGGATGGTCGGGCGAACCAGGAACTGGGCGCTGCCCACAATAAACAGCCAGATTGCTGCGGTTTCATACGCCGGGTACAGGAACAGGATGCTGCCGATCAGGAACCAGATGGCGATGAAAAAATCGTTGGCAATGCTGATCACCTCGTAACGCCGGCGAATGACCAGCTCTTCGTGCCCCAGTTTCAGCGTCAGTGGATTGTCCGCCGGATGCTCGGCCATGCTCCTACCTTATCCGTTCATGGGTTTCCCCGAGTTATGGGTGCAACCCGGAGGTTTATCAACCCTGCCCTGACAGACCACATCGCTTGAAATAGGTTCCCTTTCAGAATACTGTATATTTAAACAGTATTATGGGACATCCATCATGAGCGAACTGCTGAACACCCTGATACAGGATGCCCGGGTCTGGCAGGGTCGGCCGCAACACCAGAGCGCTCTGCCGGCAGAGCCCACCGGATATCAGGCCCTGGACAACCAGCTGGGCGGCCTGGGCTGGCCCCGGGGCGCCCTGAGCGAATGCCTGCTGGACGCGCCGGGCATTGGCGAGCTGCAGCTGGTGCTGCCCCTGATGCGGCGCCTGGGGGACGCGGGCAAGACTGTCTTCTGGATCAATCCGCCCCACACGCCTTACGCGCCGGCGCTGGCCCGGGACGGGGTAAACCTCGACGCCCTGGTCATCGTCCACACCCGCCCGGCCGATACCCTCTGGACCCTGGAGAACTGCTTGCGGTCCCCGGTGACCGGCCTGGTTCTGGCCTGGCCCGGCACCCTGGCCACCCGCGATCTGCGCCGCCTGCAGCTGGCGGCGGAAGCCGGCAGTAACGTGTGCGTGCTGTTCCGGGAGCGCCGGCTGGCCGAACAGAACTCACCCGCAGCCCTGCGCCTGGAGCTGGCCGCAGACCACCGGCACCGGCTGAACGTCCACGTGCTCAAACGCCGGGGCAGTTGGCCCGGCCAACGCTGCGCCCTGGACCTGGGGCACCGGGCAAATCTGGCGCCTGCCACACCGCCAACCCAGCCACAGGCGGCCAGGGAAAACGCACCGGTACGCACGCCGGTGCTCCAGGGCCCATGGCCCGGTCCCTAACGGCACGTTTGGCGGTAATTCCATGCTCTGGTTGTACCTGCACTTCCCGCACCTGTTACTGGATCACCTGCGCCGTGACCGGCAGGATGATCAACCGCTGGCCATTGTCGATAGCGCGGGCCAGCGGATCGTCCAGGCCTGTCCGAACGCGTCACACCTGGGCATCCAGGCGGGCCAGCGCCTGAAAACCGCCCTCAGTCTTGCCGAATCACTGCACCTGGTGCACACCGATTCGGCCCGGGAGGCCCGCCTGCTGGATGAACAGGCAGGGTGGTTGTATCACCTGGCCGCCCATCTGGTTCCGGAACCGCCGGATGGCCTGATGGCGGAAGTCGGTAGCCTGCAGAGGCTGTACGGCGGTCTGCCAGCCGTCTGGCAGTCCGTGGAACAGGCCCTGAACGAACGCCGGTTGACCGCCTGGGTGGCCACCGGCCACACGCCACTGGCCGCGCGACTGCTTGCCCGCAGCGGCCGGGGCGAATGCACCGATGACGCAGGGCACCACCGGCGCCTGCTGGACAACCTGCCCCTGGCACAGGCCGGGTTCGACGCCACCACCAGCACCCGGCTTCAGCGCCTGGGCCTGACCACCTTTGGCCAGGTGGCCGCCCTGCCCCCGGCGGAGCTGGCCCGGCGCCTGTCCCCGGAAACCCTTGCGTACCTGCAGAAAGTGTTGGGCACCCGGCCCGATCCCCGGGCGCCCTGGCAACCGCCGCACGAGTTCCGCCAGCAGGCGGATTTTGTGCAGGACATCCAGCACACCCAGGGTCTGCTGTTTCCGCTCCAGCGCATGCTCAATGAGCTGGAAGACGACCTGTGCTGGCGCCAGCAGGACACCGACAGTCTGCACCTGCGGCTGGTACACCGGCACCACGAAGACACCCGGCTGCGTATCCGCACCGCCGCGCCGGAGCACCGGGCGGAGGCCTTCCTGAACCTGATCCGGCTGCGCCTGGACCAGCAGACCCTGGCCGCCCCCGTGGTGTCCCTTCGGCTTCTGGTTCGCCGTTTCCTCGGCCGCGACGCTCCGGCCGGGCAGGACCTGCTGGGCGAGCAGACCGACCTGAACGAAGCCTGGTACACCCTGATCAGCCGGCTCCAGGCCCGGCTGGGCGACCAGGCGATCACCCAGCTGGCCCCGGCGGCGGACCACCGCCCGGAGCGGGCCTGGTTGGCCCGGTCCATACGGCAGGCGCAGGCTCCACGGAAGCCAACGCATGAGCATGCCCCGCACCGCCCCCTCTGGCTGCTGCCGGGCCCGCATCCGCTGACCGAAACCCCGGTGGACTGGTTGTCCGGGCCGGAGCGTATCCGGGGCGGCTGGTGGGACGGGCAACCGGTCCACCGGGACTACTACATTGCCCGCCTGCACAGCGGCCAGCTGGCGTGGGTATTCCGGGACGTGCGCGACGGCTGGTTCATCCACGGCTGGTTTGGATAGCGCCATGGCCGGTTACGCCGAGTTGTCCTGTGTCAGCAACTTCACCTTCCTGACCGGCGCCTCCCATCCCCACGAACTGGCTGCCCGGGCGGCGGAGCTGGGTTACCGGGCGCTGGCGATCACCGACGAGTGCTCCGTGGCCGGCATGCCCCGGGCCTGGTCCGCGCTCCGGGACAGCCCGGTGCGCCTGATCACCGGCAGCCGTTTTACCCTCTCGGACGCGGCGGACGGTGGCCTTCCGCCCCGGTTCATTTTGCTGGCCCGCAATCGCCAGGGTTACGCCCAGTTGTGCCAGTTGATCACCACCGGCCGGCGACGGGCCAGCAAGGGCCAGTATGTGCTGCATGGCCAGGATCTGGACCGGCATGATCTGGACCAGTGCCTGTGCCTGTGGCAGCCGCCCGCTGACGGCGACGACCACCAGGCCCTGGCCACCGGCGATTTTCTGGCCCGGCGGTTCGAACATCGGTTCTGGATCGCCGCCACCCGCACCCTGGACGCCGACGACGACCGCCTGCTGGCCCGGGTGCGCTGGCTGGCCGGCGAGCTTGGCTGTCCGGTGGTGGCCACCGGGGATGTACACATGCACGCCCGGGAGCGCCAACCGCTGCAGGATGTGCTGACCGCCCTGCGCCACCGGACCTCCCTGGAGCAGGCCGGCCACCGGCTGTTCCAGAACGCCGAGCGCTACCTGCGGCCCTGGCCGGTACTGCAGCGGCTGTTCCCCGAGGCCTGGCTGAGGGAAACCCTGGCGGTGGCCGACACCTGCACCTTCGACCCGGGCACCCTGCGCTACGAATACCCGCCCGACCTGGTGCCCGAGGGGGAAACCCCCGCCGGCCATCTGGCGCGCCTCACCCGGGAAGGCGAACGGCGGCGTTATCCGGAGGGCACACCGCTAACGGTACAGGGGCTGATCCGCAAAGAACTGGCGCTGATTTCCGAGCTGCGCTATGAGCACTACTTCCTGACCATCCACGACATCGTTGCCTTCGCCCGGCAACAGGGCATCCTGTGCCAGGGCCGGGGCTCCGCCGCCAACTCCGCAGTCTGCTATTGCCTGGGCATCACCGAGGTCAACCCGGCCCGGGTGGAGCTGCTGTTTGAACGGTTCATCTCCAAGGACCGGGACGAGCCGCCGGACATTGACGTGGATTTTGAACACGAGCGCCGGGAAGAAGTCATCCAGTACATCTACCGGCGCTATGGCCGGGAGCGGGCCGCCCTGGCCGCCACGGTGATCCGCTACCGGCCCCGAAGCGCCATCCGGGACGTGGGCAAGGCCCTGGGCTTTGACCCGGCGCTGGTAGAGCAACTGCTGGACGGCATCGACTGGCGGGACAAAGCCAGCCAGTGGCGCCAGCAGATCCTCGATAAGAACCTGACCCGCAACCCGAAGGTGGCGGAGCAGTTCTTCACCCTGGTCAACACCCTGCTCGGGTTCCCGCGCCACCTGTCCCAGCACGTGGGTGGGTTTGTCATCAGCGCCGGCCCGCTGGCGGATCTGGTGCCGGTGGAAAACGCCGCCATGGCCGAACGGACGGTGATCCAGTGGGACAAGGACGACCTGGAAAGCCTGGGCCTGATGAAAGTGGACGTACTGGCCCTGGGCATGCTGTCGGCCATCCGCAAGGCCCTGGCCCTGATCAGCCAGCAGCGGGGCCGCCCCCTTCACATCCAGGACATTCCCCAGGAAGACCCGGCCACCTACGCCATGCTGCAGGAGGGTGACAGCATCGGCGTGTTCCAGGTGGAGTCCCGGGCGCAGATCAACATGCTGCCCAGGCTTCGACCAGAAACCTACTACGACCTGGTGATTGAGGTGGCCATCGTCCGCCCGGGGCCGATCCAGGGCGACATGGTGCACCCCTATCTGCGCCGCAAGCACGGCCAGGAGCCAGTGGACTACCCCAACGACGCGGTGCGCCGGGTGCTGGAGCGAACCCTGGGGGTGCCCATTTTTCAGGAGCAGGTGATCAAGCTGGC
The DNA here is from genome assembly GCF_037080155.1 of Marinobacter sp. C2H3. NCBI lineage: Bacteria > Pseudomonadati > Pseudomonadota > Gammaproteobacteria > Pseudomonadales > Marinobacteraceae > Marinobacter > Marinobacter sp. C2H3. The sequence continues at coordinate 77,479 of NZ_JBBBNZ010000007.1, read as the reverse complement.
CATGGTGGCGGCGGGCTTCTCCGCCGGGGAAGCCGATCAGCTGCGCCGGGCCATGGCAGCCTGGAAATCCCACGGCGATCTCACCCCGTTCCGGGACAAACTGGTCCAGGGCATGCTGGAGCGGGGCCACGACCCGGACTTTGCCGAACGGTTGTACCAGCAGATCTGCGGTTTTGGCGGCTACGGTTTCCCGGAGTCCCACGCTGCCAGCTTTGCCCTGCTGGTGTACGTCTCGGCGTGGATCAAGCGACACCACCCGGCGCCATTTTATTGCGCCCTGCTCAACAGCCAGCCCATGGGGTTCTACTCGCCGTCCCAGCTGGTGCAGGACGCCCGGCGTCACGGTGTGGTCGTACACCCGCCGGACGTCAACCAGAGCCAGTGGGACCATACCCTGGAGGGACCGGACCAGCAGCTCCGGCTTGGGCTTCGGCTGATCCGGGGCCTGAGCCAGGCCGGAGCCGAACGCATTCAACAGCGCCGCCCAACCGGCGGCTACCGGAGCGCCGCCGAGCTGCGCCAGCGGGCGGTCCTGAACCAGAGGGACCTGGAACTGCTTGCCGGCGCCCACGCCATGCCCGGCTTTACCGCCAACCGCCACCAGGCCTACTGGCAACTGCTGGACCGGGACACCCCCACCGAACTGTTTGCCGACAGCGAGCTCGCCCCGGACGTTCGCCCCTGCGACCGGCTACCGGAACCCAGCGAAGGCCAGAACGTATTGGCGGACTACGACAGCCAGGGCCTGACCCTGCGCCGGCACCCACTCGCCCTGCTGCGGGAGCAGGGCCACCTGCAATCGTGCCTGACCGCCGAGCAGTTGGCGGCCACCCGTTCCGGCGTCCCCGTTCAGGTGGCCGGGCTGGTAACCGGGCGGCAGCGGCCCGGCACCGCCTCCGGCGTCACCTTCGTGACCCTGGAAGACGAAACCGGCAACGTCAATGTGGTGGTCTGGCTGGCCACGGCCCGCCGTCAGCGACGCCCTTTGCTGACCGCCAGGCTGCTGCATGTGCGTGGCGTGCTGGAGCGCCAGGGCGACATCGTGCACGTGATGGCCGGACGACTGTCCGATCTCAGCCATCTGATCGACACCCTGCCGGTGTCGTCCCGGAATTTCCGGTAGCTTCCGCGCCGGCGCCGGTGGGTATACTGTCCGTGGGTGGGTATACTGGCGGCCATCCAGACACGCATCATTCACGAATCCAGACACCCCTGGATGATCCGAGGAACACCACCATGGCATCCCTGCAGGACCAGTTGATGAAGGTTGGCCTGGCCGATGAGAAAAAGGCCCGGGCCGTGCGCACCGAAAAGCGCAAACAGCGCAAGCAGCAGCCCAAAGGCACTACCCAGGTGAGCGAGGCCGAGCTGCGCGCCCGCCAGGCCCGGGAAGAGAAGGCCGAGCGCGATCGGCAACTGAACCTGGAACGCCAGCGCGCCGCCGAGCTGAAAGCCATACAGGCTCAGATTCGCCAGCTGATTGAAACCCATCGGCTCGACCGCCGGGGTGCGGAGGCCACGTACCAGTTCGTCGACGGCAAGACCATCAAGAAGCTGTCGGTGAAAGACGCCATGGTTGACCCACTGTCCCGGGGGCGCCTGGCCATCGCCCGCCTCGGTGAAAATTACGAGGTGGTGCCTGAGACCGTCGCCCGCAAGATTATGGAGCGGGATGCCGGCGCGGTGGTGGTGCTGCACGAGAAGGCCAGCGATGACACCGGCGAGGACGATCCGTACGCGGGCTACGAGATTCCGGACGATCTGATGTGGTAATGACCAAAACGCCCCGCCTTCTGCGGGGCGTTTTTTGGGCGCGTCACATAGCAAAACGCCTCAGTCTGCGGGGTGCACAAACTGAGGCGTTCTGATCTTGATATGGCGCGGCTGGGAGGATT
>NZ_JBBBNZ010000007.1:0-75484 GCF_037080155.1 Marinobacter sp. C2H3 | reverse complement strand
ACATAGCAAAACGCCTCAGTCTGCGGGGTGCACAAACTGAGGCGTTCTGATCTTGATATGGCGCGGCTGGGAGGATTCGAACCTCCGACCGCCTGGTTCGTAGCCAGGTACTCTATCCAGCTGAGCTACAGCCGCTTGAAACTGGGTGATCTGCGAGATTGGCGCGGCTGGGAGGATTCGAACCTCCGACCGCCTGGTTCGTAGCCAGGTACTCTATCCAGCTGAGCTACAGCCGCGCATTCGCAATCACGGGTTGAGCGCTACCTCAACGATTCTCGTGCCGATCCAACCTGACGGAAGGCGATGGCGGAGAGGGAGGGATTCGAACCCTCGGTACGATTGCTCGTACGGTTCCTTAGCAGGGAACTGGTTTCAGCCACTCACCCACCTCTCCTTGAGAACGGGGCGTATACTACCATAATTTTTCTGTTTTCATAGGGTTGACACGAGATTTTTCAGCCCCGTTCTGCCCGATAAAAAAAGCCGCCCGAGTCACCCCGAACGGCTCTGGTCTTCTCAGCGGTTGCCCGGTTCGGGCTCTTCGACGCCCTTCTCGGACTGAATCCGCTGGTAAATCTCTTCGCGGTGAACCGCCACATCTTTGGGTGCGTTAACACCGATGCGGACCTGGTTCCCCTTCACTCCGAGAACGGTAACGGTGATCTCGTCACCGATCATCAGAGTTTCGCCAACACGGCGAGTCAAAATCAACATATCCCTTACTCCCTATCAGAGCTTCGACCTGTTCCGAAAAAAGACGTCACTGACTTATTGTGCTTATTGCTTTTATAGTGAGACCACCGACCGGCCACAAGACGCACAACCCCTTATACGACAGGGTTTGGCGACAAGGTCAGTCAAAGGGTCTCTTCCTGCACCCCGCCCTTGTCGAGCTCGAACGCGCTGTGCAGCGCCCGAACCGCAAGCTCGAGGTAACGCTCGTCGATCACCACGGAAATCTTGATTTCCGACGTGGAGATCATCTGGATATTGATGCCTTCATCAGACAGCGCCTCGAACATCCTGGTGGCCACGCCGGCGTGGGACCGCATGCCGACACCCACAATACTCACCTTGGCAATCTTGCTGTCACCTACCACTTCGCCGGCGGTCAGTTCGTCCGCCACTTTCTGCAGCACGTCCTTCGCCCGCTTCAGATCGTTGCGGTGCACCGTGAAGGTAAAGGCGGTCCGGTTATCCTGGCCGACGTTCTGGACGATCATGTCCACTTCGATGTTGGCGTCACTGATCGGCTTGAGGATCCGCAGCGCGCTGCCCGGGGTATCGGGCACCCCGGAAATGGTCAGTTTTGCTTCGTCACGGTTAAAGGCAATGCCGGAAACAACCGGTTGTTCCATGGTGTTCTCATCCTCAAAAGTAATCAGGGTGCCTTCGCCTTCGGTGAAGCTCGACAGCACCCGCAACGGCACGTTGTACTTGCCCGCAAATTCCACCGAGCGGATCTGCAGCACCTTGGAGCCCAGGCTGGCCATCTCCAGCATCTCCTCGAAGGTGATGCGCTCGAGGCGACGGGCACTGTCCACGACCCGGGGATCGGTGGTGTAGACGCCGTCCACGTCGGTGTAAATCTGGCACTCATCGGCCTTGAGGGCAGCCGCCAGGGCGACAGCGGTGGTGTCAGAACCACCCCGGCCCAGGGTGGTGATGTTGCCGTCCTCGTCAATGCCCTGGAAACCGGCGACCACCACCACGCGACCCGCCTTCAGGTCCGCGCGCATGTTGTGCTCATCAATGTGCTGGATTCGGGCCTTGGTGTGGCTGTTGTCGGTGAGGATGCGGACCTGGGAACCGGTGTAGGAGCGGGCATCGCAGCCGCGCTTTTGCAGCGCCATGGACAGCAAGGCGATGGTGACCTGTTCGCCGGTGGACACCAGCACGTCCATCTCCCGGGGCGTCGGCTCTTCCATAATGTCTTTGGCCAGGCCAATCAGCCGGTTGGTCTCGCCGCTCATGGCGGAAACCACCACGACCAGATCATGGCCCTCATTGCGGAACCGGCACACCCGCTCCGCCACCGCCTCTATACGCTCGGTGGTGCCCACCGACGTTCCACCGAATTTCTGAACCAACAGAGCCATGCTTTCCCAAACTCCGATACAGGGGCCCGTGACGGATAGGGCCTCCGCCCATCCTCGTCCATTGACAAAAAACGGGCGGGATTATAAACCCCTGCCCGTCTCTAAAAACAGCTGGTCAAACCAGTTTTTGCTCAACCCATCCGGGTACGGCCGCCAGCGCGTCGGCCAGTTTGGACGGATCGCTGCCGCCACCCTGGGCCATGTCCGGGCGCCCGCCGCCCTTGCCATCGACCCGGGCGGCCAGCTCTTTCATCAGGTCGCCGGCTTTGATGCGGCCAGTGGCAGACTTGCTGACGCCGGCCACCAGCGTGACCTTGCCGTCTTCCACCGAGGCCAGCACCACCACGCCCTCACCCAGCTTGTTCTTGAGCTGGTCGGCGGTGTCCATCAGGGCCTTGCGGTCCGCGCCTTCGAGTTCAGCCGCCACCACTTTCAGGCCGCCCACCTCAACCGCAGAGGCGGCCAGGTCACTGCCAGCAGAGCTGGCCAGGCGGGCTTTCAGCGCGTCCAGATCCTTTTCCAACTGACGATTGCGGTCCAGAGTCTGCTGGACCTTTTCCACCAGGGTCTCCCGGGTGGCCTTGACCAGCCGCGCGGTGTCCCGCAGGGCCCGATCGGTCTCGTCCACCCAGGCCAGGGCGCCCAGGCCGGTGACCGCCTCGATGCGGCGAACGCCCGAGGAAATGCCGCTTTCGGAGGTGATGCGGAACAGGCCAATGTCGCCGGTGCGGCCCACGTGGGTACCGCCGCAAAGCTCCACGGAAAAGTTGTCGGTGCCCATGCTCAGCACCCGCACCACATCACCGTACTTTTCGCCGAACAGGGCCATGGCGCCTTTTTCCCGGGCCGAATCCATATCGGTGATCTCGGTCTGGACCGGGGTGTTCTCAAGAATCTGCTCGTTCACCTGGCGCTCGATCTCCCGCAGCTGCTCGGGCGTGACCGCCTCGAAATGGGAGAAATCGAACCGGAGTTTGTCCGGGTCCACCAACGAGCCCTTCTGGGTCACGTGTTCGCCCAGGATCTGGCGCAGCGCCGCGTGCAGCAGGTGCGTGGCCGAGTGGTTGCGCTTGGTGCGTTCCCGGCGGGCGTGGTCGATGCGGGCATCCACTTCAAGGCCCGGGAACAGTTCGCCCTCAATCACCGTGCCCACGTGCAGGTGGTTGCTGCCTTCCTTGCGGGTATCGGTGACCTGGAAGCGGCCGCCGCTCCAGGTCAGCAGGCCGGTGTCGCCGACCTGGCCGCCGGACTCGGCGTAAAACGGCGTGCGCTCGAGCACCACCACGGCTTCGTCGCCGGCTTCGGCGGTGCGCTCTTCGCCGCCGACCAGTACGGTGCGAATGCGCTCGTGGCCGTCAACGTGCTCGTAGCCGGTAAACTCGGTGCTGCCCTCGAGGGAGAGGCCAGCGGCGTTGTAATCAATGCCGAACTTGCTGTTGGCCCGGGCCAGCTCGCGCTGGCGTTCCATGGCAGTTTCGTAGCCGTCGTAATCCAGGGTCAGGCCCCGCTCCCGGGCGATGTCGTTGGTCAGATCCACCGGGAAGCCGTAGGTGTCGTACAGCGTGAAAATGGTTTCGCCGGGGATTTCGGTGCCGGACAGCTCGGCCAGATCCTGCTCCAGCAGCCGCAGGCCCTTGTCCAGGGTTTTGGCAAACTGCTCTTCTTCCTGCAGCAGCACCTTCTCGATCTGCTTACGGCTGCTCACCAGCTGCGGGTAGGCCTCTCCCATCAACTCGACCAGGGCACCGGTCAGCTTGTAGAAGAACGGCCCGGTGGCGCCCAGCTTGTTACCGTGGCGGGCGGCCCGGCGGATGATCCGGCGCAGCACAAAGCCCCGGCCTTCGTTGGACGGCATCACGCCGTCGGCAATGAGGAATGCGCAGGAGCGGATGTGGTCCGCCACCACCCGCAGGGAGGCCTCGGTGGTGGCCACGCCGCCGAGCACATCGGAGGCGGCCTTGAGCAGGTCCTGGAACAGGTCAATCTCGTAGTTGCTGTGCACGCCCTGCAGCACCGCGGTAATGCGCTCCAGGCCCATGCCGGTATCCACCGAAGGCTTGGGCAGCCTCATCATTTCGCCGTCGGCGGTGCGGTTGTACTGCATGAACACCACGTTCCAGATTTCGATGTAGCGATCGCCGTCTTCCTCCGGGCTGCCGGGAGGGCCGCCGGCCACGTCCGGGCCGTGGTCGTAGAAAATCTCGGTGCAGGGGCCACAGGGGCCGGTATCGCCCATCTGCCAGAAGTTGTCAGAGGCGTAGCGGGCGCCTTTGTTATCGCCAATGCGCACGATGCGCTCGGCGGGCACGCCGATTTCATCACGCCAGATGTTGAAGGCTTCGTCGTCTTCCGCGTACACGGTGACCCAGAGTTTTTCCTTGGGCAGTTTCAGCCACTGCTCACCGGTCAGAAAGGTCCAGGCAAAATTGATAGCTTCGCGCTTGAAATAGTCGCCGAAGCTGAAATTACCAAGCATCTCGAAGAAGGTGTGGTGACGGGCGGTGTAACCGACGTTTTCCAGGTCGTTGTGCTTGCCGCCGGCCCGGACGCACTTCTGGGAACTGGTCGCCCGGGTGTAGTCGCGGGCCTCGCGGCCAAGAAACACGTCCTTGAACTGGTTCATGCCGGCGTTGGTGAACAGCAGCGTCGGGTCGTCGTGGGGGACCAGCGAACTGCTGTCAACAATGGTGTGACCCTGCTTCTGGAAGTACTCCAGGAACGCCTGTCGCAACTCTGCGGTTTTCATAGACCTTCGGTACCTTCTATATGCTTGCGGTATGCGTGCGGTGTTCGTGTTCTAAGTGCTTGCTATATAACTGAAACGGACCGGCGGTATCCACGACCGGTCGACACTACAGACAGAAATTCGGGAATTGGCTACTCTAGCATACGGCGGAAGCAGGAAAAACGAGAAACCGCACAGGAGCCCCCCCCCATGCCACGCCGCTTCCACCCAAGCGATGAACTCTTGCCCCCGGCCCCGGGGTTCCGGCGACTGCTGGCGGTGATCTACGACAGCCTGATCGCCCTCGCGGTGCTGCTGGTGATCACCTGGCTCTATACCCTGCTGGCGGGCGCCCTGAGCGGCTGGAACGATTACCGGGGCCTGACCAATCCAAACGCGCTGTCCCGGGACCCGGCCCTGACCGCGACCCTGTTCCTCGGCCTCTATCTGTTTTTTGCGTATTTCTGGACCCGGCTCGGGCAGACCCTGGGTATGCAGGTGTGGCGCATTCGCGTTGAAAACCCGGATGGCACGTCCATTGGCTGGAGCCAGAGCCTGCGCCGGTTCGGCCTTGCCGCCGCCGTGATGCTGCTGGCGCTGTCGGCCGCCGGCGCGCTGGGCGCCCTGAGCCTGCTGTTTTCGGTGCCCGGTCTACTGGCCCTGTGGCTGCCGGTGAACGGCCAGTCCCTGACCGACCGCGTCTCCCGCAGCCTGGTGGTGAAAACAGGCTGAGGCCGCTGGCTTACCCGGCCCGGCGCATGAGCGCCACACCCACCGCCCCGCTGACGCCGATGGGGATCAAAACCGCCAGCAGCGGATCAAATCCGTACACCAGGCTCATGGGCCCGAGGATGTCCTGCAGGTATTTGAACGCCAGCCCCACCATCAGGCCGGTGAACACCCGGAAACCCATGGTCACCGACCGCAGCGGCCCGAAGATGAACGAAATCGCGACCAGTACCATGACCGCCGTGCCCAGCGGCTGCAGCGCCTTTTTCCAGAACGCCAACCAGTAGTTATCGCCGTTCAGCCCCTGTTTGTTCAGGTAACTGGCGTAGGTGTACAGGCCGGTCATCGGCAGGTCGGTGGGGTCCACAATCAGCACACTGAGCACGCTCGGCGAGAGCGTGGTGTCCCAGCGCTGCTCCCGGTGGGTTTCGGTCACCGCCCGGTCGCCTTCCAGGCGGGTGGTGCGCACGTTCTGAAGCAGCCAGTAGTCCTTCTGATGGATTGCCCGACGGGCGAAGCTGGCGCTGGTGAGCCGGCGCTGGTCGTCAAAATGGTACAGGGAGATACCGTGCAGAACGCCGTTCGGCTGCACCGCGTTCAGGTGGATGAAGGTGTTCCCCTCCCTGTGCCAGACACCCTCGGAAGATGCCACGTTCTTGCCCGCCCCCAGCGCTACCGCCTTCTCACTCTGGGCGTACCGCTCGGTGGCCGGCACCACAAACTCGCCCACCAGCACGCCGATGATCACCACCACCAGGGCCGGCTTCATGGCCGACCAGGTGATGCGGGCCAGGGACACGCCGGCAGCGCGGATCACGGTCAGTTCGGAAGAACTGGCCATGGCGCCAAGCCCGACAAGACACCCCATGAATGCCCCGAGGGGCAGATAATCGTAGATGCGTCGGGGCAGGCCCACGATCATGTACCAGACCACGTCCAGCACCTGGTAATTGCCGCGCACGCTGCCCAGCTCGCCGATGAAACCGAACACCAGATCCAGGGACAGCACCACCACCATCACCAGCAGGATGGCGCCGCCGACGTTGCGCATCACATAGCGGTCGATTCTACGCACGGGCCGAGCCCTCCCGGATCAGCCGCCGGCGCCGCAGCCAGGCCGGCCCGTAGAGCAGCCAAAGCCCAAGGGCAAGGAACAGAACGTGGGGCCACAGCATGCCAATCCACTCCGGCACCTTGCCGGAAGCAAGGGCATCCCGAGCCACAATCAGCAGCCCCAGGTAAAGGATGTACACCAGCATGGCGGGCAACAGGTGGAAAAATCGGCCCTGGCGCGGGTTGACCCGGCTCAGGCGCACCGCCAGCAGAGTCACGATCGGCACGATCAGGGGAAGGGAAAAACGCCAGTGCAGCAGCGCCCGGTCCTCCGGATCGTCCGACTCCCACAGCGCCATGGTCGACAGGGCATCCCGGTTGTGCTGGCTGCGCCCGGCCCCTTCCTGAAGCTTTATGCCGTAGGCGCCGAACTCGGTGATCCGGTAATCGGCGTCCCCCGGGGTGCCGTCCACCCGCTCGCCGTCCTTGAGGATCAGGAACCGGCTGCCGGTCTTTTCATCAATCAGCTGGGAGCCGCTCTCCGCAGTCACCACGTTCACGCCTTTCGGGCCGTACTCGGCGATGAATACCCCTTCGAGCTGGCGTTTGTCGTCGCTCAGGCCTTCGGTGTAGGTGACCCGGCCGCCGCCGGAGAGGCTCTGGAAGCGCCCCGGGGTCAGCAGCTCAAACTCGGTGGCCTTGGACTGCTGCTCCAGGATCTGGTCCACCTGCACCCGCCCCCAGGGCTGGAGATACAGGCTCATCGCCCCCACCATCACCATCACCGGCAGGCTCGACACCAGCGATTTGACCAGCACCTGCCGGTCGCTGACGCCGCAGGCAAACAGCACCGTCATCTCGCTTTCCAGGTACATGCGGCCGTGGGCAAGCAGAATCCCGATGAACAGCCCCAGGGGCAGGATCAGCTCCAGGAACTCGGGAAACCGGTACATCATGATCAGCGCCAGCACGTCCGCCGCCAGTTTGCCCTGGGCGGCGTCGTCCAGATACTTGATGAACCGGCCGCTCATGAACACCAGCATGAGAATGCCGGAGACGGCGACCATGTTGATCATGACCTGGCGCGTAAGGTAGCGAAAAATTATCGTCAAAACGGTGTCTCTGGACGAGCCTGAACCCAGGCATGGAGGATCGCACGAACTGCGCGTATTCTATGTAACCTTAAGCCTGAATGACAGCATCGGGCCTGACGACACACCGGACCAACACGCAGGAGTTGCCATGAATTTCAGCCTCACCAGCAAAGCGATTGAGACCACCAAGGCGGACTGCCTCGTTATCGGGGTGCCGGAAAAAGGCAAATGGGCCGATTCCGCCACCGCCGTCGACGCCGCACTGGGTGGGCTGGTCAAGCGCCTGCAGGGCGCCGGCGACATCACCGGCAAGCTTGCCAGCACCGGCGTTTTCCCGCTGCAGGACGCGCCCTGGGCCCGCCTGCTGGTGGTGGGCACCGGCAAGGACGCGGAGCGCACACCCGCGGCCTTCCGCAAGCTGGTCACCGCCGCTCTGGCTACCCTCAAGGATGGCCCGTCCAAATCCGCCCTGCTGGCCCTGGCCGATACCCCGGTCAGCGCCGCAGACGATCTGGGCAGCGAGCCAGCCCTGCTGCAGGTGACCGGCCGGCTGCTGGAGGAGCAGTTCTATACCTTTACCGACTTCAAGAGCGACAAGCCAGACGCCCGCAAACTGACCAAGGTCGCTGTGGCCTGCGGCGATGCCGGCAAAGCCAGCAAAGCCGCGTTCCAACTGGGCCTGGCCACCGGCCAGGGCATGAACTATGCCCGGGACCTGGGCAACACCCCGCCCAACGTCTGCAACCCGGTGTGGCTGGCTCATCAGGCCGAACGCATGGCCAAGGACTACGACTGCATCAAGACCGACGTGATCGATGAGAAGCAGATGGCCAAGCTGGGCATGAACACCATCCTGGCCGTGGGTAAGGGCAGCACCGAGCCACCCCGCCTGATCGTTATGGAATACCGCGGTGGCAAGGCCAAGGACAAGCCCTACGTGCTGGTGGGCAAGGGCATCACCTTCGATACCGGCGGCATCAGCCTCAAGCCTGGCGAAGCCATGGATGAAATGAAGTACGACATGGGCGGCTCCGCCAGCGTGTTCGGCACCATGAAAGTGCTGGCGGAAACCCGCCCGGCGATCAACGTGGTGGCCGTGGTGGCCGCGGCGGAAAACATGCCGGACGGCGGCGCCGCCCGTCCGGGGGACATCGTGACCACCCTGTCCGGGATGACCGTGGAAATCCTCAACACCGACGCCGAAGGCCGCCTGGTGCTGTGCGACGCCCTCACCTACGTCAAGCAGTTCGATCCCGCCGCCGTGGTCGATATGGCCACCCTCACCGGCGCGTGCATCATCGCCCTGGGGCACCACGCCTCTGGCCTGCTGTCCAACAACGACGAGCTGGCCAACGAGCTTCTGGCCGCCGGCGAACGTACCGGTGACCGGGCCTGGCGCCTGCCCCTCTGGGACGACTACCAGAGCCAACTGGACAGCAACTTCGCGGACATGGCCAACATCGGCGGCCGTCCGGCCGGTACCATCACCGCCGCCTGCTTCCTGAGCCGATTCGCCAAGGACTACCGCTGGGCCCACCTGGACATTGCCGGTACCGCCTGGGTGTCTGGCAAGGCTAAAGGCGCCACCGGCCGCCCGGTGCCGCTGCTGGTGGACTATCTGATGTCCCACGTCCGCAAGTAATGGCGGCTTCGGACAGCACCACTCCGCCGCCGGAACGCCCCGCGTCCGGCGGCGACGCCAGCCAGCGCTACTGGTTTCACATCCTGATTCAGACCACCGCCAGCGCCCGCCACCTGCACGCCGCCCGGTTGGCCGAGAAAGCCTGGCAGCAGGGGGACCGGGTGTGCCTGGTGTGCGACACCATGCAGCAGGCCACGGAGCTGGACGATCTGCTCTGGAGCCTGAGCCCGGACGCGTTCCTGCCCCACAGCGTGGTGCCGGATTCTGCCACCACCTGCACCGATCCGATTGGCATCCTGCTGTGCCCGCCCGTGGCCGACGAATGGGATACGGTGATCATTCTCTCCGCCACCCTGCCGGCGGACGCGGACCGGTTCGCCCGGCTGGCTCTGGTGGCCCACAGCGATCCGGCGGTGCTCAACCAGGCCCGGTCCCACTTCCGGCAACTGCGCACCCTGGGCATCGAGCCCAAGGTGCACGATCAGCGGCGCCGAGGCTGACCCGGCCGGCGACCGTTCAGAGGTTCGCCGCCATCCGGAGGAGCATGTATAATCGAGCGTCCACTTTTCCCTTGCGAATCAACCGAACGGTCACGTCAGAATCCCATGGAAAAAACCTACCAGCCAGAAAACATTGAGCGCCAGTGGTACCAGAACTGGGAAGCCAAGGGCTATTTCCGCCCCAGCGGTGAAGGCGAATCCTTCAGCATCGCCATTCCGCCCCCCAACGTGACCGGCAGCCTGCACATGGGCCACGCCTTCCAGCACACCATTATGGACACCCTCATCCGTTTCAAGCGGATGCAGGGCCGCAATGCCCTCTGGACCGTGGGTACCGACCACGCCGGCATCGCCACCCAGATGGTGGTGGAGCGCAAACTGGCGGCCGAGGAAGACAAGACCCGCCACGATCTGGGCCGGGACGAGTTCATCAAGCGCATCTGGGATTGGAAAGAGCATTCCGGCGGCACCATCACCCGCCAGATTCGCCGCCTCGGCAACTCCGTGGACTGGGACAACGAACGGTTCACCATGGACGACGGCTTCTACAAGGCGGTGCAGGAAGTGTTCATCCGCCTGTACGACGAAGGCCTGGTCTATCGCGGCAAACGGCTGGTGAACTGGGACCCGAAGCTGCACACCGCCATCTCCGATCTGGAAGTGGAGAACAAGGAAGAGAAGGGCTTTTTCTGGCACCTGCGCTATCCGCTCGCCGATGGCCAGAAAACCCGGGACGGCAAGGACTACCTGATCGTCGCCACCACCCGCCCGGAAACCCTGCTGGGCGACACCGCCGTGGCGGTGCACCCGGAGGATGAGCGCTACCAGCACCTGATTGGCCAGCACGTTCTGCTGCCGCTGGTGAACCGCCGCATCCCCATCGTGGCTGACCACCACGCCGACCCGGAAAAAGGTTCCGGCTGCGTGAAAATCACCCCGGCCCACGACTTCAACGACTACGCCGTGGGCAAGCGCAACCACCTGCCCATGATCAACGTCATGACCCAGGACGCCAACATCCGGGCGGTGGCGGAGGTGTTCAACTCTGACGGCACGGAAAATACCGATATCGACGGCACCCTGCCGGCCGCTTACGCCGGGCTGACGCGGGAAGCCGCTCGCAAGCAGGTGGTGGCGGACATGGAAGCCGCCGGCCTGGTGGAAAAGATTGAGGACCACGTGTTGAGCGTGCCCCGGGGCGACCGCTCCGGCCTGATCATCGAGCCCATGCTCACCGATCAATGGTTCGCCGACGCCAAGACCCTGGCCAAGCCCGCCATCGAAGCGGTGGAAGATGGCCGCATCCAGTTCGTGCCCAAGCAGTACGAGAACATGTACTTTGCCTGGATGCGCGATATCCAGGACTGGTGCATCTCCCGCCAGCTGTGGTGGGGCCACCGGATTCCCGCCTGGTACGACGCCGAGGGCAACATCTACGTCGGCCGCAGCGAGGACGAAGTGCGCCAGAAGCACAACCTGGCCGCGGATCTGGCATTGAAACAGGATGACGACGTACTCGACACCTGGTTCAGCTCCGCCCTGTGGACGTTCGGCACCCTGGGCTGGCCGGAAATCACCGAGCGCCTGAAAACCTTCCACCCCACCGACGTGCTGGTGACCGGTTTTGACATCATTTTCTTCTGGGTCGCCCGGATGATCATGATGACCATGCACTTCGTGAAGAACGACGACGGCAGCCCGCAGGTGCCGTTCAAGACCGTGTACGTGACCGGCCTGATCCGGGACGAGCATGGCGACAAGATGTCCAAGTCCAAGGGTAACGTTATTGATCCGCTGGACATGATCGACGGCATCAGCCTGCCGGACCTGCTGGAAAAGCGCACCGGCAACCTGATGCAGCCCAAGCTGGCGGAGAAAATCGGCAAGCGTACCGAGAAGGAATTCCCGGAAGGTATCGCCGCCCACGGCACCGACGCCCTGCGTTTCACCCTCGCCGCCATGGCCACCACCGGCCGGGACATCAACTGGGACATGAAGCGCCTGGAAGGCTACCGCAACTTCTGCAACAAGCTGTGGAACGCCGCCCGCTACGTGCTGATGAACACCGAAGGCGAAGACTGCGGCGCCAACGACGAACCAGTGGACCTGTCTCTGGCGGACCGCTGGATCATCGGCCAGTTGCAGCACTGCGAGCAGGAAGTCATCCGCCACCTGGACCAGTACCGGTTCGACCTGGCCGCCTATGCCTTGTACGAGTTCATCTGGAACGAATACTGCGACTGGTATCTGGAGCTGTCCAAGCCGGCGTTGAACGACGACAACGCCAGCGCCGAGGCCAAGCGCGGCACCCGCCGCACCCTGGTTCGCGTGCTGGAGGCCGTGCTTCGCCTGGCGCACCCGATCATGCCGTTCATCACCGAGGAAATCTGGCAGCGCATTGCCCCGCTGGCCGGGAAACAGGGCGATAGCATCATGCTGCAACCCTACCCACAGCCGGACACCAGCAAGCAGGATTCCGCGGTGGCCGCCGACATCGAATGGCTTAAGGGCGTGATCGTTGCCGTGCGCAACATCCGGGGCGAAATGAACATTTCCCCGGGTAAGCCGGTGCCAGTGCTGCTGAAAGGCGGTAACGCCGACGATCAGCGCCGCCTGAACGACAACCGACAGTTCCTGATGTCCCTGGCCAAGCTTGAGAGCCTGGACTGGTTCGAGGGCGGCAAAGCCCCCATGAGCGCCACCCAGCTGGTGGGCGAGATGGAAGTGCTGGTGCCCATGGCCGGTCTGATTGACAAGGATGCCGAACTCAAGCGCCTGGATAAGGAACTCGAGCGCCTGAACAAGGAAATCGGCCGCCTCGAGGGCAAGCTGAACAACGAGAAGTTCACCGCCAAGGCCCCGGCCGAGGTGGTCGAAAAGGAACAGGAGAAGCTGCGGGACGCCCAGGGCAGCTTGCAGCGCCTGAGCGTTCAGCGGGCCGACATCGAGGCCATGTAAGCCATGATCGGCATTCTCGGCGCCGGCTCGCTGGGCCGCCTGTGGGCGGCCAGCCTCCCCGCCGGGCAGGCCGGATACCTGCCGCGCCCGGGCACACCGGCCCGGGCGCTGTCGTATCAGTTCACCCCGTTTGACGGCCCGGAGCGCACGATTTCCCTGCCGGCGATCCCAGCAGAAAACGTGACGCTCCTGCTGGTCACCACCAAAGCCTACGACACCCTGACCGCCCTGGGCGCGGTAATGGCCGCTGGCGTGCCGCCGGCAACGCCCATCGTGCTGTTCCAGAACGGCCTTGGCAGCCAGCAGGCGGTGGCAGACGCCTGGCCCGAGCGGCCGATTCTGGCGGCCTCCACCACCGAGGGCGCCTACCGGCCATCCCCGGATAGCCTGGTGCACGCCGGTCGCGGCGATACTTGGGTGGGCACACTGACCGCGCCGGGCGCCGGAACACTGACCAAGGTGGTCCAACAACTGGCCAGCACCGGTCTGTCGATTCATGCCAGCGATCGGATTCTCGACCGGCTGTGGGACAAGCTGGTGGTCAACGCCGGCATCAACCCGTTCACCGCCCTGCTCGACTGCCCCAACGGCGACCTGCCTGCCTCCGGCCTTTACCAGCGCCTGATTGACCCGCTGTGCGGGGAAATCGCGGCTCTGCGCCAGGCCGATACCGGCGAGCCCGTGGACTCCGCCGCCGTGCGGGCGCGCATCGAGGCGGTTATCCAGAGCACGGCCCGGAACACCTCCTCCATGCGCGCGGACATGCAGCAAGGGCGCCGCACGGAAATCGATGTGATCAACGGCTATCTGGTGCGCCTGGGCCAACGCCACGGCATTCCGACGCCGGTGAACCAAACGCTCACCGAACAGGTACAACTACGATCACCCGCCCCGACCGCAACAGGAGAACGCTGATGGGCAACCGGCTTTCCAAGATTTACACCCGCACCGGCGACGACGGCTCCACCGGCCTCGCGGACGGCAACCGCATCGCCAAGAACGCCCAACGGGTGGAAGCCATGGGAACGGCGGACGAGCTGAACAGCCACGTAGGCGTTCTGATCGAAACGCTGGGCGGCGACGACGAGCTGTTGGAGCCCCTGCGCCGGATACAGCATCATCTGTTCGACCTGGGTGGGGAATTTGCCATTCCGGGCAGCAAGGTGATCGGCGACGATCATATTCACTGGCTGGAGAGCACGCTGGACCGCCTGAACGCGGACCTGCCGCCGCTGAAGAATTTCGTGCTGCCGGGGGGATCGCCAGCAGCCGCCCAGTGCCACCTGGCCCGGGCCGTCTGCCGTCGCGCGGAGCGTGTGGTGGTGGCCCTGAGCCACGAGGACTCCATCAACATCGCCTCCCGGCACTACCTTAACCGGCTGTCTGACCTTCTGTTCGTGATGGCCCGTCGCCTGGCCCGGCGCAATGGTGCCGAAGAAATTCTCTGGGAACAGAAAAAGTCCGGCCTGTAAGCGGCCGGACGATCACACCTTGAACGCTTCGACCAACGTTTGCAGCTCGGTGGTCAGGCGGGACATCTCACGGGACGCGCCGAGGGTTTCCTCTGCGTTACCCGCCGTGCGCTGACCCAACTCGCCAATCTGCTCTACGGAGCTGTTCACATCCCGGGATACCGCCGACTGCTCTTCGGCCGCCTGGGCAATCTGGTGACTCATATCGACGATGACCGCAATGCCGTCGGCAATTCGGCCGAGCGCTTCGGTCACCTCCGACGCCTTGGCGACGGTCTTGTCGGTCACCGCCCGGCTGTTGGACATGGCGGTCACCGCCTCCTTCACGCCGGTCTGCAGCCGGGAAATCATCGCCTCAATGTCTTCCGTCGACTTGTGGGTACGCTGGGACAGAGAACGTACTTCGTCCGCCACCACCGCGAACCCACGCCCCTGCTCGCCCGCCCGGGCGGCCTCAATGGCCGCATTCAGCGCCAGCAGGTTGGTTTGTTCGGCAATCGCCTTGATCTCCACCAGCACCTGGCTGATGTTGTCGCTGTCCTGGCTGACCCGATGAATCACCGCTACCGCATCGGAAATTTCCTGGGACAGGTGATGAATGGTCTCCACCGTGCCGGCCACGACGGTGCGCCCGGTTTCCGTCTCGCGCTCAGCGGCGCCGGCACTGTCTGCCACTCGGTGGGCGCTCTCAGTGACTTCCGCCACCGCCGTCACCATCTGATTCATGGCCTCGGAAATCTGACCGCTTTCGGCCATCTGCCGGGCCACGGCATCGGCGTTGGCGGCGGCAGTGTCGTTCACCCTTACCGCCTGCTGATCCACCTCAGCGGTCGTTCGGGTTACCGAGCGGATCAGCTCGGCGATCCGGTCGATCATCGTGTTGAACTCGGCGGTCAGCTCTCCCAGTTCATCCCGGTTACGGATCAGCACGTGACTGGTCATGTCGCCGGCTGCCACCTGGCGGGCCGCGGCCGAGAACCGGGTGATCGCGGTGCGCATGGAGATGAAGAAGCCCAGGTACAGATAGACCACCACCAGCAACACCGCGACCAACGCCGCAAGGATCGCCGCTCTCTGACCGGATTCGCTGGCCAGACGCTCGTCCAGGTTGGCCCCGACCACGCCGAAAACAGCGCTGGTAAGGGCGTCGAAGGCCTTGAGCTGGGCGTTGATGGCCTGTTCATACTCGGTCCAGGGCATCTCCAGACGCATGGGGGTGATAACGTGCTGATCCAGCAGATCCCGCACCGCCGGCAACGCACCCTCGACGGCACCCAGAGTATTGCCGGCGGAATCGGCGAGCATCGGGGAGGCGTCCCGGGCAACCGCCAGCGCCGGTGTCAGCAAGGTACCCTGATTGGTCAAACGGTCGTAGATGCCATTGAGCACGTCGCTCAGGGCGTAGCCGACCTGCCCTTCGGTCAGCGCGAAAATACCGTAGGCCCGCGCCGCGCCGATGGCACTGCGCGCGTCCGGAAGATCACTGTTGACCAGGCCCAGCAGCACTCGGCTGGCCCGGGCCGCTTCCTGGCTCAGTCCGGAGATCTGTACCAACGCCGATGGCAGGGTCGAGACTCTCTGGACAAATTCCTGGTAGTACTTGAACTGGGGCTCGATGTTGCCCTGGTAGTTGTCGTCGGCGGCCAGCGCAGCCCAGGCCTTGGCGACCGAATCCAACTGCTGGCGCCAGAGTTCCGAACGCTCGAATCGCGCCGCGCCATCCTTAAGACGCTTGAGCTCCTCGGTGATGACCTTGGCGGCGTCGCTGGCGCGTCCCTTGAGTTCGTCGTCATCCTTGATCACCGCCGGTGCACGGTAATCCCGGTAGGCCATGGACGCCACCAGCAACCGGTTTACCGACTGGAGTTGGTCCAGGCCTTCAATGCCCCGCTCGATGTTGGCAACCGAGCGGTTCAGGTCGGAGATGACCAACCAGGACAGGCCGCCAATCGGCAGCAGGAACAGGACGCTGATGAGGCCGAACTTGTACACCATCGGCAGGCGATTCATCAGGGCAATGGCGGGCTTGATCAACTGCTTCACGGACACCCTCGCGGACGGAAATGGGGAGACCCAACAGCACGGTCTTTATTTTGTTGTTACTTATATTGTCGTCCGGTGGGCGGAAAACTTAATCACTATTTCGGGTGATTCGTACGCTTTTGCCGTTCGCGCGACATCGGGGAGCGCTAAATCAACCCGGCAATCACCAGCAACGCCAGCAGGCACAGCCAGATCAACATGGAGCGGTTGAGCAGGTCCCGGATCGCCGCCACACTACGGCCGCCAAAGTCCGCCCACTCCGTCGGATGCAGTTTCTGGAACCGCGCCGGATCCAGCGCATAGCCGGTCAGAGCACCATTGGCGGCCCTCATCAGCAGGTCGCCGGCCGATGTTCGCAGGCCCAACCAGCGCCGGTCGGCAGTTCGCAACCAGCCAGACAGATCACCGGCCAGGCCAAAGGTCAGGCACAGCAGGCGTAAGGGCAGCCAGCCCGCCAACTGCAACGGCCAGCGCAAGGCGTCCCGGCGCCCTCGTTCCGGCCATTGCCCGGCCAGCGTGCGGGCCATCACCGCCCCCGGCAAGCCGGCCACCACATACCAGAAAGCGACCAGGAAGAATCGGGAGAACATGGAATCCAGGTACACCCGGCACAGGGACCGGTGCATGGCGTCCGGCGACAGCGCTGAGCCCCGTTCATCCGCCGGCAGGCGATCACGTACGTGGTGCCACGCCGCCTGCATGTCACCCCGGGTCCACGCCTCCACGTAGGAACCCAGCGGCGCCCGCCAGCCCGGAGCGCCCATCAGCATCACCAATACGAGCACCTCAAACGGCACCCAAAGCAACCAAATGCCACGATGGGCGAGACCACCCGTAATCCACAAGGCCAACAGGGCCGGCAGAGCTGCGGCCACCAGCACGCCGGCCCATCTGCCCACGCGGTCCGGCAGCACCACCAGCACCAGCCGGAACCAGCCGGCCCAGACGCGCTCGGACTGCCAGTGGCCGCCGGCATCAAGACGGCGACGAATCAGGTAGGCGAGCAGAAACACCAGCAGCGTCATGACCGCACCCCGCCTTTTCCAGCCGCTGCTCCGTGTTCTTCCACGGCCCCGCGCCGCTCACGCACCAGACGACGAAATCGCGGCCAGTCGAAAGCCGGGCCCGGGTCGGTCTTGCGTCCGGGGGCGACGTCGCAGTGGCCGGTCATGCGCTCGGGGGTGATGGCCGGCCAGGCCGTCATCACAGCCACCGCCATGTCCGCCAGGCGATGATATTGCGCATCGGTGTAGGGCACGTCGTCCGCGCCCTCAAGCTCGATGCCAATGGAGTAATCGTTGCACTCCTCCTGCCCCTCGAAACAGGAGCGGCCCGCGTGCCACGCCCGGTCCAGCAAGCTGACAAACTGCACCAGCTCGCCGTTGCGGCGGATCAGCCCGTGGGCGGACACCTGCAGCGAGGCAATTTCCTGGAAATAGGGATGGGCCGAGGCGTCCAGCCGGTTCTGGAAGAACGCCTCGATGTGCGGACCGCCGAATTCCCCGGGCGGCAGACTGATGTTGTGCACCACCAGCAGGCTGATCTCAGCCCCCTCGGGACGGGCACCAAAATTGGGGGACCCACACCATCGGGCGCCCGGCAGGCGCCCCTGATCGCGAATCAGGGCAATGTCGCCGGCGCTCGGGCCGGCAGTTGGGACTACGGGAGAAGAGGGCAATGAATCTGACAAGGCACGTTCCGGCGCTCGGCGTATGGATTCGGCAGATTGAATCACAAACGCCGGCGCCTTGCCACGGGCTCAGTCGCGCCGGCTGCTTCTGAGGTTATCGATGATGGACTCCAGTGCCCGGTCGAAAATCAGGCCGTCGTCCAGAACGGACACCTCGCCGGCAGCCAGGGCGCAGGCCAGATCATCCCGGTAGTACTCGGCCACCTTGGCGCCGCCCCGATTCACGAAGATGTACTTGCCGGTCGCTTTGATCACGGCCGCCAGCTTGCACCGAACCCGGGTGTCCGTGCGGCTGAGCTCCAGCCAGGAGCCAACCCGCAGGGCATCAGCCCGGGCCAGCCATTCCGGCGCAGGGGACGGCTGGGCAGCACTGACCGGTGCGGTATCCGCCGCCGTCGCGGAGGCTTCGGCAACAACCGGCGTGGCTCGCTCATCAACCGGTGCGGCTCTCTCAGAAACCGGTGCGGATTTGGCAGCGGCCACCGGCGGTTCGTCAGCCTTCGCCTCAACGGTCTCGGGAACGGTTCCCTCAGCAGGCGCCTCTGGGAACTGCAAGGCCATGGGTTCAGGTACGGTCGATTCCGGCTCGGCTTCCGTAGCGGCCGGCGCCGGCGCTGTGGTCAGCAGCCGCTGGAACACATCCACATGCGCCAGTTCCAGATCCCGGATCAGGGCGTCGGTAGCAAACGGGTCCCAGGCAATTTCCTGCAGGGCGGCGCGAAGGTCGTCCACCAGGCCGGGGATGGCACGGAGCAGCTCTGCCCGGGTATCCGGACCGATCGGGCGTGGGTCCACGCTCCAGGCCAGGCGCTCCATCAACGCCAACGCCTCCGGCCAGCGGGCGGTTTCCGTGCCCTCCCGCAGGTGCAGCCATTGCAGGTAGCGACTGCCGGGCTCTTCCAGCAGGGTCCGGACCGACTCGGGCAGGTCGTGCCCTGCCACCAGCGGGCGAACCACCTCGGCGGTGGATTCGATGGCCTGCTCCTGGCGGGCGCGGCCTTCCTCGGCGTCCCGCAGGCGCTGCTCGATCAGCTCCCGGCGGCGGCGATCCAGGTCCATGAAGTGCTGGAAATCCCTCAGCAGGGTCTCAAACAGGGACACATCGGTGGCGTACTCGCTGAGCACGCGGGTGACCACTTCCTCGATTTTTTCCTTCAGGGGGTCACGCTGGCCGGCGCGCTTTTCGCTCCAGCCAATGGCCGCCAGCGCCAGCTCGTTCAGCAATTTGCGAACCGGGTGGCCGCCCCGATTGAAAAAATTGCGATCGCTCAGCGCCACCTTCAGCACCGGAATCTGCAGGCGACCGATCAGGGCCTTCATGGTGCCGTGGAGCTGCCGGTCTTCCAGGATAAAATCAAACAGCATGGACACCAGGTTGATCACGTCACTGTCCACCTGCCCGACTTTCAGGGCCTCGCCCTGCTCGTTCCGGAACACCGGCCGCAGTTGCTCGCCCAGGGACACCACTTGCCCCGGCTGCAACCTGGCCGCCTGCACCTGCACGGAGCTAAGCCGGGCCATCAACCGGTCCGTATCCAGCAGAATGCCGCCGGCTGAGCCCAGGTTGTCGCTGCCGGTGTGCTGATGCAGCAGGGCTGCCAGTTCGTTGAAGGTCGGTTGGGTAGTGCCGCCAGCGGACGCCGCCGCTTCATCCTGCGATGCAGCAGCCTCCCCGGTGGCGGGCCGCTGGACGGGACTGCCGGAACCCGCGCCGGGACGGCCGGTCACAGGGGGGCGTTTCATCTCAGGCAGCACGCCCTCGTTTACCAGAATCTGGTTGGCGTCCCGGTAGAAACCGGCGAGCTGCTCGGTCAGCGTCCGATCGAAGAGCTTCAGGACCACCAGCTTGGCGCGGATGTCGATGTCCAGATCGGAACAGGCGTCGGCCACCGCCGCACAGAGCACGTCCGGCCCCAGGGGCAGGGCTTTATCGGACAGGCTCAACCCCGGCATTAAATGGCGGAACCGGGCGGTCAGCAGTTGAATGGCATCCTGGTAGCGGTTGCGCAACTTGTTGGCCAGGTTATCGATGGCCACCTGTTGCTCCATCGCTTCGTTGTCCATCAGGCTCAGGGCATCGCTGTCGATCTGCTCCAAGGCGCCCGATGCCTCAGCCTTGCCAGGGCGACCCAGCTCGTTGAAAGCCCGGGAGACGGACTGCAGCAGGGACACCACCATAGCCTTGCGACGCAGGCGCAGCTCGCGCATCGCATCGAAGTAGGCATTCTGGTCCTGATTGGATGCGGCCCGGTCCGCCAGCTCGAACAGGGCATCGTCGGCGCCGTCGAACAACCCGGCGAGGATCTGTCGCAGAGACTGACCGGATGCGTCACGCAAACGTACGAGCGACGCCGGCAACGCCGGCCGGCCAGCGCCCTGGCCTCCCGTCATGCGGACCACGTTGTTGTCCTTTGCCATCTCGTTACTCCCGGATTCAGACGATGCCGTTCTCGTCGATTACTACGAGCATAGTAGGTCCTCAGTGCGTCACCTTGTGTCAGATTTTGTCACCTTTTGTGTCGTGCGGACGCAGTTCACACTTTCACCGCTCCAGAGAGCCGCGCCCGAGCCGGGAAACCGGCTTGGCGTTCATGGCGCGGCGCTTTACAATCAGGCCCCGCCCTCCCCGGAGGCGATCCCACATTTGGCGTAGGGCCCGGTTTGCGCTGAGCTTCACGCCACCGACAACCGCCACGGACTATCGCCATGCTCAACGATGAACTGCTCCGCCAATCCCGCATCGAATCCGTTGCCCTGAGCCTTCGGGAAGACATTGGCGACGGCGACATCACCGCCCGCCTGATTGCCCCCGAGGCCCGCGCCACCGGACGGGTGATTACCCGGGAAGCGGCGGTCATCGCTGGCCGACGCTGGGTAGAGGAAGTGTTCCGGCAGGTGGACGATACGGTGGTACTGCACTGGCAGGTGCAAGATGGCCAGACGGTGGTGCCAGACCAGGTGTTGTTTACCTTCGAAGGTCCAGCCCGTAGCCTGTTGACCGCCGAGCGAACCGCCCTGAACTGGCTGCAGACCCTATCCGGCGTTGCCACCGCCTGCGCCAGCTATGCCCGGCAGGTTGCCCACACCAAGGTGCGCCTGCTGGACACCCGCAAGACTCTGCCCGGGTTGCGGATGGCGGAAAAGTACGCGGTCACCTGCGGCGGCTGCTACAACCACCGGATCGGGCTGTGGGACGCCTTTCTGATCAAGGAAAATCACATTGCCGCCTGTGGTTCCATCGGCGCGGCGGTGGCAGAGGCCCGGCGGATTGGGCCGGGCCGGCCAGTGGAAGTGGAAACGGAGAACCTCGATGAACTGGATCAGGCCCTGAGCGCCGGCGCGGACATCATCATGCTGGACGAGTTCAGCCTGGCGGATATGACCACCGCCGTGGCGCAGACCGCCGGCCGGGCGAAGCTCGAAGCGTCGGGGAACATCAATGAGCAGACGTTGGTACCGGTGGCGGAGACCGGCGTGGATTACATTTCCATCGGCGCTCTGACCAAGCACCTTCGGGCCACGGACCTGTCCATGCGCCTGAACTGATGCCCGGACCGTCCGGGCCGCCCGCCTCAGGACGGCTCGGACAGCAGCCGGTCCATTTCGGCCAGCGCCCGCACCAGGGCATCACCGGATTCAGGCCGGCTTCGGAAGTGCTCTTCTGCCATCGGCGCAATGCCGGAGACCGCCGGCAGTGGGCCTCCCTGCTCCACCAGTACTTTCATGCGCACCAGGAACACAAACTGCAGCCATTCGGGAAAGGCCATGGTGTCAATGCAGAACGGCTGATCGCTCTCGAACGCCTCGTCCGGCGGCGGTGACGACGCCCAGGCGTCCAACTGGCGCAGGGCCATTTCAATGCGCAGCAGGCTATCGGCGACGTCGGACAGCATAGACTCGGGGGTCTGGCTCATGGGGCTCCCTATTCGGTCAGCGGCTCCACATCCACAGACTCGCCGTGCAGCACCCGGTAGAGATCCTGGTACTGGCGGGTCAGCGGATGGTTCGGAGCCATGTGGATCAGAGGTTGCCGGCTCTGGTGAGATTCCTTCATCTTGACCGAACTGGACAGCCGCACCGGCAGCATCGGCAGTCCCTCTTCGGTCAATTCCCGGACCAACTGGCGCGGCAGGCTGGCGCGGGGCTGGAACTGGTTGGCAACGATGCCTTCTACCACCAGCTCGCTGTTGTGGTCTTCCTGAAGCTCGCGAATTTCCCCCAGGATGTTGTACAGGGCCTGGCGGGAGAAATCGTCGCAGTCGAAGGGAATCAGGCAGCGCTGGGCGGCGATCAGCGCCGAGCGGGTGTAGAAATTCAGCGCCGGCGCCGTGTCCACATAAATGGCATCAAAGCTCTCGCCCAGTTTCTTCAGGGCCTCCCGAAGCTTGTAGATCTTGTGCTTGGCCTCAAGCTTGCGCTCAAGAAAGTCCAGCTCCGGGCTGGAGGGCATGACGAACAGCCCGTCAAACGGGGTCGCGTGCACGAATTCGTCGGGGCGACGGTTGAACACCGTAAAGGCAACGGTTTGCTCCAGGAGGTCGGCGACAGTGTCTTTAAGCTCACTGGCGGGACGGCCAAGCAAATAATGGGTCGAGTTGCCCTGGGGGTCCAGGTCCACCACCAGCGTTCGCTTGCCCCGGGCCGCGCTGATGGCCGCCAGGTTACAGGTGATGCTGGACTTGCCGACACCGCCTTTTTGATTGAACACAACCCGTCTCATGTCGTTTCTCCCCTTCGTCGTCGTGGGCCGCTGCCTCGGTCGGGCGCTTGGCCGTCGTTCCCTGGATCGTGGGCTGGCGGTTCACCAGCCCATCACGGTTTTTACAAACGGAATCGTCAGCCGGCGCTGGGCCTGGAGTGAGTTTTCATCCAGCACGTCCAGCAGCGCCAGCAGGTCGCCGAGGCGCCGTGGCGCGCGCCGGAGGATAAACCCGGCAACGTCGTCCGACATCATCAGGCCGCGCTGCTCGGCCCGGGCCTGGAGAATACGCTCGCGGTCGGCGTCCTGATAGGGCTCCAGCCGCAGCAGCAGCCCGTGAGCCAGCCGGGATACCAGGTCGGGCAAGCCAAACGGCAGCGCCGACGGCACCTCCGACAACCCCACCAGCAGCAGATTGCCCCGGTCGTGCACGCGGTTGTACAAATGGAACACCGCCTCCTCCCAGGCGGCATCCCCGGCAATCCTATCCAGATCGTCGAGGCACACCAACCGTTGGGCATCGAGTCCCGCCAGTGACTCTGGGCCAAAAGGCATGAGCTCACCCACACTCATGCAGACCGCGGTCTGCCCGGTCGCTTCGATGTGATGGCAGGCGGCCTGGAGCAGATGGCTCTTGCCAGTGTCCGAGACACCACACACCGTGATCACCGGCAACCCCAGAGGCTGTTCGCAGGCCAGCCGGAGACGGGCAGCCACCGCCTGGTTTCGGTCGCCGTGAAAATTATCAAACCGGGCGTCGTCTCGCAGCCGGACCCCAAGGCTGAGCTGTGACGCCATCATGGTCGCGTTTCCTTCCAAGCCTTCCGCCCCCAGACCCACAGGTAATGGCCGCCACTGACGGCCGCGGATACGGTCACCAGCGCGATGCCCACATCCACCACCCAGGGCTGCATGGGCCAGTCCGCCAGCAGGATGATGATGGAGAGCACCACCAGGATCTGCACCAGGGTGTTGATCTTGCCCGGGAGGCTGGGCGCCATCTCGTATCGGCCAATGCCCACGTGGTAGGCCAGCGCCCCGCCCACAATCAGCAGATCCCGGGCGAGCACCACGAGGAACAGCCACACCGGCAGCACCGCGGTCAGGGTCAGCATCAGGTAGGAGGTGATCAGGAGGGCCTTGTCCGCCAGCGGATCGGCAATCGCGCCGACCCGGGAGCGCCAGCCGAAATGTCGAGCCAGGAACCCGTCAACGGCATCGGTAATCGCGGCAGCGCCGAAGATCAGCAGCGCCTGCCGATAGTGTTCGGCCAGCAGAGAACCTGCGAAGGGAATGATCAGGACGATGCGCAGAAACGTCAGGGCATTGGGAATCCAGCGCCAGCGTTGCGATCTCACAAGGCTCCCTCCAGTCTCGCCAGTCACCGGGCCATCCGCCCGGCGTTACGGTTGCGCTTGGCGGGCGTCACCAGCGTCGTCGGCAGCCGGCCCGGCGGTCACCGTCGGCGCCGCCTGCCAGCGGTAGTGCAGCACCGGGTACAGGGAACCGAAAGCGGAGTCATCGCCCGTTCCGGTGCCTTCCGGCGCGCTCGGGACCGGCGCAGGCTCCGCTGCCGGTGCCTCCTGGGGCACAAAGCGGGTATCCAGCGCCATGTAGCGTTTGAGCTGCTCCAACTCGCCGGAAAACGCCACTTGCAGGGTCAGGGTGTTGCCATGAACCCGGGAGGCTCCCACCGATTTCACCGGTGTGAGCGCATCCAGCAGTGAGACGGCCTTGCCGTAATCGGCGACCGACTGCACGCCATCAATGACAATATCCACCTTGGGCAGGTCACCCACATCGCCGGCGGCTACCGCGTAACGCTGGGCGTAGCGATCCGCCCACCGGTCAATCAGGGCCTGGGCCAGGCCATCCCGGCTGTCGGCGGTCACCGTCGATTCGCCGTCGTTCATGGACATGCCGTCGAACACCCAGCCGGCCCGCCACTGCCCGCCGGAACGGCTAACCCGTACCAGCGCCATGGCATCGTGCTCAGGTGCTCCGTCGACCGTCCGAAGGCGGTCCGCAAACTGCCCCCAGATTTCCGACAACAGGTTTCGGTCTTCTGACATGGCCGCCGGGGGGAACGCCACCGGCAGGCCGCGCACCCGCGCCGCTGACTGCAGCGCCTGGCGCCAACTGTCGGCGCTGGTCACCGGGGCACCGGTGTTGCCAGCCGGGTCCGCACCGCCAGGTGCGCCCGTGACCAATTGCCGGCTACCACCGTCTTCCACAGCGACCCAGGCCAGCGTCAACGGGCGGTTTGCGCCCCAGACCGGCGCGTTTACCGAGGCCAGGGCCTGGTTCACACCGACCGCGCCAAAACTCATTTTCAGCCGGTCCTGGCCATCGTCGCCCCGCACCACCTGATAGGACAGCAACAGGGATTCGGCGTTGCCCAACAGGCCGTCGATACCTTCGTTAGCGAGCACATCACGGCTGCCGGAGACGCGCACCAGAACCCGGCGAAGCCCTTCCGCATAGCCGGCGGCCAGGTCGCCTGTGCTGGTCCCTTCGACCGGCACATCCACCGAATACAGATCAGGCACGGTCACGGCCTGGGCAGAAAACGCTGCGGCCCAGAGGCTTAGGCACACGGTCAAAGGGCGTATGGCCCGGCCGAGCCACCCTGCCGCGTCTTGTCCGGATACTGACATGAATCACCCTGGTGTTGGCATGGATGGCGCATAGGATACACCATGGCCTATACCGTGAGTAGCTGTTAAAATCCGCCGCCTGTCCCACTACTGCCAACGGTCTGCTAACCATGAGCGAACACAAGCCCTCCCTGACGTACCGCGATGCGGGCGTGGATATCGACGCCGGCAACGAACTGGTCAATCGCATCAAGGAGACGGCCGTTCGTACGCGGCGTCCGGAGGTTCTGGGTGGCCTCGGCGGCTTTGGCGCCATGGTGGCCATCCCTCCCGGCTACAACGAGCCGGTCCTGGTGTCAGGAACCGACGGCGTTGGCACCAAGCTGCGCCTCGCCATGCAGTTGCAGCGCCACGACACCATCGGCATTGACCTGGTTGCCATGTGCGTGAACGACCTGGTGGTCGGCGGCGCCGAGCCGCTGTTCTTCCTGGACTACTACGCCACCGGCAAACTGAACGTGGATGTTGCCGCCCAGGTGGTGGCCGGCATTGGCGAAGGCTGCGAGCAGGCCGGCTGCGCGCTGGTGGGTGGCGAAACGGCCGAGATGCCGGGCATGTACGAAGGCGAAGACTATGACCTGGCGGGCTTCTGCGTGGGCGTGGTTGAACGCAATGAAATCATCGATGGCAGTCACGTGCAGCCCGGTGATGTCCTGCTCGCCCTCGGTTCATCAGGCCCCCACTCCAACGGCTACTCGCTGATCCGGAAGATTCTGGAAATCAGCAACGCGGACCTGAGCCAGACCGTCGGCAGCACCGACCTGGCCACCGCACTGATGGCACCCACTCGCATCTATGTGAAAAACCTGCTGCAACTGATCCGGGAAGTGGACGTGCGCGCCCTGTCCCATATTACCGGCGGTGGCCTGCCCGAGAACATTCCCCGGGTGCTGCCGAACGGCACCGTTGCGGCCATCGACACCAACAGCTGGTCCCTGCCCCCGGTCTTCGAATGGCTGCGCGCCGCCGGCGGCGTGGCCATGGAGGAAATGTACCGAACCTTCAACTGCGGCATCGGCATGATCGTGTGCGTTCCTGCCAACCAGAAGGACCTGGCCATTGACACCCTGAACGCCATGGGCGAAACCGTCTGGCAGGTTGGACTGATTGAAAGCGCCGACCAGCCCGACGCCGAGGCGAAAGTGCGCTACGCACCGGGACTGCTGTCGGCATGAAGGCAGACCCGGCGCCCCTGCCCCGCATCCTCGTGCTGGCGTCCGGCCAGGGGTCCAACCTCCAGGCCCTGATTGACGCCAGCCGAGAGCGGGATTTTCCCGGACAGATCATTGCCGTTGGCTGCAACCGCCCGGGCGCCTTCGCCCTGGAGCGGGCCGGCCAGGCCAACATCGAGAGTTTTGTCGTGGACCACACCCGGTTTGACAGCCGGGAGGCGTTCGATGCGCAACTGATGGCGGAGATCCGCCGGCGGGACCCCGACGTCATCGTTCTGGCCGGGTTCATGCGCATCCTCACCACCGATTTTGTCCGCGCCTTCCGGGGCCGGATGCTGAACGTACACCCCTCGTTGCTGCCCCGCTATACGGGCCTGAACACCCACCAACGGGCGCTCGACGCGGGCGACCGGGTGCACGGCACATCGGTTCATTTTGTGACCGAGGAACTGGACGGCGGCCCCGTCATCGCCCAGGCTGAGGTCACCATCGAACCAAACGATACCGCCGACACCCTGGCCGAGAAAGTTCAGGCTCAGGAACACGTGCTCTACCCCGTTGTTCTGCGCTGGTTCTGCGAGGGCCGCATCCAGCTGGGCGCGGACGGCGTACTGTTTGACGGCGCCCCACTGAGAGCGCCACTGATCCTGCCCGCCAGCTGAGAGGACCCGGCCATGCCAAGTACCAGAGCACACCACGGATTCCGAGGCCTGCTACTGGTGCTGGCGCTGGCGCCCGGCCTGGCCAGCGCCGACAGCGCGCCGGCGGCCAGCGAACCCCAGGCGCTGTCACCCTTTTCAGCCACCTACACCGCCGCCGTGGAAAAAGGCCTGGCATTGAACGGCAGCGGCACCCGCAAACTCACGGATTCCGGCAACGGGGTCTGGCTCTATCAGACCGACGTCTCGTCGTTCGTTGCCGACATCCACGAATCCCTGGTGCTCAAGTGGGAAGACGACCGGGTGATTCCGATCACTTACCGCTATCGGCTGTCCGGCCTGTTCATTCGCGATCGCAGCGAAACCATCGATTTCGACTGGTCCGCCGGCGTCGCCACCGGTGAAGCAAAAGGCAAGGCCTTCCGACTGCCCCTCAAGCCGGGCACCCTTGATCCTCTGGGCTACCAACTGCAACTGCGTCAAGACCTTCGGCGCGGCAAGCGTGATGTGACCTACCAGGTGATCGATCACGGCAAGTACGACGATACCCGGTTTGCGGTGGTTGACGATCCGGCAGGGGATTCAGGGCTGGTGAAAGCGGAAAAAGTGCGCGAGGCCGACGCCAAGCGCCAGACCTACCTCTGGTTTGACCCGGAACGGGCCTTCCTGCTGATGCGCCTGCTCCAGGTGGAGCCGGACGGCGAACGCTACGAGCTGCGCCTCAAGGACGCTCAGCTTGGGCGGTAACCGCCCGAACCTCGTCGGCGATGATGCGAAGCCCGTCGGCAACCCGGTCATCGTCCTGGGAATAGGTCACCCGCAGGCACTCGCGCTGGTGCGCCCAGCCGGCATCCTCCCCGGACAACCCCGGGAAGAAATAGTGGCCTGACACCACCAGCACGCCCCGGGCTTTGAGACGCCGGTACAGCTCCAGGCTGGAGATGGGCAAGCCGGGGAACCACAGCCACAGGAACATCGCACCCTCGGGCCGGTGCACGTACCACGGACAGTCGGCCCCTGCCATTGCTTCGGTAAAGACCGCGACCGCTTTGACCATCTTCTGGCGATAGAAGGGGCACACCACATCCCGGCTAAGCCGCAGAATCTCTCCAGACCGGACCAGCGGTTCCGCCAGCACGGCGCCAAAGCTGCCGGTGGCCAGGTTGAGTATGGCGTTCATCCCCGACAGCGCCCGGATCACCGGCGCCGAGGCAATCACAATGCCGGTCCGGGCCGCCGGAAGCCCGAGTTTGGACAGGCTCAGGCACAGGATGATCTGCTCGTTCCAGGTGGGCGCGGCGTCGGTGAACAGCAGACTGGGGAACGGCGTGCCGTAGGCGCCGTCCACAATCAGGGGAATGTCGTGCTGCCGCGCCAGCGATTCCAGGCGAGCCAGTTCCTCGTCGGTAATCACGTTGCCGGTGGGATTGGTCGGCCGTGACACGCAGATTGCCCCGGTCTGGTCCGTGACGTCCAGGGCGTCGAAATCCACCCGATACTTGAACTCGTGCTCCCCGGTGTAGGTAATCTCCGGCTTGTTGGCCCGGAACAGCTCCGGGGCGATGCCCGCGTCCGCGTAGCCGATGTACTCAGGCGCCAGGGGCAGCAGGATGTGCCGGTGTCCGCCCTCGCCGTCTTCGCCGCCGAACATATTGAACAGCATGAAAAACGCCGCCTGGCTGCCATTGGTCAGGGCGATGTTGTCCGGCGTCAGGCCCCAACCGTACTCCCGGTTCAGCAGGTCCACCAGGGCGCTGATGAAGCGCTTTTCGCCCTGGGGCGGGTCGTAAACGCCGACCAGCCGACGAATGTCCTCATCGTTCTGGCTGATGCCCGCCAGAATCTCCCGGATGCGATCCGCCACCTCTGGAATGTGCCCGGGATTGCCGCCGCCCATCATGATCAGGTCGTCCCCTGAGGCCATGGCGTTGCCCAGGTCGTCCATCAACGAGGTGATGCCGGCGTCGGCGGTGAGCTTGCGGGCAAAGGCGGACAGTTTCATGGGCGGGTTATCCCTCGAGGCTGATCCCCAGGTTGCTGACGCCCTCGTTGGCCGCCAGCGCTTTGAGTTCGTCAACAAACGCCTGCACCGGCGTGCGCTGACGCTTGAGTTCCAGCACCAGCGTGCGCTGGAACTGCTTGTCTTCCTTCATCAGC
The DNA here is from genome assembly GCF_037080155.1 of Marinobacter sp. C2H3. Taxonomy (NCBI): domain Bacteria; kingdom Pseudomonadati; phylum Pseudomonadota; class Gammaproteobacteria; order Pseudomonadales; family Marinobacteraceae; genus Marinobacter; species Marinobacter sp. C2H3. The sequence continues at coordinate 46,135 of NZ_JBBBNZ010000007.1, read as the reverse complement.
GGGTGCTGTTCCAGCAGCCGCACCAGGCCGTCCTCCTCCAGCCCTTCCCCTTCAGACACCTCGATAAACTGCATCACGGTGCCGGTGGCCAGGAGGGTCGCGTCGGTCGCCCGGTGCCGACTGGGGTTCAGGCGATTCAGCAGGGCCTGCTCCACCAGCTGGCAGACGTCAAACGCCGGGTACACGCCGTAGGCGTCGTAGTCGTCCACGTCGGGCGACAGCGCCTCCAGACGGGTCAGCATCTGGGGAATGGCGGTATCCCGGCTGCCGGTCTGCAATAGATCCCAGGCCTGGTCCAGCAACTGGCGCATCTTGGCCCCGGTCTTCAGGCCCACCGCGTCGGCAAACAGGGCGTAGTTGGGAAACGCCCGCTCGGCCAGGGCCAGCAGGTACGCGTATTCCCGCCATCCCTGGAGCTGACCGACGGCCTTGAGAAACTGGTTGGCGTTCATGTCCGGGGCAGCGTGACGCCGGTCTGGCCCAGGTATTTGCCGCCCCGATCCTTGTAGCTGGTCTCACAGACCTCATCGGATTCGAAGAACAGCATCTGCGCCACACCCTCGTTGGCGTAGATCTTGGCCGGCAGGTTGGTGGTGTTGGAGAACTCCAGGGTCACCTGGCCTTCCCACTCCGGCTCCAGCGGCGTAACGTTCACGATAATGCCGCACCGGGCGTAGGTGCTCTTGCCCAGGCAGATGGTCAGCACGTTCCGGGGAATCCGGAAATACTCGACGGTACGGGCCAGTGCGAAACTGTTGGGCGGAATGATGCAGACGTCACCGGTGTAGTTGACGAAGCTGTTCTCATCGAAGTTCTTCGGGTCCACCGTGGCGCTGTGCACGTTGGTGAAGATCTTGAACTCGTTGCTGCAACGCACGTCGTACCCGTAGCTGGACGTGCCATAGGAAATGACGCGGCCCTGGCCGGCATCGCGAACCTGGCCGGGCTCGAACGGTTCGATCATGCCGTACTGCTCGGACATCCGGCGGATCCACTTGTCGGATTTGATGCTCATCGGTGAAGTCTCATGTGGTGCGGAATCGTCTGCGGAAAAGTGCCGCGTAGTTTACCCCTTCGCCAGGGCCCTGTCGAAGGGACGAGCCGCTCAGTGGGCGGTCACGGAGACACTGGAAATGGTGCCGCCCAGGTTGCGCTCCCGGGTGGACAGCTCGGCGCCCACGCGGCGGGCGATGTCCCGGTACCGGCGCGCCACTTCCGAATCCGGCTCGGCCACCACCGACGGCCGGCCACTGTCGGTCTGCTCGCGGATGGTCATGTGCAGGGGCAGTTGGCCCAGCAGCGTGGTCTGGTACTCGGCGGCAATGCGCTCGCCGCCGCCGTGGCCGAACAGAGGCTCCTCGTGGCCGCAGTTGGAGCAGATGTGCACGCTCATGTTCTCGATCACGCCAAGGACCGGGATGTCCACCTTGCGGAACATCTCGATGCCCTTCTTGCCGTCCAGCAGGGCAATGTCCTGGGGCGTGGTCACGATGACCGCGCCGGTCACCGGCACCTTTTGGGCCAGGGTAAGCTGGATATCACCGGTGCCCGGGGGCATGTCGATCACCAGGTAGTCCAGCTCGTCCCACAGGGTCTGCTGGAGCAACTGAAGCACGGCACCGCTGACCATCGGGCCGCGCCAGACCATTGGCGTCTTGTCGGTGGTCACGAACGCCATGGAGTTGGCCTGCAGGCCGTGGGCCTCCATGGGCACAAAGTACTTGTTCTCCCGGGTGTCCGGACGCTTGCCTTCTGGGACCCCCAGCATCATGCCAATGGACGGGCCGTAGATGTCCGCGTCCAGCAGCCCCACACGAGCGCCCTCGGCTTTCAACGCCAGGGCCAGGTTGACGGCCGTCGTGGACTTGCCGACGCCGCCCTTGCCGGAGGCCACCGCGATGATGTTCTTGACCCCGGGCACCGCCGGCAGGTCTTTGACCACTTTGCAGGCGTGGATGCGCTGGCTGACGTCCACGTTGACGTCGGTCACGCCGTCAACGTTCTCCAGTGCGTTGCTGACAATCTGCCGCAGCGCGCCGGCAATGCCCGCAGACGGGTAAGGCAGCTCCACCGCCAGGCTCACCCGGCCGTCGGCGTCAGACGCCAGCCGGCGAACGGCGCCGAGTTCAAACAGATCCTTGTTGAGGTACGGGTCGCGGTACTCACGAACGGCGGCTTCCAGGGCCGGCTGGGGAATCTGGGTCATCGGGGGTCTCCGGAATCGGTTATGATGGTCGCCTCAGGGCACCAGCGGACAGGCGCGGCATCGCAGGTGAAAATTCGTTGGCCGGAAGGTATCATCTGTGCCCGTTTCTGACCATATGGGGTCGGCACCGGCCGCAATCAACGCGGGTGCGTTATCAGCCCCCTGGCCCATCCAGATCGACGACAAGGTTCGGACAGCATCATGACGCAAGCGAGCACGCCACAGCGCGACATTCTGGTTACCAGCGCCCTGCCCTACGCCAACGGGCCCATCCACCTCGGGCACCTGCTGGAGTATATCCAGACCGACATCTGGGTGCGTTACCAGAACCTGCGCGGTAACAACTGCTACTACGTCTGCGCCGACGACGCCCACGGTACCGCCATCATGCTGCGGGCCGAGCGCGAGGGCATTACTGCCGAGCAGCTGATCGACCGGATCCGCCAGGAACACCAGGCGGATTTTGCCGGGTTCCACATCCGTTTTGACAATTACTACTCCACCCATTCCGAGGAAAACCGGCACTTTTCCGAGTACATCTACCGCAAGCTCAAGGAAAACGGCCACATCGCCACCCGGAACATCACCCAGTTCTACGATCCGGAAAAAGAGATGTTCCTGGCGGACCGGTTCATCAAGGGCACCTGCCCCAAGTGCAAGACCGACGACCAGTACGGCGACAACTGCGAGGCCTGCGGCGCCACCTACACCCCGGCGGAGCTGATCAACCCCCGGTCCGCGGTGTCCGGTGCCACGCCGGTGGAGAAGACGTCCGAGCACTATTTCTTCCGCCTGCCGGACTTCCAGGACTTCCTGACCGAGTGGACCCGCAGCGGCACCCTGCAGCCCCAGGTGGCAAACAAGCTCGCGGAATGGCTCGACGCCGGCCTGCAGGAATGGGACATCAGCCGGGACGCGCCCTACTTCGGCTTTGAGATTCCGGACGCCCCGGGCAAGTACTTCTATGTGTGGCTGGACGCCCCCATCGGTTACCTGGCCAGCTTCAAGAACCTGTGCAACCGGGAAAACATCGATTTCGAGCACTTCTGGCGCGCCGACTCCACCGCCGAGGTGTACCACTTCATCGGCAAGGACATCATTAACTTCCACGCCCTGTTCTGGCCGTCCATGCTGCACGACGCTGGCCTGCGCACGCCCACGGCGGTCTGGGCCCACGGGTTCGTCACCGTTAACGGCAAGAAGATGTCCAAGTCCCGGGGCACGTTCATCATGGCCCGCACCTACCTGGACCACCTGAACCCGGAGTACCTGCGCTACTACTTTGCCTCCAAGCTCACTGGCAGCGTGGACGACATGGACCTGAACCTTGAGGACTTCGCTGCCCGGGTCAATTCGGACCTGGTCGGCAAGGTGGTCAACATTGCCAGCCGCTGCGCGGGCTTTATCGCCAAACGGTTCGATGGCCAACTGGGCACGGTGACCGAGACCGACAAGCTGCGGGAATTCATCGACGCGGGCGCGGAGATCGAAGGCCACTACGAGAGCCGGGAATTCGGCCGGGCCATGCGCCGTATCATGGAGCTGGCGGACATTGCCAACCAGTACGTGAACGACGAGCAGCCCTGGGTGATTGCCAAGCAGGAAGGCCAGGAGGACGCCCTGCACGCCATCTGCACCAACGCCCTCAACATGTTCCGCCTGCTGATGACCTACCTGTCGCCGGTGCTGCCCGAGACGGCCAAGGCCTCCGAAGCCTTCCTGAAGACCACGCTGGACTGGAACGGCCGGGCCGATCTGCTGGAAAGCCATGGCATTGATACCTTCAAGCCGTTGATGAACCGGGTGGACATGGCGCAGATCGAAAAAATGCTGGAGGCTTCCAAGGAAGAGCTGCCTGCCGCGACCGGGCAGCCCGCGAAAGCCGCCATCGAGCCCATCGCCGAGGAAATCGAGTTCAACGATTTCGCCAAGGTGGACCTGCGGGTGGTCAAGATTGTGGACGCCGAGCGGGTTGAGGGCGCGGACAAGCTGCTGCGGCTGACCCTGGATCTGGGTGAAGGCCAGCGCCAGGTGTTCGCCGGCATCAAGTCCGCCTACGAGCCGGACCAGCTCAAGGGCCGGATGACGGTGATGGTGGCCAACCTCAAGCCCCGCAAGATGAAATTCGGCGTGTCCGAGGGCATGGTGCTGGCGGCCGGCCCGGGCGGCAAGGACATCTTCATCCTGTCCCCGGACGCCGGCGCCACCCCGGGCATGCGGGTGATGTAACGGCCGCCGCCGGGACGGGTGCACAGACACCGGGAGCGTTATGTCGGAGTACCTGCTGATTCTCGTCAGCACCATACTGGTCAACAACTTCGTGCTGGTGCAGTTCCTCGGGCTGTGCCCGTTCATGGGCGTTTCCGGAAAACTGGAGACGGCCATGGGCATGTCCCTGGCCACCACCTTCGTGCTGACCCTGTCTTCGGTGTGCAGCTACCTGGCGTACACCTACCTGCTGGCGCCGCTGGGGCTCGAGTTCCTGCGCACCATCACCTTCATTCTCGTGATCGCCGTGGTGGTCCAGTTCACCGAGCTGGTGGTGCGCAAAACCAGCCCGCTCCTGTACCGGGTGCTGGGCATCTTCCTGCCGCTCATTACCACCAACTGCGCGGTGCTGGGCGTGGCCCTGCTGAACCTCAACAAGCATCACAATTTCGTGGAGTCCGTGCTCTACGGTTTCGGCGCCGCCGTCGGTTTTTCCCTGGTGCTGGTGCTGTTCGCCGCCATGCGCGAGCGCATCGCCGTGTCCGACGTGCCGGTGGCCTTCCGGGGTGCTGCCATTGGCATGGTCACCGCCGGGCTGATGTCCCTGGCGTTCCTGGGATTCACCGGGCTGGTGTCGGTCTGACGTTCCGGAGGCAACCATGTGGACGAGCGTGATCATTGCCGTAGGCGTGCTGCTGGCCCTGTCTGCCATCTTTGGCGCCCTGCTGGGCTTTGCCGCCGACCGGTTCCGGGTGGAAGGCAACGCCCTGGTGGACGACATTGACGCCCTCCTGCCCCAGACCCAGTGCGGCCAGTGCGGCTATCCCGGTTGCCGCCCCTACGCCGAGGCCATTGCCGACGGCGACGCGATCAACAAGTGCCCGCCGGGAGGCGACAGCGCCATCGCCGCCCTGGCGGACCTGCTCGATGTCGAGCCCCAGCCACTCGACGCCGAGCACGGCGTCGCCCAGGCACGCCGCGTGGCGGTGATCCGCGAAGACGAGTGCATCGGTTGCACCAAATGCATCCAGGCCTGCCCGGTGGACGCCATCCTGGGCGCGGCCAAGCACATGCACACCGTCATCGAACAGGAGTGCACCGGCTGCGACCTGTGCGTGGAGCCCTGCCCGGTGGACTGTATTGATATGATCACCGTCGATACGGACATCCGCAACTGGCTGCCGCCGGAGCCCGCGCTGATTGCCACGGACCGGCGCCCGTCACTCACCCAGGCCCGGAATGAGCGGCCGGAGGCGAGCCTGCCATGACACGGCTCTGGACCTTTCCCGGCGGCATCCACCCGCCCGAGCGCAAAGCCCTCTCCAATGCCCGCGCCCTACGCGTCGCTGCCCTGCCCGACCGGCTGATACTGCCCCTGCAGCAACACGTGGGCCAGCCAGCGTCAGTGCGGGTAACGGTTGGCCAAACGGTGCTCAAGGGCGACCGGCTGGCGGATCTGGACGGCGGTCGAGGCGTGCCCGTACACGCGCCGACATCCGGCACCGTTGACGCCATCGCCCAGCATCCCGTGCCGCACCCCTCCGGGCTGGATGACCTCTGCCTGATCCTCCGGCCAGACGGCGATGACCGCTGGCGTCATCGTGAACCCTGGCCCGACTATCAACGGCGAGGCCCGGAGGCGGTTCTGGCCCGTATCCGGGACGCGGGCATTGCCGGCCTCGGCGGCGCCGGCTTCCCGACGCACGAGAAGCTCACGGGCGGACGGCAGCGCCCCATTGACACGCTCATTGTGAACGGCGCCGAGTGTGAGCCGTACATCACCGCCGACGACCGCACCATGCGCGAACGGGCCGCCGACGTGGTGGCCGGCATCGCTGTGCTGCAATGGCTACTGTCGCCGGCCCGAACCGTCGTGGGCATTGAAGACAACAAACCCGAGGCCATTGCGGCTATGGCCGACGCCGCCCGCTTCGCCGGAATCGAGGTGGTGGCCGTACCCACCTTGTACCCTTCCGGAGGCGAGCGGCAACTGATCCGGATACTGACGGGCCGTGAGGTGCCCAGCGGCGGGCTGCCGGCGGAGGTTGGCGTTGTCTGCCAGAATGTGGGTACCGCGTTGGCGGTCGGGCAGGCGGTGCTGCAGGACCATCCGCTGATCTCCCGGGTCATCACCCTGACCGGAACCGCCCTTGCCGAACCCGGTAACGTGGAGGCGTTGATCGGCACGCCGGTGGCGGACCTGATGGCGGGCGCCGGGCTGCGTGCCGACAACCTGGAGCGGCTGGTGATGGGCGGCCCCATGATGGGGTTTGCCCTGGCCACGGATGCGGTCCCGGTCACCAAAACCAGCAACTGCGTGATCGCCGTGGCTCCGGGTGAGTTTGGACAGCCGGCTATTGAACAGCCTTGCATCCGCTGCGGCGAATGCGCCAGCGCCTGCCCAATGACGCTGCTTCCCCAGCAGTTGTTCTGGCACGCCAAATCCGGGGAGTACGACAAGGCAGAACACCTCAACCTGTTTGATTGCATTGAGTGCGGCGCCTGCGCCTACGTCTGCCCGAGTGCCATTCCTCTGGTGCAGCATTACCGCCACGCCAAGGGCGAGCTTCGCCAGAGGCGGGACGATCAGAAGCGGGCAGATCAGGCCCGTGAGCGCTTTGAGGCGCGCCAGGCGCGTCTGGAACGGGAGCGCCTCGAGAAGGAAAAGCGCCGGCAGGAGCGGGCCCGCGCCGCCGCTGAAGCCCAGGCCAGAAAGGCCAACGGAGCGGCCGCACCCCAACCCGACGATCGGGCCGCCAAGGCCGCTCTGGTGCAGCAGGCCCTGGCCCGTAAGCGTGCCCGGGCTGACAAAGCGGTGAACGCGCAGAAGACAGCCTCGGCCAGCCCCGGCGACCAATCGCCCACACAGGACTAACGGATGCAGCAATGGTGATGATGACGTCCCAGTCTCCCGGCTCTGTGCGGGCCCCGCACGCCCGAGGCGCCCGCTCGACGGCCACGGTGATGCGCTGGGTCATTGCGGCGTCGCTTCCGGGCCTTATGGTGCAGACCGGCTGGTTTGGCTGGGGCAACCTGATCAACGTGGTGTTCTGCGTGATCACCGCGATGCTGGCGGAGGCGGCCGTGCTGGCGCTGCGCCGCAAGCCGGTGCGGCGCACCCTCACCGATTCCACCGCCGCGGTAACCGGGCTGCTGCTCGGATTATCACTGCCGCCGTTTGCACCCTGGTGGGTCTCCCTGGTGGCGGTGATCGCGGCCATCGTTCTGGCCAAGCAGCTTTACGGTGGCCTGGGCAGCAACCCGTTCAATCCGGCCATGGTGGGCTATGCCCTCGTACTGGTGTCGTTCCCTGTGGCGATGACCACCAACTGGGCCGCCGCCGTTGGCCTTGACCAGGCCCCGGGGCTCGGCGACACACTGGCCCGGATGTTCTCAGCCCCCCAGGCGGCCCCGGACGGCTGGACCATGGCCACGCCCCTGGATGCCGCCCGCCATGCCAGTACCATCGCCGGCGCAGGCCAGGCCACCGCGTGGCTGTGGGTGAACCTGGCCTTCCTGGCGGGCGGCGTCGGCCTACTGGCGCTGCGGGTGATCCAGTGGCCCATTCCCGCGGCCCTGCTGGCGGCCCTGGCGCTTATGACGCTGATGTTCGGCAGCGCGCCGCTGTCGTTGGACGGGCTGTCGCTTCAACTGCTGTCCGGCGCCACCATGCTCGGGGCGTTTTTCATCGCCACCGATCCGGTGTCCGCCGCCACCAGCGTCCGTGGACGGTTGATCTACGGCGCCGGTATCGGCGTGTTGCTGTTCTGCATCCGCACCTGGGGCAACTACCCGGACGCGGTCGCCTTTGCCGTGCTATTGATGAATTTCGCGGTTCCAATGATTGATTACTACACGCCGCCGCGCACCTTCGGACACCGAAAAGCCGCCCGCGGCTTGTCCGGCCGCTCCGGGGAGGCGCCATGACGGAACGCGCCGCCAGCCTCAAACAGTCCGTGATCCGCAGCGCCATCGGCCTCGCCCTGTTTGCGGCGGTCACCGGCGGGGCGATTGCCGTGACCCAGTCGCTGACCGCCGACCGCATCCGCACCCAGGCCGCCAAAGCCGAGGCCCAGGCCCTGCTGGACATCGTTCCCGGCGAGCATCGGGCCGGGCGCCTGCTGCAGGACACCGTCACCCTGCCGGCCAGCCCGGCCATTGGAACCGGTGGGCCCATCATCGCCTGGGTTGCCCGGGACGGGGGCAGCCCCACCGCCATGGTGCTGCCGGTAACCGCGCCGGACGGCTACTCCGGCAACATCCGGCTGCTGGTGGGCGTTGATCCCGACGGCACGCTGCTGGGCGTACGCGTGACCCGGCACCAGGAAACGCCGGGCCTGGGAGACAAGATCGAGGTCCGGAAATCCGATTGGGTCGAGGGCTTTGTTGGCCGCTCCCTGGACAACACCACACCCAACCAGTGGCACGTCCGCAAGGACGGCGGCGTGTTTGACCAGTTTACCGGCGCCACCATCACGCCCCGAGCGGTGGTGGCTGCTGTACACAATGCGTTGCTGTACGTGCGTGACCAACGGCCGGCCATTCTGGCGCGCCTGAATGCCCCGGGCGGCCAGCCTGACGCAACAGACACCACACCGCCACCGGAGGCCTCCGACCCATGAGCGACGCCCCCACGCCCACCGCAGGGACCGTCATCCGCGATGGTCTCTGGAACAACAACCCCGCCCTGGTCCAGGTGCTCGGGCTCTGCCCGCTGCTGGCCGTGACCAGTACGGTCGTCAATGCCCTGGGCCTGGGCCTGGCCACGCTGATGGTGCTGATGGGCTCGAACCTGGCTGTCTCGCTGATCCGACACTACGTACCCACAGCGGTCCGGCTGCCGGCGTACGTGATGATCATTGCCTCGTTTGTGACCTGCGCGGAGCTGCTCATGCAGGCGTTCGCCTACCCCCTGTACCAGATCCTGGGCATCTTCATTCCGCTGATCGTCACCAACTGCGCCATTCTCGGGCGGGCGGATGCCTTTGCCTCCCGCCAGCCACCGGGGCTGGCCCTGCTGGACGGCACCATGAACGGCCTCGGTTTCCTGGCGGTGCTGATCGTGCTCGGCGGCCTGCGGGAACTGGTGGGCCAGGGAACGTTGTTGCGAGACATGGACCTGCTGCTCGGGCCGGCGGCAGCGGACTGGACGCTGACGCCCTTCGCAGACTACCCCAACGTTCTGTTCATGGTACTGCCGCCGGGAGCGTTTCTCGGTTTGGGCCTGCTGATCGCCCTGAAAAACGTCATAGACGGCCGGCTGGCGGCCCGTCCAGAACGCGTCGCCACAGAGAAAGCCGCCACCGGAGGTAAACGGGTGCGCGTTACCGGCCCGGTAGCCTGACGCGGCCCACTGATTCGTTCCGTTCAATCTGATTGCCAAGAGCACCGCCATGAACAAGCAAAAACGCACCGAGATTTTCAGCCGTCTACGGGCGGCCAACCCGACCCCGACCACGGAGCTGAACTACAGCAACGCTTTCGAGCTGCTGATTGCCGTGATCCTGTCCGCCCAGGCCACAGACGTCAGCGTCAACAAAGTCACCGACAAGCTCTATCCGGTGGCCAACACACCAGAGGCGATCCTGGCCCTGGGGGTCGATGGTCTGAAAACCTACGTGCGCACCATCGGGCTGTTCAACAGCAAGGCCGAAAACATCATCAAGACCTGCCGAATCCTGATCGAGCAACACGGCAGCGAGGTACCGCAATCCCGAGCCGAACTTGAGGCCCTGCCGGGGGTCGGCCGGAAAACCGCCAATGTCGTGCTGAACACCGCCTTCGGCCAGCCCGCCATGGCGGTAGACACCCATATTTTCCGGGTGTCCAACCGTACCGGCATCGCCCCGGGCAAAACGGTGCTGGAAGTGGAAAAACGCCTGATGCGGCTGGTGCCGAAGGAGTTCCTGCTGGACGCCCACCACTGGCTGATCCTGCACGGCCGTTACGTGTGTACGGCCCGAAAGCCAAAATGCGGCGCTTGCCCCATTGAGGATCTGTGCGAGTTCAAGGAAAAGCGGGAGTACCTGTAAGAGGCCGGGAGGCGGCCGGAGGGAGGCGGCTGACCGACACACCGGTCAGCCGGGTATTCATTCGGAGATCGGGAGATCAGTTCTTGCCCAGCATCTCTTCCTTCAGGTCTTCCTGGGCCGGCTTGTCGGACAGCCAGATGCCGAACAGCGCCTTCTTGAACGCCAGATCGCCCACGGTGTCTTTCAGCTTGCCGTTCTTCAATACGCGAACGCCTTCACCGGGCACGTAGACCAGATCAAACACGTCGCCTTCCTTGATCTCTTCCTTGAACACCGCCATGAACTGGTCGATGTCGCTCTGAACCGGCGCCAGATTGCCGTGGGTGGAGGCTTCGAAGCCCTCCAGCGTGGCCTCGCTCATGCGGTCGCTGGTGATCAGGCCGGAAATGATGTGCAGGGTGATGGCCTGGGGCTCATCGGCGTTGATGATGGCCTCGCCGTTCTTTTGCGCCTGGGGTACGTACAGCCCACCCACGTACAGGTCCATGAACCACTTGGAGCGGGTTCCCGCGCCGTTCAGGGTCAGATTCTGGTCCATCACCTGATAGGTTTCAGGAACATCCACACCTTCCACGGTGCGGGCCAAGACCGGGGCGCTCAGGGCACCGGCCAGCATTACGGAGGTCAATCCTGTTAACAGGGCCTTCTTCATAGTCCTTTCCTTTTCCATCGTTATTATTCACGTGTTTCATTCGCACCAGGCCACCGCCTACCACGCCCCGGCCCACGCATTCTAACAACGCAGCCGGTTACCCCGGCGCAAACGGGTTCTCATTTGCACATCATAAAAACGCAAACGCCGGCTCAGCAAGCTGGCCGGCGTTTGCAGGATGGAAACCGGACTATTTGAACAACACGTTGCCCGAAAGCCCTTCTTTCTCGAGGATTTCCCGCAGACGGCGCAAGGCTTCCACCTGAATCTGCCGGACCCGCTCCCGGGTCAGGCCAATCTCCTGCCCGACTTCCTCAAGCGTGCTGACCGGGTAGCCCCGCAGACCAAACCGGCGGGACAGCACTTCCTGCTGTTTGTCGCTCAGCTGGTCAATCCAGTTCTCCAGACACGAACACATGTTGTTGTCCTGGAGCAGGTCCGCCGGATCGGAAGCGCCTTCGTCGGCTACGGTATCGAGCAGGGATTTCTCCCCGCCGGCCCCGATCGGGGTGTCCATTGATGCCACGCGCTCGTTCAAGCCAAGCAGGCGCTCAACGTCAGAGACCGGCTTATCCACCATGCGGGCGATATCTTCCGCCGATGGCTCGTGGTCCAGTTTCTGGGTGAGTTCCCGGGCGGCGCGAAGGTACAGGTTCAGTTCCTTGACCACATGAATCGGCAGCCGGATGGTCCGGGTCTGGTTCATGATGGCGCGCTCGATGGTCTGCCGGATCCACCAGGTGGCGTAGGTGGAGAAACGGAAGCCCCGTTCCGGGTCAAACTTCTCTACCGCCCGGATCAGGCCCAAATTGCCTTCCTCGATCAGGTCCAGGAGCGTGAGGCCACGGTTGACGTAGCGACGGGCGATCTTGACCACCAGGCGGAGGTTGCTCTCGATCATGCGCTTGCGACCGGATTCTTCACCCTTACGCGCCAGGCGGGCGAAGTAGACTTCTTCTTCCGGGGTCAGAAGGGGTGAAAAGCCGATCTCGTTCAGGTAAAGCTGGGTGGCGTCCAGCTGCTTGTAAGACGTGAAATAACCGCTGTGCGTGGGGAAATCCGATTCCTCGGACGTCTCTTCCCTGGCGGGCTTGTCCTCCGCCAGAACCTCTTCGTCGGCATCGTCGACGTCTTCCACACGATCCATGATGATGTCTTCTTGCTCTGCTGACATGGTATTGCCCCGCCTCTCAATAATCCTGTTTGAACGCCCGATACTTCTTGTTATTGCGGGCCCCTTGCTTGCGTATGGCTTCTTCAGGACATTTGCAGTGTGCCGGCGCCAATGCCGGCTTTGTTGTTATTGTGCTCGCGGTTTTATATCAGTGCCGGGGCCGATTCACCGGGGCGGCAGGTAACCGATGGGGTCCACCGGGTTGCCGTTCTTCCGGATTTCAAAGTGCAGCATGGGACGGTTTGCTCCGCTGCTGCCCAGTTCGGCGATCACCTGACCGGCTTTTACCTCCTCCCCTTCCTGCACCAGGATCTTTCGATTGTGCGCGTACGCGCTCAAATATTGTTCACTGTGATTTACGATAATCAGATTACCGTACCCGAGCAAGCCATTTCCGGCGTAGACCACGTTGCCGCCTGCGGCGGCCCGGACCGGATCGCCCGGCTGACCGGCAATGTCGATGCCTTTGTTGACTTTTCCGGATGTCGAATATTTTGCAAGTATGGTGCCAGTGTGGGGCCACCGCCAATTGATCGCCGCCACCGTCTGCGTCCGCTTCGCCAGGGCCTGCCGGGTGTCGGCCGGCCGGGTCACCACCGGGCGGGATTCCGTCTGCCGGGTCGTGCGGGCCTGGCCGGCCGGGGCCCGTGACGGATGGCTATTGCTGGCAGTCTGCCCGGAGGATGTGACGGTTCCGCGAACATCCAGCCGCAGGACCTGCCCCGGCTTGATGGTCCAGGGCGGGCGCAGACCGTTGGCCCGCCCCAGTTCCCGGTAGTCCCGACCATACTGCCAGGCGATGCCATACAGGGTTTCGCCCTGCTGGACCACGTGTCGGCCCCAGTAAACCGGCGGGTTGTAGAGGTCGTCCTGGTAAAGGGCCGCGTTGTTGCAGCCCTGGAGCATCAGCACCAAAACGACCAGCAAACCCATCGACAGGCGCCGATTCGGTGCAGGCTGATGGGGGATGAAGGAGGCACAGGCGGAGCCTGAGGCACCAAAGGGGAGCCGCGGATAAGCCGGTCGGACGGTGGACCCTTGCCCACGGATAGGTTTCACAGAGATAAAACCGCCCCTTTATAGAAGAAATCCGTCTTTCACGGACGGCGATGCCAGGCTGTTTCTGAACTTTCGGAAGTAAGCACCTAATTTATTGCACATTTAACGTCGCAATCCAACCCGCCGTCCGGCCGCCGGTGTTACCTCAGAACACAACCAGAGTGTGCGTCAGGTAACACTTTTCCGCTGACCCAGCCACTCGATGGCCAGGACAAGGCCCAGGCCCAGCAGCATCATCAGCAAGGCAAGGCCGATCTCGGGGCTGTGGCCGGTCACCTGTTCGAAGGCGCCAGGCCAGACGTTCAGCTCGGTCAGGGGCACCTGTTCGCCGGCGTGATTGGTGCGCCAGGTGAGCACCTCTTTCCACGGCCAGACCTTGTTCAATGCGCCAATCATGAAGCCGGTGAGCAGCGCCATGACAGCATCATGAAAATGCCGAAACGCCCAGGTAATGAGGCGAGCGATGGACAACAGACCCACCAGACAGCCGCTGGCAAACAACACCAGAATGGCAAGGTCCGCGGACTTGACGGCGTCGAGCACCGGCCCATACATACCGATCATCAGCAGGATGAAACTGCCGGAAATGCCGGGCAGGATCATCGCGCAGATGGCCAGCGCACCGGCGCCGAAAAACACCAGGGGCGACGGCGCTACCTGGCTGGCGGCCATGGTGGTGACCCACCAGGCCGCTGCAATGCCCGCCAGCAGCGGCAGCGCCAGGCCACCACGCCAGCGGATCTGGCGCCCCACGTGCCAGATGGACGCGAGGATCAGCCCGAGGAAAAAGCTCCACACCAGCACGGGATACTCCGCGAGCCCGTAGGTGATCGCCGATGCCAGGCTGACAATGCTGGTGAGGATGCCCGCCAGCAAGGCCACCAGAAAGGTGCCGTCGATCGCGGTCCAGAAGGCCCCGGGGCGACCCCGGAGCAGGTGCCGGAACACCGCCACAGGCACCGCACTGATCGCCGCCAGCAGCCGGAAGTAAATGCCGGAAATAAAAGCAATGGTGCCTCCGGAGACACCGGGCACCACGTCGGCGGCGCCCATGGCAACGCCCCGGAGATACACGGCGGCGGGGTGGTGGTGGCGCTCAACGCCGTCGCTTTCGGTTTCCGGGGTTACGGCCATATCAGTCAACGGACAACGCCTCCAAGCAGGGGAACAAAACGGACCGGCTCAAGTTCACGACGTTCGAAGGCGTCGCCGTGCCGGGTGACCTCAACCAGGACCTGATGCTCATCCCCGACCGGCGCGATCAGAACGCCGCCGTCGGCGAGCTGGTCCAGCAACTCATGGGGGATTTCCGAGGGCGCGGCGGTCACGATGATGCCGTCAAACGGTGCCTTCTCCGGCCAGCCCATGCCCCCGTCGGCGTGGCGGAGCATGGCGTTGCGCACCCCCAGCTGGCGCAGGCGATCCCGGGCTCGGTCCTGCAACGGTTTGATCCGCTCGACGCTGTAGACCTCGGGGAACAGCCGGCACAGCAGCGCGGTCTGGTAACCGGAGCCGGTGCCCAGCTCCAGCACCCGACGGGGCTGGTGCTGCTCCAGAAACTCGGTCATCCGGGCCACAATGTAGGGCTGTGACAACGTCTGGCCGTAGCCGATGGGCAGGGCCGTATCCTCATAGGCGCGATGGGCCAGCGCCTCGTCCAGAAAAATGTGCCGGGGCAGATCCGCCATGGCATCCAGCACACGCTCCGAGGCAATGCCCGCCTCCCGGAGCCGCTGGATCAGCCGCATGCGAGTGCGCCGGGAAGTCATGCCGATGCCCTGCAACTGTGCGCTCATTAGCTACGCCCTTCTGGCAACGCGGCGCCGAGAGACGCCGCTTCGGCCCACTCTTGCAGCGACACCAGGGCGTCGTGCCGGGTCATGTCGATGTGCACGGGGGTCACCGAGATATAGCCCTCGCTGACCGCGTGAAAATCCGTGCCTGGGCCCGCGTCACCACCGGCACCGGCGGCGCCGATCCAATAACGCTGGCGGCCCCGGGGGCAGGTCACCGGAATCGCGCCCTCGGCCCGTTCCCGGTGCCCCAGGCGGGTGATGCGGAAGCCGGCGATGTGCGCCCAGGGGCGATCCGGTACGTTCACGTTCAGGATGGTACGGGGGCCAAGCTGGGGCGGCGGGTCCTGCTCCAGCAGAAGCCGAACCGCCCGGGCGGCCGTGTCGTAATGGAAGTGACCGTCGTTCACCAGGGAGACAGCAATCGCCGGCAGGCCAAGATGCCGGCCTTCGGTGGCGGCCGCCACGGTGCCGGAATAGATGATGTCATCGCCCAGGTTGGCGTGCGTGTTGATGCCGGAAATCACCCGGTCAAAGGGGACATCGAACAGGCCATTGACGGCAAGATGCACGCAGTCGGTGGGAGTGCCATCCACCGAGCGGAACCCGTTCGGGTGGGTTTCCACGGTCAGTGGTCGGTTCAACGTCAGCGCGTTGGACGCGCCGCTATGGTCCCGGTCCGGGGCAACCACGTCCAGGTGCCCAAGGCCCGCAAGCCCTTCATACAGGGCAACCAGCCCCGGCGAGTGGACGCCATCATCGTTGGACAACAGAATTCGCACCGTGTTCTCCGCTAGCAGTTCGTTCGTTATTATCGGTCGTTATGATTCGGGGCCGGCGCTGAGAGACTCGCGTCGGTCAGCGCCAGAATATCCCCGATTACCGTGGTGGCATACTGACCCGGCGCAAGTCGGAAGCGCAGTTCCAGGACACCGTCACCCAGACACCGCCAGTCCAACGCCTCAGGTCTGATCACCAGCGGCCGACGCTCCGGCCGCATACGGGTGGTGGCAAACAGGGGCAGCAGACGAGCGGCGCCCACGCCCGCGCCGTCAACCCGGCCGTCGATGACTGCCCGCTCCCGCTCCGCCAACGCACCGGTGGCACTGGTGCCGCCATCGCCCCAGAGCGGGCCGCTCGGCGCCTGATCATCCGGCGCCGGGTCGCCTTCCACGGTGGTATGCCAGGTGCCGTCACTGACCCGACTGGCCAACACCTCGTTGAACAGCCAGGCCCGGGCGGCCGAAAAGTACAATACGTTTTTCGAGGACCGCTTGCCACCTCGCCGCCCCGCCATCGGACGGGCCGAATCCAGCGCCGCCGCACGTTCCAGGTTTCCGCCCTGATGGCCAAACCGCTGTGGCCCGAAGTAGTTGGGCGCGCCCTGCTCTGCCAGCCGGTTCAGGGCGGCTTCAAGCGACGCCTGGGGCGCATCCAGTGACCGCAGGACGATCACAAAGTCGTTGGCCAGATGCTCACCCCGGCGCAGCTTCCGGGGGCTACGGCCGCTATCGAGCAGGTTCCAGTGCTCCCCCACCGCCGCCAGAAAGTCAGCATCGCCGGCTTCCAGGCCTGGCCGGTACACGCTGAACCACTGCCGTGTGACCGCGTGACGGTCCTTCAGACCACAATAGCCCACGTCGAAATCCCGACAGCCCGACAGCCGGGCCAGGGTTCTGGCTACGTACTCGGTATTGTCGCCCGACTTCTCCAGGTGCAGCATCAGATGTTCGCCGGTGCCAGACGGCAAAAGCGCAGGGGGCAAGACTTCGCTCACCCGGAAGTCGTCCGGCGTGGTTTTCAGCCGGGCCCGGCCCACCCGCTCAACGGAGACCGGCCAGTTCAGGCGCCAGGGACCCATGGCCGTCATGACACCACCGGCTCAAGCAGGCAGACCGCCTGGCAAGCGATGCCCTCACCCCGCCCGGTGAAACCAAGCGCTTCGGTGGTCGTTGCCTTAACGCTGACCCGGTTCGCGGGAATACCCAGATCTTCCGCCAGGTTCAAGCGCATGGCCTCGACGTGCGGCGCCATTTTCGGCGCCTGCGCAATGATCGTGCTGTCCAGGTTAAGCACCTGGAAGCCGGTTTCCCGGACCCGCTCCACCACCTTTCTGAGCAAATCGCGGCTGTCTGCGCCGGCCCACTCGTCGCTGGTGTCCGGGAACAGGTGGCCGATGTCCCCCAGGGCAGCGGCGCCAAGCAGGGCATCAGCCACGGCGTGTAGCAGGACGTCACCATCGGAGTGAGCCTTCAGGCCCTGGTGGAATGGAATCACCACGCCGCCGAGGGTGACCGCGTCACCCTCGCAGAACGCGTGGACATCAAAGCCCTGACCTATACGCATGGGATTCTCCGGAAATCAGAAACGGAATCGCCCACGATCAGCCCTGGCTCAGGATAAAACGGGCCAGCGCCAGATCCGAGGGCACAGTGATCTTGAGGTTGTCGGGCCGCCCTTCCACCAGCAACGGGCGATAACCAGCCTGCTCGATGGCGGATGCTTCATCGGTAATGAGGTTCCCCGTCGCCAGCGCGTCCGCCAGAGCGCGGCGCAGCAGACGGTAGCGAAACATCTGCGGGGTCAGCGCCCGCCAGAGCCCTGACCGATCCACCGTGGCCAGCACCTCGGGCACACCATCCGGCCCGGACTGCTTTAAAGTATCCGCGACCGGTGCCGCCAGCAAGCCGCCTACCGGATGGTCGCGAAGATTGGCCATCAACCGGGACAGGTCGTCACCGTGCAGGCAGGGGCGCGCGGCATCGTGCACCAATACCCAGTCGTCCGGCGCAGCACGACCGTCAAGGGCGTTCAGTGCCGACAGCACGGAGTCGGCCCGTTCGCGGCCCCCGGCGCATGGCGTAATCCGGGCGTCCCGGGCTGCGTCGGTGTGGGCCCACCAGGTATCGTCAGCGCTGATCGGCACCATACAGCCGTCAAAGGTTGCCTGGGACAACAGGCGCGACAGGGTAACGTCCAGCACGGTGTGGCCGTTCAGGGGCAGGTATTGTTTGGGGCAGTCGGCGCCCATGCGTCGGCCGACGCCGGCCGCGGGCACCACGAGCCAGAACTTGGGGTCAGTCATGGGGCGGAATTATAGCGGGTTGTCGATCCGGAGTGGATCAAAAGGGATCAGTTATCGACCACCAGGAAGAAAGTTTCGCCGTCCCGAATCAGGCCCAGGTTCATGCGGGCGCGTTCTTCAACGGCCCCCTGCTCGTTGCGCAGGTTGCGAACCTCGGCATACAGGCTGCCATTGCGGGCCGCCAGTTTGGCGTTCTCGGCGCGCTGCTCGGCAATGGACTGCTTTAGCGACCAGACCTGGGCAAAACTGCCCTCGCCCACCCACAGGCGTACCTGCAGCAGGAGGATCAGCACTACCATGAGGGCCCAGAGCGCTTTCATGCGGATACCGTACAAAAAGTGATCAAATTCGCGTTCACGTCGAACGCTCAGTATAGACGTTCTAGTAGATTAGCAACAAATAATGGTAACTGCTTGTACAAAAAGGCCATCACGTCTGAATTTTCATTCAGAACGCGATGGCCTTAACGAAACAGACGGCCCCGGGGGACCGTCTGTTAGTCTCCGGCACGCCCGGGACTACCCAGGCAGCCGGCAAGCCGATCTCAGGCCTGGCCCTTGATCTCGCTCAGTCCGCGGTAAGGTGCCTTGCCGTCCAGAGCCTCCTCGATGCGAAGCAGCTGGTTGTACTTGGCAACGCGGTCCGAGCGGCACAGGGAGCCGGTCTTGATCTGGCCGGCGCGGGTGGCCACCGCCAGGTCGGCGATGGTGGTGTCCTCGGTCTCACCGGAGCGATGGGAGATCACCGCGGTGTAGCCCGCGTCCTGGGCCATCTTGATGGCGTCCAGGGTCTCGGACAGGCTGCCGATCTGGTTGAACTTGATCAGGATGGAGTTACCAATACCCTTCTCAATGCCCTGCTTGAGAATCTTGGTGTTGGTGACGAACAGGTCGTCGCCCACCAGCTGGATCTTGCCGCCGAGCTTGTCGGTCAGCACTTTCCAGCCGTCCCAGTCGCTTTCGTCCATGCCGTCTTCGATGGAGACAATCGGGTAGCGCTCGCTCAGGCCCGCCAGATAGTCGGCAAAGCCAGCGGAGTCAAAGCTCTTGCCCTCGCCGGACAGCTGGTACTGGCCATCCTTGTAGAATTCGGACGAAGCGCAGTCCAGCGCCAGGGTCACATCCGTACCCAGGGCGTAACCCGCTTTCTCTACGGCTTCCTTGATCACCGCCAGCGCCGCTTCGTTGGACGGCAGGTTCGGAGCAAAACCGCCCTCGTCACCCACAGCGGTGTTCAGACCTTGGGCTTTCAGCACTTTCTTCAGGCTGTGGAAGATTTCCGCACCCACCCGCAGGGCCTCCGCAAAGCTCTTGGCCGCTACCGGCTGCACCATGAACTCCTGGATATCCACGTTGTTGTCTGCGTGCTCACCACCGTTGAGGATGTTCATCATCGGCACCGGCATGGAGTACTGGCCAGCGGTACCGTTGACGTTGGCGATGTGCTCGTACAGCGGCTTGCCCAGGGAGGCAGCAGCGGCCTTCGCCGCGGCCAGGGACACCGCCAGGATGGCATTGGCACCCAGGTTGGCCTTGTTCTCAGTGCCGTCCAGATCGATCATGATCTTGTCCAGGGCACGCTGGTCTGCAGCGTCTTTACCGATCAGCGCATCGCGGATCTGGCCGTTCACCGCCGCAACCGCCTTCAGAACACCCTTGCCCAGGTAACGGGCCGCATCGCCGTCCCGCAGCTCCAGAGCCTCGCGGGAGCCAGTGGACGCGCCGGAGGGGGCGCAGGCGCTGCCAATGGTGCCGTCTTCGAGAATAACGTCGGCTTCAACCGTGGGGTTACCCCGGGAGTCCAGAACCTCGCGGCCCTTGATGTTGGCAATCTTGGTCATTCCTATGAATCTCCGTAAGTTCACTATCTCAAAGGTTATTTCGTATTATCAGATCGCGAGCAGGCGGGGGCTGGCCTTATGAAACCGTGCGGAGCCATGGATGGCGTAGCTCAAGCGTCACGGGGATGTGCCGCCAGGAGCGTGTTTCATAAAGCCAGCCCTAGCCTGCTCCCTACTCCCCCCGAAGCAAAACAAACACCGCCAATCAGGCGGTGTCGATGGGTTTGAAACTTTTCACCAGGTCATCCACGGCCTTGACCCGCTGCAGGAACGGTTCCAGCTGGCTTAGCCGCAGGGCGCAGGGCCCGTCGCACTTGGCGTTGTCCGGGTCCGGATGCGCTTCCAGGAACAGGCCGGCCAGGCCCTGGGACATGCCCGCCAGCGCCAGGTCGGTCACCTGGGCCCGGCGGCCACCGGCGGAATCCGCGCGGCCACCGGGCATCTGCAGGGAATGGGTGACGTCAAAAAACACCGGCACGCTCATGGCTTTCATGATGCCGAAGCCCAGCATGTCGACCACCAGGTTGTTGTAGCCGAAGCTGCTGCCCCGTTCGCACAGGATGACCTGGTCGTTACCGGCTTCCTCGCACTTGGTGATGATGTGCTTCATTTCCTGAGGCGCCAGGAACTGGGCCTTCTTAATGTTGATGACCGCACCGGTTCTGGCCATGGCCACCACCAGATCGGTCTGGCGGCTGAGGAACGCCGGCAACTGGATGACGTCGCACACCTCTGCCGCGGGCTCGGCCTGGGCCGGCTCGTGCACGTCCGAGATGATCGGCACGCCGAATTTGGCCTTGATGTCCGCCAGAATCTGCAGGCCCTTATCCAGCCCGGGCCCCCGGAAGGAATGCACGGAAGAGCGGTTGGCCTTGTCGAATGACGCCTTGAACACATAGGGGATGCCCAGGCGGCCGCAGATGTCCACGTAGGCCTGAGCCACTTCGAACGCCAGTTCCCGGGACTCCAGCACGTTCATGCCGCCGAACAGCACAAACGGCTTGTGGTTGGCGATCTCAATACCGGAGACGTTCAGTTCGCTACGGGCCATGGATCATGCCTCCTGTTTGTGGGCCAGGGCGGCCTTGACGAAACCCTTGAACAGCGGGTGGCCGTCCCGGGGCGTGGAGGTGAACTCCGGGTGGAACTGGCAGGCCACGAACCAGGGATGGTCCGGCGCTTCCACCACCTCAACCAGCCGCCCGTCGGCCGAGCGGCCAGAGACCTTCAGGCCGGCCGCCTCAAGCTGGGGCAGGAAGTGGTTGTTGACTTCATACCGGTGACGGTGGCGCTCGCGGATGGTCTTCTTGCCGTAGCAATTGGCGATGGTGGAGCCCTCCACCAGCACGCAGTCCTGGGCACCCAGGCGCATGGTGCCGCCCAGATCGGACTCTTCCGTGCGCTCTTCCCGCTCGCCACTGGCGTCCAGCCATTCGGTGATCAGGCCCACCACCGGCTCCGGGGTGTGGGACCGGAATTCCGTGCTGTGGGCGTCGGTCAGGCCGGCCACATGGCGGGCGTACTCGATGACCGCCACCTGCATGCCCAGGCAGATGCCCAGATAGGGAATGCGGTTCTCGCGGGCGTAGCGCACGGTGCGGATCTTGCCTTCAACGCCGCGCTCGCCAAAGCCGCCGGGCACCAGAATGGCATCGGCGGAGGCCAGCACCTGGGTGCCGTCGCGCTCGATGTCTTCGGAATCAATGTATTGGATGTTGACCTTGGTGCGGGTCTTGATGCCGGCGTGCAGCAGGGACTCGATCAGGGACTTGTAAGCGTCCAGCAGTTCCATGTACTTGCCCACCATGGCGATGGTGACTTCGCCCTGGGGGTTCATCAGTGCCTCGACCACGCTGTCCCACTCGGACAGGTCGGCGGCGCGGGCATTGAGGTTGAAACGCTCGATCACCAGCTGGTCCAGCCCGTGCTCGTGCAGCATGCGCGGAATGGCGTAGATCGATTTGGCGTCCCGGAGCGGGATGACGGCACGCTCTTCCACGTTCGTGAACAGCGCGATCTTGCGGCGGGAACTGGCGTCCACCTCATGCTCGGACCGGCACAGCAGGATGTCCGGCTGCAGGCCGATGGAGCGCATTTCTTTCACCGAATGCTGAGTCGGCTTGGTCTTGATCTCGCCGGCGGTGGCGATGTACGGAACCAGGGTGAGATGCATGAACAGGGCGCGCTGCGGCCCCACCTCCACCTTCAACTGGCGGCACGCCTCGAGGAACGGCAGGGATTCGATGTCGCCTACGGTGCCCCCCACTTCAATCAGGGCGACATCCACACCGGCGGCGCCCTCGATCACACGGCGCTTGATTTCATCGGTGATGTGCGGAATCACCTGCACCGTGCCACCCAGATAATCGCCGCGACGTTCCTTACGGATGACTTCCTCGTACACGCGGCCGGTGGTGAAGTTGTTGCGGCGGCTCATCCGGGTCCGGATGAAGCGCTCATAGTGGCCAAGGTCCAGGTCGGTTTCGGCACCGTCTTCGGTCACGAAGACTTCACCGTGCTGGAACGGGCTCATGGTGCCCGGATCTACGTTGATGTAAGGGTCCAGCTTGAGAATAGTGACCTTCAGGCCGCGTGCTTCGAGGATGGCTGCCAGGGACGCCGAGGCAATACCTTTCCCCAGGGAAGACACGACACCGCCGGTGACGAAAATATAACGCGTCATGCAGATTCCGTGATTGTCTGGTTCGGTGAAGGGGGGAGATTGTTCATCTCAAGATGGGTCGCCAGAGTACCAGAAAGGCCCTGACGACTCAATCACAATCCCGCTCGACAACCAGCCGCCAGCCGGCGGCAGGAGCGCTTCCGGAGTATTGTTCAGAACACCAGAAATCGCCAACGGCCACCAGCGATTCGGCCCCTTCCGATGCCTCGAAAACCAGCGGAAGACGGGCTCGTTCCCAGGGGGGAACCGCGGTTTCCTGAAGCCAGTTTTTCAGGGTCTTCAGCGGCCCACCCGGCTGCGGGCGAAACCGTTCGCCACCGAGCCTGGCCCGCACCTGAATCGACGGTGCCGGCTGATCCCCTGCCGGCTGGAGTATGAGCTGCCAGTCACCCCATCGAAGCGGCTGACCCGGGCACAGCGTGGCCTCGACCGGCCTGGCCGAGGGCTGTTCCGCAACGAGGTGCAGCCGGCCCTGGTAGCGCCGCACCCGGAAGCCCTCTCCCACCAGTTCCGGCGCGCGATCAGGGGCCGCCGCCAAAAGCTGACCCAGCACCTCTGGCCAGCCCCGGATAGCGGGCACCGGCCAGCCACCGCGGCGAATCCACCACTGCATCAGGTTCTTTTGCTCAGCCACCGGAAGCCTGCCAAGGCCGGCCACCGCCAGGGTCTGCCCGTCCTCCGTGCACTCCCGCCACTGGCGTTCCGCTAGTGCGTCCGCCAGCACGGCGGCCTCGCGGCAGGCCTCGGCGGTCGCCGCCAGGCGCCGGTTCAGATCAGGCCAGCGGCTTCGAAGCACCGGCAGGGCCTGATGTCGCAGGAAATTCCGGTCAAAACGCGGGTCGGCGTTGCTCGGATCGTCCTTCCAGGTGACACCGGCGGCCCTGGCCGCCTGAGCCAATACGTCTCGGGAAACGGACAACAGGGGCCGGTACAGCATGCCCTGCCCGAGCTGACGCTGCCGGGGCATGCCCGCCAACCCCCGAACCCCGGTGCCCCGCAGCAGCCGGAACACTAAGGTTTCAGCCTGATCATCGGCGTGGTGGGCCATGAGCAGTAGGTCACCGGGGCCAAGCACTTCCTCAAACACCCGGTAACGGGCGTTGCGGGCAGCCTCTTCCAGGCCGCCCGCCGGAGTGTCGCTGGCGACCACCGATACCCGATGTACCTGCACAGGCACGCCCAGGGTAGCGGCCACGTCCTGGCAATGTTGGGCCATGGCGTCCGCGTTGGGCTGGAGCTGATGGTTTACGTGGATAGCGGTGGGTAATTCCGCGGTGGCCCGGGCGGCCACCGCCAGATGCAGCAACACCGTCGAATCCAGGCCACCACTGAAGGCGACCCAGAGACGACGGTATTCGGGGAGCGAGCGGACCAGAGCAATCAGTGGCTCTGGCCAGGGGGATGTCGCAGCCTGGGCGCCTGGGTTAGCGCCCGTTGTCATAGCGGGTCAGACGCTCATAGCGACGGGACACCAGCTCATCGGCCGGCAGCCGGCTCAGTTCCGTCACGCCCTTGGTGAGGGCTTTCTTCAGCGCCTCCGCCATTTTTTCCGGATTCCGGTGCGCGCCACCAAGGGGTTCCCCGATCACGTTGTCCGCCAGCCCCAGGTCCTTCAGCCGGTCCGCCGTCACGCCCATGGCCTCGGCGGCCTGGGCAGCGTACTCCGCGCTCTTCCACAGGATGGAGGCGCAGCCTTCCGGAGAGATAACGGAGTAGGTGGCGTACTGCAGCATGTACAACTGATCGCACACGCCAATGGCCAGGGCGCCGCCGGACCCTCCCTCACCAATCACCGTTGAGATGATCGGTGTTTTCAGCCGGGAC
Source organism: Marinobacter sp. C2H3 (assembly GCF_037080155.1). NCBI lineage: Bacteria > Pseudomonadati > Pseudomonadota > Gammaproteobacteria > Pseudomonadales > Marinobacteraceae > Marinobacter > Marinobacter sp. C2H3. The sequence continues at coordinate 21,579 of NZ_JBBBNZ010000007.1, read as the reverse complement.
ATCACCGCCAGGTTGTAGGCGATCGCCTCACTCTGGCCCCGTTCCTCGGCTCCGATGCCCGGATAGGCGCCTGGGGTATCGATAAAGGTCAGGATGGGCATGCGGAAGCGTTCGGCCATCTCCATCAGGCGCAAGGCCTTTCGATAGCCTTCCGGACGGGGCATGCCGAAATTACGACGCACCTTGTCCCGCACTTCCCGGCCCTTCTGGTGACCAATGACCATCACCGGCTGGTCGTTCAGGCGAGCGGTGCCACCGACGATGGCCTGGTCGTCGGCGTAGTGCCGGTCGCCGTGCAGCTCATCGAAATCTTCAAACATGAGGTCAATGTAATCCAGCGTGTAGGGCCGGCGCGGGTGCCGTGCCAGGCGGGCAATGTCCCAGGGCTGGAGGTCCGAGAAGATGTTCTCGGTGAGGCTCACGCTCTTCTTCTTGAGGCGGCTGATTTCATCGGTGATGTTGATGTCGGTGTCGTTGCCGACCATGCGAAGCTCTTCGATCTTGGCTTCCAGGTCGGCGATCGGCTGTTCGAAATCCAGGTAATTAGGGTTCATGATGTTCCATCATTTGATTGCCAGGTGACCCGTAGGGCCACCCTAACCAGAATTTGGGACCAAGATAACAGCGGCCAAACAGCGGCTAAAGCGGACATTGGTCTTAATCATAGACCAGTTCGACGGATTTCTCGCCCACCAGATGCCGCAGCTCCAGCAGGAGGTTGTCGTCCGGCTGCACGCGCCAGGATTCCCCGAGTTCGATCCGCGTGTTGGCCTGGTCACTGCTGTACTCGATCCACACCGGGCTGCCCTCGCAGCGAAACGGTCGCAGGGTACTGTCAATGCGGTCCAGCAGGCCGTTCTGGAGCTGGTCCGCCCGCAGCGCCAGTTTCAGGCCGCGGCTGAACTGCTGGCGGGCCGAGGCCACGTCCATGACCGAATTAACCCGCATTTTCATCTGCCCCGAGTAATCGTCGTGGCTGACCTGCCCTTCCACCACAATGACCTGATCGGATTGGAGCAGTTCCCGGTTCTCGAAGAACGCCTCCGAGAACAGCGTCGCCTCGATGCGAGCGCTGCGGTCGTCCAGAGTGATGAAGCACATGGTGGAGCCGGATTTGGTTTTCATGGTGCGCTGGGCCACCACCAGGCCCGCGACCCGCTGGGGCGCCTTGTTGGGCTTGAGATCCGAGATGGCGTTGCGCACGAAGCGGCGCACTTCCCGCTCGTACTCGTCGAACGGGTGGCCGGTCAGGTACAGGCCGAGGGTGTCTTTCTCCCCTTTCAGACGCTCCTTCTCCGGCCATTCCCGCACGTTGGCCACGTCCGCGTAGGGATCGCCGCCATCACCGCCGGCCTCCAGCATTTCGCCAAACATGTCCATCATGCCGGCCGCCTCATTCCGGGACTGCTGGTCTGCCTGCTGGATGGCCTTGTCAACACTGGCCATCAGTTGGGCCCGGCCCGGCCCAAGCTTGTCCATGGCGCCAGAGCGAATCAGCGCTTCCAGCGCCCGCTTGTTCACCTTCTTCAGATCCACCCGACGGCAGAAATCAAACAGATCCTGAAACGGCCCGTCCTTCGCCGCCGCCACAATGCTGTCGATGGGCCCCTCACCGAGGCCCTTGATGGCACCGAGGCCGTACACAATCTGGCCGTCGTCGTTGACGGTGAAGGTGTACTCGGAACGGCTGACGTCTGGCACCAGCAGGTCCAGCTTCATGTTCCGACACTCTTCCACCAGCGTGACCACCTTGTCGGTGTTCTGCATATCAGCGGTGAGCACGGCGGCCATGAACTCGGCGGGATAGTGGGTTTTCAGCCACAGCGTCTGGTAGGACACCAGCGCGTAGGCGGCGGAGTGCGACTTGTTGAAGCCGTAGCCCGCAAACTTTTCCACCAGGTCGAAGATGTTCTCCGCCAGGGTCTTGTTGATGCCGTTGTTTTCACAGCCGTCCAGGAAAATCGCCTTTTGCTTGGCCATTTCCTCCGGCTTCTTCTTACCCATGGCCCGGCGCAGCATGTCGGCGCCGCCGAGGGTGTAGCCGGCCATCACCTGGGCAATCTGCATGACCTGCTCCTGGTACAGGATAACCCCGTAGGTGGGCTCCAGGACCGGCTTCAGGCCTTCATACTGGTAATCCGGGTGCGGGTAGGACAACGGCTGTCGGCCATGCTTCCGGTCGATAAAGTCGTCCACCATGCCCGACTGAAGCGGGCCGGGCCGGAACAGCGCCACCAGGGCGATCATGTCCTCCAGGGAGTCCGGCTGCAGGCGCCGGATCAGATCCTTCATGCCCCGGGATTCCAGCTGGAACACCGCGGTGGTTTCCGCCTTCTTCAGCAGGTCGAAGGAGGGCTTGTCCTCGAGCGGAATGGTGGCGATGTCCAGATCGTCCAGGCCTCGGGCCCGGCGACGGGGATTGATCATGTTCAGCGCCCACTTGATGATGGTGAGCGTGCGCAGGCCCAGGAAGTCGAACTTGACCAGTCCGGCGTCTTCCACATCGCCCTTATCAAACTGGGTGACCAGGCTGCCGCCGTCTTCGTCGCAGTACAGGGGCGAGAAATCGGTGATCTTGGTGGGGGCGATGACCACCCCACCGGCGTGCTTGCCTGCGTTCCGGCACACGCCCTCCAGCTTCAGGGCCATGTCCCAGATTTCCTGGGCTTCCTCGTCCTGCTCGAGGAACTCCTTGAGCTGCGGCTCCTGCTCGATGGCCTTGTTCAGGGTCATGCCCACTTCGAACGGAATCATCTTCGACAGCTTATCGGCCAAGCCATAGGACTTGCCCTGCACCCGAGCGACATCCCGCACCACCGCCTTGGCCGCCATGGTGCCAAAGGTGATGATCTGGGACACCGCCTCGCGGCCGTATTTCTGGGCGGTGTATTCAATCACCCGGTCCCGGCCTTCCATGCAGAAATCGACGTCGAAGTCAGGCATCGAAACCCGCTCCGGGTTCAGGAAGCGCTCGAACAGCAGATCGTACTGAAGCGGGTCGAGGTCGGTAATGAGCAGCGCGTAGGCCACCAGTGAGCCCGCGCCGGACCCCCGGCCCGGCCCCACCGGCACGCCGTTGTTCTTGGCCCACTTGATGAAGTCCATCACGATCAGGAAGTAACCCGGAAACCCCATCTGGGTGATGATATCCAGCTCGAAGTTCAGCCGGGTGTAGTACTCGGCGCGGCGGGTCTCGTAGTCCGGATCGTCCTTGCTGAGAATGGTGGACAGGCGGAATTCGAGCCCTTCTTCCGACACATGGCGGAAATACTCGTCCATGGTCATGCCATCGGGAATCGGGTAGTTGGGCAGGAAGTACTCGCCCATGCGCACTTTCACGGAGCAGCGGCGGGCGATTTCCACCGTGTTCTCGATGGCCTCGGGGATATCGGCGAACAGCTCGACCATCTCCTCGGCGGAGCGCAGGTACTGCTGGTCGCTGAACCGGCGATCCCGCCGCGGGTCGTCCAGGGTCCGGCTCTCACCGATGCAGACCCGGGCCTCGTGGGCTTCGAAATCGTCGGCGGTCAGGAAGTGCACGTCGTTGGTGGCGACCACCGGCAGCCCCATTTTACCGGCCAGTTCCACGCTCAGGTGCAGGCAGTCCTCATCGCCCTCCCGGCCCGTGCGCTGGAGCTCCAGGTAATAGCTGTTCGGGTACAGACCCTGCCAGTACGCGGCGCGCTCCCGGGCCAGCTCGGGCTTCCCCGCGAGCAGTGCCTTGCCGACATCCCCCATCTTGCCGCCGGACAGGGCAATGAGCCCTCCGGCTCGGGCTTCCAGCCAATCGCGCTGAATGATAGGGCGGCCAAAACGCTGGCCGTCGGTGTAGCCCAGGGAAATGATTTCAGTGAGATTGCGGTAACCATCCTCATTGCGGGCCAGCAGGGTCAGGCGAAACGGCGCCTCCGGTTCTTCCGGGTTATCCAACCACAGGTCCGCGCCGATGATGGGCTTGACCCCGGCGCCCATGGCCGCTTTGTAGAAGCGCACCAGCGAGCACATGTTGGACTGCTCGGTGAGCCCCACCGCGGGCATCCCCAGCTCGGCGACCCGGCTGACCAGCGGTTTTACCCGCACCAGCCCATCGACCATGGAGTATTCGGAATGTACGCGAAGGTGTACGAAGGTCTGCGCCGTCATGTGAGGCTGGTCCTGCTGCTGTTCGGTGGTCGGGCTATGGCCCGCACACGCCTCCTGATAGACTGCGGGCTCCGAGCCGGGGATTATACGCCACCCGGGGTCGCCTTCGACAGGGTAGATCAGCGACAGGACCACCCGACATGGGCCAATCAGAGACACCGACTTTCCCGCACGCCGCCTTGCCGGCCGGCGCCCTGACCCTGCGCAGCCTTTGCCAGCTGCTGGCGGACGCCGGAGAGATCACACCCCGGGACGCCGAACGGGTGAGCCAGGCCAATCTCGGCAGTGCCAGCACCCGCACCGCCGCCCAGCGCCACCCCATCGAACTGGTGGCCATTGCTGGCCTGACCAGCAAGCGGGACGGCCGCGCCCTGGACGCCGAGCGCCTGACTCAGTGGCTCGCCGGGCAGGCGGGCCAGGGGTATTACCACATCGATCCGCTCAGCGTGGACATTCCGGCGGTGGCCCGGGTGATGTCCTACGCCTTCGCCCAGCGCCACGGCATCCTGGCGGTGGAGGTCACCCCCGATACCGTGGTCATTGCCAGCGCCGAGCCGTTCAAGGCGGACTGGGAAACCAACCTGCAGCAGGCAGTGCGCCGTGAGATCCGCCGGGTGGTGGCCAACCCGGAGGACATCCGGCGGTACACGGTGGAGTTCTACCAGCTGGCCAATTCGGTCAGCAAAGCCGGCGGCCAGACCAACAGCGTCGGCAGCCAGAATTTTGAACAGCTGCTGGACCTGGGTGCCAGCGACAACCCGGACGCCAACGACCAGCACGTGGTGCGCATCGTCGACTGGCTGTTGCAGTACGCCTTCGACCAGCGCGCCTCCGACATTCACATTGAGCCTCGACGGGGCGTGACCCGGGTTCGATTCCGCATCGACGGGGTACTGCACAACGTCTACGAATTCCCGGAGCACGTGGGTATGGCGGTCACCAGCCGCCTGAAAATTCTGGGGCGGCTCAACGTGGCGGAAAAGCGGCGGCCCCAGGACGGCCGCATCAAGACCCGCAAGCCGGACGACCGGGAAGTAGAACTGCGTCTGGCCACCATGCCCACCGCCTTTGGCGAGAAAATGGTCATGCGGATCTTTGATCCGGAAGTGCTGCTGAAAAGCTACGAGCAGCTCGGCTTCGGCCGGGAGGATCGGGAAAAATGGCAGCAGATCACCGATCATCCACACGGCATTGTGCTGGTTACGGGCCCCACGGGCTCGGGCAAGACCACTACGCTGTACTCCACCCTCAAACAGATTGCCTCGCCGGAGCTGAACATCTGCACCATTGAGGACCCGATCGAAATGGTGGAGCCGGCATTCAACCAGATGCAGGTGCAGACCAACATCGATCTAACCTTTGCCGCCGGCGTACGGGCGCTGATGCGCCAGGACCCGGACATCATCATGATTGGCGAGATCCGTGACCTGGAGACCGCTGAAATGGCGGTGCAGGCGGCGCTCACCGGGCACCTGGTGTTGTCCACCCTGCACACCAACGACGCCCCCAGCGCGGTCACCCGGCTGATGGAACTGGGCATTCCGCCCTACCTGATCCGAGCCACCGTGCTCGGGGTAATGGCCCAGCGGCTGGTGCGCACCCTCTGCCCCCACTGCAAGCGCCCCGCCCCGGCGGACGACGACGCCTGGCAGGCCCTCACCCGCCCGTGGAAGGCCACGACGCCGGCGCAATTCCAGGAGCCGGTCGGCTGCCTGGAATGCCGGAACACGGGCTATCTGGGCCGCGCCGGGGTCTATGAAATCATGACGCTGTCGGACGGACTGATTGCTCAGATTACCGACCAGTGCGAGTTGGACGGCCTGCGCCGGTCGGCCTACCGGGAGGGCATGAAATCCCTGCGGCTGAGCGGTGCCCAGAAGGTGGCGGCGGGCCTGACCACGGTGGAGGAAATCCTGCGGGTGACGCCCCAGAGCCAGCGCTGAGGCGCCTCGCCTCGCCTTGCTCCACCTCGCATCACCTGGCCTTTGCTTAGGCCCCCGGCCGCATCCCGCACTGACCCAGCAGAGCCTGCCAGGCGCGGGTGTGGTCCGCCATGGCGCGGTCCAGCCCTTGCCACACGCTGGTCTCACCGGTCAGGGCCAGATAACGCTCATACCACGGACGGAACGTGGCCGGCATCACCGCCGACTGCGCCTCCGCCAGCGCCGCCATCGGCACCATCAGAGCATCCCGCGCCCGCCGAACGTCGGCCAGATACGGCTGCACCTTGCCAATGTAAATGTTGAAAAACACGTTGCGAACGACGGTGGCCTGGGGATTGGGCTTCTGGTTCAGGCACAGGGGACGGCCGTCCAGGCGGCGCTGGATCAACCCGGTGGCATCGTCAAGGCGGGCCGTCAGCAGGACAGCGCTGCGAATCAGCTGCCCGGCCCGGCTCTCTGCCTGCCACCGCTGGTGGACGTCGCCCGCGAACTCGAGGGAAACATCCAGCTTGCCAGCCAGCAGACGTTGCACTGCCGCGTCCATCTGAGCCGCCTCCCGCGCCAGGTCCGACACGGGGTTACCTCCGGTATCCCCGGGCTTGCGCACCGGATAGGTCCCCTGAGCAAGGGAGAACAGCGATTCAATGTCCGGGGAGCCCCAGGTGGCGTTCCAGATCGCCAGCGGCAGGGATTTTTGTTTGGCGGCGATGGCGTCTTTGACGGTAGTCCGGAGGTCCTTGTCGTCCACCGAAGGCAGGCAGTCCTGGGCGGACCGGATGAAACGCAGCTCGTAGCGCAAACGATTCAGAGGTTGCATGACGCGGCCGAGGACCGAATTCTTCTCGCCGACCACGTACTGCAGTTCACAGCCGTAGAGGGACAGGAAATCCAGGATACCCATGTCCAGGTCCGGCAGCGCCAACATCCGGTCCCGCCGCCTCGGCATGCGCGCCGCGTCCGGAACCGGTGAGAGCTGTGCGTCCACCTCAAGCACCCGACCGACCCGCTCGACGTACTCATCCATCATTGAGGGGGCCTTGGAAAACGGGTTGCAGGCCCCGAGCCACGGCAGCAGCGCCAGTAGCAAGCACACCCGCAAGGGCGGCCGCGCTCGGGCGAATGGGACAGCACGCATGACAGCTCCTGGTCGACGGCAAAGACCGGCGGCGCTCCTTTGAACGGTGAGGCTCTGGGGCTCCGCCGAGCCGGGATCAGCGCCGGCGCAACAGCGCGTCCACCTCGTCGAACGAGCGGGCCACCGGGCGGCCGGTATCGGGCAGCTCACCGTCCCGGACCAGCCAGACGGTCTTCAGGCCGACGGCTTCGGCCGCCTCCAGCTCTGCCTCTACGTCCGAGAGAAACAGCACCGAGGACGGCGACACCCCCAGCTCTTCCAGAATGGTCTGGTAGGCCTGTGGTTCGCGCTTGGCGCCAACGCGGGTATCAAAATACCCCGAGAAGAACGGCGTAAAGTCGCCCTCGGTGGTGAACCCGAAAATCAGCTTCTGGGCCTTCACGGACCCGGAGGAGTATACGAACAGGCGAAGGCCCCGATCATGCCAGCGCTGCAGATAATCGGCCGCGTCCGGGTAGATGTGTCCTTTCAATTCGCCCCGGGTGTAGCCCTCCTCCCAGACCATGCCCTGCAGAGCCTTGAGGGGCGTGGCTTTGCGATCCTCGGCGATCCACAACAGCAATACCTCGATGAGACCGTCCAGATCCTTGCGGTCGACACCGCTTTCCCGGGCCACGGCATCCAGCTGCTCGGCCACCGCCGCCTCCTTACCGTGGGCGCGGACAAACGCCGGCAAATGGTCACGGGCGTAGGGAAACAGCACCTCATGCACGAATGAAATCGAACTGGTGGTGCCTTCAATATCGGTCAGAATGACCCGGATCATGCACGGGCCTCCGCCAGGGCTTCATAGCGCGGCAACCGGGCGGCGATATCCTCGCCCGTGAAGTTGGCCACCCATCCCTCGGGATTGGTGAACAACCGGATGCAGGTGAATGCCGGCTCGGGCCCCATATCAAACCAGTGACGGGTGCCGTCCGGGACGCTGATCAGGTCGTTCTTCTGACACAGCAGCGCGTATACCTGCCCGTTCAGATGGAGGTAAAACAGCCCCTGACCCCGCACGAAGAAGCGCACTTCGTCTTCGCTGTGCACGTGTTCGTCGAGAAATTTCTGGCGCAGGACGTCCTTTTGGGGGTGGTCCGGCGTCAGGCTGATGACATCGGCGGTCTGGAAACCTCGCTCGGCTTTCAGGCGCGCCACCTCCTCTGCGTAGGCCTCCAGAATGTCCTCCTGACCCGCATTCTCCGGCAGGTTCCGGGTGGGCCACTGCTCGAAGCGGATGCCCTGCCCGTCCAGCAACGCGGCAATACGGGCCGGATCGGTGGTGACGGTGTGGGCCTGATCGGGCCGGGACGGATCAAAAATGCTGAGAGTGGTCATGGGCGGAGCCTCCTGGTCTCAAGCTCGCAGTCAAACAGGAATTCAAACGCTTCAACGTGGCGGAGGCACTCCGCCATGGTGCGCCCCCAGGTATACAACCCGTGGCCGCGAATCAGGTAGCCCGGCTGGTCCGAGTGCTCCCGGAACCATGCCCGGGTTTGCTCTGCCAGGGCGTCGATGTCCTGGGTGTTATTGAAGACCGGGACCGTCACCTGCCCTTCGTGGGTGGTGACACCGGCAAACGCTTTTTGCAGCTCGTAGCCCTCGAACACCAGCGGTTCCCCCGGGGGGATCAACCGGCTCAGCACCGTTGCGCCAACAGAGTGCGTGTGAAGGACCGCACCAACGGCCGGGAACTGCTCATACAACACCGTGTGCAGGCGGGTTTCCGCCGATGACCGGGCATCGCTCTGGATCGGCTGGCCCGCCAGATCCACCACCATCACATCGCCGGCACCCAACTCGCCCTTATGGCGACCCGACACCGTAATGGCGATATGGCGGTCATCCAGCCTCGCCGAATAATTGCTGCTGGTGGCCGGTGACCAGCCCTTCTGGTACAGAAACCGACCGGCCCGGATAATCTCATCCGCAGCCTGGGCATACTGGAGTACGTCAAACACGGTGGATGGTGCTCCTGCCGGGATGCCTTATTTGATGATCTCTTTGCCGTCTTTGTTGACCCAGATCTTGCGTTCTCCGGAGTCCATCTTGCCGTTGGTGTTCCAGACCGTCCGGTCTTTACCGGCTTCCTCGATTTTTCCGTGATCGTCCCAGATTACCCGGTTCTGGCAACCGGCGAGTACCGCCACAATGGCGGTCAACATGACAACTTTCTTGATCATTACCTATCTCCTGCCGTGAAGGTCACGGTTCCGTTGTTTGTCCTGGTCGCCCTTGCGAATCATCACGTACACCGCGCCGGTGCCGCCATGATGCTTCTGGGCCGAATGAAAGGCCAGCACGTCAGCCAGCTCTGGCAGCCACTTGGCCAGGTAGCTTTTCAACTGGGCAATGCCATCGGGATTCCGCTCACCCTTGCCATGCAGGATGATGACCGAACGCAGCCCGTAGCGCACGCAATCGCCGACGAAGCCAAATACCTCACGTCGAGCCTGCTCCACGGTCATCCGATGCAGATCCAGCCGGGCCTCAATCGGATACTGGCCCAGCCGGAGTTTGCGGAACACGCCGTGCTGCACGCCCGGCCGCTGCCAGCACAATACGTCGTGAGCGGTCAGAGGTTCCACCATGTCAGCGGTCAGCGGGTTGGTGTCCCGAAGGGGCTTGGCCACGGCCGACCGTTGCCGTTCGAGGTGCCCCGGTGTCAGCTCGCGGGGGCGTTCCACCTCCGCCCGGTTGCCTCTGCGAATGCGCCGGACGTCCTTCATCTCTTCGAGAAACGCCAGTCGCTCGTCTTTCGTTGTCATGGGTGATGGATTCCGGTTATCCGAATGCCCGCACTTTACCACCGGCGGCAGGCGCCATAAAGAAAGCTGGACGGCGGCGGCGCCATGAGACCAAAATCCCAGCGACGGCCGGCCCGACCTGTCCTACACTCCGGTCAGGGCCAAAGGATCGCAAGGAACCCGACATGACCGTTCAACCGGACAGCCAACGCCCCCAGAACATTCGCGCCATCATGGGCTTTCTGCGGGAACACGCGCCGTTCTCGGGTATGGACGATGCCCATCTGGCCCACTTCGCCGAACACGCGTCACTGCGCTTTTTTGCTGACGGTGACGTGGTTCTGGCCCCGGACGATGGCGTGATTGACCGATTCTACGTCGTCAAACAGGGACGGATTCGTGGCGAGCGTTACAGCGAACAGGAAGGCCGCACCAAAACCACGTTTGAGATCAGCCAGGGGGAGTGCTTTCCGCTGGCGGCGCTGATCGGCGAACGCCCAACCCGCACCCTGCATCGCGCCCAGGGTGATACCTTCTGCCTGACCATTGAACAGGATGCGTTTATTACCCTGTTCGCCGAAAGCGAGCCCTTCCGGGATTTCTGCGTGCGCGGCGTCAGCAGCCTGCTCGACCAGGTCAACCGGCGAATCCAGTCCCGAGCCATGGCGTCCATCGGGCCGAGCCATTCCCTGGATACGCCCCTGGCCCGTTATGCCTTGCGCAACCCGATCGTCTGTTCACCGGACCTACCGGTGAACAAGGCCGTTGCCCGAATGCACGAGAACAGCGTGGGCAGCATCGTCGTGACCGACGATCACCGGCACCCCATCGGCATTTTTACGCTCCGCGACCTGCGCACCCTGGTCGCAGAGGGTACGGCACCTCTGGATGCGCCCATTCGCCAGGTGATGACGCGGGAACCCTGCCGGCTACCGGCGGAGGCCGACGCCTTTGAGGCCGCGATGATCATGGCGGAACGCCACTTCGCCCATCTCTGCGTGGTGGACGGGGACGATCGGCTGATCGGCGTGGTCTCGGAGCGGGACCTGTTCTCTCTCCAGCGGGTTGACCTGGTCAATCTGGCCCGGACCATCGGTACCGCGCCGCACCTGAAAACCCTGGTCAGCCTGCGGGCGGACGTGTCCCGGCTGGTCGACACCATGCTGGCCCACGGGGCCGATTCCGGGCAGGTGGTCAAGATCATCACCACTCTGAACGACGTCACGGTGCGGCGGGTACTGGAGCTGAACCTCAAGGCCAACGACCCCGGCATTACGTTTACCTGGTTGACCTTCGGCAGCGAGGGCCGTCAGGAGCAGACGCTGCTGACCGACCAGGACAACGGCATGCTGTTCCAGGTGCCCGAGGGCATGACCGAGGACGGTGTCCGTGAGCGCCTGCTGCCGTTTGCCCGTAAGGTGAACGACGACCTGGCGGAGTGCGGCTTCACCCTGTGCAAGGGCAACATCATGGCGAGCAATCCCAAGCTGTGCCTGAGCGGCGCGGAGTGGGACGACTGGTTCGTGCGCTTTATCGATGCCTCAACGCCCCAGAATCTGGTGTATTCCTCGATTTTCCTGGACATGCGTGCGGTGTTCGGCCCCACTGAGCCTCTGGACCACTTGCTGGATCGGGTGCTGGTTCGCATCCGCAAGAACGCCCTCTTCCAGAAAATGCTGGCGGGCAACGCGTTGCAGCGGCGGCCGCCGCTGACCCTGTTCCGGACGTTCCGTTACGTCACGGACGGCGACCGCCAGGCCCTGGACCTGAAGCGTCAGGGCCTGGCTCCGTTCGTGGAAGCGGTCCGGGTGTTTGCCCTCGCCAACGGCGTGGCAGCGGCCAATACCCTCGAACGCATGGACGACCTGGCCCGCAAGGGCGTGTTCGACGCCAAGGACGCCAACGCCTGGAAAGAAGGCTACAGCCTGATCCAGGCGATCCGGATGCGTGCTCACCAGGAGATGCTGGCGCGGGAGGAACCGTTGACGAATTTGATCCACCCCGACGACCTGAACCCCCTTGACCGCCGGATTCTCCGGGAATCGTTCCGGCAGGCCCAGCGCCTGCAGCAGAAACTCGAACTCACCTACCAACTCTGATGCCCTGTGACGATGCTTGATGTAATTCGTGAGTGGCTGGAGCGCCGACGGGCCGGACAGGCCATCGACTGGCAACACGCGCCCACCCCGAAGCTGGCGGATGACCGACCGCTCAGCAATGCGCGGTTGGTTGTGCTGGATCTCGAGACTACTGGCCTGAATGCCGGGCGGGATGAAGTGATCGCCATTGGTGCCGTAGCCATCCAGGGCGAGCAGATCCACCTGGATGACCAGTTTGACCTGGTGCTTCGCCGGCCGGAACTGGACATCCGGGAGACGGTGCTGATTCACGGTATCGGCCCGGAAGCCCTGACTCACGGCCACGAAACCGAGGACGCGCTGCTGCGGCTTCTGGACTGGATGAACGGCGACCCGATTCTGGCTTACCACGCCGCGTTCGACAAAAAGTTCCTGGAGAAAACCCTCAAGCAACAGCTGGGCTACACCCGAAGCCACACGTGGCTGGACGTGGCCGAGCTATTACCCGCCTTCTTTCCGGACGCCAGCCCGGGTGGCCACGGCCTCGATCACTGGGCCGATCACTTTGGCCTGGACATCAGCGCAAGGCACAACGCCGCCGCCGACGCCCTGGTGACCGCCGAGCTGACCCTCGCCGCCCTCAACAAAGCCCACAAGACCGGCGTAAACACTCTGAAAGCCCTCCACGACAAGCTCCGTTACCAGCGCCAGCTCAAAAACATGAAGCGGATGTGAGCGCCGGCGCAAAATGGCCCCAAACCACTGAGAATTAGACCTTTTGCCAATATCTATAACTGGCTTGACGGGTAAAGTCGGATGTGACAACAGTCGGAGAAATACCTATATGAATAATAAATTCTCTTTGTCAGCGCTCTCATTGAAAACCCATCCAATTTCTACAACAACAACCAAGGAGTGATGCGATGTCAGGTCAAAGCTATGATCCTGAAAAATACTGGAAGGCGAACCTCCGCCTCATCTTCGGAAGCCTGGTCATCTGGGCTCTCGTCTCCTACGGCTTCGCCATTCTGCTGCGCCCGATGCTGGCAGGCATTCACATTGGTGGTACCGACCTCGGCTTCTGGTTCGCCGAGCAGGGCTCCATTCTTACCTTCATTGTTCTCATCTTTTTCTATGCCTGGCGCATGAACAAGATCGACGAACAGTTCGGCGTGCAAGAGGAGTAAGAACCCATGAGCCAATTTGCCATCAACATTATTTTCGTCGGGGGCTCTTTCCTCCTGTATATCCTGATTGCGATCTGGGCCAAAGCCGGAAGCACGAAGGATTTCTACGTCGCTGGCGGCGGGGTTCACCCGATCACCAACGGCATGGCTATCGGTGCCGACTGGATGTCTGCGGCGTCGTTCATCTCCATGGCGGGCCTGCTGGCCGCCGGCGGTTACGCCAACTCCGCCTTCCTGATGGGCTGGACCGGTGGTTACGTGCTGCTGGCTATGCTGCTGGCGCCGTACCTGCGGAAGTTCGGCAAGTTCACGGTACCCGAGTTCATCGGTGACCGGTTCTACAGCAAGAACGCCCGTCTGGTGGCGGTTATCTGTCTGATCGTGGCGTCCGTCACCTACGTTATCGGCCAGATGGCCGGTGCCGGCGTGGCCTTCTCCCGCTTCCTGGAAGTCGATTCAACCACCGGCCTGCTGATTGCTGCCGTTGTGGTCTTCGTGTACGCGGTACTCGGCGGCATGAAGGGCATCACTTACACCCAGGTGGCCCAGTACATCGTGCTGATCATTGCCTACACCATCCCCGCGGTGTTCATCTCCCTGCAACTGACCGGCAACGCCCTGCCCCCGCTGGGCCTGTTCGGCACGCATACCGAGTCCGGTATGCCCCTGCTGCAGAAGCTGAACGAAGTGGTGACGGATCTGGGCTTCAACTCCTACACCGCCGACGTGGACAACAAGCTGAACATGGTGCTGTTCACCCTGACACTGATGATCGGTACTGCCGGCCTGCCCCACGTCATCATCCGCTTCTTCACCGTGCCGAAAGTGGCTGACGCCCGCTGGTCCGCCGGCTGGGCCCTGGTGTTCATCGCCCTGCTGTACCTGACCGCACCGGCCGTTGCCTCCATGGCGCGTCTGAACCTGCTGAACACCATCTACCCGCAGGGTACCCAGGCCGCGCCGATCCAGTACGACGAGCGTCCGGACTGGATCAAGAACTGGGAAGTGACCGGCCTCATCAAGTATGAGGACAAGAACAACGACGGTCGTATCCAGTTCTACAACGACTCGCCCGCGTTCAAAGACCAGGCCCAGGCCCGTGGCTGGAACGGCAACGAGATGACCGTAAACGGCGACATCCTGGTTCTGGCCAACCCGGAAATTGCCAACCTGCCGGGTTGGGTGGTCGGCCTGATTGCCGCTGGTGGCCTTGCCGCCGCGCTGTCAACCGCCGCCGGTCTGCTGCTGGCCATCTCCTCGGCGGTCAGCCACGACCTGATCAAGGGCTCGATCAACCCGGACATCTCCGAGAAAGGCGAGCTGATGGCCGCCCGGATTGCCATGGCAGTGGCGATTGCCGTGGCTACCTATCTGGGGGCGAACCCACCGGGCTTCGCCGCGCAGGTGGTGGCCCTGGCCTTCGGTATCGCGGCAGCCTCGCTGTTCCCGGTGCTGATGATGGGTATCTTCTCCAAGCGGGTGAACAACAAGGGCGCCGTTGCCGGTATGCTGACCGGTCTGGCGTTCACCCTGGTATACATCTTCGTGTACAAGGGCTGGTTCTTCATTCCGGATACCAACAACCTGCCGGATAACGCGGCAAACTGGGTACTGGGTATCTCCCCGCTGTCCATCGGTGCCATTGGTGCAATCATCAACTTTGCGGTAGCCTTCGTGGTGTCCAACGCCACCGAAGAACCGCCCGTTGAGATTCAGGAGCTGGTTGAAAGCGTCCGTTACCCGCGCGGTGCCGGACAAGCGACCGACCACTGAGCATCGAGCCGGGCTGAGCCAGTCTCTGGACAGTCCGGTTGATACCGGACGGGCTTCCTCTCAGAGGGAGCCCGTTTTTTTTGAGGAAACTGAAACATGTTCTGGAATTTGATCGCCACGGTCGTCTGTGGCCTTGGGGCGGCCGGCATTGCCCTCAGTATTCGTGCCGTCACCCGACAACGCGCCCCGCGCTGGCTGATTCCGGTGTTCGCCGGAGCCGGCATGCTGGCGTACCTGATTTACGGGGAGTACACCTGGTTTTCGCTCAAAGAGCAGCGGTTGCCGCCGGAAGCGGTCATCGTCGATACGGAGCAAGAAGGCATTCTCTGGCGACCCTGGACCTTCGTGGTACCGTACGTGACGGCGTTCACCACCGTCGATACCAAGAGCATCGCCCGGGATACCGACAACCCGGACATCGTCCGGTTCACCCTGTACCGGTTTAATCAGAAAGTGACGGACGCGGTGTCTCACCGGGTGCACCTGTTGAACTGCGATAGCCGCGAACTGGTACCGCTGGGCGACGACGGCCGCCCCCGCGTGGATAATCTGAAAGTGCTGGCACCCGGCGACCGGTTGCTGAAAACGGTCTGCGGCCGCTGATCGCCGCCGGCCCACAACGCGTGTAGAGGACACAACGGCATGATCAGCGCCTGGCTGCTGGTACTCATCTCGATTACCTACATTTCGGTCCTGTTCGTGATCGCCTGGGCCGGCGACAAGCACCCCGGGCTTTACCGGCGCCGGCTGGCGCGCACGCACATCTACGCCCTGTCGCTGGCGGTCTACTTCACCTCCTGGACGTTCTACGGTGCGGTGGGCCGAGCCACCCAGGAGGGCCTGGGCTTCCTGCCCATCTATCTCGGCCCATTGCTCGTGTTCGTGTTCGGCGCGCCGCTGTTGCGACGGATCATCTACATCTCCAAACGCAACAACAGCACCTCCATCGCCGACTTCATCGCCTCCCGCTACGGCAAGTCACAGGTGCTGGCGGCGATGATTGCCACCTTCGCCCTGATCGGCAGCGTGCCTTACATCGCCCTTCAGCTGAAGGCCATATCCATGGGCTTTAACGTACTGAGTGATACCGGCTCCGGCTACCATCAGCTCAGCTCGACGCTCTGGAACGATTCTGCCTGGTACATCACCCTCGCCCTGGCCGTATTCACGGTGCTGTTTGGTACCCGCCATCTCGAGTCCACGGAGCATCACCGGGGCATGATTCAGGCGGTGGCGTTCGAATCCCTGATCAAGCTCGTGGCCTTTGTCGCCGTCGGGCTGTTTGTCAGTTACGGAATGTTCAACGGATTTGGTGACCTCTTCGGGAAGATCCGCGAAGCCAACCTGATGGACGTTCTGACCACCGAGCGACTCGAGGCGCCGGCGTTCATTACCCAGACCCTGGTCGCCATGCTGGCGATTGTCTGCCTGCCCCGCCAGTTCCACGTGATGGTGGTGGAAAACACCGATCACCGGGATTTCGAGGTTGCACGCTGGGCCATGCCGATCTACCTGGTGGTCGCCAGCGCGTTTGTGCTGCCCATCGCCGCCGGCGGACTGCTGCATCCGGAATCCATGCTGGGCAATCCAGACATTCTGATTCTCCAACTGCCCATATCCGCCGGCAAGGAATGGCTGGCAATCCTGGCGTTCTTGGGGGGTGGTTCGGCGGCCGCGGCCATGGTCATCGTCTGCTCGGTGGCGATTGCTACCATGGTGAGCAACGAGATCATCATGCCGGCGCTGCTGAAATTTTTCCGGCCGGGCATGAACCGCCGGGCCGACCTCAGCCATCTGCTGCTGAGCATCCGGCGGGTGGCCATTTTCGTGATCCTGCTCACCGCCTATGGGTTCTATCGGATGGCGGGAGCAGAATACAGCCTGACCGCATTCGGCCTGCTATCGTTCGCCGCCGCCGCCCAGTTCGGCCCCGCCCTGGTGGGCGGTATCCTCTGGCGTCAGGGCAACTTTACCGGCGCTGCCTGGGGCCTGGCCCTCGGCTTCCTGATGTGGTGCTACACGCTGCTGCTGCCGGCTCTGGTGAGCACCGGCTGGCTCCCGGACAACCTGGTGGAACAGGGCCTCTGGGGCCTCTCCTGGACCCGCCCGACCGCCCTGTTCGGCTCAGACCTTGATCAGGTCAGCCACGGCATTCTGTGGAGCCTGGGCATCAACACCCTCACCTATATTGCGCTGTCACTCGTCACCCGGCAGCGTGTGCGGGAAAAAATCCAGATTGCCTCGTTCTTCCACGATCCGCAGCCCCGGGCGGAAACGCCCCACCACCAGACCTGGCAGGGCGAGGTCCTGACCTCGGACCTGCAGGCGCTGACCGACCGGTTCATGGGTGAGGAACGCTCGGAGACCGTGTTCCGGAACTATGAACGGCGTAACGCGCTGCGTCTGCACCCGCAGCGCCCGGCCTCCACCCATTTAATGAAGTACATCGAGCGCCAACTGGCGTCGGTGATTGGTGCTTCTACGGCCCGGGTGGTGCTGGAATCCACCCTCACCGGCCGGGACATGCAGATCGAGGATGTGGTGAGCATCGTCGACGAAGCCTCCCAGGCCATGACGTTCAGCCGGGAACTGCTGCAGTCCGCCATCGAGAACATCAGCCTGGGCGTGTCGGTGGTGAATCACCAGCAGCAGCTGGTGGTGTGGAACCACCGCTACCTGGAGCTGTTCAACTACCCCAAGGGCTTTGTGCGGGTGGGCCGCCCCATCGAAGACCTGATGCGCTACAACCTGACCAACGCCAACCTGTCGGCGCGGCGTATCGATGAAATCGTCGAGGACCGCTGCAACAGCATGCGCCAGGGTACGCCCATGTCCTACGAGCGCCAACGCCCGGACGGCACGGTGGTCCGGATTGACGGCAGCCCGATTCCAGGGGGCGGTTATGTCACTACCTTCCAGGACATCACCGCCATGCGCCGCACCGAGCAGGCGCTGAAGGAAACCAACATCTATCTGGAACAACGGGTCAAGGAGCGTACCCAGGAACTTCAGGTGATCAACGAGCAGATGCTCAAGGCCAAGTCCGTGGCCGAACAGGCCAACCAAAGTAAAACCCGCTTCCTGGCGTCGGCGAGCCACGACCTGCTGCAACCTCTGAACGCGGCCCGCCTGTTTACCTCCGCCCTGGCTGGCAAGACCGAAGACGGCGAGATGAAGAATCTGGTGGACCACATCGACAGCTCCCTGGGCGCTGCCGAAGAGATTATCAGCACCCTGCTGGACATCTCCAAGCTGGACGCGGGCGCCCTGGAACCGGACATCGGCGTCTTCCCGGTGGACGATCTGCTGAGCCACCTGGCCACCGACTTTACCGCCATCGCCAACGAGCAGAACCTCTCCCTGCGGGTGGTACCAAGCACCGTCTGGGTGCGCTCCGACGCCAAGCTGCTGCGCCGTGTCGTGCAGAATTTCCTATCCAACGCCATACGCTATACCCCAAAAGGCCGCATCCTGCTGGGCTGCCGGCGTCTGAAAGGGTATATCCGCATTGAGGTCTGGGACACCGGGCCAGGTATCCCAGACGATCAGCTCAACCACATCTTCGAGGAGTTCCGGCGCTTCCAACAGGGCCGGGACAAGAAGGGCCTCGGCTTGGGTCTGGCCATCGTTGACCGGATCAGCGGAATGCTCAACCACCCGGTGACGGTCCGCTCCACCCAGGGCCATGGCAGCGTGTTCGGCATCACGGTACCGGTCGCGCCGGCCGAGCCGGTCCCGCAACCGGCGGTCCGTCCTGGCGGGCAATCCCGCCGGCTATCGAGCCTGGGAGGACTGCACGTGTTATGCATCGACAACGACCCGGCCATCCTGCAGGGAATGACCGCCCTGCTCGGCAACTGGAAATGCAACGTGACCGCCGCGGAGAGCCTGGAAGACGCCCTGGACAAGCTGGAGGGAAGCCGGCCGGATATCATGCTGGCGGACTACCAGCTGGACGATAACCGCAACGGCCTGGACGCGATGGACAGCCTGCGATCGCACATAGATCCGAAAATACCCGGTATACTGATTACTGGATATATGGCGCCGGAAGTCAGGGACGACGCCATGAAACGTGGATATCATGTGCTTTATAAGCCGGTGAAGCCGGCGGCACTTCGGGCGCTCGTCAACAAACTACTGAAGCAGACACGCTGATGACGGACGCACTTTCACCTTCGCCGACCAGCGCTATTGCGGCGTTCGCCAAGCTGAATTTTCTGGTGCTCGACGATTTCGAGAATTTCCGCCTGTCCATGCGACAGATGCTCCGGAGTTGCGGCGCCAACCGGATTGAGCTGGTCGGCCAGGCCAACCAGGCCATCCAGTACTGCACCTACAACCCGGTCGACGTGGTGCTCTGCGATTATAATCTGGGCGGCGGCAGAAACGGTCAGCACGTGCTGGAAGAGCTTCGCCACAAGAAGCTGCTACGACGATCGTCCCTGTTCCTGATGGTGACCGCAGAAACGTCCAAGGAGATGGTCATGGGCGCCCGGGAATACCAGCCGGACGGCTACCTGACCAAGCCCATTAACCGGGCCATGCTGGAGAAGCGCCTGGGTGCTCTGATCGACCAGCGCAACGCACTGCTCCCGATCAACCGGGAAATTGATCGGGAAAACTACCCCGAGGCCATCTCCCAGTGCCTGCAGGCCCTGCCGCGGCAGCCACGCTACAAAACCTGGCTGATGAAAACCCTGGGGGACCTGTATTACCGCCTGGGCGACCTGGCCCATGCCCGCAAGATCTATGAAGACGTGCTCGCCCAGCGGGAACTCTCCTGGGCGCGTCTGGGCCTGTGCCGCGTACTGCTCGCTAACGGCAGCCACGACGAAGCGGTGGAGCAGCTTCGGGCGCTGATCGCCAAACACCCTGATTACATGGAAGGCTACGACCTGCTGGCCGAAGGCCTGGAAAAGCAGGGGCGCCCGGTCCGCGCCCAGAAGGTTCTGGAGGACGCCGCCGAGCGCTCCCCGAATGCCCTGCTCCGTCACCGACAGTTGGCCGAACTGGCCGGCATTAACCAGGACGTGGAAACGGCCACCAGCGCCTGGCGCCAGACCGTTTCCCTGGGCACCCACTCCATTCACGACAGCAGTGCCCACTACCTGGCCCTGGCCCAGAGCCTGTCGGACCTGAGCGACGGCGACACCTCCGAGGAGGCCGGCCAGCAGGCGGCGGAGGCACTGGCAGTACTGGGGCGCATGGAAAAACGGTTTGAAGACGACCACCTGTCCGTACGCAGCGCGATCATCCAGTGCCGGGTACACGCCGGTCAGGGTCGACAGGCCGAGGCCTCACGCCTGTTGGCGCAGGTTCGGGAATCGCTGCCGGAAGACGATCAGTTGCCGGCGGATATGGGGATCGACTTTGCCCGAACGCTGTTTCGACTCGGCCAGGAAGACGACGCCAAGACGCTACTGAAAGGACTGGCCCAGCGTTTTTCTGACGATCCAGACGTGCTGCAGCAGATTGAAAGCCTTCTGGATGAACCGGTAGGTTTCCGCCAGAAGCTCAAGGCCCGGGCACTCAACCGGGACGGCATTCAGGCGTTTGAAAGTGGCGACCTGAAGGCGGCCGCAGAGGCATTTCAGGAAGCGCTCGGAGTGGTGCCTGACCATGCGGCCCTGAACCTGAACCTGGTGCAAGTGCTGATCAAACAATACCTGTCAGGCGGCCGCGACGCGGCCGTGCTGAAACGCTGCCAGACCTGTCTGGACCGGCTTGGAACCCTGCCCGAGCAACACCGGCAGTATCGGCGCTACCGGGCACTGCAACAGAAACTCGAAGGCCTCCTGTCATGACCGATCGCAACATCGATTTTTCCATGGTTCTGGCGTCCGCCGTTCACGATATGAAGAACTCTCTGGGCATGCTCCTGAACTCCATCGACGAGCTGAGAAACCAGAATGAACCGTCGCTGGCCGGCTCGCGGAGTTTCAATACGCTCCAGTACGAAGCCGAGCGCATGCATAACGATCTGGTGCAATTGCTGGGCATCTATCGGCTGGGGGAGAACAACCTGTCGGCGCACATGGAGGAGCACTATGTACCCGACTTTCTCGGTGAACA
Organism: Marinobacter sp. C2H3; assembly: GCF_037080155.1. Classification (NCBI taxonomy): domain Bacteria; kingdom Pseudomonadati; phylum Pseudomonadota; class Gammaproteobacteria; order Pseudomonadales; family Marinobacteraceae; genus Marinobacter; species Marinobacter sp. C2H3. The sequence continues at coordinate 513 of NZ_JBBBNZ010000007.1, read as the reverse complement.
CCTTGCCCGCCACACCCCGCTGCTTGATGGGTTATCCATCGAACATGAGATTGACGCCGAGGAGATCAATGGATTTTTCGACGCGGATCTGCTGACCGGCGTGCTCAACAACACCATCAACAACGCCATCCGGTACACCCGCTCGCGCATTCGGCTGACCGCGAGGCAGGACGAGGATTTCCTGGTGATTGGCGTGGAAGATGACGGGCAGGGCTATCCTGAGAGTATGCAGTATAGCGGTACGCCCGACTTCAAGGCGCTGGACTTCAAGAGCGGGAGTACTAGCTTGGGGCTGTTTTTCGCATCGTCCGTGGCGAAGCTACACACTGAGGGCCAACGGACGGGCGCCATTCGACTGCGTAACGGTGGCAGCCTGGGTGGCGGGATTTTCGAAATCTGGTTGCCGTAACCTGCTAATTCGATTGCTTTTTTCTGCCAATAAAAAACCCCAGCATCGCGAGATGCTGGGGTTTGGGTATTAAGAGCCTGACGATGACCTACTCTCGCATGGGC
>NZ_JBBBNZ010000006.1:0-193043 GCF_037080155.1 Marinobacter sp. C2H3 | reverse complement strand
TTCTGCCCATGCGAGAGTAGGTCATCGTCAGGCTCTTAATACCCAAACCCCAGCATCTCGCGATGCTGGGGTTTTTTATTGTCTGCGATTTGTCTAAACCCCCAATTCATGACGCCCCGCACAGTTACATTTCGTAAACCTGAGTAACCTTGGTTACATAACCAGACCGGCGTATCCAACCCGGCAACTCAGAGACGCTCATCAGTCTATCTGCCATCACCGCGACCACAGGGACAGCGGTTTGTTGAGGCGTGACTATGGGTACAAAAACCGCATTACTGCTATGCCTGGCGTTGGCCGCTTCGTCGTCCTATGCCGAGCTCCGTCCGATCACTGACACGCAGATGTCAGAAGTGACCGGTCAGGCCTTTATTTCTGTCGACCGCCAGTATCATCCTGCGCCGGAAGACAACATTGCCTACACCAGGGTCAATCTCGGTATGGATATTGATATTCAGACCGAGGCTGACGTGCTTGAGCTCGGCCGGTACGAACGGCACGGAGAGAAAGTCGGCACCTCGGATGTGCTGATCCGCAACTTTGCGCTGGGTTATATCAACAACCAGGCTTACTACGACGCCAACCCCAAGGCTCCCCGCACGTTCAAGCCAGATGGCAGCGCCTATGCCGAGGGTGAGATCGTGCCCTTCCACATCGATAGTCCGTTTTTCGAGTTCGCCTACGACCAGGCCACCCAGGAAATGGTCGGGGTCCGTCTCGGCTTCGGTAAGTCAATGGGGGTGTTGTCCGGCAACATTGAGACCTTAACCGGCAACGTCAATGTCAACATCATTGACCATGGGGAGGGGCTCTCCAGTGCAAGCTCATCCGGCAATATCTTTGATCAGTTGATCGTTCTGCTTACGCCTTTGCTCGAAGGTAACAGTCCGCTGGAAACAAAGGCGCGGCTGGTATACGGCGCTGACGGTGATCCGAACATTGGCTCCCTCGACCCGGTTCGGGCGGAGTATATCGGAGTGCCCGACGGCGAGAAGTTTGTGCTCAGGGATGCGGGCGGGTTTACCCGCTGGTCGGTCAAAAATCTGATTGGCTGGGGGTCAAGTTCAGAGATCGAAGTGCCCGGCTGTTCATTTTTCAGCTGTCCCTCCGGCGATATCTACGTGTATGCCAAAGACTGCCTGGTGTTGGGGATCGATTCCTGCTTTGACTTGGACATCTACAACAGCTTCCCCGTGGGACAGCTGGGTGAACAAAACGGCGTTCGCGCCATTACCGGTCCCGCTGACGGCGCTTTCATTTCGTTTCAGACCAGGGATTTGGACTGGCTCAAGGACGTCAGTAAGACTGACATGACCCCTGAAGATGTGGTGAGGGCAACCGCCGGTGCCTTCTTTAATATCCCGAATGGGGCAACGGAAGTGAATCTCCAGGAGGCGTTGATCGGCACACAGCGCTATCGCACCGAATACATCGATCGTGGCAAAGGCCTTTTCTAGGAAGCGTTGGTATGACACGTTTCGTTCGCCGCTATGCCCTAGGGAGCCTCCGCTACGTTGCGGTGTTGTTGTTAATCGTCAGTCTGCCTGCCCAGGCTGAGCTGCGAGGGCTATCTGAAGGAGAAATGTCCCGGATCGACGGCGCTGGCATCGGTTTGGTTCTGGAAAACTTCATTTTTTCCCATGGCACGGATCAGCCGGATGCCGATGGCAATCAGGCCCGCATTTTCCGGATATCCGGGCTCAAAAGCAGCGACGGTCGTGACGTGGACATCACGGTCAACCACCTGTACATCTCGGGGTCCGGCAGCAATTACGGTCAACTGCTGAAGCCCGTGAACCTGGGCCGCCTGATCAACCCATGGGAAATTGACGTCGTAGACGGCAATACGCTGGGCATTTCCGATATAGCCGTTCTGCAGCTGGCTGCGCCAACCCAGGTGGCTCCCGCGGACGGCTTTGACTGCTTTGGTGCGTCTGCCGCCCCGGGCAGTGGGACCTGTTCAAGCCGGCCCGCATCGGAGTCCTACATCGGAGAGCGCGCGGACATCGGGCTGCAGATGAACGTGGCCGTGGGTGACGACCGCTCGGCCAACATCAACATTCATGCGAAAAGCGCGGTGGTGGATGGCAGCTATTTGCGCCTCTGGGGTGACGATGATCGGCATCAGATGGTGGGAGAGTTCCGCCTCAACTTTTACTCTCCGGAAGTCTCCATTAATGCCTGCGCCCAGGACGGATCCAGCTGCGGCTCGCGCATCCTGATGAAAAATTTTGCCCTGGAGCTCGCGTTGGGGAACCGGCTGCAACCCCTGTACTTCGACGTAAACGGTTCTGGCAATTTTGAGGTCGACATCGCCGCGTTGCCGGCCCCCCGGCCCGGCGAGATCGGCGCAGATGGGCTGCGAAGCAGCAGCAACCCCCAGGCCTGGGACCGATACAACGCCTATTACACCAATCCTGAGTTCCGGGGCCGACTGGCGATCGGAAATTTCAGCGTCGGCGACAAGGACTTCGGGTCGGCGCGGATTGAGGGAATGCTGATTCAGCAGCTCCACATCCAGACCAAGGATCTTGCACCATGACGGTATTGCGCACGGTTGTGGTTGCCGCAACGCTGACCCTCCTGTCGTTTGCGTCGGTGGCGCGGGCCGACATGACCCGTCTGGGCGATGAGGATCTGGCGAGCGTTTCCGGCCAGGGTGGCATTTACCTGTCCGGGGACATCAGTATCAACGAAATGGGCGGTCCCATCGAAAACGACTACTTCGGTGCCTGTGACGATGCCACCAAAAAATGCGGTGCCCGTCTTGCTTGGCGGCTGAAAGAGAACGGCGGTTGGGTGGTGCTCGACGATATCCGGGGCAATTTCTCGTTCGAGGGACTGACTCTCCGGACGCGGTATATCGACTCGGGCTTTGGCGGCGACGGTGCACTGTTCAGCGGTGACGTGCTGGAGCTGGGCCTCCCCAATACCGTCCGTTTCAACGACGTCCGCTTCAAGATGGGGTTCAGTAACCTGCCCACGCCGACCGATCCGGGGTTTCAGCAGACGGATATCTTCACGGTGGATATGCGTGGGCAGGTCATCATGGAAGGCAATCTGCTGGTGTTCCCCAGCGGTACCCCCTGAGCAGGCAAGGGCAGGACCCACGATGACAAAGCGACTCTCACTGATCACCCTCCTCGCCGCCGTCACGTCATCCGCGGCAGTTGCGGATCTCAAGCGCCTTGACGACGAGACGCTCTCAGCCATTCAGGGGCAGAGCGGCATCACCCTGGAGATGGACCTTGGCCTTCGCGCGGACGGGCTATCCTACGTGGACGACGGAAACGCCGTGGAGCTTCGGGATGTCCGGGTAGGTTCGGCCAGCGATCCCGGCGGGACAGCACATCATCGTATCGATATTGATGTCCGCGACGATGCCTCGCTGAACCTGGACTATCTGATCGAAGACCGGCGTATTGAGTTTGGGGACGTTCGTCTGGCGGGCGCTCCCGGCGTTGGCATGGGGGGCGTCTTTTTCGACCACACCCTGGACGGCCACCTGACCCTGCGCCCCGGCGGTGCGACCGGCCATGGATACACCTTTGATACCGCCTACACCATGACCGGAGGCCGCCTGGGCTATCGCACCAACGGCAACGAGATTTTCCTCGACGACATGACCCTCACCACCGAGGCGCTGGGCGTCACTCTGGACGTGGTTGATGGCGCGTTGGCGTTGAACGTGCCCCGCATGACCGGGCAACTGGCGGTGGGGGCCATCCGGTTCAGTGGCAACCCGCTCAACCATGGGCGCAGTACCGATGTGACGACCGGCCTACCACTGGCCAGCTACGGCGGTATCCGCCTGGACTATGACCTCAGCTCCCATACCCGGTTGGCGGCCGGCGGCCGGGACGGGGAGGGCATGACGCTCAACCACGAGACCACCATTCACTCGGCCAATTTCCTGTACCTCGACGATGGCCATGCTCTGGCACTGCGGGACATTACCGGAGATTACCGCATCAATAACCTGACCATCGATGTGGCCCGGGACTGGCAGGACCGTCCTGCACTCGCGCTCGCCGTCGACTCCCTTGAGGGGACGTTCTCGGTCGGCGCCGTCGACGTCGGCGACAGTGGTCGGAGTTTCGGTCGGATCGACCTGAGTTTTCTGTTTGCCGACCAGAGCCATAACGGACAGTCCTACACCAACGCCCTTTACCTTCAGGGTGGCGGCCACCCGGATGCCGGCCCGCAGGGGCTCAGGCTCGCGGCGGAATGGAGCCTCAGCCTGTCGGATCTCAGCTACACCGAGGATGGCAATCGGGTCATTTTCAGCGGTCTGCAATCCTGGGGTCGCGGGGACGTGACGGTCAACGTGACCCGTCACGAAGTTCGCAATGGCACCCAGTTCTACGACGGCCTGCGCATTGGCTTTGACGGCGTGAAAGCAGGCTACCGAATCAACGGTCTGCGAGTGGGCAGTGAGGATGCGCCACTCCAGGGAGGGACGGAGTTGCTTCTGGCGCTCGGCATCTATCCGGCCTACGAATTCGAGCTGGATGGACAACTGACTCTGGCTCCCGGCGGTGCTTCCGGTGAGGGGCTCACCATCAATTCAGACATCCAGCTGCACAACGGTAAGGCGGCTGTGATCGCCGCACCTTACGATGAAGGGGCTGGAGAAATGCCTCAGAAAGGTCTGTGGTTGACCGAAGTGGAATACGACGGCCATGTCCGGGATATGACTCTGGATGTCACCGACGAGGGGGTGGTGCTGGGCGGAGGTGAAAGCTGGAGCACGATGGACATTGGCAATGTCCGGGTGGGGGATAAGTCGTCCGGCCAGAGTTTTGGGCGACTGGTGGTATCGCGATTTGAGAAAGGCAGCACGCTTACCCTCATACCGGGCGGAGCCGGGAATGTATGTGCCGGAGGGGTGGGTTCAACGGCAGGGGACTGTGCGGCCACTGGAGGTGTTTGGGAGATGCGCGGCGAAGAGGGGATGACCATTCGTCTCAAGCAGCTGCTGGCGCCGGCGGATGGCTCCGGCCGGCGCAATGCCCTGGCCTGGGAAACGAATCGGACTCGCGACGCACAGGGGCGGCCGGTGAATGGCACTGGCATGGCCGTGGTACTCGATAACATTTACACCAGCGATGGCGTGGACGCCAATGGAGATGGCGTTGATGACAATCGGTACGGCATCCGGACGGACCTGGCATTGGACGTCTATCAGACCCGGGTGATCAAGAAGCAGGACGGCCCCGATGCGCTGGGGGTTGTCGGCGCGAGGGGCGACGAGAAGATTCAGGACCCCTCGTCGGCGGCCGGTTACCGTTACGTCAGCAACCCGACTCCTGAGGATCGCCTGAACCGCCCTCTGGGCTTTGCCGTTCGTGCCGAATCGTCATTCCGGGAGCTGAACGTCGGCCGGGTCGACCTGGTGCACCCGGTGGGCGGCGCACAGACAGCGGTTTATGGCATCAAGCTGCAGAACATGAATCTGAAGGCGAACCTGACCGCCACGCCCATACCGTGAGGACGGCCTGCTTTTTGTAATTTGCAAGCCGCTGGTGTTTAATCCGGCGAGATTCACTTGCTGGACACCCAGATTGCCATGAAACCCAATGCCGTACTTTCGCTGCTCCAGGATGGCCAGGTCCATTCGGGGGAGCACCTTGCCGAACAGCTGGGCGTCAGTCGCACGGCGGTCTGGAAACAGTTGCGCAAAGCCATGGACGAAGGCTGCCAGATCGAGACGGTGAGAGGGCGGGGATACCGGCTGTTGCAGCCGGTGGATCTGCTCGATGAAGCGGACCTGGTGGCCGCGCTTGCCGACGATCAGCGGCGTCGGCTCAGCCTTACCCTGCTTGAGGCGGTGGACTCCACCAACGCCGAAGTCATTCGGCGTTGGCCCACGGCTGCAGGCATCCCCGTGTGCATTGCCGATTGCCAGACCGCTGGCCGGGGGCGGCGGGGTCGCACCTGGCAGAGCCCCAAGGGTGAAAACCTGTATATGAGCCTTGGATTGACGTTCCAGGGAGGGTTTGCGGCGCTGGACGGCCTCAGTCTCGTACTTGGGGTCGCGGTGGCTGAAGCCCTTGAATCCCTGGGCGCCGCCGAGGTCGGCCTGAAATGGCCGAACGACATCTTTGCGCCCGGAGGGAAGCTTGGTGGAATCCTGGTGGAGCTGCAGGGGGAATGGCAGGAGGGCATCGCCCAGGTCATTGTTGGTATCGGCATCAACGTACATATGAATGACGCCGGCGGCGTTGACCAGCCCTGGCGCAGCCTGGATCTGGCGTACCCGGAGCAGCACTGGTCCCGAAACCGGATTGCCGCGGCCATTCTCGGGCGAATCCTCGCCTGCAGTGATCAATTCGCCGGCGAGGGGTTTGCACCGTTCATCGAGCCCTGGCAAAGCCGGGACATCTTCCGGGATAAGGCGTTGCGGGCCAGGGATGGGGCGCTTGCCGGCATCGGTGCCGGCATTGATGCCAGCGGAAACTATCTGCTCGATACGGACGAGGGCCGCGTTGCAGTGCGCGCTGGCGAAATCAGTCTCCGGGCCGCCTCATGAGGCTGCTGATCGACGCGGGCAATACCCGGCTCAAGTGGTGCCTGGAGGTCGACGGTGAGGCGCCTCGCTACGGCAGCGGCGACAGTCAACGGGAGGATCCGCTTCACGGCGTGCCTGTTAACGTACCGGTGAGTAGGATTGCGATGTCTACGGTGGCGTCGGAAGCTCGCCGGAAAGCGCTAACCGCGTATCTGGAGCAGCGCTTTGGCGTGGTTCCCCGGTGTTACTGGTCAGAGTCGCATCGACAGGGGCTGGTCAATGCCTATGCGGCTCCTGAGCGCATGGGCGCCGATCGCTGGCATGGTATGTACGGTGCCTGGTGCCAGGGCGGGGGTGGTTTTGTACTGGTGGATGCCGGCAGCGCGATTACCGTCGATATGGTTGATCCCGCTGGCGCGCATCTTGGCGGTTATATCCTGCCGGGCGTTGGGATGATGCGACGGAGCCTGCAGTCGGATTCGGCGCGGGTTCGGTTTGCCGAGGCGCCGTTGGCCTCCGTTGAACCAGGTGCCAGCACCGACGAGTGTGTGCATCATGGCATTGCCTGGTTGCTGGCCGCTGCGGCAGAGCGGGTTGCCATGGACGCCCGGCGCAGCGGGTTGACCCGGATCCTGGTCACCGGCGGTGATGCGGAAGCGCTGATTCGCCTTGGGCTCGCCGGGCAGTGGCAGCCGCATATCGTCCTCGATGGGCTTTCGGCCGTAGACCGGGAAAGCCAGGCATGACCCGCTGGCTGCTGGTGCTTGTGCTGTGCCTGAACGCCGGGTTGTGGTGGCTCGCCGACCAGGGGCGCCCGTCCGATCGGTCGGGTGTGGTGGCCAGCGGCCCCTTGCCCCGGGTCAGTAGCTTACGGGTGGCCGCCGAGCGCCCGTCTGCCCAAGGGACGATGGACTGTGTGCGTCTTGGGTGGTTTGACCAGCCGGATGCGGCGCTGGCGCTGGCGGAAACAGTGCCGTTACTCGCGCATTGGCAGCCTGAGGTGCAGAAGGTGGTCCGGGAGCGGCCGCCGCTGTACTGGGTGATCCTGCCCCCGCGCCCCCACGATCAGGCCCTGCAGGACTTCCGGGATATACAGCGCCGGGGTATTGATTCGTACCTGGTGACCGAAGGCGAGTACCGGAACGCGATATCGCTGGGGTTGTTTGAGTCTCGGGAAGCGGCAATATCCGTGCTGGAAGAAAAAAAGCGCCAGAATCTCAATGCAGTACTAGCCAACTACCAGAGAAATCAGATAAGCTACGCCCTCGATTTTCAGGCTGAGCCGGACCTCGTAGAGCGTACGGTTCAGGCGGTTGCTGCGGATAGTGGGCACGATCTGGAACTTGTTGAAATCGACCCTTGCGAGGGTGTTGCAACGCCAGATAAAAGTCCGTAGTATACCGGCCTCGCTGACGAGGCGAACGTGAGCTGGCGTAGCTCAGTTGGTAGAGCAGCTGACTTGTAATCAGCAGGTCGGGGGTTCGATTCCGTCCGCCAGCTCCATTTAAGTTTTAAGCAGCGTCACCAGAGGTGAGGTTGTACGGGAGGGGTTCCCGAGTGGCCAAAGGGATCAGACTGTAAATCTGACGGCATCGCCTTCGCAGGTTCGAATCCTGCCCCCTCCACCACTTTATTGCTTGCGGGCATCGTATAGTGGCTATTACCTCAGCCTTCCAAGCTGATGACGCGGGTTCGATTCCCGCTGCCCGCTCCAATTTGGTTTTGCGCTCATGTAGCTCAGTTGGTAGAGCACACCCTTGGTAAGGGTGAGGTCGGCGGTTCAAATCCGCCCATGAGCTCCATTTTTAATCCGGTCAACGTTACAGTCCTGGTTGATTAGGGAGATTGGTCGAATGTCTAAAGCAAAATTTGAGCGTAATAAGCCGCACGTAAACGTGGGCACCATTGGTCACGTTGACCATGGTAAGACCACTCTGACCGCCGCCCTGACCCGTGTATGTCACGAAGTCTGGGGCACTGGCGAGAGCCGTGCATTCGACCAGATCGACAACGCTCCGGAAGAGCGCGCGCGTGGTATCACCATCGCGACCTCCCACGTTGAGTACGATTCCCCGACCCGTCACTACGCACACGTTGACTGCCCGGGCCACGCCGACTATGTGAAGAACATGATCACCGGCGCGGCACAGATGGACGGCGCTATCCTGGTGTGCTCCGCTGCTGACGGCCCCATGCCGCAGACCCGTGAGCACATCCTGCTGTCCCGTCAGGTTGGCGTACCGTTCATCGTCGTGTTCCTGAACAAGGCCGACATGGTGGACGACGAGGAGCTTCTGGAGCTGGTCGAGATGGAAGTTCGCGATCTGCTGAGCCAGTACGACTTCCCGGGCGACGACACCCCGATCATTACCGGCTCTGCGCTGATGGCGCTGGAAGGTAAAGACGACAACGAGATGGGCACCACCGCTGTCAAGAAGCTGGTCGAGGCCCTGGACGAGTACATCCCTGAGCCGGAGCGCGCGATTGATCAGCCGTTCCTGATGCCGATCGAGGACGTCTTCTCCATTTCCGGCCGTGGTACCGTGGTCACTGGCCGTGTTGAGCGGGGCGTGATCAAGGTTGGTGAGGAAATCGAGATTGTTGGTATCAAGGATACCGTCAAGACGACCTGTACCGGCGTTGAGATGTTCCGCAAGCTGCTGGACGAAGGCCGTGCCGGTGAGAACGTCGGTGTTCTGCTGCGTGGTACCAAGCGTGACGACGTTGAGCGTGGTCAGGTTCTGTGTAAGCCGGGTACCATCAAGCCGCACACCAAGTTCGAGTGCGAAGTGTACGTACTGTCCAAGGAAGAAGGTGGTCGTCATACCCCGTTCTTCAAGGGCTACCGCCCGCAGTTCTACTTCCGGACCACTGACGTGACCGGTTCTTGCGAACTGCCGGAAGGTGTTGAGATGGTAATGCCGGGTGACAACGTCAAGATGAGCGTCACCCTGATTGCTCCGATCGCCATGGAAGATGGCCTGCGCTTCGCGATTCGTGAAGGCGGTCGTACCGTTGGTGCCGGCGTGGTCTCCAAGATCCTGGAGTGACCGCTGGTCACTCAGGTTGTATGGCACTGAGTTGTTCGTTCGGTGCAGGCCAGTAGCTCAATTGGCAGAGCAGCGGTCTCCAAAACCGCAGGTTGGGGGTTCGATTCCCTCCTGGCCTGCCATTTTTTAACATCCGGATACATAAGCTGATTCCTATGGAGTCAAAAGCCGTTCAGTCAGCCAGCCGTTTCGATGTTGCGAAGTGGCTGGTTGTTTTTGTTCTGATTGCCGCCGGCGTGGTGGGTAATCAGTATTTCAGCGCCGAGTCTGTGCTGTATCGCGTGCTGGCTCTCGTAGGTCTTGGCATCGTAGCGGTTCTGATCGCGCTTCAAACCGGTCGCGGTCGCCGTTTTGCCCAGCTTCTCAAGGAAGCGCGCGTGGAGTTGCGGAAGGTCGTCTGGCCGACCCGCCCCGAGCTGATCCAGACAACAATGATTGTGGTTGTCTTTGTGCTCGTGCTTGCGCTGGTTCTGTGGGGCATGGACTCGCTGATCAGTTGGCTGGTCGCCGGATTCATAGGTTAACGGGAGTGGGCAATGGCTAAGCGCTGGTACGTGGTTCATGCGTATTCTGGCTTTGAGAAGCACGTAATGCGCACTCTGAAAGAGCGTGTTGCACTCAACGGCATGGAAGAGAAGTTCGGCGAGATTCTCGTGCCGACTGAAGAAGTCGTTGAAATGCGCGATGGCAAGAAGCGCAAGAGCGAACGCAAGTTCTATCCCGGGTACGTACTGGTCCAGATGGAAATGGACGACGCAACCTGGCACCTTGTGAAAAATACGCCTCGGGTACTTGGCTTTATTGGTGGCACCAAGGACAAGCCCGCGCCAATCACGGAGCGCGAGGCAGAGGCCATTCTTCGCCGCGTTGAAAGCGGCGTTGACAAGCCGAAGCCGAAGACTTTGTTCGAGCCGGGCGAAATTGTTCGCGTGGTTGAAGGTCCGTTTGCGGATTTCAATGGCGTGGTCGAAGAAGTGGACTACGACAAGAGTCGGGTCAAAGTAGCGGTTCTCATTTTCGGTCGGTCCACTCCGGTGGAGTTGGAGTTCAGTCAGGTCGAAAAGGACTGAGGACGCTCAGAAATCGGAAAGCTCGCGCGCGTTGGCGTTGCGGGCTTTTTGTGTCTGCAAGACGCAGTTGTTAAACCGGGGAGCCGAAAGGCGTTTGAACCCACAGGAGAACCATTATGGCAAAGAAGATTGACGCTTATATCAAGCTTCAGGTTGCTGCCGGCCAGGCCAACCCGAGCCCCCCCGTTGGTCCGGCGCTGGGTCAGCGCGGTGTCAACATTATGGAATTCTGCAAGGCGTTTAACGCCAAGACTCAGGGTATGGAGCCCGGTCTGCCGATTCCGACCGTTATCACCGTGTACAGCGACCGCAGCTTTACCTTTATCACCAAGACGCCGCCTGCGGCAGTCCTGCTGAAGAAAGCGGCTGGTATCAAGAGCGGCTCAGGTCGCCCGAATACCGACAAGGTTGGTACCGTGACTCGCGCTCAGCTCGAAGAAATCGCCAAGACCAAAGAGCCAGACCTGACTGCGGCCGATATGGACGCAGCGGTGCGCACCATTGCTGGAACTGCCCGCAGCATGGGCCTGAACGTGGAGGGCCTCTAACATGGCAAAACTGAGCAAGCGTCAGAAGCTGATTCGCGAAAAAGTCGACGCCACCCGTGCCTACTCCGTGGACGAGGCCGTTGCCCTCCTGGTTGAGCTGGGCCAGAGCGTCAAGTTCAAGGAGTCTCTGGACGTTGCCGTCAACCTGGGCGTTGATGCGCGTAAATCCGACCAGGTAGTCCGTAGCAGCACCGTCCTGCCTCACGGCACTGGCAAGAGCGTCCGTGTTGCGGTCTTTACCCAGGGTGCCAACGCCGACAAGGCGAAGGCCGCTGGTGCCGACATCGTCGGCATGGACGACCTCGCTGATGAAGTGAAGAAAGGCAACATGGATTTCGACGTGGTTATCGCGACCCCGGACGCCATGCGCGTTGTCGGTCAGCTGGGCCAGATTCTTGGTCCCCGCGGCCTGATGCCGAACCCGAAAGTGGGCACGGTAACTCCGGATGTCGAGACCGCAGTCAAGAACGCGAAAGCCGGTCAGGTTCGGTACCGTACCGACAAGAACGGTATTATCCACGCTCCGCTGGGTAACGTGGAATTCTCTGCCCAGACCATCAAGGAGAACCTTGAGGCTCTGGTGGCAGACCTGAAAAAGGCCAAGCCTGCGTCGTCAAAAGGCGTGTATCTGAAAAAGATCACCCTGTCGTCGACCATGGGTCCTGGCCTGACCATCGATCAGAGCGGTCTGAACATCTGATCGTCTGAACGATGGTAACTTTGTAGTCTAGGCGGAAGCCAAGGCTGTCAAAGACCGCAGGCCCCCGAGGTGCCCCGGCTCGTCACCGGGGAGCTAAAAGGGTTAAAGCAACGCCTGCGCAGACGGTGTGACGACGTTCTCTCTGAACCCAAACACCGTTCGGCGCCTCGCAAGAGGCTTAGATGGGTTTGCTGGCGCAAGCCGGCGAAATCGAGGAGAAAACCAGTGGCAATTAGACTCGAAGACAAGAAAGCGATCGTCGCTGAAGTCAACGAGACTGCTGGTACTGCTCTGTCTGTGGTTTTGGCTGACTATCGTGGTGTCACCTCCGGTGACATGACGGCGCTGCGTGCCAAGGCTCGTGCCGAGAATGTTCGCCTGAAGGTTGTTCGTAACAACCTGGCGAAGATTGCCATTCGCGGTACCGAGTTCGAGTGCATTGACCCGGCGCTGGTTGGTCCGACCATTCTGGCGTTCTCTATGGAAGATCCGGGTGCCGCTGCGCGCCTGCTGAAGGATTTTGCCAAAGAGAAAGAGGCGTTTGAGATCAAGGGTCTGGCCGTCGGCGGTGAGCTGATGGGCCCGGAACAGATCGACCGCCTGGCAAGCCTGCCGACGCTGCACGAAGCGTTGACCAGACTGGCCATCGTTACACAGGCACCAGTTACCAAGCTCGTACGCACCCTGAACGACATTCCGGGCAGGATCACGCGTGTTGTAGCTGCAGTCCGCGACCAGAAGCAAGAAGCTGCTTGATTCTGTTGAACACCATTTTTTACATTTTTGGGAGAAAGTCATGGCTCTGTCTAAAGACGATATTCTGAACGCAATTGCTGAAATGAGCGTCATGGAAGTGGTAGAACTCGTTGAAGCAATGGAAGAGAAATTCAACGTGTCTGCTGCTGCAGCCGTTGCCGCTGCTCCGGCTGCTGTCGCTGCTGGCGAAGCTGCTGAAGAGCAGACCGAGTTCGACGTGGTTCTGACCGGCGCTGGCGAGAAGAAAGTCAACGTTATCAAGGCCGTTCGTGAACTGACCGGTCTGGGTCTGAAAGAAGCGAAGGAAATGGTTGACGGTGCTCCGTCTACCGTTAAAGAAGCCGCTTCCAAAGCCGATGCCGAAGCAGCCAAGAAGAAGCTTGAGGAAGCAGGCGCTTCTGTTGAGCTCAAGTAATCGTCGGCTGTTGATCGACACCGTGCATTAGCATGGACAGGCTGGTGGCTTTTCGCCACCGGCCTTTTTCTGTTGTATATGCTATAGAGTCTGGTGTTCACGAACAGGGTAGTCCCTGATCGGTAACCTACGGCCAGAGTCTTGTCCAAGACGGCGCGATATGCCGAGCAATTCGGCCCCGAAGCAGAATTTTGGTTGCTTCTTGATACCAGGTATCAGGTCTAAAGCTGGGGAATGCAGATGACTTACTCCTACACTGAGAAAAAGCGGATTCGCAAAGACTTTCGTAAATTGCCTTCCGTGATGGACGTCCCCTATTTGCTGTCTATTCAGCTGGATTCGTTCCGGGACTTCCTGCAAATGGAAGCCGCTGCCGAGGACCGTCGGGAAACCGGTCTTCACGCAGCCTTCAAATCCGTATTCCCGATTGTCAGTTACTCTGGCAATGCCGCGCTCGAATATGTGAGCTATCGCATTGGCGAGCCGGTGTTTGATGTCAAGGAATGCCAGCTTCGGGGTGTTACCTACGCAGCGCCGCTGCGCGTCAAAGTCCGTCTGATCATTTACGATAAAGAATCGTCTAACAAGGCCATCAAGGACATCAAGGAGCAGGAAGTCTACATGGGCGAAATGCCCCTGATGACCGAGAACGGCACCTTTATCGTGAACGGCACCGAGCGCGTCATCGTGTCTCAGCTGCACCGTTCACCGGGTGTGTTCTTCGATCACGACAAGGGCAAGACCCACTCCTCCGGCAAGCTCCTGTACTCTGCCCGGGTGATTCCTTACCGTGGTTCCTGGCTCGATTTCGAATTCGATCCGAAGGACAGCGTATTCGTGCGCATCGACCGTCGCCGGAAACTGCCCGCGACCATCCTGCTGCGCGCCTTGGGCTATTCCTCCGAGCAGATGCTGGGTATGTTCTTTGATACCAGCAAGTTCAGCCTCGGCGAGGAAACCTGCAAACTTGAGCTGGTACCCAGCCGTCTGCGAGGCGATATCGCCACCTTCGACATCAAGGACAATGACGGTAACGTGATTGTCGAGGAAGGTCGCCGGATTACCGCGCGCCACATCAAGCAGCTTGAAAAAGCCGGCATCAGCGAACTGGAAGTGCCAACCGAGTATCTGTACGGCCGTGTCCTGGCCAAGGACATGATCGACCAGTCCTCCGGCGAAGTATTGGTGGAGTGCAACACCGAACTGTCCGAAGACGTCGTGAAGAAAATCCTGGACGCGGGCGTCCAGCAGATCGAGACCCTGTACACCAACGATCTCGACTGCGGTCCGTTCATGTCCGATACCCTGCGCATCGATCCGACCCGCAGCCAGCTCGAATCGCTGGTTGAGATCTATCGGATGATGCGTCCGGGCGAGCCGCCCACCAAAGAGTCGGCGGAAAACCTGTTCAACAACCTGTTCTTCTCCGAGGAGCGGTATGACCTGTCCGGCGTTGGCCGGATGAAGCTCAACCGTCGCCTGGGTCGGGCCGAGAGCACGGGTTCCGGTACGCTGACCAACGATGACATCATCGATGTGCTGCGCACCCTGATTAACATCCGTAACGGCCAGGGCAACGTGGACGACATCGATAACCTGGGTAACCGTCGCGTGCGGTGCGTGGGTGAGATGGCCGAGAACCAGTTCCGCGTGGGCCTCGTGCGCGTCGAGCGCGCGGTCCGTGAGCGTCTGAGCCTGGCGGAAAGCGAAGGCCTGATGCCTCAGGACCTGATCAATGCCAAGCCCGTGGCGGCGGCGGTCAAGGAGTTCTTCGGCTCCAGCCAGCTGTCCCAGTTCATGGACCAGAACAACCCGCTGTCCGAGGTTACCCACAAGCGTCGTATTTCCGCGCTTGGGCCTGGCGGCCTGACCCGCGAGCGTGCCGGCTTTGAGGTTCGTGACGTCCACCCGACCCATTACGGCCGCGTGTGCCCGATCGAAACCCCGGAAGGCCCGAACATCGGTCTGATCAACTCCCTGGCCACCTACGCCCGAGCCAACTCCTACGGCTTCCTGGAAAGCCCGTACCGGAAAGTAGTTGACGGCGTGGTTACCGACGAGTTGGTGTACCTGTCCGCCATCGAAGAGAGCAATTATGTGATCGCCCAGGCCAGTGCGGCCACGGACGACAACAAGCGCCTCACCGATGAGCTGGTTACGGTGCGTCACCAGAACGAATTTACCGTGGCGCCTCCCGAGGCCGTCAACTTCATGGACGTGTCTCCGCGCCAGGTGGTGTCCGTTGCCGCGTCGCTGATTCCGTTCCTGGAGCACGACGACGCCAACCGGGCCTTGATGGGTGCGAACATGCAACGTCAGGCGGTGCCGACGCTCAGGTCCCAGGTGCCGCTGGTCGGTACCGGTGTTGAGCGCACCGTGGCCCAGGACTCCGGCGTCTGTGTCAGCGCCCGTCGCGGCGGTGTCATCGAGAGCGTGGACGCGGCGCGGATCGTGGTCCGGGTGAACGATGATGAAACCGCGGCCGGTGATGCGGGCGTGGACATCTACAACCTGACCAAGTACACCCGCTCCAACCAGAACACCTGCATCAACCAGCGCTCCATTGTGCGCCAGGGCGATGTGGTGGCGCGTGGTGACGTGCTGGCCGACGGTCCGTCTGTGGATCTGGGTGAGCTGGCCCTGGGCCAGAACATGCGCATCGCGTTCATGCCGTGGAACGGTTACAACTTCGAGGACTCCATCCTGATCTCGGAAAAAGTGGTTCAGGAAGATCGCCTGACCACCATCCATATTCAGGAGCTCACCTGTGTGGCCCGGGACACCAAGCTGGGCAGTGAGGAAATCACCGCGGACATCCCGAACGTGGGTGAAAGCGCGCTGTCCAAGCTGGACGAGTCCGGGATTGTCTACATCGGTGCCGAAGTAGGCCCCGGTGACATCCTGGTGGGCAAGGTGACGCCGAAGGGCGAAACCCAACTGACCCCGGAAGAGAAGCTGCTGCGTGCCATCTTCGGCGAGAAGGCCTCAGACGTTAAGGATACGTCCCAGCGCGTGCCGACCGGCACCCGCGGTACCGTCATCGACGTTCAGGTCTTCACCCGTGACGGCATCGAAAAGGACGCCCGGGCACTGTCCATTGAGAAAGAGCAGCTGGACAAGTACCGGAAGGACCTCAAGGACGAGTACCGCATCGTCGAAGGCGCGACCTACGAGCGTCTGATGAGCGCCCTCAAAGGCCAGGAAGTCATCAGCGGCCCGGGCCTGAAGAAAGGCGCGACCCTGGACGAGGCGTACCTCGCTGATCTGCCGCGGGCGGACTGGTTCAAGCTCCGGATGAAGGACGAAGGCCTTAACGAGCTGCTGGAGAAGTCCGAGCAGGGTCTGGAAGAGCGCAAGAAAGAGCACGAAGCGCGCTTTGACGACAAGAAGGGCAAGCTGCAGCAGGGCGACGATCTGGCGCCGGGCGTACTCAAGATCGTCAAGGTCTACCTGGCCATCAAGCGCCGCATCCAGCCGGGCGACAAGATGGCCGGTCGTCACGGGAACAAAGGTGTTATCTCGGCGGTCATGCCCATTGAGGACATGCCGTACGACGAGCACGGCACCACCGTAGACATCGTCCTGAACCCGCTGGGTGTTCCGTCCCGGATGAACGTGGGCCAGGTACTGGAGACTCACCTCGGTGCGGCCGCCAAGGGCCTGGGTGAGAAGATCAGCCGCATGCTGGACGAGCAGCGCAAGATTGCTGAGCTGCGCCAGCTGTTGGATGAGATCTACAACCACTCGGACGAAGTCTTCAAGGTGGATCTGGATTCCCTGAACGATCGGGAAATCCTGGAGCTGTGCGACAACCTGCGCAACGGCGTACCGATGGCAACGCCGGTGTTTGACGGTGCCAAGGAAGCTGAGGTCAAGCGCATGCTTGAGCTGGCCGACATGGACACCAGCGGGCAGGTGAAGCTGTACGACGGCCGTACCGGCGATGCGTTTGACCGTCCGGTGACCGTGGGCTACATGTACATGCTCAAGCTCAACCACCTGATCGACGACAAGATGCACGCTCGTTCCACCGGTTCCTACAGCCTGGTGACCCAGCAGCCGCTGGGTGGTAAGGCGCAGTTCGGTGGCCAGCGGTTCGGTGAGATGGAAGTGTGGGCTCTGGAGGCATACGGCGCGGCCTATACCCTCCAGGAGATGCTTACCGTCAAGTCGGACGACGTCAACGGACGGACCAAGATGTACAAGAACATCGTCGATGGCGATCACCGTATGGAGCCGGGCATGCCCGAGTCCTTCAACGTTCTTGTCAAGGAGATCCGCTCGCTGGGTATCGACATCGAGCTGGAATCCGAGTGAGCCGACTTGTTTTTGGCAGCGTGTGCGGGCACGTCCAGTGCCCGCCCGAGATTAACGCCATCCGGAGCTTTTACTGATGAAAGATTTGCTGAATCTTCTCAAGAACCAGAATCAGAGTAAGGAATTCGACGCCATCCGCATTGGCCTGGCGTCTCCGGACATGATTCGCTCCTGGTCCTACGGGGAAGTCAAGAAACCCGAGACCATCAACTACCGGACGTTCAAGCCTGAGCGTGACGGCCTGTTCTGCGCCAAGATCTTTGGCCCGATCAAGGATTACGAGTGCCTGTGCGGCAAGTACAAGCGCCTGAAGCACCGCGGCGTCATCTGTGAGAAGTGCGGCGTTGAAGTCGCACTGGCCAGCGTGCGCCGTGAGCGCATGGGCCACATCGAGCTGGCCAGCCCGGTGGCTCACATCTGGTTCCTGAAGTCCCTGCCGTCCCGGATCGGCATGATGCTGGACATGACCCTGCGGGACATCGAGCGGGTCCTGTACTTCGAGTCGTTCATCGTGATCGACCCGGGCATGACCACCCTCGAGAAAGGCCAGCTGCTGAACGATGAGCAGTACTACGAGGCCCTCGAGGAGTTCGGTGACGAGTTCGACGCCCGCATGGGTGCCGAGGCCATCAAGGAGCTGCTTGAAGCCATCGATCTGCAGACGGAAGTGGACACTCTGCGGGAAGAGATTCCCCAGACCAACTCCGAGACCAAGATCAAGAAGCTGACCAAGCGTCTGAAGATTCTTGAGGCCTTCCTGTTCTCCGGCAACCGCCCGGGCGACATGGTCATGACCGTGCTGCCGGTGCTGCCGCCGGATCTGCGCCCGCTGGTTCCGCTGGACGGTGGCCGGTTCGCCACCTCCGACCTGAACGATCTGTACCGTCGGGTGATCAACCGGAACAACCGTCTCAAGCGCCTGCTGGAGCTGAACGCGCCGGACATCATCGTGCGTAACGAAAAACGCATGCTGCAGGAAGCGGTGGATGCCCTGCTGGACAACGGCCGCCGTGGCCGTGCCATCACCGGCACCAACAAGCGCCCGCTGAAGTCCCTGGCCGACATGATCAAGGGCAAGCAAGGCCGGTTCCGTCAGAACCTGCTGGGTAAGCGCGTCGACTACTCCGGCCGTTCCGTGATCGTGGTCGGTCCGTACCTGCGCCTGCATCAGTGCGGTCTGCCCAAGAAGATGGCGCTGGAACTCTTCAAGCCGTTCATTTTCTCCAAGCTGGAGCATCGCGGCCTGGCCACCACCATCAAGGCGGCCAAGAAGATGGTCGAGCGCGAGGAAGGCGTGGTCTGGGATATCCTGGACGAGGTCATCCGCGAGCATCCGATCATGCTGAACCGGGCGCCGACTCTGCACCGTCTGGGTATCCAGGCGTTCGAGCCGGTTCTGATCGAAGGCAAGGCCATCCAGCTGCACCCGCTGGTGTGTGCGGCCTACAACGCCGACTTCGACGGTGACCAGATGGCGGTTCACGTACCGCTGACCCTGGAAGCCCAGCTTGAAGCCCGTGCGCTGATGATGTCCACCAACAACGTGCTGTCCCCGGCCAACGGCGAGCCGATCATCGTGCCGTCCCAGGACGTGGTTCTGGGCCTGTACTACATGACCCGTGAGCGCCACGCCGCCCAGGGCGAGGGCATGGTGTTCTCTGACATCAAGGAAGCGCATCGCGCTTACGGTGCTGGAAAGGTCGATCTGCAGGCCAAGGTCAAGGTCCGGGTCAAGCAGGTCGTCTTTGATGAGAGCGGCGAGCGCATTGAGTCCAGCCTCCTGGTGGATACCACCGTTGGCCGCGCCATTCTGTTCGACATCGTTCCGGACGGCCTGCCGTTCGAGCTGGTCAATCGCCCGATGGTGAAGAAGGCGATTTCCGCCCTGATCAATACCTGCTACCGCGATGCAGGCCTTAAGGACACGGTCATTTTTGCCGACCAGCTGATGTACATGGGCTACCACTACGCCACTCGGTCCGGTATCTCCATCGGCTTCAACGATTTCGAGATTCCGCCGGAGAAGTACGAGCTGGTGGACGCCGCCTCGGATGAGGTGAAGGACATCGAGAACCAGTACGCGTCCGGTCTTCTGACCCAGGGCGAGAAGTACAACAAGGTTATCGATATCTGGTCCCGGGCCAACGACAAGGTCTCCAAGGCCATGATGGAGCGCTTGTCCAAGCAGCCGGTTATCGGCCCGGATGGGCAGCCGGTCAAAGGTGAGGACGGCGACGTCCTGATGCAGGAGTCGTTCAACTCGGTCTACATGATGGCCGATTCTGGCGCCCGGGGTTCCGCGGCCCAGATCCGTCAGTTGGCCGGTATGCGGGGCCTGATGGCGAAGCCGGACGGCTCCATCATTGAGACGCCGATTACCGCTAACTTCCGTGAAGGTCTGAACGTACTGCAGTACTTCATCTCCACACACGGTGCCCGGAAAGGTCTGGCGGATACCGCCCTGAAGACCGCGAACTCCGGTTACCTGACCCGTCGTCTGGTGGACGTGTCCCAGGACCTGGTGGTGACCGAAGAAGACTGCGGTACCGAAGAAGGCCTGTTGATGACGCCGCACATCGAGGGCGGCGACGTGGTTGTGCCCCTGGGTGACCGGGTGCTTGGCCGGGTGACCGCCCGCGACGTGTTCACGCCGACCGACAAGGACAACGCGGTGGTTTCCGCCGGCACGTTGCTGGACGAGAAAACCGTCGAGATGATCGAGCGGGCTGGTGTGGACGAGGTGTGGGTGCGTTCTGCGATCACCTGTGACACCCGCCACGGCATCTGCTCCAAGTGCTACGGCCGTGATCTGGCCCGTGGCCATCAGGTCAACGTGGGCGAAGCGGTCGGTGTTATCGCGGCCCAGTCCATCGGTGAGCCGGGTACCCAGCTGACCATGCGGACCTTCCACATCGGTGGCGCCGCCAGCCGGGCCTCCGCCGTGGACAACATTCAGGTCAAGCACGGCGGTACCGTTCGCCTGCACAACCTGAAGTCGATCGAGAAGACCGACGGTTCCCTGGTGGTGGTCTCCCGCTCCTCAGCGCTGGCCATTGCCGACGATCAGGGCCGTGAGCGCGAGTGGTACAAGCTGCCCTACGGCGCGGTGCTGTCCGTCAAGAACGGCGATGCGGTCGAGGCCGGTGTCGTGGTTGCCAAGTGGGATCCGCACACGCACCCGATCATTGCCGAGGCCAAGGGCGTGGCGAAGTTCGTCAACATGGAGCAGGGCATTACTGTCCGCACCCAGACCGACGAGCTGACCGGCCTGTCCACTATGGAGGTTCTGGATTCGAAAGAGCGTCCGGCGGCCGGCAAAGACCTGCGCCCGGGTATCCAGGTTCTGGATGAAGCCGGCAACGACGTTGAGCTGCCCGGTGGCGCTGCCGCCATGTACTTCCTGCCCGCCAACGCACTGGTGACCATGGCCAACGGTGCGAAGATCGAGCTGGGTGACGTGGTTGCGCGGATTCCGCAGGAAAGCTCCAAGACCCGGGATATTACCGGTGGTCTGCCGCGGGTTGCCGACCTGTTCGAGGCCCGTCGCCCGAAAGAGTCGTCCATCCTGGCGGAAATCAGCGGCACCATTTCCTTCGGTAAGGAAACCAAGGGCAAGAAGCGTCTCGTGATCACACCGAAAGACAGTGATCCGTACGAGGTACTGATTCCCAAGCATCGCCAGATGAACGTGTTCGAAGGCGAGACCGTGGAAAAGGGCGAAGTCATCTCCGATGGTCCGTCCAACCCCCACGACATCCTGCGCCTGCTGGGCGTGGTTGAACTGGCGAAGTACATCACCAACGAAATCCAGGACGTTTACCGTCTGCAGGGCGTGGTGATCAACGACAAGCACATTGAAGTGATTGTTCGCCAGATGCTGCGCAAGGTTGAGATTACCGACGCCGGCGACACCACGCTGTTGTCCGGCGACCAGGTGGAAATCACCCAGGTGCTGGAGGAGAACGAGAAGGCGCTGGCGGCGGACAAGGATCCGGCCCGCTTCGAGCGGCTGCTGCTGGGCATCACCAAGGCCTCTCTGGCCACCGAGTCGTTCATCTCCGCGGCCTCCTTCCAGGAGACCACGCGGGTACTGACCGAAGGCGCGGTGACCGGCAAGCGGGACTACCTGCGCGGCCTGAAGGAAAACGTGGTGGTTGGCCGTCTGATCCCGGCCGGTACCGGCCTGGCCTATCACAGCGAGCGTCGTCGCAAGCGTGATCTGGCCGAGCAGGGCGTCACCGCGGCGGACGTGGAAGAAGCGCTGAGCGCCGAGCTCAACCGCGAGCTCTGAGCCCGCAAACCAGCCCAGGGCAGCGGTACGTAGCTGTCCGGATGGCTGGTTAAAAAGAGATCAGTCATCTTGACTGACCGGGGGCGCAGGCTTACACTTGCGTCCCTTAAATTTTACCCCCTGTTCAGGGGGTAAGTTTCATTGGAATGTTTTTTGGAGTTTGCTTACATGGCAACGATTAATCAGTTGGTGCGTAAGCCTCGTAAGCGCAAGGTAGCCAAGAGCGACGTTCCCGCGCTCCAGGCCTGCCCGCAGCGCCGTGGTGTGTGTACTCGTGTATACACCACAACGCCGAAGAAGCCGAACTCTGCACTGCGTAAAGTGTGCCGTGTTCGTCTGACCAACGGCTACGAGGTTTCCTCATACATCGGTGGTGAAGGTCACAACCTTCAGGAGCACAGTGTAGTGCTTATCCGTGGCGGTCGTGTAAAAGACCTTCCGGGTGTGCGTTACCACACCGTGCGCGGAACGCTGGACACCCAGGGTGTACAGAACCGTAAGCAGGGCCGCTCCAAGTACGGTGCAAAACGACCCAAGTCCTGATGTCCCTAGCGGGTGTCTTTTATCGTTGCTTGTCAGAACGGTAAGAGTAAGGCTGAGTAGCCAGGTGCTATCTCAGGGGTTCCTGAAGACCTTTTAACGATAAGGGCTTATCGATGCCTAGAAGAAGAGTTGCAGCAAAACGGGAAATCATTCCCGATCCGAAATTCGGCAGTGCACGGCTTGCCAAGTTCATCAACCACGTGATGGAAAGCGGCAAGAAATCCGTAGCAGAGCGCATTGTTTACGGCGCGCTCGACATTGTTGCCGACAAGTCTAAAGAAGAGCCGATCGAAATGTTCGAGAAGGCCCTGGAGAACATCCAGCCGATGGTTGAGGTTAAGTCCCGTCGCGTCGGTGGTGCCACCTACCAGGTGCCGGTTGAAGTTCGGCCTTCCCGTCAAAACGCGCTGGCGATGCGCTGGCTCGTTGAATTTTCCCGGAAGCGCGGTGAGAAGAGCATGGCGCAGCGTCTGGCCGGAGAAATCCTCGACGCCGCCGACAGCAAGGGTGCCGCTGTGAAGAAGCGCGAAGACGTGCACCGTATGGCAGAAGCCAACAAGGCATTCTCTCACTTCCGTTTCTAATCAGCCGAGGTTTATATCGTGGCACGCAAGACTCCGATCAAGCGTTACAGAAACATTGGTATTTGTGCGCACGTCGATGCGGGCAAAACCACAACCACCGAGCGGGTTCTGTTCTACACGGGCATCTCCCACAAGATCGGTGAGGTTCATGATGGCGCTGCCACCATGGACTGGATGGAGCAGGAGCAGGAGCGTGGTATTACTATCACGTCTGCCGCAACCACCTGCTTCTGGCAAGGCATGGACAAGCAGTATCCGGAACACCGGATCAACATCATCGATACCCCGGGCCACGTGGACTTTACCATCGAGGTAGAGCGTTCCCTGCGTGTTCTGGACGGCGCTGTTGTGGTGTTCTGTGGTTCCTCCGGTGTAGAGCCGCAATCCGAAACCGTATGGCGTCAGGCCAACAAGTACGAAGTGCCCCGGATGGTGTTCGTCAACAAGATGGACCGCGCCGGCGCGAACTTCCTGCGCGTGGTTGCTCAGATCAAGAACCGTCTGGGTGCGACTGCGGTTCCCATCCAGCTGCCGATCGGTGCCGAAGAAAACTTCGCGGGCATCGTCGATCTGATTCGTAACAAGGCGATTTACTGGAATGAAGAAGATTCCGGTATGACCTACGAGCAGAAAGACGTTCCGGCCGAGATGGCGGACGAGGTTGCCAAGTACCGTGAGCAGATGGTCGAGGCCGCTGCCGAGGCCAATGAAGAGCTCATGGAGAAGTACCTGGAGGGCGGTGAGCTGTCCATCGACGAGATCAAGCAGGGCTTGCGCCAGCGCACCCTCGCCAACGAAATCGTTGTGGCCACCTGTGGTTCCGCGTTCAAGAACAAGGGCGTTCAGGCGGTTCTGGACTCTGTGATCGAATTCCTGCCGGCGCCTGACGAAGTCAAGGCGATCCGCGGTGAGGTGGATGACGAAGGCACCGAAGAGACCCGTCCGGTAGACGACGATGCCCCGTTCGCGGCGCTGGCGTTCAAGATTGCTACGGACCCGTTCGTAGGTACGCTGACCTTCTTCCGGGTCTACTCCGGCAAGCTGGAGAGCGGCTCTGCCGTGTACAACTCGGTCAAGCAGAAGAAAGAGCGTGTTGGCCGGATGGTGCAGATGCACTCCAAAGAGCGTCAGGAGATCAAGGAAGTGCTGGCGGGCGATATCGCCGCCGCCATTGGTCTGAAGAGCGTCACCACCGGTGACACCCTGTGCGATGAGAACCACAAGATCGTTCTCGAGCGCATGGAATTCCCGGAGCCGGTTATCTCTGTCGCGGTTGAGCCGAAGTCCAAGGCCGATCAGGAGAAGATGGGCGTCGCTCTGGGCAAGCTGGCCCAGGAAGACCCGTCGTTCCGTGTCCGGACCGATGAAGAGTCTGGCCAGACCATCATCTCCGGTATGGGTGAGCTTCACCTGGACATCATCGTTGACCGTATGCGTCGCGAGTTCAAGGTTGAGGCGAACATCGGTAAGCCGCAGGTGGCCTACCGCGAGTGCATCCGCAAGCCGGTGGACGTTGAAGGCAAATTCGTTCGTCAGTCCGGTGGTCGCGGTCAGTACGGTCACGTCAAGATCAAGCTCGAGCCGCTGCCGCTGGACGATGAAGATGGTGAGAACTTTATCTTCGTGAACGAGATCGTGGGTGGTGTGGTTCCGAAGGAATACATCCCGGCCGTTCAGCAGGGTATTTCCGAGCAGATGCAGAACGGCTGTCTGGCCGGCTATCCTCTGCTGCGCATCAAGGCGACCCTGTACGACGGTTCCTACCACGACGTTGACTCCAACGAGATGGCGTTCAAGATTGCCGGCTCCATGGCGATGAAGAAAGGCGCCCTGGAAGCCAATCCGGCACTCCTGGAGCCCATCATGAAGGTGGAAGTCGTCAGCCCTGAGGATTACATGGGCGATGTCGTCGGCGACCTGAACCGTCGTCGCGGCCTGATTCAGGGTATGGATGATAGCCCGTCGGGCAAGATCATCCGCGCGGAAGTTCCGTTGTCGGAGATGTTCGGTTACGCCACTGACCTGCGGTCTGCGACCCAGGGTCGGGCGTCCTATGCGATGGAATTCTCTCGCTATATGGAAGCTCCGTCGAACATTGCCGAAGCGATCATTAAAAAGGGTTGATCCCAGGACTTAAGTAACAGGAAGAGGTGTAACCGTGTCTAAAGCAAAATTTGAGCGTAACAAGCCGCACGTAAACGTGGGCACCATTGGTCACGTTGACCATGGTAAGACCACTCTGACCGCCGCCCTGACCCGTGTATGTCACGAAGTCTGGGGCACTGGCGAGAGCCGTGCATTCGACCAGATCGACAACGCTCCGGAAGAGCGCGCGCGTGGTATCACCATCGCGACCTCCCACGTTGAGTACGATTCCCCGACCCGTCACTACGCACACGTTGACTGCCCGGGCCACGCCGACTATGTGAAGAACATGATCACCGGCGCGGCACAGATGGACGGCGCTATCCTGGTGTGCTCCGCTGCTGACGGCCCCATGCCGCAGACCCGTGAGCACATCCTGCTGTCCCGTCAGGTTGGCGTACCGTTCATCGTCGTGTTCCTGAACAAGGCCGACATGGTGGACGACGAGGAGCTTCTGGAGCTGGTCGAGATGGAAGTTCGCGATCTGCTGAGCCAGTACGACTTCCCGGGCGACGACACCCCGATCATTACCGGCTCTGCGCTGATGGCGCTGGAAGGTAAAGACGACAACGAGATGGGCACCACCGCTGTCAAGAAGCTGGTCGAGGCCCTGGACGAGTACATCCCTGAGCCGGAGCGCGCGATTGATCAGCCGTTCCTGATGCCGATCGAGGACGTCTTCTCCATTTCCGGCCGTGGTACCGTGGTCACTGGCCGTGTTGAGCGGGGCGTGATCAAGGTTGGTGAGGAAATCGAGATTGTTGGTATCAAGGATACCGTCAAGACGACCTGTACCGGCGTTGAGATGTTCCGCAAGCTGCTGGACGAAGGCCGTGCCGGTGAGAACGTCGGTGTTCTGCTGCGTGGTACCAAGCGTGACGACGTTGAGCGTGGTCAGGTTCTGTGTAAGCCGGGTACCATCAAGCCGCACACCAAGTTCGAGTGCGAAGTGTACGTACTGTCCAAGGAAGAAGGTGGTCGTCATACCCCGTTCTTCAAGGGCTACCGCCCGCAGTTCTACTTCCGGACCACTGACGTGACCGGTTCTTGCGAACTGCCGGAAGGTGTTGAGATGGTAATGCCGGGTGACAACGTCAAGATGAGCGTCACCCTGATTGCTCCGATCGCCATGGAAGATGGCCTGCGCTTCGCGATTCGTGAAGGCGGCCGTACCGTTGGTGCCGGCGTGGTCTCCAAGATCCTCGAGTAATTTGCTCGCTGGATCCGGAAAAGGGGCTGAGTTATCAGCCCCTTTTTCTGTTTGTCGCAACGGTTTGCCCGATCCTGTCCCCCAGCGTCGCTGTTGACAGGGTTGGGTATTCTGCATACAATGCGGCTCCTTTTTTTGAAGGTCGGCTAACTAGTCGCTGCCACAAGTGGAGTTTGGTGCATCATGCAAAGCCAAAAAATTCGTATTCGGTTGAAGGCGTTTGATTACCGCCTGATCGACCAGTCCACGCAGGAGATCGTCGATACCGCGAAGCGGACCGGCGCTCAGGTGCGTGGCCCGATTCCTCTGCCGACGCGCAAGGAAAAGTACACCGTACTGATCTCCCCGCACGTGAATAAAGACGCGCGCGACCAGTACGAGATTCGTACCCACAAGCGTCTGCTCGACATCGTCGAGCCGACCGAAAAGACAGTAGATGCTTTGATGAAGTTGGACCTGGCAGCAGGTGTAGACGTTCAGATCAGCCTCGGCTGATACCGCCCGGTATCAGTCTGTGTAACTGTCCTAAGGCCATAGAGGGTGAGAGCCCCGTACACTTAAGAGGTGAAACATGGCAATTGGTGTAGTCGGTCGTAAGGCCGGTATGACCCGTATTTTTACGGAAGACGGGCAGGCATTGCCCGTAACGGTAATCGAGGTTGAGCCCAACCGGATTACCCAGCTGAAAACCCTCGAATCCGACGGATATCGCGCCGTTCAGGTAACGGTCGGCGTTCGTCGCTCCTCTCGTGTCACCAAGTCCGAGGCGGGCCATTTCGCGAAGGCGGGCGTTGAAGCCGGTCGTGGCGTATGGGAATTCCGTCTGGCTGACGGCGAAGGCGAAGAGCTGGCTGCTGGTGGTGAGATCACCGCGTCAGTCTTCGAAGACGGTCAGATGGTGGACGCCATCGGTCAGTCCAAGGGTAAAGGCTTCCAGGGCGGCGTTAAGCGCTGGAACTTTGCCATGCAGGACGCCACCCACGGCAACTCCCTGTCCCATCGTGCGCCGGGTTCCATTGGTCAGAACCAGACCCCTGGCCGGGTGTTCAAG
The DNA here is from genome assembly GCF_037080155.1 of Marinobacter sp. C2H3. NCBI lineage: Bacteria > Pseudomonadati > Pseudomonadota > Gammaproteobacteria > Pseudomonadales > Marinobacteraceae > Marinobacter > Marinobacter sp. C2H3. The sequence continues at coordinate 165,852 of NZ_JBBBNZ010000006.1, read as the reverse complement.
GGCAAGAAGATGGCGGGCCAGATGGGTAATGCACAGGTTACCGTGCAGAACCTGAAGATCGTCCGTGTCGACGCCGAGCGCAACCTGCTGCTGGTGAGTGGTGCCGTACCGGGCGCAACTGGCGGCGACGTTGTCATCAAGCCTGCAGTGAAAGCCTGAGGAGCGGTTCGATGGAATTGACAATTACTGGTAGCGGCAAAGGCATCGAAGTTTCCGACGCCACGTTCGCCAAAGATTTCAACGAGTCCCTGGTGCACCAGGTCGTCACCGCGTACCTCGCCGGCGGTCGTCAGGGTACCAAGGCTCAGAAGACACGTTCCGAAGTCAGCGGCGGCGGCAAGAAGCCCTGGCGCCAGAAGGGCACCGGTCGTGCCCGTGCTGGTACCATCCGCAGCCCGATCTGGCGTTCCGGTGGCGTAACGTTCGCGGCAAAGCCCCGTGATTTCGAGCAGAAAGTCAACCGCAAGATGTACCGCGCGGCCATGCGCGCCATCCTGTCCGAGCTGGTTCGTCAGGAGCGGCTGGTTGTGGTGGACGAACTGACGGTAGAGACCCCGAAGACCAAGGCCTTCAATGCGAAGCTGAAGGATCTGGGTGTATCCAGCGCGCTGATCCTGTCCGAGAGCGTTGAGCAGAACCTGCACCTGGCCGCTCGCAACATCCCGCACGTTGACGTGCGCGACGTTGCCGGCCTGGATCCGGTCAGCCTGGTTGCCTTCGAAAACGTTGTGGTCACCGTTTCCGCTCTGAAGAAGATCGAGGAGATGCTGGCATGAATCAGGAACGTATCTACAAGGTCCTGCTCGGACCTCACGTATCAGAGAAAGCGTCTCTGGCGGCAGAGCGTGGTCAGGTGGTCTTCCGTGTAGCCCCGGACGCCACCAAGCCGGAGATCAAGAAAGCCGTTGAGCAGCTGTTCAACGTCACCGTCGAAGGTGTTCAGGTTCTGAATCGCAAGGGTAAGCTCAAGCGCACTATCCGCGGGTTCGGCAAGCGTAATGACATTCGAAAGGCTTACGTCAAGCTGGCAGAAGGTCAGAACATCGATTTTCTGGATGTGGAATAAGGTAAAGGGGTCGTAATATGCCGATCGTCAAAACCAAGCCAACATCTGCCGGACGCCGTCACGTTGTAAAAATTTACAACCCGGACCTCCATAAGGGGCGCCCTTTCGAGCCGCTGGTAGAAACGCTGAACAAGACCGGTGGTCGTAACCACTTCGGTCGCATCACCACCCGTCACGTGGGCGGTGGTCACAAGAAGCATTACCGTGTTATCGACTTCAAGCGGAACAAGGACGGTATCCCGGCGGTCATCGAGCGCCTGGAATACGATCCGAACCGCTCTGCGCATATCGCGCTGGTCAAGTATGCCGATGGCGAGCGTCGTTACATCATCGCTCCGAAAGGCATGAAGGCCGGTGATCCTGTGCGTTCCGGCGTCGACGCGCCGATCAAGGTGGGCTCCACGCTGCCGCTCCGGAACATTCCGGTCGGTTCCGTGATCCACTGCGTCGAACTCAAGCCTGGCAAAGGTGCACAGCTGGCCCGTTCTGCGGGCGCATCCGTACAGCTGGTTGCTCGGGAAGGGGCTTACGCCACTATCCGCCTGCGCTCAGGTGAAATGCGAAAGGTGCTTGTGGAGTGCCGTGCAACGTTGGGCGAAGTGTCCAACAGCGAGCACAGCCTCAAGCAGCTTGGTAAAGCGGGTGCATCACGTTGGCGCGGCAAACGGCCAACAGTACGTGGTGTTGCTATGAACCCAGTTGACCACCCGCATGGTGGTGGTGAAGGGCGTACCTCTGGCGGGCGTCACCCGGTTACTCCGTGGGGTGTTCCGACCAAAGGGCATAAAACTCGTAAGAACAAGCGTACTGACAAGATGATAGTACGTCGTCGTTCGGCCAAGTAAACGACTACATAGAGGTAATTGCTGTGCCACGTTCTTTGAAGAAAGGTCCTTTTATAGACCTGCATCTGTTGAAGAAGGTCGAAGCAGCTCTGGAAGCGAATGACAAGCGGCCGATCAAAACCTGGTCCCGCCGGTCAACGATCTTCCCGGAGATGGTAGGCCTGACCATTGCAGTCCATAACGGCAAGCAGCACGTGCCGGTTTATGTCACCGAAGACATGGTTGGACATAAACTCGGCGAGTTCGCGGCAACGCGGACGTTCCGTGGTCATGCGGCCGACAAGAAAGCCAAACGCTGAGTGAGGTAATAGAAATGGAAGTAGCAGCCAAGTACAAGGGCGCTCGCCTCTCAGCTCAGAAAGCGCGTCTTGTCGCTGACCAGGTACGCGGCAAGGCTGTTGAGGACGCCCTGAACATTCTGACTTTCAGCCCGAAAAAGGCGGCGGTGGTCATCAAGAAAGCTCTTGAGTCCGCCATTGCCAACGCTGAGCACAACGAAGGTCTGGACGTGGATGAACTGCGGGTTTCCACCATCATGGTGGATGAAGGCCCGACGCTCAAGCGCATCAAGGCTCGAGCCAAGGGGCGCGCTGATCGTATTTTCAAGCGCACCTGCCATATCACCGTCAAGGTCGCCGACAAGTAGGAGATGCTCAGATGGGTCATAAAGTAAATCCGAACGGCATCCGTCTGGGTGTGATCAAAGAGCACAACTCAGTCTGGTATGCCGATAAAAAGAGCTACGCGAAAAACCTGTTGAACGATATTCAGGTCCGCGAGTTCTTGGACAAGCGCCTGGTGAAGGCGTCTGTCAGCAAAATTGTGATCGAGCGCCCGGCTCAGAATGCCCGGATCACGATCCATACCGCCCGCCCCGGTATTGTCATTGGCAAGAAGGGTGAAGATGTTGACCGTCTGCGTCGCGAAGTGAGCGACATGATGGGTGTGCCTGTGCACATCAACATCGAGGAAGTCCGCAAGCCGGATCTCGACGCTCGCCTGGTCGCACAAAACGTGGCCGGTCAGCTGGAGCGCCGTGTGATGTTCCGTCGCGCCATGAAGCGTGCGGTGCAGAACGCCATGCGCCAAGGTGCCAAGGGCATCAAGATCCAGGTTGGTGGCCGTCTCGGCGGCGCTGAAATTGCCCGTTCCGAGTGGTACCGCGAAGGTCGCGTGCCCCTGCACACTCTGCGTGCAGACATTGATTACGCGACCTACGAAGCGCATACCACGTACGGTGTTATCGGCGTCAAGGTATGGATCTTCAAAGGTGAGATTCTTGGTGGTATGGAGCAGGTCCGTGCTGACAAGAAAGCCTCTGGGAAGAAAGGTTCTAAGTAAAGGGGCACTCTTATGCTGCAACCAAAACGCACCAAATTCCGCAAGGTAATGAAAGGCCGTAACACCGGTCTTGCTCAGCGTGCCAACAAGGTGAGCTTCGGTGAATACGGATTGAAGGCCACCAGCCGTGGCCGTATAACTGCGCGCCAGATTGAAGCGGCGCGTCGGACCATGACCCGCCGCATCAAGCGGGGCGGCAAGATCTGGATCCGGGTCTTCCCGGACAAGCCGATCACTGGCAAGCCGCTCGAAGTCCGGATGGGTAAGGGTAAGGGTTCTGTCGAGTATTGGGTGGCTGAGATCCAGCCGGGCCGCATGCTGTATGAGATGGAAGGCGTCGCCGAAGATGTGGCGCGTGAAGCCTTCGCTCTGGCCGCAGCGAAACTGCCCGTACAGACCACCTTCGTAACGAGGACGGTGATGTGATGAATGCAACAGAGCTGCGTGACAAGTCAGTCGAGGAGCTGAACAAAGAGCTGATCGACCTCCTGAAGGAGCAGTTCAACCTGCGCATGCGTAAGGCGACGGGTCAGCTGAATCAGTCTCACCTCCTCGGCAAGGTGAAGCGTGACATTGCTCGCGTGAAAACAGTATTGAACGAAAAGGCAGGACAGTGACATGACCGAAGCTACCCAAACTGCCAGAACGCTGAGCGGCAAGGTCGTGAGCAACAAGATGGATAAGTCCATCGTGGTCCTGGTTGAGCGTCAGGTTAAGCATCCTCTGTACGGCAAGTACATGAAGCGTTCAACCAAGATCCATGCGCACGACGAAAGCAATCAGTGCAACATCGGTGACACCGTAACCATTCAGGAAACCCGCCCGGTCTCGAAGACCAAAAGCTGGGCCCTGGTGGAAGTCACCGAACGCGCGTCCAAGGTGTAATTCGCCCGGAGAACAACCATGATTCAGACTCAAACCATGCTTGAAGTCGCGGATAACAGTGGTGCACGGCAGGTTATGTGCATCAAGGTCCTGGGCGGATCTCACCGGCGTTATGCGAGCGTTGGGGATATCATCAAGGTGACCGTCAAGGAAGCCATCCCTCGCGGCAAGGTGAAGAAAGGCCAGGTCCTCAAGGCTGTGGTCGTGCGCACCCGCAAGGGTGTTCGTCGCCCGGACGGATCCCTGATCCGCTTCGATGGCAACGCGGCGGTACTTCTGAACAATCAGGACGCGCCCATCGGTACCCGTATCTTCGGACCGGTTACCCGTGAGCTGCGCAACGAGAAGTTCATGAAGATTATCTCACTGGCACCCGAAGTACTTTAAAGGACCAGAGGCCGGTTATGAAAAAGATCAAACGAGATGACGAAGTTATCGTCACCACGGGGAAAGACAAGGGCAAACGTGGTAAAGTCCTGAAGGTTCAGGACGACGGCCGTGTGATTGTTTCCGGGATCAACATGATCAAGAAACACACCAAGCCGAACCCGATGCTGGGCACCCCAGGTGGCATCGTCGAGAAAGAAGCGCCTATCCAGGCTTCCAACGTGGCTATTTTTAATCCGCAGACCGGCAAAGCCGATCGCGTGGGCTTCCAGATCAAGGAAGACGGCGCGAAAGTGCGGATCTTCAAGTCCACGAACGAAGCTGTCGATAACCAGTAAGCGGTGGTGGTTACGATGCTAAACAGCAAAGAGCAGTACAGTAAGGAAGTGGTACCCGCCCTGCAGAAGGAGTTCGGCTACAAGAACATCATGCAGGTGCCGCGTATCGAGAAGATCACCCTGAACATGGGTGTCGGCGAAGCGGTTGGCGACAAAAAGCTGATCGAGAATGCGGTTGCTGACCTTGAGCGTCTGGCCGGCCAAAAGGTCGTTGTCACCAAGGCTCGCAAGTCAGTTGCCGGGTTCAAGATCCGTGAAGGTTGGCCTATTGGCTGCAAGGTAACCCTGCGCGGCGAGCGTATGTGGGATTTCTTCGATCGTCTGGTGCACATTGCGGTCCCCCGCATTCGTGACTTCCGCGGTCTGAATCCGAAGTCCTTCGACGGTCGCGGTAATTACAGCATGGGCGTGCGTGAGCAGATCATCTTCCCTGAAATCGAGTACGACAAGGTCGACAAGATTCGCGGGCTGGATATCACCATCACCACCACCGCCGGTACCGATGACGAAGGTCGTGAACTGTTGAAAGCCTTTGGCTTTCCGTTCAAGAAATAAGGAACGAGTGACATGGCGAAGGTTTCCATGAAGAACCGTGAGCTCAAGCGCGAGCAGACGGTGGCGAAGTATGCCGCCAAGCGCGCCGAGCTCAAGGCGATTATCAAGAACCCGAACACCAGCGAAGAAGAGCGTTGGGACGCACAGATGAAGCTCCAGCAGCTTCCCCGTGATGCGTCACCCTCCCGCCTTCGGAATCGTTGCCAGGTGACCGGTCGTCCGCACGGCGTTCTGCGCAAGTTCGAGCTTTCACGGATCAAACTCCGTGAATACGGCATGCGCGGTGACGTTCCCGGCCTGACCAAAGCAAGCTGGTGAGATAGGCTCCTGACTCGGTCAGGAGCCTGTTGGTAAGCGGTGCGGCACGCCGCTGCACAACTGAAAAGATCAGGAGCCTCACACCAATGAGTATGCAAGATACGCTTGCGGATATGATTACCCGTATCCGTAACGCACAGATGGCATCGAAAGCTGACGTGACGATGCCGTCTTCCAAAATGAAGATCTCCGTGGCCCAAGTCCTTAAGGACGAAGGCTACGTCCAGGATTTTTCCGTCTCAGCTGACGCCAAGCCCGAGCTGACGATCACCCTGAAGTACTTCGGCGGTAAGCCCGTTATCGAAGACATCAAGCGGGTCAGTCGTCCGAGTCTGCGCCAGTACCGTGGCGCAGGGAAACTGCCGAAGGTGTCCGGTGGTCTGGGAGTTGCGATTGTGTCCACGTCCAAGGGCGTGATGACCGATCGTGCCGCGCGCGCTGCCGGTGTCGGTGGCGAAGTCATCTGCACCGTATTCTAGGAGATTCACATGTCCAGGGTTGCCAATAATCCTGTCGTGCTGCCTTCCGGTGTTGAGGTTAAGCTGAACGGACAGGAAATTAATGTGAAGGGCTCCAAGGGAGCGCTTCAATTCACGATCCATCAGGCGGTAGAAGTGAAGCAGGACGACAACGTTCTGCGGTTCGCTGCCCGTGATGGCGCCAAGCAGTCCCGCGCTCTTGCCGGTACCACCCGCGCGTTGGTCAACAACATGGTGACCGGTGTGTCAGCGGGTTGGGAGCGCAAGCTCATGTTGACGGGCGTAGGTTACCGTGCCCAGGCGCAGGGTAAGAAGCTCAATCTGACGCTGGGTTTTTCTCACCCGGTCGAGTATGAGCTGCCCGAGGGGATCACCGCCGAGACTCCGTCCAATACGGAAGTCGTGATTCGCGGTATCGACAAGCAACAGGTTGGCCAGGTCGCTGCGGAAATCCGCGCGTTCCGTCCGCCCGAGCCGTACAAAGGCAAGGGTGTTCGTTATGCGGATGAGCAGGTCAGACGCAAAGAAGCCAAGAAGAAATAAGGCGGGACTATGAGCGCGAATATTGAAAGACTGCGTCGCGCACGCAAAGTGCGCATGAAGATCCGTGAGCTGGGTACTGACCGTCTGTGCGTTCACCGTACGCCGCGTCACATGTACGCCCAGGTCACCACTGCCGACGGCAGCAAGGTTCTGGCTTCTGCCTCCACTCTCGACAAGGAGCTGCGTCAGGGCGTCACCGGTAATGTTGAGGCGGCCAAGAAGGTCGGCCAACTGATCGCTGAGCGTGCGAAGGCCGCCGGCGTTGAGAAGGTCGCGTTTGATCGCTCCGGTTACCGTTATCACGGTCGCGTCCAGGCTCTGGCCGACGCTGCCCGTGAAGCTGGCTTGCAATTCTAAGAGGTGGAGAAGATGAGCGTTAATGATCAGAAGGCGCCTGAGCTCCAGGAGAAGCTGGTTCAGGTTAACCGCGTCGCCAAGGTGGTTAAGGGCGGTCGGATTTTTGCCTTTACCGCACTGACCGTGGTCGGTGACGGCAAAGGTCGTGTCGGTTTCGGTCGCGGCAAGGCTCGCGAAGTGCCGGTGGCGATCCAGAAGGCAATGGAAGCGGCCCGCAAGAACATGGTTGATGTTGCCCTTGACGGCTCCACGCTGCAGTACCCGGTTCGGGCGCAGCACGGTGGCTCCAAGGTGTACATGCAGCCGGCTTCCGAAGGTACCGGTATCATCGCCGGCGGCGCCATGCGTGCCGTTCTGGAAGTGGCGGGTGTCCATAACGTACTGTCCAAGTGCTATGGGTCCACCAACCCGGTGAACGTGGTACGTTCCACCATCAAGGGTCTGCAGGCAATGAAAGCGCCTGAAGACGTGGCAGCCAAGCGCGGCAAGTCCGTGGAAGATATTCTGGGTTGATGTCATGGCGAACGCAAAAACGATCAAAGTTACACTGACCCGCAGCCCCATCAGCTGTCAGCCCAAGCACAAACTGTGCGTCAAGGGCTTGGGTCTTCGTAAAATCGGTCACACCGTGGAAGTGGAGGATACCCCTTCCGTTCGCGGCATGATCAACCGGGTAAACTACCTGGTTCGGGTTGAGGAGAACTGAGATGCGTCTGAACGAACTTGCTCCGGATCCCGGTTCACGTCCGTCCGCTAAGCGCGTCGGTCGCGGTATCGGTAGCGGCCTCGGCAAGACCGGCGGCCGTGGCCACAAAGGTCTGAAGTCCCGCTCCGGCGGCAGCGTTGCACCTGGTTTCGAGGGCGGCCAGCAGCCGCTGGCTCGTCGTCTGCCGAAGTTCGGCTTCGTATCACGGCAGCAGCGCTACGTCGCTGAAATCCGCCTGAACGAGCTGACCAAGGTCGATGGTGACGTGGTGGATCTGGAAAGCCTGAAGAAGGCCGACGTGATTCGCGAGGAAATCCGAGTAGCGAAAGTGATCCTGTCCGGTGAAATTGATCGGGCGATCACCGTCAAGGGCCTGCGGGTTACCAAGGGTGCACGCGAGGCAATTGCCGCCGCGGGTGGAAAAGTCGAAGACTAAGGCGAGTCGAGGACTAGATGGCCAAGACAGCATCATTGCCTGCGGGCGCGGGAAAAGGACTGGCAGAGCTGCGTTCGCGGCTCTGGTTCGTCTTCCTGGCATTGTTGGTGTACCGTATCGGTGCGCACATCCCGGTGCCGGGTATCAACCCCGACCGTCTGGCGGCACTGTTTGAGCAGAATCAGGGAACCATCCTGAGCATGTTCAACATGTTTTCCGGTGGTGCGCTTGAGCGTATGAGTATCTTCGCACTCGGCATCATGCCGTATATTTCCGCGTCCATTATCATGCAGCTCATGACGGCGGTCAGCCCGCAGCTTGAGCAGCTGAAAAAGGAAGGGGAGGCTGGCCGTCGCAAGATTAGCCAGTACACCCGATACGGCACGGTGATTCTGGCGCTCGTTCAGGGCGCCGGTATTTCCATGGGGCTCGCATCCCAGGGCGTCACCTTTACAAACAGCTTCAGCTTCCACTTCGTGGCGGTTGTGTCGTTTGTCTGTGGTGCGGTCTTTATGATGTGGCTCGGCGAGCAGATCACCGAGCGCGGTATCGGCAACGGTATCTCCCTGCTGATTTTCACCGGCATCGTGGCTGGCCTGCCTGGCGCTATCGGCCAGACGCTCGAACAGGCCCGTAACGGTGAAATGAGCCTTCTGGTGGTCCTGGGTATCGCGATTCTGGCGGTGGCTGTGGTTGGCTTCGTGGTGTTTATGGAAAGGGGGCAGCGCCGCCTGACCATAAATTACGCCAAGCGGCAACAGGGGCGGCGCATGTTCGCCCAGCAGTCCAGTCATCTGCCGCTGAAGGTGAACATGGCCGGCGTTATCCCGCCGATCTTTGCGTCATCCATCTTGCTGTTTCCGGCGTCTCTCGGCCAGTGGTTTGGCCAGAACGAAGGTATGCAGTGGCTGAGCGATCTGTCCCAGGCGCTGGCCCCGAGCCAGCCGTTGTACATCCTCCTGTTTGCGGCAGCAGTGATTTTCTTCTGCTACTTTTACACAGCGCTGATGTACAACCCGAAGGAAGTTGCGGATAACCTCAAGCGTTCCGGCGCCTTTATTCCGGGCATTCGCCCGGGCGAGCAGACGGCCAAGTACATCGACGGTGTGCTGACCCGGCTGACCCTGTTCGGTGCAATCTACATTACAGCGGTGTCCCTGTTCCCCCAGTTCCTGATGGTGGCCGGAAACGTGCCTTTCTATCTGGGCGGCACCTCACTGCTGATTGTGGTAGTCGTGGTGATGGATTTCATGGCACAGGTTCAGTCTCACCTGATGTCCCATCAGTATGAATCGCTGATGAAGAAATCCAATCTCAAGGGCTATGGACGGAACGGCTGACGGCCGTTCCCCGTGAAAACTGGAGTCGACAATGAAAGTACGCGCTTCGGTAAAGAAAATTTGCCGTAACTGCAAAGTAATTCGTCGCAATGGCTCGGTCCGGGTCATTTGCACGGAGCCTCGTCACAAGCAGCGTCAGGGCTGATCCTTCGGGAACCGACCGACGCTGACGAAGGGGTACGAAATGGTGGCGCTTGACTCCCCATGGGGTCAGGCGCTATTATTTCGCGCCCTTTTTGTGGCGGAAAATTCACACAGCAAAGCTTTGAACGCGGAGTAATTTGGATGGCACGTATAGCCGGTGTCAATATACCCGACAACAAACATGCTGTTATCTCGCTGACCTACATCTTTGGTGTTGGCAAGACGACAGCTCAAAAGCTTTGCGATGCAACCGGCGTCAAGCCGGACGTCAAGGTCAAGGACCTGAGCGACGAGCAACTTGAAGCGCTTCGTAGCGAAGTGGGCAAGGTGACCGTTGAAGGCGATCTGCGTCGTGAAGTACAGATGAACATCAAGCGTTTGAAGGATCTCGGTTGCTTCCGTGGTCTGCGCCACCGTCACGGCCTTCCGGTCCGTGGTCAGCGCACCAAGACCAATGCTCGCACCCGCAAAGGTCCGCGCAAACCGATTCGCAAGTAACAGGTAGGCAAACATGGCAAAGCCAGGTACACGTACCCGTAAAAAGGTGAAAAAGACGGTTGTTGATGGCGTCGCGCACATTCACGCGTCCTTCAACAACACCATCGTGACCATTTCGGACCGTCAGGGCAACGTTCTGTCCTGGGCCACCTCTGGTGGTTCCGGCTTCCGCGGCTCACGTAAGAGTACACCTTTTGCTGCGCAGGTAGCAGCTGAAAGAGCCGGTAACGCGGCTGCTGAATACGGCCTTAAAAACCTGGATGTTGAGGTTAAGGGTCCTGGGCCCGGACGTGAGTCTGCGGTTCGTGCGCTGAACGCGTGCGGCTACAAGATCACCAACATCACTGATGTGACGCCGATTCCCCACAACGGCTGTCGTCCGCCCAAGAAGCGCCGCGTCTAACACAGGAGACAGTGAAATATGGCTCGTTATATAGGCCCGAAGTGCAAGCTGTCTCGTCGTGAAGGGACAGATCTTTTTCTGAAGAGCGGCGTTCGCGCGCTCGATTCCAAGTGCAACATCGAGACTCCGCCGGGTGTTCACGGCGCGCGTCGCGGTCGTCTGTCCGAGTACGGCGTACAGCTTCGTGAAAAGCAGAAAGTTCGTCGTATCTACGGTGTGCTTGAAAAGCAATTCCGTGGTTACTACAAAGAGGCTGCCCGTCAGAAGGGCGCAACTGGTGAAAACCTGCTGCGTCTGCTGGAAGGTCGTCTTGATAACGTTGTATATCGCATGGGCTTCGGTTCCACCCGTGCGGAAGCTCGTCAGCTGGTCTCCCACAAGGCCATCCAGGTGAATGACCAGACGGTGAACGTGCCGTCCTACCAGGTCAAGCCGGGTGACGTTGTGAGCGTGCGCGAGAAAGCCAAAAACCAGCTGCGCGTTAAAGGCGCTCTGGAACTGGCTGGCAGCCGCGCTGAGGTAAGCTGGATCGAGGTTGACGCCAACAAGATGTCCGGCGTTTACAAAGCAGTGCCTGAGCGCACTGAGTTGTCTTCCGACATCAACGAGAACCTCATCGTCGAGCTTTACTCCAAGTAAAGCCCAGTAAGCAACGATAGCAGATAGGGGCGTCTATGCAGCGTTCAGCACATGAGTTATTGACACCTCGTACCATTGACGTGAAGGAATCCGGTGCGACTCGCGCCAAGGTGACGCTGGAGCCTCTGGAAAGAGGTTTTGGCCACACCTTGGGCAGCGCGCTGCGCCGGATCCTCTTGTCCTCGATGCCGGGCTGTGCCATCACGGAGGCGCAGATTGACGGTGTCCTGCACGAGTACAGCGCCATTGAGGGTGTCCAGGAAGACGTCATCGAGATTCTTCTGAATCTCAAGGGCGTCGCGGTGAAAATGAACGGCCGTGATGAAGCTGAGCTTACCCTCAGCAAAAAGGGCCCGGGCGTTGTGACCGCGGGTGACATCAAGCTTGACCACGACGTCGAGATTGCGAACCCGGATCACGTGATCTGTCATCTTAGTGAGAACGGTGAAGTGAACATGCGTCTGCGCCTCGCGCGCGGCCGTGGTTACGAGCCGGCAGATCAGCGTGGCCTGGACGAGGACGAGACTCGTGCCATTGGACGCCTGCAGCTGGATGCGACCTTCAGTCCGGTCCGTCGTGTGGCCTACGCCGTTGAAAGCGCGCGGGTAGAGCAGCGGACCGACCTGGACAAGCTGGTGATTGATCTGGAGACCAACGGCACCATCGACCCGGAAGAAGCGATTCGCCGGGCGGCCACGATTCTCCAGCAGCAACTGGCGGTCTTTGTTGATTTCGATCACGAGAAAGAGCCGGAGCGCGTTGAAGAAGAGGAAGAAATCGATCCGATTCTGCTGCGTCCCGTCGACGATCTGGAATTGACTGTGCGTTCAGCGAACTGCTTGAAGGCTGAAAACATTTACTATATCGGCGATCTGATCCAGCGTACCGAAGTGGAGCTGCTGAAGACGCCTAACCTTGGCAAAAAGTCGCTTACCGAGATCAAGGACGTCCTCGCGTCCCGTGGTTTGTCTCTGGGCATGCGTCTTGATAACTGGCCGCCGGCTAGCCTTCGTGGCGACGACCGGGTTCTGGGCGGTTAATCGCCGATTAGTTTCAGGTAAGGAATCAGAGCAATGCGTCATCGTAAGAGTGGTCGTAAGTTCAACAGGACCAGTGCGCATCGCAAGGCCATGTTCCGTAACATGACTGCGTCACTGGTTGAACACGAGCTGATCAAGACGACGCTCCCGAAAGCCAAAGAGCTGCGTCGGGTAGCAGAGCCGTTGATCACGCTCGCAAAGCAAGATTCGGTTGCAAATCGTCGTCTGGCGTTTTCTCGCCTGCGCAACGATGCGGTGGTGGCCAAGCTGTTTGATGAGCTGGGTCCCCGCTTTAGCGACCGTCCGGGTGGATACCTCCGGATTCTGAAGTGCGGCTTCCGTGCCGGCGACAACGCGCCTATGGCGTTCGTTGAAGTGATTGGCCGTCCTCTGGACGTGGAAGCGGAAGAAGTGGACGAAGACGACGAGTAAGTTCGTTGGCTTCTGTCACAAAAAACGGGCTCCTTCGGGAGCCCTTTTTTTTGCCTTTGGGGTGAAGTCGGGGTCAGATGAAGGCGTTCATCTGACCCCAGATCATGAAGGGGTCAGGTGGGGCTATTCGTCTGAGCCCGTTGTCACAGCATCGGCTTCAAATACCGCCCGGTGTGGGACGCCGGATGTGCCGCCACTGCTTCGGGCGTGCCCTCAGCAATGATTCGTCCGCCGCCAGAGCCGCCTTCCGGGCCCAGGTCGACGATCCAGTCCGCCGTCTTGATAACGTCCAGGTTGTGCTCTATCACCACGATGGTATTGCCGTGGTCCCGGAGTCGCTGCAGTACGTTCAGCAACTGCTGGATATCATAGAAATGCAGGCCTGTGGTGGGCTCGTCCAGAATGTAGAGGGTTTTTCCCGTATCCCGCTTGGACAGCTCCTTGGCGAGTTTGACCCGCTGTGCCTCGCCCCCAGAAAGCGTAACGGCACTCTGGCCCAGGCGGATATAGGAAAGGCCGACGTCCATCAGGGTTTGCAGTTTGCGGGCGAGGAACGGCACCGCGTCAAAAAATTCGCGGCCCTCCTCGACGGTCATCTCAAGCACTTCGTGGATGTTCTTGCCCTTGTAGCGAACCTCCAGGGTCTCCCGGTTGTAACGTTTGCCTTTGCAGACGTCGCAGGGTACGTAGATGTCGGGCAGAAAATGCATTTCCACTTTGATCACGCCGTCGCCCTGGCAGGCCTCGCAACGTCCGCCCTTGACGTTGAAGGAGAACCTCCCCGGTTTATAGCCCCGGGACCGGGCCTCCTGGGTGCCGGCAAACAGCTCCCGGATGGGAGTGAACAGCCCTGTGTAGGTGGCCGGGTTTGACCGGGGAGTGCGCCCAATCGGGCTCTGGTCTATGTCGATCACCTTGTCCAGGTGCTCCAGGCCCTTAAGGTCCTGATAAGGCGCGTGGCTCAGGCTGGTGGCCTTGTTCAGGCGTGTTGCCGCCACCGGGTACAGGGTGCTGTTGATCAGTGTGGACTTACCGGAGCCAGAGACCCCGGTAATGCAGGTCATCATGCCGAGGGGGAGCGTCAACGTGACATCCTGCAGGTTGTTGCCGCTCGCGCCGGTCAGGATCAATTGCTGGCCATTGCCCGGCTGCCGCTCCGCCGGAACCTCGATGCGCCGGGTGCCGGCCAGGTACTGGCCGGTCATTGAGTGGCCCTCGGCGATGATCTGTTCCGGGGTGCCCCGGGCGACTATTTCGCCGCCGTGCACACCGGCACCCGGGCCGATGTCGATGACATAGTCGGCGGCGCGGATGGCGTCCTCGTCATGCTCCACCACGATCACCGTATTGCCCAGGTCCCGCAGGTGGGTGAGGGTGGCCAGCAACCGGTCGTTGTCGCGCTGGTGCAGGCCGATCGACGGCTCATCCAGGATGTACATGACCCCCACGAGCCCGGCGCCGATCTGGCTGGCCAGGCGGATGCGCTGGGCCTCGCCACCGGACAGGGTGTCGGCGCTGCGTTCGAGGGTCAGGTATTCGAGACCCACGTTGACCAGGAACTGGAGCCGCTCGCGGACCTCCTTGAGGATCTTTTCCGCGATCTCGCCCTTACGTCCGGGCAGCGCCAGCTCAGAGAAATACCGGTGGGCCTCGCCCACTGGCAGTTGCACCACTGCCGGCAGGTTGGTGTCATCGATAAACACGTGGCGAGCGCTGCGGCGCAGGCGGGAGCCCTGGCAGTCTTTACAGGGCTGGGTACTCAGGTGTTTGGCCAGCTCCTCGCGCATGCCCTGGGAATCGGTTTCCCGGTAGCGCCGTTCCAGATTGGGCAGAATGCCCTCGAACGGGTGGGCTTTTTCGACAATCTGGCCCCGGGAGCTGACGTAACGGAACACGATGTCTTGTTTGCCCGAGCCGTGCAGCAGGACCTCGCGGAAGGTTGCCGGCAGCGCCTCCCAGGGCGTGTCCAGGTCGATACCGTAGTGGTCGGCCACGCTGGCGAGCATCTGGAAGTAGTACACCGCCCGGCGGTCCCAGCCCCGAATGGCACCCTCGGCGAGAGTGGCCTCCGGATTCTGGATGATTTTTTCCGGGTCGAAGAACTGTTTGACGCCGAGGCCGTCGCAGGTGGGGCAGGCGCCGGCTGGATTGTTGAAGGAGAACAGCCGGGGTTCCAGTTCACTGAGGGCATAGCCGCACTGGGTGCAAGCGTACCGGGAGGAGAAGGTTTGCTCCTCGAACCCGGTGTCGTCGCTGCCCATGGGGGCCACTAGGGCAATGCCGTCGGCCAGGTCCAGCGCGGTCTCAAAACTCTCGGCCAGCCGTTGCTGGAGACCGTCCTTCACCTTGAAGCGGTCGACCACCACGTCAATGTGGTGTTTGCGCTTCTTGTCGAGGGTAGGCAGGTCGTCGATGTCGTAGACGATGCCGTCGATGCGAAGCCGAATGAACCCCTGGCTGCGCAGGTTGTCCATCACCTGCAGGTGTTCGCCTTTGCGGTCACGGATCACCGGGGCCAGGATCATCAGTCGGGCGCCCTCGGGCATGGCCAGCACCTGGTCCACCATCTGGCTGACGGTCTGTGCCTCGAGCGGCTGGCCATGATCCGGACAGCGGGGCTCGCCGGCGCGGGCAAACAGCAGGCGCAGGTAGTCGTAGATCTCGGTGATGGTGCCCACGGTGGACCGGGGGTTGTGAGAGGTGGATTTCTGCTCGATGGAAATGGCCGGTGACAGGCCCTCGATGTGGTCGACGTCGGGCTTTTCCATCATCGACAGGAACTGGCGGGCGTAGGTCGACAGGGATTCGACGTAACGGCGCTGACCCTCGGCGTACAGCGTGTCGAACGCCAGGGAGGACTTGCCGGAGCCAGACAGGCCGGTAATCACAATCAGCTTGTCCCTCGGCATATCCAGGTCGATGTTCTTCAGGTTGTGGGTACGTGCCCCCTTGATCTGGATATGATCCATAACACCTCTCAGACAGAAAAACGAAGAGTATACCGCGTCGGTCAAGAGCGGGTGAAACCGCAAGACACGTTCGTCGGCGCCGCGACGGTTGGCCGCTTCTGATACACTACGACGCCCCGGGGAGGACCGGCTCCCCGATAGTGGGCTTTCACTTCCGGACGACAAAGGTTCTCATTGTAATGAACGCGCTGGAAACACGCTCTGTCGCCGCCCTGGCGTCTGTTTATGCCATGCGTATGCTTGGTCTGTTCATGGTCCTGCCGGTGTTCATGCTTCTGGGCCAGGATCTTGATGGCGCCACGCCCGCCCTGCTGGGCTTTGCGGTCGGCGCCTACGGCCTCAGCCAGGCCCTGCTCCAGGTGCCCTTCGGTCTGCTGTCCGACCGGGTGGGGCGCAAACGCATGATCAATATCGGGTTGGTCCTGTTTGCGTTAGGCAGCCTGTTGGCCGCATCGACGGATTCCATATACGTCGTCATTGCCGGAAGGGTTCTCCAGGGTGCGGGCGCCATTGCCAGCGTATTGATGGCCCTGCTCAGTGATCTGACCCGGGAAGAGCAGCGCACCAAGGCCATGGCCACAGTAGGCATGGCCATTGGGCTTTCGTTCTCGATTTCCCTGGTGGTCGGGCCGCTGATCGGGTCTCACTGGGGGCTGAGCGGAATCTTCTATGTCACCGGCGCGCTGTCATTGCTGGCGCTGATCCTCGTGAATCGTGTCGTGCCGACACCCCGGACCCAGCGCTCCAGTGCTGATGTGCAGCCCGCCCGGGCCATGCTTGGCAGGGTGTTGTCCGAGGGGCGACTGCTGCGCCTGGACTTTGGTATCTTCTGCCTGCATCTGACGCTGACCTCCCTGTTCCTGGTCTTTCCTACCCTGCTCGAAGATCGGCTCGGCCTGTCACGCAGCGACCATTGGTGGTTCTATCTGACGGTGATGGTGACATCCTTCTTCGCCATGGTCCCGTTCATCATCATCGGCGAGAAAAAACGCCAGATGAAGGCCATCCTGTGTGGCGCCATCGCGCTGTTGACTACCGCCGCGGGTGCGCTCTCCAATCTCCGTCATAATCTCGTCTTTGCCTGGATCGTCCTGTTTGCCTTCTTCATGGCCTTCAACCTGTTGGAGGCCAGCCTGCCGTCCCTGATCAGCAAGGAGGCGCCGGCTGCCAGCAAAGGCACCGCTATGGGGGTGTATTCCACCTCCCAGTTCCTCGGCGCGTTCGTGGGCGGTTCCCTGGGTGGGCTGCTTCTCGAGTCGGTCGGGATCTCCGGGGTTGTCTGGCTGATGGTGGCGGTGCTGCTGGTTTGGCTGGTGGTGGCGCTGACCATGCCGAAGCCGGATTACACCACCAGTTTCATGGTAAAGTTGCAAGCGGCCATGGCCGACGGCTACGACGACGTGGACGCCAGCCTGCGGCAACTGCCGGGCGTGAGGGACGTGGTGATTGTGGAGGATGCCGCGACCGCTTACCTGAAGATCGACCGGCAGCGTTTTGACGAGGCGCAGCTTGCGGATTTGGCGTTTGTCCGGCAGGGTAGCGGTTCATGAACTCTGGAACCTCGCACGGAACGCGGGTTCCCCGAAACAGACAGTCAGGAGCAAACGATGGCACGAGGCGTTAACAAGGTCATTCTGATTGGCAATCTGGGCCAGGACCCGGAGACCCGCTACACCCCGAACGGTAATGCGGTGGTCAACCTGAACCTGGCCACGGACGAAAGCTACAAGGATCGACAGACCGGGCAACTGGTGCCGAAGACCGAATGGCACCGCATCGTCATGTTCGGCAAGATCGCCGAAGTGGCCGGCCAGTACCTGCGCAAAGGGTCGAAGGTCTACATTGAAGGCAAACTGCAGACCCGCAAATGGCAGGGGCAGGATGGCCAGGATCGGTATACCACGGAAGTGGTGGTGGACATCAACGGCCAGATGCAGATGCTCGACAGCCGTGGTGGCGAAGGCGGGGGCATGGGCCAGGGCGCGCCGGCTGGCCGTCCCCAGCAGCAGGGCAACTATAACAATTCGCCCCAGCAACCTCAGGGTGACAGTCAGGGGCCGTCCGGCGGATACAGCCAGGCCAGCCAGGGTGGCAACATGCCTGAGCCCATCGACGATTTTGACGACGACATTCCCTTCTGATCCGGCGCGACGCCCTCGCGGCCGGGCCCGTACTTACCAGAGCCTCCGCCACAGGCGGGGGCTTTTTTTCTTCGCCGCCCGCGGCGTCCGGGCTGCCGATGTAACCGGCCTGTAAAACCTCGTCAAATTGTGGGCAGTCGGTAGAGATACCGTTACGCTTTGCTTTATGATGTAAACGTCTGTAAATGGCTGTAAATGCCAACAATAACGACATTGGCCCGTGCGAGCGGCCCTGGAACCGTCTTACCTGATTCATGGCCAGGACCTATCTTTTGACCTCCATCAGACAATGGCTTCGCCGAATCCGTCCCGGAGGCACCGCTACACGTGTGTGGCTGGAGTGCCGCGATGAGGGCGTGGCCTGGGCCGCGGTCGGGCCGGGCACGGGGCTGGCTGCCGGGCGTATTGACGATTCGGCGGAAGGGCTTGCCCGTCTGGTTACCGATCAGGGCTGGCAGGGCGCGTCGGCGACTCTGGTGCTGTCGCTGGATCAGTATCAGGTGTTCCAGATGGAGCGCCCCGCTGGCGTTGCCGACAACGAACTGGCGGATGCCCTGACCTGGAAGCTCAAGGATCTGCTGGATTTTCCTCCGGCCGAAGCCGTAGCCGACGTGTTTGCGTTCCCGGAAGACGCCGCCCGGGGTCAGCGAAACCTCGTGAACGTGGCGGCCGCGCGGATGCCCCGGATCGCCGGGCTTGTTGAACGGATGACCAGCGCGGGCCTTACGCCCGATCGCGTCGAGATCGCCGAGCTGGCGTTACGAACGGTCACCGGCAAGGCGTCCGGAACCGACCGCAGCAGCGCCTTGGTGCACTTGAGCGAGGCCTACGGCCATCTCGTCATTTGCCGGGGCGGGCAGTTGTACCTGTCCCGCCGGCTGGACGTGTCCACCGCCGATCTCCGGGACGTCTCCCGCCAGGAAAACGCGGTACAGACCCTCGCCCTCGAAATCCAGCGCTCTCTCGATTATTACGAAAGCCAGCTCGGCCAGGTGCCACCAGCTACCGTGTATCTGGTGGCTCGGGACACGGCCTTGCCCCTGCCTTCCATGCTGTCATCTTATCTGGCTGCGACCATTTCGGAACCGGATCCGGCGACGTTCGGGGTGGGCGAGTTCCTGGACAGCCGATGCCTGGTTGCCGTGAGCGCCGCGCTAGCAAACGCCCCCGGCGATGATCCCCAGCAGGTCAGCCTGTTGCCCCGGGACCTGCCGCCGCATCGGCAACCGGCCAGCGCACGGATGGCGCTGGCGACCCTGGCGTTGTTGATGGCGATCCTGATTGGCTATGGCGCCTGGATGTGGGTGGATAACCAGCAGTTGGCGCGCCGTCTGGCCGCGACCGATGTGCAGAATCAGTCTCTGCAGTCGTCCCTTGACCGGCTCTCCCAGGCCGTGGCCGGGCAGAAGCCGTCGCCGGAACTCAGCGACCGCTTGAGCCAGCTTGATCTGGCACTGGCTCGCCGGCAGCGGCTGCTCGAGGTGGTGTCTGACCTGGCCCTGGGCCAGGCGGGCACGCTGTCGCCGATGCTGGTGGCCCTGGCCGAGCAGGTACCGGCGAACGTCTGGCTGACCGAGGTTCAGCTGTCCCTCTCGCCGACGCTCATCCGTCTCGACGGCCGCGCAGGATCACCGGACCTGGTGCCCACCTACCTGCAGCGCCTGGGCCAGACCGACGCGTTCGCGGGCCGGTCCCTGTCCGATGTCCGGATGGACCAGCCCGAGCACGGCAATGGCATTGAATTCCACGTGGCCACGGATCGCACCGAAGGCGGTGGTTCATGACCGCCCGGCTGCGAGAAGCACTGGCCGGGGGCGTCGCCTGGTTCGATGGCCGACCGCTCCGGGAGCGGGTGCTGCTGATAGCCACCACCGCGCTGGTGCTGGTGTTCCTAGCCTGGACGCTGGTGCTGGCGCCGCTGGCGGCAAACGGTGACCAGCTCCGCCAGTCACTGGCCGCGGGCCAACGCACCACCGACCAGCTCGCCCGGCAGCAGGCGACGCTTCAGGCGACCCTGTCACAGGACCCGTCGGCGGCACTCAGGGCCCGGATTGCGCAAAAAGAGAACGAGCTGGCCGCGCTGAACCGGTCGATTGACGAGACCGTCGGCCAGTTGATTGATCCGAGGGCCATGGTCACGCTGCTCAAGCAGATTCTGGACGTCCAGAAAGGACTTGCGTTGAGGTCGCTGGTGCTGAAGTCGCCACAGCCGGTGTATGCGGCGGCCACGGATAGAAAAGACCCGAACCAAAAAGGTGCCAGCGCTCGAAAGGCCGGAGACGCGGACCGCCCGACGGCGGATAGCGAGCCGCTGCTGTACCGGCATGAGGTTGAGCTGACCGTCCGCGGCAGCTATCCGGCGGTGGTGGCGTATCTGCAGAAACTGGAAGCGTTGGACCACCGCCTGGGCTGGGTGGGCGTGCAGTACACATCCGGGGACTGGCCGGCGGGGCAGGCGGTGATCACCGTCCGAACCCTGAGCCTGAGCCCCTCCTGGCTGGGGATCTGAGATGCAAAGAGCGGCTGTGTGGTTGCACGTATTGGTCGCGGTTGCCTTGGCCGGGCCAGTGTCCGCCCGGGCCGCGGACGCGACAGGCCTGGCCATGAAGGATCCGACCCGCCCGCCCGCGGCCTCGTCGCCCACGCCGGCCAGTGAGCCGCTCAGGCCGCTGTCGCTGGATGCCATTGTGTTCGGCTCCGGGCGCCGCACGGCGGTGATTGATGGCCGGGCGTATCAGGAGGGGGACCGTCACGCCGGGTTGACCGTGCAGCGAATACACCGCCGATCAGTCCGGCTGCTGGATAACGGCCGCGCCCGCGAGCTTACGCTGTCGCCGGCCCCGGACGTCCGGGCACTCCAAAGAACCCAATGAACGGAACGCGCATGACCTTCATGAAACCCTGGCTGCTGGTGCTTGCGAGCGTGATGCTGATCACCGCCTGCAGCAACAACCCGCTCATGCGGACGTCTTCGGCGACCTCCACCGATGCGGCCGATGAGATTGTTAACACGCTGGACACAGCGGCGCCGGCGGGCACGCCAAAGCCTGCCGCCGACCAGGCTGTGCCGGCGGTGCCCGCAGACGTCAGCAACGCGCTGCTGCCACCGCTCCAGCCAGATACCGCCTCCGATGGTCGGTTTGACGTGAACGCTCAGGGCGTGGCGGTTCGCAGCTTCTTTGAATCGCTGGTGGCCGGAACCCGCTACAACGCGGTGGTGGATCCGGCGCTGGAGGCGACCATCAGTCTGAGCCTGCACGATGTCACGGTCCCGGAGGTCATGGACATCGTTGCCGACCTTTACCACCTCAACATCCGCCGCACCGGCCGCCTGTATCGTATCGGCCCGGACCGGGTGGAAACCCGTCTGTTCGCCATCGACTACCTGGACTTCAAGCGCAAGGGCGAGTCCGAAACCCGGGTCAGCTCGGGGCAGGTCACCGAGACCAGTACCCGAAATGGCAACAACAACGGCGCTACCGGCAACGGCAGCAGCGGCACCAACGATACCCAGAGCCTGGTGGGCACCACCATCTCCACCCAGACCGCGTCCGATTTCTGGAGCGATCTGAACCGCACGTTGGGCCTGCTGGTCAGCAACGATGAGGGCGGCCAGGTGATCGTCAACGCCGGCGCCGGCCTGGTGATGGTCCGGGGCCGGGCGCAAACGCTGGACACCGTCGAAGACTACCTGCGGCGTACGGAACTGATCATGCAGCGGCAGGTGGTGCTGGAGGCCAAGATCCTGGAAGTGGCACTTAACGAGGGTTACCAGCAGGGCATCAACTGGTCCGATCTGCAGCGTAAATCGTCCATTACCGCCAGCGACGGCTTGCCGGCGGACTTTACCGCCCAGTCCCTGGCCGGCCAGACGATCAATACCTCGGCCATTGGCGGTCTGTTCTCCGCCACCTTTCGGGAGGGCAGCTTCTCGGCGCTGATCCAGCTCCTGGGCACCCAGGGCAACGTGCAGATCCTGTCCAGCCCCCGGGTCTCCACGGTGAACAACCAGAAGGCGGTGATCAAGGTCGGGACCGACGAGTTCTTCGTGACCGATATCGATTTCAACCAGAACAACGCCAACCTTACCGGTAACAACGACACCACCACCTCGGTGCAACTGACGCCGTTCTTCTCCGGCATTTCCTTGGACGTCACCCCCCAGATTGCCAAAGATGGTGCCATTACCCTGCACGTACACCCTTCGGTCAGCGATGTGGTGGACCAGCAGAAGGTGATCACCATCGGGGACCGGGACGTCACGCTGCCCTTGGCCCAGAGCACCGTTCGGGAAACCGACAGCGTGATCCGGGCGGACTCCGGCCAGATTGTGGTGATCGGCGGGCTGATCCAGAATTCCAGCGAGGATAACAACGCCACCGTGCCCTTCTTCAGCGAGATTCCCCTGGTGGGCGAGCTGTTCAAGCAGCGCAAGTTCAAGAGCCGCAAGAGCGAGCTGGTGATCCTGTTGCGCCCGGTGGTGGTGGGACAAAACGTCATGGCAGATGATGTGGCGGCCAGCCGCCAGCGCATGGAGGTGCTGCGCCAGTTGCTGCAGTCCGCCGAATCTGTCAAACCGGAACCGGAGACCGCGCCAAACTAGCATGTACGAGAGCCATTTCGGACTGCAGGAAGCCCCGTTCGCACTGACGCCCAACACGCGCTACTTTCTGCGCGCGCCCAGCCACGCCGATGCGCTGGAGCTGCTGTTGGTTGCCCTTGGCGAACGCGAAGGCTTTATCAAGATTACCGGTGAGGTGGGCACCGGCAAGACCCTGTTGTGCCGGCTCCTGCTGAACGAACTCGACGGCAAGGCGTGCACCGCCTATGTGCCCAACCCCCAGTTGCCACCAGAGGCGCTGTATGAGTCCGTGGCGGAGGAACTGGAGGTGGATCTGTCCGGCTGCGACAACACCCATCAGGTGCTCAAGGCGCTGAATCAGCGCTTGCTTGAGCGGGCGGGTGAGGGCACGCCGGTGGTGCTGGTGATCGACGAAGCCCAGGCCATGCCCGAGCAGACCCTGGAGGCGCTGCGCCTGCTGACCAACCTGGAAACCGAACGCAGCAAGCTGCTGCAGGTCGTGCTGTTCGGACAGCCAGAGCTGAACGTGCTGCTGGCCCGGGACAGCCTGCGCCAGCTGCGCCAGCGCATTACCTTTCAATACCATCTGGCCCCGCTCGACGGTGGCAGTGTCGCTCAGTACCTTCGCCATCGCCTGAGCCAGGCCGGCTACAACGGCAGCGACCTGTTCGCGCCAGCGGCGCTGCGGCTGATTGCCCGGTCGTCCGGGGGCATTCCCCGGCTTGTGAACGTATTGGCCCACAAGGGGCTGCTCGCGGCCTGGGGGCAGGGTGCTCGCCAGGTCAGCCGACAGCATGTCTGGCAGGCCATCCGTGACACCGACAGTGTACGCCGGCCGGGCTTGCTGGGGCGGTGGTTGTGAGCCTGCTGAACGATGCACTTCGCGCCGCCGAGCAGCGCCAGGCTGCCCCGAAAGGCAGCCAGGCGTATGTGGGCCAGTCGGCGGCCGCACCGTCGCGTCGTGGCCCGGTGTGGGCCATTCTGCTGGCGGTGGCCGTGCTGGTCGTGGCCGGCCTTCTGGCGCGACAATGGCTCCTGTCGCCCGAGCCGCAGATCAGTACCGAGCCAGTGCAGGCGCCATCCCCTTTGTTGCCGGAAGATTCAGGTATCGTGGTGAAGGCCCAACCGGATCAGGCGCGCCAACCGGCATCAACGAAACCGAGCACCAACCGCACGGCCCCGGCCGACCCCGTCGCGAGTGAGAAGAAAACGGCGGTCGTGATGGCCGTCAAGGAACCACCGAAAGCCGCCCCCAAGGTGGACCAGGCTGCCGCCGAGAAAGCGCCCGTTGAGAACACACCCGCAGACGCGGCGCCGGCGGTCAAGCGACTGCCGGATACCCCCGAGCAGCGGGATCGTCAATTGACCCGTACGTTGCGCTCGCTGCTGAACTCGGGCAACGTGGCGGAAGCGAAAGCCCGGTTGCAGTCGCTGGTACAGACTCAGGCCGCACCACGGAGCCGGTTGCTTGTCGCCCGCGAACTGCTGGCCCGGCAGCGAATCGGGGATGCCCTGGCCTTGCTGCCGGAGTCGGCCACCCTGGGGCAGCCCGAATTGCGACTGCTGAGGGCCCGTGCCCTGTTGGCGGATAACCGCCCGAAAGAAGCCCAGGCGCTACTGCAAAGTGATCTTCCGCCGGTTGACCGATGGCCCGCCTATCGTGTCACCCTGGCGGCGCTGCTCCAGCGCAACGGTGACAGCCAGGGTGCTGTCGTGCAGTGGACCCAACTGCTGGCCAGCGACGACAGCCAGGGCGCCTGGTGGGTGGGCCTGGGCATTGCGCTTGAGGATTTGGGCAAACGGACCAGCGCCCGCCAGGCCTATGCGCAGGCCGCCGCGCTGCCGGGCCTGCCATCAGCGCTGTCCCGTTACGTGAACCAGCGACTCGACGCATTGCAGGCGGGATCATGAGCACGGAACCGAAAAAGAAAATCCGCATCGGCGACCTGCTGATCCAGAACGGTGTGATCACCGAGGACCAGCTGGCCACGGCTCTGCAGGAACAGAAAGCAAGCGGCCGTAAGCTTGGCCGCACCCTGATCGATTTGGGCTATGTGGACGAAGACAGCCTGTTGAACATCCTGTCACGTCAATTGGACGTGCCGTTCGTGCAGCTTCGCCACTACCAGTTCAACAACGAACTGGTGAAAAAGTTGCCCGAGGCCATGGCTCGCCGCTTCCGGGCGATTGTGCTGGCGGAGCAGCGGGGCGAGCTGCTGGTGGGCATGGCCGATCCGCTGGATATCTTTGCCTACGACGAAATCGTCCGGGTCGTGCGTCAGCCCATCCGCCAGGCGGTGGTTCGGGAAGGCGAGCTGCTCAACACCCTCGACCTGGTCTACCGCCGCACCGAGGAAATCGCGTCGCTGGCGGAAGAGCTGGAGGACGAGCTCGGCGACGATGCCTTTGATCTGGCCAGCCTGAGCGCGGAATCCGAGAGCGACGACGCGCCGGTGGTCAAGCTGTTGAAGACCCTGTTTGAAGATGCCGTGCAGGCGCGCAGCTCGGACATTCATATTGAGCCGGACGAATCGGTGGTCCGCATCCGGCAGCGGGTGGACGGCGTTCTGCAGGAACAGGTGATGAAGGAGAAGCGCGTGAACGCGGCGCTGGTCCTGCGGCTCAAGCTGATGGCGGGCCTGAACATCTCCGAAAAGCGGCTGCCCCAGGACGGACGGTTCAACGTTCGGGTCAAGGGGCGCAGTATTGATGTCCGGGTGTCCACCATGCCAGTCCAGTTCGGCGAATCGGTCGTGATGCGCCTGTTGGACCAGAGCCAGGGCGTGCTGGACCTCAGTAGCACCGGCATGCCGGAAGACGTGCTGTCCCGGTTCCGACGGATGATCCACAAGCCCCACGGCATGATCCTGGTGACCGGCCCCACCGGCAGCGGCAAGACCACCACCCTCTACGGCGCCCTGACCGAGCTGAACCGCCCGGAGGTCAAGATCATCACCGCCGAGGACCCGGTGGAATACCGCCTGCCTCGCATTACCCAGGTACAGGTGAACCCTCGCATTGGTCTGGAGTTCGCCAGTGTTCTGCGGGCGGCCCTGCGGCAAGACCCGGATGTGATCCTGGTGGGTGAGATGCGGGACCGGGAGACGGTGGAAATCGGCCTTCGTGCGGCCATGACCGGCCACCTGGTGCTGTCTACCCTGCACACCAACGACTCCATCAGCAGCGCCATGCGGCTGATGGACATGGGTGCCGAGCCGTTCCTGGTGGCCAGCTCGCTGCTGGGTGTGGTCGCCCAGCGCTTGGTACGGCGAGTGTGCGAAAACTGCGCTACCCCCTACGAGCCGGACGAGCAGGAGCGGGCCTGGCTGGCGGGTTATGATCTCGACCCGCTGGATCTGGAGGCCGGCTTCGTCCAGGGCCGGGGCTGCTATCAGTGCAGCAACACCGGTTACCGGGGCCGTGTGGGGGTGTACGAGCTGCTGGAAATGAACGAGGGCATGCTTGATGCCCTGCGGCGCAGCGATGTTTCCGGATTCAACCAGGCCGCCCGGAACAGCCCTTACTATCGCCCGTTGGGGCGCAATGCCCTGGATTACGCGCTGAGGGGCGTCACCAGCCTGGCCGAAGTGGCCAGGGTGGCGGCAACGTCTGAGGGCGAGTTCTCGCCCGAGGATGACATCCCGCCCCCAGACAGCCCGCTGGCGGAGGCGCCATGAGCGAGTTCCGGTATCGCGGCAGGGACGCGGGCGGCGGCCTGCAACAGGGCGTGCTCAACGGCGCGAACGCGGACGCGGTGGCGGCCGAACTGATGCGGCGGGGCATTACCCCGCTGGCCATCGATGCGGCACCCGAACGCAAACCGATGTTGGGCCGGGTCAACAACATCGGATGGTTCCGTCGAAAGGTGACCCTGGACGAACTGATCGTTTTCTGTCGCCAGATGCACGCCCTGACCAAGGCCGGTATCCCGCTGATCCGCACCATGCGGGGGCTGGCGGAAACCAGCCGGTCGCCGGTGCTGGCGGCCACGCTGGATGATGTCACCAACCGGCTGGAGGGCGGCACCAGCATGGCCGCTGCGATGCAGGCGCATCCGTCGGTGTTTTCGGATCTGTTTGTGGCCATGATCCACGTGGGCGAGAACACCGGCCTGCTCGATGATGCCTTCAAGCGGTTGTCCGAGATTCTCGAGCTTGAACGGGACACCCGCCGCCGGCTGAAGCAGGCCCTGCGTTATCCGACCTTTGTGGTGGTGGCACTGTTCGCGGCACTGATGGTGGTGAATTTCCTGGTGATTCCCAAGTTTGCGGCGGTATTCAGCAAGCTGGGGGCGGACCTGCCGTTCCTGACCCAGGTGCTGGTGGGCACGTCCAACTTTCTGCTCAACGAATGGTACGTGGTGCTGTTCGTGATGGCGTCCATCGGTCTGCTGGTTCGCCAGTGGAAGCAGACGGAAGCCGGGCGGCTGACCTGGGACCGGTACAAGCTGCGGGTGCCGATCATCGGCCACCTGCTGGAGCTGATCACCCTGAGCCGCTTCGCCCGAAATTTCGCCACCATGCTGGCGGCGGGCATGCCGGTGACCCACGCGCTGACGGTGGTGGCGGACGCCACCGACAACGCCTGGATTGCCCGCCATCTGAGGGATATGCGGTTTGGCATCGAACGGGGTGAGAGCCTGCTGCGCACCGCCCGGCAGAGTGAGCTGTTTCCGCCGCTGATCCTGCAGATGATCGCCGTCGGGGAGGAAACCGGCTCGGTGGATGAGATGCTCAACAACGTGGCGGATTTTTACGACGAGGACGTGGATTTCGGCCTCAAACGGCTGGCGGAATCCATCGAGCCGATCCTGATCGTGGCCATGGGCGTCCTGGTGCTGATTCTGGCGCTCGGGGTGTTCCTGCCGATCTGGGATCTTGGTGCTGCGGCGCTGGGACGCTGACGGTTCGGAACAGGCACCCAGCCAAGGACACAATGAAAACACGGTTCAAAGAAGACATTCAGGAGGACAGACCCATGCAACCATTCGGATACGGACCCAAACCGGCACGGGGGTTTACCCTGATTGAACTGGTCGTGGTCATCGCGATACTGGCGATACTGGCCGCCGTTGCGTTGCCCCGGTTCGCACGCCTTTCTGAGCAGGCGCACCAGTCCAGTATTCGCGCCACGGCCGGTGCGCTGGCCGCCGGCGTGGCCCTGGTCAAAACCCAGTGGCTAAGCAATGGCTACACCGCGGCCGCCACCAATGTGCAGGGCTTCGGCAATGACAATGTCGATGTGAGCGGCGACGGCTGGCCGACGGCGACCGACAACACGCTCAATACCAACATGACCACGGCCCGCTGCCAGCAGGTCTGGCAGGGCCTGCTGCAGAGCAACGCGCCGACCATCACCGGCGCCAATCCGGACTACACCGCCGGCACCCAGGACGACGCCGACGGCGACCCGGGCGCGGACTGTGTCTTCACGTACCAGCCCGATGGGCAGGGCAGCACCATTGTCTACGACGCCGACACCGGCGACGTGGTCACGAACCTCAACTGAACATGGATCAACCACAACGGAGTAACACCATGAAAACCATGAACGCTGTGCAGGTAAACTCGGAAAAAGGCTTCACCCTGATCGAACTGGTCATGGTGATCGTGATTCTTGGCATTCTGGCGGCGTTTGCGTTGCCTCGGTTTGCGGATTTGGGAGGGGATGCTCGGGTCGCGTCACTGGATGGCGCCATTGGCGCTGTGAAATCCGCTGCCGGTATCGCCCATTCCCGATACATCGCGGACGGAGACAATCCTGCAACTGTGACGCTGGATGGTGTGACCGTTGATATGGAAAACACCAACAATGGATACCCGGCGGCAACGACCGGTGGCATTGGCGCTGCGGCTCAGCTGGATGCGAATGACTTTGCCATCGGTACAGCGGCAGCGAACGTGGTCACTATCACCCTCGCCGACTCCGTTACGGTTGATCGGGATAGCGATGGCACCGCGGGTGAATGTTCATTTGACTACAGCGCCGTCACTGGCACGGTAACCAACCGCTCCACTGACGACTGCTAATCAAGGCAATCGCGTTCGGGCGTCGTAGCGATATGTTTACTCGCAGATGCTCTGTAACAGTGCCGCCGGGCCCGGGGGGCGTGAAGGTGTATCGACCGTACGGCTTCACCCTGGTGGAACTGGTGATCGTCCTGGTGCTGATCGGGGTACTCTCGGCCCTGGGCATCGGCCTGTTCGCCACCCGGGGCGCTTTCTCGCCACTGGTGGCCAGCCAGCAGCTGGCCTCTGCGACGCTGCTGGCCCAGCAGGCAGCGCTGGCAGGGCACCCGGGGGCGACGCTCACGGTGGCGCAAACCGCCGAGGCTTTCCGCTTCACGGTGGGTGCCGGAACGCCCGGTGCCCGGGTGTTCGAGGTGCCCCGGGCCGGCGCGTCCCTGTCCGGGGCCAGCCTGCCCCTGACGCTGTCCTTCACGCCCATCGGCGCGTTGGCGTCGGGAGCGCCGGTGGCGCTGGCGTTCACCGGTGACTCCTCCTATCCGGTCTGCATCAGCGGCCTGGGCGCCGTCTACGCCGGGGCCTGCCTGCCATGAACCGTCGGCAACAGGGGGTCACCCTCATTGAACTGGTGATGACCATCGTCATCCTCAGCGTCGCGATTGCCGGTGTGGTGGGGGCCTTTGCGCTGCTCAGCGGCCGCAGCGCCGACCCCCTGAACCAGACCCGGGCCATCGCCCTGGCCCAACTCTACGCCGATGAGATCCTCTCCAAAGCCTACGACGACCAGACCCCGCCCGGCGGTGTGCCCCGGCGCGAGGGATGTTCCGTTGGCACGGAGGAAGCAGACCGGGCCATTTACGACGACGTGGATGACTACAACGGCATCACCAGCCAGCCCCCGGCCAACGCCGAGGGTGACTCGCTGGCGGATGAGGGCTATGCCGGCTTTACCGTCAGCGTCTCGGTCCGTTGTGCGGGCAGCGAGGTATCGTTGCCCGCGCCGGACGCCAAACGGGTGGATCTGACGGTGGCTGACCCTTCGGGCAACCAGTACCGATTCACGGTCTATCGGGCGAACTTCTGATGCGGCGGCAAGGGTTTACCCTGGTGGAGCTGATCATCGTGATCGTGCTGCTGGCGATTGTGGCCACCGTATCCGTGCGGTTTGTCAGCCTTTCGACCCGGGGCGCGCTGGATCTGAGTGCCCGCCAGCAGCGATCCCTGCAGGCGGTGGTGCTCAGCGAGCAGCTGTCCCGGCAGCTAAGGGAGGCGCACCCGCTGACGATCCGGGTCCGCAACGACTGTCTGGAATGGCTGCCGGTAGTGGGTGCCACCCAGTACACCGAGCGCACCCGGGGGCCGGCGTTCGATACGCTCACGGTCGTTCCGTTCGAGGTCCCGCCCCCGGCGGGCAGCCGCCTGCTGATCTATGGTTACGGCTCGACCACCGGCGCGCTGTATGACACCCAGGATCCGGGGCCCGTCTCCGGCCCCATTGCCAGTGTCAGCGGTGACCAGATTACCCTGGCGTCGAGCCATCGATTTAACCGCGAGTCGCCGGAGCGCCGGGTGTACGCGCTGGGCGGGCCGGTGAGCGTGTGCCAGAGCGGCGCGGTACTGTACCGGTATACCGGCTACAGCCCCACGTCCACCCAGCCGGCACCGCCGACCGGCGGCACACGGCAGGTCATGGCGGCCAACCTCGGTGGCCCGATTGCGTTCCGTTTCGTGCCCGCGACCCTGAAGCGGGCCGCCGTGGTGGATTTCACCCTGGTGCTGGCGGATCTCGACACCGGCAGCGGAGAATCAACCACCACCCGGCAGGAGGTGCAGATTCGCAATGTGCCCTGATGCCCGTTTGCTCGTTGCCCCGCGCATGGCCTGTGTCCGCCGCCAGGCCGGTGTGGGCCTCCCACTCGCCCTGTTTGTGATCACTGTGCTGGCGTTGCTGGTGGTTGGCATGGCCCAGCTGCAGCAGCAGACCGGGGAATCCGTCAGCCTGCAGGTGCAATCCCAGCGAGCGTTCTTTGCTGCCGAGAGCGGCGCCCAAGTGGCGATCACCCAGGTGTTGCATGAAGGTCAGGCCTGCCCGGCGGCTGGCGCAAGCTGGACGCTGCCCTTCGGCCAACAGGCCCTGGCCGGCTGTGACGCGGCGCTTCGTTGCGCCAGCCAGTCCGCCAGCAGTGGTGAGACGGTGTATACCATTACCAGCGAAGGCCAGTGCGGCACAGGGCCGGATCGCGCGGCGCGGCGAGTTGAGGTGAGGGTGCGATGAGCGAGAACCGAAGGCCGATTGCGTGCCGGTGCCCGGGAAAGCGATGTGTAGCGATGGCCCTGTGGGCGGTGCTGATGGCGCTGGCCAGCTTCCCGGGCTTGAGCCAGGCCGCTGCCTGCTCCCAGGTCTACGCCGCCGGCAACGGCCAGAACGCCAATCTCCAGGCCGCCGGGGACACCCTTGATCTGAGTGGTGTGCCCTTTGCCAATGTTGCCTGGCCGGCCTCGGGCACGGTCCTGACCGGCGGCGATTACTATTTTCGCGGAACCAACCTGCCGAACGGCTACCGCCTCGATGTGGCTAACGGCGCCCGCGTGCGCATTTTCGTGAACGGCTCGCTGTCTGCCGGCAATAACCTTGACCTGAACCGGAACCGCAACGCGGACCAGTTTCTGCTGGTCGTCAACGGCAGTTTGTCGGTTGGCAACAACGCCCAGATCCGCGGGCTGGTGTACGCCGCTGGCGCCATTGGTGTTGGCAATAACGGCGATATCCGCGGTGGCTTGGCGGCGGGCGGTGGTATTTCGGCCGGTAACCGACCGGTGGTCGCTGATTACAGTGGACTTCAGGCCGGTTTGCTCGACGGCCTGTGTGGCGATGCGCTGACTCTGTCTGCCAACGGCGATGCCGTCGGTCCGGTGACGGTGCCCGTCGGCAGCACCGTGAATTTCTCGGTGGAGGCGTCCGGTTGTCCGGCGGCGGCGGACCCGTTCTTTGACGATCCCTGGCTCGACGAATGGCTGATCGATGGTGTTGCGTTTGCGCAAAGCTGGGAAGGGGCAGCGCCCTGCACACGCACACCGGCGGTTCAGCGGACCTTTGATCAGGTGGGTTCCTTCACCGTCAGCTATCAGTCGAGTTACTGCAGCCAATACACGTTCTTTGGCCTTGCCTGCGGGCAGTACAGCAGCTTTGGTACCGACAGCATTGTTGTGCAGGTCACCGACCAGACCACCGGGCTGACCTGCTTCAACGACGAATTCACCGGCGGGAGCCTCAGCGTCGACGACTGGGTCACCTCCGTCTCTCAGGGCAATTTTATTCCTTCGGTGCAGGGCAATGGCCGGCTGCGGATGACGGAGGCCGTCAACAACCAGTCCACGGCCGCCACGCTGCAGCGGGAGATTCCCGGCGCCGATAACCTGGTTGTCCTGCAGTTCGATTATTACGCCTACGGCGGCAATGGCGCGGATGGCATTGCGGTGGTTCTGTCAGACGCCACCATCACACCCCAGCCTGGCAGCTACGGCGGTTCCCTGGGTTATGCCCAGCGCAGCGGCGGCAGCAGCGGTTTTGCCGGCGGCTGGCTGGGCATCGGCCTGGACGAATACGGCAATTTTGCCAACGCGTCCGAGGGCCGGTCGGGCGGCATCGGGCTGACGCCCGATTCGGTCACGTTGAGGGGATCTGCCCCCGCCTACGGGTTTCTGGGAAGCTCCGGCAGCCTGTCGCCGGGCATTGATGCCACCGGCGCCAACAACCCTCATCGTTACCGAATTACCGTGGATTCCCGTAACGGGATTGGCCCGATTGTGACTGTGGAGCGCGATATCAGCGGCACGGGCAATGCGTACAGCGAGTTGATTCGCCGGGACCTGTCCACGGTCAGCGGCCAGAGCGCCATTCCCGCCAACCTGCTGCTGTCCCTGACCGGTTCCACGGGTGGTTCCACCAACATCCACGAACTCGATGACGTGCAGCTGTGCGCGCTGAAGCTGAATCCGGTGGGCCAGCAGGTGGACCATTTTGAAATCCTGCACGACGGACAAGCACTCACCTGCCAGCCGGAAACCGTGACGGTACGGGCCTGTGCCGACGCCGGCTGCACCGCGCTGTTCACCGACCCGGTGCAGGCGACGCTCGCGCCCGCGAACGGCTGGGTGGGGGGCAATCCGCTGACCATTACCGGCGGTGCCGGGCAGGCCACGTTGCAAAAGACCACGGCGGGCACGATAACGCTCGGCGTGATCGGCTCCCAGCCAACCACGCGCCCTCAGTCGACCACCCTGTGTAACAACGGCAGCGGCGGATTCTCCGCTGGTCAGTGCCAGTTAACCTTTGCGGACGCCGGGCTGGCGTTTGATGTGCCGGACCTGACCGCGTCCAAACCGGTGAGCGGTATCGCGGTGCGGGCGGTCAAGCGGGACGACGCCACCAACGCGTGCGTGCCGGCCTTCGAGAACGTGACCCGGCCCGTGCGGTTCTGGTCCAGCTACGTGGACCCGGGCCCGACCAACCGGCCCGCCAGTCGCGCTGTATCCGTTCAGGGGCAGCCGGTGGGCGGCTCGAGTGCGACGGCCACTGAGGAAAACCTGGCCTTCGGTCCCGGTGGTGTGGCGACCATTGGCGTGGCGTATCCGGACGCTGGCGCCATGACCTTGAGCGCTCTGTATGAAGGCAGCAGCGATCGCGGTGACGTTGGCCTGGTGATGCCCGGATCGGACGGATTTGTCAGCGTGCCGGCAGGGCTGTGTGTCCAGACGGCCGCGGCCTGCGCTGCCGGCGATGCCAGTTGCCCGGCCTTCGTCCGGGCCGGTGCGCCGTTCGATCTGTCGGTGCAGGCGGTGGGCTGGCAGGTCGACGGCGACAGCAACCTCTGCCAGGGCAATCCGGATACCCCCAACTTCCGGCTGGCGGGGATTCCGCTGGGCGTCTCGCTGCTGGCGCCCGCCGGTGGCGTTATAGGCACCCTGGCCCCCGGAAGCTATGACCACGCCACCGCGGCGGACGGGACCACCGTGGTCAGCAGCGCCCTGTCCGAGGTGGGGGTGTTCCGCATCAGCGCCGACCCAGTGCCCAACAGCTACTTCGGCCTTACGGTGCCCGGCGGCATCAGCGCGCCCATCGGCCGGATCTACCCGGACCGATTCGAGACGTCACTGGACCCGGGGGAACTGGCCGGCGCCTGCGAACCCTCCGCCGGCACGGCGTTCAGTTATCTGGGGCAGCCATTTCCGTGGCAGCGGGAGCCGTCCCTGAGCCTGGAGCCGGTCTCGGTTCAGGGTACCCGAACCCTCAACTACACCGCACCTGGCTTCCGGAAGCTGACGGCGGACGACGTGCTGCGGACCTTCCCAGTGGCGGACGATACGGCGACCGACACACTGGGGAACCCACTGGCTCTGGAGAGCCTGGCGGACCCGGGCACCCTGTCGGTGGCCGAACCCGGCCTTCTGACCTACGCCTACGCGTCGACGGACCGTTACCGCTATCTCAAAACCCCTCAGTCACGGGTGGCACCGATCGCCCCGACGCTGTCTTTCTCCATCGACCAGGTTGAAGACAGCGACGGTGTAACGGCGGTATCCGCCCCGCTGGCTTTTCAGCCGGATGCGGCGTTCGACCTACGCTACGGTCGCTGGGCCATGGAGAACGCTTACGGCCCTGAAACCGCTGAAAGCCTGCCCTTGCCGTTCCGCCTGGAATACTGGGACGGTAACCGGTTTGTGGCCAATGCCCTCGACACCTGCACGACATGGAATACCGCATCGCTCACGGACACGGCGGATTACCACGATCTGACGCCCGCTTCAGGGGATTTTACAGGCAGCGAGCCGCCCGCGTTGTCCCTGGTCCCCAACGGCACCCCCGGCACCGATACCCTGGTCTGGAACGTGGATGCCTGGCTGCAGGACGACTGGGATGGCAACGGCACCCTGGAGAATCCGTCGGCGATTGCGACCTTCGGGGTGTACCGGGGGAATGACCGGGTGATTTATTGGCGGGAGGTGCAGTGAAGCCGGGGTGTGGGGAGTCGGGGGTCAGATGAGTTTCATCTGACCCCAAGGTCAAGCTTCATTTGACCCCTCCCTGCTTCAGTCCTCATCCCGGTCCGGATGATCCAGCCCCAGCTCGTTGATCTTTCGGGTAAGCGTATTCCGCCCCCAGCCCAGCAGGATCGAGGCATCGCGGCGCCGGCCGCCGGTGTAACCCAGGGCGCTTTCGATCATGATGCGTTCGAACTCGGGCACGGCGGTATCAAGGATGCCCTTGCGGCCCCGGCGAAGCTCCTGTTCGGCCCAGCGGCGCAGGCCCTCCTGCCAGGTAACACCAGCGGCGGCGACTTCGGATTCCGCCTGCTGAAGCAGTTCGGGTGGCAGGTCATCCACGTGGATTTCTCGGCCACTGGCCATCACCGTCAGCCAGCGGCAGGTGTTTTCCAACTGGCGGACGTTGCCCGGCCAGGGCAGGGTGGTTAGGTATTCCTCGGCGTCCGGGCGAAGGATTTTGGGCTCCACTGCGAGTTCTCGGGCGGCCCGTTTCAGGAAGTGCTGCATCAGGCGGGGAATATCCTCCCGACGCTCGGCCAGTTTGGGCAGGTGCACGCGAATGACATTGAGGCGATGGAACAGATCCTCCCGGAAACTGCCGGCCTGAACCAGTTTTTCCAGGTCCTGGTGCGTGGCGGCGATGATGCGCACGTCCACCTTGATCGGCGTTGTGCCGCCCACCCGATAGAACTCCCCATCGGCCAGCACCCGCAGCAGCCGTGTTTGCGTATCCGCCGGCATGTCGCCAATCTCATCGAGGAACAGGGTGCCGCCGTTCGCCTGCTCGAACCGGCCCTGACGGGCGGCGGCTGCGCCGGTAAACGCGCCCTTTTCGTGGCCAAACAGCTCGGATTCGATCAGATCCTTGGGGATGGCGGCCATGTTCAGAGCGATGAACGGATGACTGGCTCGCGGGCTGTGGTTGTGCAGGGCCTGGGCGACCAGCTCTTTGCCGGTGCCGCTCTCGCCGTTGATCAGCACCGTGATGTTGGAATGGGAGAGCCGGCCTATGGCCCGAAACACCTCCTGCATCGCCGGCGCCTCACCAATGATTTCGGTGTTTCTGGACACGGTATCCACCGCAGGCTCCGAGGTCGCCCGCTGTTCGTGGGCGTGAGCCACGGCCCGTTTGACCAGGGCAACGGCGTCGTCCACGTCAAACGGCTTGGGCAGGTATTCGAACGCGCCGGTCTGATAGCTGGTAACCGCGCTGTCCAGGTCCGAATGGGCGGTCATGATGATCACCGGTACGTCCGGGTGTAGCTCGACAATGCGGGACAGCAGGGTGATGCCGTCGATGCCGGGCATCCGGATGTCGCTCAGGATGGCATGGGGGCGCTCGTGCTCCAGACGGGTCAGGATGCTGTCACCGCTGTCAAACACCCGGGGCTGCATGCCCGCCTGGCTCAGGGCCCGCTCCAGTACCCAGCGAATGCTTTTGTCATCATCAATGATCCAGACGTTGGCCGTTTGGCTCATGGGCAGTGCTCCAGGGGCAGGAAGATAATGAAGTCGGTGCGGCCGGGTTCGCTTTCACATTCCACCAGGCCGTGGTGTTGTCCGATGATGCTCTGGGTGATGGACAGGCCCAGGCCTGTGCCGGTAGCGCGGCCGCTGATCATCGGGTAGAAAATGTTTTGCAGGAGGTCCGGCGGAATGCCGGGGCCGTTATCCGTCACGTCCACCCTGCACACCAGCCGGTGGCGGCGGTGGCCGATGGTGAACTGGCGCAGGGCCCGGGTGCGGAAGGTAATGGTTGGCGGCTCACCGTCCGGCCGCGCATCCGGACACTCGAACGCCGCTTCCATGGCGTTGCGGGCAATGTTGAGGAACGCCTGGATCAGTTGCTCCTTGTCGCCCACCAGATCCGGCAGGCTTGGGTCGTAATCCCGAAGCAATTGAACCCGGCCCTTGCTTTCGGCCTCCAGCAGGGTGCGCACCCGTTCGAGGATTTCATGGACGTTGGTGGGGGCTAACTGGGGTGCCTTGTTCGGGCCAAGCATCCGATCCACCAGGCTGCGCAGCCGGTCCGCCTCGTCGATGATGACCCGGGTGTA
This sequence comes from Marinobacter sp. C2H3, assembly GCF_037080155.1. NCBI lineage: Bacteria > Pseudomonadati > Pseudomonadota > Gammaproteobacteria > Pseudomonadales > Marinobacteraceae > Marinobacter > Marinobacter sp. C2H3. Next base: position 129,340 of record NZ_JBBBNZ010000006.1, on the reverse strand, counting down.
CTCCCGCTGTTCGTCGCTGTCCAGTTCCCGGTCCAGCAGCTGGGCGGCCCCGCGAATACCCCCCAGGGGGTTCTTGATTTCGTGGGCCATGCCACGGACCAGCGTCCGGGTGGTCTCCTGCTGGGAAATGATGTCTTCTTCCCGGCTGATCCGCAGAAGCCGATCCCGTCCCTGGATTTCCATCAGCAGCTCTGAGGGCTCCAGAGAGAGTGGCGTCACCGAATAGTCCACGGTGAGCCGGGTGCCGCTGGCGAGGACAAATTCCGCTTCCCGCCGGGTGTAAGACTGGCCATTTTCCAGGGCGGCATTCAGGGTGCTCAAGGCGTCGTCGGAATCCAACAGGATGTCGTCCAGGGGTTGCCCGTGGCTGCGGGTCAGGCTCGTTTCGAACAGGCTCTCGGCGGCCGGATTCAGATACTCGACCCGCAAGCGGTCGCCGAGGACCAGAACCGCCGTTGTCAGGCTGTCGAGGATACCCCGGTCGTTGTGTGCGTTGGCTGGCAGTGAACCCATAACCCTGTCCCGGACGAAAGTGATGAACGTCTGGGTGAGACGACTGCAAGAAACGAACCAGCTAGAGCCGGTTGCGGCTGGGTGCGGGCCGATAGGGCGCGAAGCGCCGAAAGACGTGCTGTGTGCTGGTGCACCGTACGGTTCAAGGCCGCCCCGGGTGCAGGTCGTCGCCCCGTTGCTGAACAGAGTATGGCTGCTTTATGGTGCGCGTGCACACAAATGGTGCGTGATCGGTCCGGGGTGGCTTAGTTCAGGACGGACGGCCGATGAACCGTAAAGGAAATCGGGGTGCCGGTTTTCACCTGGACGCCGTTCGCGTCCACGATCGAGACGTTGGCCTGGTGGGTGCCGCGATAGACGTTGTTGGCGACGATGGATCCGGATGTCGACTGGCCCACCGGTTGACCGTCGATGGTCACTTCATACTTGTGACCTTTCTGCAGGCCAGGAGTGCTGGAGACTTCGAAACGGACGTCGCCGCTGCCGCTCTGAAACGCCTGGCCATCTTCCGGCGAGGTAATCGCAACGCGATCGTAGACGGCGCCTTCCCGCTGGACCTCTTCCCTGAGCTTGTCCGTGCGCTCCACCGCCTGTGGCTTGGGAAGCGTCACTGTGGTGACCGGTTTGATATCGACGGTGTCGCCACCTTTGATGGGCTCGTCGGAGAAGGTCACGTTGCCGTTCTCGTCCACGTGCCGGTACACCGTCGCCGCCAGGGCAGAAGACGCTGCAAGGGCCAGGATCAGGGCGGCTGCGCCGGAAATCACCTTCATAGAACTCGCCTCACCGTTGGGTTCCGTTTGATTATCAACGGCCTGTAGGGGGTTTTCAACGGCCGGCCATAAAAAAACCCTGCCCGGAGGCAGGGTTTGTGCCGTGGTTCCCGGCGGGCCGGGCACCACGCCGGTTTTAGCAGGAGTAGTACAGCTCGAACTCAACCGGGTGCGTGGTCATGTTCAGGCGCTCGACTTCGCCGCGCTTCAGGCCAACGTAGCCGGCAATCATGTCTTCGGTGAACACGCCGCCGCGGGTCAGGAACTCGTGATCGGCTTCCAGGCAGTCGAGGGCCTCGGACAGGGTCTCGGCCACCTTCGGAATGTTGATCGCTTCTTCCTTCGGCAGATCGTACAGATCCTTGTCCATGGCATCGCCCGGGTGGATCTTGTTCTGGATGCCGTCCAGGCCAGCCATCATCAGGGCCGCGAAGGCCAGGTACGGGTTCGCAGACGGGTCCGGGAAGCGCACTTCGATGCGGCGGGCTTTCGGGCTGCTCACGTACGGGATACGGATGGAGGCAGAGCGGTTGCGGGCGGAGTAGGCCAGCATAACCGGCGCTTCGAAGCCCGGAACCAGACGCTTGTAGGAGTTGGTGGAGCTGTTGGTGAAGGCGTTGATGGCCTTGGCGTGCTTGATCACACCGCCGATGTAGTAAAGGGCGGTTTCGCTCAGGCCAGCGTAGCTGTCACCGGCAAACAGGTTCTTGCCGTCTTTGCTCAGGGACATGTGTACGTGCATGCCGGAGCCGTTGTCGCCAACCAGCGGCTTGGGCATGAAGGTCGCAGTCTTGCCATAGGCGTGTGCCACGTTGTGTACACAGTACTTCAGGATCTGAACTTCGTCAGCCTTGCGGGTCAGGGTGTTGGCGCCAACGCCGATTTCACACTGGCCAGCGGTGCCCACTTCGTGGTGGTGCACTTCGATTTCAAGGCCCATGGACTCCATGGCGGCACACATGGCGCCACGCAGGTCGTGCAGGCTGTCAACCGGCGGAACCGGGAAATAACCGCCTTTCACACCGGGACGGTGGCCGATGTTGTTGCGGTCGAAATCTTCGCCGGAAACCCAGGCGGCTTCTTCGGAGTGGATGTTGTACATCGCACCTTGGATGTCCACGTTCCACTTGACGGAATCAAACACGAAGAACTCCGGCTCCGGGCCGAACAGAGCGCCGTCGGCGATGCCGGTGGACTTGAGGTATTCCTCGGCGCGACGGGCGACGGAACGCGGATCCCGCTCGTAGCCCTGCATGGTGGAGGGCTCAACGATGTCGCAGGTGATGTTCACGGTGGTTTCTTCGGTGAACGGGTCCAGCACGGCAGTGGTGTCGTCCGGCATCAGGATCATGTCGGATTCGTTGATGCCTTTCCAGCCGGCGATGGAGGAGCCGTCAAACATCTTGCCGTCGGCGAAAAAGTCTTCGTCGGCTTCGGAAGCCGGCAGCGTCACGTGCTGCTCTTTGCCGCGGCTGTCGGTGAACCGCAGGTCGATCCACTTGACTTCGTGTTCTTTGATCAAATCAATCGTCTTGGACATTGTGCATGCTCCATAAGTTGTCCCGCGGCGCGGGCCTGTTCATGTTGGCGGTGCCGGATCGTTCAGCAGGCTGAGGTCCGATCATTGTTTTGGGTAACGGAAGCTTATCAGAAGGCTTTCTACGTTACCTGACAATTTGTACGGCTGACATTCGTAAAGCAATCGCCTTGCCAGATTGGCGAGACTGCTCCAGAACAGCGCAGCTGCGCGGGTTCAGGGCATGCTTGGCGGTCAGCCGCTGGCTCTTCTCTGGGCTAGTTTGCCCTAAAATAGTGCGCAAAACGCTCATTCGCCCAATAATGGTGCGATCAGGCGGCTGGGCCCGGTTCAGCGCCGGTGAGCAGGGGCTGGCGTTCGTCGTCCAGCTCGCCGGCGCCGACGATACGGTTCCGGCCCGTCGCTTTGGCGTGATAGAGGCGGGCGTCTGCCCGTCGCACCAGAGCCTTGAGGCTGTCGCCGTCGATCCCGTACTCGGCGACGCCACCGCTGACCGTCAGCGACAGTGTGGTGTCGCCGATCACCAGCAGGGTTTGCTCGATGTTCTGACGAATCTTGTCTGCGACCACCCGGGCTTGTTCCAGGGACGTGTCGCTGAGCAGCAGCACAAATTCTTCCCCGCCCAGGCGGGCGGCCAGGTCGGTTCGGCGCAGAGACGTCTGCAGCAGTCCAGCCACGTGCCGCAAGGCCCGGTCCCCGGTGTCGTGCCCGTGATCGTCGTTCACGCGCTTGAAATGATCCAGGTCCAGAATCAGAGCGCTCAGAGGCGTGCCCTGGCGCAGGCTCCGGCGACGCTCCAGCTCAAACACATCGGCAAGGCGAGCCCGATTGGCCAGCCCGGTCAGCGGATCGGTCTGGGCCAGCTTGAGCAGGCGCTGCTCCGACTGCTCCCGGGTAATTTCATAAATGTGGGAGAACGCCAGAATGCACAGGGACATGATGCCGATATTGGCGATCGGGATGGCCTGCATCAGGGTTGGATCGCCCCGGTGTTTCAAGTAGAAGATCACCGCTGCGATGGTCATGAAGATGCCGGAAATCAGCAATCCCTGGCGCCGCCCGGTCAGCAGGTGGGCGAGAATCGGAATCAGCAGGACCCAGGCGAACACCGTGGAGGTCGCCCGTGGCGTGGTCAACGCAAACATCATGGTGATAAAGAACGGCAGCAGGTAAGCCAATACCCATCGCTCGAGATGGCGGGTGTTGCGGACCGCGCGGAAAATGACTGCGGCGTACAGGGCCATGCCGATTTCCGCGAACGCCAGCGGGTGATTGCCACGCTGCATATTCAGCAGGAAAAAGAGAATGCCGGCGACGAACGTGAAGACGAGCAGGGCCCTCAAAACCGCCTTCCGGTATGGGCGGGCGAGCTGGCGCTGTGATTCCTGGTAGCTGTCCATGGCGTTCCGGCCAGAGCGCCCGGATGAGCGCGGAAGAATAAGCAATCGCCGCAGAATAGGGCATTTGTCTGTATAACCGCAAGATCAAACCATGTACAATTCCGCACCCTTTATTTCCGATCTTCCCACTGGATGGGGAGCATCGATTTCCGGGGCGGCTTGGCACCCGGTGCCGGTACCCCACATCAATGCAGCAGGCGAACCTTTCGAATGTCTTCTACTATCAGTAAGTTGCGTAACATCGCGATCATCGCTCACGTTGACCATGGTAAAACCACACTGGTCGACAAGCTCCTGCGCCAGTCCGGCACCCTGGACCGGAAAGAGCTGGAGAACGAGCGTGTCATGGACTCCAACGATCAGGAAAAAGAGCGTGGTATCACCATTCTGGCCAAGAACACGGCCCTGAAGTGGAACGGCTACGACATCAATATCGTGGACACCCCGGGCCACGCTGACTTCGGCGGCGAAGTGGAGCGGGTGATGAGCATGGTGGATTGCGTGCTGCTGGTGGTGGATTCCATTGACGGCCCGATGCCGCAAACCCGCTTCGTCACTCAGAAAGCGTTTGCCGCCGGCCTGCGTCCGATCGTGGTGGTGAACAAGATCGACCGCCCGGGCGCGCGTCCGGACTGGGTGGTGGACCAGGTGTTTGACCTGTTCGACAACCTCGGTGCCACCGACGAGCAACTGGATTTTCCGATTGTTTACGCCAGCGCCCTGAACGGCATTGCCGGCACCGATCACGAGAAACTTGACGATAATATGGACGCGGTGTTCCAGGCCATCGTGGATCACGTCCCGGCGCCAGATGTCGACCCGGACGGCCCGTTCCAGATGCAGATTTCCCAGCTGGACTACAACAGCTTTCTGGGGGTCATCGGCATTGGTCGTATCACCCGCGGCAAGGTCAAGACCAACTCGCCGGTCACCGCGATCGGCGCCAACGGCAAGAAGCGCAACGGTCGTATCCTGAAAATCATGGGCCACTCCGGCCTGCAGCGGGTGGAAGTGGACGAAGCCCAGGCCGGTGACATCGTGTGTGTCAGCGGCATGGATGAGCTGTTCATCTCAGACACCCTGTGTGACCCTGCCAACGTTGAGGCGCTGCCCGCCCTGACCGTGGACGAGCCCACCGTTTCCATGACCTTCCAGGTAAACGACTCCCCGTTCGCCGGCCGTGAAGGCAAGTACGTGACCAGCCGCAACATCAAGGAGCGGCTGGAAAAGGAGCTGCTGCACAATGTGGCGCTGCGGGTTGAAGAAGGCGAGTCCGCTGACAAGTTCAAGGTGTCCGGCCGGGGCGAATTGCACCTGTCCGTTTTGATCGAGAACATGCGCCGGGAGAACTTCGAACTGGCCGTGGGCCGGCCGGAAGTGGTCATCAAAGTTGTGGACGGCGTCAAGCAAGAGCCGTACGAGAACGTTATTGTCGACATTGAAGAGCAGCACCAGGGCCCGGTGATGGAACAGATGGGGCTGCGCAAGGGCGATCTGACCAACATGGTTCCGGATGGCAAGGGCCGTATGCGGCTGGAATACACCATCCCGGCCCGCGGCCTGATCGGTTTCCGGAATACCTTCCTGACCATGACGTCCGGTACCGGCATCCTGACCTCCACCTTCAGCCATTACGGTCCGGTCAAGCTTGGCGATGTCACCAACCGCCAGAACGGCGTGCTGGTGTCCATGGCCACCGGTACCGCGCTGACTTACTCCCTGGAAACCCTGCAAAGCCGCGGCAAGCTGTTTCTGGCCCCGGGCCAGGAGATTTACGAAGGGCAGTTGTGCGGCATTCACAGCCGGGACAACGACCTCGTGATCAACCCGACCAAGGGTAAGAAGCTCGACAACATGCGCGCTTCCGGTAAGGATGAGGTCATCGCCCTGGTACCGCCCATCCGGCACACCCTGGAGCAGGCCCTCGAGTTCATTGACGACGATGAGCTGGTGGAAGTGACCCCGAAGTCCATCCGCCTGCGCAAGAAACTGCTGACGGAAAACGAGCGCAAGCGCGCCAACAAGAAGTAAGGGCAATAAACAGGGGTCAGATGAAAACGTTCATCTGACCCCGAGGTTCTGATCCCGAGTTCGCTGTCCGGGGTCAGAAGAGAGCTTTCTTCTGACCCCCAGCTTTGCCGCCCATCTTCTTCCCGCATCTTCATTTCACCACCCGCTTCAGCCACACTTCGGTAAACCCCTTCACACCGGAGCCGGCCCATGCTCACCCTTTTCCCCGAGATCCAGCCTAACGCCCAGCATCGGCTGGCGGTTGATCCGCCCCACGAGCTGTATGTTGAGGAGAGCGGTAATCCGGACGGCATTCCGGTTTTGGTGGTCCATGGCGGCCCCGGGGGCGGTTGCAGCGACGATCACCGGCGCTATTTCGACGCTGAGCGGTACCGCATCATTTTGATGGACCAGCGCGGCTCCGGCCGGTCAACACCCCTGGCGGAGCTGGTCGGGAATGACACGGACGCGTTGGTGCGCGACATAGAGACGGTGCGCCGGTTTCTTGGTGTCGATCGCTGGCTGCTGTTTGGCGGGAGCTGGGGCTCCACCCTTAGCCTGATCTATGCCCAGGCCCACCCAGAGCGGGTGCTCGGGCTGGTTCTGCGGGGGATTTTCCTATGCCGCCCCCGGGACATTCACTGGTTCTACCAGGACGGTGCCAGCCGGGTCTTCCCCGACTACTGGGAGGATTTCCTGGCGCCCATCCCAGAACGCGAGCAGGGCGATCTGGTGTCGGCGTATTACAGGCGCCTGACCAGCGCCAACGAGCTGGAACAGATCCAGGCGGCGAAGGCCTGGTCGATCTGGGAGGGGCGGTGCGCCACGCTTCACCCAAACCCTCGCGTGGTCGAGCACTTCGGTCACCCCCACGTGGCAATTGCGCTGGCGCGCATTGAGTGCCACTACTTCATGAATCAGGCGTTCCTGGCGCCGGACCAGATTGTCCGGGACGCCCATCGGCTCCGGGATATTCCTGCCATTCTGGTGCACGGCCGGTACGATATGGTCTGTCCGGTAGAGAATGCCCTGGCGCTGAGCCGGGTGTGGCCTGAAGCGGATCTTCGAATCATTCGTGACGCCGGGCATTCGGCCTCGGAGCCGGCCATCATCGATGCGCTGATCCGGGGCGTGGAGGACGTGATCGCCCGCGCGCAGCCGGTCGCGGGCTAGCGGGGTGCGCGCTGTGGGTTGGGTTGCGATCCGTTAACCGGCTCTATACACTCTTGCGCGTTCTTAATGTTTCCGCCGCAGGACGCGAATGAAAGGTCTGATCCAGCGAGTCTCTGAAGCCGCCGTTAAGGTTGATCACGAAACGGTGGGTACCGCGGGCCGCGGCCTCCTCGTCCTGCTGGGCGTTGAACGGGGCGATGACCTAAACCGCGCAAGGGATCTGTGCCGCCGAATCACCACCTACCGCATTTTTCCCGATGAGCAGGGGCGCATGAACCGAAGCCTGGAGCAGGTGTCGGGCGACCTGCTTGTGGTATCCCAGTTCACCCTGGCCGCCGACACCCGCTCCGGAACCCGTCCGGGGTTTTCCACCGCTGCTGAGCCGGCATTGGCGGAATCCCTGTACCGGGCGTTCCTGGCAGAGGCGGAAGCACGCCTCGGCGCCGGGCGTGTACAGTCCGGGCGCTTCGGCGCAGATATGCGGGTGTCCCTGGTGAATGAGGGGCCGGTAACATTTTTGCTGGAGGTGCCGGGTAGGGCGTAGGCGGGGTCATGTCCGTTCGGGCCTGCACCGAAATCTGGCAGGGATTGGTTTGTTGCGCCCGGCTGGTGCATGCGAGGCGGGAATCAAGCGCGCCTGCGGGGAGCATTGTTGTTCAACCGACTGAAAAAAAACACAAAACCGGTGCCTGGCCCTGGATTTGATTGGTGACTGACGAGATACGTCGGGCGAAACGCCTTAATCAAACGATCAGAAAAGACGCAATTTCGGTTTGCAAAAATGTCAGGTTTGTATTAAAACAGCCTCATGAATTATGGCTTTAAGAAATAGCTGTAAGTGATTGACCTAGAAAGATGTGCCGAGAGGCAAATCTTAAGAATAACAAAAAAGGTTATCGGATTGTCATGGAAGTGACATGAAGATAGCGGAGAATCCGGTGTCACCGGCGCGTCCGGCTCACCACAAGAAACCGGGATTCATACCCGTCGCTAAAACCTGAGTTAACTCAAAAAGGAAGACGCTAAAATGAAAAAAACGCTTATTGCATCCGCCATCGCAGCGGCTACGTTCTCCGGCGCAGCCTTCGCCCAGGACGCGACCCTGTCCGCCTCCGAGCTGGCCGCGCGCATGGATTCCATGCCGACCGTTTACGGTAACATCCAGCTGGCGTTCGTTCACGACAACTACGACGGCGGCACCTCTGACTCCGAGCTGGCCGATAACGGTTCCACCATCGGCGTGGCTCACGAGCACGAAATCGCTCCGGGCGTGACCGGTTTCTTCAAAGCCGAGCTCGAGTTTGACGCGGACCAGAAGGCCGGAAACGGCGGCCTGAATGCGTTTGATGAAGCCTACTTCGGCGTGAAAGGCGATCGTTTCGGCCAGGTCTGGATCGGCTCTGACGACTCCACCTACGAAACCGCCATCGATGAGATCTTCAACTTCTACGAGTACGGCACTGGCGTTGGTGGCAGCTACAGCACCGGCGAAGGCGACTCCATCCAGTACCTGTCTCCGTCCTTCGCAGGCCTGACCCTGGGCGCTGAAGTTCAGATCAGTGGCGCTGGCACAGCGGAGGATGCGAATGGCAACGATGTAAACTATGGCAAGTCCTACCCGTACCAGCTGGCGGCCATGTACACCGCTGGCGGCCTGGAGCTGGCCTTCGCCATGGACTCCAACGACGGCAAGACCGCGTACTCCAGCAACGACGAGCTGGATGTGAACAACGAAAACACCTACGGTGTGCGCGCCAGCTACAACCTGGATAACCTGCGCCTGACCGCGTCCTACCAGACCCGGAAGGACGTCTACGACACCGCCGGTGTGATGGCCATCTACACCCTCGGCTCCAACCAGTTCGCCGCGTCTTACCAGAACGTGGATTCTGACGTAGCCGATGCTCAAGGTGACGTCATTGCGCTTCAGGCCCTGCACAACCTGTCTGACAACATGTACGTCTACGTGGAAGGCTACTTCTACGGCGGCGACGAAGTGTATGCCTACGACGAGAACGGCACCTCTGGTGTAACCGACCAGCGCACCATCGGCGTTGTCGGCGCGACCTACTACTTCTGATTCGCACCCGCGACAGAACGTAACGTCGCACTCTGAAACCGGTGGCCTTCGGGCCGCCGGTTTTTTTATGCTTGTTTCCCAGGATTCCTGTTGTTCCAACCCGACACATCGCGGACGTCACGAGCGCTTATGCCCCAGGAAATTGAAATCAAATTAACCGTTGGCGCGGACCATCTGGCCGAGGTCGAGCGTTGGCTGGCACCTCGCCTGAGCGGGGGGGCGGCCAAGCCCGCCGGTGAGTGCCCGTTGCTCAACCGCTATTTCGACACGCCGGATGGCCAGTTAAACCGGGCCCGGGCCGCGCTGCGAGTGCGCCAGTCGGGGGATCGCTGGATCCAGACCCTCAAGACCCAGGGCGAGTATCGCAACGGCGCTCACCGGCGGGAAGAATGGGAGTGGCCGGTCAGCGGGCCAGCCCTGGACCTGTCCGTCCTGGCGGGCCTGCCCCTGGCAGATGCTGTGGATCTGGGCCAACTGGACGTGGTCTTCGAGACCAACTTCCGCCGGCGGATCTGGAACCTCACGGAGTCGGTCGCTGAGGTGGAAATGGCGCTGGACTCGGGCTTGGTACTGGCCGGCGGGCGTGAGAGCCCGTTGAACGAGGTGGAGTTTGAGCTGAAGTCCGGGGACCCAGACGTCCTGCATCATCTGGCCGGTGAGCTGGCGGGGTCCGTGCCGGTGCTTCTGAATCTGGTCAGCAAGGCGGAGCAGGGGTACCACCTGGCGGGCATCGGGGCGGTGGCCAGACCTGAACGCCAACGCTCGGGGGAAGCGCTGTCCGTTGCCAGATGGCTCGACTACCTCAGCCAATGCTGGCTCCTGGGGGCTCTGGTGGCGCTGCCTACCGACCGTCTAGCGGCGCTGTCGTCGGCGGCGGATCGCGCCGGGGTTTCTGATGTGTGGAGCGAGCTCGCGCCGCTGCTGGCGGCCGGCCTGTCCGTACCGGCTTTGCTCGACGCATTTCCCCGTCTTGGTCAGGTTCAGCTTGCGCTTGCGCGGTCGTAGAGAAGGGGTGTTTCCTCAGCTATCTGGCGTGACGTCTGTTTCGTTGCCTGGAGGCAGGTTATACAGTGTGGCCACAATGACAAATCAAAAGAGGATTACCTGATGCCCCAGCCCTGGTCTGAACTGCCCGCGCCGCTTGCCGAGGACGTCGCCCGGTGTTGGGTCACCGTGTTTCCGGACGGCGTGCCTGGCTGGCTGGTGGATGCCCTCGGAGGCCCAAATGCGACGGTTGCGCCGGAAACCGTGGTCGCGGAGGCGCTGGCCCGCAGCCTGTTCCTGAGACAGACCCTGGAGCGTCACCCCGAGCATCTGTTGGAGGTGCTGGCCGCGCAACCACTGACCGCCGCCAACACGCCCACCTCGCTGGCGGCGCGCTGGCAATCCTATCAGCAGGGCGTCACCGATGAGGCGTCCCTGGGCCGTGAGCTGCGTCGATTCCGGCGGGAGGCGCAGTTCCGGATCATCTGGCGGGACCTGCTTCGGTGGGCCGACCTGGACGAAACCCTGGCGGCCACCAGTGCCTTTGCGGATATCTGCATCGATGGCGCCCTTGAGTGGCTGTACCGGGATGCCTGCGAGCAGCTGGGCACGCCTTACGGAGAAGATCCGGTCACCGGCGAAGACGCACCTCAGCGTCTGGTGGTGCTGGGCATGGGCAAGCTGGGCGGTCGAGAGCTGAACGTGTCCTCCGACATCGATCTGATCTTTGCCTTCCCTGGTAACGGGGAGACCCGGGGTGGCCGGCGGGCCATGGACAACCAGCAGTTCTTCATTCGCCTGGGGCAACGTCTTATCCAGTCCCTGGACCAGATGACTGCCGACGGCTTCGTGTTTCGGGTAGACATGCGCCTTCGGCCCTACGGGCAGAGCGGTGCGCTTGCGCTCAGCTTCGCCGCCATGGAGGCCTACTATCAGGACCAGGGGCGGGACTGGGAGCGCTACGCTATGGTCAAGGCCCGGGTGGTGGCCGGAGATCAGGCCGCCGGGGACGTGCTCATGGCCAGCCTGCGTCCATTTGTCTACCGTAAATACATCGATTTCTCGGCGTTTGAATCCCTTCGGGGCATGAAAGGCATGATCAGCCGGGAAGTGCGCCGCAAGGGCCTTGAGAACAACATCAAGCTGGGCAGCGGCGGTATCCGGGAGATCGAGTTTGTGGTCCAGGCGTTCCAACTGATCCGCGGAGGCCGGGATCGAGAGCTGCAGCAGCGGGAATTGCTGCTTATTCTCAAAGAGCTCGAGGCGCTGGAACTGTTGCCGTCCGGCGTGGTTGCCGAGCTGCGGGACGCCTACGTGTTTCTCCGAAATCTGGAACATGCCCTGCAGGGCCTGGACGATCGCCAGACCCAGACCCTGCCGGACGACGAGCTGAGCCTCGCCCGGCTGGCGCGAATCATGGGGTTTGCTTGCTGGGGTGACTGCCTGACGGCGTTGAACGGACACCGGGAACGAGTGTCCACTCACTTCGCCAACATCATCGCTAGCGAAGACGATGGCGACAGCGAGGATGCCGAGCTGGCTGGCGCCTGGTATGACATCTGGCTGGCAGACATGGACGACGAGGCGGTCGTCCAGTGGCTTGCAGAACACGGGTATGAATCGCCGGAAGAGAGCCGCCAGGCCCTCCGGTCTCTCCGGGAGAGCCGAACGGTCCAGACTCTTCAGACCCAGGGCCGCAAGCGCTTGAACCAGTTCATGCCGGTGCTGCTGGATGCGTTGACGTCCGTGGACAACCCCTCCGAGACCCTGTCCCGGGTGCTGCAGCTCGTGCAGGCCATACTCCGCCGCACCGCCTATATGGTGTTGCTGCTGGAAAACCCCGGCGCCCGCACCCAGCTGGTCCGCCTGTGCAGCGAAAGTCCCTGGATCGCCCAGCTGCTGGCGGACACCCCACTGCTGCTGGACGAACTGCTGAACGCGGAGAGCCTGTATACCCCGCCGACCCGGGAAATGCTGCAGGACGATCTTCGTCAGCAGATGCTGCGGATCTCTTACGACGACCTCGAAGAGCAGATGGAATCCCTGCGCCACTTCAAGAAAGCCCATGTGCTGCGGGTCGCCGCCTCGGAGCTAAAGGGTACGTTGCCGCTGATGAAAGTCAGCGACTACCTGACCTGGATCGCCGAGGTGGTGCTGGAGCACGTGGTGGACGTGGCGTTCGCCAATCTGGTGAGCCGCCATGGCTACCCGAGGCGGGCGGATGGCGGTACTTGCAACACCGATTTTGCCATCATCGGTTACGGCAAGTTCGGGGGCATCGAGTTAGGCTACACCTCGGACCTCGACCTGGTGTTCGTGCACACCGCCGATCCGCAGCTGTCCACCGACGGTGACCGGCCCATCGATAACGCGGTCTTTTACACCCGCCTGGGTCAGCGCATCGTCCACATCCTGAGCACCCAGACACCCTCCGGCCAGCTCTATGAAGTGGACATGCGCCTGCGACCGTCAGGCAATTCCGGACTGCTGGTCACCACGCTCCAGGCCTTCGAAAAGTACCAGCGAAATGACGCCTGGACTTGGGAGCACCAGGCCCTGACCCGGGCCCGTGGCGTGGCGGGTTGCCACGATACCCTGCACGCATTTGAACAGGTGCGCCATGACATACTCAGCCAGCCAAGGGACCGGGACGCCTTGCGCGGAGAGGTGGTCAGCATGCGGGAGAAAATGCGCGTCAGTCTGGGCACCCCGGAAGCCGACAGGGCCGAGGTTTTTCACGTTAAGCACGATACCGGCGGCATCATCGACATCGAGTTCATGGTGCAGTACCTGGTGCTGGCCTGGGCATGCGAGCACCCCCACCTGACCCGCTGGTCCGACAACATCCGGCAGCTGGAGGAACTGGGCCACGCCGGAGTGCTGCCGGTGGCGGATACTGAGCAGCTGCGGGACGCTTTCATTACCCTGCGCTCCAGTATTCATCGCCGGGCCCTGCAGAACCTGAACAGCCAAGTGCCGGGCGACGCCTTTTCGGAAGAGCGGGCTTACATTCGCCGCATGTGGGCATCGGTGATGCAGGGCGTTAGCGAGCCACAAGAAAAGTAGGAGCCTAAGTTTATCTCTGGCCAATTTTCCTGCTAGAATGCCGAATCCCTGAAAACTGCTTTTGTAGGAGCGCTCAAGAATGTCGATGGCTGATCGCGATGGCCTTATCTGGCTCGATGGTGAAATGGTTCCCTGGCGGGAAGCCAAAACCCACGTGCTGACCCACACGCTGCACTATGGCCTCGGCTGCTTTGAGGGTGTGCGGGCCTACAACAGCGTGAACGGCCCCGCGATTTTCCGGCTGCAGGCGCACACCGACCGCCTGTTCCGCTCCGCCCACATCCTCAATATGAAGATGCCGTTCAGCAAAGAGGACGTGAACGAAGCCCAGCGTGCGGCCGTTCGTGAGAACAACCTGGACGAGGCTTACATCCGTCCGATGGTCTTCCTGGGCTCAGAGGGCATGGGCCTGCGGGCTGACAACCTCCAGGTGCATATCATGGTCGCCGCCTGGAGCTGGCCGTCCTACATGTCACCCGAGGCGAAAGAGCGGGGCATCAAGGTTCGCACCTCCTCCTACACCCGGCACCACGTCAACATCACCATGTGCAAGGCCAAAGCCAACGGCAACTACATCAACTCCATGCTGGCGCTGAACGAAGCCATTTCCGGTGGCGCTGAAGAAGCCCTGCTGCTGGACAACGAAGGCTACGTGGCCGAGGGGTCTGGGGAGAATATCTTTATCGTCCGTGACGGCGTGCTGCATACTCCGGAGCTGACCTCCTGCCTGGAAGGTATCACCCGCGCCACCATCATCGACTTCGCGAAAACCCTGGGTCTGCAGGTGAAAGAGCGCCGCATCACCCGTGACGAGGTCTACATCGCCGAGGAAGCCTTCTTCACCGGCACCGCCGCCGAAGTGCTGCCCATCCGCGAGCTGGACGGCCGCATGATCGGCGCCGGCAAGCGTGGCCCGATCACCGAGAAGCTGCAGTCCATGTACTTTGATGCGGTGAAGGGCAAACTGGGGGATCGGCAGGAGTGGTTGACGCTGGTTAGGTAGGAGAGTCGCGATCGCTTCCAAGCCTCGTCATTTGGCAATTGGGCATGTGCGGCCTTTGACATGTGACGAGGCGTAGAATCCACGGTCGCTTCCTCGGTGCTGTTGCCAGGAAAACCGGGTCTCAGCACCGGCTTGGCGTTGAGAAAATAGAACGCTACTGGATTAACGTGATTCCATGCAGTTTCTCAATCGCGACACTGGATTCAAGGTGCTCTGGTGCCTGTTGACCGTCGCCATATTCCTTTTCTTTACTGATTTTTTCTTTGATATTGGTAACTATAAGACGCTCTTATATTTTGGCTTTTCATTTTTTGTTGGCGCCTTGCTTGTTTCCCCGGCTCATCGCCAAGTGCTCCATGAATTACGCCCCATCTGCGCCCCGCTGATCGTCGGGACAATCCTACTCATACTTTCCTGCATGGACTCCTCCAGCGGTCAGGTACGCAAAATTTCTGCCCAGAATATTGCGTACTTCATGGCGTTGCTGGTTATGCTGACCTTCTGGCTTTCGTCCATGACACCCACGGTCAGTCGTTGGGTGGTTCGGTCGGTAGCTTTGATCTTTACCCTATTATTAATGTACCAGTGGAATGCCATTTTTCACGTAAGTCACCTGAGAGGGAGCTTCTGGAACCCCCATTATCTTGGGCAGTTTTGTCTTTTATCTCTGGTGGCGTTAATTTCGGCTTTCATTCTTGAGCGATCTGTCGCTTTTCGAGCAACACTTTTGGTCCCGATATCTGTGGACCTTTACTTGTTGGTTTGCTCGCAATCGCGACCTGCCTGGCTCGCGGTAATAGCGGCTTCACTCACGATACTGCTCCTTTTTGGAACCCGAAAGCAGGCTATTGTGGGCAGCTTAATAATTGCCGTGTTTTCTTCAGTAATGGCGCTCGTATTTCCCGATCTTGTCGCTGAACGTATGGCACAGCTGCTTGAAAATCTTTCCTCGGAAGAGCGTGTCTCTATTTGGCGGGACGCCTGGAGAATGATCGAGGACATGAGCCTCCAACATTGGATTCTGGGCTCTGGTCCCGGCTCGAGTCAGGCGGTTATCGGCGCATACCTTGAAGAAGGCTATCGTTACATCGAATTTCCGCACAATTTCGTGCTGGAGGTATTGTTTGAGTCTGGTCTAATTGGGTTAGCCGCGGTGATTGCTCTCTACGCTTTTATATTTGTAAAGTTAGGCGCCGCAATTCGCGTTCGACATCCAAACCGGCAAATACTGGTCGTCATTTTTTGGGGGTTGTTGGCTCAACTCGCGTTCACCAGCATCGTTATACCCTTCTACTCACGACAGGTTCTTCTGCTTCAGGCGCCGCTGATCGCTGTGGGGCTCTTTATAGCCGGTCGATTCGAGCGGCATGGCCCGTCACAAAAAGGGCGTAAGCCTATAAAACCAATTGCCTCGTGATATTTTTCTCGCCGCTTTTGTTGTATCGCTATACAGTCGCAAAAATTCGTCAGCGTGTATGAGTAGAAATCGGTAAAGACTCAGATTGAAATAACATCGGCTATTTCGTTGAAGTAACGTCGACACGAACTGGAGTTTCTGTCGATCCTCAGAGGGCAGTATATCCCTTTCAATGAGGCACTCTATCAGCTCGCGGTTGCGAGCCAGCTTCCTTGCGTTTTTGGTTGCCCTGGAAACCTTCCGCCCTCTTTTTTTTGCGTTGAGAAGGGTGTTTTGCGCGTGTTGCCGATACAGCGAGCCGACTATGTTGCTGGCCTTTAAACCACCTCGTGCTGCTGCAATGATCGCCAGCCAGTGATCGTGTGAAAACACGTTGTTCGGAATAGGCAGCGCCCAATCGAGCAATTCCTTTCGCAAAAGACAGCTGTGTCCGATTACGCAGTTATCGAAAATGAGAGACAGCGCGCTTGACCCCTCCAGGCGTTTGACCCGGGGGAATGTCCCGTTCAGGGGCTTGCCGTTTTCATCGATTAGGGAGACCGCTGAATAGATAAGCAGACTGTCTCCCATTTCCTCCCAGAGTAACGACAGCTTGTTCTGAAGCCAGATGTCATCCTGGTCGCATAGCGCAATCAGCGATCCCCTGCACAATCTAAGTGCCTTCTCGAAATTCTTTATAAAACCGAGATTTTTGGGGTTTTTATGGAGCCGGATTCGACTATCTACGGCTGCATACCCTTCCAGGACTTCGATCGTGTTATCGGTTGAGCAATCATCAACAATGATTAATTCTATGTTCGGGTAATCTTGGGCCAGAACCGAGTCAATTTGCTGCCCCAGATATCGCTCTCCGTTATACGTGCACATCGCAACGGATATCAGTGGTTTTTCGTCGGTCATATTCATTTCCGGTGCGCTCCGTTGGGCGTGCCATCTGCAGCAAACGCAGGCCTACCCCTAAGAAAGGCAAAACCTCCAAGAAACCTGTTGCGGAACTTCCGTCTCTTGACCCGATTCCCCGAGAACAATGATTTCAAAAAGTAAATCAGGAGCATTCGATACGGGCTCTTTCTGCCGTACGCGAGCTTGTGTTTGGCAAAAAAATAAAAGTGTGACCATGCGAAGTGCCAGTTTTTGAGATCCTCAGTTGCGGGATTTGGTTCGCTGGATTGACCTTTCAGGTGCTCTACAAACTGGTCGGTGTTTACGACGATGCGTTTGCCGGCGTGCGTTGCCCGAAAACACAAATCGGTCTCCTCTGAAAACAGGAAAATGTTTTCGTCGAAAAAGCCAATGTCCTTGAACTGCTGAAGATCAAACAACATTAAGGCCCCGCTGATCCATTTTTTGTCCTTGATTCCTTGCCTGACGGCCTCCTTGTCCCGCACCGCGGGCGCTGCGATGGCAGGCTTCGGCACGAGGTCTCGGGTACTCGACAGCAGGGCATGCACGTCACTTGCTGACAGCATCAGATCCGGATTTACCAGCAAAAAGTACGGGCTTCTACAATTTTCGATAGCGGCATTGGCCGCTCGGCCGTAGCCAAGGTTCTGCTTCATGGACAAAACGGTTGCGTTAGGAAAGCGCTCACGGAGTTTTTGTGCACTGCCATCCGTACTGCAGTTGTCAACAATTAAGAAGGAAAAAGCGGATGTGTCTATGAGTCTCCCGAGGCACCGGACGATCACGTCGTAACTGTTGTAGGAAACGATGCCAACGGATAGGGCTTTTGAAAGGTCTTCGTCAGCTTGATTTTCCATGGGTTCTCCGAGCAAGCAAGGTGTCGACCTCTGATAGCAAGCGTTTGCGCAACCTGGGTGTGATTGCATCACCGTGCGCGCAGTAATCGCTTTGCTGCGTCGACAGACGCAAGGTTGTAAGGGTTTCGGTCGATAAATTCACGTTTTAAAAATGGGAATTGATGGTCTGTAACCAATTCGAGCGCGCCATGGTGCATCGGATTGAACTTGGTCGGATTGTTGGCAGCGTTAAACGTTGTCAGATCTTGGAGCTTAAAGAGAGGCGCCGCCGTCAGTCCGAACTGAGCGCATGCTGCCTCATGGATGAATAGTTCGAATCGTTTGATGGCATCATTACGGCTTTTGGCTGGTCGATAGTGCCTACGCCAGAAATAGTCAAAAAATCCACCTTCCAAGGCGGAGCCTTTTACGCCCCAAAAGTAGGACTGCAAATGGTACTGACGCTCGTAACTCTCGGTTAGCGCCATGACCTCAGTACCAACTTGATCCCAGAGCTCGAGGAGTGGAGCCAGCGGAACCAGAGGGCCATAGACACTATCGTTCGCGAATAAAATCCTGCGATACCCTGACGTTACGTCACCCAAGTGGTCGATTCCGGCTTTCCAACTGCCAAAGTCATAACCTTCATTGGGTCGGGTTATGGCGCACGATGCCCAGTCAAGGGCTTTGTGAAGGGTGCTCACTGGGAGAGGAGGCGTGCTGGATGAGATGAACGCAATGTCAGTGTTAGCGTCTTTCAGAGCCTGGAGATAATGAAATACGTCGTCGGATATCATCCCGCTAGAGCTGAAATGCGCAAAAAAACACAAGGTATCCGAGTTCCGAGTCCACTCCTGCGGACGGGTGCCGACGTACTCAAGGATGGTCGCTGGCAGGAGCCGCCTTCTGCGCCCCACGGCCAATGCCGAAATCGAAGCGATGCGCCGGGTTAGAGACATGGGGTGAAGATAGCTTTTTCTTGGAAGCGCATAACAGTCATCGTGAAAAGCACCGATATTGAATTTGGATCATACCACAACCGGTGATCAGATCAGCCGCGGTCCCGTTGCTGGATGAATCTCTGTGGCAAAAGCCGTAAACTGCCACGCTAAACCGACGATACGGAGCGCAGTTGTGAAAATCCTCGTTACCGGCGGAGCGGGCTTCATTGGAAGCGCCGTCGTGCGCCATCTGCTTACTGACACTGATCACTCAGTCGTCAATGTTGATGCCTTGACCTACGCCGGAAACCTTCTTTCACTCCGGGGCGTCGAGGGCGATGTCCGTTATCACTTCGTCCAAGCCGACATCTGCGACGCCTCAGCGATGCGGCGCGTATTCGAGACGTTCGATCCCGACAGTGTGCTTCACCTGGCTGCCGAGTCTCACGTCGATCGTTCGATCGACACAGCCGGCCAGTTCGTCCAGACAAACGTTGTTGGAACCTTTGCTTTGCTCGAAGCGGCACGCGAGCATTGGTCTCGGCTACCTGAAGCCCGTGCGGACCAGTTTCGCTTTCATCACGTTTCGACGGATGAGGTTTATGGTGACCTCCATGGCACCAGCGACCTTTTCACGGAGCAAACCTCCTACGCGCCCAGCTCCCCGTATTCAGCGACTAAAGCAAGTTCTGATCATCTTGTACGTGCGTGGCATCGTACCTACGGCCTCCCCGTTATCGTCACTAATTGTTCAAACAATTATGGGCCGTATCAGTTTCCTGAGAAGCTCATTCCTCACATGATTCTCAATGCTTTGAAGGGCGCCTCTCTGCCAGTCTATGGAAATGGCGAGCAGGTTCGGGACTGGCTGTACGTTGATGACCATGCGCGGGCGTTGGTGGACGTTCTGACGCGGGGACGTGTTGGAGAGACCTACAATATCGGTGGCCACAACGAGAAGCGAAATATCGACGTTGTGAAAGTGATTTGCAGCATCCTCGACGAGTTGGTTCCTGCGTCCGACCGCCTTGTCCGTTGTCATTCGGATCTCATTGAGTTCGTGAAGGACCGTCCCGGTCACGATCAGCGTTACGCGATTGATGCGTCCAAGATCGAACGTGAGCTGGGCTGGAAGCCTCAGGAAACCTTTGACAGTGGAATCCGGAAGACGATCGAGTGGTATCTGAATCAGCGCAGTTGGTGGGAGGCGGTGCTTGATGGCAGTTACCGGCTTGGGCGCCTGGGCGGAGGTATTCAATGAAAGGTATTATTCTCGCCGGAGGGTCTGGCACCCGCCTTTATCCGATCACTCAGGGGGTTAGCAAGCAACTGACTCCGATTTACGACAAACCGATGATTTATTACCCGTTATCGACACTGATGATGGCGGGCATCCGAGATATTCTTGTGATTTCGACGCCTCAGGATTTGCCGTCATTTCGGCATTTACTGGGCGATGGGAGCCAATTGGGCCTGAACCTCAGTTATGCGGAGCAGCCCAGCCCGGATGGATTGGCACAAGCGTTTTTGATTGGTGAACGGTTCATCGGATCTGACCGTTGTGCGCTCATCCTGGGTGACAATATTTTCTACAGTCACAGCCTTTCAGAGATGCTGGCGCGGGCTGCCGCTCAAGAGACGGGTGCGACAGTCTTTGGTTATCACGTCGATGATCCGCGCGCTTACGGTGTGGTTGAATTTGACCGCTCCGGAAAGGCATTGTCGATCGTAGAAAAGCCAGAAAAGCCAAAGTCCCGCTATGCGGTGACAGGTCTCTATTTCTACGACAATGATGTTGTGGACATTGCGCGTCAGATCCGCCCCTCAGCGAGAGGAGAGCTGGAAATCACCGACGTTAACATGGCTTACCTGAAACGCGGCGATCTCAACGTTGAAGTATTGGGTCGCGGTGCCGCCTGGCTAGATACCGGTACCCACGACAACCTTCTTGCCGCATCGCTGTTTATTCAGACGATTGAAAAGCGTCAGGGATTGAAAGTGTGCTGTCCCGAAGAAATTGCCTTCCGCATGGGATACATCGGGGAGCAAGAATTGCGAGGCCTCGCGGAGCCATTGCGAAAGAGTGGCTATGGTGAGTATCTGCTGTCCATTTTAGACGATAGTGTGTACGAATGAACGTGATCAAAACTGAGATAGACGGCCCCCTGATTCTCGAGCCTCGGATATTTGGGGATGATCGGGGGTTTTTCATGGAAACATTCCGCGCGTCATTTTTCGAATCCCTTGGCCCCGGTTATCGGTTTGTTCAGGACAACCATAGCAAGTCGGGTCGGGGCGTGCTGAGAGGTTTGCATTACCAGATCCAGCAGCCCCAAGGGAAGCTCGTGCGGGTGGTTCAGGGTGAGGTGTACGACGTGGCTGTTGATCTCCGGCGTCAATCGCCAACCCTTGGTCGCTCTGTCGGTGTACGCCTCTCTGCTGAGAGCAAGACGCAGTTCTGGGTTCCGCCAGGATTTGCCCATGGGTTTCTCGTGCTGAGCGAAACCGCTGAATTTGTCTACAAGTGCACAGATTATTATGCCCCTGAACATGAGCGGACGCTTCTCTGGAATGACCCTGAGTTGGGCATCGAATGGCCTGACTGTGCCGAGCCTCTGCTATCGGACAAGGATAAACGCGGCCTCCGGCTGAACGAGGCGGAGTTGTACGATGGGTTGCTCTAAATCGCTGCCGATTATTCTGCTCTTGGGAAAGGATGGCCAGGTCGGTCGCGAACTGTCTCAGAGTTTGATGCCTTACGGTCAAATTGTTGCGCTGGGGAGGGGCGAACTTGACCTCACAGACCTCGCCGCCATCGAGAGGGTGCTAACACAGTTTCAGCCGGACATTGTCGTTAATGCTGCGGCTTATACCGCTGTGGACGCTGCCGAAGGCGAGCGGGCCCTGGCATCCAGAGTCAATGCCGAGGTGCCCGGCCTTTTGTCTGAATGGGCGGCTCGCGCAGGTGCCCTGCTTATTCATTACTCGACGGATTACGTGTTTGACGGCAGAGCCCGCAGGCCTTACCGCGAAAACGACGCTACCAGCCCCCTCAATGTTTATGGGGAGACCAAGCTCGAAGGCGAAAAGCTTATCCGTCAGAGTGGGGCCCGACACCTTATTTTCAGGACCTGCTGGGTATATGGGCTCCATGGTCATAATTTCCTCAAGACCATGCTGCGGCTAATGCAGGACAAGCAGGAGTTGCGGGTGGTTGCCGATCAGTTTGGAGTGCCCACATCAAGTCGCCTGATCGCCGATGTCACGACAGTGGCTGTGAGCGATTATCTGCGCGCACGTGGTTCGGGCCGATTTGACAGCGGGGTCTACCATTTGTCGTCGAGGGGAGAGGCGAGTTGGTATGGCTTTGCAAGCCATATCGCAACGAGTCTGCCCGCCTGTTTCCCTCACCTTTCGACGGCACTGGAGCGGGTAACCCCAGTCTCGACAGAAGAGTTTCCAACGATCGCCACTCGTCCGGCCTACTCGGTGCTGGACGTGAGCGCATTAGAAAAGCGATTCAGCCTGAAGATGCCCGATTGGGAGCAAGGGGTTGAGCTTTGCCTGAAGCAGTTGGCAACCGTTGCTGACGCCAACTTCAGGCTCGCTTAATTCGCCCATAAAGCTCCAGATACTGCCCCACAATCACCTCCCGGCTGTAGCTGCGCCAATACAGCTCACGGGCATTCTCCGCCAGTTGGCGGGCCCGCTCCGGGTGCGCCAGAAGCTCACGCATGGCCTCGGCCAGGGGGGCAACCTCGTCGACAGGGGTAATGAGGCCAGTGTTCCCGGAGTCGATCAGTTCGCCGGGGCCCTGGGAGTTGGTGGCGATGATCGGGCATTCGTGGGCCCAGGACTCCATCACGATGGAGCCGAGGCCTTCGTGACGGGACGGGCAGACGAACAGGTCGGCGGTTTTCATCAGGCGGGTCACGTCGTTACGCCAGCCGAGGAAGCGGACCCGGTCGTTCAACCCCAGTTCCGCGCACTGCTGTTTCAGCGCCGCTTCTTCCGGGCCTTCCCCCGCGAGCCAGAGTACAGCGTCCGGAACGTCGGTCAGCGCCTTGAGCAACACATCGAAGCCTTTGTTGATGTGCAGGCGCCCGGCGGCGACGATCAGCGGGCAGCCGGCTGGCGTGTCAAAGCTGGTACGGGGCAGGGGGTCCACCGGCGTTTCGTCGGCGAAGTTGGGGATGTGGAACACCCGGTCGGCGGGCATGCCGCCCCGCACCAGGTGGTCGCAGATGCCGCGGGAAATGCCTACCCAGTAGTCGGCGTGCCGGTAGTACTTGAGGTTGTAGTAATGCCCGAGCCGGCTGATCAGGGTGTAGTCCCCCGGCGGCGTGGAGATGCTGGCCCGGTTCATCCAGGTCATCACGATGTCGGGGTTGAAGGCTTTGAGCGCCCGCCGGAAGGCCATGCGGCCGGTGATGTCGAGGGCCCCGCCAAAGCGGAAGCCCTCTACTGGGACACCGCCGGCGCTGAGGGCGTCCATCCGGTGCTGGTGGCTCCGCACAAACGCTTTCTGATCCAGCTGGCCGGTGGCCTGGAGGCCGTTCACCAGCCGGACAAAAAAGTTTTCCGCCCCGCCTTTCTCGGCGCCGGCGAGGACCTGGGCGACGCGAGTGTTAGTCATGGGGCGCCGAGCCTCCTGGGTGTTGTTGGTTCGGATGTTCGGGGCGATCATCGTGCAGCAGCAATCCGTGATACCCCGGAAAAGTCTCTTGGCCGCGCTGGCCGATCAGTGTGTCAATGCGCTGGAGCAAGTTCGAGGTTTTGCGGGCGGCTTTGCGCCGCTGTGCGGCGATGGGCAGCCAGTGTGCGGGGACAAGGCCGGCGCTTCCCAGGCCGTCGATCACGACTAAGCGCTGAATGCCGCCTCCATCCGCTCGCTGCACCACGATGTTGTGCAACAGAAGATCCCGGGAGGGTATGGCTTCGCGCTCCCAGAATGTCGACAGCGTCTCCACGGCGGAACGGCACTCGTCCGTGAAGCCCTCGTCCCAGAGAACTTTTTTCAGCGTTTGGGCAATGGCGCCGTCACTGTCCCGGATCAGCTCGGAGACCAGCCCCCTGCCCATGTCAGTGTCCACGAAGCCAAAGCAACGACTGATATGTCGGAATGCCCGGTCACCGTAGCGATGTTCAAGGCTTGCCATGACCCTGGCTTCTTCCAGGTTGTCATCAAAACTGGACAGCGGTTTCAGGTTCTTCGGAAATCCCTTTTTCCGGCGACGGTCCGCCAGCGAAAAATCCGGCCGCCGCACCTTCACGCACCGGCCCGGGTCCTCCGGATGCACAAAGCACAGGCGGTTGCCACCCTGGGCGAAGGGCGCCTGGTCGGACAGCGTCAGGGTCATTTCATCCGCCCATCCAAGTGGATGTCCCGGGCCCACACGTAGTCGTGGCTGAACGGCTGCTGCAGCGAGGACTCCACGATGTATTGGGCGTACAGGCGGGAGTTCATTTCCTGGTGGAAGAAGTCCCGGGCGCGGCTGGCCCAGGCCATGCGCTTGGCGTCGTCGTGATGAAACTCGCGGATTTTTGCCAGCAGATCATCCTGGTCGTTGAAATACACCAGGCTCTCCGGCGGCATCAGTTCATCGAACTTCGGGCCGCTGTGGGTGAACTGGAGAATGCCGTTGCCGGCAAGCTGGGCCATGCGGGCCGAGGAGTACCAGTAATCGCCCTCCTGCCGGTTCAGGTTCAGGCCCATGCGGGTGCGGGCCAGCGCCCGGTCGTAGTCCCGGCCCCACACCGGCGGCTCGCCAAAGCTGCCGTAGGTCTTGAAGTTCAGCTCGTCGCCCAACTGGTCCTTGAGCCATTTGACCATCTCCAGGCGCTTGGTGAAGTTGGTGCTGTTGCTGCAGAACAGCAGATCGATATCGAGATCGGTGCGGGCCGCGTTGTTCATGTTCTCGATGGCGGCGTCCACCGGGTTGGGCATATGGTAGACGCGAGCCCGAAGGCCCTCGAACCGGGTCAGCTCGCGCCGGCCGGTGGACACGAAAATGGCGTCCACCACCGAGGCGCGGTGTTTGATGCGCTCGACGTTGTCCGGCACGAACAGGGGGTCGTTGTTGCAGTGGGCCAGCATCACGTCCGGATGACGCCGGCGAATCTCCAGGAGGGTGTCATTGGTGATGATGTCGCAGTGCCCGGCGATGACCAGGTCCGGTTCCACCGCGTCCACGGTTTCCAGCAGTTTCTGGTTGGCCTTGGTTTTGCCCAGCTCCCGGATGCCGAAAGGCGCCTCGAAGGCGGCCACATCCCGGTCGCTGAAGACCGAGACAAAGTGATCGTTGCGAATCAGCCCATTGGTTAGTTTCTGCGCCCAGCTGACCCGGGTCTTGCCGTAACGGCGCAGCTGTTGATAGGCAATGTGCAGTACTCGCATCGTGCGACTTCCTCGGACGTAAAAACCCATATTGTACCAGCTGATCCGCACCCGGTCTTTACGCCCAGCCTGCCCCCGTGTCCGTGTTTACCGGGGCCCGGCGGGCCGGGTTCAGGCCCCGGCGATGGCCCGCCGGTAGACCGCGAGGGTGGCCTCAACCTGATGCTCCAGGCGGAACTCTGGCAGGATGCGGATCTCCGGATGCCGGTCGGCCAGCGCCAGCACGTTCTCGGCAAACCGGTCCAGATCATCCGGCGGCACCAGCCCGTCCGGGAAACAGGCGGACAGGGATTCGGCCGCGCCGCCGCGATCGAACGCGACCACCGGGGTGCCCACGGCAAGGGCCTCGGTGAGGGTGCGGCCGAACGGCTCCGGCTTGCTGGACATGTGGCAGACCACGTCCGCCAGGCGGTAGAACTGGGCGATGTCCGAGCGGTGGCCGGTAAAGGTGACTCGATCCGTCAGGCCCAGTTGCTGCGCCTTGGCCTCCAGCTCCGCGAGATAGCCGAGTTTGCTGGCCTCTGCGCCGCCGACAATCACACCGTGAATGCGGTCCGACTTGTCCACCAGGCGGGCCATCATCTCCAGAAACGCCTCCTGGCCTTTCCAACGGGTCAGGCGCCCCGGCATCAGCACCAGGGTTTTGCCCTGCAGGTGCGGGTACTCGGCATAGAGCGCCTGTCGCCACGCCGGATCCGGTGGGCCGGCGTGGAAGGCCTCGGTATCCACCCCACGCTGGATCACGGTGATGCGGTCCGGCGACACCCCGTAACTGTCCAGAATGTACCGGCGCACGCACTGGGAGATGGCGATCAGGTGATGGGGTTTGGCCATGACGGCGCTGTAGGCGTTCACCGAATACATGCCGTGGAAGGTGCTGACCAACGCCGGCCGGTCGCTTTCGGGCAGCCCCCGCCAGGCTAGCCAGATGATCCAGGCGGGCAGCCGGGAGCGCACGTGGATCACATCCGGGCGCATTTCCTTCAGGAGACGTCGCACCGGCAGGATCTGCCCGAAGGACGCCAGGGCTTTGCGGTGCACCGGTCGGGTCAGGTGGCGGGAGCCCCCGGCGGTCAGCTGGTCCACCAGTCGCCCGCCTGAGGACAGCACCAGAGACTCGTGGCCCCGCTTCACCAGTTCCCGGGCAAACTCGACGGTACCCCGTTCCACGCCGCCGCCGTTGAGGGCGGGCAGAACCTGTAACACTTTCATGGCTGATGGTCCTTGGGCTGTTCTTTGGTCAGAGGCCGGTGGGTGTCGCGATGAGCGGCCAGGGCGTCCAGCACCCGGCAGGCGGCCCGGTCGGCCTCCCAGAGTGGCTCGCTGACGGGCAGCCTGCCCGCCATCACCGCGTCTCGTTCCGGCCAGGGATGCACCATGCCGTCCTGGATCAGGCCCTGCAGGCCACGGACTACCCGGCTGTCGCCGGTGGCGGCCAGCTCGAACAGCCCGGTGCTGGCGCCGGCGGTGATCGCCTCGTACACCATGGACACGCTGTCCGGCGAGACCCAGGCCACCCGGGCACGGGCCAGTTGGGTCGGCAGCCACTCCGGCGGGGTGTTGTCGTGGTGGTGGTAATGCACGTTGCCCCCGGCGATGGCGGCCAGGTGCTGTATCAGCGGTTCCGGCGTGCGCCGGGACGAGGTGATGGTCCAGGTCCAGTCCGGATACCGGCGGCAGAGCTCGTCCAGTTGCCCGAGGATGGCCTCGTCCTGCCACTCATAGTGCTTCGAGGGTCCACCCAGCAGCACCAGGGCCTGGTGTTCGCTGACCGGGTCGGTCCGGGGCGTCACCGCGTTCAGCACGCCCCGGGTCACCAGGACGTTGGTTCGCCTCGGGGGCGCGTCGTGGGCGGGGACGACCGCCAGATCCACCCAGCGCAGCGGGAACGACGGCCGCATCAGCACCACGCAGAGCGCGCCGAAGCGGCGCCGGCAGGCCAGCAACAAACGGTGGGTGCCGGTGCCCGCCGCGACGATAATGTCTGGCCGTGGCAGATCCATGGCGGGCGGTCGGCCGAGCAGGGCGGCCAGTCGGCCGATTGGGTACTGGCTGACGTCCACCCAGACCGCGCGGGCGTTGGCCCGTTGCTCGAGCCGTTCGGCCAGGCCCCGCAGCTGGTTGCGGTGGCCGGGCTTGTTGTCGGTCAGCAGCCACACGGTGGGGCCTTGCTCGTCAGATGTATCAGGCATCTTTTTACGACGTGGGTTAGACGACGGCATTAGTCTTTCAGGCTCTGCCACAAATCAAAATGATCCCATACCGCCTTGAGTTTGACATCGTTGCTCATAGGGCCCGACTTGTTTCCCCGTTTCAACGCCTGGGCCTGTGAGCCCTCGATGGTCAGAAAACGGGTGCCGTAGCTGCGATTGTCATCAACCTGTCTGCAGCGGGTGCCTTTTTTTAATGTCATTGCCTTGAGCCAGATATCGTCTGAATTCGGGCAGATTGACATGAACAAGTCCTTGTTGAGGATGTTGTCGTCAAAGCATCCCGGGAAATAAAGCACTCCGCCCACCCCGGTCGGGAAATTCAGCAGTGAAGGCTCCACACTGCCCTGGCCCTTCGGCCACTGCTTGTAGGGAATCAGCCCCCCTCTCGAATCCTTAATCATGGCGTGCGCTCGGTGACAAGGGACCACGGTGGGGTCAGCCGTCCAGGCCCGGTAGAGCATATCAACCATATCGGGAGGGTAGAGGGTGTCGTCGTCGACGGTGATAATGAGGCTCTCTGGGTAGGCCTGCAGCGTATAAAAGAATTTGCTGTAGGGCCCCAGATCCCGTTCCATGTATCGGATCTCGAACCCCCGTTTTTCCTGAAGGCGCAATATCTCCGGGATCTGCTGCTTATCGGTTTCGCTGTCGATCCACAGGAGAATCCTGTCCGGCTTCAGCGATTGCTGAAACAGGCTTTCAATCGTCAAATAGACATTATTGAGCCGCTTGCCGTAGGTTGTCAGCGAGACAATGATGTCATGGGGCCTATCATTACCGACAACGCCCCCCGTCCCGCTGAGCGCAGACTGCAGGTATTGGGCCGATAGCACAATTTCTTTCATGAGCTGTATTGTCGACTGTTTGGCTTTCAGTCGGTCAGCCCGTCGCTTCGCTCTAAACATAAAAAACCACTTATCGTTCAGGGTTATAGGGGTTTGGGCATCCATCCGGTTGATGACGAAGCCGCTTGTATTCCCATTGATACTGTTCTGGCGCCATGCGAACCGCTTTCTCCACCGTGAGGTTGAGCGCTGCGGCTGCGGCCTCGGGGTCGTCAGTGTCTAGGCCGTTTTCCGCCTCGCTAACAACCAGTTTGAATCCCTGCCCATCAGGCAAGCGCTCGGCGTAAGTAAGGAGCGCCGCAGCACCGGTTTTTCTGAGCAACTTGTTGACCAGCGTCATTGTCCGGACGGTATGCCCAAAGAACGGTGCATAAACATTCGTCTTCCCCCTCGGCGACTGGTCGGGGAGGATCCCGACAACCTCGCCTTCCTTAAGTATTGACATCATACGGAGCAGGCCCCGCCGGTCTCCTCGGACAAGTTCCGAACCGAGGCGCCCCCGCACACGAATCATGTATTGCTCGAACTCGGGCAGGTCGGGCGGGCTGTATAGGGCGGCCATGTTGTACCGGGAAGAGAAAAACAGCCCGGCAAGCTCCCAGTTGCCGAGGTGCGGTGCCAGAAGAATCAGGCCCCGGCCGTTTGCACGGGCCTTGTCGATCAGCTCCAGCCCGACGGTTTCCCGAACGAGGCCCAGGCATCGCTCTACCGGCCACTCCCACATCAGCGGGATTTCCAGGGCTGCCATACCGGTGTGTGCAAGGGACTGCCGTGAAAGCGATGCCTGGTCCGACGATGACAGCTCAGGCAGGCACGCTCGTACGTTGATCTCGGTGACCTTGCGGGCGCCGGTGCCCAGCAGCCACGCTAGGCTGCCCAGCCAGCGCCCGATCGCCTGGGCGGCCCTCAGAGAGAGAAGGCTGGCAAGGCGAAGAGCGCCGGTAATCAGAACGTATTTTAGTCTGCTCATGATCGACCGTATGAATCCTCGAACCGGACGATATCATCCTCGCCAAGATAGGGGCCGGACTGAACCTCGATCAACTCCAGGTCAATAACACCTGGATTTTCCAGGCAGTGCGTCTGGCCAACGGGAATGAACGTCGACTGGTTTTCAGTAACCAAATAGGTGCGATCACCGTTTGTGACCTTCGCCGTGCCGCTGACGACGACCCAGTGCTCAGCTCGATGGTGGTGCATTTGGAGGGATAATTTAGCTCCCGGTTTTACAGTGATCCGTTTTACTTGATAGCGGTGTCCCTGATCAATCGCATCGTAAAACCCCCAAGGACGACAGACTTCCCTGTGGTTGCGAGCCTCGTTGCGCTGGCTGGCGCTGAGTCGCTTCGCCAGTTTGCCGATATCCTGAGCGCGTTCCCGGTGCGCGATCAGAACGGCGTCGGGGGTTTCTACAACTACCAGGTCGCTCACGCCCAAGGTGGCAACCAGTCGGCTGTCAGCGTGGATCAGGGTGTTCTTGGTGTCTTCCGCGAGTGCATCGCCTCGAAGGCTATTGCCCTGGTCGTCCCGCTTGGCAATCTGCCAGAGCGCTGACCAGGAGCCGACGTCACTCCAGCCAGCGGTCATTGGCACTACTGCGCCGGCGTTTGTTCTTTCCATGACAGCGTAGTCAATGGATAGCGAGGGGCTGGCTTCGAACGCATCCGGTGCGACGCGTATGAAGTCCATATCGGTTGTGCGATGGGCCATTGCTGCGGTGCAGGCCTCGAGAATCTGCGGTGCATGGGCAGCGAGCTCTGACAACAGCTGTCTGGCTGGGAACAGGAACATCCCGCTGTTCCAGAGGTACTCGCCGGACGCCAGGTAGGCGCCCGCCGTTTCAGCATCTGGCTTTTCGACAAATCGGGCCAGCTCGAAACCGCCTTCCGGGAAAGGCTTGCCACGCTGGATATAGCCGTAGCCGGTTTCCGGATGCGTCGGGGTGATGCCGAACGTCACTAAACGGCCGGCACGGGCAAGGCGCTCGGCCTGTCGGACACTGTCCTGAAACGCCTCAATGTCGGCGATGTCATGATCGGCCGCGAGCACCAGCAGGAGAGGGTCGGCGTCTCCGTCCGGTAATGACTCCAGGCATTCCAGCGCCGCGAGTGCCAGTGCCGGCGCGGTATTTCGACCACAGGGTTCCAGTAGAATCCGGGGGTGATCGTAGCCTTTTTGGCGGAGATGCTCGGCAGCCAGGAACCGGTGCTCGTCCTGACAAACGATCAACGGAGCCTCGGTTTCGAGCCCGGAAAGCCGATCCACCGTGAGCTGCAACATGGACTGGTGATCATCGGTCAGCCGCAGAAACTGTTTTGGATTCAGTTCTCTGGATAACGGCCAAAGCCTCGTGCCCGTGCCGCCGGCTAGGATAACTGGATGGATCATTGCCTTCTTCTCCTGCGTTTTTTGCCGCGCCGCCCGTAAAACCCCGGATCGCCCCGCTCCGGACGGGTCTTGAACCGGCGGTGCATCCACAGGTACTGGGCGGGGGCCTTGCGGATTTCCCGCTCGATAATCGCGTTCGTGCGGGTGGCGTCGGCCAGGTCGTCGCCGCTGGGGAAGTCCTCCAGCGCGGGGTGAAAGTAGATATCGTAGCCCGGGGCGTCATTCCGCCGGAAGTGGCTGAACGGTACGACCCGGCAGCCGCTGCGTTCCGCAATGCGGGAGGTGGCGGTGATGGTGCCGGTCTCAATGCCGAAAAACGGGGCGAAGACGATGTCCTTGCGGCCGTAGTCCTGATCGGTGGCGTACCACACGGCACGGTTCTGCTTCAGGCTGCGGAACAGGCCGCGCAGGTCCCGAGCGCCCAGAACCGTGCCGTACCGGCGCTCCCGGGCCCGGGTCATCACCGCGTTGACCAGCGGATTGTTGTGGTCCCGCTGCATCACGTCGGCGTCGATGACCTCGGTCACCAGGCTGCCGCCCAGGTCCAGGGTGCTGTAGTGGCCGCCCAGCAGCAGCACGCCCTTGCCGTGGGCGAGGGCGGCTTCAAAGTGCTCGTGCCCGTGAATGCGGGTGATGCCGGCCAGATCGGCCGGGTCCCGGAACCAGGCAATGCCCAGCTCCAG
This sequence comes from Marinobacter sp. C2H3, assembly GCF_037080155.1. Classification (NCBI taxonomy): domain Bacteria; kingdom Pseudomonadati; phylum Pseudomonadota; class Gammaproteobacteria; order Pseudomonadales; family Marinobacteraceae; genus Marinobacter; species Marinobacter sp. C2H3. The sequence goes on along the minus strand of NZ_JBBBNZ010000006.1, from coordinate 98,178 downwards.
CACGCCGATGCCGTTGGCTTCAAAGGCCTGGCGGACCAGCTCGGCCTGCTCGGCGTCCGACAGCTCGGGGAAACAGAGCCGGATGTTGGTTTCGGTGATGTGCCGGCGGCTGCGGGCAAACCGCCAGGCCAGCCGTCCAAGGCCCCGGCCCAGCGACCACTGCCAGGCAATGGGCAGCTGGGCTGCCAGCCACATCAGCCCGATCATCAGCCAGGTGGGCCACCAGCGGGGGTGGCGGTAGGCCCGGTAATCGGTGTTTCGGGGGGCTTTGCGGCGCGTTTTGGTCACAGGGCAGCTCTGCTTGGCAAGTCACGAAAAGACGGTTCACCCGGCACCCGGTCCGTGTGCGGCGTCCGGCGGATATGCGATATGATAACGTATTGTTTTGCCGGGAGTCGTCCGTGCTTCAAATTCTCTATTCCATTCTGATTCGCTTGTGCCTGCCGTTCATTCTGCTGCGGCTGTGGTGGCGCGGCCGGCGGGCGCCGGGCCTGCGCCAGGATTGGTGGCACCGGCTCGGCTACGCGCCCCGCCTGGACGGTCGGGTGGTGTGGGTGCACGCGGTGTCCGTGGGCGAAACCATTGCGGCCGGTCCGGTGGTACGCCGGTTGCTTGAGCGGGATGATGGCACCACAGTGCTGATGACCGCCACCACCGACACCGGCATGGCCCAGGCCCGGCGCATGTTCGGCGACCGGGTACGCTACGCCTACGCGCCCTATGACACCCCCGGGGCGGTGCGCCGCTTTCTTGCTCGGGTTCGCCCCGCCGTGCTGGTGATCCTGGAAACGGAAATCTGGCCCACTATGATCCTTCAATGCCGCCAGCGGCAGGTGCCAGTGCTGCTGATCAACGCCCGGTTGTCGGAGCGCTCCGCCCGTGGCTACGAGCGGGTGGGCCGGCTGGCGAAGCCGGTGTTACAGAGCATCGACTGGGTGGCCGCCCAGGCGGAGGCCGACGCCGAACGCTTCCGGCTCATTGGCGTGCCGCCAGGCCGGGTATCGGTCACCGGCACCATCAAGTTTGATGTGGATATTCCTGAGGCGGTGCGCCACGCCGCCCAGGATCTCAAGGCGCAGATCGGCCAGCGACCGGTGTGGATCGGCGGCAGCACCCACGCCGGCGAGGATGGCCAGCTGCTCTTTGCCCACGAACAACTGCTGGCGCAGCATCCGGACGCCTTGTTGATTCTGGTGCCCCGTCATCCAGACCGTTTCGAGACGGTTGCCACCAAAGTGGCGGCCCACGGCCTGAGCCTGGCCCGGCGCTCCCTGGCTCAGCCCCCGGTAACCGCTCAGGTGTACCTGGGGGATACCATGGGAGAATTGATGGCTCTGTACGGTGCCAGTGACGTGGCATTTGTCGGCGGTTCGCTGGTGCCCCGGGGCGGGCACAATCCGCTGGAACCGGCGGCCTGGGGTGTGCCGGTATTGTCCGGGCCCCACGTGTTCAATTTCGAGACGGTCTATCACACGTTGGAGGCGGGCGGCGGCGTTCGCGTCGTGTCAGACGCGGACGCTCTCGCCGGGGTGTTGCTGGACTGGTTCGGACACCGCAAGGTCAGGGAACAGGTTGGCCAGCACGCCCGCCAGGTGGTGGACCACAACCGGGGCGCGCTGGCGCAGGTCGTTAAGGGGATCGTCGGGCGGCTGTAAATCCTTGCCAACCGCCCGATACAGCGGTCCTTCAGGGTTTTTCGGTCGGGTCGTCCAGCACCTTGGACTCGTTGGCAATCGCCTCGATGCCCGGCGCGGTCTCACTCAGCCAGTTGTTCAGGTCAATCAGGTCCTGGGGGCTCAGGGTGCCGGCGGCCTGTTTCAACTGAAGCGTATTCACCACGTAGTCGTAGCGCGCGTTGGCGAAGTCCCGCAGAGAGACGTAGTAGGCCCGTTCCGCGTCCAGCACTTCTACGATGTTCCGGGTACCCACCTCATAACCGGCCCGGGTCGCGTCCAGGGCGCTGCGACGGGACACGATGGTCTGCTCCAGGGCAGACGCGGTCGCGATGTTGTTGTTCACCGTCAGGAACAGGCTACGGGTGTTCACCCGGACATCCCGGCGGGTCGTGTTCAGTTGTTCTTCCGCCACCGTGACCAACGACCGTTGCTGCCGCACGCCGGCCTGGGTGCCGCCGCCAGAATACAGCGGTACGTTCAGGGTCAGGCCAATGACGCCCTGGGTGCCGTCAGCGCGGGAGGCGGCCAGCGCGCTGCCGTCCTCAATGCGGGTTTTGCCGTAGGAGGCGTTCAGGTCAAGCGTCGGGTAGTGGCCGGCCTTGGCTTCCTTCAGGTTCGACTGGCTGGCATCCAGCTGGTACAGCGCGGATTGGATGGACCAGTTCTGGGCCAGCGCGGTGGTTTCCCAGGCGGACGGGTCCATTGGGCTCGGGCGGTCCAGCGGGAAATTGCGGCGCAGGTTTTCCAGGTCGTCGGCGTATTCGCCGGTCAGCCGGGCCAAGCGCTCCCGGGCCACGTTCAGTTGGTTTTCGGCGGCGATGCGCTGGCTACGGCTGTCGTCGTAGCTGGCACGGGCTTCATATACCGCCGTGATAGCAATCAGGCCGACATCATACTGTTGCTGGGCCTGCTCGTACTGGCGCTTGATGGCCGCTTCGGTGGCCTTGGCAGTGGTGACGGTGTCCTGCGCCCGCAAAACGTTAAAGTAAGCGGTGGCCACGTCCAGAATCAGCTGTTGCTGCGCCAGGTTGTATTGGGCCTCGGCGGATTTCGTCTGGAACTTGCTGGCGTCGTAGCGGAACCAGGCATCGGCTCGGAACAGCGGTTGGGTGAGGTTGACGCCGTAGTTGTAGGACTTGTAGCTCTCGTCCTGGGCGTCGCCATCCACGTCAATGTGTTGGGCCTCGGCGGACGCGCCGATCTGGGGCAGCAGCGCGCTCTTGCTGACGTCCACCGCCGCCTTCTGGGCCTCAAACGTGGCCTTGGCCGCCGCCAGGCCGGAATCGTAGGTAAGCGCCTTGTTGTACGTTTCCACAAGGTCCATGGCCAGCACCGGCTGGGCCGCCATCAGACCAATCAGTCCGGACATCAGTCGTTTGTTCATTGGTTCTCCTGAGATACCTGTGCTCACGGGTGCCGATAAGCCCCGGGAAGGCGGAACGCTGCCGCAACGGCTGTCTGCAACGGTTTGGTGGGCCATTATGGACAATAATCAGCCGCGGCTCTACACTTGCCAAGTTCACACATTCAGTGTGGCAACCAAGTGAACACTCGCGTCTTGACGGGGTGCTGGTGCTGACGCAACGCGCAGACACCGGCTGAGATTGCAACTGCAAAACCCGCAACCTGATCCGGATAATACCGGCGTAGGGATTTAAGACACAGCGATCACCGGCCAGCCCTCAAAGACCGCCCGATCGTTCCGACGCCTCGTCATACGCGACCCGATACCCAACGCAACCGGGAGCGACCCATGAACGAGTTACCGTCTTACCTCAGCGATTCCGCCACGGTGGATTCTGCCGCCATAAAACCGTTACCAAGCTCACGAAAAATCTACGTAGAGGGTAGCCGATCCGATCTCCGGGTGCCCATGCGGGAAATTACGGTGGCGGACACCCCAACGGAAATGGGGGGCGAGAAGAACCCCCCGGTGGTGGTGTACGACACCTCCGGCCCGTACACCGATCCGGATGCCACCATTGACCTGCGCAAGGGCCTGAAACCGGTTCGCGCTGGCTGGATTGCCGAGCGGGGCGACGTGGAAGCCCTCGACGGCTACACCTCCGAATTCACCCGCCGCCGAATGAAGGACCCAACCCTGGACCCCCTGCGGTTCATGGACGAGCGCAAGCCGCTGCGGGCCAAACCCGGCCGGAACGTGAGCCAGATGCACTACGCCCGCCAGGGCATCATCACCCCGGAAATGGAATACATCGCCATCCGGGAAAACCTGAAGCTGCAGGACGCCCGGGCCCAGGGACTGCTGGACCAGCAGCACCCCGGCCAGTCCTTCGGCGCCAGCCTGCCGGCGGAAATCACACCGGAGTTTGTCCGGGACGAAGTGGCCCGGGGCCGGGCGATCATCCCCGCCAACATCAACCACCCGGAAATCGAGCCGATGATCATCGGCCGTAACTTCCTGGTGAAGATCAACGGCAACATCGGCAACTCGGCGGTGACCTCGTCCATTGAGGAAGAAGTGGAAAAGCTCACCTGGGGCATTCGCTGGGGTGCGGACACCATCATGGATTTGTCCACCGGCAAGAACATCCACGAAACCCGGGAGTGGATCATCCGCAACTCGCCAGTGCCCATCGGCACGGTGCCGATCTACCAGGCCCTGGAAAAGGTGGGCGGTGTCGCCGAGGACCTCACGTGGGAAATTTTCCGCGACACGCTGATCGAGCAGGCGGAGCAGGGCGTGGACTACTTCACCATCCACGCTGGCGTGCGGCTCCATCACGTGCCGCTGACCGCCAAACGCACCACCGGCATCGTGTCCCGGGGCGGCTCCATCATGGCCAAGTGGTGCCTGGCCCACCACAAGGAAAGCTTCCTGTACGAGCACTTTGAGGACATCTGCGAGATCATGAAGGCGTACGATGTGTCTTTCAGCCTGGGCGACGGTTTGCGTCCTGGCTCCATCGCAGACGCCAACGACGCCGCCCAGTTTGGTGAGCTGGAAACCCTGGGTGAACTCACCAAAATCGCCTGGAAGCACGATGTGCAGTGCATGATCGAGGGCCCGGGCCATGTGCCCATGCAGTTGATCAAGGAGAACATGGACAAGCAGCTGGAGTGCTGCGACGAGGCGCCGTTCTACACCCTCGGACCGCTGATCACCGACATTGCGCCGGGCTACGATCACATTACCTCGGGCATCGGTGCGGCGATGATCGGCTGGTACGGCTGCGCCATGCTGTGCTACGTCACCCCCAAGGAGCATCTGGGGCTGCCCAACAAGGACGATGTGAAAACCGGCATCATCACCTACAAGATCGCCGCCCACGCGGCCGATCTGGCCAAGGGCCATCCGGGCGCCCAGATCCGGGACAATGCGTTGTCCAAGGCTCGCTTCGAGTTCCGCTGGGAGGATCAGTTCAACCTGGGCCTGGACCCGGACACGGCGCGGTCTTACCACGACGAGACCCTGCCCAAGGACTCGGCCAAGGTGGCGCACTTCTGCTCCATGTGCGGCCCCAAGTTCTGCTCCATGAAAATCTCCCAGGAGGTCCGGGACTACGCCGCGGAGAACGGCATCGACGAGGTGTCGGCCATCGACGTAGGCATGCAGGAGAAATCCCGGGAGTTCGTGGCGTCTGGCTCCAAGCTGTATGACAAGGTTTGAGGTGAATGCCGTTGTTCGTCGACGTGTAGCCTGATGAGCCGTGCCCGGAGCCGGGGTGGTGGCCTTGTTCAGAAAGCGACTCGAGACGTCCCTGTGCGTCTCGGGCTCCGCCATCCCTGGCTCCGCACGTTTCTGAACAAGGCCTCCACCCCGGCTCGTTCTGGCTTTGGCCAATATCGCTCTGGCGGGAAGGGCTTCAAACAGTGGGAGATAAGGTATTCAGGCGGAAGGGCGTTGAATTAACCTACATATTACCGAAGTCATATGATCAGTATCGCCAAGGCGACTAGCAGTTAGTCCGGCAGGGCGGGTTGGGGCGGGCGGCCAAAAACTGTGCGGAGCCATGGGTGGAGCGCGATAGCGCTCCACGGGCTGGCCATGGAAGGCCAGCCCAGGACCCTCAGCGCGACGCAGGAGCAATAAGCGCTGAGGGGCGGAGCTCAAGCGCCCATGGATGGCCGAAGGAGCGGGTTTTTGGCCGCCCGCCCCAACCCGTCCAACCCCCGCAACAACCAGTCTTCACAAGGCCGCCACCCAAGCACGGTCGTAACCTTGACAGAACGCCACTTGCAGCCGGCCAATCCCAAAGGCTATCGTTCAAAGCCGACTCAAACACGGAACCCCCGATGCCGAAACCGTTTCAGTTCAGCGCCGACGACGTCACCATCGAAAAACGCGAAACCGTCTTCCAGGGCTTCTTCCGCATGGACAAACTCTGGCTGACTCACCCGCGCTTCGACGGCGGACAGATGCCCGTATTCACCCGGGAACTGTTCCTCCGGGGCGACGCCACCTGCGTGCTGCCCTACGACCCGCGGCGGGACGAAGTGGTGCTGCTCGAACAGTTCCGCCTCGGCGCCCTTGGCCGGAACCAGTCGCCCTGGCTGCTGGAACTGGTCGCCGGCATGAACGAACCCGGCGAGCGGCCTGAAGACGTCGCCAGCCGCGAAGCGCAGGAAGAAGCCGGCCTGAGCTTCCGCCGGCTGGAAAAAATCTGTGATTATCTGGTGTCCCCCGGCGGCACCACCGAAATGATCCACCTGTACTTTGGCGAAACCAGCACCCATGGCGCTGGCGGCCTGTATGGCCTGGATCACGAACACGAGGACATTCGCGCCCATGTGGTGCCGGCAGAGGATGCCATAGCGATGATCCACGATGGCCGTATCAACAACGCGGCGGCGATCATCGCCCTTCAATGGCTGCAACTGAATCGGCCGAGGCTGCGTGGAGACACCCCCGAATGACCGAATGGATTAAACGCCCCAAACGTTACGTGCCGGATCTGCGCCAGCTTGGCGCCCTGTGCGACGGCAACTATCAGCGATTGCGCCGGCTTCGCCAGTTGGAGGCTGACGGCCAGCCGGTCAGTGAATTTGAGCTGCACCGGGAAAACCAGTACCTGGGCCGGGTACGGATCACGGTTCTGCAAACCGCACGGTTTACCGAAACCCTGCTGCTGGAGCAGGTGCACAATTCCGGGCGTTGGCTGAATAATCCCCTGATGACGGTGCGGGTCTACCACGATGCCGCCATGGCGGAGGTGATCAGCTGCTATCGGGATCGCCAGATCGCGCCGGTGAACGACTACCCCAACCGGTTCATGCATCACCCGGATGAGAAGGCGCAGATCAATGGTTTTCTGGCGGACTGGCTGGATTACTGCCTCAAGTTCGGCCACCTGCCCATGGAACATGCCCTCTGGTCGGCCAATCAGGCCGCCGACTGACGGCCTGTGTGCCGCAGTTGTCAATTTCTGCAACGGTTTGTTAGCGACTTGTCGTTCTGTGAAGCCTGTGGCATTTGCGGACGACCATTCGGCCGGTGTCCATCGTACACTTGTTGGGAATTTAACGCGTTTACCAGGTCGACAACAGGCTAACCCATGACCCACGCCGCCGCGGCGCGCCCGCTGAAGGTGCTCCAGATAACCGATCCCCACCTGATGGCCAACGCCGAGGGCGCGCTGCTTGGCGTCGTCACTCTGGACAGCCTTGATGCGGTGATTCAGGAAGCCCTGGCCCGCCATGGCCAGCCGGATCTGGTGCTGGCCACTGGCGACCTGGCCCAAGACGGGTCGGCGGCCGCCTACCAGGTGTTCGGCGAACGCCTGTCTGCATTCCAATCTCCCAGTGCCTGGATTGCCGGGAATCACGACCATGCGGACCGGCTGGCAGACGCGGCGGAGCGGTTTGGCGCCCGCCACAGGGCCATCCTGGAAGGCGGCTGGCAGATCGTGCTGCTGGACTCCTCCGTGCCGGGCAAGGTCCATGGCGAACTGAGCAACGCCGAGTTGACGTTTCTGGACGCTACGCTGGCGGCCCACCCGGAGCGGCCGGCACTGGTCACCCTGCATCACCATCCGGTGGATATTGGCTGCGACTGGATGTCCGGTATCGGTCTGAACAACGCGGATGCGCTCTGGGCAGTGCTGGACCGGCACCCTCAGGTGCGCATCGTGCTCTGGGGGCACATTCACCAGGAGTACACCGCGCGCCGCAACGGCGTGACGCTGCTGGCCTCGCCGTCCACTTGCATTCAGTTCGCCACCGGGTCGTCGCAGTTCTCCGTGGAGCCCCTCGCGCCCGGCTATCGCTGGTTCGAACTGGCGGCGGATGGCCGATTCCACACCGACGTGGGCCGGGCCACCGCCTTCCAGTTCGATCTCGACGAGACCAGCGCGGGTTACTGAGCGACCGCTTCTACGCCTTCCCGCAGTTCGGCGGCGGCGGCCACCATCGCCGCCAGTGCCGGCCGGACCTCCTCCCACCGGCGAGTCTTGAGGCCGCAATCCGGGTTCACCCAGAGTTTTTGCGCCGGCAGACGCTGTGCCGCCTGCCGGAGCAGATCGGCAATCTGCGCTGCGGCTGGCACGTTGGGCGAGTGGATGTCGTACACGCCAGGGCCTAAATCGTTCGGGTAGTCCACCTCTCGGAAGGCGTCAAGCAGCGCGTTGTGGGAACGGGCGTTTTCGATGGTGATCACGTCCGCGTCCATGCGGGCAATGGCGTCAAGAATGTCGTTGAACTCCGAATAGCACATGTGGGTGTGGATCTGGGTTTGGTTGTCGACACCGTTGGCCGCCAGGCGAAACGCGTCGATGGCCCAGTCGAGGTATTCAGGCCAGTCCGATCGGCGCAAAGGCAGGCCCTCCCTTAGAGCCGCTTCGTCGATCTGGATCACGGCGGCACCGGCCCGCTCCAGGTCCTGTACTTCCTCTCGCACCGCCAGCGCCAGTTGCCAGCAGGTCTCACTACGGGGCTGGTCATCCCGCACGAACGACCAGTTCAGCAGCGTCACCGGCCCGGTCAGCATGCCCTTGACCGGCCTGGACGTGAGCGACTGGGCGTAGCGGAACCAGTCGATGGTCATCGGGTTTGGACGTCGAACGTCGCCGTACAGGATCGGTGGCTTCACGCACCGGGAACCGTAGGACTGAACCCACCCGAACTGAGTAAAGGCAAAGCCGTCCAACCGCTCGCCGAAATATTCCACCATGTCGTTGCGCTCAGCCTCGCCGTGGACCAGCACGTCAAGACCCAAGGCTTCCTGCTCTTCCACGCACCGGGCGATTTCCTGGCGGATGCGGTGGTGATAACCGCTTTCATCCAGTTCCCCCTGGCGAAAGGCCCGTCGGGCCTGCCGGATGTCCGGTGTTTGCGGAAAGGACCCGATGGTGGTGGTCGGGTAAGGCGGCAGGTTCAGCCGACGGGCCTGTAACAGCGCCCGCTCGGCGTAGGGTGCCTGGCGGCTGCCCAGTTGCGGCGTGACCCGGCCGAGGGCGGCCCGGACATCGTCCCGGCGGGTGAGGGGTGAGGCCCGACGCGAGCTGAGGGCGTCCCGGTTGGCGGAAAGCGCCCCGGAAATCCGTTCGCGGCCATCGGTCAGTGCGGTGGCCAGCAGGCTCAGTTCCGCCAGCTTCTGCCGGGCAAACGCCAGCCACTGGACTAGCGTCGGGTCCAACGCCGCTTCCAGCTCAAGGTCTACCGGCACGTGCAGCAAGGAGCAGGACGGCGCCAGCCAGAGCCGATCTCGCAGCCTGGCGTAGAGGGGCTCGAGCCAGTCCAGCAGAGGGGTCAGATCAGTGGCCCACACATTCCGGCCATTAATGACGCCAAGGGAGAGAACCTTGTGGGCGGGCAGCCAGTCGATCAGCCGTTCCACTTCGGGGCGGGCACTGACGGCGTCCAGATGAAGGCCCGCCACCGGCAATTCGCAGGCAAGCTGCAGGTTTTCCCGCAACTGCCCGAAATAGGTGGTCACCAGCAGCTTCGGCCGGCAGCCCTTGAGCTGGTGATAGGCCAGCTCAAAGGCGTGGCGCCAATCGGCGTCCAGTTCGGTCACCAGCGCCGGTTCATCCACCTGTATCCAGTCCGCGCCCGCCTCGGCCAGTTGCTCGAGCAACTGGCCGTAGACCGTCAGAAGGCCTGGCAGCGCATCCAGTTTGGGGCTGCCGTCGGTGCTCTTGGCCAGCCACAGATACGTAACGGGTCCCAGGATCACCGGTTTCGCGTTGTGCCCCTGCTGGCGGGCCTCCTGAAACTGGGCCAGCAAGCGCTCGGGGTTGAGCGTGAACCGGGTGGTTTGGTCCAGTTCCGGCACGATGTAGTGGTAATTGGTGTCGAACCATTTGGTCATCTCCCCCGCCGTGACGCCGCCTCCGCAACAGGCTTGGCTGCGGCCACGGGCCGCCCGGAAGTAGGCATCAAGGTCTGGGCCCCGGTCGCTGCTCAGCACACGTGCTGGCAGGTTACCCAGTGTGGCGCTCATATCCAGAACCTGGTCGTACAGGGAAAAGTCGCCGACGGGCACCCAGTCCAGATGGCTCTGGTCCAGCCAGTGCCGCCGGCGCAGGTCGGCGGCGGTGCGTTCGAGCTCGTCGGCGGATAGGTTGCCCTTCCAGTAGGTTTCCAGGGCGAATTTGAGCTCGCGGTGCTTGCCAATCCTCGGGTATCCGAGTGAGTGAGTGGTTACCATAAGAGTTTCTCCGATTCGATGTTGGCCATGGCGTTTATGAATTCACGCAGGATAGGCTCTCGAAGGAATGAAAAATAATGGTAATATTTCAACGATCCATGAATTTTGGTCATGGATTGGGCGTGCTCACCGTCTGGGCGGCGCGCCCGACGACCCTACTGTTCGGAGACCTGCCATGCTGGACCGTCATCATCTTGCCATCGTGGCCGCTGTCGATCGCGAAGGGTCCCTGACCGCGGCGGCGGACGCCCTGCACCTGACCCAGTCAGCGCTCAGCCACGCGGTGCGCAAACTGGAAGATCAGCTGGGCGCGCCGCTCTGGTTCCGGGAGGGGCGGCGCCTGCGGCCCACCCAGGCCGGCGAATACCTGTTGGCATTGGCCAATCGGGTGCTGCCGCAGCTTGAGCACGCCGAACAGGTCGTACGCCAGTACGCCCGGGGCCAGCGCGGGGCGCTGAGAATCGGTATGGAGTGTCACCCCTGCTACCAGTGGTTGCTTCGGGTGGTTGGCCCCTATCTGGAGCAGTGGCCCGACGTGGACGTGGACGTTAAGCAGAAATTCCAGTTTGGTGGCATCGGCGCCCTGTTTGGCCATGAAATTGATTTGCTGGTCACCCCGGATCCGCTCCATCGCCCCGGCCTTCACTTCGAGCCGGTATTCGATTACGAGCTGGTGCTGGTGGTCAGCCGGCACCATCCGTTGGCCGGGGCTGGGCAGGCCGATCCCGACCAGTTGGAGCGGGACACGCTGATCACTTACCCGGTCGATGTTGAACGGCTCGATATTTTCACTCAGTTCTTCCTGCCCGCCCACACCAGCCCGGCGCGGCACAAAACCATTGAAACCACAGACATTATGCTTGAGATGGTCGCGGCAGGGCGGGGCGTCACCGCATTGCCGGGCTGGCTGGTGCGGGAGTACGCCCGGCGCCTGCCCATTGTGCCGGTGCGGCTCGGAAACGCAGGTATCGCCAAGCAGATCTTCCTGGGGTTACGGGACGGTGACCGGAATCTGGCTTATCTGGACGGGTTCATGACCCTCGCCCGGGGTGTCGCTGGTGCCGCCGACATGCGGTAAACTGCGCGGAAAATTCCACAGGAAGCAGATCCATGAGTGACATCCCGGCAGATCTCAAATACCTCGAAACCCATCAGTGGGTGCGCGTGGCGGATGACGGCACCGCCACCGTTGGCATCACCGATTTTGCCCAGGAACAGCTGGGCGACGTGGTCTATGTGGGCGTACCGGAAGTGGGCGCGACCGTCACCGGCGGCGAGGAAGCGGGCGTGGCGGAGTCGGTGAAGTCCGCCTCCGACGTGTTCAGCCCCGTCACCGGTGAAGTGATTGCGGTGAATGAGCAGTTGGAAGACGAGCCGGAATTGCTGAACGAAGACCCGTACGGCGATGGCTGGATGTTCCGCGTGCGCCTGGACGATGCCGGTGAGCTGGACGGCCTGATGGACGCGACGGCCTACGCCGAGCACGTGGCGGCGGAAGCCTGACCTTGATGACCCTTCCTGTCTTGACACTGCGCAAAGGCGCCGAGCGGCGTCTGCGGGCCGGCCACCTGTGGGTCTACAGCAACGAGGTGGATACCCGACGCACGCCCCTGACCGATTTTGAGCCCGGCGACCAGGCCGAGCTGCGAACCGCCGGCGATAAGCCCCTGGGTGTGGTTTTCGTGAATCCCCACGCGCTGATCTGCGGGCGACTGATCAGCCGGGATCCGAGCCACGGTATGACCCCAAAACGCCTGACCGAGCGAATGGAACAGGCCCTCGCCCTGAGGGAGCGTCTGTTCGACCGGCCGTTCTACCGCTGGGTCTTCGGCGACAGCGACGGGCTCTCCGGGCTGGTGGTGGATCGCTTCGACGACACCATAATCGTACAGATTTCCACCGCCGGCATGGAGCGCCTCAAGGAGGCGGTGGTCCGGGCCATACAGCGCCTGGTGCAGCCGAAAGCGATCGTGTTCAAGAACGACGGCAAGATGCGCCGGGTGGAAGGTCTGAAGACCTACGTCGAGCAGGCCCACGGGCCGGAAGTGACCGACCTGCGGGTGGAGGAAAACGGCGTCCGTTTCGAGGTGCCCCTGGCGGGCGGCCAGAAGACGGGCTGGTTTTACGATCACCGGATGAATCGTCAGCGCCTGCAGGCGTACGCACCGGGCCTGAGGGTGCTGGATGTGTTCAGCTACGCCGGTGGCTGGGGCCTGCAGGCAGCCCATGCGGGCGCGGCGTCGGTGACCTGCGTGGACGCCTCGGCCAGCGCGTTGGATGCCGTGGCGCACAACGCCCGCCTGAATGGCCTGGCCAACGTGGACACCCTGGCCGGTGATGCGTTCGAGGTGCTCAAAGGGCTGGCGGACGAACGCCAGAAGTACGATATCGTGGTGCTGGACCCGCCGGCACTGATCCCCCGTCGCCGTGACCAGAAGGCCGGCGAGCAGGCCTACGCCCGGCTCAACCAGCTGGGCCTGCGGCTGCTGGAGCGGGACGGCCTGCTGGTCTCGGCTTCCTGCTCCATGCACCTGTCCCAGTCCGCCCTGATTGACATCATTCGTGCCAGCGGGCGCAAGATCGACCGGTTCGTCCAGCTGCTGGAGCAGGGGCATCAGGCGCCGGATCATCCCATCGTCCCGGGTATCCCGGAAACCGACTACATCAAAGCCTGCTTCGTCCGCTCCCTGACCGGGTTTTTCTGAGCGGGTGCCGGAGCCCGCGTTCGGGGTCAGATGAAAACCTTCATCTGACCCCTGATTCACCGCCAAACCCTCGGGGTCAGATGAACGCTTTCATCTGACCCCTGTTTCAGTCTCCGGGGCCAGATGAGCTCTTTCATCTCACCCCAGCTTTACCCAGCGTCAATCCCGCAGTGAAATCACCGGCCAGCCGGATGCCCGGGCCAGTGCTTCCAGCGTCGGGTCCGGGTCGACTGCGACCGGATGGTCAACTGCCTGCAACAGAGGTGCGTCATTGTGGGAGTCACTGTAGAACCAGGCGCCGTCCAGGGACTGGCGGCGGCTGTCCATCCAGTGGTTGAGCCGGGTGACCTTGCCCTCGCGGAAGCTGGGGACGCCCTCGACTTCGCCGGTAAAGCGGCCGTCGACAATTTCCGGGTCGGTGGCAATCAGGTGTTCCACTCCCAAGCGCTCGGCAATCGGCTCGGTCACAAATCGGTTGGTGGCGGTAATGATCATCAGCGTGTGGCCTTGCTGCCGGTGGCGATCCAGCAGGGCCTGGGCCTTGTTCTGCAGCATAGGCAGAACCTTGCGTTCCATGAAGGTGGCGCGCCAGGCCAGCAGCTCGTCCATCGGGTAGCGTGTTAGCGGGGCGAGGGCAAACCGCAGGTAGTGAAAAATATCCAGCTCGCCGTTCAGGTACTCCTGATAGAACCGGTCGTTGGCGCGGCGGTGCTCGGCTTCATCCACAATGCCTTCTTCCACCAGAAATTCGCCCCAGGCGTGGTCGCTGTCGCCGGCGAGGAGGGTGTTGTCCAGGTCAAACAGAGCAAGCGTCAAGGAAGGTCTCCGGGCGTTGGTCAGTCGAGGGTGAGGTAACGATGGGCTGACAGTCTACCACGGCGTGATCGGATCGGCCGCGTTTGCCGAAGCCTTGGGATTCTGTAAGAATGAGAGCAACTTGGACAATTCCGGCCGGTTAACTTTTAACCGGCAGCCGACTACTACGAGGACTGTGCCGTGATCGACTCAGACGGTTTCAGACCCAACGTCGGAATCATTCTGGCCAACCACAGGGGCGAGGTCCTCTGGGCAAGGCGCATCGGGCAGGATTCCTGGCAGTTTCCCCAGGGGGGCATCAACCCCGATGAAACGCCCGAGGAAGCCCTTTACCGGGAGTTGGGTGAGGAAATCGGCCTTACCGCCCGTGACGTGGAAATCATCAGCTGTACCCGCGGCTGGCTGAGATACCGCCTGCCCAGGCGCATGGTGCGGCAGAACGCGCATCCGGTGTGCGTTGGCCAAAAACAGAAATGGTTCCTGCTGAGGATGCTTTCCCCGGACGCGCAGGTGCGCGTTGACGGGACCGACTCACCCGAGTTCGACGGCTGGCAGTGGGTTAGCTACTGGTACCCGCTGGGACAGGTGGTGTCGTTCAAGCGGGAAGTCTATCGGCGCGCGCTCCGGGAACTGGCGCCGCGTCTCTTCCAGGGTATGGAGCAGTGGCGTCGGGCCGAGTTATCCCGGCGCCAGAAGGATTCTTCACAATGACGGGCTGATAGGGCCATGCTGAGCACACTGCGAAGTCTTGTACAAGAGGTAAACAGCGCCCGCGATCTGCAGGAGGCGCTGGATATCATCGTTTCGCGGGTGCAAAAGGCCATGGGCACCGAGGTGTGCTCCGTTTACCTGCTGGACCCGTCCTCCAACCGCTACATTCTTATGGCCACCGAAGGCCTCTACCGCAAGGCGGTGGGTCAGGTTAGCCTGGGTTATTCCGAGGGCCTGGTCGGTCTGGTCGGCTCCCGTGAAGAGCCGATCAATCTCGAGGACGCGCCCTCCCACCCGCGTTATCGCTATTTCCCGGAGACCGGGGAAGAGCGCTTCCGCTCCTTCCTGGGTGTGCCCATCATCCACCATCGCCGGATGCTGGGTGTGCTGGTGGTCCAGCAGCGGGAGAGTTCCCGAACCTTTGACGAGGGTGAAGAGGCCTTTCTGGTCACAGTGTCGGCCCAGTTGGCAGGCGTCATTGCCCACAGTGAGGCGACGGGGGCCATCAGCGGCCTGTCTCTGACCGGCAAGGAAACGCGGGACGTCAGTTTCAACGGGGTGCCCGGAGCGCCCGGTGTTGCCATTGGCACCGGTGTGGTGATGTATCCACCGGCGGATCTCGATGTGGTGCCGGAAAAACCGACAGACGATATCGACGGAGAGCTGGAGCGGTTCCGCACCGCCGTTCTGGCCGTGCGCGAAGACATTGAGCGAGTCGCCCGACGGCTGGCCAGTCAGCTTCGGCCAGAAGAGCAGGCCCTGTTCGAAGTGTACCTTCGTATGCTGGGGGACGAGGCCCTGCCCGGTGAGGTGGCTAACCGCATTCGGGAAGGCTTCTGGGCGCAGGGCGCCTTAAAGCAGGTGGTGCAACAGTATGTTCGCCACTTTGAACGCATGGACGACCACTACTTGCAGGAACGGGCGGTGGATATCCGGGACCTCGGCCGGCGGCTGCTGTCCCACCTGCAGGAGGGCGAGACCCGGCAGGTGGAGTTCCCGGAGCGCACAGTGTTGGTCAGCGAGGAGCTGACTCCCGCTATGTTGGGCGAGGTGCCCAAAGGACAACTGGTGGGTCTGGTGTCGGTCAAGGGCTCCAGCAACTCCCACGTGGCCATTCTGGCCCGCGCCATGGGCGTGCCCACGGTGATGGGGCTGGTGGACATTCCGGTGAACCAGCTCGATGGCCGGGAACTGATCGTGGATGGCTTTGAGGGCCAGCTGTTTGCCTCGCCGTCGGCGGACCTGCGGGCGTTCTTCCAGGCCATCTGTGATGAGGAGAATGAGCTGGTCCGGGGGCTTGAGGCGCTCCGGGACCTGCCCTGTGAAACCACCGATGGCCACCGGGTCTCGTTGCTGGTGAACACCGGGCTGATGACCGACGTGGTCCGCTCCCTGTCCCACGGTGCCGAGGGCATCGGCCTGTACCGCACCGAAGTGCCGTTCATGATCCAGGACCGGTTCCCGTCCGAGCAGGAGCAGCGGGAATACTACCGGGAGCAGCTTGAGGCTTTTGCGCCCAACCCGGTGACCATGCGTACCCTGGATGTGGGCGGCGACAAGGCGCTGACCTACTTCCCGATCCACGAGGAAAACCCGTTCCTCGGCTGGCGCGGCATCCGCGTGACCCTGGATCACCCGGAGATTTTCCTGGTGCAGGTTCGGGCCATGCTCAAGGCCAGCGAAGGCCTGAACAACCTGCAGATCATGCTGCCCATGATCAGCAACATTTCCGAAGTGGAGGAGTCCCTGCACCTGATTTACCGGGTGTACCACGAGGTCCGTGAGGAGGGCTACGACATCCAGATGCCCAAGGTGGGCGTGATGGTAGAGGTGCCGGCGGCGGTCTATCAGATCCGCGAGCTGGCGGACCGGGTGGATTTTCTGTCGGTTGGCTCCAACGACCTGACCCAGTACCTGTTGGCGGTGGACCGCAACAACCCGCGGGTGGCCCAGCTGTACCACTCCTACCATCCGGCGGTGCTGCAGGCGCTGGTGCGGGTCGCCCAGGATGCCCACGCGGTGGGTAAACCGGTGGGCATCTGCGGCGAGCTGGCCGGTGATCCGGGCGGTGCGCTGCTGCTGATGGCCATGGGCTACGATTCCCTGTCGATGAACGCCGCCAGCCTGCCCAAGGTCAAGTCGGTGATCCGCAGCGTGAGCCGGGACTGGGCCGGGCAGTTGCTGGACGATGTACTCATGCTCGATTCGCCCCACGTGATCAAGAGCTGCGTGGATCTTGCCCTCAGAAATGCCGGTTTCGGACGCTACCTGCGCCCCGGCCGGACGTCGTCCGCGGTGATCGCGGAGCAGACAGCCTAAGGAGTTCACCATGGTGCAGGATTCCCGACAACCGGCTCGGCCCCGGATTGGCCTGGCCCTGGGCGGCGGCGGGCCGCTTGGCGGCATCTACGAGATTGGCGCACTCCGGGCGCTGGATGAAGCGCTAGATGGCCTCGATTTCAACGATCTGGACGTCTATGTGGGCGTCAACGCGGGTTCCTTTGTGGCGGCCAACCTGGCCAATCAGATGACCTCCGCCCAGCTGTGCCGGATTTTTGTGCGCAACGAAGCCGAGGTGCATCCGTTCCATCCGGACGTGTTCTACCGGCCGGCGTTCCGGGAAATCGGCGCCCGGCTGCTGGCGGTGCCGGGCCTGGTTACCACGGCGCTGAGGCGGTTTGCCAATAACCCCTACGATCAGAGCTTTCTGGAGGCGCTCACCATCCTGGCCCAGGCGGCGCCGGCGGGGCTGTTCGATAACGAAGGTCTGCACGACTATCTGACGCGGGCCTTCACCAGTTTGGGTCGCACCAATGATTTCCGGGAATTGCGCCGCAGCCTCTACGTGGTGGCCACGGATGTGGAAAGCACCGACGCCGTCTGTTTTGGCGCGCCGGGGTTTGATCATGTGCCCATTTCTCGGGCCATTCAGGCCAGCACCGCGTCGCCGGGCCTGTATGTGCCGGTGGACATCGACGGCCGGTATTACGTGGATGGCACCTTGCGCAAGGGCCTGCACGCGTCCGTCGCGTTCGAAGACGGTGCTGACCTGGTGCTGGCGGTGAATCCGCAGGTGCCCATTGATGCCAGCGCCGCGGTCCGGGCCGGCTCCATGCAGCCGGGGGAATTGACCCATTCGGGCCTGCCGAACCTGCTGTCCCAGATGTTCCGCACGATGGTGTACTCCCGTATGCAGTCCGGCATTGCCCAATATGGCCGGGATTATCCGGACAAGGACATCCTGCTGTTTGAACCGACCCGGGACGACGCCAAGCTGTTCCTGTCCAACGTATTCAGTTTTCGCAGCCGGCGTATGGTGTGTGAGCACGCCTATCAGATGACCCGCCGTGATCTGCTGGCCCGTGCGGACGAGCTGGAGCCGGTGTTGTCCCGCTATGGCATTCGGCTGCGCCGGGATCGCCTGGAAGACACCCAGCGCACCATCAGCACCAGCCTCTATGGCGAAATGCTGCCGCTGTACGTGGCCCGGGGCCGCCAGCGCTCGTCCCCCAGGGGCCGCCTGGCAGCGGGCATTGACAACGTCACCCAGTTGTTTTCCCGCGCCCAGTAGCGGCTGGAGGGCGTATCGATAAGCCGATGTGCCCACAAAAAACGCCGGCCCGCAGGCCGGCGTTTTCGTTCCAGGGCAAGGCCCCGCACGCACTCAGAGAATGTAGCGGCTCAGGTCCTCGTCCTCGGACAGCTCCCCAAGCTTCTCCTCCACATACTCAGCGGTCACCTCGAATCCATCGGTAACCCGGTCACCGGCATCGTAGGACAGGCTTTCGAGCAGCCGCTCCAGCACCGTATGCAGGCGTCGAGCGCCGATGTTCTCGGTGGTTTCGTTGACCTTCCAGGCCACCTCGGCGATGCGGGCGATGGCCTCATCGGAGAAGGTCAGGCTCACTCCCTCGGTTTTCATCAGCGCGATATACTGCTGCACCAGGGAGGCGTCCGGCTCGGTCAGGATTCGCTTGAAGTCCTCGGGGGTCAGCGCCTGCAGTTCCACCCGGATGGGCAGGCGGCCCTGCAGCTCCGGAATCAGGTCGGACGGCTTGGACAGGTGGAAGGCGCCGGACGCGATGAACAGGATGTGGTCGGTCCGGATGGTACCGTACTTGGTGCTCACGGTACTGCCTTCGATCAAGGGCAGCAGATCGCGCTGGACGCCTTCCCGGGATACGTCCGAGGAAGTGTTTTCCGAACGCTTGGCGACTTTGTCGATCTCGTCGATAAAAACGATACCGTTCTGCTCCACTGCCTGGACCGATTTCTGCTTGATGTCCTCTTCGTTCACCAGCTTGGCGGCTTCCTCATCCTTGACCAGCTTTAGCGCATCCGCCACCCGCAGCTTGCGGGTTTTGCGCTTGTCCGAAGACAGACTGGAGAACATGTTCTGCAGCTGGCTGGTCATCTCCTCCATGCCCGGGGGGGCCATGATCTCCACCCCGGCGCCGGTGCTGCGCAAGTCAATCTCGATTTCCTTGTCGTCCAATTCGCCTTCCCGCAACTTTTTGCGGAACAGCTGGCGGGTGCTGGAGTCGTCCCGGGTACGCTGGCTGTCTTCGCTAAAGTCGCGGGGCGGCGGCAGCAGGGCATCCAGGATGCGATCTTCTGCCGCATCCGCGGCCCGGTATTCATGACGCTTCTTTTCCTGTTCCCGAAGCATCTTGACCGCCATATCGGCCAGGTCCCGAATGATGGATTCCACGTCGCGACCCACGTAGCCCACTTCCGTGAACTTGGTGGCTTCCACCTTAAGGAAGGGCGCATCGGCCAGCTTGGCCAGACGCCGGGCGATTTCGGTCTTGCCGACGCCGGTGGGGCCAATCATCAGGATATTCTTGGGCGTCACTTCGTCCCGCAGGCTGGCATCCAGCTGCATCCGGCGCCAGCGGTTGCGCAGGGCAATGGCCACCGCGCGCTTGGCCTCCTCCTGGCCGACGATGTGTTTGTTGAGCTCGTGGACGATTTCTCTGGGCGTCATGGCTGACATGTCGGGCTCCGAATCACGCTTTGATGGGCAGCACTTCGAGGGTGCGATTCTGGTTGGTGTAGATGCAGATGTCCGCGGCGATGTTCAGGCCCTTGTCGACAATGTCGTGGGCCGACAGCTCGGTGTTCTCCAGCAGCGCCCGCGCGGCCGCCTGGGCATAAGGACCGCCGGAGCCGATCGCAATCAGGCCGTTTTCCGGCTCCACCACATCGCCATTGCCGGTGATGATCAGGGAGGCGGTCTTGTCCGCGACGGCGAGCAACGCCTCGAGTTTGCGAAGGGCACGGTCGGTTCGCCAGTCTTTGGCCAGTTCCACCGCCGCCCGCGTGAGGTTGCCCTGGTGTTTCTCCAGTTGCGCCTCAAAGCGCTCGAACAGGGTGAACGCGTCGGCGGTGCCGCCGGCAAAGCCCGCAATGACCTGGCCGTTATAGAGCCGGCGAACTTTGCGCGCGTTGCCTTTCATGACGGTGTTGCCCAGGGTTACCTGGCCATCACCGCCCATGGCGACTTCGTCGTCCCGCCGGACGGAAAGAATGGTAGTCATGAGGGCTCCCGTTACCGAATAAATGGTTTCCCAGTTAAATGGTGACGGGCGGAGGCTTTTCAAGGGAGGTAATGGTTACCCTTCCTTAGGGATTTTGCGCACCAACGGCGAGATGCTCAGAGTAACGAGCTTGTCGACGGCGGCGTTCATCTTGCTGCGGTCGCTGAAGGGGCCGACGTTGACCCGGAACCAGACCGATCCCGAGTCGGTTTCAATCCGCTGAATGCTGGCGCGAAGGCCCTGGAAGGCGATCTGCGCGCGCTGGCGCTCCGCATCGGCCCGGTCCCGGAACGAGCCGGACTGAACGATGTAGTCATACTGCGTGAACGTTTTGGGCGGGCTGTATTCTTCCACCTGCGGCGGCACCACTTCCGATTCCGGCAACATGTCATAGAACCGGAACGTGGGCTTTTTGTCGTCGGCGGTGGTTGGCGCTGGTTGGGTTTCCGGCGCCGACGCCGTTGCGCGGGTGGGCGCTGGCGTCACCGGTAGGGAGTTGAGGTAGACAATAAACCCGATAAACCCGCCAACGGCCGCCAGCGCCACGATCCATTTCAGGGACAGTCCGCCACGCTGGTTGTTGACGGGCGCAGACGCGCGGGATCGCGACGCGCTTCGCTGTGGCGTTGGGCGACGCGATGTCGTGTCGCGGCGGGGCGTGGCGGCGGCGCGGCCGCTGCGCGATTTGCGGGCGTAATCCTGGGCCATGGGGTGCCTACATTTCCTCGGGCGCGCTCACGCCCAGCAGGTCGAGACCGTTGGCCAGCACCTGGCGAACCGCCAGATACAGGCTCAGCCGGGCATCCCGCAGGTCGGTGTCGTCCACCAGCACCTTGTGGGCGTTGTAATAGGTGTGGAACTGGCCGGCGAGCTCCCGCAGGTAGTAGGCCACGTGGTGGGGCTCACGCTGGCTGGCGGCGTTGGCCACCAGCTCCGGGTATTTCGCGAGCTGGTTGGCCAGCTCTTTCTCCTCATCCAGGGTCAGACGTTCCAGGTTGCCCAGGCACTCATTCCGGCCCCGGCTAACCCCTTCATCCGCGAGTTTACGCAGCACGCTGCAGATGCGGGCGTGGGCGTACTGGATGTAGTACACCGGGTTCTCGTTCGTCTGGGAACGGGCCAGATCAATGTCGAAAGTCAGCTGGGAGTCCACGCGGCGGGCCGCGAGGAAGTAGCGGGTGGCATCCCGGCCCACTTCGTCAATCAGGTCGCGGATGGTGACGTAGCTGCCGGCCCGCTTGGAGATTTTCACTTCCTGTCCGGAGCGGGTCACCATCACCATCTGGTGCAGCACGTAATCGGGCCAGCCCTGGGGAATATCGGCCTTCAGGGCCTGAAGGCCGGCGCGGACACGGGTCACCGTGGAGTGGTGGTCGGCCCCCTGTTCGTTAATGACCGTGGTGAAGCCCCGGCGCCATTTGTTCAGGTGGTAAGCCACATCGGGCAGGAAGTAGGTGTAGCCGCCATCTTTTTTGCGCATCACCCGGTCTTTGTCGTCCCCGAATTCCGTGGTGCGCAGCCACAGCGCGCCGTCCTGCTCGTAGGTATAGCCATTTTCCTGAAGCCGCGCGACGGTGGCCTCTACTTCGCCTTTCTCGTACAGCGAGGATTCAAGGAAGTACACGTCGAAGTGCACACCGAAAGCCTTGAGGTCCAGGTCCTGCTCCCGGCGCAGGTACGCCACGGCAAAGTCGCGGATGGCGTCCAGGTCGTCCGCGTCGGCTTTAGCGGTCACCTCTCGGTCGTCGGCGGTCACCGTCTCGCCGGCCAGGTAAGCCTTGGCCACGTCCACGATGTAGTCGCCACGGTAGCCGTCGGCGGGCCAGCGTTCGTCATCCGGTGTCAGGCCATGGACCCGCGCCTGAACGGACAGGGCGAGATTGTTGATCTGGGCGCCCGCGTCGTTGTAGTAGAACTCCCGGGTGACCTGATAACCGTTGGCGTCCAGTAGCCGGCACAGGCAGTCGCCGATGGCGGCACCCCGGCCGTGGCCCACGTGCAGGGGGCCGGTCGGGTTGGCGGACACGAACTCCACCTGCACTTTTTGTCCCTGGCCGGCCGTGTTGCGGCCAAACCGGTCCGCCTCTGAGAGGATGGTTTCCACCACTTCAAAAGCGCTGGCGGTGCTCATGAAAAAGTTGATGAATCCCGGTCCGGCGATCTCCACCTGTGCGACGGCCTTGCTCTCGGGCAGTCGGGCCACCAGCGCCTCAGCCAGTTGGCGCGGCGGGCAACCCGCGGCCTTTGAGGCCACCAGTGCGATATTGCAGGCGTAGTCGCCATGGGCCTTGTCTTTGGTGTTGCCCACCTGCGGGGTAAACGATTGGTCCGGGGGCAGGACGCCTTCGGATTGCAGGGTGGCCAGGGCGGACTGGAGAAGCTCGGATACGATCTCTTTCATGCTGTCGGCAGACTCGGATGGCAGAACGCTGAGTGTCGGGTGCCAGGGCGCTGGACCCTGAGGACTTGAGAGGGGCGTATTATCGCGGAAACGCGAAGCGTAATCAAAAAGGGCTGGATGTCATCCGGTCTCCTGTGGGTCCACGTCCACCATCCAGCGGACGGCCGAGGGCAGGCGCTGTTGGTCCAGGTGTTGGCAAAGGCCGCTCAGGGCGGCATTCAGATGGCCTCGCTGGTGGCTGAGTAGGACCAGTTGTGCCCGGTGTCTGTCGGCCCGGCGGGCAATGAGGGCGGGCAGGGGGCCCCAGCACTCCACGTTCCCGGCCGGTACCAGCGGTTTGAGCTGGTCAAGCAGTGCCAGGCTTCGGGCCATGGTGTCCGCCTCCGCACGTACGATAGTCATGTGCCGGAAGGGCGGGAACAGCCCCTGTTCCCGCTCCGCAAGCAGCCGAACAGCGATGTCCAGATAGGCGTCACTGCATAGGGCTCTGAGCAGGGGGTGGTCGCTGTGGCACGTCTGGATCAGCACCCGGCCGGGCTTTTCCGCCCGCCCGGCCCGGCCGCTGACCTGAATCAGCGTCTGGGTCAGTTGCTCCGGCGCCCGGAAATCGACGCTGAAAAGCCCACCGTCTGCGTTGACCACCACCACCAGGGTGACGTTTGGAAAATCATGGCCCTTTGCCAGCATCTGTGTGCCCACCAATACGCAGGGGGCACCGCTGTTCACTTTGTCCAGAATCTGCTGGATGCTGCCCTTGCGCTGGGTGCTGTCCCGATCGACCCTGACCACCGGGGTGTCCGGGAATGCCTCCGCCAGGGTGTCCTCGGTACGCTCGGTGCCCTGGCCAACGGGCTTGAAGCGTTCACTCTGGCATTGGGGGCAGGTGTCCCGGGCGGCGCACTGGAAGTCGCAGTGGTGGCAGCGCATGGCTCGATCGCGGCGATGATAGGTCAGGCGGCTGTCGCAGCGGGGGCACTCCATCAGGTGGCCGCAGTCAAAGCACATCATCACTGGCGCGAAGCCTCGGCGGTTAACAAACACCAGTGCCTGCTCGCCCCGGGCAAGGACGTCGCGGATCGCGCTCAGGGCCGGACGGGACAGGCCGCCTTCCAGGGGGCGGCTGCGAATGTCCAGCAGGGACAGGGTGGGTGGCCGCGCCGGCCCGGCGCGCTGCTCCAGCCGCACAAGCCGGTATTTGCCGGTGCGGGCGTTGTGGACGGACTCCAGGGACGGGGTCGCGGAGCCCAGAATGACAGGGCACCGGTTCAGGTGAGCCCGGTAGACGGCCAGATCACGGCCGGAGTATCGGAAGCCATCGCCCTGCTTGTAGGAGGTGTCGTGTTCCTCATCGACCACCAGCGCGCGCAGCCGGGTAAAAGGCAGCAGCACGGCGGACCGGGTGCCGACGAGAATGACCGGCTCCCCGTGGCGAACTTTCAGCCAGGTGTCCAAGCGGTCAGTGTCGTTCAGCGCAGAGTGCCAGACCACAATCCGATCGCCGAAGTACTTCTGGAACCGGGCAACGGTCTGCGGGGTCAGGTTGATTTCGGGAACCAGCACCAGTGCCTGGTCCTGATCGCCCAGGTGGGTCTTCAGATAATGAAGGTACAGTTCAGTCTTGCCGCTACCGGTGACGCCATAAAGCAGGGTGGCGCTGAAGCCCGCGTTCACAGCGGGTAATTGGCTGGCGGCCTCTGCCTGAGCGGGGGATAGCGTCGGCCGACAGCTCGGAGCCGGGGTCGCGTCGGCCACGTGTGCTGCTTGAGGTGCGGTCGGGTCAACCCGGGTGATCCACTGCTTGTTCGCCAGGGCGTCGATCTGGGTACGCTGGAAGCCAGCGGCTCGAAGAGTACTGTCGGCGACGTCGCCAGGCTGGTCCTTCAGCCAGTCCAGCAGTGCTTTCTGCCGGTGAGCGCTGGCGGGCAGGGTGGCTCCGGACCCTGTGTAACGCCAGACCATCGGGGCCGGCCGCTCCGCCGGCCGGCCCCTGCGCAGTGCCGGCGGCATGGCGGTAAACAGGCATTCACCGAGAGGGTGCTGATAATAGTGGCTGGCCCACTGGAGCAGGGCAACCGTTTCGTCCGGCAGCGCCGGCCATGGCTCCAGGGCCTGGCTGACCGGTTTCAGCGTGAGCCCTTCCGGGGGGGTACCGTTGGTGTCGGCCACCAGGCCGGTCAGCGTTTGCCGTCCAAACGGAACCCGCACCCGCTGGCCCCGGGTTAGCACCATCCCGTCCGGACGCTCATAGTCAAACAGCCGTCTCAGCGGGCGGTTCAGTGCGATTCGGACGGTTGCGGGCAAGGGGTGGCTCCGGAGGGGAAGGGGCGGATTGTGAATTCTACCTATCGACCAATGTCCTATCGGAACCACTACTTGCTTGGCCGGTGCAGAGCAAGTATGATTCGCGATCTGTTTTCGGTGCGGCATGATTGTGCCTCGCCACTCACTTTGATTCAAACATGCGGTGCCCGGCGCCGGCCTTAGTGCCCGTGACCTGGTAGCGGCATGACCGACCGAGGTTCGCCATGAAAGAAGGTATCCACCCGAAGTACGTTGACATCACCGCGACCTGTTCCTGCGGTAACGTCATCCAGACCCGCTCCACCGTAGGACACGACCTGCAGCTGGACGTCTGCTCGCAGTGCCACCCGTTCTACACCGGCAAGCAGAAGGTGATGGACGCCGGCGGCCGTATCGATAAGTTCAACAAGCGTTTCGGTGGTCGGATCGGCGGCAAGAAAGCCTGATCCGGAGCCTCAGCCGGCTCGCGAACAAAAAAAGCGCCTTCGGGCGCTTTTTTTGTGCCTGGTTGTTCGGTATGTGGCTCCAATTGCCCTCTGTGACGTGCTTGGCGACATTAAACCATTGGCGTATTGACTGGTCGGACCACGCGCAGCGTCCACTTGTTGTTTGTCGGAGGCCGGGACATAATGGCCCGCTCCGTCAGGGTTTCTGGCGGCCATCCGATAAATAAACGTGACAGACGGAACAGTGGCAATGTCTCAAGATCTGAAAACCGCAGCCCTTGAATATCACGCCAAGCCGCGGCCGGGTAAGCTGAGCGTAGAAATCACCAAGCCGACCCGTACCTCCCGCGACCTCTCCCTGGCGTACAGCCCGGGGGTTGCAGAGCCGGTTCGCGAGATCGCGAAGGATCCGGAAAACGCCTATCGCTACACCGGGAAGGGGAACCTGGTGGCCGTGATTTCGGATGGCTCTGCCATTCTGGGTCTGGGCAACCTGGGGCCGCTGGCCAGTAAGCCGGTCATGGAAGGCAAAGGGGTACTGTTCAAGCGCTTTGCCGGCATCGACGTGTTTGATATTGAGGTCAAGGCCGAGAGCCCGCAGGCGTTTATCGAAACGGTTGAGCGGATCGCCGACACCTTTGGTGGTATCAACCTCGAGGACATCAAGGCGCCGGAATGCTTCGAGATTGAGCGGGCACTGATCGAGCGTTGCAACGTGCCGGTGTTCCATGATGACCAGCACGGCACCGCCATTGTGACCGCGGCCGGCATGATCAATGCGCTGGAGCTTCAAGGCAAGAAGATCGAAGAAGCCACCATCGTTTGCCTGGGTGCGGGTGCGGCCGCCAATGCCTGCATGAAGCTGCTGATCAGCTGCGGCATGCGGTCCGAAAACATCTACATGATTGACCGAAAGGGTGTGATCCACGCCGGCCGCGATGATCTGAACCAGTACAAGGCGATGTTCGCCAACAACACGGACAAGCGCACTCTCGACGACGCCATTGACGGCGCGGATGTGTTCGTTGGCCTATCCGGCGCCAACCTGCTGACCGCTGAGCAGTTGAAGAAAATGGCGCCGAATCCCATCGTCTTTGCCTGCTCCAATCCGGATCCGGAAATCAGCCCGGAACTGGCGCGGACCGTGCGGGACGACCTGATCATGGCCACCGGTCGTTCAGACTACCCGAACCAGGTGAACAACGTGCTGGGCTTCCCGTTTATCTTCCGGGGCGCGCTGGATGTTCGTGCGACCACCATCAACGAAGAAATGAAGATTGCCGCCGTTAACGCCATTCGCGAACTGGCGAAGGAGCCGGTGCCGGCGGAAATCTGTGAGGCTTACGGGGTTGAGTCGTTTGAGTTCGGCCGTGACTACATCATTCCCAAGCCGATGGACGTTCGCCTGCTTGACGTGGTGCCGGCGGCTGTGGCCCGGGCGGCCGTGGATTCCGGTGTTGCCCGCAACCCGTACCCGGCGCACTATCCGCTCAAGTCCATGGACGACATTATCTGAGCGAGGGCTCACTGAGCCGCTGTGTCTAAAAAAGCGCCTCGGGCCGTCGGCCCGAGGCGCTTTTTTTGTGGCGTTTGATCGCTCAGAAGAGCTGTCGGGAGGCGCCGTCATCCGATGCGCCGTTTTGCTGATTCTCGGACTCCGGTGCCAGCGGAGGCGGCGCGTCCTCTTCGCGGAACAGTTCGAAAATGCCGTCCTCGCCGGGACGGGCGCGCAATCCGGTTTCCGGATCGATGCGGACGTTTACGATGCCGTTGGGGCGCGGCATGTCCGAGACCGGCGTGTCTTTCAAGGCAATCCGCATATAGTCGATCCACGCCGGCAGCGCGGTGCTGGCTCCGTATTCCCCCCGGCCAAGGGGGGTGGGCTGGTCGAAGCCGACCCAGACAGTGGTGGCGAGCTGGTAATTGAAGCCACTGAACCAGGTGTCCCGCTGGTCGTTGGTGGTGCCGGTCTTGCCTGCCAGGTCGCTGCGGTCGAGCACCAACGCCCGGCGGCCCGTACCCTTGCGAATAACGTCTTTCATCATGGAGTGCAGGATGTACACGGCCCGCTTGTCCGCCAGGCGGTGCATGAGCCTTGGCTCAGGGTGAGTCCGGTCAATGGTCTTGCTGGCGTTGTCCGCGGTCGCCATGGTGACGTCGTCGCTGCCCTCGGCCGCGATCGCCGGCCCGGGGGTCGCCTCGATGCCCCCGGGTGCCTCGTCCGCAAGGTCTTTTTCGCAGGCCTGGTCGCAAAGGATGGTTTCCGGCGCCTGGTAGACGAGTTCGCCCCGGGCGTCCCGGATCTCGTCAATCAGGTAGGGCTGGACATCAAACCCGCCGTTGGCAATGACGGCAATGCCCCGGGCCATGTCCATGGGGGCCAGCAGGCCGCTGCCCAGGGCCAGGGACAGGTTGTTGGGCATGTTGTCCGTGGGGATCTTCAGCTGTTTGAGGAAGTCCAGCACGTTGCTGATGCCCAGGTCCCGCAGCAGGCGGATGGACACGATGTTGCGTGACGTGTAGAGCGCCTCGCGCAGGCGGGTGGGGCCATAGAACTGGCCGGAAGAGTTTTCCGGGCGCCAGGACGTTTCCAGCTTGTCGTCATCAAACACGATCGGCGCGTCGTTGTAGATGGTGGCGGCGGTCTTGCCGTCAACCAGGCCCTTCAGATAGAGGAAGGGCTTGAAGTTGGAGCCCGGCTGCCGTTTTGCCTGAATGGCCCGATTATACTTGCTCTGGCTGAAGCTGTAGCCACCGCTGAGGGCCTGGATGGCGCCGGTATGGGCGTCCAGAGAAATCAGGGCCCCTTCCACCTGGGGAATTTGCCCGAGAGCCACAGTCTGTATCTGGCCCTGGCCGGCCACGTCGATGTCGCCCTCAGCGGGTGTCGCAGCCGGCTGTTGGTGAACGTATACCACGTCCCCGGGCGCAAGCACGTCAGACGGCTTGCCGGGGGCAGGCCCTTTCAGGTCTTCGGTTTTGTAGCGGCGGGCCCACGTCATGGTGTCGAACGGCATCACGACCGTGCCCAGACCACGAGCGTAAAGAGTCGCCTGGCCGGCCTTGTCGTTCACCGATAGGGTGATCGCCGGCCGCTGATCAGCCACCATGGGGTAGTTCAGGATCAGGTTTTCCGGGTCTTCGGCGGCGAGTGTGTCTGTGTCCAGATGGCCAATCGGGCCGCGGAAACCGTGCCGGTGATCATACGCTTCCAGGCCGTCACGCAACGCACGGGTGGCGGCTTTCTGTTTCTCGCTGTCTACGGTCAGGGTCACCGTGTAGCCGTCGCTGTAGGCGTTGTCGCCAAAACGGCGCACCATCTCAGCGCGTGCCATCTCGGCCACGTAGTCGGCGTCCACCTCGGGGTCTATGCCGTGGTAACTGGCCGTAATGGGGGCGGTGATGGCCAGGCCATAGGCATCATCGGTGATATAGCCAAGGTCCCGCATGCGGCTAAGAATCCAGTTCCGGCGCGCCATGGCCCGGTCAGGGTTTGCCAGGGGGTTGTAGGCGGAGGGAGCCTTGGGCAGGCCGGCCAGCATCGCCATCTGGGCCAGCGACAGCTCGTTCACGGGCTTGTCGTAATACACGTCGGCCGCGGCGGCCAGTCCGTACGCACGGTTGCCCAGGTAGATCTTGTTCAGATACAGCTCAAGGATACGGTCTTTGGGCAGTTCACGTTCAATCTGAAGAGCCAGCAGTATCTCCCTGAACTTCCGAATGAACGTGCGATCCCGTGACAAAAAGTAATTTTTTGCAACCTGCATGGTGATGGTGCTGCCCCCAGACTGTATCTCGCCAGTGGAGACCAGTTGAACCGCAGCCCGCGCCAGGCCTTTGATGTCGATCCCGAAGTGTTCATAAAAGCGGGAGTCTTCAGCCGCCATGAACGCTTGTAACTGAAGTGTAGGGATCTGTTCGATTGTGATTGGGGTCCTTCTCTTTTCACCGAATTCTGCTATTAATCTGTTGTCTTTGCTAAGCACCCGCAGCGGTGTCTGCAGCTTGATGTCCAGCAGCTGTTCCACCGGCGGAAGCCCGGGTCGGAGATAAAGATAAAACCCGGAAACGGTGATAACCGCGACACTCAGGCCGGTGAGAAATAACCAGGCAAAAAGGCGAGATGTACGCAACAAATGAGACATTTTTTTCTGACAACTGTTGGATATAGGTCTATCATCTGAGAAATTGCTTTAGGAAGAATGAGACACTTGCCGGACTCACAATGCTTTTCCTGAAAACAAGAATGGGCATTGTAGACGGAAAGCGGAAGAAATTCCCTTACATAAAAAACACATCAGTGAATTAACCGGATGCATATATCCAGGTATAGGGTGAGCGCGTGTTCGGATTGTTCGGAAAGAAATCCAGTTCGGTGTTGGGCGTCGACGTCAGCTCGAGTTCGGTAAAGCTCCTGGAGCTGTCCCGGCAGGGCGCACGATATCGGGTCGAGAGCTACGCCGTTGAGCCGTTGCCGGCCAACGCCGTTGTCGAAAAAAACATCACGGACGTAGAAGCGGTGGGGGAAGTCCTCAAGCGCGTTGCGTCCAAGTCCCGAACCGGCGTCAAGCAGGTGGCGGTGGCGGTGTCCGGCTCCGCGGTGATCACCAAGGTGATCCAGATGGACGGCGGGCTGAACGAATTTGAGATGGAAGACCAGATTGCCCTGGAGGCGGACCAGTACATTCCGTATCCGCTGGACGAGGTCGCCATCGATTTCGAGGTGCAGGGCCCCTCCGAGACCAACCCTGATCAGGTGGATGTTTTGCTGGCCGCCTGCCGAAAGGAAAATGTGGACATCCGAGAGGATGCCCTCGAGATTGCCGGGCTGACCACGCGCATCGTTGACGTGGAGGCCTACGCACTGGAGCGCGCCTACGCGCTGATTGAGCCGCAGTTGGAATCCCAGGGCGAAGAGCTGGTCGTCGCCATCGTGGACATCGGCGCCACCATGACCACCCTGAGCGTTCTGGCGGACGGCAAGACCGTGTACACCCGCGAGCAGATTTTCGGCGGCAAGCAGCTGACCGAGGAAATCCAGCGCCGGTATGGCCTCTCTCTTGAGGAGGCCGGCCTTGCCAAGAAGCAGGGCGGCCTGCCGGACGATTACGACAGTGAAGTGCTGACCCCCTTCCGGGAAGCCGTGGTGCAACAGGTGGCCCGGGCGCTCCAGTTCTTCTTCGGTGCCAGCCAGTACAACGCCGTGGACTATGTGATTCTGGCCGGCGGCACCGCCTCGATCCAGGGCCTGACGGACATGGTTGAGGACAAGACCGGAACACCCACCCTGGTGGCCAACCCGTTTGCCGACATGTCGGTGGGCTCGCGGGTGAACGCCTCTGCCCTGAGCAACGATGCCCCCTCCCTGATGATTGCGTGCGGCCTGGCGATGAGGAGCTTCGACTGATGGCAAAGATTAACCTCAGACCCTGGCGCGAAGAACTTCGGGCAGAAAAGCAGAAGCAGTTCGTGGTGATGATTCTGGGCGCCGTGATTGTCGCGGGCGGCCTGGTGTTCCTCTGGAAATCCCACCTGGACAGCCAGATCGCCTATCAGCAGGCCCGTAACGCCTACATTGAAACCGCTGCCAAGAAACTGGATGCGCAGATCAAGGAGATCGAGGATCTCAAGCGCAAGCGCGATGAGCTTCTGGCGCGGATGAAAGTGATCCAGGACCTGCAGGGCAAGCGCCCGGTGATCGTGCGGATTTTCGACGAACTGGTGCGGACGCTTCCGGACGGCCTGTATTACACCGACCTGACCCGAACTGGCGACAACCTGCAGATTGTGGGTATGGCGGAATCCAACAACCGCATTTCCACCCTGATGCGATCGTTTGAGGAGTCCGACTGGTTTGCCAGCCCCAGTCTGGCCAACGTATCGGCGGCCGACAGCCGCCGGGCCGGCTACAGCCAGTTCAACATGACGGTCAAGCAAACCACGCCTGAGCCCGAAGGGGAGGAGAAGAAATGAGCCTCGCGGACTCCCTCAAAAGCCTGAACGAATTTGATATCAACGATCTCGACGTCAACAATGCTGGCATCTGGCCGGCGCCGATCAAGGCCGTCGTCGTGCTTCTGATCTTTGGCCTCATCCTCGGTGGCGGGTACTGGTTTCTGGTGAAGGATCAGTACACGCAGCTTGAGCGTGTCACCAAACAGGAGCAGGACAAGCGCAAGGAGTACGAGCGGAAGGCCTATCAGGTGGCCAACCTGGCGGTATTCAAGGCCCAGATGACCGAGATGGAAGAGACCTTCGGCGCGCTGGTGCGACAGCTCCCCAGTGAGACTGAAGTGCCCGGCCTGCTGGAAGACATCACCAACACGGCGCTTGGCAGTGGTCTCAGCCTCAAGCAGATCAAGCTGCAGCCGGAGCAAAAGCGTGACTTTTACGCCGAACTGCCGATCAACATTGAGGTCACCGGTACCTACCACGAGCTGGCCTCGTTCGTGAGCAGCGTCGCCAGCCTGCCGAGGATCGTGACGCTTCACGATTTCACCATCAAACCAACCGGTGGAGAGGGGGACCAGCTTGATATGCAGGTGGTTGCCCGTACCTACCGCTACCGGGCTGGAGAATGAGCATGGCGAACATTCGTGCAAATAAAGCCTGGCTGGGTCTGTGCCTGATGGGACTGCTGACCGCCTGCTCCCAGAGCAACGGCTTCTCGGACCTCGACCGGTTCATGGAGGAGGCCCGGGCAAAACCCCGCGGCCACGTTGAGCCACTGCCGGAGTTCAAGGCCTATGAGGCGTTCAGTTACTCCGCGGCGGATCGCCGGTCGCCGTTCGAGCCGCCGGTGGAGGTGCAGCTCACCATGATGAACGAGCAGCCCGCGAGCACCGTGGAGCCGGATCTGGACCGGCCCAAAGAAGCCCTCGAGAACTTTGATCTCAAGGAGCTGAGCATGGTCGGTACGCTGCAGGGACCGTCCGGTGACCTGTACGCACTGGTGAAGGACAGCACCGGTGGCATTCACCGTGTGCGCTCCGGTAACCATCTGGGCCAGAATTACGGCCGCATCGTGGGTGTCAGCGACACCCGCATTGAGCTGATCGAGATCGTTCCCAACGGCCAAGGCGGCTGGGTCGAACGTCCTCGTTCCCTGACATTGAACGAGGAACAGGGCTAAGGAGCGGCAGTATGATGTCTGTAAGAAACATGCACGAACAAAAAGGTTTAGGGTCGAGGCTAGCGATGTTCAAAAAACTCACTGTATCCGTCGGTGTGATTGCCCTGGGGTTGATGTCCGGCCTGGTTCACGCGGTCACGCTGAAAGACGTATCGCTCTCCTCGCTGTCCGGAGAGCGCTTGCAGGTTCGGCTCCAGTTTGATGGTCAGCCGCCTGAGCCCACGGGCTACACCATTGAGCGCCCAGCTCGCATTGCGGTGGACCTTCGGGACACCAAGAGCGGCCTCAACAGCCGGAGTATTCCGCTGGAGGGTGCCAACGCCCAGAGCATGACGGTGGTGGAAACCTCCGACCGCACCCGGTTGATTTTTAACCTGGTGGACCTGGTGCCTTACACCACCCGCCGGGACGGCAACGATCTGGTGATGATCATTGGTGGCGACAGTGGCAGCACGGCTACCACCACCATGGCCTCAGCCGCGTCGTCGGCCTCTGCGTCACCCTCTTCGGCCTCGACCAGCCCGAATACGCTGGCGGGCGTGGACTTCCGTCGGGGCAAGGACGGCGAAGGCCGGGTCATCGTTAATCTGGGCTCCAGCAGTACGCCGGTCGACCTGACCGAGCAGTCTGGCAAGATTCGTTTGACCATGCCGGAACTGTCGGTGCCTGAGAACCTCCGCCGCCGGCTTGATGTGACCGATTTCGCCACGCCGGTGAGCCGAATTGATACCTTCGTCTCAGACGGCAAGGCCGTGGTCGAGATCCGTCCGGAAGGCAACTACGATTACATCGCCTACCAGTCTGGCAACGAGTTCACCGTCAGCGTCGAGAAGCTGAGCCAGCAGGAAGCCGAAGCCCGCAAGGAAGAGAAGTTCCCGTACACCGGCGACAAACTCTCCCTGAACTTCCAGGACATCGAAGTGCGGTCCGTACTGCAATTGATCGCGGACTTTACCGGCCTGAACCTGGTGGCCAGTGACACCGTGACCGGCAGCATTACCCTGCGGCTGCAGAACGTGCCCTGGGACCAGGCGCTGGACCTGATCCTGAAAACCAAGGGCCTCGACAAGCGCCAGATTGGCAACGTCCTTCTGGTGGCGCCGGCCGATGAAATCGCCGCCCGCGAGAAGCTTGAGCTGGAAACCAACAAGCAGATCGCCGAACTGGCGCCGGTCCGCCTGGACATTATCCAGGTGAACTACGCCAAGGCCGGGGACATTGTCGACCTGATCAAGGCGGACAAAGACTTGATCTCCTCCCGGGGCTTCGTGTCCTCCGACGTGCGCACCAACACCATCAGCGTGCGTGAGACCGCGGACAAGCTGGAAGAGATCCGCCGGCTGGTGTCCACCTGGGACGTCCCGGTTCGCCAGGTGTCCATTGAGGCCCGGATTGTCCGCGCCCAGACGAACGTAGCCGAGAACCTGGGCATTCGCTGGGGCGGCGCCGCCTACAACGTGAGCGGTAACCACGTGTTCACCGTTGGCGGCTCCCAGGGAACCTTGCAGGAAGCCCGTGATGCTGCCGGAAACGGCAATGCCACCGGCATCACCTTCCCGGGTGCCTTGGCCGTGGACCTTGGCGTCTCAGGCGAAGGCACCTCGTCCCTGGCCATCGGTTGGGGCAGCGACGACTTCCTTGTGGATCTGGAACTGTCCGCACTGGAAAGCGATGGCCAGGCGGAAATCGTGTCCCAGCCGCGAGTTGTGACAGCGGACCGTCAGACCGCCTCGATCAAGTCCGGTGAGGAAATCCCGTACCAGGAAGCGTCCTCCAGCGGTGCCACCTCGGTATCCTTCAAAGAAGCCGTGCTGTCCCTGGAAGTGACGCCGCAGATCACGCCGGATGACAAGATCATCATGGACCTGGTGGTGAACCAGGACTCCCGTGGCGAGGTGACCGCTGGGATTCCGTCCATCAACACCAACTCGGTGACCACCCAGGTGCTGGTGGGTAACGGTGAGACCGTTGTGCTCGGCGGTATCTTCCAGTCCCAGGTGTCCACGCAGACCACCAAGACGCCGTTCCTCGGTGATATTCCCTATCTCGGCGCCCTGTTCCGTCGGACTGAGAACATCGACGAGCGCAGCGAGCTGCTGATTTTCATCACGCCGAAGATCATCAAGAACGATCTGATCAAGTAAGCCGGCGGCTGACGCCGCAAAGACAGGCCGCCGCGTCAAACCGGCGGCCTTTTTTATGCTATTCTCACCCGCCTGAAATTCTGTGAGCGCTGAGTATGTCGTTGCCAAAGCGAGTCGTTCTGGTCGGCCCCATGGGGGCGGGGAAAAGCACCATCGGTCGTTTGCTGGCCCGGGAGCTGGGTTATCGATTCCTGGATTCCGACCGGATGATCGAGGAGCGCTGCGGAGCCAACATTCCCTGGATTTTCGATGTGGAAGGCGAGGCCGGGTTCCGTCAGCGGGAGACCGCGATGCTGGCAGAGCTGGCGGGGGAAACGGAGGCGGTTGTGGCCACCGGCGGCGGGGCGGTCATGCGGTCGGAAAATCTGGCATTGCTCAAGCAGAATGCGGTGGTTGTCTATCTAAAAACCTCGATCGATCAGCAGGTGGAGCGCACCCGCAAAGACCGCAACCGACCGCTGTTGCAAAACGACGATCCCGAGGCCATTCTTCGGTCACTGTTCGCCATCCGGGACCCCCTCTACCGGCAGATCGCCGATGTGGTCATGCACACGGATCGAAAAAGCCCGCGTCTGGTGGTCCGGCAACTGGTTAACCGGGTTAATCCCCGAACCCCCAAACACCGTCGTCAGTTTCGCAAGGAAGGCCGACACCATGCCTGAGCTGCACCATCAGTTGATCGTCGAACTGGGCGATCGCAGCTACCCCATTCTTATCGGCGCCGGCCTGCTCGGCAGCCAGGATCTCACCGGCTATGTCGCCGGCAGCAAGGTGATGATTGTCACCAATAACACCGTGGCACCGTTGTATCTGGAGCGCGCACGCGCCTGCTTTCCCGGGAAGCAGGTCGATACCGTGGTCCTGCCCGATGGCGAGCAGTATAAAGACTGGCAGACGCTGAATCGCATCTTCGACGGGCTTCTGGAAAGAACCCACACCCGTAACACAACGCTGGTGGCCCTCGGTGGCGGCGTGGTCGGTGACATGACGGGGTTTGCCGCCGCCTGTTACCAGCGGGGCGTGCCGTTTATCCAGATTCCGACCACGCTGCTGTCCCAGGTCGACTCCTCAGTGGGTGGCAAGACCGGTATTAATCACCCCCTCGGCAAGAACATGATCGGAGCGTTCTACCAGCCTCAAGTCGTGTTAATCGATACCGACACGCTGACCACGCTCCCGCCCCGGGAAGTGGCGGCGGGTCTGGCGGAGGTGATCAAATACGGGCTGATACGTGAGCCTGCGTTTCTCGATTGGCTGGAGGCCTCCATGGACCGTCTGACCGCACTGGAGCCGGCCGCGGTGGCCGAGGCGGTTTATCGTTCCTGCGCCTGCAAGGCCGATGTGGTGGCCCAGGACGAGCGCGAATCCGGTCTGCGGGCCACCCTGAACCTGGGGCACACCTTTGGTCACGCTATCGAAACCTTTGCGGGCTACGGTCAGTGGCTGCACGGCGAGGCAGTTGGAACCGGGATGATCCTGGCGGCCGACCTGTCAGTCCGCGAAGGTATGATTGATCGAACGGACTACGAGCGCGTGGTCCGCCTGATTCGCGCTGCGGGCCTGCCGGAGCGGCCGCCGGAAACCATGACTCCGGCGGATTTCAGGCGCCTGATGGCGGTGGACAAGAAAAACGTCGATGGCCGACTTCGGCTGGTGCTATTGCGCTCGCTGGGCGAGGCGACGGTTACCGACACCGCCTCCGATGCTCACCTGACGTCGACGCTCGACGCCTTCTGTGGCCAAAGGCCGGCCTGAACCTGAGTGGGTACTGCGATGATCGATGGATTGAACAGCGCGGAAGACGGCGGCCTGTTCCCTCGGGTTCAGCACCGTTATGGTCTGCGCGCGGACCCATTGGACATGGACGCTCCGTTTTTCCCGGATGCCGGGCGCCAGCACGCCCTGGAGACCCTGCGCCATCTCTGTGGCTTTGGCGACATGGCGTTGCTGGTGACCGGGGCGCCGGGCGCTGGGAAAACACGGCTGCTCGGGGAGTTGATCCGCAGCGAGGCGTCACGTCTGGACATGCATCGGTTGCCGTCGGCCTCCCTCACCAGCGTTCAGGCGCTGGTTCGTCATCTCAGGTCGATAGCGCCGGCCCTGGGGCATACCGGCGATGTGCCCCGGGACGTGGTATTTGCGTTCTTCCGCTGGTCGGAAGCCCGCGCCCGCAAGGGGCAGCGCATGGTGGTAATGCTGGACGATGCCGACCGCGTGGCGCCGGAATTGCTGCGCCTCGTGCTTTCAGCCTTTCTGGCCGCCGACCGCGCGAGTGCGGCGGTGCCGGTGTTCGCTGGCAGCCAGGGACTTCTGGAGTCTCTCGGTATTGAAGGCAGTGCCGAAGGGGTCTCGGTGCACCAGGTGGATCTTCGTCCCCTGGGTCCGGAGGAGTTGTTCGCCTATCTCAAGGTGCGCGTCGAGATGGCCGGGGGCAAAGTCTCCGAGTTGTTGGGGCACAAGCGACTTGACCAGTTGCACCAGCTTAGCCAGGGCAGTTTCGGCCGCCTCAAACGCGTCGGGCATGGCGTCTGGTTGGACCAGGTGGCGTTGCGCCCGGCGGCGCCCGGTCGTAAGGCGCGGCTGAGTACCCGCTCGCTGGCCTGGCCGGCTCTAGGGGTGTTGCTGCTCGGCGGTTCGTGGTGGTACGTTTCCTGGCAGTATGACCAAACCGTTGCCCGGGACCGTACCGTGGCCGCCCAGCCCGCGCCGACAAGGCGCAGCGTAACGGTCGGTCCGGGTGAGGCGCCGGACCTGCCGTCCCAGACGGTCACATCCCGGGCAGAGCCACCCAAGCCCGCCCCCCCGGAAGTGGGGTCGTCTTCGGTGGCGATTTCTCCGGCGCAGTCCTCAGAGGCGCCGCCCCCCCAGGCTGAGGTGCCCAAACCGGAAACGACCGGTGTCATGGAGCC
The DNA here is from genome assembly GCF_037080155.1 of Marinobacter sp. C2H3. NCBI lineage: Bacteria > Pseudomonadati > Pseudomonadota > Gammaproteobacteria > Pseudomonadales > Marinobacteraceae > Marinobacter > Marinobacter sp. C2H3. Next base: position 60,789 of record NZ_JBBBNZ010000006.1, on the reverse strand, counting down.
GGGTACGGCCGCAGGCGCCGTGACCGGGCCGACGTCGTTGCCCGCCGCCACGTCGACCGGGATCCCGGCCACGGATGTGCCTTTGGAAACGGCCTCCGCGAAGGTGGTTGCGCCCGATAGCGCTGCCCCGAACAACGCTCCCCGATCGGCGGCGCCGGAAGTGATGGCCGACACTCCAGCGGTAAAGCCGAAGCAGCCGTCATTCGAGCCCGCACTCGGGGCTCGGTTCCGGCCCATCGACCAGTTGCGGGCCCGGAGTGGCTGGACCCTGCAGCTGGTGGCGGGCCACCAGGAAAAAACGGCTGTGAGCCTGATTCGCCAGTATCCGCAGTTGGGGGATTTGTGGTATACCCGTATCCAGAGAAACGGCGAGCCCTGGTATCTGGTCGTCGCCGGTGCCTACGGGTCCCTCTCGGCAGCGCAGCAGGCGAAGGCCGCCCTGCCGGAGTCCCTGCAGAAACAGTCCCCCTGGATACGCCGTAATCAGGATCTCTGAACACCATGGGCCAGCCGGGGCCGTGCCTCCAAGCCTTGGGCCGCAAGGCCGAGAGCGTATTCCGATCCTGACGACAATCCACGCCGATTTGAGTACGTATTTCTACGTGTGTAAAATAGCCAGCCCCCATTTTCAGTGTCAGAGGGGTGTTGTGCGGCCGGTGGTTGCTTAACCCTCTGATTGAAAAGCATTTCTACGCGAGATTACGCTTATGACGACAGGTTTGTATCATCCCGACGAGTTCAGGGACAACTGCGGATTCGGTCTGATCGCCCACATGAAAGGCGAGGCCAGTCATGCGTTGTTGCAAACCGCCATCGAGTCGCTGACCTGCATGACCCACCGAGGTGGTATCGCAGCGGACGGTAAGACCGGTGATGGTTGCGGCCTGCTGATTCAGAGCCCCGAAGCGTTTCTGCGCAAGTGCGCCCAGTCGGCGTTCGGCCGCGCCCCGGAGGGGCCCTTCGCGGTCGGCCAGGTCTTCCTGAACCCCGATCCAGCCAAGGCGAGTGCTGGACGGGCCGCCATTGAAAAGCGGCTGACTGAACAGGGTCTGGATATCATGGGCTGGCGCGACGTGCCGGTGGATGACAGTTGCCTGGGCCCGATGGCACTGGACTGCCTGCCGAAGATCGAGCAGGTATTCGTGCTGCCCGCCGGAAAGGACGAGCGCGCGTTCGCCATCAGCCTGTTCGTGGGCCGCCGCCACGCCGAGCGGGACATGGCCGACGACAGCGAATTCTACATCTGCAGCCTGTCGCCCCGGACCCTGGCCTACAAAGGCCTGATGATGCCCGCCGACCTGGCCAACTTCTATAAGGATCTGGGCGACCCGGATTTCGAAACCGCCATCTGCGTATTCCACCAGCGGTTCTCCACCAACACCATGCCGCGCTGGCCCCTGGCCCAGCCGTTCCGGTACCTGGCCCACAACGGCGAGATCAACACCATCGATGGTAACCGGAACTGGGCGATTGCTCGCGCCGCCAAATTCAGTTCCCCAGACCTGCCGGACCTGCAGACGCTGCAGCCGCTGGTCAATCTCACCGGGTCTGATTCCTCCAGCATGGACAACATGTTGGAAGTGCTGCTGGCTGGCGGTGTGGATCTGTTCCGGGCCGTGCGGATGATGATTCCGCCCGCCTGGCAGAACGTCGACACCATGGACTCCGAGCTGCGGGCGTTCTACGAGTACAACTCCATGCACATGGAGCCGTGGGATGGCCCCGCCGGCCTGGTGCTTTCGGACGGCCGTTATGCCGTGTGTATGCTCGACCGCAACGGCCTGCGTCCGGCCCGCTGGGTGATCACCAAGAACGACTTCATCACCCTGGCCTCGGAAATAGGCACCTACAGCTACGAGCCGGACGATGTGGTCGCCAAGGGCCGTGTCGGGCCCGGCCAGATTCTGGCGATCGACACCGAATCCGGTGAAGTCCTCCATACCAAGGACATCGACCAGCGTCTGAAAACCGCTCAGCCCTACAAGCGCTGGCTGCGGGAGAACGCGCTGCGGGTGGAAACCACGCTGAACCAGGACACGCCCGAGTTCAAACTGATGGACGCGGATGCCCTGCTGGTGCATCAGAAAATGTTCAACGTGTCCTATGAAGAGCGTGACCAGGTGCTGCGCCCGCTGGCCGAGAACGGCCAGGAAGCGGTTGGCTCCATGGGTGACGACACCCCCATGGCGGTGCTGTCCAGCAAGGTACGGCACGTTGCTGAATACTTCCGGCAGAAGTTCGCCCAGGTCACCAACCCGCCGATCGACCCCCTGCGGGAAGCGATCGTCATGTCCCTGGAGACGTGTCTGGGTGCCGAGCGGAACGTATTTGAAGAGAGCGCCGAGCATGCGGACCGGATTATCCTGACCACGCCGGTGCTGTCCCCGGCGAAATTCCTGCGCATCAGCAACAACGACCGCCCGGGCTTCGAAGTAGCCCGCATCGCGCTCAGCTACCGCCCGGAACTGGGTCTCAAGCAGGCCGTTCAGTCAGTGTGCGAACAGGCCGAGCAGGCGGTGCGAGAGGGCAAGGTCCTGCTGATCCTGTCTGACAAGGACCTGGAGCAGGGCTTCCTGCCGATCAACGCCCTGATGGCCACCGGCGCGGTACACCACCACCTGGTGGGCAAGGGCCTGCGTTGCGATTCCAACATCATCGTCGAGACTGGCTGGGCGCGGGACCCGCATCACTTTGCGGTCCTGTTCGGTTTTGGCGCGACGGCCGTCTACCCGTATCTGGCCTATCAGGTGCTCAACGATCTGATCCGCACGGGCGAAGTGCTGATGGACCCGATCGAAGCCAAGAACAACTACCGCAAGGGTATCAACAAGGGGCTTCTCAAGATCCTGTCCAAGATGGGGATCTCCACCATGACGTCCTACCGGGGCGCGCAGCTGTTCGAGGCCATTGGCCTGGCGGACGAGGTGGTGGACCTGTGTTTCAAGGGCGTGCCCAGCCGCATCCAGGGCGCCGGCTTCATTGACTTCCAGGAGGACCAGGAAACTCTGGCCGACGTAGCCTGGAAGCCGCGCAAGCCGATTTCCCAGGGTGGTCTGCTGAAATACGTGCACGGGCAGGAGTATCACGCTTTCAACCCGGACGTCGTGGGTAAGCTGCAAGAGGCGGTGAGCACCGGTGATTACGGCCACTACCGCGAGTACGCGGCCCTGGTGAACGAGCGCCCCGTCGCGACCCTGCGGGACCTTCTGGTGTTCCGCGACGGCATCCAGCCCATCGATCTGTCCGAGGTGGAGCCGGTGGAGCGGATTTTCCCGCGCTTCGATTCCGCCGCCATGTCCCTGGGCGCGCTGTCTCCGGAAGCCCATGAGGCGCTCGCGGTGGCCATGAACACCCTGGGCGGTCGCTCCAACTCCGGCGAGGGCGGCGAAGACCCGGCCCGCTACGGCACCGAAAAGCGGTCCAAGATCAAGCAGGTGGCCTCGGGCCGGTTTGGCGTGACCGCGGAATACCTGCGCAGTGCCGACGTCATGCAGATCAAGGTGGCCCAGGGCGCCAAGCCCGGCGAGGGCGGCCAGTTGCCGGGCGGCAAGGTGAACGAACTGATTGCACGCCTGCGCTACTCGGTGCCGGGTGTGACGCTGATTTCACCGCCACCGCACCACGACATCTATTCCATCGAAGACCTGGCCCAGCTGATCTTTGATCTCAAGCAGGTCAATCCCCAGGCGCTGGTCTCCGTCAAACTGGTGTCTGAGCCGGGTGTCGGTACCATCGCTGCCGGCGTGGCCAAGGCCTACGCTGACCTGATCACTGTGTCCGGCTACGACGGCGGTACCGCGGCCAGCCCCCTGACCTCCATCCGCTACGCCGGCTCCCCCTGGGAGCTGGGCCTGACTGAGACCCAGCAGGCGCTGCGGGCCAACGATCTGCGGGGCAAGATCCGCCTGCAGACCGACGGTGGCATCAAGACCGGCCTGGACGTGGTCAAAGCGGCCATCCTCGGCGCCGAGAGCTTCGGCTTTGGCACCACCCCGATGGTGGCGCTCGGCTGCAAATACCTGCGCATCTGCCACCTGAACAACTGCGCCACCGGTGTGGCCACCCAGAACGACCAGCTGCGGGAAGACCACTTTAAGGGCACCGTGGAAATGGCCATGAACTTCTTCCGGTTTGTGGCGGAAGAAACCCGTGAGTGGCTGGCCAAACTCGGGGTTCGCAGCCTGGAGGAGCTGGTAGGCCGTGTCGACCTCCTTGAACGCCTGCCGGGCAACACCGAGCGCCAGAAGAAGCTCGATCTCAGCCGTCTGCTGGCCAACGACCACATCCCGGCGGACAAGCCCCAGACCTGCCAGGTGGAGCGGAACCATCCGTTCGACAAAGGCGAGCTGGCCGAGCGCATGGTGGCGGATACCGCTGCGGCGATCGACGGTAAAACCGGCGGTGCCTGGTCGTACCGGGTGACCAACTGCGACCGTTCCATCGGTGCGCGGCTGTCCGGCGAGATTGCGGCCCGTCACGGCAACCAGGGCATGGCCGATTCGCCCATTACCCTGGACCTGACCGGTACTGCTGGTCAGAGCTTTGGCGTCTGGAACGTGGGTGGTCTGAACCTGATCCTCGAGGGCGATGCCAACGACTACGTGGGCAAGGGCATGACCGGCGGCAAGCTGGTGATCAAGCCGCCCCGTGTCAGCGATTTCCTGACCAACGAAACCTCCATCATGGGCAACACCTGCCTGTACGGCGCAACCGGGGGCAAGTTGTTCGCGGCCGGCACCGCGGGTGAGCGTTTTGCGGTCCGTAATTCCGGCGCCCACGCGGTGGTGGAAGGGGCCGGCGACCATTGCTGTGAGTACATGACCGGCGGCCTGGTCACCGTGCTGGGGACCACTGGCCACAACTTCGGCGCGGGCATGACCGGCGGCTTCGCTTACGTGCTGGATCTGAACAACACCTTTGTGGACAAGTACAACCACGAGCTGGTGGAAATTCAGCGGATTTCCAGTGAGGACATGGAGTCCTACCGGAACCACCTGCGCGGCGTCATCCGGGAGCACATCTCGGAGACCGGCAGCGAGTGGGCCGCGAACATTCTTGAGAATTTCGACGATTTCATCGGCCGGTTCTGGCTGGTCAAGCCCAAGGCTGCGAGCCTGCGGACCCTGTTGGCCAGCACCCGGGCACGCCCGGAGTAAGCACCCGTCGAAATCGAGCTGATGAGAGCACCACAATGAAAGAAAGACTGAACAACGACTTCCAGTTTGTCGAGGTGGGCCGGGTTGACCCGAAGAAAGTCCCGGCCAAAAAGCGCAAGAAAGAGTTCAAGGAGATCTACCAGCCGTTCACCGCGGTAGCTGCAGGCTCCCAGGCGCACCGCTGTCTGGCCTGCGGCAACCCATACTGCGAGTGGAAGTGCCCGGTGCACAACTACATTCCAAACTGGCTCAAGCTGGTGTCGGAAGGCAACATCATGAAGGCAGTCGAGCTGTGTCACCAGACCAACTCCCTGCCGGAAGTCTGCGGCCGGGTCTGCCCCCAGGACCGTCTGTGCGAGGGCGCCTGCACCCTGAATGACGGCTATGGCGCTGTCACCATCGGTTCAGTGGAGAAGTACATCACTGACACGGCGTTTGCGCTGGGATGGAAGCCCGACCTGTCCAACGTCAAGTGGACCGACAAGAAAGTCGCCGTCATCGGTGCCGGCCCGGCTGGCCTCGGTTGCGCCGATATCCTGGTGCGCAACGGCGTGCGCCCGGTGGTGTTTGACCGGTACCCGGAAATTGGTGGCCTGCTGACCTTTGGCATTCCCGAGTTCAAGCTCGAAAAGAGCGTGATGACCCGGCGCCGAAAGGTCTTCGAGGAAATGGGCGTGGAGTTCCGCCTGTCCACCGAGGTGGGCAAGGACGTGACCATGGCGTCCATTCTGGAGGACTTTGATGCGGTCTTCATGGGTATGGGCACCTACACCTATATGAAGGGCGGCTTCCCTGGAGAGCACCTGCCGGGGGTATACGACGCGCTGCCGTTCCTGGTGTCCAACGTCAATCGCCGCCTTGGCTTTGAGCAGAATCCCGACGACTTCATCGACATGAAGGGCCGGCGCGTGGTGGTGCTCGGCGGCGGTGACACGGCCATGGACTGCAACCGCACGTCCATCCGCCAGCAGGCCGAAAGCGTTACCTGCGCCTATCGCCGGGACGAGGCCAACATGCCCGGTTCCCGTCGGGAAGTGGCCAACGCCCGGGAAGAGGGTGTGAAGTTCCTGTTCAACCGGCAACCCATCGCCATTATCGGCGAGGACCGGGTGGAAGGCGTCAAGGTGGTCCAGACCCAGCTGGGTGAGCCGGACGAGAACGGCCGTCGCCGCCCCGAAGTGGTGCCGGGCAGTGAGGAAGTGATCCCGGCGGATGCGGTGCTGGTGGCCTTTGGCTTCCGCCCGAGCCCGGCGGACTGGTTTGAGGAGCAGAACGTTCGCACGGACGACTCTGGCCGCGTCGAGGCGCTGGAGCAGGCGGAGTTCCCGTTCCAGACCTCCAATCCGAAAATTTTTGCCGGTGGTGATATGGTGCGCGGCTCTGACCTGGTGGTCACCGCCATCTGGGAAGGCCGTCAGGCCGCCGAGGGCATCCTGGATTACCTGGATGTCTGACCAAACCGGGAGACCCCATGACTGAGCTGCAGAACGACCGTTTTCTCAGGGCGCTGCTGCGCCAGCCGGTGGACCGAACCCCGGTGTGGATGATGCGCCAGGCCGGGCGGTACCTGCCGGAGTACCGGGCGACCCGCGCCCAGGCCGGGGATTTTTTGAGCCTCTGCAAGAACGCCGAGCTCGCCTGCGAGGTTACCCTCCAGCCCCTGGCCCGCTATCCGCTGGACGCCGCCATTTTGTTCTCGGACATCCTGACCATTCCGGATGCCCTTGGGCTGGGCCTGTACTTCGAAACCGGCGAGGGGCCCCGGTTCCGTCGTACCATCCGGTCCGAGGCGGACGTGGCCGCGTTGCCCACCCTCAAGGCGGACGTGGACCTGGACTACGTGATGAACGCGGTGTCCACCATCCGTGGCGCACTCGGTGGCCGAGTGCCGCTGATCGGGTTTTCCGGCAGTCCGTGGACACTGGCGACCTACATGGTTGAGGGCGGCTCGTCGAAGGATTTCCGGGAAGCCAAGGCGTTGATGTACGGTCAACCTGAGGTCATGCATCGGCTGCTGGCGCACCTGGCGGATTCGGTCACGGACTACCTGAACAGCCAGATCCGCGCCGGCGCCCAGGCGGTTCAGATCTTTGATACCTGGGGGGGTGTGCTCAGCACCTGGGCCTACGAGGCGTTTTCCCTGCAGTACATGCGCCGGATTGTCTCTGGCCTGATTCGGGAGCACGAGGGGCGCCGGGTGCCGGTCATCCTGTTCACCAAGAATGGCGGTCAGTGGCTGGAGTCCATCGCCGACACCGGTGCCGACGCGGTCGGCCTTGACTGGACCACGGACATCGGCAACGCCCGTGCCCGGGTTGGCGATCGCGTCGCCCTCCAGGGCAATATGGACCCCGCCATGCTCTATGCCCCCAAGGCTCGTATCCGGGATGAGGTTGCCGATATTCTGTCCCGCTACGGCAGCGGATCCGGGCACGTGTTCAATCTCGGCCATGGCATCACCCCGGATGTCGATCCCGAGCACGCCGGCGCCTTTATCGAGGCGGTGGTGGAGCTGAGCCCGCAGTACCATCGGTGAATCGTTCTCGGGTGCTGCGGAACCCGAGAACGATTGGCCCGGACTTCAGGCAGCAACTATAGTCAGGATATCGGGCCTGGCCCCATCGAGGAGAGCTGCCTTGTCTGTTTCGCATTCCGAAAAACGCCGGTTTCACCGCATTGAGTTTGACGCGCCCTGCGAGCTGCACTGCCACGATCAGGTGTGGTCTACCGAGGTGTTGGATATCTGTCTGAAGGGGCTGTTGGTCCAGCGCCCTCTCGGCTGGAGCGTCCCCGTGGACCAGGCCTGCGAAGTGGTGATCCACCTGAACGAGCATGAGGCGGCCATCGTCATGGCGGTGGAGCTCAAGCACGTTGAAAAGCACCGTCTGGGGTTTCGCTGCCAGTACATCGACCTGGACAGTGCGACCCACCTGAAGCGGCTGGTGGAGCTGAATCTGGGGGATCCTGCCTTGCTGGAACGTGAGTTTGCCCATCTGATTGACTGAAAGCCAAAGCCCCGGGCCTGATGCCTCGAGTTAGGCCTCTGGCTGTCCCCGGTTCAAAAAAACGCGGCGAGCACATCCCTGTGGGCTTGGCTCGGGCCATCCTTGGCCCTCGACATTTTTTGAACCGGGGACAGCCAGAGGCCGGCAAAGCTTGATGCTGTCCGCAGGTTAGAAAAGCACTGCGAATGGATTTTTGTGGGGTTGGCTTGGGCCATTCCTGGCTCTCGACATTACTCGAACCAGGCCCGGCCAGAGTCAGACAGAGCTAGGTGCTGTCCGTCGGTTAAAGCTCTTCCAGGGCAGTCAGGGCCTCGGACAGTTTGGTGACGGGAATCACTTTCATGCCGTCCAGGGGTTTGCGGGGTGCGTTGGATTTGGGTACGAGGGCGCGGGTGAAGCCGTGTTTGGCGGCTTCGTAGATGCGTTCCTGGCCGCTTGGCACGGGGCGGATTTCGCCGGACAGGCCGACTTCGCCGAAGATGACCAGGTCCTGGGGCAGGGCGCGGTCCCGGAAGGACGAGACAATCGCCGCCAGCAGGGCCAGATCGGCGCTGGTTTCGCTGACCTTGACGCCGCCCACTACGTTCACGAATACATCCTGATCGGCCACGTGCAGGCCGCCATGGCGGTGCAGAACGGCCAATAGCATTGCCAGACGATTCTGATCCGCGCCCACCGCAACGCGCCTGGGGTAGCTGCCCTGGGCCATGTCCACCAGGGCCTGGATTTCCACCAGCATCGGGCGGGTGCCTTCCCAGACCACCATGACGACGCTGCCCGGAGCGGCTTCTTCGCCCCGGTTCAGGAAAATGGCGCTGGGGTTTTTCACTTCCTTCAGCCCCTGTTCCAGCATGGCGAAGACGCCGAGCTCATTGACCGCGCCGAAGCGGTTCTTGATGCCCCTGAGGGTGCGGTAGCGGCTGTCGCTGGAGCCTTCGAGCAGGATGGAACAGTCAATCATGTGCTCCAGCACCTTCGGGCCGGCCAGGCTGCCGTCCTTGGTGACGTGGCCCACCAGCAGCAGGATGGTGCCGGTCTGCTTGGCAAAGCGCGTCAGGAAGGCGGCGCTTTCGCGCACCTGGGAAACGGAGCCGGGGGCGGACTCGATGTCCGCCACGTGCATGACCTGAATACTGTCGATCACCAGGATGCGTGGCTTCTCGGTCTCTGCGACTTGAAGCAGACGCTCGACCGAGGTTTCGGAGAGCATTTTCAGGTCCTTGGTGGGCAGGCCGAGGCGTTTGGCGCGCATGGCCACCTGCTGGAGCGATTCTTCGCCGGTGACGTACAGGGCGGGGTGCTGGGCCGCCAACTGGCATACCGCCTGCAGTAGCAGGGTGCTTTTTCCGGCGCCAGGGTGGCCGCCCATCAAGACCGCCGAGCCTTCCACCAGCCCGCCGCCGAGCACCCGGTCGAATTCCTGCATGCCGGTGCTGATGCGGGCCTGCTCAGCCAGGCTGACCTCATCCAGGCTCTTCACCGACGACAGGCTGCCGGCAAAGCCCTCGAACCGGGCGCTACGGGCACCTTTCCCCGGGCCGGACACCCCCCGCACTTCGCTGATGGTGTTCCAGGCCTGGCACGCGGTGCACTGGCCCTGCCATTTGGAGTAGTCAGCGCCGCACTCGGTGCAGACAAAGGCGGTTTTGGCTTTGGCCATGTCGGCTCCTTTGGTGCGGTTCAATCGGGGTCCGGTCAAATCGGGGTCAGATGAAGGTTTTCATCTGACCCCAGGTTCGCGGGTAACGTCGGGGCCAGAATTCCGGGGTCAGATGAACGCTTTCCTCTGACCCTTGCTAACGCCCCGCCGGCCTCAGGCCAGCTTCTTGTACTTCATCCGCTTGGGCTGCATGGCAGAGTCGCCCTTGCGCTTTTTGAAGTCGGCGTCGTAGTCGCTGAAGTTGCCTTCGAAGTAAACCACCTCGCCGTCGTCCTCGAACGCCAGGATGTGGGTGGCTACCCGGTCCAGGAACCAGCGGTCGTGGGAGATCACCAGGGCGGAGCCCGGGAAGTTCAGCAGGGCCTCTTCCAGCGCCCGCAGGGTTTCGACGTCCAGGTCGTTGGTGGGCTCGTCCAGCAGCAGCACGTTGCCGCCCTGTTTCAGCAGCTTGGCCAGGTGCAGGCGGTTGCGCTCACCGCCGGACAGGTCGCCGACCCGCTTCTGCTGATCGGTGCCCTTGAAGTTGAAACGGCCCACATAGGCTCGGGACGGCGTCTCGTAGTTACCCACCTTGATGATGTCCTGGCCGTCGCTCAGTTCTTCCCAGACGGTCTTACTGCCGTCCAGATCGCGCATCTGATCGACGTACGCCAGTTCCACCGTCTCGCCCACGGTAATGGTGCCGGCGTCCGGTTTGTCGAGCCCGGCGATCATCTTGAACAGGGTGGATTTGCCGGCGCCGTTGCCACCGATGATGCCCACGATAGCGCCCGGGGGCACGCTCAGGGACACATTCTCGTACAACAGCCGGTCATCGAAGGACTTACTGATGCCATCGACCTCAATTACCTTGTTTCCCAGGCGGGGCCCGGGCGGGATATACAGCTCGTTGGTTTCGTTACGCTTCTGGAATTCCTGGGAGCTCATTTCCTCAAAGCGGGCCAGGCGGGCCTTGCTCTTGGACTGGCGGCCCTTGGCGTTGCTGCGCACCCATTCCAGTTCCTGCTTGATCGCCTTCTGATGAGAAGCCTCTTGCTTGGATTCCATCTCCAGGCGCTTCTCCTTGTTCTCCAGCCACTGGCTGTAGTTGCCTTCGAACGGGATGCCGTGGCCCCGGTCGAGCTCCAGAATCCAGCCGGCGACGTTGTCCAGGAAGTAGCGGTCGTGGGTGATCGCCACCACAGTGCCTTCGAAGTCGTGCAGGAAGCGCTCGAGCCAGGCCACGGATTCCGCGTCCAGGTGGTTGGTAGGCTCGTCCAGCAGCAGCATGTCAGGGCCGGACAGCAGCAGGCGGCACAGCGCCACCCGGCGACGCTCACCGCCGGAGAGCACGGCGACCTTCTGGTCCCAGGGCGGCAGTCGCAGGGCATCGGCGGCCACTTCCATCTTGCGTTCGATGTCGTGCCCGTCGGTGGCCTGAATCAGTGCCTCCAACTCGCCCTGTTTCTTGGCCAGGGCGTCAAAATCGGCATCCGGCTCGGCGTAGGCGGCGTACACCTGGTCGAGTTCCGCGAGGGCGTTGTGCACATTCGCCACGGCCTCGTCCACGATTTCTTTCACGGTTTTGCTCTCGTCCAGCTCCGGCTCCTGGGGCAGGTAACCCACGTTGATGCCGGGCTGGGGGCGGGCTTCGCCGATGTAATCCTGGTCGACGCCGGCCATAATCCGAAGAAGGGTGGACTTACCCGCGCCGTTCAGGCCGAGCACGCCAATCTTGGCGCCGGGGAAGAAGCTCAGGGAAATGTCTTTGAGGATTTCGCGCTTGGGCGGGACAACCTTGCCCACGCGGTTCATGGTGTAGACGTATTGTGCCATGGTGGCTGAATCCTTCGATGTCAGGTGCCTGAGAACAGTAACCGGGTAAGGTAACGAAACCCTCCAGCGATAGCAATTGAGCCGCCTGGACCGATCCCGGCGTGACGGTATCTGCGGACCGTTCACAGGGTGATTTTCCACCCGCTTTCGCGGTAGAATAGCGGCCCAAATTTTCAGGGGGCCGCCAGCGTGTCAGGCGGGCTCCCGGCCAGCCATACAGACAGGGGCAGCACATCCATGTTTAATCGTGATATGAAAATCGCCGGTTACGACGACGAACTGTGGACCGCGATGGAAGCCGAGCGCAACCGTCAGGAAGTCCACATCGAGCTGATCGCGTCCGAAAACTACACCAGCCCGCGAGTCATGGAAGCCCAGGGCAGTGTGCTGACCAACAAATACGCCGAAGGTTACCCCGGCAAGCGTTACTACGGCGGTTGCGAGTTTGTCGACGTGGCCGAGCAACTGGCCATTGACCGCGCCAAGCAGCTGTTCGGGGCCGCCTACGCCAACGTGCAGCCGCACTCCGGTTCCCAGGCCAACTCGGCGGTGTTCATGGCGCTGCTCAAGCCCGGTGACACCGTGCTGGGCATGAGCCTGGCCCACGGCGGCCACCTGACCCACGGTGCCACCGTCAACTTCTCCGGTAAGATCTACAATGCCGTGCAGTATGGACTGAATCCGGACACTGGCCTGATCGACTACGATGAGGTCGAGCGCCTGGCGGTCGAGCACAAGCCGAAGATGATCATTGCCGGTTTCTCTGCTTACTCTCAGGAGCTGGATTTCGCCCGCTTCCGGACGATCGCGGACAAAGTCGGTGCGTACCTGTTTGTCGACATGGCCCACGTAGCGGGCCTGGTGGCCGCCGGTGTCTACCCGGACCCGGTGCCCCACGCCCACGTGGTCGCGACCACCACCCACAAGACCCTGCGCGGTCCCCGCGGTGGCCTGATCCTGGCCTGCGACGACGAAGACCTGCACAAGAAACTCAACTCCGCCGTGTTCCCGGGCGGCCAGGGCGGCCCGCTGATGCACGTCATCGCCGCGAAGGCCGTGTGCTTCAAGGAAGCCATGAGTGACGAGTTCAAGACCTATCAGCAGCAGGTGGTCAAGAACGCGTCGGCCATGGCCGAGGTGTTTATCGAACGCGGCTTTGATGTGGTGTCCGGCGGTACCCGTAACCACTTGTTCCTGGTCAGCCTGATCAAGCAGGACATCACCGGCAAGGACGCGGATGCGGCCCTTGGCCGTGCCCACATCACCGTGAACAAGAACGCCGTTCCGAACGATCCGCGTTCCCCGTTCGTTACCTCCGGTTTGCGTATCGGTACTCCGGCGGTCACCACCCGTGGCTTTGGTGAGGCGGAGTGTCGGGACCTGGCAGGCTGGATGTGCGACATCCTCGACAATCTGGACGACGAAACCGTTAACGCCCGGGTTCGGGAGCAGGTTGAAGCCCTGTGTGCCCGTTTCCCGGTCTACGGCTGAGCGAGGTCTCATGCACTGTCCGTTCTGCGGTGAAGCCGAAACCAAGGTGATCGATTCCCGGCTTGTGGCCGAAGGGGATCAGGTCCGCCGGCGCCGGGAATGCCTGTCCTGTCGCGAGCGTTTCACCACGTTTGAAACCGCGGAGCTGGTGATGCCCCGCGTGGTAAAGCAGGACGGCACCCGCCAACCGTTTGACGAGGACAAGCTCCGGGCCGGCCTGATGAAGGCGCTGGAAAAGCGCCCAGTAAGCATCGAAGCCATCGATGCGGCCCTGAACCGCATCAAATATCGGCTGCGGGCCACCGGCGAGCGGGAAATTAAATCCCGTCAGTTGGGGGAAGAGGTCATGACGGAATTGCGCCAGCTCGACAAGGTGGCGTACGTGAGGTTTGCCTCGGTCTACCGCAGTTTCCAGGACATCAACGAATTCAAGGAAGAGATCGAGCGCCTGTCGGCCCACAACGGGGACGGTCCGGTGGACGTGGCCCGGGTGCTGGCGGAAGCACCGCCGGAACCCGGCGGCTCCGGTAAGGACGGTCAATGACCACCATTGAAGACCGGCAGTGGATGGCGCGGGCCATTCGCCTGGCGTGGCGTGGCCGCTATTCCACCCACCCGAATCCCAGGGTAGGCTGCGTGATCGTGCAGGGCGGGCGTCTGGTGGGCGAAGGCTGGCACGAGCGGGCCGGTGAGGCTCATGCCGAGGTACGCGCGCTCAGTCAGGCCGGCGCAGAAGCCCGTGACGCCACCGTGTACGTGACGCTGGAACCTTGTAGCCATTATGGCCGGACGCCGCCGTGCGCCCGGGCGCTGATTGATGCGGGCGTCAGCCACGTGGTCGCCGCCACCAAGGATCCGAACCCGGCGGTTTCCGGCCGGGGCCTGGACATGCTCCGGGAGGCGGGCATTCGAGTGACCGAAGGCTTGTTGGCCGACGAGGCGGTACGCCTCAACCCGGGTTTTATGAAGCGCATGCGCACAGGTCGGCCCTGGGTGCGAGTGAAGATGGCGGCCAGCCTTGATGGCCGAACGGCCATGGCCTCCGGTGAAAGCCAGTGGATCACTGGCCCGGCCGCTCGCCAGGATGTGCAACGGCTGCGTGCGATCAGCGATGCCATCGTCACCGGCGTGGGCACGGTTCTGGCTGACGATCCGGCCCTGACCGTGCGCCGCGACCAGCTCGGCGAGATCGGCGATGCCACCGAGCCGTCTCGCCAGCCGCTGCGAGTGGTCGCCGATCGGGACGCCAGAACACCCGCCAGTGCCAAGGTGCTGCAGGGCGGTAAGGTGCAACTGTTCTGTGCGGAGTCCACGCTGGCGACGCCTGCGGCCCAGGATCTGGCGGCGTTGGGCATCGGCCTGACCGGCGTCGACTGGAAAGACGACGGCATCGATCTAGAACAGCTTCTGGACGCCCTGGGCGGCCTGGGCATTAACGAATTGCTGGTGGAAGCCGGACCAACCCTGGCTGGCGCCTTCATCCGAGATGACCTGGTCGACGAACTCTGGCTCTACCAGGCGCCAGTGTTCCTGGGCAGTACGGGGCGGCCCACGGCGTGCCTTCCCCTGACGTCCATGGCCGACAAGGTGCAATGGACGGTACGCGACCGGCGACAGGTGGGTGAGGATCAGCGCCTCATTCTGGTCCGCCGATACTGATTACATTTACGGTTGCAGAGGGCGGGGCGAGGCTCCGGCGCTGATGCGACCCAGAGGGTGCGACACCGTATGGCACTGAACAGCATTGAAGAGATTATCGAGGACATTCGCCAGGGCAAAATGGTCATCCTGATGGATGATGAAGACCGGGAGAATGAAGGCGATCTGGTCATGGCCGCCGAGCACTGTACGGCCGAGGCCATCAACTTCATGGCGAAGTTTGGTCGGGGGCTGATCTGCATGCCGATGACCCGGACCCGCTGCGAGCAGCTGGGGCTGCCGCTGATGGTTCAGCAGAACGCCTCCGGCTTTGGTACCAAGTTTACCCTGTCCATCGAGGCCCGCGACGGGGTCACCACCGGCATTTCCGCCGCCGATCGGGCCCGCACCGTTCAGGTGGCGGTGGCCCGCAACGCCCAGGCCTCGGATCTGGTGCAGCCGGGGCACATCTTTCCGCTCATGGCGGACCCCGCCGGCGTCCTGAGCCGGGCAGGCCATACCGAGGCCGCGTGCGACCTGGCTGCCCTGGCGGGCTGCGAGCCGGCCGGTGTGATCTGCGAGATTATGAACGACGATGGTTCCATGGCCCGGCGGGACGATCTCGAGCGATTTGCCGAGGACCACGGCCTCAAAATCGGCACCATTGCCGACCTGATTCACTACCGCACGATGAACGAGCGCACGGTGACCTGCGTCGAGGAAAACGAGCTGGATACCGAATACGGCCTGTTCCGCCTGCGGACCTATCGGGACAGCATCCAGGGCGCCACCCACCTGGCCATGGTGATGGGCGATATCCAGCCCGATGAGCCAGTGTTCGTGCGGGTGCACATCACCGACACCCTGCGGGACCTGCTGGGTGCCCGACGCCAGGATTCCCGGAGCTGGCCCCTGCACCATGCTCTTGAAAAAGTCGCGGCCGAGGGCCGGGGTGTGGTGGTGTTGCTCAACAGTGCAGAGGACAGCTACAACCTCGAAGACCGTATTCACGAGTTTTTCGATCAGGGCCGCCAGTCTGCCGGCAAGGGCAGTTCCGGCGTCTATTTCACCGTGGGCACCGGCTCCCAGATCCTCCGGGATCTGGGCGTCTGCAAGATGCGCCTGTTGAGCCCGCCCATCAAGTTTTCCGCCATCTCCGGGTTCAACCTGGAAGTGGTGGAGTACGTTCCCTACAGCCCAGAATGAACCCGGCCGCCGGTGACGGCGGCCCGCATAGGAGCCATCCATGGCAGAGATCAAGGTAATTGAAGGCGATTTTACCCAGTGCAGCGGGCGTTACGCCCTGGTGGTCGGTCGCTTCAACGGATTTGTGGTTGAGAGCCTGGTAGAAGGCGCTATTGATACCCTGCGCCGACACGGCATCGCTGACGACGACATCGTCATCGTCAAGGTGCCCGGCGCTTACGAAATGCCCCTCGCGGTCAAGCGTGTGGCTGAAAGCGGTGACTACGACGCGGTCATTGCCCTGGGCGCCGTGATCCGCGGCGGCACCCCGCACTTTGAGTACGTGGCCGGCGAAGCCGCCAGCGGCCTTGGCGCCGTGAGCCTGGACACCGACGTGCCGGTGACCTTTGGCGTGCTCACCGTGGATTCCATCGAGCAGGCCATTGAGCGGTCCGGCACCAAGGCTGGTAACAAGGGTGCCGAAGCGGCCATCACCGCGCTGGAGATGGTCAGCCTGTTCCGGAAGCTGGGTGAGTAATGACCACAAGCGAAGACACTTCTCCGTCCGCCCCGGCGCCGGGCAAACCGAAGGCGGGCGACCGTCGCAGGGCCCGGTCTCTGGCTATGCAGGGCCTGTACCAGCGCCATTTCAGCCGGAGCGCGATCAACGATATTGAAGCCGAGTTCATGGTCGATAACGACATGAGCAAGGTGGACCTGCTGTACTTCCGGGACCTTCTTCGCGGCGTTCATCGGGAGCAGTCGGAACTGGATAGCCTGCTGGAGCCTTACCTGGACCGTCCTCTGGACGAGGTCGATCCTATTGAGCTGGCCATCGTTCGGCTGGGTGCCTACGAGCTGAAAAACCGCCTGGACGTGCCTTACCGGGTGGTGATCAACGAGGGCATCGAACTGGCCAAGCGCTTTGGCGGAACCGAGGGGCACAAGTTCGTCAACAGCATTCTGGACAAGCTCAGCCGTCGGCTGCGGCTGGCGGAAACCCGCCCGCGCTGACCCATGGGTGAGTTCGAGCTGATTCGCCGCTACTTTCTGTCCATGGCCCCGGCGGACGGCGGTGACGAACTCGTTCTCGGTCCCGGCGACGACTGCGCGATCCAGCGCGTCCCGGCGGGGCGGGATCTGGTCTTCTCAGTGGATACCCTCGTGGAGGGGTGCCACTTCCCCCCGGGCTATAGCCCTGAATCCGTTGCCTGGCGTGCCCTCGGCAGTGCCGCCAGTGATCTGGCGGCCATGGGTGCCCGCCCAGTCTGTTTTACCCTGGCCCTGACCCTGCCGGATGCCAGCGACCGTTGGTTGGCGCCGTTTGCCCGGGGCCTCGCGGAGGCCGGCGGTGCCTTCGGGCTGGCACTGGCGGGCGGCGATACCACCCGCGGGCCGTTGACCGTGACCGTGCAGGTTCATGGCACTGTGCCGCAGGGCCAGGCTCTGCGCCGCCGGGGTGCCGTGGCCGGAGACGTGATTGCCGTGTCCGGCACGCTGGGCGATGCAGCCGCTGCCCTGGATTACCTGACCGAGCCGGCACCGTCCGTTGAGGCGGCGCGGCTGCTGGCTCGCTACCATCGCCCAGAGCCCCGGTTCGAACTGGGCGAGGCCCTGATCGGTGTGGCGACAGCAGCCATCGATATCTCCGACGGCCTGTGCGCCGATCTTGGCCATATCCTGGACGCATCCGGCGTGGGCGCCACCGTGGACGCCCGGCGGGTACCGCTGTCACCGGCCCTGCGCCGGTGTTGTGGCGCCAGCGCGCTCGTCAAAGCGCTGTATGGCGGGGACGATTACGAACTGTGCGTGACGATACCGGCGGGGCGCTGGCGCACATTGCCTGAATCCGTTAAAGGTGGTCTGACCGCCATTGGCGAGGTGGACGCGTCGCCCGGGCTGAGGCTCCTTCATGCACCCGGTGAAGCGGCGGGCGCCGGTTACGACCATTTCCGGAGCGCAGATGACTGACTCAAACAACCAGACAACGGGGCCCGAGGGTGCACCGACGGATCCGTCCGACGATGACAGCGCGCCGGAGATTCCCCAGGCGATCCTGCCACCGGGCTTTCTGCGGCACCCCGTGCATTTTCTGGCCTTCGGCCTGGGCAGTGGTGCCATCGCCCGTGCACCGGGCACTTGGGGCAGTCTGGCCGCGATTCCCCTGTGGTACCTGTTTGCCTGGGTGCCCGCGCCTATCTATTGGTTGGTGGTCCTGCTGGCCTTTGTGGTGGGTATCTGGCTGTGTGGCAAAACCGCCGATGATCTGAAGGTCCACGACCACGGCGGAATCGTCTGGGATGAGTTCGTGGGCATGTGGATTGCTCTGGGCCTGTTTCCGGATCAGATCTACGGGGTGCTGATGGCGTTTGGCCTGTTCCGGCTGTTTGATGTGGTCAAACCCTGGCCGATCAGTTGGTTGGATCGGCGCCTGCCGGGCGGGCTGGGCATTATGGTGGACGACGTGGTGGCGGGCATCCTTGCCCTGGTCTGCCTCTACGGCATTGATGTCTGGGTGCTGCCGGTCCTGCTTTGACCGTTGGTACGCTGTAGGGGGTGACGGCGCCCGGGGCGCTCAGTGGGTGGTCTGCTCTTCAGGGAGGAGTCGCACTACGTGCAGGAATCGCCGTAGGCCAATTTCGGCGCGTTCCCGCGAGTCG
Source organism: Marinobacter sp. C2H3 (assembly GCF_037080155.1). Classification (NCBI taxonomy): domain Bacteria; kingdom Pseudomonadati; phylum Pseudomonadota; class Gammaproteobacteria; order Pseudomonadales; family Marinobacteraceae; genus Marinobacter; species Marinobacter sp. C2H3. The sequence goes on along the minus strand of NZ_JBBBNZ010000006.1, from coordinate 42,179 downwards.
AACGGGCCGCTGTCAAAGCCCTCCCGAGTGGTGAAGTACCATTTGCTCCCGACGCAGAAAAACCGGCTGCTACGGAACGGAATGGGGCCTTCTTCTCCGATCCTCTGTTGCGTATCCATATCAATCTCCTGAGCCCCTGTTTTGATGGTTATGTGGGCGCCGATGGTTTTCTGCCGATTTCTTTAAAGTAATCCAACCAATGCCGAATTCAACATTTTTTTACAATTCTGCCGGAGATACCTTGTCCGCGCCGGCTCGGCCGGTTTCCAGCCCGGCCTGGGGGGTGGTCGCTGCGCCTTGCGCCCGTCGCTGGCCCCGGTCAGAATGCCCGGGTTCCCAGGTATTCAAGACCCTTTTTCTGCGACTGACTGAAGGAGTGCCCATGACTGTCAAACGTCTTTCCATGGCTTTTGCCATTGCGGTGGCTGCCGTGATAGCGGTATCCCTGTCCGGCTGTGCGTCCAGCCTGGCCCAGGTAAACACCTGGAGTGGCAACCCGGCTGCCGCCAGCGAGGCCGCGGTTCTGAAGACTCCGAAAGCGATTCAGGTGCTGCGGGTGAACGGCCAGGGCATGACCAATTATCTACTGGACGACCTTGCTTTGGACTACGGGCTGCTGCCGGGCCAGAACGTGGTGGTGTTTGACTACAAGAGTATCTGGGCCAAGTCCGGTGTGGTGGAGAACGGTGAGTCCAAAGTCCACGTGGTTCAGAGCAAGCCTCAGGTGGTCCGGTTTGATGCCCGCCCCAATCAGGCTTACCGGTTTGAGTTCGAGGCGCCCAAGAGCCGCGCCGAGGCCATGGCTGTGGCGGATGACTTCCGCGTCTCGATCATCGACGCCGACGGAAAGGTCGTGGCCCGCTCAGAGCCGTGGAACGAAGCCGAGGCCCGTCAGGCCGCCATGGCCTCTTCGGCACCGCAAGGTGGTTCCGACAGGGCCGCAGGCGCGATGGCATCCGGCTCCACCCTCGAGCAGATGAAAGCGCTGTGGTCGTCCGCGTCTGAGGAGGAAAAGCGGGCCTTCATGAGCTGGGCGCTGAAGTAATCCCTCCGGGCTGGCGTCTGGCGCCGAGGGTGCCGCCGATCGATCAGCCCGCCTTTCCTGGTGATCGCCCGTGCCCGGTCTGGCCCGGGCGATCAGCGTTTGCTGCGTCGTAACAGCCGCTGCAGCCCCCCTTCCAGGAACGTCAGGACATCGTCACTGAGGCTCGTCGTCGTGTCCGGTTCCGGTTCGTCGTCGGGTTCAGACTGCAGTGCCTGAGCATCTTGCTCGATCTGCTCCAGGCTGGCCTCCACGTATGCCGGCAGGCGTTCGCTGTTGCGGATAACGTCCGGGCACAGGGTGAAATTCAGTGTCAGCTCACCCTGGTAGCTCACCGCCACAATCACCAGCCCCATGGTGTCGAACAGGGGCGAGGTGTTGTACTGGCGGACGAGTCTGGCCCCCTGAAGGTAAAGGGGCACCTGCGGCCCCGGCACGTTGGTGATCGGAAGGTTGAACACCGGCTGGTAGCGCTGGGCAATCTGCAGCTCCGTATACAGTCGCGCTGACAGGGCCAGCAGGGTGGAGGGCAAACGCTCGGTCAGCCGGTCGGCGGCAATCGCCTCCCGGTAGGGTTCGGACACCACCGCGTTCCGGTGGATGCGCCGGATGCGGCGGGCCGGATCGGGTTCAGTGGTGGCCAGGTCCAGCAGCATGGCGGACATCCGGTTGCCGGTGGCCAGGCGAAGGCTGTTGGAGCGAACGGAAACCGGGGTCATGGCCACCAGGGAGCGGTCCATGTCAGCACCCTCGCTGGTCAGGTAGCGGCGCAGGGTTTCCGCGCACAGGCCAAGAACCACATCGTTCAGGGTCACATCCCCCAGGCTTGCCTTGATGGCTTTCAGGCGGGCGAGATCAACGCTGGCCGCGACAATCCGACGATTGGCGGTAATCTGCTGGTTCAGCGGGCTGGTCGGTGCCGAGAACAGGGGAAACGGCAGCGGCAGTTTGCGCAACTGGCGGTGGACCAGGCCCCGGGCGGTGGCCTCGACGGCGTTGAAGGCCAGCGACGTCACTTGCAAAGGTGTTCGCATCAGGTTGGCGCCAGCCTGCAGGGCCACGCGTTCCCGCGAGGGTTCCGGGTGTGGCCGCCAGGGCCGGGCGGGAATGATCGGGCGCGGTTCCGGCGTGTACTCCAGCAGCTTTCCGAGAATTTCCTCGCCGCTGAACGCGTCGATGGCGGCATGGTGCAGTTTGACGATCAGCGCAAAGGCGCTCCGGCCCTGGTCACTGGTGTCTTCCTCGCCAGCCCCATCGATGCCAAAACCGTCCACAAACGTGATGTGCCACAGCGGACGGTCCCGCCGCAGCGGTTCCTCGAGAATCCGCGACGCCAGAGAGATGAGGTCTTTGCTGGTGCCCCCGTGGGACAGGTTGACGTAGGCCAGATGGCGCTCAAGGCTGAAATGCGGGTCGTCAATCCAGTACGGGCGGCCAAGGCGCAAAGGAACTTCCTTGAGGCGCTGGCGGAACACAGGCACCACGTGCAGCCGGCTGCGCAGGTGTGCCACAAAGGTGCTGAAGGCCAGCGGGGTGTCCCGGTGGCTGCCATCGAACAGATAGACGCCGCCGATGTGCATCGGGCTCGTTTCCGATTCGAGGTACAGGAAGGACGCGTCCAGTTCCGACAATTGCCGCATTCAAACAACTCCTAGGGCCGGCTGAGGGCGCAGTATAGACCAGGCCGTCTTACAGAAGATTGACCGAGTCGTCCGTTCCGGGCGGGGCGCTGGGTCATGCCCCGGAGGTCAGTTAGCCTCATGGCCAAGCCATTGGCTGAGGGTGTTTTCCGACCGGAGCCGATCCCAGAACCACATCAGCGCCTTACCCCGGTCCTCAGCGTGACGGGCCAGATGCAACGTGATCGGTGCCCGGGGTTCGGCGACGGCCTTTTCCATCAGCGTGCCGTTGGCGAGCAGGTGGCGGACGCGTGGCTCTGGGAGCCAGCCCACCCCCAGTCCGGAGGCCTGTAACGCGATCTTCTGGTCGATGTTGCTGACGGTGACTGTCCGCTGGCGCCTGAAAATCCCGGCGTGGCCGGGGGGCAGGGCGCGGGAGGTGTCCGCGGCTACCGCCGCCGGATAGCGCGCGATATCGTCCTCCGAGAGCGGGCGTTCAATGGCCGCCAGGGGGTGGCTGGCGGCAACAGCAAAGACAAAGTGAATCGGGCCCAGGTTGTGGGTGGCAAAGTTGCCTGCCGGCTTGCTGGACTGATCAGCCCCGACCACCAGGTCCACCCGGCGGCTTTGCAGGGCGTCCCACGCGCCGGCGAACACCTCTTCCACCACCTGCACGTCCACCGGCACGCCGAGCTCGTGGAACGCCCGGATGGTCGGGAACAGGCACTCGGCCGGTAGCAGGGAGTTGAACCCGATGCGCAGTCGGGTTTCCCAGCCCTGGGCAACCTGGCGGGTGGTGTGTGCCAGGGTTTCCGCGGCCTCGAGCAGGGAGCGCCCCTGCTCGAGGAGATAGCGGCCCGCGGGGGTGAGAATGGCCCGATGGCCGGAGCGGTCGTAAATGGCAACGTCCAGGTCTTCTTCAAGCTTCTGGACCGTATAGCTGATGGCTGAGGGTACCCTGAACAGCTCTGCGGCGGCACCGGCAAAGCTGCCTTTGCGGTCGATGGCGTCCAAGACTTTCAGTGCGTCTATGGTGATGGCTGTGTGCATGTTCGAATTATCTGAAGGTGTTTGCCAGAAATGCTTGCTTTGAGGGTAGCAGCCGTGCCGTTACGCTGTCTGCCTATTTGAACGAAACTGATAAATGGAGGCGTCGCGATGGGACTGCTGGTGGACGGGCAGTGGCACGATCAGTGGTACGACACCGAAAGCACGGGTGGTAAATTCCAGCGGGAGTCTGCCCAGTTCAGGAACTGGGTGACGAAGACCGGTGACGCCGGCCCGACGGGCGAAGGCGGTTTTGAGGCTCGGAGCGGTCGATATCACCTTTACGTTTCCCTGGCATGTCCCTGGGCCCACCGCACATTGATCCTTCGGCGCCTCAAGAGGCTTGAAGACCACGTGTCCGTCTCCGTTGTTCACCCTGACATGCTGGAGCAGGGCTGGGAATTCCGGCCCGGCGACGCTGAGCATCAGGATCACCTTTACGGCCTGGAGTGCCTGCACCAACTGTACACCCGGGCGGCACCAGACTACACCGGCCGCGTGACCGTGCCGGTTCTGTGGGACCGGGAGCGGCAGACCATCGTCAGCAACGAGTCGGCGGATATCCTGCGCATGTTCAACGGGGCGTTCAATGGCCTGCCGGGGGTGAATGCCGGGCTGGATGTGTATCCCGAGACCCTGCGGGCGGAGATTGATGCAGTCAACGAGCGGGTTTATCACACCGTCAACAACGGCGTGTATAAAGCCGGTTTTGCCACGGCTCAGGACAAGTACGAAACCGCCTACCACGAGCTGTTTGCGTCCCTGGACTGGCTGGAAGCGCGGCTGGCGACCCGGCGTTATCTGGTCGGCAACACACCCACGGAAGCCGATTGGCGCTTGTTTACCACCCTGGTGCGGTTTGACGCGGTCTACTTCAGCCACTTCAAGTGCAACCGTCAGCGGATTGCGGATTTCCCCAACCTGTCCGGGTACCTTCGGGACCTGTACCAGACGCCGGGTGTGGCGGGGACCGTCAGCATTGACCAGATCAAGCGGCATTACTACGTCAGCCAGCGAACGGTGAATCCGACCCAGATTGTGCCCGTTGGCCCTGAGCTGGATTTTGAGGCGCCCCATGGGCGGGAACGGTTGGGCTGAACGCCGGGCGCAAAAACGGGGTCAGATGAAACTCATCTGACCCCTTCTTTATTCCCTTAGCTTACCCGTGCCACGGCAAGTTCGGTCAGTGCCACGAGAGCCTCTTTATGGGCGGAGTCCGGCAGGCAACCGAGGCAGTCGTTAGCGAGCGCAGCCTGCTCGCGGGCGCGGGCCAGGGTATCGTCAATGGCGCCAGAGCGCTGGACGATCTCGAGGATGCGAGGCAGGTCGTCCAGCCCGCCCTTGCGGATGGCGCTACGAATCAGTTGGCGTTCGTCGTCGGTACTTCGGGCCATGGCGTAAATCAGCGGCAGCGTGGTCTTGCCCTCGGCCAGGTCGTCGCCGACGTTCTTGCCCATGGCCTCGGCGTCGCCCTGATAGTCGAGCACATCATCCACCAGTTGGAAGGCCAGCCCGAGGTGCTTGCCGTAATCCCGCAGCCCCCGCTCCTGCAGATCGGTAGCGCCGGAGAGCAGGGCGCCGGTGTGGGAGGCGGCTTCAAACAGCATGGCGGTCTTGTTGTGGATCACCGCCATGTACTGGTCTTCGCTCAGGTCCGGGTTCTTCACGTTCATCAATTGCATCACCTCGCCCTCGGCAATGACCGCCGTGGCGTGGGAGAGCACGTCCATGATGTCCAGGCTGCGCAGTTCCACCATCATTTCAAAGGCGCGGGCGTACAGGAAATCCCCCACCAGCACGCTCGGCGCGTTACCCCAGCGGGCGTTGGCGGTGGCGCGGCCCCGGCGCAGGTCCGAAGTGTCCACCACGTCGTCGTGGAGCAGGGTGGCGGTGTGCAGGAACTCGATGACGGCGGCCAGCTTCAGGGGCTCGTCGCCACGATGCCCGAGGGCGCGGGCGGACAGCAGCACCAGCAGCGGGCGCAGGCGTTTGCCGCCGCTTTCAATAATGTACTGGGCAATCTTTTCCACCATCGGCACGTCGGACGACAGCCGGCGGATGATCAGATCGTTGACGAGGGAAAAATCCTCCGCCACGGTGTCGTAGATGCGCTGGGCTGTCATGCGGCTCGTGGATCCTTGCTCGTGGGTCTGAAAGGGGAATTCAGGCAAGACGCCGCAATGCTAGGTATTGCAGGTGGTAGTGTCAACGCCACTTGCTCAATGGGGCCGGTTCTCGTACAATCACGCGCCCAACTCATCCCAACCTGCGCTCCCTGCTATAGGGTTGCCAGAGTGCTTCCCTTAGAACCAGGTGGATAAGAGCAGGGATGGGTCTATCGTGGAGACAACGAATGTACGCAGTAATTGTTAGCGGTGGCAAGCAGCACCGTGTGAAGGAAGGCGAAACCCTGAAGCTGGAAAAGCTGGAAGTGGAAACCGGCGGTGCCGTCGAGTTTGATCGCGTCCTGCTGGTTGCCGACGGCGACAACGTAAAAGTGGGCGCGCCGGTGGTTGACGGCGCCAAGGTGACTGCGGAAGTGGTCAGCCACGGCCGTCACGACAAGGTACAGATCATCAAGTTCCGTCGTCGTAAGCACCACATGAAGCGTCAGGGCCACCGTCAGTGGTTCACCGAAGTCAAGATCACGGGTATCCAGGGCTAAGCCCTCGATCAACCCCTTAATTGAAGGAGGCTGGTAATGGCTCACAAAAAAGCAGCAGGTAGTACCCGTAACGGTCGCGATTCCGAGTCGAAACGACTTGGTGTGAAGCGCTTCGGCGGCGAAACCGTCACCGCAGGCAGCATCATCATCCGTCAGCGTGGCACCCGTTTCCACGCTGGCAACAACGTTGGCCTGGGCAAGGACCACACCCTGTTCGCGAAAGCGGACGGTCAGGTGAAGTTCGAGACCAAAGGCCCGCAGAACCGCAAGTTCGTGAGCATCGTTCCGGCGGCGTAAGCCGCGGCGATCCGGTTCTGTCGAACCTTGGGTGAGCCTGATATGCTGATCTGATCGGCAGCAGGTACATCCGGAGCCCCGCAAAGCTTCCTTGAGGCTGCGGGGCTTTTTAGTTTATGCAGGGACATCTGGCGTATGAAGTTTGTCGACGAAGCCACCATCATTGTGGAAGCCGGTAAGGGCGGTCACGGCTGTCTCAGTTTCCGGCGGGAGAAATACGTGCCCAAGGGCGGCCCGGACGGCGGCGATGGCGGCGATGGCGGATCGGTCTATCTGGAAGCGGATACGTCGCTCAACACCCTGATTGACTACCGTTTTCAGCGCAAATACAAAGCCCAGAATGGTGAGCCCGGTGCCGGTCGCAACTGCACCGGCACCAAGGGCGAGGACCTGGTGCTGCCGGTGCCGGTGGGCACCACCGTGGTGGATATGGACACCCACGAAGTGCTGGGCGACCTGACTCATGAGGGCGAGCGCCTGAAAGTGGCCCAGGGTGGCTTCCACGGACTGGGTAATACCCGCTTCAAATCCTCCATCAACCGGGCGCCCCGCCAGACCACCAAGGGCTCGGAAGGGGAACTTCGCAACCTGCGCCTGGAGCTTAAGGTGCTCGCGGATGTGGGTCTTCTGGGGCTGCCTAACGCCGGCAAGTCTACCTTTATCCGCTCGGTGTCGGCGGCTCGCCCGAAAGTGGCGGATTACCCCTTTACCACGCTTGTGCCCAACCTGGGCGTGGTGAGTGTGCAGGCCCACCAGAGCTTTGTCATCGCCGATATCCCGGGCCTGATTGAAGGCGCGGCGGAAGGCGCGGGGCTGGGTATCCGGTTCCTCAAGCATCTGGTGCGCACCCGGTTGTTGCTGCATTTGGTGGATGTCGCGCCCTATGACGGTTCCTCCCCCGCCGAGGCGGTCCGGGTCATTGCCCGGGAGTTGGAAAAGTTCAGTGAAACGCTGGCGGACCGTCCCCGGTGGTTGGTGTTGAACAAGGTTGACATGCTGCCGGAAGACGAGCGCGAGGCCGTCTGCCAGGGCATCGTTGACGAGCTGGGCTGGGACGGGCCGGTGTTCCGGATTTCCGCCCTGTCCGGCGAGGGTACCAAGCCGCTGGTGCAGGCGGTGATGCGCTGGATCGAGATTCAGGCCGAGGAAGAGGCCCAGAACCCGGAGCGTGCCGAGGAAGAGGCGGCCCGCCGTCGCCGGATGGATGAAGAGGCACGGGCGCGCATCGAGGCGGAACGCCAGGCGCGGCGCGAAGCCCGCCGGGCGGAAGGCCTGGATGATGACGACGAAGACGACGATGGCGACGTGGAAGTCGTCTATGCTCCGGAGTAAGTCATGAGCCACCGCAGCCCGCTGCGCCAGGCCCGGCGCCTGGTGATCAAGATCGGCAGTGCCCTGCTGACCAATGATGGCAAGGGCCTGGATCAGTCCGCGCTGGAGGGCTGGGTGGCCCAGATGGCCGCGCTGGTGGAGCAGGGCGTGGAGCTGGTGGTGGTGTCCTCCGGCGCGGTTGCTGTTGGCCTGAGCCGGCTGGGCTGGCCGCGCCGCCCGGACCGTTTGCACGAGTTGCAGGCCGCGGCGGCAGTCGGGCAAATGGGCCTGGTGCAGGCCTGGGAAGCGGAATTCCTTCGCCACGGCATTCACACTGCCCAGATCCTGTTGACCCACGACGACCTTTCGGACCGGAAGCGCTATCTGAACGGCCGCAGCACGCTGCGGGCCCTGTTGTCCGTGGGGGTGGTGCCAATCGTGAACGAGAACGATACGGTGGTGACCGATGAGATCCGGTTCGGCGATAACGACACCCTGGGCGCACTGGTCGCTAACCTTGTGGAAGCCGACGGCTTGATCCTGCTGACGGATCAGGACGGCATGTACGACCGGGACCCGCGAAAGCACGCGGACGCGGTCCTTCTGACCGAGCGGCATGCCAGTGACCGGGATCTGGACGCGATGGCCGGTGGTGGCGGTGCCCTCGGCCGGGGCGGTATGCAGACCAAACTCCGGGCCGCGCGGCTGGCCGCCCGGTCCGGCGCCTTCACGGTGATTGTCGGCGGTCGCCTTGAGGGGGTGATCGCCCGCCTGCGGGAGGGCGAGCCGGTGGGCACCCTGCTGCTGCCGGATCAAGGCCGGGTGGCGGCCCGTAAGCAGTGGATTGCTGGTCACCTGCAGATTCACGGCCGGCTCACGTTGGATGAAGGCGCTGTGCGGGTGGTGCGTCAGGGTGGTCGGAGCCTGCTGCCGGTAGGAGTAAAGGCGGTGTCTGGCCAGTTCCGGCGGGGCGATGTGGTGTTGTGCCTGGATGAGGCCGGGCAGGAGGTTGCCCGTGGCCTGGTGAACTACGACGCCGACGAGGCCCGCGCCATTGCCGGTCGCTCAAGCGAGCGGATCAAAGAGGTGCTGGGGTATATCTCGGATGAGGAGATGATCCACCGGGATAACCTGGTGCTGGGTTAGTGCTTCCGGTGAATTTTAGCCACAAAAAAAACCGGCGATCGCGCCGGTTTTTTTGTGGCAATCGCTGGATCAGGCGCTCTTCAGAGCCTTGATCCGGGCGTTCAGGCGGCTCTTCTGACGAGCGACCTTGTTCTTGGCGAAGATGCCCTTGTTGACCATGCTGTCGAGGATCGGCTGAGCCTGCTGAAGGGCTGCCTGGGCTTCTTCGTAGCTGCCGGCACTGATCTTGGCCTGGACTTTCTTCACGTAAGTGCGCGCCATGGAACGCAGGCTGGCGTTGTGCTTGCGGTTCTTCTCGTTCTGACGAGCGCGCTTTTTGGCTTGCGGGGAATTTGCCACCGTAAAACTCCTGAAAATCTGAAAACGTTGCGGATTGACGTCTAGTGAATTCCTGACGAATTCGTAGATCGCGTGCGCGCCAAACTCCAGCGCGTCGAAATAAATGACGCGGAACTATGCCGCCCGGCGCCCGAAATGTCAAGGCCGAAAGCCGGTCCGTGCCCCGCCGGCCGGGGGCTGTGCTACACTCGCCGATCGCCGCTGCCGGGGCGTGTCCGGCCGGATAAGGGTATCTACAGAGCAGGATCAGCATGGCATCGCAGCCGGAACCACCGTTGTCTTCATCGCCTACCGGAACCGATTCCGCCGCCCCGGGGTCTGGCGCGCCCAAACCGGCGCCGGGCCTGTTGCGGTCGTCCGGCGTGGTTGGCCTGATGACCCTGCTGTCCCGGGTGCTGGGTCTGGTGAGGGATATGGTGGTGGCCCGATATTTTGGGGCGGGCACCGGCGCCGACGCGTTTTTCGTGGCCTTCAAGATTCCCAACTTTCTGCGCCGGCTGTTCGCCGAGGGTGCGTTCTCTCAGGCCTTTGTGCCGGTGTTGTCGTCCTACCGGGAGCAGGGTGACATTACCGAGGTGCGCCGTCTGGTGAACGCCGTTGCCGGCTCCCTGGGGCTGGTGCTGCTCGGTGTCACCGTGGTGGCCATGATCGGCTCGCCCCTGTTGACGGCGGTTTTTGCGCCGGGCTTTGTCGACGAAACGGTCAAGTTCGGCCTGGCCAGCGACATGCTGCGCATCACCTTTCCTTATCTGCTGCTGATTTCGCTGACGGCCTTTGCCGGCGCTATCCTCAACAGCTACGACCGCTTCGCGGTGCCGGCGTTTACCCCGGTGCTGCTCAACCTCGCGATGATCGCCGCCGCCATCTGGCTGGCGCCGCTGATGGCCGAACCGATCATGGCGCTGGCCTGGGGGGTGTTCATCGCTGGCGCGCTGCAGCTGTTTTTCCAACTGCCGTTCCTGATGCGCCTGGGCCTGCTGCCACGGCCGAAGGTGGATTATCGCCACGAGGGCGTTCGCCGGATACTGACGCTGATGACGCCCGCCCTGTTCGGGGTGTCGGTCAGCCAGATCAACCTGCTGCTGGATACCGTGCTGGCCTCGTTCCTCCAGACCGGCAGCGTGTCCTGGCTGTATTACTCGGACCGGCTCTCGGAGCTGCCCCTCGGGGTGTTCGGGATTGCCATTGCGACCGTGATCCTCCCCAGCCTGTCCCGCAAACACGCCTCCGCCTCCGCCGAGCAGTTTGCCGCCACCCTGGACTGGGCGGTGCGCGCGGTGCTACTGATTGGGGTGCCAGCGGCGCTGGCACTGGCGCTGCTGGCAGAACCGCTGCTGGCCACTCTGTTTGGTTACGGCGAGGTGACCCCGCGGGACCTGGCCATGTCCGCCCAGAGCCTTCGCGCCTATTCGGCGGGCCTGGTGGCGTTCATGCTGATCAAGGTGCTGGCGCCCGGGTTCTTTGCCCGGCAGGACACCCGCACCCCGGTGAAAATCGGCATCATCGCCATGGTGGCCAACATGGTGTTCAACTTGCTTCTCATTGTGCCGCTGGCGCACGCCGGCCTCGCGCTGGCCACCTCGCTCTCCGCCTGGTTGAACGGCGGGCTGTTGTGGCGGGGATTGAAGCGGGAGCAAGCCTGGCGTAGCCAGCCTGGCTGGCCGGTGTTCCTGCTCCGATTGCTGGCGGCCAACGGCGCGCTGGCGGCGGTGATTCTCTGGCTGGTGGGCCCGGCTGCGCGCTGGCTGACGATGTCTGGCAGTGAGAGAGCGCTGGCGATGGCAGGGCTCGTTGGCGCGGGCGTTGTGGCGTATTTTGCGGTCTTGGCACTGGTCGGGGTGCGGATAAGACATTTTCGCATCAGGTAAGGTATAATCGCGCGTTTTCTCACCAGCGTTCCCGCAGCATTCGCCGGACCCGGTCCTGGACCGTGCCGGGCTGAGCGGGCTCGCTGAAAGCCGTTGTACACGCAAGGTTTGTGCTGCATGCGTCTGATCCGGGGCCAGTCTCACCTCAAACAGCTTTCCTCCCGTGCCGATTCGCCGCTGGCGCGCGGCTGTGTTGCCACCATCGGAAATTTTGACGGCGTGCACCTGGGGCACCAGACCATCATTGATCAGGTGAAGAGCAAGGCCCGGGCGTTGGACCTGCCGTCCGTGGTCATGGTGTTTGAGCCCCAGCCCAGGGAGTTCTTCCAGGGTGACGAGGCGCCCCCGCGCCTGATGCCGTTTCGCCAGAAAGTGGACGCTTTGCTGGCCCGCGGCGTGGACCTGGTGCTGTGCCTGCGGTTTGATCAGGGTTTTCGCGAATACTCAGCCCTCGGCTTTATCGACGATGTTCTGGTAAGCGGGCTGGCGGTGCGGCACCTGGTGGTCGGTGACGATTTCCGCTTCGGCTGCGACCGTGCCGGTGATTTTGCGCTGCTGCAGGCCGAAGGCGCCCGCAACGGCTTTACGGTGGAGCACACCCGCACGGTGACGGTGGGGGGCGACCGGGTCAGCAGTACCCGCATCCGCAACTCGCTGGCGGCGAACCGGTTGGACGAGGCCGAAGCGCTGCTCGGCCACCCCTACACGATTGCCGGCAAGGTGGTCTACGGCAAACAGCTGGGGCGGCAGATCAATGCGCCCACCGCCAACCTCCGGCTCCGTCGCACGCCGCCGTTGCGGGGCGTGTACGTGGTGACAGCAACCCTGGCCAACGGCCGCCGCTACGACGGCGTTGCCAACATCGGCACCCGGCCAACGGTGGACGGCACCCGGCCGTCGCTGGAAGTGCACCTGTTTGACTTTGCTGGCACACTCTATGGCCAGCGCCTGGACGTGACCTTCCGCCACGCCCTGCGGGACGAAGTGAAGTTTGATTCCATCGATGCCCTGAAAGACCAGATTGCCCGTGATCAGGATGAGGCCCGGGCCTGGCTCCGGGCCCAGAACGACTGATCGGGACCGGTGAAAACCGGTCCGGCCTAACCGATACAACCCAGACCGAAAGAGTGCGCAGCTGACACCATGAGCGACTACAAGCATACCCTGAACCTGCCGGAAACCGCGTTTCCCATGCGTGGTAACCTGGCCAAGCGCGAGCCGGAGATGCTCCAGCGCTGGCAGGACCTCGACGTCTACGGCACGCTGCGCCAGAAGCGCCAGGGCCGGGACAAGTTCATCCTGCACGATGGCCCCCCGTACGCGAACGGCAGCATTCATATCGGTCACGCGGTCAACAAGATTCTCAAGGACATGATCGTCAAGTCCCGCAGCTTCATGGGCTATGACGCGCCCTATGTACCCGGCTGGGACTGCCACGGCCTGCCTATTGAACACAAGGTGGAACAGGAAATCGGCAAGGCGGGCGTGAAGGTGGATTACAAAACCTTCCGTCAGGCCTGCCGGGATTACGCCACCAAGCAGATCGCCGGGCAGAAGGCTGACTTTATCCGCCTGGGTGTCATGGGCGATTGGGACAAGCCCTACCTGACGATGGACCCGAAGGTGGAAGCGGGCATTGTCCGCGCCCTGGGCAAGATCATCGCCAAGGGCCATCTGGTGCGGGGCTACAAGCCGGTGTACTGGAGCGTGGTGGGCCAGTCGGCGCTGGCCGAGGCGGAAGTGGAATATCAGGACAAGACCTCCACCCAGATCGACGTGCGTTTTACGGCCGTGGATCCGTCGGCGGTGCTGGCGGCCTTCGGCACCGACCGGGGCGAGGGCGATGTGTCCGTGGTGATCTGGACCACCAACCCCTGGACCATTCCGGCGAACCAGGCGGTGTCCCTCGGGGCGGACCTGGAATACGCGCTGGTGCAGCTGGATGTGGGGCAGGGCCCGGAGCGGATGGTGCTGTCCCTGGATATGCTGGATGAGATTCTGGCGCGCTGGGATGTGACCGGCCACGAGGTGCTTGGCACCGTCCGGGGCGCCGCCCTCGAACACCAATTACTGAAGCATCCGGTGTACGACAAGCAGGTGCCGGTGATTCTGGGCGACCACGTCTCCACGGACGCCGGTACCGGTGCCGTGCACACGGCCCCGGACCACGGCATGGAAGACTTCGAGGTGGGCCGCGAGTACGGCATTGGCACCCTCAACCTCGTGAAAGCCGATGGCACCTACACCGAGGCCGCCGGGGAGTTCGCCGGGGTGCACGTGTATAAAGCCGATGAGCCGGTGTGCGCGGCGCTGACCCGGGAAGGCAAACTGGTGCGTTCACAGACCTTCCAGCACAGCTACCCCCACTGCTGGCGCACCAAGACCCCGCTGATTTACCGGGCGACGCCCCAGTGGTTTATCAGCATGGACAAGCACAATCTCCGGGCCGATGCCCTGGAGGCCATCAAGGGCGTGCGCTGGGTGCCGACCTGGGGGCAGAACCGCATCGAGGCCATGTTTGAGCAGAGCCCGGACTGGTGTATTTCCCGCCAGCGTACTTGGGGCGTCCCAATCACCCTGTTCGTGCACAAGGAAACCCAGGCGCTGCATCCGGACACCCAGGCGCTGATCGGCAAGGTCGCTGCCGCCATCGAAGTGGACGGCATTGACGCCTGGTACGAGATCGATGCCCGGGAACTGATCGGCGACGACGCCGACCAGTATGAGAAAGTGCTCGATACCCTGGACGTCTGGTTTGATTCCGGCGTCACCCACGATTCGGTGCTGCGGGTACGGGACGAGCTGGGCCAGTTCCCGGCGGACATGTATCTGGAAGGCTCGGATCAGCACCGTGGCTGGTTCCAGTCGTCCCTGAAAACCTCCATCGCCATGAATGGCGTGGCGCCTTATCGCCAGGTGCTGACCCACGGCTTCACCGTGGATGGCAACGGCCGCAAGATGTCCAAATCCCTGGGCAATGTGATTGCGCCCCAGGAGGTCATGAACGAACTGGGTGCCGACATCCTGCGCCTTTGGGTGGCCGCCACCGACTACAGCGGTGAGATGACCGTCTCCAAGGACATCCTGCGCCAGACCGCGGACGGCTACCGCCGCATCCGCAACACCGCGCGCTTCCTGCTGAGCAACTTGACGGGCTTCGACCCGGCTCAGCACACGGTGGCGCCGGACGACATGATCGCCCTGGACCGCTGGATGGTGCACAAGGCCCTGGAACTGCAGGACGAGCTGAACGAGGATTACCAGAACTACGCGTTCCTGCGCATCTACCAGAAGGTGTACAACTTCTGCGAAGCAACGCTGGGCGGGTTTTATCTGGACATCATCAAGGATCGGCAGTACACCACCCAGGCCGACAGCCTGGCGCGGCGTTCCTGCCAGACCGCGCTGTTCCATGTGGCGGAAGCGCTGGTGCGCTGGGTCGCGCCGATCCTGAGCTTTACTGCCGACGAGATCTGGCAGCACTTGCCCGGGGAGAGGGGCGATACGGTGTTCTACGAGACCTGGTACGAGGGCTTGAGCCGCCTGCCGGCGGACGCCGATTTGGGTGCGGATTTCTGGCAGGACATTCAGGACGTTAAAGAGGCGGTGAACAAGTGCCTGGAAGCGGCCCGGGGACGGGGCGAGATCAAGGGTTCCCTGAGCGCCGAGGTAACGCTGTACTGCGAGGGTGACATGGCCGCGCGCCTTACGGCCCTGGGCGAGGAGCTGCGGTTCGTGCTGATCACCTCCGAGGCCACGGTGCGGCCGGTCTCTGAGGCCTCTGGTGCGGAATCCACCGGCCTTGAAGGCCTGATGGTACAGGTGCGGCCGACGGCCTACGCCAAGTGTGAGCGCTGCTGGCACCATCGGGAAGACGTTGGCACCGACACCCGTTTCCCGGACCTGTGCGGGCGCTGCGTGACCAACGTCGACGGCGCCGGCGAAGCCCGGTCGTTCGCCTGATGGAGGCCGCCATGAGCGCCAAGACCCCCGGTTCCATGCTCCGCTGGCTCTGGCTGGCGGCGCTGGTGCTGGCCCTGGACCTGGGCACCAAGGCGCTGGCCAGCGCCAGCCTCACCTATGCCGACCCGGTGCCGGTGATGCCCATGTTCAACCTGACGCTGCTGCACAACACCGGCGCGGCGTTCAGTTTTCTCGCCGATGCGGAAGGCTGGCAGCGCTGGTTCTTTGTGGTGCTCGCGCTCGGGGTGAGCGTTGCCCTGATCGTCTGGATGCGCCGTCTCAAGGCCGATGAGACCCTGACGGCCATCGCCATCGCGCTGATTCTCGGTGGCGCACTGGGCAACGTGTACGATCGCGTCGTACATGGCTATGTGGTCGATTTCCTGCACCTGTACTGGCGCCAGTGGAATTACCCGGCCTTCAACCTGGCGGACACCGCGATCACCCTCGGTGCCGGCCTGATGATTCTGGACATGTTCCGCAAACCCGCCGGTAAAGGCGGGGATGCCCAACGCGACGAGTAACGCCATGAAAGAGCTTCCTGTGGACAAGGGCACCCGCGTGACCCTGCATTTCGCCCTGAAGATCCAGGGCGGCGAGACCGTGGATTCCACCTTCGACAAAGCCCCGGCCACCCTGGACATCGGCGACGACAACCTGCCGGAGAATTTTGAGGCCTACCTGATGGGCATGGTCGCGGGTGACCGCAAGACGTACGAAGTGCCGCCGGAGCGGGGCTTTGGCCAGCACAACCCCAACAACCTGCAGACCTTCAAGCGCCACGAGTTCAGCGCCGACATGGTGCTGGAGCCGGGCGTGGTGGTGTCGTTCGCCGACGCGCGCCAGCAGGAACTGCCTGGCGTGGTCAGCCGCGTGGAAGGGGACGAGGTGGAGGTGGACTTCAACCATCCGCTGGCGGGGCGTACACTGGAATTTGAGGTGGAAATTCTCGACGTCGAACCGGTAGGAACCGCACACTGATATGAACATCCTGCTCGCCAACCCCCGTGGCTTCTGCGCCGGCGTGGACCGCGCCATAGAAATCGTCAACCGTGCCCTGGAGGTGTTCGGGGCGCCGATCTACGTGCGCCACGAAGTGGTCCACAACAAGTTCGTGGTGGACGACCTCCGGGCCCGTGGCGCAGTGTTCGTGGACGAGCTGGACGAAGTGCCGGACGACACCCTGGTAATTTTCAGCGCCCACGGGGTCTCCCAGGCGGTGCAACAGGAAGCGGCCCGCCGCGGCCTGAAAGTGTTTGACGCCACCTGCCCGCTGGTCACCAAGGTGCACCTGGAAGTGATGCGCTACAGCCGGGACGGCCGGGAGTGCGTGCTGATCGGCCACCACGGCCACCCGGAAGTGGAAGGCACCATGGGCCAGTACGACCGCAGCAACGGGGGCAACATCTACCTGGTGGAAAATGAGCAGGACGTTGAGACCCTCGCGGTGACCGACCCCGATCGGCTCTCCTACGTCACCCAGACGACCCTCTCCATGGACGACACCGCCCGGGTGATCGACGCCCTGCGGGCCCGGTTCCCCAACATTCAGGGCCCCCGCAAGGACGATATCTGCTACGCCACCCAGAACCGCCAGGACGCGGTCAAGCAGCTGGCGGACGGCTGTGACCTGATGCTGGTGGTCGGCTCCCCCAACAGCTCCAACTCCAACCGCCTTCGGGAGCTGTCCGAACGCATGGGTACCCCCGCGCACCTGATCGACAACGCCGCGCAGATTGATCCCGCCTGGCTCGAGGGTAAACAGTCCGTCGGTGTCACCGCCGGGGCCTCCGCCCCCGAAGTCCTGGTTAACGACGTGATCGCCCGCTTGCGGGAACTCGGTGGCCAGACGCCGCAGGAAGTGCCCGGCCGGGAGGAGAATATTGTGTTCTCCATGCCCAAGGAGCTTCGGATTGATGCGGTGAATGTGTCCTGACCCAACGCGTTTGAGCTGAGGCCCGCGATACCGTTACAAAGCGCCTGTTTTGCCTTTTTACGGTCCATAGTGTGCACCGCTTCACGGGTTTATAGGGCTCACCACCGCTTATCCGCCTCAGATTACCGCTTATCGACAGCCCATAGCGCACCCTGCACCGCCTCTCTAAGATGACAAGAGGTTTAGAAAGAGGGGTGACGCATGCCTGCAAAACGGCGCCATGCGGGTTTCACAATGATTGAGCTTCTCGTGACGATCATCGTTCTCGCGATCGTCGCCTCGTATGCTCTGCCATCGTTCGAGCAAACCGTCCTGAACAATCGGTTGACCTCCCAGGTCAATGATGTTTCGAGCCTTGTGGCGTATGCCCGCAGTGAGGCCTCGAAGCTCGATGCTGGCGTGATCACGGTTTGTTCCTCCAGCGACAGCGCGTCGTGTAGCGGGAGCAGTTCCTGGGAGCAAGGGTGGATTGTGTTTCGGGACATTGACGGCGACCGGGTTGTTGATGCGGGTACAGACCGTTTGCTGAAAGTTAGCGGGCCTCTCTCCGGCGGGAACACCCTTCGTATTTCCGGTTTGACCAGTGACGGTGGCGGGTACGCGCAGTTCGCCAGCAACGGCTTCCCGATCCCCTCGGCGACGGGTGCGGCGGCCGGCACGTTGACTGTCTGTGACAGTCGCGGCGCGTCAGAGGCTAAAGCGGTTGTTATCAATATCTCCGGGCAGACCCGACTCGCTCGGGATACCGGTGGTACGGCTGGCGTCGTGAATAACGACAAAGGCAACGATGTTACGTGTCCTTAAAGGCGATTTGACGATGCAAGGTCTGGTGAAGTCTGTCCAAAGAAGGAAGTCGCTTCCGGGAAGCGGGCATCTCGCGAAAGGGTTCACATTGATCGAAATCCTCGTGACGATGTTCATTTTGGCCGTTGGTTTGCTGGGTCTGGCTGGGCTGCTGTTTGAGGGCATGCGGAACAACCAGGGTGCCTATCTTCGAACCCAGGCGACAATTCTGGCCTATGACATGGCGGACCGGATGCGTGCAAACCGTGCCGAAGCACTCAATGGCTCGTATGGGGATTTTTCAACGGCGGACCTGACCTCGTTATCGGTGCCTTCGTGCGCATCGGCATCGACGGGTTGTACAGCAGCGGACCAGGTGTCAGTTGACCAGATTGAGTGGGCCCGGGAGGTTCAGGGAACGGGTTCGGACTTGGCTATGGTTCCAGGTGGCGTTGGCGCAATCACCTATGACGCCACCACGGGAATTTATACCATCACCGTTCAATGGGATGAGGCCAGCCGGGGTGGGGACTCCGGCGAGTCAATCGCTGGCGATAACTCCTACACCGTTCGGTTCGCGTTGTGAGGTGGATAATGCAAATTAGCCGATGCAAAGGATGCCGAGTGGATCGGCGGGTGGATCAAAGCGGGTTGTCCCTTATCGAGCTCATGGTCGCATTGGCGCTGAGCGCGACGCTGATACTGGGTATCTTTACGGTGTATATGGACTCCAGTCGCACCTCCCGTATCGCCACATCGTTAGCGAGGGTTCAGGAGGCGGGTCGCATTGGTGCAGACATCATGGCCCGAGACCTTCGAATGGTCGGTTTTCAGGGGTGTGCGGACCCTGCGGACGTGACGTTGAATGTGATCGCGGAAAACCCGCCGACCTCCGATTTTTTTGAATCAACTCTGCGTGGATGGGAAGTGACTTCCTCAAGCTGGGCAGACGGTACGGAATTTGATGGCACGTCGATTGAGTCTCGGGCACGCATTGGTAGCGACGTTCTTGCCGTTCAGCGTGGAGAGTCTGTGGAGGTTGAGCTGACGGGTAATATGAACGCGGACAATGCCAATATTCAGGTTGGCGGCCCCGATGTGAACCTGTTTGCCCAAAACGATCTCGTTCTGATTTCGGACTGTGAGGCGGCCGATCTGTTCCGGATTTCCAGTCAGCCGAGTTCCAACACATGGGCCCACGCGAACAACGTCAATACCGATAACCGGTTGAGCCAGGCTTACACCGGCTCAGCCAGAATCATGCGTTTCTCGGCGACCGTCTATTTTGTGGCCGATACTGGCCGCAATGATGATCAGGGCAACGACATATTTGCGTTGTATCGGGCGACGAACAACCTTTTAAACAATGCCACGCCCTCTTTCCAGGTGGATGAAATCGTTGAGGGGGTCGAGAGTCTTCAGGTGGAATATGGCGAACTGCTCTCCACCAACAATATTCGCTACGTCACTGCTGATAATGTCGGTGACATGAAGCGGGTTGTGGCCTTGAGGGTTGGATTGCTGGTGAGTGATGCGAATGAGGCTCTCCGTTCCGACGATGCCGCCTCGTATGACCTGCCGGGTGAAACGATTGTCGGGGCGTCCGCTGGAGGAGCATCGTCGGTCACTCATCCCAATGACGATCGCCTTCGCAGAACGTTCATATCCACTGTCATGTTGCGAAACCGGGATTAATACGGTTATGAGGCGTCCGATAATGACCATGTTTAACGATAGCTCCAAGCCTTCAGATCAGCATGGGGCCGCCCTGATCATCAGTCTGATCATTCTGCTCGTACTGACCCTTATCGGGGTTGCGGGGATGAATACATCGGTGATGCAGGAGCGTATGGCCGTAAATTCGCAGAACTCCAACCGGGTGTTTCAGGCCGCTGAGAGCAATGTGCGAGCACTGACGAATCAACTCTATAACAATGACTTGAGCATACTGAGAGAGTCCATGCAGAGCGCCACTGAAAAAAGTGACAAGGTGACGGTCAACACGCTGGACTCGACCAACAAGATAACGGGCAGTTATCAGGCGCGATATCTCGGAGAAATTATTATTACGAGCGGTAGCTCCATGGACGCTAACGAGAGCTCCAGCCAACTCAAAGGGTACCGTTACGAGTTGATTGGAGAAGCCTCAATGGCGAATACGGGGGCTGAAGCTCGCGTCTTCAAAGGCATCGAGTACTACTGATTCGGGTATCAGATTCCGGAGGAATCGAGAGATGGGTAAAAAACATGCGTTTTCCAGATTACCTACCGCAGCGGTGTGCATCGTGGCGTTACTGGGGCTTTTCGGTATCGGTACAGCATCGGCGAAAGAGCCCTCAGGACGAATTATCGATTCGCCTTACGAGGCCGTGGAAGCGGCATCAGTCCGGCTTGTAACAGACGCTTCCGGGCGCGTGGTTCAAATTGTCGCTAAGGCCTGCCCTCAATGCCCAGCGCCATCGATACTACCCTCCGGGGATCTCGTCGTTGAAATTGGGCATAAGCCCGCGACGAAGGAAGAGATTGAAAGGTTCAGTGGATTCCCCGGCGTGATTCACATCAGTCACACCAACAATATGGCTTATCGGGTGTCATTTCTTGGGGTGACCTTAGATGAGGAGGGCGTCAAATGAATCGTCCGTTGAAGCTCAAAACCGTAGGATCCACGTTCATTCTGTGCGTCCTTTCTTTGATAACTCAGCCCGCCCTGGCTGACGATACGGAAATATTCTTTACTCAGAACGCATCGTCGGTGGTTAAGCCGAACATCATGTTTATCATCGACAATTCGGGCAGTATGGACAGCTCGGTGGGCGACACGGGTAAAACTCGCATGCAGGTCGTTCAGGAGGTCACGAACCAACTGATCGATAATATGAAAGACGTTAACGTTGGTCTGATGTCATTCAACGTGGATAAAGCCTGCTATTGGTATAACAACCAGTGCTACTACTACGATGTGACGGAGTCCGGCGGTCACGTGATGTCGACACCGGTTCCGGTCGAGAGCAACCGTTCGACGCTGAAGGATCTGGTTAATTCTCTCGCTCCTATCGGTAATACACCGCTCTCTGAGACCCTCACAGAGGCTGCTCGATACTTCAGGGGAGATGCGGTTGGCTATGATGACGCGCCAATAAGCGCCGCCTTGTCCAATGCGAATACTTACAAATCGCCGGTCAACTATGAGTGCCAGAAAAACCACGTAATTTTTTTGACGGATGGTGAGCCCACTGCCGACAACACCGATGCGTCGATTGGCAATTACATTGGCCAACGGTGCGGGACCCAGGACAGCAACGACAGCAACAACAGTTGTCTGGACGAAGTGGCCGGTTTCCTGGCGACTAAAGACATCAACTCGGATAAGGCGGGCGATCAGTTCGTATTCACCAACACGGTAGGTTTTGCCAGCCAGCAGCAGCTTCTTTCTGATACGGCAAAGGCGGGCAATGGCAAGTACTATCTCGCCGATGATGCCGCAACGCTGACGAAAGCGTTTTCAGATTTTTATCTCGACGTGAGGGCGCAATCGACGACCTATGTTGCTCCGGGTATTGCCGTCAATACGTTCGACCGGCTTAACCACCTCGACGAGCTTTACTATGCACTGTTCCAGCCCGCTAAAGGCGCCATATGGAACGGTAACCTAAAGCGCTACAAGCTCGATATTCAGACGGACGCGACGACAGGCGACTCCAAAGCGGTCATCGTTGATGTGAACGGTAATGCCGCGATTGATCCGACAACAGGATTTTTCAAGGACACGGCTCGCAGTTGGTGGAGCCCTCAAGCGGACGGGAAACAGGTTGACCAGGGAGGCGCCGCGTCTCAGTTGCCGGACGTGACCGCTAACCGAAAGGTGTATTCCAATCTGGCGACGAACACCAACGATCTGTCCAAGGCGGGAAATCAGGTTTCAACGGCGAACGCTAACCTCACGGGAGCCGCATTTGGGAACGCCAGCATGTCATCTGCTGACCTCGCGAAGCTGATCAAATGGACCCGAGGTGTGGACGTGAACGATCAGGACGGTGACGGTAGTACAACTGACGCTCGCAAGTTCTTGGCTGACCCGTTGCACTCAGTTCCGCATCTGATTATCTATGATCCGACGACGACCTCTCAGGACGTAACGATTTACTACGGTGATAATCAGGGATACATCCACGCCGTAAATGGCGCTACGGGCAAAGCCTATTTTTCATTCATTCCGAAGCAGCTACTTAAAAATCAGCCGGCGCTCATGAACAGCACGGAAACGTCATCCAAGGTGTACGGCATGGATGGCACGGTGATTAGCTGGGTCCACGACGATAATTTTGACAACAAGATCGTCGGCGCTGACGGGGATTTTGCCTACATTTACTCCGGGATGCGTCGGGGTGGAAAGGGTTATTACGCCCTCGACGTAACGGACCGTTCTGCGCCGAAATTACTCTGGTCGATTACCGGCGGCGTTGCAGGCACCGCATACAAGGAGATGGGGCAGACCTGGTCCAAACCGGTAAAAACAAAGGTGAATATCAACAACAAGCTTTATGAGGCTCTGATTGTCGGGGGAGGATACGATCCGGATCAGGACACGGCCACCGTGAGAACGGCCGATGATCAGGGGCGCGCCGTTTATATCATTGATGCGTCTACCGGCGCCTTGCTGTGGTGGGCCGGCCCGACTGGCAGCGGAGCCAACCTTGAGCTGGCGGATCTGAAATACAGTATTCCGGCATCGCCCAAGGTCTTGGACGTGAACGGCGATGGCCTGGCTGATCAGATCTATGTTGGTGACATGGGCGGGCAGATCTTCCGATTTGATATTACCAATACCAACAAGGCCACAGAGCTTGCGACCGGCGGTCGAATTGCCAACCTGGCGTCGGATGGCACGGCGGGCGGTGCACGCCGCTTCTATCACTCGCCAGACCTGTTTGGTATCAAGATTGGCGGCGCTCGCTACCTCGGGCTGATCATCGGGTCCGGCTACCAGGCGCACCCGCTGAGCACGGCAACAAACGATAGAATGTACATGCTGAAGATCGCATCGGTCAGTTCGGCGCCGCTGGACCTTACCGATCCAGACAATCCGGTGGTGAGTTACAAGACCATTACCGAGTCCGATCTCTACGACGCGACGGATAACCTGATCCAACAAGGTAACGCGTCGGAGAGAACGGCCGCTGCGGAGTCGTTGGGTGCGAGTGATGGCTGGTACATTCGCTTGACTAATGCCGGCGAGAAGGTGCTTTCAACGAGCACGACGGTAAACAGCGAGGTGTTTATTACCACCTATGAGCCGAAGCCCAGTACTAACCCGTGTGTTCCTTCGACGGGAACCTCCCGGCTTTACCATCTCTCGGTACTGGATGGGCGTGCGGTGCGGAATTACTACACTGCAGACAACAAACCAGCGGACGAGCTAACCAAGGATGATCGGCCGGTAGAGCTGAACACCGCAGGTTTGCCAGCAAATCCGCAGCGGATGCGTGTCGACGATACCGATGTTGTATGTGTGGGCACCGAATGCCGGGCCATCGATACGTTGAAAGGTGTGGTCGAAACCTATTGGTATGAGGACTAATCCGTTGCGAATGAAAGACGCCGAAATCCGAGGCTTCACACTGATCGAACTGCTGATCGTTGTTGCGATTGTTGGGGTGATTGCCGCATTTGCGTATCCCAGCTATCAGCAGTACGTTGAGCGCACCCGGCGCGCCGATGCCCAGGGTGCGCTCATGGAGTTTTCGGCAGCGATGGAGCGCTACTACGCCGGCCAGAATACCTATGCCGGCGCGGCAAGCGGGGGTGCCGACACGGGGGCGCCGGCCATCTTCGGAGACTCGGTTCCGCTTGATGGGGGCAACCCGTTTTACAGCCTGACGATCGAGTCCGCCGATGCGGTGTCTTATACGCTTCGTGCGACGCCCATTGGCCTGCAGGCCGGAGACGGCATGTTAGAGCTCGACTCGACTGGTATCCGGCGGTGGGATCGCGACAACAGTGGCGGCTTTGGTGCCGGAGAAACTACTTGGGATGAGTAGAGAAAAGTGCCCGAAGTGAGCGCTGTCTTCGGGCCGTTACCTTGTAGCTCAGGGACAGGTAACCTTGCCACCCCAACTGAGCGAGATCATCCCATCTCCGTCGTCATCTTGCTCGACTCTGAATCGCCCGACGATGTTGATCGGCATGTAGGACATCGTACTGTGCATGAAGTTCGCGGGGCACAGTACCAGGCTTCCCATGGAGCCGCTGATCATTCCTCGTTCGTCGAATCGGAAGTAGCCTCTTCCCGCTGTCCGACTGTGCAGCTTGAATGCGCCAAGCTCCGGTGCGAATGTGCGTAGCGGGCTTTGGTCCGGTTGTTTGTCGCGATTTTCGTCCACAAAGACGGAAATAGGCCGATTCCAGTCGTCAACACAGGTGTTGTTCGTTGATAACGGGCAAACGGTGATCAGAGAACGCCGGCTTGCCGCTGACCAGCGGGCGTAAGCGAAGACAGTGTGTAGATCGTTGATCACCGTGCGCTGGGTCGACCGCTCAATGAAGCGCCCCCAGCTGTTTGACGCGAAGGCTGCGGTGATGGCCAAAATAGCCAGCATGACAACCAGTTCAATGAGTGTAAAGCCAGCGTGACGCCGAGTTGAAAGCATAGCGATTTCCTTATCATCGGTGTTCTTGCGATGGCATCCTGCCATCGATAAACGAGTTTACATCATGGCGATTATATCGTTCCGGACCTCCCCCTCATTTCGACTACCCAACAACTTACTCCATTCCCAGCTTCTTCAACCGATACCGTAATGCCCGAAAACTGATCCCCAGCCGTTTTGCCGCGGCCGTCTTGTTCCAGCGGGTCGCCTCCAACGCCTTTTCAATCGCCTGGCGTTCAATCGCTTCGAGATACCCTTCCAGGTCGATTTCACCCTCGGGCACATGGGCCGCGCTGGCACCGCCGTCCGGGTCGCTGGCGGCGATCTGCTGGGTCAAGGAGGGGCCGGGGGCGGAGCCGAGGCTCAGATCGCCGGCGTCGATGCGGTCTTCGTCGCACAGGGTAAACGCCCGCTCCAGAATATTTTCCAGTTCACGGACGTTCCCCGGGAACCGATAGCGCTGCAATTCAGCGATTGCTGCGGGCGTGAGGGTGGCCGGGTCGCAGTCGTACTCGTCCGCCATGCGCCGGAGGATGTGGTTAGCCAGCAGTGGGATGTCGTCGGCCCGGTCCCGCAGGGGCGGTACGGACAGTTCGATCACGTTGATGCGATAAAACAGATCCTGGCGGAACTGGCCCTGGGCCACGAGTTCCGGCAGGTTCTTGTGGGTAGCGCTGAGCACGCGGATGTCCACCGGAATCTCCTGGGTGTCGCCCACCGGGCGCACGGCTTTTTCCTGAATGGCCCGCAGCAGTTTCACCTGCATTGCCAGGGGCAAATCTGCGACTTCATCCAGGAAGAGCGTGCCCCCGTCGGCGGAACGGAACAGGCCGGCCTTGTTTTCCACGGCGCCGGTGAAGCTGCCTTTCTTATGGCCGAAGAATTCGCTCTCCATCAGCTCGGAGGGAATCGCACCGCAGTTGACCGCCACAAACGGCCCATCCCGGCGGGGCCCCTGCAGGTGAATCATGCGGGCCACCAGCTCCTTGCCGCTGCCGGACTCGCCGCTGATGAACACCGGTGCCTGGCTGCGGGCGAGTTTGCGGGTCTGGTTGCGCAGCTTGCGGATCTGCGGCGAATTGCCCAGCAGGAGGCCCTGTTCATCCGGCTCGATCGCCGTGGATGGGCCGGGCTCGGACAGTCGCAGAGCGGTCTGGATCAGCTCCCTTAAACGCGGCAATTCGACCGGTTTGGAGACGAAATCGAAGGCGCCGGCTTTCAGCGATTCAATGGCGGTTTCCATGTTGCCGTAGGCGGTGATCACCGCCACCGGCGTGGACGGCAGGTGTTGCTGGATCCAGGCCACCAGCTCAATGCCATTGCCGTCCGGCAGGTTCATGTCGGTCAGGCACAGGTGGGGGCGGTGCCGTTCCAGCAGGGCGCGGGCCTGGGCCAGGTTCTCGGCGGTGTGGGTGGTGATGCCCATGCGGGTCAGGGTGATGTCCAGGAGGTCCCGGATGTCCGGCTCGTCGTCGACGATCAGTACGGTGTGTTCGGTCATGGTCGGGTGTCGTGTCCGTGTCAGTCTGGGGCCTGTGCCCTGGCGCTTCGGTGATTCAGATCATCCGCCCGGGGTGGGCGAAGGTTATGCGAAAACGGCACCCGGGTTGCCCGTCGTCCACCAGCGACAGATGCGCCTGATTAGCCTCGCACAGTTCCCGGGCCAGATAAAGGCCGAGTCCGGTGCCGCTTTTGTCGGTAGTGAAAAACGGCTCGAAGATCGCGGCGCGGTCGGCGCCGGTGATGCCCGGGCCCGCATCGCGGATATCCAGGTAGGCCCGCTGCCGGTCTTCCGTCGGGCCGGTCGCCAGCTCGATCCAGCGCTGGCCGGTCTGTTGCTGGCTGTAGCGAAGTCCATTGTCACACAGGTTCACCAGCACCTGCTCGATCTGGCTCTTGTCAAAACGTGCCGCTGGAGTGTCCGCGTCAATTTGCAGGTCGATGGTCGCCGGCGCCGTATGGTCATCCTGGGTCTGCAGGTAGTCCCTCCGGAATTCCTGCAGCCAGACGGGAATGTCCACCAGTTCGGCGTTAGCGGTTCGGCGACGGGACAGGTCCAGTACGTTCTCGATGATGCCGTTTACCCGGCGGGAGTGGCGGCGGATGATGTCCAGCATTCGGCGATCCCCGTCGTCCAGGCTTGGGGACTCTTCCATCAATTGGGCGGCATGGCTGATCGCTCCGAGAGGGTTGCGGATCTCATGGGCGATACCGGCGGTTAACCGGCCCAGGGAGGCGAGTTTCATCTGCTGGGCCTGCTGGGTCACCTTGCTCATGTCTTCGAGGAAAACCAGCACCAGATCCCCCCGCTCCTGATCCAGGCGGGTAAAGTTTGCCTGAAGGGGCGGGGAGGCGGGCGTCGGCTGGAACGACTCCAGGCGCCGGCGCGGGTCCCGAAGCCAGGCGTCGAGTCCCTGGCGAAGAGGTTTTGGCAACACCAGGGCGGGCTGGGGCGTCTGTGCCTGTACCGCGGCCGTTCCAACCAGAAGCTCTTCGGCGGCTGCGTTGGCGAGCCGCACTTGGCCAAACCGGTCCAGCACCAGAATGCCGGTGCGCATGCGCTGGATGATCTGGCGGTTGATCTGCTCGAGCTCCGCGAGGCTTCGGGCCCGGCTGGAGGCAAGGGCTTCGCTCCGTATCATCCGGCGGGAAATGTTCTGGAGCACAAATGCGGCCGCGAAATACAGAATGCCGAGGGAGCCTGCGCGGACAATGTCGTCGGCGTGGCCATCCACCGCCAGGGCCGCCCAGGCCGAAATGCCCAGAGAGCAGATGGCCGCGAGGGCCGCGTAAAACGTGCCCATTCGGCTGGGGGTGAGAATGTTGCCGGCGGCTACCGAGACGATCACCAGGTTGGCCAGGCCGTTGGTGATGCCGGTGCTGGTCAGCAGCAGCGCGTGCATCACAACAATGTCCAGTGCAATGGACAGGGCAATGTGCCGCTGGCTGGGACGAAAGCCGGCAAGCAGGATCAGCGCAATGAACCCGTTCAGCGCCAGGTAGGTGATAACGCCGGACTGGTAGTAATCCTGCCAGCGAAAACGGGCGTCGAGGGTGATGGGATCAACAAACAGCAGCGCCACCAGAACCGCGCTGACGACGAGGCGGTAATAGTTGTAGATCCGGAACAGTTTGGCCTGCTGCAGGTTCGGGGCCGGGGCTCCGTAGGGCTGGTCAGCGAGGGTGGGGCGTTGGGTCAACATAACGTCCTTGAATGCAGGTCTACAGAAGAAATCCGGCCTCAGCCGCGGTTATAATAGCCTTTTCGTGGCAACGAGTTACAGGAGCCCAGTTTATGCCGTCCTCAGGGAACGCCCCGGCCAGTGCTGCCGGACACGAATTGCGCGTGGTCATGGCCCAGTCCGATTTTCTGGTGGGAGACATCCCCGGCAACACCCAGCGGGTCATTGACGCCACCCGCGAGGCCGAGCAGCGGCACCAGGCGGACATCGTCGTGTTCCCGGAGCTGTGTCTGAGTGGCTACCCGCCGGAGGATCTGCTGCTGCGCCCAAGCATGGACCTGCGCATCGCCGAGGCCGTTGAGGTGCTTTGCGGGGCCGGCCTGAATGCCGCCATTGTGGTCGGTGCGCCGCTGCGCGACCGGGGACTGCTTTATAACGGTGCCCTGGTGATTGAGAGTGGTGCCGTGGTGGCCCGCTACTTCAAGCGTTTTCCGCCCAACTATCAGGTGTTCGATGAGAAGCGATATTTTGCCGAAGGCACGGAGACTCTGGTGCTGCGCCTTCGGGGCGTGAACGTGGGCATCACCGTGTGTGAGGACATCTGGAAGGACGGACCCGTAGAAGACTGCGCGGCTGCCGGTGCCCGGCTGATTCTGAACCTGAATGCGTCGCCCTATGACATCGGCAAGCAGAACCGGCGTAAGGCGTTGCTCGAGCGCAAGGCCCGGGATAACGGCGTCAGCATTGTTTACGTGAACCTGATGGGCGGCCAGGACGAGCTGGTGTTCGATGGCGGCTCGATGGTGTTCGACCATTCCGGCCGGTTGTGCGCGGAGGCTCCTCAGTTTGCCGAAGGGCTGTACCCGGTGACCTTCCTCTGCGAGCACCACTGCCAGCCGATCTCCCAGCCGCTGCCGGAAGAGCCTTCCCTGGAGGCAAACGTTTACCGGGCGCTGGTGACCGGGGTGCGGGATTACGTCAACAAGAACGGCTTCCGGTCGGTGGTGCTTGGCCTTTCCGGTGGCATCGACTCGGCGGTGACTCTGGCGGTGGCCGTGGATGCCTTGGGCAAAGATCGGGTCCGGGCGGTGATGATGCCGTTCCGCTACACCTCCAGCATGAGCCTGGAGGACGCCGAAGCCGAGGCAACGCTGCTGGGTGTGCAGTACGAGGTGCTCTCCATCGAGCCGCTGTACGACGCCTTCATGCACACCCTGGCGGGCCCGTTCGAGGGCACGCGCCCTGACACCACGGAGGAAAACCTCCAGGCCCGGCTTCGGGGCGTGCTGTTGATGTCCCTGTCCAACAAGTTCGGCTCGCTGGTGCTGACCACCGGCAACAAGAGCGAGATGGCCGTCGGTTACTCAACCCTGTACGGCGACATGGCCGGCGGTTTCGACGTGCTGAAGGATGTGCCCAAGACCCTGGTGTTCCGCCTGGCCCGGTACCGGAATACGGTGTCTCCCGCCATTCCCGAGCGGGTGATCACCCGGCCGCCGTCTGCGGAGCTGGCGCCTGACCAGAAGGACGAAGACAGCCTGCCCGGTTATGACGTGCTGGACCAGATCCTGAATCTCTACGTGGAGCGGGACTTCAGCGCCGAGGCCATCATCGCCGAGGGCTTTGATCGGGAGGACGTCGAGCGTACCGTGCGGCTTGTGGACATCAACGAATACAAGCGCCGGCAAGCGCCGATTGGGGTGCGCATCACCGAGCGGGGCTTTGGCAAGGACCGCCGGTATCCGATTACCAATGGGTGGAAGAGCGGGAAGTAGGGTTTACTCGTCGCCCATTAACCCGAACGTCACCACATTGGTCAGCGATCGGTTTTCCTGCTTGAGCACGTCGGCGACGAACTCACCCTGATCGTTAAAGGCATCGCTCTTCGGGTAGTTCTTGCGAAGCAGGGCGATGGCGTCGCTGGCGCCTTTTTTCAGGCCCAGGAAGTCATAGGTATTGGCCATGATGATCAGGGCCTCTTCCACGGACGGGGATGTTGGGTAGTTCTCGAGGATATAGCGGGCCCGGTTGTTGGCGGCCATGTAGGCTTCCCGCTTGATGTAGTAGCGTGCCGCCACCAGTTCCAGCTCGGCCATGCGGTTACGGATGGCCACCATACGCTGGCGGGCATCGGCGGCGTAGGCGCTGTCCGGGTAGCGGTTGAGCAGATCGCTGAAATCCCGGAACGCCTGGGACTGTTCGCCCGGGTTGCGGGCGGCCACGTCAATCGGGAAATAGCGCTCGGCCAGGCCGATGTCCAGGTTGTAGGACGCCAGGCCGCGCATGTACAGGGCGTAGTCCGCGTGCTCGCTCTGGGGGTTTAGCCGCAGGAAGCGGTCGGCGGCGGCCCGGGCGCCTTCCAGGTCCAGATTCTGGTAGCGGGCATAGATGACATCGAGCTGGGCCTGCTCGGCGTAGCGGCCGAACGGATAGTAGGTCTCCAGGGAGTCGAGGTTTTTCTCGGCCTCGTTGAAATTGCCCGAGTTCATCGCCTTGCGGGCGTTGTCGTAGTACGTCTTCTCCGGCAGGACTTCTTCCTGCTTGCTGTTGGTGGCGCAGGCGCTGATCATCACCACGAAGGTGGACAGCAGCAGCAAACGGACAACTGATCTCATGCCGGAATCCCGTATAATGTCGAAAATGTCGAGAGCGGCCATTGTAGCGGGGAACCGCCTGTATGTGCAGGGGCGTGTTTACCGGATTGCCGCAACCTGACCGAAACGTAACACACCCGCCCTGGGGGCTGAATGTCACTGGAAAACCGAATTACCGCGCGCTGCGTGGTCCCGCCCGAACTGAGCGACCGCCGGCTGGACCAGGCCGTGGCCGAACTGCTACCGGAACACTCCCGCTCCCGCCTGCAACACTGGATCCGGGACGGGCGGCTAACGGTGAACGGCGAAGCCCGCAAGCCACGGGACAAAGTCATGCTCGGGGACGTGGTGACGCTGGACGCCGAGCCGGAAGCCCAGGTGAGCTGGCAGGCCGAGGCCATTGATCTCGACATCGTCTATGAAGATGAGCACCTGCTGGTGATCAACAAGCCGCCCGGGCTGGTGGTGCACCCCGCCGCCGGCCACGCCGAAGGTACGCTGGTGAACGCCATTCTGAACTACGCTCCGGAGGTGGAAAACCTGCCCCGGGCCGGCATTGTTCACCGGCTGGATAAAGATACCTCTGGCGTCATGGTGGTGGCCCGCAGCCTGATCGCCCACACCTCCCTGGTGAATCAGTTGCAGACCCGCACCATGGGGCGGGAGTACGACGCCATCATTGTCGGCACCCTGACTGGCGGTGGCACTGTGGATGCTCCTATTGGCCGGCATCCGAAGGAGCGCAAGAAAATGGCCGTGGTGGGCACCGGCAAACCGGCGGTTACCCACTACCGGCTGGCGGAGCGGTTTGCCGCCCACACCCACGTCCGCTGTAAGCTCGAAAGTGGCCGAACCCACCAGATCCGGGTGCATATGGCCCACATTCGCCACCCGCTGGTGGGCGATCCGGCCTACGGCGGCCGCCTGCGGTTGCCCAAAGGCACCACCGAGGCGTTGCGGGAGGTGCTGTCGGCGTTTCACCGCCAGGCACTGCATGCCCGCCAGTTGACGCTGGAGCACCCGGAAACCGGTGAGGTGATGAGCTGGGAGGTGCCGCTGCCTGAGGATTTTGTCGAGCTGGCGGAGGCGTTGCGAACCCACGCCCGGGAACTGGCGGCACGGGATGTCTGATCTGCCGTTGATCTGGGCGGACGCGCTGGCCGAGGCCACCGGTGGCCGGGTGCGTGCCTGCTGCTCGACCCGGGCGGGTGGGGTCAGCGAGGGCGTCTGGTCGAGCCTGAACCTGGGGGATCACGTCGGCGACAATCCGCGCCACGTCGCGGAGAACCGCCATCGGCTGGCGGCTGCCGCCGGGCTTGATTCCAGGCGAATCGGTTGGCTGAGCCAGGTGCACGGCACCACCGTGGTCGACCTCGACGCCACGCCCCCGGGGGTGCCGGAGGCGGACGCCAGCGTCTCGCGGACGCAGGGAACCGCCTGCGCGATTCTCACCGCCGATTGCCTGCCGGTAGTGCTGGCGGACAAGGATGGCCAGATGGTGGGCGCGGCCCACGCCGGCTGGCGGGGGTTGTGTGAGGGCGTGATCGAGCGCCTGGCGGCCTCCATGAGTTGCCCGCCGGGCCGCCTTGTCGCCTGGCTCGGCCCGGCCATTGGCCCAGAACAGTTCGAGGTGGGCCCGGAAGTCCGGGACGCATTCGTCCGGGTGGATTCGGCCAGCGCGGCCGCGTTTACCGCCGAGGGTGCTCGCCCCGGCCGGCTGATGGCCGATATCTATCAGCTGGCCCGGCGCCGGCTGGAACGGGCCGGGGTGTCCCGCGTCATGGGTGGCGGGGAGTGCACCGTGACCGACGCCGACCGCTTCTTCTCCTACCGCCGGGACGGCCAGACCGGGCGTATGGCAACCCTGGTATGGCGGGCGCGCTGAACCACCCTTCCTTTTCCCGAATCTGATGGCCGTCAATTTTCTGACGATTGTCGGCCCCCGCAACTTGAAGTCCCGTCACCAGCCCCTACATTGGCTGTTAAGACTACAACGGATCGGGCGGGCCACGATGGCCACCCGGAGCTCCGCTGAACGAATCGGGGAAATGCCTTCATGAGAATCGACAAACTGACGAGCAAACTGCAATCCGCGCTGGCCGATGCCCAGTCGCTGGCCGTCGGCAACGACCACAACTTTATCGAGCCGGTGCACCTGATGCAGGCGCTGCTGGATCAGCAGGGCAACGCCATCAAGCCCTTGCTGAAGCAGGCCGGCGCCGAGCCCGGCCGGGTGCGCCAGGCCATCGCCCGGGAAATCGACAACCTGCCGGAGGTCAAAGGCTCGGCGGGGGATGTGGCCATGTCTAACGATATGGGCCGTCTTTTCAACATCGCCGACCGCCTGGCCCAGAAGCGCA
The DNA here is from genome assembly GCF_037080155.1 of Marinobacter sp. C2H3. Taxonomy (NCBI): domain Bacteria; kingdom Pseudomonadati; phylum Pseudomonadota; class Gammaproteobacteria; order Pseudomonadales; family Marinobacteraceae; genus Marinobacter; species Marinobacter sp. C2H3. The sequence continues at coordinate 9,380 of NZ_JBBBNZ010000006.1, read as the reverse complement.
AGGACCAGTACATTTCCAGCGAGCTGCTGCTGTTGGCGGCCCTGGAAGACCGGGGCACCCTTGGGCGCGTTTTGCGGGAGCAGGGCGTGGACAAGGCCGCCCTCGAGAAAGCCATTGACGAGGTCCGGGGCGGCGAAGCGGTGAACGACGCCAGCGCGGAGGAAAACCGGCAGGCGCTGTCCCGCTACACCATTGATCTGACTGAGCGGGCCGCGGAAGGGAAGCTGGACCCCGTGATCGGCCGGGACGACGAAATCCGCCGGACCATCCAGGTGCTGCAGCGCCGGCGCAAAAACAACCCGGTGCTCATTGGTGAGCCCGGCGTGGGCAAGACCGCCATTGTCGAAGGGCTGGCCCAGCGCATCGTCAACGGCGAAGTGCCGGACGGCCTCAAGGACAAAAAGGTCCTGTCCCTGGACATGGGCTCGCTGATTGCCGGCGCCAAGTTCCGGGGCGAGTTCGAGGAACGTCTGAAAGCGGTGCTCAATGAACTGGCCAAGCAGGAAGGGCAGATCATCCTGTTTATCGACGAGATTCACACCATGGTTGGCGCTGGCAAGGCCGAGGGCTCGATGGACGCTGGCAATATGCTGAAGCCGGCCCTGGCCCGGGGCGAACTGCACTGCGTGGGCGCCACCACCCTGGACGAATACCGGGAGCACATCGAGAAAGACGCCGCCCTGGAGCGTCGCTTCCAGAAGGTGCTGGTGAGCGAACCCAGTGAAGAGGACACCATCGCCATCCTCCGTGGCCTCAAGGAGCGTTATGAGGTGCACCACGGCGTGGAAGTCACTGACGGCGCCATCATCGCGGCGGCCAAACTGTCCCACCGGTACATTGCCGATCGCCAGTTGCCGGACAAGGCCATTGATCTGGTGGACGAGGCGGCCAGCCAGATCCGCATGGAAATGGACTCCAAGCCCGAAGCCCTGGACCGTCTCGAGCGCCGCCTGATCCAGCTGAAAATCGAGCGGGAAGCGCTGAAGAAGGAAACGGATGCGGCGTCGAAAAAGCGGCTGGAGGAGCTGGGCGAGGTGATCACCCGCGTCGAGCGGGAATACGCCGATCTGGAGGAAGTCTGGAACACCGAAAAAGCTGCACTGCACGGCTCCCAGAAGATCAAGAGCCAGCTCGAACAGGCCCGCATCGATCTGGAAAACGCGCGCCGGGCCGGTGACCTGGGCAAAATGTCCGAGCTTCAATATGGCCGGATTCCGGAGCTGGAGCGTCAGTTGGACATGGCCAGCCAGGCCGAGATGATGGAAATGAAGCTGCTGCGCAACCGGGTCACGGATGAGGAGATCGCCGAGGTGGTGTCCAAGTGGACCGGTATTCCGGTGGCGAAGATGCTGGAGGGCGAGCGGGACAAGCTGATGCGCATGGAAGAAGCGCTGCACGCCCGGGTGATCGGCCAGGACGAGGCGGTCGAGGCGGTGGCCAACGCCGTGCGTCGGTCCCGGGCGGGGCTGTCGGACCCGAACCGGCCGAACGGCTCGTTCCTGTTCCTTGGCCCTACCGGCGTCGGTAAGACCGAGCTGTGCAAGGCGCTGGCCTCGTTCCTGTTCGATACCGAAGAGGCCATGGTGCGCATTGATATGTCCGAGTTCATGGAGAAGCACTCCGTCGCCCGCCTGATTGGTGCGCCTCCGGGCTACGTCGGCTACGAGGAGGGCGGTTATCTGACCGAGGCGGTGCGCCGTCGGCCCTATTCGGTGTTGCTGCTTGATGAGGTGGAGAAAGCCCATCCGGACGTGTTCAACGTGCTGCTCCAGGTGCTGGAAGACGGCCGGTTGACGGACGGGCAGGGTCGGACGGTGGATTTCCGCAACACGGTCATCGTGATGACGTCCAACCTTGGGTCAGACATCATCCAGCAGAAATCCGGTGAGGAGAACTACGAGGCCATGAAGGCGGCGGTGATGGAGGTGGTCGGTACCCACTTCCGTCCGGAGTTTATCAACCGGGTGGACGAAGTGGTGGTGTTCCATCCGCTGGCGGCGGACCAGATTCGCGGCATCGCCAGTATTCAGATCGGCCTGCTGGGCAAGCGCCTGAAGGAACAGGACATGGTCCTGGCGCTGGACGACGATGCCATGGCCCTGCTGGCGGACGTGGGCTACGACCCGGTGTACGGCGCCCGCCCGCTGAAGCGGGCGATCCAGCGGACCATCGAAAACCCGCTGGCGCAGAAGCTACTGATGGGCGAGTTTGTTCCTGGCGATACCATCCGCGCCTCCGTGGAAGACCACAAGCTGGTGTTCCACAAAGGCTGAGGCACCGACGTCATTACTGGGCTGCGGGCTGGGACTTTTCCGGTCCGCAGTTTTCGTCGGCAATCTTTTGGAACGTCGCTTTCTGGTTTGCGATCTCTTCCGGGGTGAGGTATCGCATCTCGCCATCCTTTTCCATGCGGATGCGGGCGTTGCTGTCGATGATGCTGAGATTGGATTTGGCCGTTTCGCAGTTGGCCGCGCGCAGCTTCTGACGGGCTTCCTCCTGCGCCTTCTCACGGGCCGTACTGGCCTGGTCAGCCTGCGCTTTTTCCATGTCCTCGACCTTGGCTTGAGGTGAGGGCGTCGCTGCTGGTTTGCCGGCGCCCGTACCGACGCGCACATCGACTTTCTGGGCCTTGCGCCCGTCATCCGGCTGACGATCCCCAAAATGGGTGACGCCGTTTTCATCCGTCCACTTGAACACGGAGGCGGCCTGGGAGAGGGTCGGAACAGAGGCGGCCAGCAAGGCCAGGAGCAGAAGTTTTGTTTTCATGGATACACCCATCAAGCGACGTCTACGCCGTCGCAGGGCCGAGCCAGAGCCGGCTGTCTGCAACGCTGATTGCCCGTATCATGCCACAGCTGTCTGCAATTTCCCCAGCCTGGTTCAAACTCTGACCACTGGGCTCATTTTCCGGCGCCAGCCCGGACGTCTCCGCGGTTGCCAGAAACGGCTGGAAACTATTGACAGCGCGGCTCGCGCTGTCAGAATTACCGATTGCCTGAAATGGGGTAAATACGGCAGGCAATCCCGAGCAAGTATCCCCCGTTAATCACCACACTGAGCGCGTCCGCCCAGGTCGCGCACTGGTTGTTGCTTACGTGCAACCCGTTGATTGGTCGTTCTCCGCAACCCTCAGGAGGGCGGCTGGCCAGGAGACAACCTCTTTTTTGCAGGTGTGGAGGAGCAGCCGGTTCCGCTTTCACAAGAAGCAGGGAAACCGTGAATCCAGGCAACCGGGCCCGTCCCGGCTCATTCACTCGAAGAAGAGGGTAGAAAATCGTGGAGTTATTGTCTGGCGCCGACATGCTGATCCGGTCCCTTCAGGACGAAGGTATCGAATACCTGTACGGCTATCCGGGTGGTGCAGCCCTTCATATCTATGACGCGCTGTTCAGGCAGGACAAAGTCAAACACATTCTGGTGCGGCACGAGCAGGCGGCGGTCCATATGGCCGACGGCTATGCCCGTGCCACCGGCAAGCCCGGCACGGTCCTCGTGACGTCGGGCCCTGGCGCCACCAACACCATCACCGGTATTGCCACCGCATTCATGGATTCCATCCCCATGGTGGTTCTGTGTGGCCAGGTGGCCAGCACGCTGATCGGTGAGGACGCGTTCCAGGAAACCGACATGATCGGCGTGTCCCGACCGGTGGTGAAGCACAATCTCAGCGTGCGTCGTCCAGAAGACATTCCGGAAATCATCCGCAAGGCCTACTACATTGCCTCAACCGGCCGTCCAGGACCGGTGGTGGTGGACATTCCCAAGGACATGACCACCCCGAACGAGCGCTTTGAGTACGTCTTCCCCAAGAAAATCAAACTGCGCTCCTACAGCCCGGCCGTTCGCGGCCATGCCGGCCAGATCAAAAAGGCGGTCGACATGCTGATGGCCGCCCGCCGCCCGATCATCTATGCCGGTGGCGGTGTGGTGCTCGGCAAGGCTTCGGCCCAGCTCACTGAGCTGACCCGTACCCTGGGGTTCCCGATTACCAATACCCTGATGGGCATTGGCTGTTATCCGGCGACGGACAAGCAGCACTTGGGCTGGCTGGGGATGCACGGCACCTACGAAGCCAACATGGCGATGCACCATTCGGACCTGATTCTCTGTGTTGGTGCCCGCTTTGATGACCGCGTAACCAACGCCACCGAGAAATTCTGTCCGGGCGCGCGCATTGTGCACATCGACATCGATCCGGCCTCCATCTCCAAGACCATTGAGGCTGACGTGCCCATTGTGGGCCCGGTGGATGCGGTGCTGAAGGAAATGCTGGCGCTGGTCAAGGAAACCAAAACCCGTCCGGACGCCGATGCGCTCAAGGCCTGGTGGAAGCAGATCGATGAGTGGCGCGCGTTCCACGGCATGCGCTACGAGACCAGCGACGATGTGATCAAGCCGCAGGAAGTCATCGAAGCGCTCTGGCAACTGACCAACGGTGAGGCGTTTGTGGCCTCTGACGTGGGTCAGCACCAGATGTTCGCGGCGCAGTACTACAAATTCGACAAGCCCAATCGCTGGATCAACTCCGGTGGTCTCGGCACCATGGGCTTCGGCCTGCCGGCGGCCATGGGCGTCAAACTGACCCATCCGGACGACGAAGTGCTGTGCGTCACCGGTGAAGGCAGTATCCAGATGAACATCCAGGAGCTGTCCACCTGCAAGCAGTACAACCTGCCGGTGAAAATCGTCAACCTGAACAACCAGGCCCTGGGCATGGTCAAGCAGTGGCAGGACATGAACTACGAGTCCCGCCATTCCCAGTCTTACATGGAGTCCCTGCCGGACTTCATCAAACTGGCGGAAGCCTATGGCCATGTCGGTATCCGGATTGACCGCAAGGAAGATCTGATTCCGAAGCTCAAGGAAGCGCTCGCCATGAAAGACCGGCTGGTGTTCATTGACGTGTACGTTGACCGGTTCGAGCATGTGTACCCGATGCAGGTCGCCCGGGGGTCCATGAAGGACATGTGGCTCAGCAAGACGGAGAGGGTGTGATCATGCGTCGAATCATTTCTGTATTGCTGGAAAACGAGCCGGGCGCCCTGTCCCGCGTGGTCGGGCTGTTCTCGCAGCGCAACTACAATATCGAGACCCTGACGGTGGCGCCGACCGAAGACGAGACCCTGTCCCGCCTGACCGTGACCACCACCGGCTCCGACAAGGTCATTGAGCAGATCACCAAGCAGCTGAACAAGCTGATCGAGGTGGTCAAGCTGGTGGACCTGACCGAGGGCGCCCACATCGAGCGGGAACTGATGCTGGTCAAGCTCAAGGCCACCGGCTCGCAGCGGGCCGAGATCAAGCGTACCGTGGACATTTTCCGGGGCCAGATCGTCGACGTCACCAGCTCCGTGTATACGGTGCAGTTGGCCGGCGATAGCGAAAAACTGAACGCGTTCATTCAGGCCGTTGGCACCGCCGGTGTGCTGGAAGTGGTGCGCAGCGGTGTGTCCGGGATTGCCCGGGGCGAAAAAGTGCTCAGTCTCTGACGGGCCCTGAATCCTTATTAGAACCTGACCCCAAGGGGTCACCGATACTGACCGAGGTTGTTATGCAGGTTTACTACGATAAAGATTGTGATCTCTCCCTCATCCAGGGCAAGAAAGTTGCCATCCTGGGCTTTGGCTCCCAGGGTCACGCCCACGCGTGCAACCTGAAGGAATCCGGCGTTGACGTTACCGTGGGCCTGCGCCCGGGTTCCGCGTCCATCGCCAAGGCTGAAGCCTACGGCCTGAAGACCAGCGACGTGGCCTCTGCCGTCGCCGGCGCCGACGTGGTCATGGTGTTGACCCCGGACGAGTACCAGTCCCAGCTGTACAAGGCCGAGATCGAGCCGAACCTCAAGGAAGGCGCCACCCTGGCGTTCGCCCACGGTTTCGCCATCCACTACAACCAGATCGTGCCGCGCAAGGACCTGGACGTGATCATGATTGCGCCCAAGGCCCCGGGCCACACCGTGCGCACCGAGTTCACCAAGGGCGGCGGTATTCCGGATCTGATCGCCATCTTCCAGGACGCCTCTGGCAACGCCAAGAACCTGGCGCTGTCCTACGCCAGCGGCATCGGCGGCGGCCGTACCGGTATCATCGAAACCACGTTCAAGGATGAGACCGAAACCGATCTGTTTGGTGAGCAGGCGGTTCTGTGTGGCGGCGCGGTTGAGCTGGTCAAGGCCGGTTTCGAAACGCTGGTGGAAGGCGGTTACGCCCCGGAAATGGCGTACTTCGAGTGTCTGCACGAGCTCAAGCTGATCGTCGACCTGATGTACGAGGGCGGCATTGCCAACATGAACTACTCCATCTCCAATAACGCCGAGTACGGTGAGTATGTGACCGGCCCGGAGGTGATCAACGAGCAGTCCCGTGAGGCCATGCGCAACGCGCTCAAGCGGATCCAGAGCGGCGAATACGCCAAGATGTTCATCTCTGAAGGCGCCCTGAACTACCCGTCCATGACCGCTCGCCGCCGTGAAAACGCGGCTCACGAGATCGAGATCGTGGGCGAGAAGCTGCGCTCCATGATGCCGTGGATCTCCGCGAACAAGATCGTCGACAAGGCGAAGAACTGATCCGGGCTTCGGCCAGGCTCACGAAAACGCGGCCCGGGTGGCCGCGTTTTTCGTCTATACTCCGCCCATACGTTTTCCGGGAAGGTTGGAATGACTGAAGAGAAAAAAGACGCTGAAACGTCGGGCCCGACGCCTGACAAGCCCTGCGATACGGAGCTCGATTCCGGTGAGGTGGTCGAGGAGGAGCTCGTCGAGGGGGCGCCGGTTCGCCGCCGCGGCATCTATCTGCTGCCCAACGCGCTTACGACGGCCTCGCTGTTCTCCGGGTTTTACGCCATTGTGTCCGCGGCCAACGGCCACTTTGAAAACGCCGCCATTGCCGTGTTTGTGTCCATGATCCTGGACGGGCTCGATGGGCGCGTCGCCAGAATGACCAATACCCAGAGTAAATTCGGCGAGGAGTACGACAGCCTTGCGGATATGGTGGCCTTCGGCGTGGCCCCGGGTATGGTGGCGTTTTTCTGGTCGCTCAACGGGTTGGGCAAGTTCGGCTGGGCGATCACGTTTATTTACGTGGCGGGTGCCGCGCTTCGACTGGCCCGCTTCAACACCCAGATCGGGTCTGTGGACAAAAAGTTCTTTGTCGGGTTGCCAAGCCCCTCTGCTGCGGGTTGTGTGGCGGGCCTTGTCTGGTGCTTCCACTTGTGGGCGCCGGCGACCTGGCTGACGGCTCTGACGGTCCTCGTGGTCGGCGGTGCGGGCGTCATGATGGTCAGCAACGTGTTCTATCGAAGCTTCAAAGATCTGGATTTGCGTGGCCGGGTGCCGTTTGCGGCCATCCTGCTGGTGGTGCTCATCTTCGTAGTGATCGCGCTCGATCCGGCCACCGTACTCTTTGTTGTATTTCTGGCTTACGCGTTGTCCGGCCCCGTCCGGGCGGTCTTTCGAGGCAAGCCCCGTCGATCCTGACCTGGATGTCGCCTGGGCCCCTTTCCGGGGCCGGGCACTTTTGGCGGAATTGCCGGTCAACGCTGTTACGCACTGACGACCGGAGAAGCCCGTCATGATCATCAAAAAGCGCCCGTCCTGGGCCTTAAGCCACGCAGACGTTACCCCCGAATCGGTGTTTCTCAATCGTCGTCGGTTCATGACCGGCCTGGCTGCGACCGCGGTTGCCGGGAGTGTGCTGCCCCGCTGGTCCGCTGCGGCACAGGTGCCGGTGCAGGGAGAAGCCCTTTCTTATACCGCCATGCCCCGGTTTTCCACCGACGAGGCAAAAACGCCCCTCAAAGACGTCACCCACTACAACAACTTCTTCGAGTTCGGTACCGGGAAGGAAGACCCTGCCAAGTATGCCGATGAAATGGTGGTCGACCCCTGGTCGGTCACGGTTGAAGGCGAGTGCGGCAAGCCGGGCACCTACTCCCTCGAGGATCTGGTAAAGCCTGTCGACTACCAGGAGCGCATCTATCGCCTGCGCTGTGTGGAGGCCTGGTCCATGGTCATTCCCTGGATCGGCTTCCCCCTTGCGGACCTCATCAAGCGCTTTGAGCCGAACAGCCGGGCCAAGTATGTGGCGTTTGAGACCCTCAGTGATCCCAAACACATGCGCGGACAGCGGTCATTTTTCAGCACCATCGACTGGCCGTACCGCGAGGGCCTTCGAATGGATGAGGCTATGAATGAGTTAAGCTTCATGGCGGTGGGCCTCTACGGCAAAGCGCTGCCCAAGCAGAACGGCGCGCCGCTGCGCCTGGTGGTGCCCTGGAAGTACGGGTTCAAGAGCATCAAGTCGATTGTGCGTATTCGCTTCCAGGAAACCGAGCCGAAAACCAGCTGGAATATGATTGCGCCTCAGGAGTACGGCTTTTACTCCAACGTGAACCCGGAAGTGGATCACCCCAGGTGGAGCCAGAAACGGGAGCGCCGCCTGCCTTCGGGCTTGCTGTCCACCAACTGGATTGAAACCCGGAAGTTCAACGGGTACGGGGAGCAGGTTGCTGACTTGTACAAGGGCATGGACCTCAAGAAGTATTTTTGAGGCGAAAGGGAGGTTATCCGGATGGCTGCAGTACCCCTGACGGCGTTCCGCGTTGGTGTGTTTTTTTTGGCCCTGGTGCCGCTGGGGTTGCTGGTACAGGACGTGATTGGCCAGAACCTTGGGCCGGACCCTGGAGAAGCCCTGACTGAACAGCTGGGTCTTGCGGCATTCCAGTGCCTGATGGCCACACTGTTTATGACGCCAATGTCACGGTGGACCGGATGGAGTGGCTGGATCAGGGTGCGCCGGATGCTTGGGCTTTTCGCGTTTTTCTACGCCGTGGCTCACCTGCTGGGGTTCCTCCAGTTCGTGATTGGCTGGCAGGATCTTTGGGCAGCCTTTACCGAGCGCCCCTATATTATCTTCGGCTCTCTCGCGTTGCTGCTCATGGTGCCATTGGCCATCACCTCCACCAAGGGCATGATGAAGCGGCTGGGCCGTCGCTGGAAGCCGCTGCATCGGTTGATTTACCCGGCGCTGGGTCTGGCCTGGTTGCACTTCATCTGGCAGGCTCGAAGCGACATCGGTGAAATGGTGATTTACGGCGCGATTGCCCTGGTGCTGCTTGGCGTTCGCGTTTACTGGTTCGGCTGGGTGTCTTTAGTGCCGCTCCGGTCACCGCCCCGGACGCCGAGGACGGCTTGAAACCTGTGAAATTGATCACCTTTCCGGCAAGTTGAGGAGAGAGTGATCAGTCGCGTAGGTGGAAACCGAAGCCCTGGAAAATAAATGGAAACGGGGCGTTGACAGTTTTCCGTGGGGCTGTAGAATGCGCACCACTTCTGAGGGACACAGCGCTGAGGCGGGTGTTTCGGGAAGCTGTTAACTGCC
>NZ_JBBBNZ010000005.1:0-204299 GCF_037080155.1 Marinobacter sp. C2H3 | reverse complement strand
ACCATGATCAAAAACCAGGAATCATGGCGGGGTGAAATGGCTTAATTTATGGAATTGACACCACAGTCACTTGTTAAGTGATTACGTGTCCCGGCCAACATAGATCTTATTTCCATGCAGCTCACAGAACCAAAATGGCTCGTGATCATGAGGCCCGAAGAATTGCACCAAAATAAAATTGGGGCCCTGAAATACTATTTCCTTGGCCGCGAACCTAACTATCTCGTGATGCAGCTCTTTCGGGTACCTGGCTATAGCCTCTTCCTTAGCTGACGTAACAATTTCTTCAACAAAGCCAGGGCGAGATAGTGATCTATCTATAAACTCAGAGAATTCCACTGGCGGCTCAGAAATCCCATCATACGCCACACTCAATCGAATTCCTTTGTAGGAACCGATCCAATATTGTTCCTCACCGTCCCACAAAAGCCGTCCAGCACCGCGTATTTCAACCTCCGACTTCGCAGGCTCCTTTCTTCTAAATATCCTCTTTAGAAACTCCATAAACCGGCCATTCTCACTTAACGCCAATGATAAGCGGCGCCCGTCTAGGGCGTCCGGTGGACGGCCGCCAGGCCGGGAACGAACTTAATTGACTTGTTAAGCATTGATCTGATGGACGAAGCCAGCTTCATCTCTTACACCGACCCTGTTGCCATCGGGGTCGCTGATGTTGATAGTCCGGCCCCAAGAACTTTCCTGGATTTCAGCTTGGATACCCCATGCCCTTATTTCCGCCAGGGCCTCCTCCAAATCCTCGACATTAAAGCGCAGTTTGAAGCTACCCTCTGTCGGTGACTTAGCGCCATTCTTCGCCTTGCCTCCTTGCTCGACCATCAAATAGCCCTTCCCGTACTCGAGACAGGTGAGCTTGAAGTCACCCTCCTTTTTCTCGAATAGCTGACGCAATCCAAAGAGGTCTCGATAGAACGCCACGCACTCCTCGAAGTTTTCCGTGTTCAAAATTATTCCGTAGCGGGCTATGTTTGCGTGCATGAGCCTTCCTTGTGCTTAACAGCTTATTAGTTTGCATTCGTAGTAAACCGCATCCGTACCACCGTGTCCAAAACTGCTTCACACCCTTGATAGCGTAGATTTTTCATAGCCTTACCTGCCAGTAGCTGGCCGTTTTCGGGTTTTTGCGTCCGTGAAAAGTGTGCACGCGGTTTATCCGTGCACGTTTCTGCAAGTTAAATACGGGTATTCGGATTTAGTGGTTGATTTTACTCTGCATTACAATGAGGCAAGCTAAGATCCCATCGGATTATCTGGTTGATGCTTCAACCTACTGCTTATGCGCACTTCCCTTGCCGATTCCAGCAAGAACCCCACAAGCCTCAACTTCCCGGCCATCGCTACAACCCGCTCTCAGCGAAACGAGTTGTTTCTCAAGCGCTTGCAGAGCAGTTATTTGCGACCGCACATGAGAAATGTGGTCATCAAGCAAGGTGTTGACAGCGGCACAAGGCTGATGAGGGTCGTCCTGATAGCGCTGTAGTTCGCGAATCTCAGCCAATGACAGGTCGAGGATTCTACAGCGACAGATGAAGGCCAGCCGCTCACTATGCTTCTCGGTATAGGCGCGGTAACCGTTTTCCTGCCGATCAGGCGGCGGCAACAAGCCCTGCTGTTCATAGAAGCGGATCGTCTGGGTATTGACTCCGACTGACCGAGCCAACTGTCCAATGCGCATCAGACTCCTCCTCAACGGATTCTTTCCGCTTTATTGACCTTATAGTGACTATATGGTTTTAAATGATAACCCAATAATGTTCAAGTGGAGTCGTATTATGAGCAAAACCTGCACAGACGCCTGTGGCTGCGCTGCAACGTCCCAAGCAGATACCGATAGGGGGAGCTCCTCCGAAGCATCGGGGAAATGGGTCAGCGTTTATGCCGTGCCGAAGATGGACTGTCCGTCAGAAGAACGAATGATTCGCCTGGCCCTGAATGGCTTTGATGAGATTCGGGCGCTGTCTTTCGACCTGTCGAACCGCCGGTTGAAGGTCGTGCATGATGGAGAGGCTGATCCTTTCACTGCGAAACTGACGACCCTGGGGCTGGGAGCCTCGCTTCAGGAAACCGTCGCTGCCGATCCGGAGACCATCAAGGCCGCCGAATCCTCCGCAGCCTCTGCTACCCAAGAGTCCGCCACCCTGAGGTGGTTGCTCGGCATCAATGCAGTCCTGTTCGTGGTTGAAATGACAGCCGGTCTGATCGCTCAGTCCACCGGCCTGATTGGTGAGTCCCTCGACAATTTTGCCGATGCGGCAGTCTACGGGCTCGCCCTTTATGCCGTTGGGCATAGCGTGAAAATGCAGGTACGCGCCGCGCATCTTGCGGGGGTGCTCCAGTTGATTCTGGCTGTTGGCGTGCTCGCAGAGGTGGTGAGACGCTTCGTCTTCGGTAGCGAGCCGGAATCGATGGTGATGATGCTTATCGCATTCGTCGCACTGATTGCCAATACCACTTGTTTGCTGCTGATATCCAAACATCGAGAGGGCGGGGCGCACATGAAGGCAAGCTGGATATTCTCGGCCAATGACGTGGTGATCAACCTGGGCGTCATCACCGCCGGCGCCCTGGTCGCGTGGACCGGATCCAATTATCCGGATCTGATTATCGGTACCATCGCGGGGGTTGTCGTGCTTAACGGAGCCAGACGCATTCTGGCCCTCAAGGGTTAGGCAACATCCATGATTGGCAAATACCTCTCGCCGTATGCCCTGTTGTCCATCTCCGGCCTGATAGCCGCGTCTGACCAGATTGTAAAATGGCTGGTCCAGCAATCAATGGCATATGGCGAGTCGGTTTCGGTGACGCCATTCTTTAGCTGGGTGCACGTATGGAACACCGGTGCCGCATTCAGTCTTTTTGCCAATGGTGGAGGCTGGCAGCGCTACTTTTTGATCGGAATCGCGGTGGTGGTCTCAATTTTGCTGATCAAGCTGGTCCTTGAGAACCGTCACAAAGGAGAGGCCATCGCCTACAGTCTTATCCTTGGTGGCGCGATGGGTAACCTGATTGATCGGATATTTCGTGGCTATGTTGTGGATTCCTTTGATGTCTATTGGCGAGCCTGGCACTGGCCGGCTTTCAATGTCGCAGATATTGCAATTGTCCTCGGTGTCTTACTTTTCGTTTCCTCAAGCTTGTTGCGTGAAAGAACAAACACCAATGTCGAAACAGATTGGTCTGACTGAGGTCTGCATCTATAAACTGCCATGACGGAAATGCCTAACAACATCTTGCACCTGCCTGAGTACCAGGTCCTGGGCTGCAAATCCACCGACGACGATATGCACTTCCAGGTGGACGCGCCCGATCCCATCGCCTGCGAGGAATGCGGCGTCCAGGGTGAGTTCGTGCGGTTCGGCAAGCGTGATGTTCCCTATCGTGATCTGCCCATCCACGGTAAGCGGGTCACCCTCTGGGTGGTCCGCCGCCGGTACAACTGCCGGGCCTGCAAGATCACCTTCAGGCCCCAGCTACCGGAGATGGTGGACGGCTTCCGCATGACGCTGCGGTTGCATGAATACGTGGAGAAGGAATCCTTCAACCACCCCTACACCTTCGTGGCGTCACAGACCGGCCTGGACGAGAAGACGGTACGCGACATCTTCAACGCCCGTGCCGAGTTCCTGGGGCGTTGGCACCGCTTCGAGACGCCCCGCATTCTGGGCATCGACGAGCTGTACCTGAACAAGCGCTACCGCTGCATCCTGACCAACATCGAGGAGCGAACCCTGCTTGACCTGCTGGCCACCCGCCTTCAGGACGTGGTGACCAACTACCTGATGAAGCTGAAAGACCGGCAGAAGGTCGAGATCGTCAGCATGGACATGTGGAACCCCTACCGGGCAGCTGTCAAGGCGGTGCTGCCACAGGCCCGTATCGTCGTCGATAAGTTCCATGTGGTGCGTATGGCCAACGATGCGCTGGAGAAGGTACGCAAGGGCCTCAGGAAGGAGCTGAAACCTTCCCAGAGCCGAACCCTCAAGGGAGACCGGAAAATCCTGCTGAAACGCGCTCACGAAGTCTCAGACCGGGAACGCTTCATCATGGAGACCTGGACAGGCGCATTCCCGCAACTGCTGGCCGCCTACGAGCACAAGGAACGCTTTTACGGCATCTGGGACGCCACCACACGACCCCAGGCAGAAACCGCCCTGGACGACTGGATAGCCACCATTCCGAAGGGCCAGAAGGAAGTCTGGAGCGATCTGGTCAGGGCTGTGGGCAACTGGCGCGAAGAGATCATGACCTACTTCGAGACGGACATGCCCGTCACCAATGCTTACACGGAGTCCATCAACCGACTGGCCAAGGACAAGAACCGTGAAGGGCGAGCTTACTCCTTCGAGGTGATGCGGGCACGAATGCTCTACACTACGAAGCACAAGAAGAAGGCTCCGACTGCGAAGGTCTCTCCGTTCTACAAGAAAACCATCGGTTACGGACTGCCGGACTTCGCAGAGGAACTCAACTACGGGGTCGATCTATCAACCATCTGAGGGTGGTATCAGGTTGGTGGGGTGAAGGTGCCCCATCAACCATTAAATCCCTATACCCTTAAATACAAAAGGCCAAAAATTTTCCCGTTCTGAAACAGCTGCCTACAAAGGTGCTCTGTGAAAAGCGTGCAGAACCATGCAAATTAAACCGCAAAAAATTTGGCGTTTTTGAAGGCTTTTTATTATAACTGTATGCATATACAGCTATTCAGCCATGGAGGGCTATTGTGTCGAAATCACCGTTTTTGCAATCGGTTCGCACAGAGATCAGGACGAAGCAATACAGCTACCGCACCGAAAAATCGTACCTCTACTGTGTACGTCAGTTCATTCTCTTCAATGATAAGAAACACCCGGAGGTGATGGGCAATCAGGAAATTGAACGCTTCCTGAATCACCTTGCCGTCAATCGGGGAGTCAGCCCAGGTACTCAGAATCAGGCGCTGTGCGCGATTATTTTCGTCTACAAGCATGTGCTGAAACGGGAGATTGAAAACCTCCAGTACACGATGACTAAAACGCCGCGGCGCATGCCGACCGTTCTGAACCCCGACGAAGTCGCCTCTATTCTCAGCAACATGACAGCTGAATACTGGCTCATTACTGCGTTGCTCTATGGCTGCGGTTTGAGAATCAATGAGGCCCTCTCGCTTCGCGTAAAGGACATCGATCTTAAAAGCCGCAACTTGCTCGTGTTCAACGGCAAAGGCCGAAAAGATCGCTACACACTGATTCCGGGTAACCTCAGAGAAAACCTTGAGCGGCAGGTCGCGCATGCGAGGTCAGTACATGAATCTGATCTGGCCGAGGGATTCGGACTTACGTCCGTGCCAGCTTCCCTTCACAAAAAATACGGACCGGTCATGAAGGACTTGGGTTGGCAGTACCTGTTCCCATCTTCAACAAGATGCGTTCACCCCATCGCTGGTTATGTTTGCCGTCACCATCTTCATCATTCATCTTACTCACGGCAGTTGAGGAAAGCCGTTCTGGCGAGTGGGATCACCAAGCGGGTCTCGGCGCATACCTTTCGCCATGCCTTTGCCACCGAACTACTGAGATCGGGAAGTGACATTCGGACGGTTCAGGAGATTCTCGGGCATAGCGACATCCGAACGACGGAAATTTACACACATATCATTGGGGATCGACGTGCTGGAACTGTCAGCCCGTTTGATCGTCTGCCGGGTTCTTGATGGCTATTTTTTTGCCCGTTTCAGGGGGATAAAGGTCAGGACTTTGGGGTGCCGCCAATGCTCGCTTTTGTTTAAGTCTCGTCATTCCCAAACGGCACAGATCGCTCAGATTATTAGCCACGCGTGCCAGAACGGCGCTTTCGTTTAAGTTTGAATTTCTGGGTCTTTGGGGGTGGAGGGAGCTGTTTAGCTTCCTTTCTCCTGGGCTTTCGGACCGGAATCGGCTCTCTTTCCCTAGCCAGAGCCAGGTTCGCAAAGCAAAAAACTGGACAGGCCTTGCGAAGGTGTCCAGCATCGAGAGCTCATAAACATTCTCTCGGGTTTCCCGAACATGCGCAGGCAGATAGGCCTCAATCGGTACTGTTCTTCCATATCGAGTAAGTGCGGACTTTCTGAAGTATAAGTTTGTTTCCACACCATCCATTATTAAATGCAAACGCGAGAAAAACTTATCAACTTCCGAGTCATAACGAAGCTGAATCGGACACCACCCCTCATACTCCCAAGCAGGGCAGTATTCAGGAAGTTTTCGTTTTTCCACCGTCAAGCGAGCTGGAATAGCCCTCGAATCCGTACACGGATGTTTTGGCCAAGGCGGTCCAAGATCATCAAAAAATACCCAGCCGTTATCCGGAGATTGATAGAAAAAGACACTTGCTCCACACACTGGGCAGGAAGTATTGGGGCGGGTAAAACTCTCTCTGGACAAATCGAGTGGCGGGACCCACTGATTATAGCTCGAGCCAACTTGGCGCTTGACCGCATGTCCTTCTCCGCCCAAACCACACCGGCATTCTGGCGGATGATTCCATGCATTACACATCGCGCAAAATCCGAATAGGCATGATTATAGATCTAGCCGGCAGCAGCGCCCAAGTAGGCCGGCTTCGCCTTATCCACCACATCAAAAAACCCTTTGATCACTTGATCCTGTCTGAGCAAGCACTGCACCCTCTGAATTCTTAACGATCCAGCTAGCTGGGCTCGCGGGTTTCTCCGCACTGGATCAGATGTCACTTGGGACTGAGGACTAGTGCGAACCCGTCGGACACTTTGACGTCGCGTTAAGATCTACCTCACAGCGTTCTGGATCGGCTGTTTGCCAGAAATGTTCATCAAGCTTGGCCGTGCAACCCAGGTCTTGCATTAAGGCTTCATGGCCTTGCTCGTCACAAACCAGTACCACCCCATGACGATTGGCGTAGTCTGCCTTTAGGGTGAGATCGTCGAACGGCTCCAATAATGTGGGGTCGTACTCGGTCGCGTATTCGAGCAATGCTCTGTCTTGGAGACCATCGGGAGGGGTATCGAAATAGACCGCGGCCTCTAAGGCGCTACTGACCTTGGTCAGTGCAGACGCCTTTTCATACATTTTTTCGCTGTTTGCTTGGGATACGCATCCTGTGAGCACTGCCGTCGTTGCCAACAGAGCTACCGTGTACCGGCGAACCATTATGCGACCTCCCAAAACACGAACTGATCGGTTTCGACATCCTTGCCGGTGTCCAAATTCCATTGTCCCAATTGCGCGAATATGGGGGCGTCGGGCTGACTGACACCGACCGCCAACCGGGACCAAAACCTGAGGACGTTGTCGACGGCTTGATCAAACAGATCGTCGTAATGCATTCGCCCTCCGCCGGGTACGGCAAGATTTTCGATATACGTGGGGTCAATATCGTCCTGCGTGGTGTAGCTGATCCCCGTATGGGCACCCACGTGCCGCGCCCAAGCAAACAACCGGGTGCCCTCTTCCACCGTATCCAGCAGTCCTGTGAACCCTGAATGCCAGTCAACGGGTTGAGGCTCATTGGTTTGATAACTTCCCGGATAGACGTCGGCCAACACGGCCTTCCACAAGTCTTGGATATCGCGGTCGAGCGACCCGCTGTCATCGGTGCACGCTTTGATGCCGCTGTCCAGGTGTTCCGAATCGCCAATGTTCCCCAGATTCAGCCGATAGAAAACGTGGGCGTCCTGATACATTTCGCAGCGCCGATGAGCTTGCTGGTTAGCATGGTAGGGGCCAACCTTGAGTTCGACGACGGGGTGAATGGTGAGATCCGTGGCGACATGAGCCGCATAGCCAAAGAGCCAGGCTATGCCCTTCTCCCAAGCTATGCCGGTGTAACCCTGGAGCGCTCGCAAACCTGCGGCCAGCACATCGCCAGTTCGTTCGTAGTGCATCTTGTCGGCCCACTGTTTGGCTCTGGGGTCGAGTCCAGGAGGTATTTGGAGAAGATCCAGGGTGAGATAAGGCAGATCGGGGCTGACGGCACCCAGCTCGAGATACTTGAGGTTGCGGAGGAGCGCCTTGCCTACGTCAGGAGGCAAGCCCGCTTGGGTCAATCGGTGAGGTTCACGGGCGATGTTGACGAGCGTCAGATGAGCGTAGGCTCCAGGCATGGTTTACCTCTGTGGCTGAGTACTTGGCGTAAACGATTCCTTCTTCCGATCAACCCTTTGGCGGAAAGGGGTCATTGCCGTAGGAATCCTTTTCGCGAATCCGGCCATCCCGGCCATGAATCAGGACTTCACTGCCCTGACGGCGTGCGATATCCCGTGCCGCTTCGGCAGCCTCCGCCTGAGTGGCGTGATGGGAGGTATCGCGGTTGTTGCCCTCGCCTCTCACGGCCCATCCATTGTCGCGCTGAACCACGTGCTGATTTTTACCGGCCATCGTCAAACCCCTCTGGTAACGTTACATGACATTATATACACATAAATTCACGATACACAATATATGGTATTTTGTTTCGAATTGATACCTATATAGCGGGTTTTGTGTGCGGATGTGATTCAGTGGAAGTCCACACCTTCGAGACAATACGCTCCATCGAACGTGAGCACATTCGTGTACACCTCGGTGGATTCCACGCTCCGATGCCCGAGCAGCTGGCTCACAAACTTCAGCGGCCGGCCGTGCAGGATCAGGTGCACCGTAAAAGAATGCCGGAACGTGTGACACCCGATCTTGAAGGGCGGCTCTCCCCCCACCTGTGCGATTAGCCGGTCGATGTTGGCACTGACCGCCTGACCGCCTGGCGCGTGATCGGAAAGATCCGTTCGTCCTTCCGAAACTTCCCCATATAGAGGTAGCTCTGGATCCGGGTCTGAAAGTCTCTATCCAGAATTGGGATAAACCGCTTGGGCGAGCGTTGCAGGCTGCGTTTGCTCGGCCGCCCTGCCCCTTGCTTGAGCGTCTTAAGGATCACCCCGAAGTCGTAGCCGTAATCCATGAAACTCGCCGGCGTGATCGCCAGCACCTCGGAGACCCGCGCGCCGGTGCACCACATCAGATCCAGGATCAGCCGGTGCATGGGGTGGGTTTCGGCCTCCAGCAGCGTCAGCACCTCGGGCTTGAGCAGGTACCTGGGCATGGTGTCCAAGGTCTCCAGCAACAAGGGCCGCTTGTCGATGAGTCGATCCCAATCGATGGTCACCTCGGTGATCGGGAACGACACCAGCGGGCGCTCCTGAAAGCCGAGCGGGCGCTTGTTTGGGCGTGGGCGCGGAAATGACCGAGCGCTGGTGATGGATTTTGACATTTCCCCTCCGGGGTTCTGTCAATTATCGGGTGGAATTAAAGGCCTGGCCAAGCGCCCTCTTCCGGTCTCATAAGTATGGCAACCAGCGGGAAAACCGCAAGAAACGAGGGCCGGTTGACGAACTACTGTAAACTGTCAGGTTGGTTATAATTTGATCATTTTAGGGGTTTTGACCATACTGATTAGTCCGTTAATCGCTCGGGGACCACCGTATGGTTCCGTATCGCTCCATTAGTCAACCTCCGCCTCGGGGCGACCATTCTGTGCGTTTCAGCCAGAATCAGTTAGTCCCCGCGCAACAACCCACCCGCTTGAAACTGACCAAGCACGCCGACTATTACGAGCAGCGCTGTGTCAAATACCCCGGGCGGGCCAGCTTCCATTGCTACGCTGAGTTCATCCATGCCCTGCTTCTCGAGGCGGATCCTGAGGTCACCAGTTTTGTGCCGCAGCCTTACCAGATGCTCGTCAACCGGAAACCCTACGTACCCGATGTCTACGTCGTTAGAAACAGACAAATCGAAATCCTCGAACTGAAACCGCGAGCGGAGTTTGACGAGGACAAAGAGATCCCGTTACGGGCTTTCTTCGAGCAACACGGTATGCAATTCGGCGTTCTGGCTAACGAGGCTGTGCTTAACCGGGAACGTTTAGCACTTCACTGGCTGCCCATCGTTCAAGTGCTGGCCGATGCCCGTGCCCACGGCATCGATACGGTTAACCAAGAACAGCAGATGTTTGATGCCGCCAGACAGGAAACCGCCATGACAATCGGCGATCTTCTTGGTGATTCGCCGAGAATAGAACGTTATTCCACTGAACTGGCTTTATATCGATTACTTCACCGTCATGAATTGCACTGTGACTTGTCCAAGAGCCCGCTCAATTACGAGACCGAGGTAACGGCATGGTTTTGACATGGCGAGAGCGTTTGTTTCAGGAGCCAGAATGGACTGAATTCAAGCGGTGGCCGTTTCTGAATAGCCAAACTCTGCCCGTAGAGAAGCGTCGGCGCTACCTCACCAACGCCAGGATCGTCGCCGCCATTCTGGACGGGCGCCCCGTCAAATCCGTCGCCGAGAGTTTCAACGTAACGCCAGGCAGGGTCAGCCAATTGATGGACCGATGCCTTGCAGGCGAGGAGGATACACCGCCGGCCCTTACAACAGGTCTTATTCCGCACCAACGATTGAAAACATCCAGCCGGAGGGCCGCGCTTGGGACGCTGAGCAAGCCAGCCGGTGACCGCTGTGGCTTTCAATACCTGTTGGCGACCGTTCCGGGGCTGTCGGACTACCTGATGACCCAAATTCGAGCGAATGTCCGTCGGAACAAAAACGGTCAGAATTTGACCCCTCGACGATTCCACGCCAGTTTCATCGCTTACCTGAACGATCAAGATTGGCCCAAAGACACCTACCCCTTTACTTCATCCTCTCTAGGTTATGAATCATGTCGCCGTTTTCTGAAACGCTCTCTGATCGATCTGCAGATGCCAAAGGAGCATCAACGCGTCATCGGTCCCAAGACCATGCCGGTTTGTGCTTTTCAGGAGATTCACATCGACGAGGCTCATATCGACTGTAAGGGCGCCGCAGCGGTGGTTCTTCATGATCAAATGAAGCCACTTCGCCTGGGGCGGATTTCCTTACTTCTTGCGAGGGACGTCGGTACAGGCTGCTACCTAGCCGCCACCATAGCACTGTCCGTCCACCCAAACTCCGCCGATGTGTTGGCACTGCTGGAGCAGCTCGTACAACCCTGGGAGCCGCTTACACTAACTGCGCCAGGGCTGTCCTATTCCGCGGGCGCCGGTTTTCCATCTGCCCTAGGCGAGTCGTTTTGCCGGCCCACCTTCGGTATCGTTCGACTGGATAATGCTCTGGCTCATCTCTCGCACCAAGTCCGTCGCATGGTCTGTGATTACCTTAGCGCGACCGCTAATTTCGGGCTGTCTAAAAACCCGAAGGCGCGCGCACTCATTGAGCAGGCGTTCCGCCGGCTGAATCTGGACATTCACCGGTTTCCCTCAACGACCGGTAGCCATCCGAACGACCCGCTACGTGAACCCTCTAAACTACAGAAAAACCCTCCATTTGTGTCCCTGCGGGCGCTGGAGGAAGCGATCAGTGTGTTGTTGACCGAGTACAATCTGAGCCCCTTAGCCAATCAGGGGGGAATCACGCCTCTGGAGCAGATGCAGCACCAAATGACCAACCACTTGCTGCCGCTCCGCGCCAGCAATCTCGGCCCGGGGCTCGGTCCGTACCAACGCAGTCAGGTGGTGACCGTGCGGAAGGGCTTCAAGGCGGAGGCCCCTCGGGTCAACTTTGAAGGCTGTCAATATTCGGGCTCAGCACTGAATTCCGCGGACCTACTCAACCAGAAGGTAACGGTTTTGTTTGACATTCGGGATATTCGGTCGCTTCAGGCGTTGACCTTGGATGGCCGTCCCCTTGGCGTCGTCCAGGCGCCCCGTACCTGGATGCGCTTCGCACACTCAGTGTCTCTTCGTAAGCGAATCAATCATTTAGTTCGGCAGAATGTGGTCTCGAGAAGAGACCCCTTGGGCGGCTTCTTTGATTATATGCTGGCACACCGACATCTGCCGAAAGAGGCCCTTTCGCTTTTAAAACTGGCACAACTGATGCCGGAGGAAGACACATTGTCCAGCGAAGAGGCGAGAGACAGGATGCCGAACCCAAAGAATGATTCCGCACTTAAGCAGGCGCTCGAGCGGCTACCGGATTGGAACCCCGATATGGCAAAAAACCGGAGGTAGCGTTCACAGTGTCAGCAGCATCGATACTAGAGGATGCCAGCGTTTTCTGGATCCCCACACCAATGGCGAGGGCGCTTGAAAGGCGGATAGAAGCCTGGGTGCGCTGTGGTCATACCGGCGGACTCATCATTGGTGAGGCCCGCCTGGGCAAAACGAGGGCAGTCAAAGCGTTGCAGCATCGACTACAGAATCGCAGTGGGCAACCTATACATGTACTTTATACCCATTATGGGCTGCGAGACGTTGAGACGATTCGAGCGGTGTTTGCCAAGGTTGCTCGAGCACTAGATTTTGAACTGGAACGAAAAACGGCTGATATCTTGTTAGAGAATATTGTGATCCGGCTCGCCGAAGCGGCGTTGGCCAACGATACGCGGCAGGTGGTGCTGCTTGTCGACGAGGCGCAGCTCTTAACCCTTGATCAACTCAATGCCTTTGCCGAGATCTACAACGATTTAGTGAATCTACATATTAACTGTTCCGTGTTCTTTATCGCTAACAAGGACCAGTTCCATTCTTTGGGTAAAGCGTTGCTTCGCCCTGAAAATCGCTACTTAAGGGAACGGTTCTTCAACAATTTCGACTACTTCTATGGCATTCGATCCGAACAGGAACTGAAAGAGTGCCTTGATGGATATGACCATCTGGTCGTTTCCGACTCACCATCAACCTGCGCCACTGAGTATTTCTGCCCCAGGTTGTTTGGCCAAGGCTGGCGACTTGCCGACATCGCGCCGCTTTACTGGCGTCAGTATCGGGAACGCTACGCCATACCCTTGGGGCTTAACTCGTGGGGAATGGCTCAGTTTACCCGAGCGACAAATCTGCTCTTTATGGATTATCTGCCGGCGTGCACGGATAAAGACGACCGTGCCCTTCTGGAGGCGTGTGTGATCAAGAGCCTGGAAGGCGCGGGGATTGCACCGAGTTTGGTGTCTCTGGTTGGGAGTTCGGGATAACGCTTATCAGCGGAGACGATGATGGCCTACCGATTGAATCAAGGTTTATTGTGGGCAAACCCGCTAGAGAGTCCCTACGCCCGAGCACGGCGTTTGTTTGTAGCGAATCCTGGCCTGAGTCTCGCTCGTCTCAAACGGGTTCTCCCGGCTTTACCGGTTCGCATTTACCAATGCCCGAAGTGCGCAGACTCTTTGTTCCACTCTGAGCTTTACGGTCTGCCATGTCTAAGGCTGTGTCCCATTCATCATTGCGAATTTCATTTAGACTGCCCGGTCTGCCATCGCCGATGGACTCGAGTATTCCACTCCCGCAAACCCTTTTGTAGCACGTGTGGCGCACCGCCAAAGGCCGCTTGGGGAAAAACACGGTTGAAACGTCGGGAAATGCGCAAATTAAGTTGGCTCGCTCGGTGGATAGAACGCTGCGAGGCAGACAAGGACAACTATGCCTATGTGAGCTTATGGGACGTAAGCGGCCGGGTAGGCAGACATTTTTATCAAGGACGCCCAAGTTTCTTTGAACCAAATATTCATAACCCCTACTACCTAGCCTTTGAGTGCCAACGATCAGCTGGCATCTATCAAGACCGATTGAATCGCATGAACGTCGTCACTCACGATCGAGCCCTGAGGTCCCGAACTTCCGAGCTTCGACACTGGCCGAAGCTAGACCAGTACCGGTCTCCCAGACGTGTGCACCATACGAGTGAGAGTGAACATCATTTCGATGCGCATGAGACTCACATGCTGGTATTGATAGCGGTAGCTCTTCGGAGAATTCTTCGCTGGCAAAACGAGTGTTTGGGTTTTGAGCATCGGCTCGTCTGGTCGGACTTTAGACATATTCGGCCTGAAGGTGTTCGAGAGGGTAAGGCGCCATGCAATCTTTGCATGGCTTTTAGTCTTTGGTGTTCACTAATTAGCCTTAAATTCACCAAATGGTATCTACGGGGATTGGATAATCAGGGCTCTAATGAATTACGCCGGTTGGCTAACTACCGCCAGCTTCCGAATATTGCGAATGGAGTTTTCATTAATCGGCACGAATCCACGACATGGCGCCCTTCCCTGAGTTTTGAACGTTGGCTTTTTTTGCGCACGTCCGAAAATGCATTCGCGGAGTTCGTCAGTCTGGCAAGCTGGATTTTCGTGAAAACCGCCGACAGAACCGTGAAGTACATGGCTACAGGCTATCATGGTCTTGATTACGTGTTTCAGCCCCCCCTCAATCCATCACATATTCTCGAAACTCGACTGGAAGACGGACGACTGGTTGCGCGTTACTGGCCCGAGTCTCCCCTACTCGACATTAACTTAACGAATGATGCTCGAGACCGGATCCGAAACTGCCATGGCGTTGGCCGATCCGATTGGTCCTCTTTAGGGTCCATTGAGCCCGATTACCACAAGGTGCATCCAGGCCAGGTGAAGGAGCTCTTTCAGTCGAAGTTTACGCCGTCCTCCCGTATTTTTAACCCATGGATCGCGCATGCCGCCAACGGGTATTTCGATAAAGTATGGTGTCTAGACGACTTTTCGGTTCTAGATAGTAACCGAGAGAGCGAGCGTTTGTGGGGCAAGGTTTAAGGGGGCATTCCAACTTCGACAAATGCCTTTATCCATACCAATGGTTCCAAGATGTGTTTGACTGATAAATTAGTCCTGTTATGCCAACGCTCTCAGCCCCTTTACGGTAGCGGTGTCATATCTAATTGATCTGCCGCTGAAACGTGGTACAACCCCACGGGCTCATTCGGCACCGCTGCGATTATCAATTTTTGTCCAGGCTTTTTAGTAGGCCGTCAAACCCTCCAGGTAGAACATTACCGATGTCTTCGATTCTTGAAGTCGTCAGCTAGCTTGGAATGGTTGAGAGCGGCCTCTTCAAGCTTTGGGCTTATCGGTTCTGGGTTATCCAATAGCTGCAGCATACGATCAGCGCTCTGGTGGGAAACTTGCAGGCGAGTCGCTTGGCGTTTGGTTTCGGTGGCTATCTTTTTCGCAGCGTGTATCAGAAATTCGTTCAAGCTAAGCTCGAGTAACTCGGCGGCGTCTGCAATGAGGCGCTGCGTTTCTTCATCGACATTTGTAATTAAAAGAGTGCTTTTATCTCTGGTGTTCATGATTTTATGCACCAATTCTGGCTGTTCAATATCAACTTTCAGTCGTTCCGCAGACCACAGATTTTCGCTTGGTGAAGACACAACCTGTGTGGTTCGGTGGAGTTAACTATGGCTTTAGATCGCGCTCTTTTCTCATGTGTCAGTTGCCCTGGCCGCTACCCGAATTCAAGGAATTGACAGCGTTGTCTGACCAGCTCTAGGTATCTGAATGTCATTTCCTGCGGCATGAAGGAGGCATGAAGCGTCTTTGATGCCTCAGTCTTCAGTCTTTCGACAAGATTGTCGATCGTTTTTCGAACGACCGGCGCATCAAGCCCAGTTGCCTCGGCCAATTGAATAAAATCCCCGCCAGAATAAAACCCGTTCCCCATGTGTTGGAAGTAATCCGGCTCTCCGTGCGCCAAAAAACGAAGGGCCATGGTTGGTGACAGTGGAGAAGTTGAGAACAAAGAGGAAGCAAGGACATCGTACACTGGAGCCAACCTGAACGGCTCCTTCAGGAAGGCGATGTTTTTGAGGTGGTGATCGTCGTTGCCAATGAGGTAGCTAAAGGCCAACCTGCGGATAAGTTCATGGCCACAGGACTGCCCTCCATATTTGATCGAAAGCTGCAGCACAGTCTGATAGCTGGCGGCAGTGTATTTATTCTCCGGCCGAAAGTTAGAAACCCCAAGAGCCTGCATCGCGTCTTCCTGGTGGATTTTTTCACCATCAGGCGTTCTGTCGAAGCGTTGAACGACGAAGACCTTGTGGCCATCTCCCAAGGAGAGGAGGGAGCACGGCGGCACGTCGAACCCGAGGTTTCGCATCAGCACCATTGAGGCATGCTCGTTCTCGGCCGCAAAAGGGTATCGTTCCGGCGATGGCTTGAGGATATAAGTTCCGCCCGCGTCAGCCAGTTTAAGCCCGCGATCGTTGATGGTGAGATGGCACTTCATTTGGACGCCCGAGATGGAATATCCCGAGGTGAAAGCCGGTAGGGATTCGACGAACGTTCTTCTGTCCACAGCCAGCTCGATATTGATTGTGCTGCTGCCGAACAGTGTTTCCAGGCAGGATGAATGATGCTGGATGTAATGACCTTCAGGAAGCGGTTGCAAGCAGGTCAAGCAATTCACGATGATGCGCTCTCAATCGGTTCGATGGTGACAGCTCCCGCGAGATCGCGGCCGTTGTTGACTAGCAGCAGCAATTCGTCGGTCTCATCAATCTTCTGTGAAAAAGACTGCAGCCGTCGAAGCCAGCCTTCACTGATCAAGCCGCTGAAGAATCCATGGAGTTCGTCAGATACGAAGGCCTCAGATTGAAGGGGAAGACTCAGGCTCAGCGGCTCGGATGCATCGGCTAGAAATTCAGGATCGTATTGAAACGTAAATAGCTTCCCCCGCCTCAAGAGTCTACCCGCGAGACGGTTGTGGAACTTCACCGAAGCATCGATATGGGAGGACAAGTGGGTTCTCCGTTTCTGCGGTATGACTGGGAATTTCTTTGTCTGCAACTGCCGAGGCCATTCTTCTGAGCAGGCTGGCGCAAGCCTCTTTGTCATCGAGCCTGAGCTGAATAAAACCGATGGAGTGGTGCCTGCTAATGGCCGC
Source organism: Marinobacter sp. C2H3 (assembly GCF_037080155.1). Classification (NCBI taxonomy): domain Bacteria; kingdom Pseudomonadati; phylum Pseudomonadota; class Gammaproteobacteria; order Pseudomonadales; family Marinobacteraceae; genus Marinobacter; species Marinobacter sp. C2H3. The sequence goes on along the minus strand of NZ_JBBBNZ010000005.1, from coordinate 187,582 downwards.
TCTGAGCTGGTACCACCACGACAACTCGCCCGTCGACGTTTAATGCCTGGCCCTCCCCCAACGGAATGAGCCATGGGTCCTCCCATTTTGTATGGCCGAACACCGTGAGGCCCTCAAAGCCAGATCGGAGGGAGAGCTCAAGGTCAGGGTCTCCACGTCTATCCGGGCGATCAGGGTCGGTTGGCCCCTGATGCAGCAAAAGGATATCGGGCTTTTGGTCAGTCACCCTCTCCATCACCTCTAAGAACGACTCAGCGCTTCGTCGTTGACTGCGATTCGGATCGCCAACGATACCGGACACCCCGCCGACGGTAAGTCCACAGATATGCTCAACAACATCCCCATCAAGGAGTGTGACTGCATTTGGAAGTCGCTGGGGGTCAGTTAATTCATCATGGTTTCCCAGAACGCCAACCACGCGCGCCCCTGACTTGGTAAGCGCCTCAAACACAGAATCGACAGGCCCTGAACCGCCGCGTTTATGGCAGTCCGGGTAATCGTACAGATCGCCACACACAAAGATGGCCCCCGGCTGCGGCGTCTCGCCGGCTTCAACCAAAGCGTTCAACTCATCCGCGACGACCTCACCGAGCAAGCGATTCGCTCCGCCAATTTCTCGCCCCTGTAGGTCTGAGGTAAATACCAGAGACTGGATGCCCGGCGGCATCCCTTTGGCATAGGCCCGGTGGAAGGGCAGCCGGCAACGCTGAGGTTGCCGCGCGCCGCTTGTCCGATAGGGGAGTTCGTGAAACGGCGTGGTCTCGACACCTGCGACGACGAGCGCATCGTCCTGATGCGGTTGTCTCTTCACTCGCCAGGCTCTGGGTTCGTGGGTTGATGGCGCTCCTCCATAAAATCCTCGCTGACGCCTTCACTTTCAGAGATTTCATCCCAGACCGGGTCTGTCGGGCGGTCAAACTTTTTCACCGAGCCGCGCAGCTTTTCCATTGGCGTGAGCTCCTGCTCCAAGGGTTGAGCCAATTCGTCTGCGTGCGCTGAATGTGCATTAAGACCTTCGAGCAATTCGCTCTCTTTGATCCGCTTGATCATCTTTGACCTCCGCTCGGCATCACTTTTCGATCTTCCACCAGGTGACCGAGAACACCTCGATACTCTGTCCTCACCATAGGCCGTTCGGCGAAAAAAATCTACAAATGGAGTTTTTAAAAAATCCAATAAAATCAACATGTATGCTTAACGCATACCATTTTTTGGGGTTTCTTTTGGGGCATCTTGAGCTACAGTCTATGACGCCTTTACAAACGTCTGATGGCAGCCGTCCACAAACCAGACACACCGTGCGAGTGCCCGAGTGATGAAACCCGAAACCCTTCTTGTGATCGACCTAGAAGCTACCTGTTGGGGCGACCAGCGCACGCCTGATTGCGAGCCACAGAGCGTCGAGAATATGGAGGTCATTGAGCTAGGGTGTGCGCTGGCCACGAGGGAAGGAAAGGTGCTGGATAGCCAGTCGTTTTTGGTGCGCCCTACTCGATATCCGGTTCTCAGTAGATTCTGTACGGAGCTCACCAGTATCACGCAGGCTATGATTGCTGAGGCGCCTGATTATCGGGCGGCGATCCAGTCACTGAACAACTGGCTTGGCAGCCCAGCTGAGGATTTCCGGTGGTGCAGCTGGGGAAACTACGATCGCCTGCATCTTTTGGCACAAAGCCAATCAGACGGTGCCAGGCCATTGCCATTGGCCTACCCGCACCTGAACCTCAAACGTCTCTGGCGCCGCACTACAGGCCAGAAGAAACAGACCGGACTGAGCAGTGCCCTGGCATTCCACGACCTGAGCTTTGAGGGCAACCACCACCGCGGGGTAGACGATGCCCGCAATATCGCGAGGCTGCTGCCATTCATGGATTGGTCTCTGGAGTCCGAACTGTTAACGCCACCGGAGCTCGCCAAATGAGGTTGGTCTGCATCTCACATCCACAGTCTGCACTGACGAATTCCGACTCGGACTTACGGCAATGATCAATGCCACCTCCTGCAACGCCGGGCATGAACCTCCGAAAGCGCCGATGGTGATTGATCTTTGAGTTGGCCAACGTTGAATGGAGTAAGCGGAATGACAGCCGAAGAACTGATCGCCCAGCTACAGAAGCTACCGCCGGAAACACCGGTGCTCGTTGAGGGCTACGAAACCGGCTTTGATGACATTGTCGAAGTCACCTCCGAACAGGTTGTCCGGTACCGACATGCTCAAGAGTGGGATGGCGAATATCAGACGCTGGACCGGTTCTCCAATACAGAGGCTGAAAGGCTGCTGGTCGCTGTGATCCATGGTCGTCGGGGCCACCGGAGGTAATGTCATGACCGAGAAGAAGACCTATCATCTGCATGAACTGCTAGCTCAGTGTGATCCTAACGCGCCCATGCCAGAGTCAGTTCGGGAGTGGGATCAGGCAGTGGCGGTTGGCCTGGAACAAACGATGATAGGTGACCAGTTGGATACCTGGAACGACGTTCCCGGCGTTTCGCAAAAAACAGAGTGATCAGTTCAATACCATCTAACTGATTCTATTCGGTAGTCATGTGCATCGGGGGAAGTCCAATGTTGACATCCCAGGAATTCAGTACTTTCTGTGGTAGACCATTTATTTTTGCTATCTCCTTTCATTCGTGCGGCTTACCAGGAGCTTATTGCCTCTCCAACTAGAGTTGGAAAAATCCGCCTCTAGTTGGTGTTGTGTTCGGTGAGAAGCCCGATGTTTCCTGCCGCAGAAGCAGTCCATTACACCATGGGAGCGCCCCATCCCAGATCACAGCATGCGTCCCAAAACATCTGTTTCTTTTGGGAATGCTTGGATTTCAGCAGGCGTCATTCGCGGAGAGGACGCACCGCGCCGAATATAAGCTTCGTTTTTTTTGAGTAAATAGTTTATGCCATTGGCCTTGTGTACTTCGACGACCAACACATATTTTTCGTCGTCATCGATCAGATAAACATCGAAACATTGGTTCTTAACAAGTGATTCCTGTAGCCGCTTTTTTACAGCATTTTGATAGAGCCTCACACCCTCTCCAGGATCACAGTTGTAGTCCCGTTGACACCCCTCATTGATCCCGGTGATGTTAGTGTCGTCATCCACACCGATAAACATCTTACCTCCCTGGTGGTTGGAAAACGCACATACCGTTTTATCAAGTTCCCAAACCTTATTGTTTTTGCCATCGTCGAGATGAATGTAGGGCTTAAATTCGCAATGCTAACTCTCTCCTGATGCAACAATCTGAAACAACTTGGCAGAATCAGCGCCGCCGTTAGGTGTAACCAGTCGGTGCGCCCATTCTGATGAAGAACGGTAGTCAATGATCTCATCGCTATCAGTTACCAACCACAGCTCAACATCTGAAGCTTTATCCCTCTCAAACCAGAACTTCTCCTCGGACTTGAGTTGCACCGGCTTACCATCAATAGCTCCGACCAGCATAAGCGCAGCTGCACTTTCACCATTACCATCCCTGAAGTGAGCCTCACGGTCGGAAAGGGTTATATGCCCTCGTCGGTCTGGAATCTTGATAGACAACTCGCCTTTTCGCCCGTCACTATTACCGTGAAACGTATCCAACCCAAGAAACTCTCCGATGTATTCAAACGCGGAGGTGTGAAAAGGCAGTCCATGGGCTATAAGCTTGCTGTCGTCGCAGTACACATCTGAGCACACCCGGCTTGTAAAACACCTTTCTGGGAATGGGCCTTCGCTTGCGTGACTGGGAGTCAATGACTCCGTCCAATTGATGTTTTCTCGTTCAAATTCGAGGTCCGCCAGACCAGGTATGGATATTCGTCGCTCTTCACTGAGACTAGCCATCAAGTCTGACAGGGTTATCTCCCCACTGAGCCCCCTGATAAACCGATAGTCAGGGTAATGCTGCTGCCAAGCTTCCGCTTCCTGCTCATTGCCGTCACCTTTCTCGTAGAAAGTCAGCGTGCCCATTAGCAAGGACCAGGTTCCATTGTACCTGCTGAGAACACCGCGAAAAACAAAGGAAACAGATGCGTCTAGGTCGGCAAACTGTGCCATACGCTCAATTAGTTTAGCGTGCCCGAAATTTGATATTTGCTTTAACGACATAAATTGGAGTGGTCCGAGCGGATATTCGTTTTAGACCAATAGAATACGCCCAACTTATAGGAATCGATACCCTGGACCAGAGCGACCATAGAATCGGACGACAAATTTAGTACTTTGTGTGGGAATCGTAAGGACCGCTCTATTCTAGAACTTACTTTAAGTTTGTTTTGCACTTTGTGTGGATTTTGGCGGGTAACTCACTGATATGCGGTCGCAGAAGTTTAGTAATTTGTTTGGTCGTCCAGATAAAGCCCCGGCTAAAAACAGATGTCCTCACCCAGAGCCTTCTCTTCCAGCACTGCACTCTCGATCTCAGGAATGATCAGCTTCATGCACGCCCAGACACTGCCTGAATCCTTTGCCTCGTTGTGTGTCATGACAACCGGGCTTCTGTGCTACGTCGTACTAATTCATCGAGATCCATGAAAAAGATTCGCCCTCGGCTTCCTGACAGGACGAAGCGCTATGGAACGCTTGTCCCACCATTCTGCCCTGAGTCAGCTTGATGGGCCTGATAGAGATATTGGAGACAGCGATCAACGGAACTAATGCCCGGGTATTTCGTGCATATGACTCTAGCTAAGGTTAAGCCCGTTCCTCTGCTGATTCACTTGAGCGAGATAAAGCCAAATATTCATTCAGCACGGAATCAAGCTTCTCAATCGCTTTTGCCCTATTCGTCCACCAGTCCGTGGACCACACTCTAACAAGAGTCCAACCCAACCCTTCCAAAACAGCTTGGCGGATCTTATCTCGTTCACGGGCATAAGCCGAGCTGTGGTACATCGCCCCGTCACATTCGATTCCTGCCAAGTAAAGCCCAGGCTTATCGGGGTGAACAATACCCATATCGATGCGGTAGGCGGAGACTCCAATTTGCGGATGCACTGTCCAGCCTTTTTCCTGCAAAGCTCTGGCCACAGCCACCTCGAATGGAGATTCGAAGTCGCCCATGGAGCCATGTATAGCCGCTGCCAATGCAGACGCGCCACGCTCTGCATATTCCAGAAAATGTTTGAGGTCGGCAACGGCACGGGCCTGGGTGCGAGCTAGATCGATCCTTTCAGGATGCATGGTAGAAAACACTACCATCTCAGAGCGAGCGCGAGTCATGGCTACGTTCAGTCGGCGCTCTCCACCCGTGCGGTTGAGCGGGCCAAAGTTCATAGTGACGTGCCCAGCTTCATCCGGCCCATAAGTTATGCTGAACAGAACGACATCTCGCTCATCACCCTGTACAGTCTCCAAGTTCTTCACGAAAACAGGTTCAAGCTCGTCCTCGGAGAATGCCCACTCAATGCTTGGGTCTTCCGCTCGGGCTGTATCCAAAAGGTCCTCAATCAGGCTTTGCTGCTCAGTATTAAACGTGACGACCCCTATGGACTGGCCACGGACAGTGGGATCATCTGATGTCAGGCGGCGGACAATCTCCGCCACGATCGCCTTGGCCTCCCCTTGGTTGTGACGAGCCTTTCCACGCGCATAGAAACCCTCGGGCTTCACCAATGAAACCCCCTTGTCCGGATGCACTGGCGCCGGGAACGTAACCAAAGAGTTGTCATAATATCGGCTATTGGAGAAAGCGATGAGGCTTTCCCGGCGAGAACGATAATGCAGGTTCAGAATGCGTTGGGGGATACTAGCGCCGATCAATTCATCCAGGATACTTTCCAAATCCCCTTCACCATCAATCTCACCGTCCGGATCATCATCCGAACGACCAAAGAAATTAGTAGGCGGCATCTGTTTCGGGTCTCCGGCCACAATCACCTGTTTGCCCCGGGCCAAAGATCCCACTGCATCCCACACGGTGATCTGCGACGCCTCATCAAAAATCACCACATCAAACGTCGCCTGCCCGGCCGAGAGAAACTGTGCAATCGACAGGGGTGACATCATCAAGCAAGGTGCAAGCGTCGTGATCACATCTGGAATAGTTTCCATCATTTCCCGAACGGGCTTGTGACGCATTTTCTTTTGGAGTTCATGAGCCAGCACGCCCCAGGAAGAGTTTTTCCGAGTGGTTTCCTGGTCCGGAATCTCTCCGGCCAGATTGGCCGCAATATACTTCGCTGTCAGATTGTTGAACTGGGTATCCAACTCCCGGAAATTCCGAATGGCTGCTTCGTGCTCTGGTGAGGAAAAGGTGCGCAGTACTTCATCCTCGCCGATTACTGCCGAAGACCACCAACTGCAATAGGCTGCCTCAAAGACGTCTTCCACTTGGTCAGAAGGCACAGAGCCATTTTCAATGGCTTCCACCAAAGGACCAAGCTGGAAATCCAGTGCCTCGGAGCGACGCCGTACCCAGGCGCACCAGTCGCGCAAGGCAATATGATTATCCACGATCTCTTGACACTGTCTGCCGAGAGACTCGAGGGCTGGCACATCCTCAGGCAATCGCATATCCAGCGACGCACCGATTAGCGCTTCGAACTTTTCCTTATTGGTATTGAATGCCTCAAACGCAGCTTTGAATTCATTAATGATGCGCCCAACCTGAGCATCCGGCGCAAGCAAGTCATTAGCGTCATAGAGCAGCGTTCGGATCTTGCCACGCAAATGGGCAAGCGATTCTGCATCATCCGCAAGCTTGCCGACTGCAACGCGAGCACGGGAACCAAGCGTTTTCAATGCAGCCATCGCGCTAGGGTCTGATTCATACGAATTCCACTCCCGCAAACCCCTCAGCCGGCCATCCAACCGGTCAATATTTCCACCGGTTTCGCTCAATTGCTTCAGCACGGGAATATCAATGGTTGGATCCGGATTACCATGCGCCCCACCCTCGCGCATTTGTTTAACGACCTTGCGCTTTGCAAACCAGCTCTTGGGCCACCACGAGTCATTTGCTTGGTTCCAAGCTTGTTCTAACGAAACAGCATCCAGTTTTTGCCAGGCCAACGGCGCATAGGCGCAACTCAGCTTCGATTGTGTCTCGATATAGGCTTTCAGTTGAGTTACAGCTTCTTCTAAAGCATCCAATCTATCCGTCGCATCTGGCTCCAGCGCGAATGAAGCCTGCTGCCGGTATGCATCCAACAAGACCTGTCCGCACTCCGCGGTGGCTGACAGCTTGGAAAGGCTCACCACCCCCAGGTCGATGCCCAAGGCTTTCTCAAGGGCTACCAATTTTTCGCCCAATTGCGCCCCCCCTGTCTTCACGGTGCGGGCAGCTGCCACGACTTCTTCTTCCCATTGAGGGCGCCACTCGAAATTACTGATCAAGCTCAGAGGGTGTTCAACCAGGTTACCAACTGCCTTTGCCTGAACAGCTAACAGTTGGGCCATTTCACGCAGCTTCTCAAGTTGCGTCTCATCATGATAAGCGGCAGTCGGCCAACTCAGCTTTACCTTAGCTGCCAGGTTTGCATCACGAACCTTCACACCAATTGCATAGTGTGCCGATAACCCGTTGCGATGGCGTCGATGTAACGCATTCACAACTCGGTTTAAGCGATCACGCAAGGCTTTAAGTCGTTCCCCCTCAGCCTTCCATTCACTAACAGTGGACTGGGAAGCGCTGCTCCAAGATGTCCGTAGCTGATCCAGCACGTCTGCTTTTTTTGCCTTGTTAGAGTGAAGCTCAAGACAAAACTGTCCCAGACCAATATCCTTCAGACGCCGATGAACAACTTCGAGCGCTGCGGTTTTTTCGGATACGAATAGTACTTTCTTGCCTTTGCCCAACATGTGCGCAATCAAGTTACCGATGGTCTGGCTTTTGCCGGTGCCGGGCGGTCCAATGATCACAAAATCCTTACCACGATCTGCCGTCGCAATAGCAGCCATCTGAGAGGAGTCTGCCGGCAAAGGGGTCAGAAGATCTGCGGGGGCGAATTCACGATCAATATCCTTCGGGTCGACAAAGCGAATATTGCTTTCATACGGCTCACGCGGAGTGTCCAGCAGGTGGCGAACCACCGGGCTCTCCTTTAGTGCCTCGGATCGGTCCACCAGATCCTTCCACATCAGGAACTTGGCGAAGGAGAAATGACCAAGTACTACGTCTTCTACAACTTCAAAGCCCGGCACCTCCTTTATGGCGTGGCGTACCCGATTCCAGACACCGGAAACATCTACACCACTTTCATCTTCCGGCAGGGCACCGCTGAGTCCGTGGATTTCGATACCGAAATCTTTTTTCAACAACTCTAGCAAGGTGGTATTGAAGCGAGGCTCATCGTCGTTGGCCACCATCTTTACACCACTACGCACAGACTTTCGTTCCAAGGACACAGGTAACAAAATCAGCGGTGCGCGGTAGCGACGGTTGTCTTTGTCCCTGGGTTTCCATAGGAGAAAGCCCACCGCCAGGAACAACGTATTAGAACCGCCCTCTTTCAGCGACGTCTGCGCTTTGCGGTATATCTCCACCGCGCGCTTGTCCAAATCGTCTTGGGTCAACTCAACCAACACTTGCTTTTTAGCAAGTGCATCACGAGCGTAAACTTCTCTGAGTTCTTCGCCAGTCCGCTGTCGATGAATATCCGAATCCTGGTCCTGCGTCTTTAATTGAGGAAAGGGCGCGATAGCAATCCGAGCTCCTGTCGCCAAAACATCCTCGAGCGCCCCCGGATCACCGCACACTAGCGTCAAACTGCTCTTGCTGGGCTTCTGGTTGAGCAGCGGGTTGCGCGCTGACAGATCGAGGAGCTTGCGTTGCCAACGTTCCAGGCGGCCACCCGGAGTATCGTCTGGCAAATCTGCATCCACATTAACGGTTGCTGAGGGTAAGTCCTGCGGAGCCTCTTCTAACCCTGGCTCCACAATCTCCATCGGATCCGCAGGCGCGCTTACCCCTGCAACCTGTGTTTTGAAGCCAATGGGATTAATCCGGTGTGCTCGAGCCCGCCGAATATCAATGGCGGCAACGAATTCCCGGTCCTTGTCCAACGCTACTTGCTTATTACCCTCCCGCACGGCCTGGGAGAATGGCGGTGCGGGGTGGTTTGTCAGGAAAGTCGACTCAATTAGAATCAGCTCTTTCAGTGGAATCCTCTGACGCAGGGTTTCCGCCTCATCGACCACTACGCTGGAAAGGTCTTCCTTATCCAGCCACAGCCCCACTAGTGCATGCCCCTGGGTTAGTATCACCAACGGATTCAACTGAGCTTGTTCCAGTGCGGCCGCGAATAGTAATGTGGTGTCTAAGCAGGTCGCCACTCTGGCGCTTTCGATTTGACTGGGAAGCCGAATCTTCTGGCCATTGCGCTCGAAACTAGCTGGCGGCAGCGCATATCCAACCTGCATTTTTACAATGGCAGAATAAATAGCTGAAGCCATCAACCAAACTTTCTCTCGGCTTCCGGATTCATAGCCATCGATACTGGCGGACTTACCTGCCTTGCGGAGAATCTGACTGGCCTGCCCCAACAAGCGGTCCACTGCCGGATCGTTTGGCGTGCAAAAAGCGGCCAGCAATTCGGGGATGTAAGCTGAACCGCCCCACTCATTATGAGCCAATAACTCCACCGGAATCACACATTCGGCCAAGCTCTGTTTACCTTGGCAGACTTGAATCGTGACAGTCCCTCGCACCGATTCCGTTAGACCGAGTAGGAACCCCCCATCCAACTCCAAATCTCGGTCTTTTATGGGTAAAAGACCACCCGCTGCTAACTTGTCCAATGCCCAAGCTTTGGATTTCACGAAGGGCGGGGATGCTGCTAAACGCACCGTCAGGTCTGAGAGGTCCTGCTCCTCATCAAGGTTCTCGACCTTCAGTTCCCGCAGCACCGCGAAAGCACTCTGGTGACAAGCGAAGTTAATCTTTTCCACCAAGCTAGCGCGGACTTTTACTTTTGACGACTCCTGGTCAGACATACCCTTTCCCTAACGTATCTTTTGATTAGTTATTTGACTTAAAAGGCATTTTGCGTAAAGCGATAAAGCAGCGCTGTTTTCAGCGCGCACTTCATCAAGTTGCTTGCTGCTAGACCAGCGGTCGCGAATGGCCTCAAACATGGCAGGCTAAGTGTTGAAGAATCGAGGTGAGAGCGCCCGTCAGCAGGGGATTTTAAGATTTTCTCGTCATCCGTGACCCCGAAGCGAAAAGATTTCAATTATCTTAGCTACCATACCGAATGATGTCTGTTGCAAAAAGCTAAGTGTTTCGGGTTTTGGAGTATTGGTTGGTGGAAATAGACTTACGCCGGACTTCAATAAATGAAAAGCAGCAACGGTGATATGGCGTCGCCTTCGTTGCATCGGACGTGGGCTGTCCCATTGAATTTAAACCAACTCCGAACGGTACTCCCGAGGGAACCTCATTTTCAGCGCTATGCGCGGGTGACTTCGATTATAGACATTGATCCATTTCCGAAACTCAGGGCGAGCGCACTGCCACCGCCCGCCCTGATCGCCCCCCGCTCAGAGCGGATCCTGAATAATCGTATGGGTGAACTCAATAACGCTCCGGGTATCCTCTGCCTGTTTCACAAAGGCCTCAACGTTGGTTCCGCTGTAGCCGTCACTGCCCAAAACCCGGCCCCACAGATCCGCCGTCTGATCCGCATAACCACAGGCGGAGCCAGCGGGCTGGCGTTCCACGTAGTTTACGTTGACGCCGCCGTAGATAGCCTGGGTGGTATGGGCGAAAGATCGATAGTCGACAAACCCATTGGGCAGCGTTCCGGCACCGCAGTTCATGCCACCGTTTCCCTGGCACATGGCATTGCCCTTCTTCAGGAATAACAGGCCTTCGCCGTCCAGAACCGCGTCGTCCAGGGTGATCGCGAGGTGTTGGGGCACCCAGCTGCCATCCTGCATGATTTCCACGTCGCCCTCGAGTTTGCCCCACTTCATCAGTGCCCAGTACATGGCAAGGCCTGCCAGGGGTGAATCCACGGTTTGGTACGTTACGTTGCCGCTGCCGTCATCCACGCCGTAGGCCAGGCGCCCAGCGAGATCGAGTTTCAGGCCCGCCGAGCCGTTGATGGAATTCATGACGTCATACAGGGTCCGGTCCAGTACCCGTGGGTTGGTCAGGGCCACTCGAACCACGTTCGGGCGGCCGAGTTCTACTTCAATCACGTCGTCCTCGTTTCCGGGAACCACGACGCACTCTCCGGTCTCATCGACTTCCATCGGAACCACACCGCCCGGGTTGGATTCGGACAGCGGTTGCGCGCAGCCGTTACCGTCCAGAATGGGATCACTCTAGAGAGGTGGACCATTGACCGGATGGATCCAGGTCAAGAAATGCACTCAGCAGCGGGCTCGAGTGACCCGCCGCCGAGCGCACCGGAACGGTCGCGCCGTTTAGGCAAAACCCTCCAGCACCAGCTTGCCAACCGCTGTGCCAGCCTCGAGCTCGGCGTGGGCCGCACGCAGGTTTTCGGCGTTGATCCGGCCGAGGTTCTTTCCGAGGGTTGTGCGGATCACGCCCTGGTCCACCAGGCTCGCTACGGTCTCGAGCAGCTCGTGCTGTGCCTGCAGGTCATCGGCACTGTGCATGGAGCGCGCGAACATGAACTCAATGTGCAGCGACAGGCTCTTGGGTTTGATTTGCATCACATCCAGGGCGTCCGGGTCGTCGATCATCGCGATCTTGCCGAAAGGCCGCAGCAGCGCCACAAAATCATCGAAGTACTGGTCCGTGGCGGTCAGGCTGGCCACATGGGTGAGCTGGGAAATGGCGCCTTCAGACACCAGCTGTTCGATCTGCGGCTGCAGTGGCTCCCGGTGGTTCACCACGTAATCGGCCCCCAGTGATTCGACCCATTGGCGGGACTCCGGGCGGGACGCCGTGGCCACAACGGTGGCGCCGGTCAGGGTTTTCGCCAGCTGAATCAGGATGGAGCCAACGCCACCGGCCGCGCCGGTGACCAGAATCACGTCGTCGGTCGGTGTCACCTGCCCTGGGTGCTGCCGTTCAAGGCCCAGGTGATCAAACAGGATCTCCCAGGCGGTGATGGTGGTCAGCGGCAGCGCTGCGGCTTCGGCATCGCTCAGGCTGGCCGGCTTGTGGCCAACGATCCGCTCGTCAACGATCTGGTATTCCGCGTTGCTGCCCTGGCGGGTGACGTCGCCGGCGTAATACACCTGATCGCCCGGCTTGAACAGCGAGACGCCCTCACCTGTCGCCACCACTTCACCCACGGCGTCCCAGCCCAGAACCTTGACCTGGCCCGCCCCGGGCGCGGCACGCTTACGCACTTTGCAATCAACCGGGTTGACGGCCACGGCCCGGACCCGGACCAGCAGGTCCCGTCCTTTGGCGATCGGTTGAGGCAGGTCAACGTCCTGCAGGGATTTCGGATCGGAAACGGGTAAGGATTCGGTGTATCCAACAGCTTTCATGGTCTTCTCCAAAGTCAGCCAAATGGGTTTGCAGGACTTGTTTGAGGATGGATTGCAGTGTGCGCTCCCTTTACACTGTGTTAAACCGGGTAATCCGATAAACATCATCAAATATTGTTTGAAAATGACCTTTGACGATCTGACCGTTGTGCTCAAGGTGGCGGAGTTTCGAAACATCACCGCTGCGGCCACCAGCCTGGATATGCGCGCGGCCACGGCCAGTGCCGCCGTCAAGCGCGTGGAGCAGGAGCTGGGGGTTGAGTTGTTTGTTCGGTCTACCCGCAAGCTGCGGCTCTCGGCCGCCGGTGAGAAGTATCTGCCGCAGTGCCAACAGGCGCTGGGGTTGCTGGACGAGGCCCGGAAGTCGATCCACTCCGGCCGTGAATCCGTGGCTGGCGAAATTCGCTTGTCGGTGTCCTCGGATCTTGGGCGAAACCGGGTCGTGCCCTGGATGGACCAATTGATGACGTCACACCCCGGGCTGAGTTTGCGGGTCCAGATTACCGACAGCAACGTCGACTTTTTCCGGGACTCGGTCGACATGGCGCTTCGTTACGGGTCACCGAACGACGCCAACCTGTACGGGTTCAAAATCTGCGATGTGCCCCGCCTTCTTTGTGCTACGCCGGATTACTTGGCTGAATACGGGACGCCAGAACACCCCCACGACCTTGCGGCTCATAACGGGCTTTTCTATCAGCTCCAGGATATACCCTACGATGTGTGGACGTTCAGGCGGGGTTCCGAGGAGTTTCGGGTGAAAATGAAAGGCAACCGATCCTCAAACGACGGTGATCTGGTCCGGCGCTGGTGCGTGGCCGGGCACGGTATCGCAGTGAAATCCAGCCTCGACATGTCCGACGACCTGCTGGCCGGGCGGGTGATCAACGTCATGGCCGAGTACGCGCCACCGGTGTCGGAACTGTGGCTCATCTGCCCTACCCGGCAATCCATCACGCCGGCCATGCGGCTGTTGAGAGACGCGCTGAAAACGCATTGCCACGGCATCCTGGACACACTGGTCGAGAGAGGCGTTCTTCCCGGGCACTGCGCGCAATCGTAAGGCCATCATATCGAGCTCATATGGCCTTCGAGCCGCCCGATCAGAATGACAGAAGCCGCCTCCCGCGTCACCGGGTGCACCGGTTCCCGAATCTCCTTCAGCGCCAACCCATTCCCGGTAAACAGCCGAACCCAGCTCTCCAGTGTTCGGAAATACCACGGTGCCGGGTCCTTAAAGGCCGGGCCGAAACCGGCCCAGGAGCCTGCTCGCCAGCCGTCGGTGTACGGTGGTTCTCCGGCGATCAGCGGGTGCAGGGTTTGCACCACCAGAGATCCGCCGGGATTCAGAAACCTGTCCGCGCCCTGGAACAGCGCATCTACCGGTGCTTTACCAATCAGGGAGAAATTACAGACGGCGACGTCGAACCGCTGATTCAGTGTGCCATTGGCGATGTCATCGTAGGCGGCGGTGCAAAAGGTGCCGCCGCCGGCGGATTGGGCCTGGTCGATCAGTTCCGATACGGCGTCCACGCCAACCCGGGTGCGCACCCGGCCTGCCAGTGCGCGAAGCAACCACCCTTCCCCGCAGCCAATATCAAGAACGGACGCCGGCGCGAGACTCAGCACGGCTTCAATAATGGCGGCGTCGGTCACGCGCTTGCGGCTTTCGATGCTGCCGGAGCGAATGGCCTGGGTCCAGGCGCTGGCGTTTTTATGCCAGGAGTTGAGGACTTTATCGTCCTGGGTGGCGGGTTGTGGGCGGCTCATGGCGGTCTCCGGCGGCGTCGGGCAGTGGCACCGGGCATGGGCGCGCCCTAACCCACCGCGTCGATATGGATTTTCTGATCGGCTCGGCGTTTACTGGCCTCCAATGCGCTCCGGCCTTCTCGAACCAACTCGTCCATACCCGCCACTGTACCATCGGCACTGGCTACGTGGATGCCGCAGGAAATGGTGAGTGGGAACCCCAGGGCGGTTCGCTCCGCATCGCTCGTATTTTCAATGGCTTGCTGGAGCCTTTTAAACAACGATCTTGCCCGGTCCGATGAGGTGTTACGGCACAGCAACACCACGGTGTCGCCTTCCATGCGGAACGCCTCGACGCCGATCTGTTTCGCGAGGAACAGGGAGATGGCCGACAACAAGAAATGGATAGCCCGATCGCCACCGTCCAGGCCGTGCTGCACGTTAATGTCTCGCAGCCCGTCGATCCCCAGCCAGATCAGGGCGACGTTGGATCTCGCTCGCGCGGCCAATCGCCATTGACTCTTCAGATGCACGCCGAACTCCCGCCGTGAGTGAATTCTTTCCAACGCGGGCGGCGCATCCGTCAGCTGACACGCCAGCTCAGCTTCAATCAGCGCACCAAAATGGGCAATGAGCTCCTTCTCCAGAGGCGTGAGTTGGCGGGGTTTGGTGTCAAACAGGCACAGTGTGCCGATGACGTGATGGCTCGGGGATAGCACGCCAAAGCCGGCGTAGAAACGCAGGCCTGGCGGCCCGGTTACCGCCGGGTTGTGCTGAAAGAACGGGTGGGTACGGGCATCTTCCACCACAAACACATCGGTTTGGCGGACCGTCTGGTTACAGAATGCGGTGGACCGGTCATACACGGCGGCTGAGATGCCAACGGGTACCACGGTGGTTACCTTGTCCGTCTCGATCAGGTTAAGCGCTGCCATGGGCACGTCGATAGCGCGGGCCGCCATGTCCACGATGGCCCGGTAACGGTCGCCGTACTGGTGTATCACGCGCGTCGCCGCCTCCACGGCCTGCTGGCGGACCGCTTCGTCGAGATCGAGCAGGTCCGGGAAAACGGGGCCGTCGTCGGCGGGCCTGGGTTCTGGCTCGGCCGCCTCAGCCCGCGCACGCGCCTGTGCCAGGAATCCGGCGGCCTCGTCGGCCGGCATGGGCCGGGCAAACAGGTAGCCCTGAACCTCCTCGCACCCCTGCTGGATCAGAAAATTGAGCTGTTCGGCGTCTTCCACGCCTTCGGCGATCACCCGGCAGCCGAGGTTGTGGGCCAGCACGATAACGGTCTGGCAGATTGCGGCGTTCTCCCGAATGTCCAGGCAGCCGGTGACAAACGCGCGGTCGATTTTGATCCGGTCAATCGGAAACAGCCGCAGGTAGCTCAGGCTGGAGAAGCCGGTACCGAAGTCGTCGATGGCGATTCCAATGCCGAACTGCCGGATTTCCTTGAGCTGCTCCAACACCGAATCCAGGTTGTTCAACGCAATGCTTTCGGTGAGCTCCAGCTCGAGACAGCGGCCGGGCAACCCGAACTCTTCCAGGTATCGGGGAATACTGCGCATCAGGTCGCCCCGCATGAACTGGAGACTGGATACGTTGATGGCAACCGGAACCGTCTCATAGCCGGCGGACTTCCAGGCTCGGATCTGGCGGCAGGCCTGCTGGATCACCCAGTCGCCCAGGACCGAAATAAACCCGGACTGCTCGGCTGCTGCGACAAACACATCGGGAGGCACCGGCGGTCCTCCCGGTGGGAACCAGCGCAGCAGCGCTTCCATACCCACGAGCTGCTGGCCGGAAATATCAAACTGGGGCTGGTAGAAAAGCTGAATCTCGCCTGCCGCCAACGCTGCCGGCAGCCGATCCGCAAGCTGAAGTGTGTTCGCCCGGGCCTGATGAACCTGTCGGTCGAACCGCCGATAGGTTGCCCGGCCCTGGCGTTTCGCTTCGTACATGGCGGAGTCGGCCGCAATCAAAAGATCAGCGGTGGTCTCGCCGTCGTCGGGACAGAGCGCCACGCCAATACTCACCGTCGGTTTGACGCGCCCCTGCTCCAGGTTCAGCGGCTGGGCGAGCCGTTCGTTCAGCGCCGCGATCCAGTCGCCCGTGACCACGCCCGGGGGTGGCTCAGGAAGGGCTGCGATGAACTCGTCGCCGCCGAAGCGAGCAACCAGGGCGTTCTTCGGGACGTTCGCGCGGATCCGCCGGGCGACCGCTTTGAGCACGGCATCGCCGCCGGCGTGATTGAACGCGTCGTTGTAGCGTTTGAAGTGGTCGATATCGATGAGCAGAACGGCCAGCGTCCGGTTGCTCACGCCGCCGCTGTCGAGCAGACGGGTCAGGCGGCTTTCGAAATAGTCCCGGTTCCACAGGCCCGTCAGGTGATCGTGGGTGGCCTTGTAGCGCAGCGCTTCCCGGAGGGTTACCTCTTCGGTGACGTCGGCCTGGATACCGGCCACCCGAATGGGCTGGCCCTGCTCGTCCAGGTAGAAGCGCCCCTTGGACCACAGCCAGTGGATGCTCTGGTCCGGCCACCGAACACGGAACCTCAGGTCGTATTCCTCACCACCCACCATGGCGTTCCGGTAGGCGGTGTCCACCCTCGCCCGATCCTCTTCCACCAGGTGGCTGAGGAAGGTGTCGTAACCCCAACTGGGCTGGAGCGTGCTGTAGCCAAAGCATTGGTCGTGAAGCAGCGATCGCCGGGTCTCGTTCTTCTGGATGTCCATATCCCAGGTGCCAATACCGGCGGCCTGGAGTGCCAGCCGGTAACGTTCTTCGTCCTGGCGGATGCTTTCCTCCGGCGCACACTGCTCGCCGATGGGCTTAATAGCCAACACGTGGCCGGCGCCGGGAAGGTGAAACGCCGTGACCGAAACCCCAAGCTGGCGGCCATTCGCACAAAGAATCGGGAGTTGACAGGTGCCACTCGCGGGCCCCGGCGGCTGATCGAGAAGACCTCGGAGCCTGGCGTCACCGGCAATGCCGAGACCGGCGAGGCCGGCGGAGCGGGCGGCTTCGTTGGTGTAACCCAGAAGCCGCTCGGCAGCCGGGCTGATGGCCACGATAGCACCGGTGTCGTCCAGGCGTACCAGCGCCAGGTGCTGTTCATCACCCAGCCAGAAAAGCGCGGAATCCGAAGTCAGAGAGCCTGGGCTCATAATGGGTCGCTCGTCAGGGGAACTCGCCCCACCGATTCGGCACGACGCCGACTTGCCACACTGCGTTGCTTTGCCCGTATTACGCCAGAATTCGCCTCGCGTTTTGTTCAGTATAGTGGTTTAACGTGTGACTTTCGCAACCATGTTCCGGGGGCACCCGAAGATTGGCCCAGGGTCAGGCGGCGGCGCTTGGGCGCCGCGCCCCTAGGGTTGAGTTACGGCACCAGAACCATCGCCCCATCGTTCCGGCCGCTCTCCATCAGCGCGTGAGCCTGCGCCACGTCCGCCAAGGCAAAGCGATGGGCCACCTGCGGCTTGATCAACCCGGCGCTCCAGGCGGCAATCACGTCCGCGGCCCGCTGCTGGTATTCCTCCGCGGTGGCGGTGTGGGCGGCCAGGGACGGGCGAGTGAGGTAGAGCGAGCCCTTCGCGTTCAGGGTGGCGACGCTGACCGGGTCCGGCGCGCCGGAGGTGGCGCCGTAGGACACCATCACGCCCCGGGGGCGCAGGCAATCCAGGGAGGCATCGAACGATATTTTACCGACGCCGTCGTAGACCACGTCCACCTTGTGGCCGTCGGTCGCTTTGGCGACCTGCTCCGGCAGCGTCGCCGCATCAAAGTCGAAGGCCTGGTCACAGCCGGCGTCCAGGGCACGCTGAACGCTGCCCGGGCGCTTCACCACCCCTAGCACCTGCGCCCCGAGGTGTTTCGCCCACGCCGCCATCAACTGGCCGACGCCGCCGGAAGCGCCATAGATCAGCACTCTGGAGCCCCGGCCGACGGGATAGGTGGTTTTTAATAGGTATTGGGCGGTGATGCCTTTGAACAGGAGCACGGCGGCTTCGTCGAACCCCAGGGCATCCGGCAGTTTTACCAGTCGGTCGGCGGGGTAAATACGGCCACTGGCGTAGGCGCCGATGGGGCCGGTGGCGTAAGCAACCCGGTCACCGACTCGCACGCCGGTCACATCCGGCCCGACCGCCCTCACCTCGCCGGCGCCTTCCAGGCCCAGGGGCGATGGCAACGGCAGCGGCACAACCCCTTTGCGCTGCAGCAGGTCCAGCGGGTTCACGCCAATGGCTTTCTGCTCAATCCATACCTGTCCTGGGCCGGGCTCCGCCGTCGCCTGTTCCACAATGTTGAGCACCTCGGGCCCGCCGTTCTGGGTGACCTGTACCACCATGACCATATTTAAGACTCCGTCGACGTTATTGTTGCAAGCTTTTGGTCTATCAACGCTTTTCTGAGTTTCTCCACGCGGCTACGGTTCACGCCAAGATCGTAGAGACCAAACTGGGACTGGGAGCGGACGGCCAGATGCCGGCCATCGTCCGTCACCAGAATCTCCAGATAGTCGGGGAAGTTGAAAACCTCACTGTAGCAGGTAATCCGGGCGTAGCCGTATCGGGATTCTTTCAGGGTTGCACCGGGCAGCGTGAGCGCCACGTCCACGATCCGGTCCCAGGTGTCCGGGGTCAGAGGTTCCCTGAGGGCGATGGGATCCACGTGGTACATACCCGTGTCCGATTCGCTCGAAACGCAGTTCAGCAGCGGCGCGCAGCCGTCGAGGGTGAAGTTTGTGCCGGCTTGGGGCACGTTGCCGGTTGAAGCACAGCCGGTTAACCCCATTAAGACGAGTAGGCCAATTACGGTAAGCATGCGTATCATCGCGCTCATCCTCATATCGCTATTGTGGGAGATTCTATGACAGACCTGTTCAGCCCTATTACGCTCGGAAACACCGAATTGCCCAACCGGATTTTCATGGCGCCGCTGACCCGCTGCCGGGCCGATGCGGACCACGTGCCCACGGACATGATGGCCACCTACTACGCACAGCGAGCCTCAGCCGGGCTGATCATTGCCGAGGCGACCATGGCGATGGAAGGCAATTCCGCGTTCTGGCGCGAGCCGGGCATCTATTCCGAGGCGCAAATTGCCGGTTGGAAAAAGGTCACGGATGCCGTACACGCCAAGGGCGGCCACATCTACCTGCAGATCTGGCACGGCGGTCGCGCCTGCCACCCGCTGCTGAATGACGGCAAGGACCCGGTGGCCCCGAGCGCCATCGCCATCACCAGCGATGATGTTCACACCCCGGAAGGCAAAAAGGACTACACCACGCCCCGGGCTCTGCGGGACGACGAGATTCCCGGCATCATCGAGGGTTTCCGGAAAGCGGCGGAAAACGCCAAGCGGGCCGGCTTTGACGGCGTGGAAGTGCACGGCGCCAACGGTTACCTGCTGGACGAGTTCCTGCGGGAAAGCGCCAACCATCGGGAAGGCCCCTACGGCGGCCCGCTGGAAAACCGCGCGCGACTGCTGCTGGAAGTGATTGATGCCGTCAGTGAGGTGTTTGGCAGCGAACGCGTGGGTGTGCGTCTGTCGCCCCTGAACAGCTTCAACAGCATGGAAGACAGTGATCCGGTGGGCCTGGTGACCTACCTCGGCGAGCAGTTCAACGCCCGGAACCTGGCCTTCCTGCACCTGATGCGCAGCGACTTCCACGGCAAGCAGAAGGCCGATGTGGTTTCCGCTGCCCGGGCGGCCTATCGCGGCACGCTGGTGGTGAACATGGGTTACACCGGTGAGGAAGGCAATGCCGTGATTGCCGATGGCAAAGCGGACGCCGTGGCATTTGGTGTGCCGTTCCTGGCCAACCCGGACCTGCCGGCCCGGCTGAAAGCCGGCGCACCGCTGAACGAGCCGGACACCAGCACCTTCTACAGCCAGGGTGCCGAGGGCTACGTGGACTATCCAGCGTTGGAAACCGCCGACGCGGAGTCATAACGTCGGGCCTGAACACACACCGGGCGCATTGGCGCCCGGTGTGTGTCGACTTCTCTACCTGTCAGCGATTTACTTCTTATTACCGCGGTCGTTATCGCGGCCCATGCCTCCGCCCATTCCGCCGCCGCCACCGGTGCCACCACCCATACCACTCCCCATGCCTTTTCCGGAGCCCATCGGCCCACCCATGGGTTCGTCTGGCAGCGTGATGCCGCGCTCACGGGCACGTTCGACCATGCGCTCGTGATTTTCCTCGCGGATACGCTCACGCTCCTGAGCGGTGGTCGCCGAATGCATCCGGTTCATGTACTCGTTCCGCTCTTCGTCCGTCATCATTTCGTGTCCGAAAATGCGGTCGCGGTCCTGATCCCGGTCCTGAAGCTGCGTTCTGTCCTGATCCTGGTCCTGGTCCTGCAGCTGCGTTCTGTCCCGATCCTGATCCTGTTGCTGGTCCGCGGCCACCACCGAACCTGCCTGCAACACCGTCAGGGAACCCAGTAACACCATGGATAACATTGTCCTGCTCATCATAGCCTCCTGTGCGTCATGGCTGAGTCAGAGAGTTCAGGCTACGCTCGCAGTCTTAAAAACCACTGACGGACATCAATTTTTCCGGCGGATCAAAGTAGGTGAATCCCGAAGCGTCGCATCGCCAGCGCCAGCGCGCCAAAGCACACCATGGTGAGAACGGCGCTGATCGCCAGGGAAGGCCAGAACCCGAAACGGGCCATCAGGAAGGGAAACACCAGGAACATGGGCAGCGTCGGCAGCACGTACCAGAAGGTGTACCAGGCGTGGTTGCTGATTTTCTCCGCCGGCTGCTGCTCCACGTAGAGCCAGATCATGGCCAGTACCGTGACCATCGGCAGGGCGGCAATGAGCGCGCCGAGTTTGTCGCTGCGCTTGGCCGCCTCCGAGACAAGTACGATGATGGCCGCGGTGATGGCGTATTTGGTAATCAGCCAGGTCATTCGATGGATTCCTTGGGGTTGTTTTTGAAAACCGTGTGATAGCATTCTGCCGGTTTCGCCCGTTTTGCGCACCGGCCGGTAGCCGGCGGCGCCCTCACCTATGGAGCTGTCCGTGAGCCACAACGAACACCATCGATCCCATCGCACCGGCTGGCTGCGCGCCGCCGTTCTTGGCGCCAATGACGGCATTGTGTCCACTGCCAGCCTGATCATTGGCGTGGCCGCCGCCCGCACCGGTCAGCATGAGATCCTGCTGGCCGGTCTCGCTGGCTGGGTGGCCGGCGCCATGTCCATGGCGGCCGGTGAGTATGTGTCCGTGCGCTCCCAATCTGACACCGAAGAAGCGGATTTGGCGCTGGAACGCCACGCGCTGGAGCACGAGTACGAGGTGGAACGGGATGAACTGGCGGAGATCTACGTTGAGCGGGGCGTCGAACCCGCCCTGGCCTCCCAGGTAGCGGATCAACTGATGGCTCACGATGCCCTGGGCGCCCACGCCCGGGATGAAATCGGGATTACCGATACGGTTACCGCCCGCCCGCTTCAGGCCGCCGTTGCCTCTGCCACAACCTTCTCCGTAGGCGCTCTATTGCCACTTCTGGTGGCGTGGCTGGTTACACCGGTCATGCTGATTCCGGCGGTGGGGGCGTTATCCCTTGTCTTTCTCGCCGCATTGGGTGCCCTGGCTGCCCGCGCCGGTGGCGCACCCATCGGTCGAGCCAGCGCCCGGGTGACCTTCTGGGGCGCCGCCGCCATGGCCGTCACCGCAGGCGTCGGCGCTCTGTTCGGGGTCGCCGTTTGAGGCCAGGGCCGCCCAGGCTTCCCGCAGCACCTGCCAGGCCGTGCGCAGGAACAGCGCGGCGATGGCGAGGCCGATGACCACGTCCGGCCATAGCGAGCCGGTGGCGCCAACGGCAACGGCGGCGACGATCACCGAGCTGTTGGCAATCAGATCGTTGCGGGAACACAGCCAGGTAGAGCGCATGTTCAAATCGTCGCGGCGGTGGCGGTGCAACAACGCGAAGCAGGCGCCGTTGGCGACCAGCGCGAGTGCGGCGATGCCGCCCATGGGTACGGCATCCGGCACAATCCCCAGCAGGCTTTTCTGGATGGCTTCGGCAATGACCATCAGGCCGAACAGCAGCATCAGCACGCCCTTGGCCATGGCCGCTCCTGCCCTGGCCTGGGCGCTTCGGTGCAGGGTGTAGAGGGTCAGCGCGTACACCGAGGCGTCGCCGAACATGTCGAGGGAATCGGCCAGAAGTGCGGTGGAGTTGGTCAGCAGGCCGCCGAAGAACTCCACCAGGAACATCAGGGCGTTGATGGCCAGCACGATGTACAGCACCTTGCTCTGCTGGCCTTTCAGTTGGGCGAGTTCGTCCGCTTTGTTTTCACAGCAGGAATCCACCGGCTACTCCCTCCAATGCATTACGTTCACCGCACACTAAAGCCTGAAGCCACTACAGGGTCAAGCCGCCGGCGACGTCCGGTTCAGGCCTTGAAATACACCACCTGGTGGGACGTCGCCAGCAGTTCACCCTGCTCGCTCCAGAGTTCCGCCACCTGGTCAAAGTAGTTGCGGAAGTATTTCTGGCCCCGGGCGATGCCGAGAATGGGCCGGTCGCCGCTGGCGGCCAGGCGGTCGTCATCGGTGTGGAAATAGGTGGTCAGGGAGACGGTGCCTGCCGGTGAGCGCTCCTGCTGGCGCACGAACACCCGGGGGAAGAATCCGTCGCTCAAGGCCATCAGTGCCGGAAAATCCAGCTTTCGGGGCGGGTTATCCTGCATCCAGAGGCGCGTGGTGGAGTCTTCCTGAGGCGGAATGCGGCCGGAAGGATCGAAATGGCCGTCAATGACGCGAAACCGGTAATTCTGTAACCAGGTCAGGTAGCCATCGGTGTTCAGCGGTGGAATGTCGTCGGCGGGCGGAACGTCAGGCATGGTCAGTTCCTGATCTTCCCAGGTTTCCCGCCGCACGGCCATGAACAGGGTACCGGTGACCGCGGTCTCACCGCCCTGCACCAGTTCCAGCATCCAGTGCTGGGTGGAGCGGTTGGTGCGGGCGGGCCGGGCGATGATCTCGTAGTCCGCGTCCTGAACTGGGCCGGCGAAGTTGACGGTCATGGCCACCGGGTTGCCCATCCGCTCCGGATGCAGAAGCACCGCATTCATCAGCGCCGCGCCAATGGCGCCCCCATAGGGCCCAACCATATTGAAATGGCTGGCCGGGAAACGTCCGCGAAACCGGTGCCCGCCCTGGGGCTCAAGCTTGATGGCGTTGTCCAGTGGGTGCAGAGAGGTGTCAGTCATGGTGCGTATCCAAACGGTAAATGGGCGTAATTGCTTATCAACAAACGTCGTCTGTTTTTGCACACTCTCCGGTTTTTCGCAAGCTAATCAATGGACCAGCCATGCCCGAGACCTCTTGTGACACCACAGGCCTTGCCGACGAGATCGATGCTGCCAGCGCGTCGGTGAGCCACAGCCCGGCCCGGGCGCTGTGGATCCAGATTGCCTTGGCGCTGGGTGGCTTCGCCATCGGCACCGGGGAGTTTGCCCTGATGGGCCTCATGCCCAATGTGGCCAGTGATCTCAACGTCACCGAGCCGCAGGTGGGCCACCTGATCAGCGCCTATGCCCTGGGCGTGGTGGTGGGCGCGCCGCTGCTGGCCATTCTCGGCGCCCGGTTCTTCCGGCAGCACCTGCTGATCGGCCTGATGGGCTTTTACGCCCTGGGCAACCTGGCCAGCGCCCTCGCCCCCGACTACGACAGCCTGATGGTGTTCCGGTTTATCGCCGGCCTGCCCCACGGCGCCTACTTTGGTGTTGCCGCGCTGGTGGCGGCGTCCCTGGTGCCGGCGGACCAGCGCGCCAAGGCGGTCAGCCGGGTGATGGTGGGCCTGACCCTGGCGCTGCTGATCGGGAACCCGCTGGCCACCCTGCTCGGCCAGTACGTGGAATGGCGCTACGCGTTTGCCTTTGTGGGGTTGGTGGCGGTGGTCACCCTGGCGTCGGTGGCGCTGTTCCTGCCCGTGGATCGCACCGAGGAGCGCCAGGCGCCGCTGGCCGAAGTTCGCGCGTTCAACCAGCCGGCCATCTGGTACCCGCTGGCCATTGGTGCCATCGGATTTGCCGGCATGTTCTGCGTGTTCAGCTATCTGGCACCCACCTTGCTGAACGTCACCGGGGTGTCGCGAAACTGGATCCCGGTGGCTCTGTTGGTGTTTGGCCTGGGCGGATTCGTGGGCAATCTGTTGGGGGGCTGGGTGTTTGACCGGCTGGGCTTCAAGGGTGTGGGCTGGTTGCTGGCCTGGGCCGCCGTCACCCTGGCAGTGTTCCCCTCCACCACCGGCAATCTGCCGCTGCTGCTGGGTATGTGTTTCCTGGTATCGCTGATGGTGGGCCTGGGGCCGGCGCTCCAGACCCATCTGATGGACGTGGCCGCCGGGGCCCAGACTCTGGCGGCCGCCTCTCACCATGCCGCCTTCAACACCGCCAACGCGCTGGGGCCCTGGCTGGGCGGCGTGGCCATTGGCGCCGGCTTTGGCTGGGACGTCACCGGCTATGTGGGGGCGGCCACCGCGGTGGCCGGCCTGGTGATTTTCACGATGGCCTGGAAATCTCGGCGTACAGCTCATCCTTGAGCTGGGCGCGCCACTGCTTGAGCCGATGCATCTTGTCGTCACCAATGGGCGCTTCCCGCTTTTCCAGGCCCTCGATTTCCTGGTCCAGTTCCGTGTAGCGGGTCAGCTTTTCACTGAATTTTGGGTCGCCCTCGCGCAGCGCATCAATGCGCTCCCGGAACTCGGGGAATTCGGTGTACAGCTGGTGACTGGTAATTCCCATGGTGACAAACCTCCTTTCGGGTGCATGCAGTGTTGCATTGAGTGCCGCCCAAATGGCTTCCAGGGCGGCTTTCTCAGCATAGTTCACACTGCCTGATCCGGCAGGCCTTTGACAAATCGCTAATAACCCCTTCAGGTCCAACTTGGATAGCATGGCTCAAAATGAGCTTGACCTGAGGAATGTGTCCCATGACCTACGCCCGCATCGCCGGCACCGGCGCCTATCTCCCGGAGAAAGTCCTGACCAATCAGGACCTGGAATCTCTGGTGGAGACGTCGGATGAATGGATTCGCGAGCGCACAGGGATTGAGCAACGACACATTGCCGCTGACGGCCAGACCACGGTGGACCTGGCCGAGCACGCCGCCCGCCAGGCGATCGACGCCGCTGGCCTGAAGCCGGCGGACATTGATCTGATCGTGTTCGCCACCTCCACCCCGGACAAGATCTTCCCCTCCTCTGCCTGCATCCTTCAGGCCCGGCTCGGCATTCACGGCTGCCCGGCGTTCGACATCCAGGCGGTGTGCAGCGGGTTTGTCTACGCGCTCTCGGTGGCGGACAAGTTCGTCAAAACCGGCAGCAGCAAGCGCGCGCTGGTGATCGGCGCCGAAGTGTTCTCCCGCATCATCAATTGGCAGGACCGGGGCACCTGCGTGCTGTTCGGCGACGGCGCCGGTGCGGTGGTGCTCGAGGCCAACGAGGAGACGGGCATTCTGTCCACCCACCTTCACGCGGATGGCCAGTACGAAGAGCTACTGCACGTGCCCTGCGGCATTGCCGACGGCTTTGATCGGGTCAAGGCGGGCGAGGCGTTCGTGGAAATGAAGGGCAATGAGGTGTTCAAGGTGGCGGTCAACACCCTGGGCAAGATCGTGGATGAGACGCTGGCCGCCAACCGCATGAAGAAATCCGACGTGGACTGGCTAGTGCCGCACCAGGCCAACCTGAGGATCATCGCCGCCACCGCCCGCAAACTGAAGATGGGCATGGACCGAGTGGTGGTCACCGTCAACAAGCACGGCAACACCTCCGCCGCGTCCATCCCGCTGGCCCTGGATGCGGCCGTTCGGGACGGCCGCATCCAGAGGGACGATGTGCTGCTGCTCGAAGCCTTCGGCGGCGGGTTCACCTGGGGCTCCGCGCTCATCCGTTACTGAGGCCGAACCGGCAGCAGTTTCCCGTCCGGGGCCAGGCGATATACCCAAAGCCACTGGTGGTTGATCAGCGCGGCAACATCAACCTGCTGGCTCATCACCTTCCGGATACGCTCCTCCGGCGCATCGATCACCACCGTCAGGCGCACCGGTTCGTGGCGCCAGTTCTCGCCATCGTGCACCGACTGGATCGGCAGGCCGATCCGCAGGTCGGTGCCATTGCCCTCAATCACACCGATCTGGCCGCCCACCACCGAGTGCAGCAGCTTGTTGCCGGCACCGTACACCGTGGGTGACGTCACCGAGGCGAAATACTGCAGGTTGATCCAGTTGGCCACCACCATGGGCGCCGACATCAGCGCGGTGAGAATGGCGCCCTCGGGGTCCAGCTCAGGGTCGTAATCGTGCAGGAAACAGCGGCCGCCCAGATCGGCGCCGCGGCTGCGGCTGCGCTTGGCCAGTATCAGTGCGGCGTTGTTGGCCAGGCCCCACTCCGGGCGCACTTCCGCCCAGTTCACGGTGCGCAGGCGGGTGGCGTCCATCAGCCCGTCGTCGTCCATGTCGGTCAGGCCCAGGGCCTCCGCCCGCTCCCGGCGGGTGGCACGCCCGGCATCCGTCAGGGCCTGTTCCAGTTCTTCCAGGCGCAGCAGGTGCGTGTCTGGCACCGATTCCCGGTTCAGGATACGTACCCTGTCGGTCACCGTGCAGTGCTCCGCCGCGACCGCGTGGCAGAAATCCGGGATGCGGATGTCCCGCTCGGCCAGGCCCGCCCGCACCAGGCGGTCGTTGAGCAGCGACGCCGCCGCCCGGGCGTTGATACCGCCGTTCTTGCCGCCGCAAGCGCCGCAGGCCAGGCCCGCCTCGTTCGGGTTGTTGTCCGTGTGGCTGCCGTGGCCCACCAGCACCAGCAGGCTGGCGAAGTTCTTGGTCAGAGACATGCCCCGCAGCAGATTCTCAGCCAGATCAACTCGCTCGGCGTCGCTCAGCGGATCGCCGCCATGGCGGTGCACCAGGCGGGCTTCCGGATAGCTTTCCGGCGGCTTGCGCTCCGGATTGCGGTTGAGGCTGTCACGCACCAGCTTCCACGCCCAGGCGAGCCCGGTGGTTTCCACCAGGGTGAACGCGGACAGGCTGGTGTATTTGGCCCGGCGGATGCTCTCACGGTTCATTTCCCGCTGGTCCAGTTCCCGGTTCAGCTCGACATCCCCAGCGCGGCTGCCGGTGGATTCATTGAACCGGTAGGCGGGCGCCAGCAGGCCCGGCAGGCGTGGTTCATCGTCCATCGCACCGGGGCGCAGGTGGGCAATGGGCATACCGAAAAAGCCGGCGAAGCCCAGGGTCTGGACGCCCGGGCGGCCATCTTCCAGGTGGCGACGGAACACCTCGGAACGCACATCAATACAGAACACCGCCTGCACGGCCGGCGGCGTGTCTTGCGCGGCCGGTTGCTCGGCCACCGCTTTCAGCCGCTTGCCCAGGGCTTCCTGCCAGCCCAGCTCATAAGCCCGCTGCCACACCCACAGTCGATCATCGGCAGGTGCCTCCTGTCGCTGTTCGTAACGCTGCCAGGCTTTCTGCAGGCGGGTTCTGCCCTCTACGGATAGCTGGATGCGGGCGTATGCCTCAAAGGCCAGTAAGATCGTCAGCAGTTGAGCGCCCAGATCCGACGGCTGCCCTTCCAGGGCCGCGCGCCAGTCCTCACCCCGGCACCAGGACGCCCAGCCAATCAGGCCGCCAAGATGGCGGTGGCCGAGGGCGGTCAGGTGCCCATCCGACAAGTTGAGGGTTTCCAGGATACGATCCGCCGCCTCTTCCCAGGGCTCCGGCAGGTTGCGCACCCACTGGGACAACCCGCTCAGGCCGGTGGTGGCACCCAGCATCGGGTCCATGCCGGACTGCTCCCGCCAGAAGCTGAACAGACCGAGGCGCGGGCCTTCGGTGACCGGCCAGCGGCTTTGGCGGACGTCGAAATAGCTGGCGCACAACCGGCCAACCTGATCGTAGGCCCGGTTGATGGCGCTTTCCTCAAAGGCCGGATCCGGCAGACATTTCAGGGCCGAGACCACCTGGCAGCCCTGCGGTTCCGGTTCATTCAGACGCTCCAGCACCTCCTGATGGGTCAGCCCGCTATCGCCGGCCTCGGCCAGGGCCTGGTCGAGGTGAGCGCGGGTAATCCGCTCGCGCTTCCAGGCGTCCCGGTAGAATTCCGCCGGCATCAGCAGGTGGTGTCCCAGGTTCCGGCGCAGCAGTGCTTCGGCGGCCGGCGCGTCCATCTGGCGCAGCCCCCACCAGGGATTTACAGCAATCCAGCGATCCAGCGGCCAGACCGGCGCCAGGCGCTCGCAGGTCTGCGCCAGCAGCGCGCGCTGCTGGCCTGGGAGGTGAATGGCTAACGGGGCGGTCATGACGGTTCTCCTGTGGTCAGACGGTGTCCAGTCAGGTAATGGCGGCCAGAGGTCGGCGCATTCAGGGCGCGGCTCGCCAGGCGGCGGGTCAGTTGTTCAAACGGACGGTCCAGGTACAGGCCCTGGGCAAACAGCACCCTCAGGCGCAGGGCCGCCGGGCGGTCACCGGCCTGCAGCAGCGGCCAGGACAGCAGCGCCAGTGCGACCGGCACCATCCAGGCAAAGACGGCCAGGGGCGCCGGCAGCGGCAGCGCCTGCACGTCGCCAAGGGCGGGCCCGAGCAGCAGGTGGAGCAGACCGTAGAGCGGGATCAGGGCCAGCGCCAGCAGGCTCAGTACCGCACGACGTTTGCGGCTGATGGCCAGCGGAATACCCCAGACGCCGTTGACGATGGCCAGCACCAGCAGCCCGGAGAGCACCGCGGAGCCGCCGGTCAGCGACGGGAACAGGGCCAGCAGTGCCGCGGCCACCACGCCGGTCACCAGGGCGTGACTGATCGCCAGCCAGGGCTTGCGCGGGCCGACCGGGAGGGACGCCGCTACACGAACGGTGCGGCCGGCGGCCAGGAACGAATGGGCCTTGTACAGGGAGTGGGCCAGCAGGTGCAGCGCGGCCAGGGTGTAGGCGCCCAGGCCGATCTCGAACAACATGAAGCCCATCTGTGCGATGGTGGACCAGGCCAGCGCGTGCTTCACGGAGGCCTGGGTCATCATGGTCAGGACCGCGACCACCGCCGTGGCACCGCCCACGACCAGCAGCACACCGTGGCCCAGGGTAAAGCCGTCAAACATCGGGTTCAGGCGCAGCCAGAGGAAGCCACCCAGATTGATGATGCCCGCGTGCAACAGAGCCGACACCGGGGTCGGTGCCTCCATCACCCGCAGCAGCCAGCCGTGGAACGGCAGCTGTGCGCACTTCAGTGCGGCGGCAATGGCGAGCAGGACGGAGGCCAGCTGCAGGCCTGGGTTGCCGCTGACGGCGGCGGCGCCGGCCTGGGCAATGTCCTGCAGGTTGAAGGTGCCGTAATGGCGGCCGATCAGCCAGACCCCGCCGATCACACAGGCGTCACCCAGGCGGCTGGCGATGAATTTCTGGGCGGCGGCCAGACGAGCCTGGGGACGATCCGGGTACAGGGTCAGAAGCTGATGCAGCGACAGGCTCACCCCAATCCACGCCGCCGCCAGGACCAGCAGGTGGCTGGTGAAGACCAGAATAAGCACACAGGCCAGCGTGGTCAGGAACCAGGGCAAAAACGTCACTTGCACCGGATCGCCGCGCAGGTAATCCCGGGCGTAGCGAAGAATCACCCAGCCGATGAAGGAAACCATCACCGCCATCCAGCCGGAAAAACCGGTGGCATACAGGCCGAGCGGGCGCCCGGCGTCCACCATGGACAGGCCCGGCAACCAGTGGCCGGCCATCATCAGCAGGCCCACCAGCATGGACACGCCGAGGCCGGCCACCAGCAGCGTCTCTGCCCGATGCCAGCGTTGCTGGAGGCCTTCCCGTCCGCCTTTGCCATGGCTGTAGAGCGCGAACGCCAGGAACGACAGGGGCACCGCCAGCCAGGCGGCCAGGGCGCCGGTGGACAGCAGTGAGATAAGGCTCAGGTGTTCGGTCATGATGGTCTCCCGGTTGATCGTCACAATTACTTTGCCGGGAATGACTCATCATTAAAAATGGTTTATAACTAACAAACCGTTCACTTAAAGAGAACACTCGTATGCGCCTGAATTACCACCACCTCTATTACTTCTGGACGGTGGCACGGCTGGGACACCTGACCCGCGCGGCGGAGTCCCTACACGTATCCCAGTCGGCCCTGTCCGGGCAGATCAAGAAACTGGAGGAGAACCTCGGACACGAGCTGTTTACGCGGGAAGGCCGCCGGTTGAAGCTTACCGAGGCCGGGCGCCTGGCCTTTTCCTACGCCGAGGAGATCTTCCGACAGGGCGAGGAACTGCACGCCCTGTTTCGCTCCGGCACCCAGGCACAGCGGGACATCCTGCGCGTCGGCTCCGTGGCCACCCTCTCCCGTAACTTCCAGGAGGCTTTCCTGAAGCCGTTGATGGGCAGACGGGACCTCGATCTCAAGCTTGCCAGCGGCTCTCTGGAGGACCTGCTCCGGCGCCTGTCCGCCCATCGGCTTGATCTGATTCTCTCAAACCAGCCGGTCCAGGGCGACGAGCACAATCCCTGGCGCTCCAAGCGGCTCGCCCGCCAGCCGGTCAGCGTGATCGGCCCCCCTGGCCTGCCGGACATGGAAGACGTGCCGGGCTGCCTGCACGAACGCAACCTGATTGTCCCCGGCCCGGACAGTCACATTCGCCAGGGCTTTGACCAGCTGTGCGAATACTACGATATCTACCCGAACATCATCGCCGAGGTGGATGACATGGCCATGATGCGCCTGCTGACCCGGGACTCCGGCCAGGTGGCCGTCCTGCCGCCAGTGGTGGTGCGGGACGAGCTGAACTCCGGGGTGCTGCAGCATTACGGCGCCCTGCCCGGCGTGTTTGAGGAATTCTACGCCATTTCCATCAAACGGCAGTTCCCCCGGGAGCTGGTAACCCAACTGCTGAACCAGCCCGCCGGTGAGCTGCTCTCTTACCTCCCGGACGCCGGGATTGCGCTGGCCGGAAATTCATAGGATGATTGGATCATCTGATAAGAGGATGATCCAATCATGCTGGAACGAATTCGCAAGGGCTCCCTCGTGGAGACCGCCATCGACAGCCTTCGGGAATCCATTGAAAACGGCGACTGGCAGGTCGGTGACAAGCTGCCCGTAGAATCCGTCCTCTGCGACCACCTGGGCGTCAGCCGCAACACCGTCCGCGAAGCCGTGCGCGTGCTGGTGCACGTGGGCATGCTGGACACCCGCCAGGGTGACGGCACCTATGTGCGCGCCACCCGGGACGCGGGCGAAACCCTGCGGCGCATCAGCCGCACCCGCCTGGCGGACCAACTTGAAGTGCGCATCATGCTGGAATCGGAAGCGGCCAAGCTGGCCGCACAGCGGCGCACCGACGACGATCTGCGCGCCATGTCCGGCGCCCTCGACGCCCGGGCCAGGGCTGGCGACGCGCTGGACGACCGAATCCTGCACGACCAGAGTTTCCACCATGCCGTGGTGCTGGCCTCCCACAATCCGGCGTTGATTGAACTGTACGATTATTTCTCCCACGGCATCGGGGAAACCATCGAGCGCACGGAAATGGACGCCGACCTGCCAGAGCCCACCCAGGAACAGCACGAACTGCTGCTCGCGGCCATCCGACGCGGTGACGCGGCCCGCGCCGGAACCCTGGCCCGGGAACTGCTCGAACCGAGCCTTCAGGCCCTCAACAGCACCAACCTCCCCCACGCGCCGACCGGAGAGCAACCCCGATGAAGCTTCGCATTGATACGTTCACCCTGCTGCTGCTCGGCGCCATCGTCCTGGCCACGTTCCTGCCCGCTACCGGCACTGCCGGCGACGTTCTGGCAAGCGCGGGTACCGTGGCCGTTGCCCTGCTCTTCTTCTTCCACGGGGCTGCGCTGTCCCGGCAGCAGATCGTCGAAGGCGCCACCCATTGGCGCCTGCACATTCTGATCACCAGCCTGACCTTTGTGTTCTTTCCGCTGATCGTGTTGCCGATCAACGGCCTTTCCGACCTGATTCCCTCCTGGATGCCCAAAGACCTAGGGCTGGGCTTCCTGTACCTTGGCGTTCTTCCGTCCGCCGTATCTTCCTCCATTGCCTACACCGCCATGGCCCGGGGCAACGTCCCGGCGGCCATCTGCAGCGCGGCGGCGTCCAACGTGTTTGGAATGATGCTGACCCCATTCCTGTTGCTGCTGCTGGTGAGTACCGCCGGCACCGGCGAGTTTTCCGTGGGCGAAGCCCTGAAGGATATCGTGCTGCAACTGCTGCTGCCGTTCGCAGTGGGGCATGGGATGCGGCCACTGATCGGCGGGTTCATGGAACGCAACGAGCGGCTCATGGCGCGCTACGACCGGGCGGTGATCTGGCTGATTGTGTACTCGGCGTTTTCACACTCGGTGGAGAGCGGACTCTGGCAGCACCTGCCGGTGCAGGCGATCGTGTTCACCGTCGTCCTGTGCATTACCCTGCTGGGGTTGTTCATGCTGATCGCACGGCTGATGGTGCGCTGGCTGGGGTTCAGCCTGGAGGACGAGACGGCGGTGGTGTTCTGCGGATCCAAGAAGAGCCTGGCGTCCGGGCTGCCCATGGCGAAAGTACTGTTTTCCGGGCATCCCGGCTTTGGCATGATCGTGCTGCCGATCATGTGCTACAACCAGGTTCAGGTCATTATCGGCGCGATCCTTGCGCAGCGGTACCGGGTCAAGATCGAGGCGAAAAACGCCGCGGCGGCGCCGTCACTGGCCACCGCCCATGCCGCCGAAGATGGCGGCCAGAATGGCTAGGGCGACAATCCACCCGATCACCGCCGGCCAGAAGTTGGCCAGCTGCGGCGGTTGAGCCTCGCCAAACCCGTCAGACCGGGCCGGCTCGGCGGCGTTCTCTTCCTCCGGCCCGGCAACCGCCTCGCGCACGCTGAACCAGCCAAACCAGTCCCCCAGGAAACGGGCCACGGGTGCCTCCAGGGCGCCGTTTTCCGCCAGGGGGCGTAACTCCCCCTCCACCCGCTCGGCGATGGCGCGGCGCACGTCGGGGCGATCCGCCGGGGGTTCACAGACAATCGCTTTCCAGACGCCCAGATCCTGGCTTCGGCGGGCGTCGTTCAGCAGCGCCCGAATCTGGATAACCACTTCCCGAGCCACCTGATCGTCGGCCGCGTCCAGCGGCTGATCATCCGCCGCCCGGCCTGATGCGCCGGACACGGGCATCGGCTCCAGGTCAACGGGCCGGCCTGAATCCTCGCTGGCCGCAGCCGACGACATCGATGCGGATGGATCTTCCCCCAAGGCTTCCCGGTAGGCCTGATCCAGCGCACGGGCCTCGTCGTCCGAGGCGAATTTCCGTTGCCGCTCGTAGGCCGCGCGGATCTCGTCGGGGTTCCGGGTGGGTGCAATGCCCAGCAAATCCCAACAGCTCATGGTGTTCACTCCGGTTCAGAATTTGTTGCCACAATACCATTATTTGAAAGACAAAATGGGGCGGTTCACTTAGGATAAGCACATGAACTTCATGTAACCCACACCGCCGAGATCCATGACCCCTCCGACGCCCTCTTCCCAGGTCAGCGCCATTGCGGTCAATCGCCGCTCCGGATCGTTTCTGATCGTCGCTGCCCTCTGCACCGTGCCCGTTCTATGGCTACCTGCAACCGCCGCCCGGGCGGCCGACGACAGCCAGGATAACTACTACGGTTTCAGCGACGACGTGCCAGAGGTGCTGACCACCACCCGGCTTCGTCAGTCCAAGGTTCGAACGCCGGGCACTACCACGGTGATTGATGGCGACACCATTCGGAAACTGGGCATCAACAACCTGCCGGACATTTTCCAACTGGTGCCCGGCATGGTGGTGACGTCGGTGGGCAATTCGAATCCGGTGGTGACCTATCACGGCACGTCCCATTACGAGCAGCGGCGCATGCAGGTGCTGGTGGATGGCCGCACTGCGTACCGGACGGCCCTGGCGGACATGGACTGGCAGAGTATGCCGGTGCCCCTGGAAATGATCGAGCGGGTGGAAGTGGCCCGGGGCCCGAATGCCGCGGCCTATGGCATCAACGCGTTTCTCGGCACCATTAACTTCATCACCCGGGACCCGGCCGACACCGCTGGCACGGAAGTGCACGCCATGTCCGGCTCCCGGGGCTACCTGCGGACCTTCGCCGCGGTGGGCGACGCCAGCGGCGACTACGACTGGCGGCTGGATTTCGAAAAGCGGAAGTTTGACGGCTACGATTTCGCGTACAAGCGCAACCCTGTCACCGGCGTGAAAGAAAAGAACCCGTATCGCAACGGGCTTAACATGAACGTGTTCAACTACGATTCCCGCTGGAGCCCGAGCAGTGATTACAACCTTGAGCTTCGCGGTGGTGTCGTTGACGGCCTGAATGAAGAGGACAAGCGTGAAGACGGGGACCTGAACCCCATCACCAGTCCGGACATTGATGTCCGGGACTACTACCTCCAGACCCGCCTGAATTTCACGCCCTCGGACGATCATTTCTATCACTTGCAGGCCTACTACCAGCGCTTCAATCGGCGCCAGCGGTGGAAGACCGAACAACCCTCCGGCGTGGTGGACTGTGTCAAAGCCGGCCTCGACCTGCTGAGCAACTACGGCTCGTGCTTTGTGCCCAACGCCGCTGGCGATCCCCCGTTCCGCGCCAACGTCAACGCCGACCTCTTTGACTCACGGCTCGAGTTTGAACTGCAGGACACACGGCTGTTCAGCGAGCAGCTCAAACTGGTGTCCGGACTTGGCTACCGGGAGGACCGCTACACCTCCGAGACCTACTTCAACGGCGACGGCGCGGACTATCAAAGCCGGGTCTTCGGTAACGTGGAATACACGCCCATTCATTGGCTGACGCTGAACGCCGGCGGCAACTATGAGCACACCACAACCACGGACGAGGGTTACTTCTCACCACGGGTCGCCGCGAACCTGGTCTTCAGCAACAATCATGCGTTGCGCTTTGTGTACTCCGAGGCGGTTCGCACCCCGGACGCCTTCGAACAGTTTCCGGACTATGGCTACACCCTGCACGATGTCTCGCCCGGCTACGCGGCCGTCATGGAAGGCTTCCGCGCCCGCAGCGCGGACTTTCAGATGGAGCCGTCACTGACCACCATCGGACAACCACTGGACGCTGAGCGCATTGTCTCCCGGGAAATCAGTTATTTTGGACAATTTCCTTTGGATGACGCGCTGTTACAGCTGGAAGTTCGAGCGTTTCAGGACAAGATGCGAGACATGATCAGCGGCGTTATCGCCTTCGATACCTGGACCATCGACAACTCGGTTGCACTGGACCAGGAGGGCTTCGAAGTGGAGGCCGAACTGCAATACCCCGGCACTACCCTGCGAGCCACCTACGGCTATCTGGACCAGGATGGGTGGTACACCGGCAAACAGCAGGTCGATGCCGATGAAGCGTCCTACCGGGTAACGTTGCTCAGCCGGCTGTCGGCGCAGCACACCGGCAGCGTGATGGCGATTCAGGACCTGCCCCACAGCTTTACCTTTTCCAGCGCCATGTACTGGGCCGACCGCATTAACGGCACCCTCTCCCAGCGGATTGATTTCCGGTTGGCGAAGAATTTCTACATTCCCCAATATACAGCTGAGGTGGCGTTTACCATGCAGCACTACGTGAACGACGAGCCAGTGCTGCGGGACGACAACAACATCGAGGACCCGAACCAGTTTTTTGTTGAGGCCGGTGTCCGTTTCTGAGTAACAGGATGTGAACAATACCCGGGAAGGTATGAAGGCAGTCAGAGGTTACAGGCGGTCGTGGTGGCCGCTCATGATCGTTCTGCTCGTGATGGCGCCCCTTCTGGCCACGGCGGCAGACCGTGTGGTCTACCTCGCCGGCTCCGGCAACGCGGCGCTGGATGATCAGGTGGTCCGCATGCTCGGCCAGACAATGGGTGAGCGAACCGAGATACGGCGCATTGCCAGCGACCAGGCCGCGATGATTAACCGCTCCCCCATTATCGCCGTCGGGCCCACCGCGTTTTCCAATGTCCGCCAGAGCAACCGGGATGCCTATGTGCTGGCGTTACTGGTACGGCAGGAACTCATGCAGCCCTACGTTACCGGCTACCCTGGCCAGCTTTCTGCCATTTATTACGACGTCCCGCTGCTGCGCCAGGCGTTGATCGGCAAGGCCATACTGCCCCACGCCAACCACATCGCCATCCTCGCCTCTGCCGCCTCTGCGTCGGATTACGAGCCACTGCTTGACCAGTTGCCGGCCTATGACCTGAAAGCCCGGGTATTCGTCGTCGACTCCCTGGACGAACTGATTCCCACCGTCATCCGGGCGCTGAACTACGGGGACTTTCTGCTGGCTTCGAACGACGAAACCATCTACAACCCCCGCACCATCAAGCACATTCTGCTCACCGCCTACCGCCGGGACCGGATTGTAATCGGCCCGAATCAGGCGTACGTCAAGGCAGGCTCGATTGCGTCGGGGTACGCTCCCTTTGGCGAAATGATCCAGGGCGCCGCCGAGGCCGTTGATCAGTTCTACACCACCGGTCGCCTGCCTCCGGCGGGCTACCCGCCCCGTTTCAGCGTGACCATCAACCGTCAGGTGGCGCGGTCACTGAACATCCCGATACCGGAACCGGAGGACATCAACCAATGGGTGAACGACACCCTGAAGGCAGATGCGGAGGCCGGGCATGACTGAACCTTCGGTCCGTCAGGCACCCCTCTCCCGAAAACTTCTGCTGCTGGGCGCCCTGCCGTCCGTGGTGATGTTCATCGTGCTGATGGGCTTTTTCACATCAGCTCGTCTCGACGACGCCCGGCAAAACCTTCTGGACAGCGGCCAGATGCAGGCCGATAACCTCGCCCCCGCCCTGGAGTACCCAGTGGTGGCCGGGAACCGCGCGGCGCTGGAAAAAATCCTGAACCAGTCGTTGAAACACAGTAACGCCGACTGGGTGCGGGTAACGGATGTGCTTGGCCATGAGATCGGCCGGGTAAGCGCTCCCGGCATAACGCCGGGCATCCCCGACGACCGGTATTTGACCTTTCGCGCCGAAATTCTGCAGCAACCCCTCGAACTGGGGGCCGGGCAGCCGAACGAGTGGTTTGAACTGGAGTATGGTTTTGAGTCTGGCGCCCTGCGGGTTGGCACGGTTGAGGTTGGTGTGGACCCGGCCACCCTGGAAACCAAGCGGCAGGACGTGCTCTGGACCTCCGTCACCGTCGGCCTCGCCCTGCTGGCGTTTACCATGATCCTGATACGGCATTTCCTGGGCGGCGTTCTGGCGCCCGTGTACGGCCTGTCCGAGCGCATTCGCCAGCTGATGCAGCGGAACTACCAGTTGGCACCGGTCCATCAGCGTGGAAGCTCCCGCGAAATCATAGAGATAGAAACAAATCTTAATAGTTTGTCTGAACAATTGGCCGAGCTGAGGGATGGCCGGGACCGGGTGCTGTCCGCTTCGGAGACGGCCCGCCAGCGGGCGGAACAGGCCAGCCAGGCCAAGTCTGAATTCCTGGCTACCATGAGCCACGAGCTGCGCACGCCCCTGAGCGGCGTGCTCGGCATGGTCGACCTCATCCAGGAGGAACCCCTGTCCCAGCGGCAGCGGGATTACCTGGTGACCGCCCGGCAATCCACGGAGGATTTGCTGACGGTGATTACCGACATCCTCGATTACGCCCGCATGGACAGCGGCAACCTGGAGCTGGAGCATCGGGAATTCGACCTCCGCACGGTGATTTCCAACTGCACCGCCTCCTACCGTCATATGGCGGAACAGCACGGCTTGCTTCTGAACATCAGCTTCTTTGGCGACTGGCCGGAGCCCACCCTGGTGATCGGTGACTCAGGGCGGCTGCGCCGAGTGCTGGCCGGGCTGCTGGACAACGCCATCAAGTTTACCGGAGACGGCTACATCAACATCCAGGCCAGTTGCCTGCCGCTGGACGACAACTGCGTGACCCTCACCTGCTCGGTCAACGACTCTGGCAAGGGCATCCCGACCGAGCGATTGCCAGATATCTTCAACTCCTTCGAGCAGTTGGAAAGCGGTGACAGCCGGGGATACGGCGGCACCGGCATGGGCCTGGCCCTGGTGCAGCGGTTGGTCGAGCTCATGGGCGGGCATATTCAGGTGGAAACGGACCTGGGTCGGGGCTCCTCTTTCCGGTTCGAGCTGCCCTTTGAGCTGGCGCCCGTTGGCCCGGCCGAGCACAGCGCCTGGCCGGCCGAAGCCCGCCTGGCCGATAACGAGACCGCACGGGCACTGGTGGTTGAAGACAACCCGGTGAATCAGCGAGTGGCGTCCGCCCTATTGACGCGGCTGGGCTTTCGTACCGAAACCGCCGAAAACGGGCAACAGGCGGTGGACATGGTCCGTCGCAACCACAACGGGTATGACGTGATTCTCATGGATTGCCAGATGCCAGTGATGAGCGGCTATGAGGCCACCCGACACATTCGCGAGTGGGAGCAGCGAAACGGCCAGGCCGGTATCCCGATCATCGCGTTGACCGCCGATGTGCTGCCGGGCACAGAGGCCACCTGCCTGGAAAACGGCATGAACGGTTATCTGGCCAAGCCGGTGCGGAAAGAGCGGCTCAGGGAATTACTGAGCCGCTGGATACATTTGTGAGACTCGCCGGGCGCGGCCCGGCGGCGCAGCTGCGATCAGCCGCAGAACGACCTGATCAGGCGACCGGCTCGCGCATGGTGACAAACTCTTCCGCCGACGTGGGATGAATCGCCACGGTGGCGTCGAAATCGGCTTTGGTCGCACCGGCCTTGATGGCCACCGCCAGCGCCTGGATGACTTCTCCGGCCTCAGGCCCCACCATGTGAGCACCCAGAACCCGGTCCGACGCCCGATCCACCACCAGCTTCATCAGGCACCGTTCATCGCGGCCGCTCAGGGTGTGCTTCATGGGCCGGAACTCGGTCCGGTAAATCACCACGTCCACGCCCTCGCTACGGGCTTCCTGTTCGGTTCGCCCGACGGTTCCGATGTTGGGCTGGCAGAAGACGGCGGTGGGAATGTCCCGGTAGTCCATGGCGCCCTTCCCGTCCCCGAACAGCTGCCGGGACAGTACCATGGCCTGGGCGATCGCGACCGGCGTCAGTTGGGGCGTACCAATGACGTCGCCGAGGGCGGTGATGCTCGGCACCGAGGTTTCAAATCGATCGTTCACACGAATGTGGCCGGACTCGTCCAGCTCGACACCCGCGGTGTCGAGGCCGAGCCCGTCCACCAGCGGCCGACGCCCGGTCGCGGCCATCACCAGGCCGGTTTCCAGCGTCTCACCGGTATTCAGCTGCACGGTGTAGTGGCTACCGGTCGCGGTGACCGCGTCGATATTGGTGTTAAAGCGCAGGATAACGCCCTTTTTGGTCATTTCCTGCTCAACAAATCGGCGGACATCATCGTCAAACCCCCGCAGGAATCGGTCTCCGCGGTAGATCAGGGTCGTCTCCACACCCAGTCCGGCGAGAATGCCCGCGAACTCCACCGCAATGTACCCCCCGCCCCAGATCACCGCGTGCTTGGGCAACTGGGGCAGATAAAACATGTCGTTGGAGGTGAGCACCAGCTCTTTGCCGGGGATGTCCGGCACGGACGGCCAGCCGCCGGTGGCGATGGTGACTCGCTCAGTACGGTAGGCGCGGTCGTTCACCACCACGGTACGGGCGTCCCGAAGCGTTGCTGACCCTTCAATCAGGGTGACGCCGGCGTTCTCGAGCAGTCGACGGTAGATGCCGTTGAGGCGTTCGATTTCCGCGTTCTTGTTCGCCACCAGCCGGCACCAGTCGAACGATACCTTGTCATGGGGCACGGACCAGCCGTAGCCGGCGGCGTCTTCGATGTCCTCGCCGGCATGGGCGCCGTAGACAAACAGTTTCTTCGGCACGCAGCCTACGTTCACGCAGGTGCCGCCCAGGTAGCGCGACTCCACAATGGCCACGCGCGCGCCGCGCTGGGCGCTCATCCGGGCCAGGCGAACGCCACCGGATCCCGCACCAATCACAATCAGATCAAACGGTTGGTCGTGTTCGGACACTGTCTTTCCTCATGTTCGGATAAGCCCCTGTGGCGGTGTGAAGCGCCGCCGGAACAGGATTCACGGTTTACAGGGCCAGGGTCAGGCGAGCCGATACGCGGCCCGGTGCGTTGGCCCGATCCATGGCGGCCTGATCAATCACAACGCCGTGTTGCACACTGAGATTCTCCAGCCAGGCCGCCAGGGAAGCGTAGGGTACGTCGTCCAGCCACACCCGGATTGCTCCGTCGCCGCTGGGCTCAAACCGCTGCAGGGTCAGTTTGGATTCGCCGGCCGAACGGGTAACCAGCGCCATCAGCGCCCGGCCATCCGCCGGCTTGTCGACGGCGGCAGAAGCCGCCGCGCCCTTACCGGACAAACCCTGAATGGTCGATTGGTTGGCCTGGACCCAGGCCAGCAACTCGGCGGCCTGCGCCCGGTCGTCGGCGGCCTGGGCGCGGAATCCGCTAACCGGCCGCCACAGGGCGAAATACACGAAGGCCAGGGCCAGAGCGAGGGCCAGCACCTGCAGAGCCTGCCGGTCACGCTTGGGCAATTGGTCGTACAGGGCGATAAGCCGGCCAACGGTGGGCTGTTCTTTGAGACGTTGAAACACGGGTTAGCCTCCGGACACGGTCAGGCGCCCACGGGCACCGTTGGATTCGTTCACCACCGAGCCAATCTCGGCGTTCAGCCCTTTGGCGGACAGGCCGTTGCGCAGCTTGCTCAGCCGGTCATAGCTGTCCGCGCGCAGATCCACCACCAGCTCGCCCCGGGTCTGGCTGTAGTTGATGGAGTTGAAGGTGACGTCGCTGCCCGCCGGCAGCGCGCCGTACTGTTCACCGGTGTACTTCATCAGCGGAATAAAGCCCAGATCCTGGGTCTGGCTGCCGGCCAGGCGCAGCTGGCCCTCAACGACGCGGCGCAGGTTACCGGCGTGGGTCCGGGTATCCTGGGGAAAGGCCTGGCGGTAGACGGACAGCGCCTGGGCGTTGAGCTGTTGGGCCCGTGACTGGTCGTACAGCCCGAACCCGATGTCCAGCCCCAACTGAATCACAAACCAGACCGCCAGCACGGCCACCAGCGGCCGCCAGGGGCGCAGCGGGCTGACACCGGTACCGGCGGGCGAGAACGCGCCCTGGCACAGGTTGACCGGCTGGCAGCGGTGATGGTGAAAAGCTTCCGCCAGAAGCTCAACCACAGAG
Organism: Marinobacter sp. C2H3; assembly: GCF_037080155.1. Lineage (NCBI taxonomy): Bacteria > Pseudomonadati > Pseudomonadota > Gammaproteobacteria > Pseudomonadales > Marinobacteraceae > Marinobacter > Marinobacter sp. C2H3. Next base: position 146,213 of record NZ_JBBBNZ010000005.1, on the reverse strand, counting down.
ATGTCCAACGCGGAAGCCTGCACGGCCAGCCGGCCCTGCCCCGCCAAATCGGAAATCAGCGTCTGCTGCTGGTCCAGCTCCGGCTGGCGGCCATAAACGGTGACCGGAACCTCGGCCGCGACGGTATCCTCCCCGGGCAACGCCAGGGTGCTGGCAAACAGGGACAGGTTATCGGACACCATCGACAGCCATTCGCCCCGGTCGCTGAGCATCAGCGCCTGCTCGCCGTCCAGGGCCAGGGTCCAGCCGCCCTCGGTGACGGGCAGCAGCGCCGCATCGGGATAGATCGCCTCCAGCCGCGCACCGGACCACCCGGAGAACGTGTCATACCAGCGGGCCATGGCGGTGCGATCAATGGCGGCCACCCGGAAGCCGTCCGGAGTGTGGGTACCAAGGGCCAGGTGCACGGTGTCGATGTCCTGGGCGACCTGCTCCTCCACCGCATACGGCAGAGCCTGCGCAACGAACCGGGACTGTTTGGCCGGGATATCCGCCAGGCAGAACAGGGCGTCCCCGCCGGGTATCAGACCCACCAGACGAACGTCGTCGAGGGCGTTCTGGGCCAGGGTCTGTTCGATGGCAAAGCGGGTGTCCCCGGCACCCCGGGCCTGCACCTCGCCGGAGGCATCCTGAAGCGCCCACTGGTAGAGCTGGCCGTCGGCGGCATCGGCGCTTGCATCGCCCGGGGCAGCAAACGGGGCCACCGGACGCAGGTATAGGCGGTACGACATGATCATCCTTCCGAGAGGGTGTAGGGCTCTTTGGTAATCCGGTTGGTCTGGCTGGTATCCCGGCTGACGGTGCGGACCTCTCCTTCGCTGTTGCGAAACACGACGCTTACCATCGTCACAACGCGATTATCGTAGGTAATCCGCGAGACAACTTCAAAAAAACGGGTCTGCACCGTCAACCCGGTGGTCTTCAGGCCGAGGCCGGCGAACTGTGGCAGCGCCAGGAAGTCCTGCACGGTACCAAACGCCTCCTGTTCCCGCTGGGCGAGCACCTCGCTGATGGCCGATTCGTTGAGCTGATCGTGCAGAGCCTGCAGCACCGGCGCCGGCGCGGTGTTCACGTTGATACCAATGCCACTGACCGGAAGCGCCGCCACGTAGGGCCGCAGCGCCTGGTAGATTTCTTCGGTCATGCCCTGAATCAGCCGCAGCTCGCTGACGCTGGCGAACGGCTGATTGGCCGCCCGGTACCCCGGGTCTTCCATCAGATACTGGCCGTCCTCGGCCCCGTAGGCGCTGGTGGTCTGTTCATCGCTGTCGATCCAATCAATCAGGGTGTCAACGGACACCTCGGTGATGCCCAACACCCGCAGCAGCCGGGTGAAGCGCTCCTTGGCGACCGGATCCACCTGCCCGTCCGGCGTGACCAGATCGTTCAGGTTGAAACGGCCGCCAAGGTCGTCAATCTGTACCTCCACCACGCCGTTTTCATCCAGCGGCAGAATCGCCGATTTGCTGGCCCAGACTTCGTCCAGGCTATCCACCTGGGCGCCCTCGTCCTTGTCGTCCTCGTAATCCTGAACCAGTATCCGGCGGGCGAACGCCTCGGCCCCCAGCGCGATGCTGTAGCCCTGCTGCTGTGCCAGGTAATGGCCAGCCTTGAACACCCGCAGGTTCAGGTTTCGGGCCATGCCCGCGGCCAGCATGACCACCAGGGCCATCGCCAATAACACCATGATCAGAGCGACGCCGCGCTGCCTCATCCCGGGTTGCCTCCACTGGTGGTCGGCGCGGTTTGCTCCGGCGTAGCCGCTGGCGTTTCCGGGTTTCCGTTATCGGAGTTCGGGGTTGCCGCCTCGCCCGTGCGGGTCACGTCGCCCTGGGCTTCGGCGGCGTCAAAGTCCGGTAGCACAAAGGTGCGGGTCAGGGTTCCGAAACGCTCGTGGGTCAGCGTGATCTCAATGCCCCGGGGCAGCGGAAGCTCCGGCCGGGCGCCCGGGCTCAGGCTGGCCATGTCCTCGTCCAGGGGCCATTGGTCGTGCCAGTTGCCCTGCCCGTCCATAAACCGCAGTTCAAATTCGGTGACGCCGGACAGGAGCACCACGTCTTCGCTGTTGTCTTCCTGGCCCTGATCCACCGTCGGCCAATAGCGACGGCGCAGTTCGTCCCCGGTGAACTCCCAGGCGACCCGCTGTAACTCGCTGCGGCGCAGTCCCAGAGGGTTTCGCCAGCCCTGGCGGGTGAGCATCAACTGGACGTTATCCGCGCGGCTGGTGAGGGCTGGCTGGTAATCGCCGTACAGGTCCCGGGCGGGCCGATTGACCACCTGGGTGATGTCCCGCTCCATCAGCAGCATGGTGCGCCAGACACCGTCAAACTGCTCGGCCAGTTCATCCACCCGGTCCCGGGAGGTCACCACGCCGTGCACCACCTGCCAGACTCCGAGGCCAATCACCGCCGTGATCGTCACCGCGATCAGCACTTCCATCAGCGTGAAGCCAGACTGCCCCGAACCCGGGTTGCGTGCGACGCGACCCATACCTATTTCTGCCCCACAAAGGCGGTGAGCGTGTGCACGGGGATGGGGTCCGGCTGGTTTGCGGCGTATTTCGCCACGGACACCTCGATGCGGCGCATGGTGGGTTCGGCGGTGGCTTTCACCTCGGTGGTCACCCGCCAGCGGAATGGCCCGTAATCTTCATCGTCGCTGTTCCGGGAAATGGACGGCAGTTGGTCCTGCAGGCGCAATTCGCTGATGCGGTTATCGGCAATCCAGCCCGCCAGGGTTTTGTCCCGCACCCGCTCGTAACCAGACACGTACTGGCTGCCGGCACCCACGGCCGCGGCGGCAATCAGCCCGAACACCAGGAGGGCCACGAGGACTTCAATCAAGGTAAAGCCACGGGGCTGTCTGCGGGGCTGGCTAAGCGGCTTTCTCACGGAGTCTTGCCCTCATCGTCCCGCCAGTGAACGCCGGAGACGCCATCAGACTCAATGGTTTCAACCCGGTCGGTGTTACCACGGGCCACGAATTCGAGCTGGAACGGGGTGGTCTCGCCGCTGGAGAAAAACACGATGTCCGGCCGGTTCTTGCTGTTCTGGTCGTCGTCGCCGCTGGCGAGCCGGGGCGCGTCGTTCTCGATGTAGGGCGTCACGACCATCCATTCCGGCAGCGGCCGCGCCTCGAACAGGCGTTCCGGCTCCGCTTTCCAGGTGCGCTCCAGCGGCTCGAAGGCCAGAAAGCGGTAACCGTCGTCATCAATGGCCAGGCCCAACTCCTGGTTGTTCAGAACCGCCTGGTCTGCCGCGGTCTGCATCAGCAGGTACAGCTCGCGAACCGTATTTTCCAGCTCACGCTGCCGGGAGTTGCCCCCCAGGGTCAGTACCGCCAGGGAGGCCATCAGGCCGACGATGATCAGGACCACCAGGATCTCGATCAGCGTAAACCCCCGATTGGCGGTACCGCGGCTCACGCCCAATTAGCCCTTGGGTGCCCAGACGCTGATGTCCGCGGCATCGCCGTCGCCGCCTTCCTGGCCGTCAGAGCCGTAGGAGTAGAGATCGTAAGGCCCTTCCGTGCCGGGGCTGACGTACTGGAAGGGGTTCCCCCAGGGATCTTCCGGCACGCTCTTGAGGTAGCCGTCCGGGTTCCAGTTCTTGGGTTCCGGGCTACCGGACGGCTTGGAGACCAGCGCCTCCAGGCCCTGCTGCGTGGACGGGTACTGGCTGTTGTCGAGGCGGTACAGGTCCAGCGCGCTCTGCACGTTTTTGAGTTGGGTCCGGGCGATGGTGACCTTGGCCTCGTCGCTGCGGCCCATGATGTTGGGGGCAACGATGGCCACCAGCAGGCCCAGGATGACCATCACCACCATGATCTCGATGAGGGTAAAGCCACGTTGGCGGGTTGCGTGTTTCATTGTGGGAGTCGTCATTGGGTTTCTCATTGGTGTTGCCGTAAGGAATGTCACTTCACAAGATTACTCATATTGAGGATCGGGAGCATGATCGCCATCACGATGATGAGCACCACGCCCCCCATGACCAGCAGCATCATGGGTTCAAACAGCGCAACCATGGCGGCAATTTTGGCCTGCAGGGTGTTTTCCTGCATCCGCGCCGTGCGCTCGAGCATGTCGTCCAGCTCGCCGCTGGCCTCGCCGCTGGCGATCATGTGCAGCATCATGGGCGGGAAGTAGCCGGTCTGGTCCAGGGACCGGTGCAGCGAGGCCCCCTCGCTGACCTTTCGGGCGGCGTCCCGCAACTGCTCCCGGAGGAAGTCGTTCGACAGCACCTCACCGGCGATGCGCATCGCCTCGACCAATGGCACGCCGCTGGTGGTGAGGATGCTCAGGGTACTGGCGTAGCGGGCGGTGTTGATGCCCCGAACCATGCCCGACACCAGCGGCAGGTGCAGCAGACGGCGATGAAAACGCTTGCGGAACCCGGGTTTGGCCAGCGCTGCCCGAAACGCGACGACCGCCGCAATCAGCAGGATGGCCAGATAAATACCGTAGGCGGTGAGAAAGTCCGACATGGCCAGCAACGCCCGGGTGAGCACCGGCAGCTCCTGGCCCTGTTTGAGAAACACCTGGATGATGTCCGGCACCACGTAGGTGAGCAGGAACACCACAATGGCGATGGCCACCACGCTGAGAATGATCGGGTAGATGGCCGCCAGCTGAATTTTCTGTCGGGCTTCCTGGCGCCCTTCGGTGTAATCCGCCAGCCGGTTCAGCACCAGGTCCAGGTGGCCGGCGTGCTCACCGGCCGCCACCGTTGATCGGTACAGGCGGGGAAAGGCCCGGGGAAACTCGCCCAGGCTATCGGCCAGGGTGTAGCCTTCCATCACCCGGGAGCGCACGGCAATCAGCATACTGCGAATCCGGGGCTTTTCGGACTGGCGGGCGGTGGCGCTGATGGCCTGTTCCACCGGGATGCCGGACTGGATCAGCGTCGCGAGCTGACGGGTGATCAGTGCCAGGTCCGCCGCGGCGAGGCCTCCTCGACGGCCCAGTGGACTGCTGCGCTGCTGCTTGTCCACCGTCGGTTCGACGGACAGCGGCGTCAGCCCCTGCTCCCGGAGCTGCTGTCGGACCGCCCGCGGCGCGTCCGCTTCGATCACGCCCTGTTTCTGCTTGCCCCGGCTGTCCAGGGCCTTGTATTCGTAGGCCGGCATTCCTTACTGGCTCCGATGGGTCACACGCAGTACCTCTTCCACTGTGGTCACGCCGTTCAGGATTTTCTGCACGCCGTCGGCGTGAATGCTGGGCCCCCGGGTGCGCGCCTCGTGTTCCAGGTCCAGCTCGCCGGCCCGTTTGTGAATCAGGTTGCTGATGGCCTCCGTCACTTCCACCACCTCGTAGATACCTATACGGCCCCGATAGCCCAACTGGTTGCAGTGTTCGCAGCCCCTCGCCCGGTAAATGGTGGGCGGGTTGGCCGGGTCCTGTTGCAGGAACTGGCAATGCTCCTCGCTGGGGGTGTACGGCTCTTTACAATGGGTGCACAGCACCCGCACCAGGCGCTGGGCGACAATGCCCACCAGGCTGGAGGAAATCAGGAACGGCTCGATGCCCATGTCCATCAGGCGAGTAATGGCGCCAACGGCCGTATTGGTGTGCAGGGTTGAAAGCACCAGGTGCCCGGTGAGACTGGCCTGGACGGAAATCTCAGCAGTCTCCAGGTCCCGGATTTCACCGATCATCACCACGTCCGGGTCCTGCCGGAGAATCGCTCGAAGCCCACGGGCGAACGTCATGTCGACTTTCGGGTTCACCTGGGTCTGGCCGATGCCGGGCAGGTTGTACTCAATCGGGTCTTCCACCGTCAGGATGTTGCGGCTGCGGTCGTTGATTTCCTGCAGGCCGGCGTAGAGCGTGGTGGACTTACCGGAACCGGTGGGGCCGGTCACCAGCAGGATGCCGTAGGGCCGGTTAATCAGCTGGCGCATGATCGTCAGGTCGCGGCCGGCCATGCCCAGGGATTCCAGCTGGATGGTGCCCGCCTGCTTGTCCAGCAGACGCAGCACCACCCGTTCGCCGCTGGACGACGGCATGGTGGAGACCCGGATATCCACCTCCCGGCCGGCGACCCGCAGCGCGATGCGCCCGTCCTGGGGCACCCGCTTCTCGGCAATGTCCAGGCGGGCCATGACCTTGATCCGGGACACCAGCAACGGCGCCAGGGCGCGCTTGGGCTGAACCACTTCCCGCAGCACACCGTCGATGCGGAAGCGCACCACCAGAGCCTTTTCGTAGGTTTCGATGTGCACGTCGGAGGCGCTGGTTTTCACCGCCTCGGTCAGGATGGCGTTGATCAGGCGGATGATGGGCGCGTCGTCTTCCTGCTCCAGCAGGTCTTCGGTTTCCGGCACGGAATCCGCCAGGGAGGCAAGGTCCATGTCGTCACCGATGCCTTCGACCATCTGCATGGCCTCGGCGGAGTCGCTCTGGTAGGCGGCGTTCAGGGCCTGGTTGAACCGGTCGGCATCAATGGTGCTGAACCGGGCACGGCCGCCGCTCAGGCGATTGGCCTCCGCCAGCGCGGCGTGAGGCGCACCGGGGCGGACGAGGATGACCGGCGCGCCGTCCTCGGAGCGGGTCAGAATCACGCCGTTGCGCTTGGCAAAGGTAAACGGGAGGCGGCCCACTGGCGCATCCGGTTGCTGAACGTCGGTCTCGGTGCTCAAGGGGGGCCTCGTCTAAAATCCTTTCCATTCAACCAATTCAGGAAGGCTACCACAGGAAAACACCCCGCTGAACAACTCGATGCACTATACTGCGACTTAGCCACATCTGTCTGTTAGTCTGTGGCTCCTGTCGCTGTCAGCGCGGCACATCAACGCTCGGAAATTACCATCAGGACCGTCCATGCTGTCGACTTCCCACCGGCTTCCGCCGCTACTCGCCCTCCTCGCAGGGCTGCTGATGATTGCCATCACGGGCCTTCAGGGGTACCGGTTCTGGCAGTCGGTCAGCGCGCCCTCGCCCGGCGCCCCGGCATCGGCGGAGCCGGTCAGCAAACGGCAGGCACCGCCGTCGGTGAACCTGGCGGACCTGACCCTGTTCGGCCAGCCGGGCCAGGCCGGCGGCGAGACCTCGGTGAACACCGAGAACCTTCCGGAAACCAACCTGAAGCTGTTCCTGCGCGGGGTGATGGCCGCCAGTGGCGACTTTCCCGGCAGCGCCCTGGTGGAAGACGCCCAGGGTAAAACCGATGTGTTTCTGGTGGGTGACACCCTGCCGGGCAACGCCACCCTGAAATCGGTGTTTGCCAACAGGATCATTATCGAGCGCTCGGGCAAACTCGAGAATCTCTACTTCCCGGATACCGACGACACCTCAGGCCTGGCCATGACCACCAGTGAGCCAGATTCAGAGCCAGCCCCGGCCGCCGAGGCACCAACGCCCTCGCCCGCCGCCTCGGGTGGCGACCTCAACGACGACCAGCGTCGAGAGGAAATCCGCCGCCGGCTGGAACTGCTGCGGGAACGCCTTCGGAACAACGGGTAAACCGCCATGACGCTGGCCGGGACCTGCACCGCCCGCCGCCAGCTCTGGCTGCCGCTGCTGCTGGTGGTGTCCCTGGCCGGCGCCTTCGAACTCAGCCATCGTCTGTTGGACTACGTGCGCGACGCCTTTGGCAACGCCGCCTACCAGCGCCTGGAAGATTGGCAGCGCCTGACCAATCTGGCCCGAAATGCCCCCATCGACAGACAGCTCACCCTGGTCAACAGCTTCTTTAACCGGGCCCGTTTCGTCAGCGACATGGAACACTGGGGCCAGGAGGACTACTGGGCAACGCCGGTGGAGTTGCTGGCCACCAATGGCGGAGACTGCGAAGATTTCGCCATTGCCAAGTACCTCACCCTCAAATCCATGGGCGTCCCCGACGACCAGATGCGGATTGTCTACGTCAAAGCGCTGTCCCTGAACCAGGCCCATATGGTGCTGGCATGGTATCGGGAACCGGACGCCGACCCACTGATCCTCGACAACCTGATCAACGACATCAAACCCGCGTCCCAACGCACGGACCTGGAACCGGTCTACAGCTTCAACGGAGCCGGCCTGTGGCTGAACCAGTCCGACCGGCGAACCAAACGCATCGGCGACGCCGCCGGCCTGGAACACTGGAAGGACCTGAACCAGCGCCTCGACCGGACCCTGGCCGGCCGCGCCCTGCCCGCTGACGCCAAATGACAGCGGCCGTGTCGCCTGGGGACACGGCCAACGGCGCCATCACCGCTACACTGCCCTCAGACAATCCGCTAACCATCGATACCACGGTTCATCCAGAGAGGAACAGGCACCATGTCGACACGACGCTGGAACGGATGGGGAGACGAAGCGTTTTCGCTGGCGCTTCCGCCTCAGGGCACCACCTTTCTGGAAACGCGCATCGGCGAGGCCCGGCCCCTCCCGGACGCCACCCTGGACACGGTCTGTGCGCGGGTGCCCGCCAGCCGACTATCGCTGACGCCGGGCCTCGAACCCCTGGTGCGCACCGATCCGGAAACCCGCGTTCGCCACGCCCGTGGCCAGAGCCTGCCGGACTGGCTGGCCCTGCGCAGCGGCGAACTGGGCCGGGTGCCGGATGGTGTCGCTTTCCCCAACAGCGCAGAGGATGTCCGGCGCCTGATGGATTACGCCCGGGAGCACCCGGTTCAATTGATTCCCTACGGCGGCGGCACCAGCGTGGCGGGCCATATCAACCCGGGCGACGGCGAGGCACCGGTGCTGACGGTCAGCCTGTCCCGCATGGACCGGCTGCTGGACCTGGACCGGGACAGCCAGATTGCGACGTTCGGCGCCGGCACCCCCGGCCCTCTGGTGGAAGCCCAGCTTCGAGCCCACGGGTGTACCCTTGGCCACTTTCCGCAATCGTTCGAACTGTCCACCCTTGGCGGCTGGGTGGCTGCCCGTTCCAGCGGCCAACAGTCCCTGCGCTACGGTCGCATTGAACAGCTCTTCGCCGGCGGCCGGGTGGAAACCCTGGCAGGCACGCTGTCGATACCCACCTTTCCCGCCTCCAGCGCCGGGCCGGATCTGCGGGAGCTGGTGCTGGGCTCCGAAGGGCGGCTCGGGATTCTTACCGAAGCCAAGGTGCGGGTGAGCCGCCTACCGGAACAGGAAGGATTTTATGTGGTGGTGTTCCCATCGTGGCAACAGGCCCGGGATGCCTGCCGGGAGCTGGTCCAGCAGCGGGTGCCGCTGTCCATGCTGCGCCTGAGCAACGCTACGGAAACCGAGACCCAGCTTGCGTTGGCGGGGCATCCTCGCATGATTCACCTGCTGGAACGGTACCTCTCCGCCCGGGGCGCCGCGGAGGGCAAATGCATGATGACCTTTGGCGTTACCGGCAACGCCCGGCCCTGCCGCCAGACCCTGGCCCAGGCACGGGCCATGAGCCGGCGCTTTGGCGGGGTGTATTTGGGCGCTGCCCTCGGGCGCAAATGGGCAGAGAAACGCTTCACCATGCCCTACCTGCGTGACGCCCTCTGGCAAATGGGCTACGTGGTGGACACCCTGGAGACCGCCACCGACTGGTCGAACGTGGATCGCCTGATGAACCGCATTGAGGACACCCTGCGTTCGGGCCTGGCGCCGGATCATGAGCGCAACCACGTGTTTACCCACCTGTCGCACTTCTACGGCGAAGGCTGCAGCATCTACACCACCTACGTGTTCCGGGTGGCGGACAGTTACGAAGAAACGCTGGATCGCTGGAAGCGGCTCAAGCACGCGGCCTCGGACTGCATCGTTCACAACGGCGGCACCATCAGCCATCAGCACGGCGTGGGTAAGGACCACGCGCCTTACCTTCCGGTGGAGAAAGGGCCGCTCGGGATGACGGCGCTGGACGCCCTGCTCCGGCACTTCGACCCGGACCAACGGCTGAACCCGGGGACGCTGCTGGGGCAATCCCAAGCGCTCGCGGTGACTGAGGAGGCAGCCCAGCCATGAGCACCAACGGGGGCACTCTCGACCAGGCTCTGGACGTGCTGGTGGTTGGTGGCGGCATCACCGGCGCCGGCGTCGCCCGGGAAGCGGCAGGAAGCGGCCTGAATACGTTACTGGTGGAACAGCGCGACTTTGCCTGGGGCACCTCCAGCCGCTCCTCGAAAATGGTGCACGGAGGCCTGCGCTACCTGGGCAGTGGACAGTGGCGACTGGCCCGGGAAGCGGTCCGGGAGCGCCAGCGCCTGTTGACGGAAGCACCGGGGCTGGTGGACCCATTGCCCTTTGTGATGGCACACCGGGCCGGCGAGTTTCCCGGGCCGGGCCTGTTTCAGGGGCTGCTGCGCCTGTACGACCGATTGGGGCACACCCGCACCCGGCGCCGGCTGACCCCGGCCGAATGCCGCGCCTTCTGGGTGCCGGGGCTCGCGGACGAGGCGCTGGCCGGCGCCAGCGTGTTTTCCGATGCGGTCACCGACGACGCCCGGCTGGTCCTGAGGGTGCTGGATGAAGCGCGCCAGGACGGCGCCCGCACCCGCAATTACACCCGGGCCCTGTCGGTTGCTGCCCCTGGGGCGGACGGGCGTCGACGGGTCGTGCTTGAGGACGTCGATACCGGCGACAGGACCGAGGTGGCCGCCCGGCTGGTCATCAAGGCTACCGGTGCTTGGGGCGGCCTCCCGCACGATTCGGAGAATCCCCCACAAGGGAACCCGGGCCTGACCATCCGCCCGCTGCGGGGCAGCCACTTGGTATTGCCCTGGCACCGGCTGCCGGTGACCTGCGCCGTTACCCTGCTGCACCCGGACGATCGCCGCCCGGTGTTTGCCTTCCCATGGCACGGAACGACGGTGCTGGGCACCACCGATCTGGACCACCGCGATAGCCTGGAACACGAGCCCAGAATTACCCCAGAAGAAGTGCACTACCTGGTAGCCATCGCGGACCGTCTGTTCCCGGGCCCGCCCGTGGCTCCGGGGGACATCCTCTCCACTTGGGCCGGCGTGCGCCCGGTCGTCACTCGGACGTCCGCCCACGGAGACCAGCAGAAGGCTCCCAGCCGGGAAAACCGTGAGCACGTGCTGCAGGTCTCCCCCGGCCAGGTGACGATTGCCGGCGGCAAGCTCACCACCTTCCGCTGCATCGCCCGGGCGGCGCTGCGCAAGGGCTTTGGGAGCCTGAGCGAATCGACGCAATCGCTCCGGCCCGAGGCGCTGCCGGTGTTCAGGCCCGCGTCCGCCGAACTTCGGCGCCCGGAAGGTCTCGGCCACCGGCAGTGGCAACGTCTGCAGGGCTACTACGGGGCCCGCCTGGCGGACCTGCTTGATACCGCGCCGATGACACCGGTACCAGGCACGGACGTGCTCTGGGCTGAGCTCGTCTGGGCCTGCCAGCAAGAGCAGGTGCGCCACCTGGACGATCTGATGCTGCGCCGCAGCCGATTGGGGCTGATCCTGCCCCGGGGCGGCGAAGCCTGCCTGGATGACTTGCGCCGCCACTGCCAGCCGGCGCTGGGCTGGACCGATGCCCAATGGCAGCGGGAAACCGAGCGCTACCGGACGATTTACCAGCAGGCGTATCAGGTGCCAGCCAACGAGGCACCGCATCCGCGCACCGACGATTCGGGCGCCACGGGATGACCACCGGCACCGGGCCCGTCCCGCTGATCCTGGCCATCGACAACGGCACCCAGAGCGTTCGAGCGCTGCTGTTTGACGCCCAGGGCAACCTGGTGGGCAAAGGCAAGCAGGAGATTGAGCCCTACTTCTCAACGCAACCCGGATGGGCGGAACAGCGGCCTGAGTATTTCTGGGACAACCTCCGGCTGGCCTGCCAGCAACTCTGGGCCAGCACCGATGCCCGCCCGGATCAGGTGGCGGGGGTCACGGTAACCACCCAGCGGGGCACTGTGATCAATCTGGATGAACACGGCCAGCCCCTGCGTCCGGCGATCATCTGGCTGGACCAGCGCCACGCCACCGTGGACGGCCCATTGCCCGGCCCCTGGGGCTGGCTGTTCAAGGTCGCCGGCCTGCAGGACACGGTGCACCGGTTCCGGGAGAACGCCCAGGCCAACTGGATTGCCGGCCACCAGCCGGACATCTGGGCCAGAACCCATAAATTTCTGCTGCTCTCGGGCTACCTGAACTACCGCCTCACGGGCCAGTTTCGGGACTCCACCGCCAGCCAGGTGGGCTATCTGCCGTTCGATTATCGCCGACACCGCTGGGCCGGGCCGAGGGACTTTAAATGGCAGGCCCTGGCGGTGCACCGGGACATGCTGCCGGAGCTGGTTCGCCCCGGCGACGTGGTCGGCCACCTGACGCCAGAAGCCATGGACCACCTCGGGCTGCCGCACCCGCTCCCGGTGCTGGCCGCCGCCTCGGACAAAGCCTGCGAGATTCTGGGCTCCGGCGGCCTCACGCCGGACATTGGCTGCCTCAGCTACGGCACCACCGCCACCATCAACACCACCAGCCCCCGCTACGTGGAGCCGGTGCGCCTGATGCCACCCTACCCGTCCGCCATCCCCGGGTTCTACGCCACCGAGGTCATGATCTACCGTGGCTTCTGGATGGTGAGCTGGTTCAAGCGGGAGTTCGGCCTGCGGGAGCAGTCCCTGGCACGCGAGCGGGGCATTGAACCCGAGGCGCTGTTCGATGAGCTGGTGCGATCCGTGCCCCCGGGCTCAATGGGGCTGATGTTGCAGCCTTACTGGTCTCCCGGGGTTCGGCAGCCGGGCCCGGAAGCCAAGGGCGCCATGATCGGTTTTGGGGATGTGCATACCCGGGCCCACATGTACCGGGCCATCCTGGAGGGGCTGGCGTACGCGCTCAGGGAGGGCAAGGAGCGGATAGAACGGCGGTCCGGCGTGGCCATCACCCGACTGCGCGTGGCCGGCGGCGGCTCTCAGAGCGATGCGGCCCTGCAACTGACGGCAGATATCTTCGGCCTGCCCGCCGAACGGCCCCACACGTATGAAACGTCAGGCCTGGGGGCCGCCATCGATGCCGCCGTTGGTCTGGGGCTTCACCCGGATTTTGCCTCCGCCACCCGCGCCATGACCCGGGTCAGGGACCGGTTTGAGCCAGACCCGGCCGCCCACGCGCTCTACGACCGGCTGTACTCGGAGGTTTACCTTCAGATGTATCGCCGGCTCCAGCCCTTGTACCGGAACATCCGGCGGATTACGGGCTATCCGGGCTAATGTCCCCGCCGCCCGGTTGCTCTCCCTGGTTGGTCGCCTCGGCCCAAGCCAGCGCGTCTTCCAGCGGCATTGGCCGGGCGTAATGGAAGCCCTGGCCGATGCTGCAGCCCAGGCTTAGCAAGCGATCGGCCACCGGACCTGATTCAATGCCCTCGGCCACCACTCGCCGGTTAAAACTGCGGCTGAGGCCGACAATCGCGTTGACCACCATCTCACCGTCGTGGTCCTCCAGCATGTCGCTGACGAAGGATCGGTCAATCTTGATCTCCTGAACCGGGATCCGCCGAAAATAATCCAGGGAGGAATAGCCCACGCCAAAGTCATCCAGGGCCACTTCCACGCCAAGCTTCTGGCAGGCAAGCACCGTGTGAATGGCATTCTCCAGGTCATCCAGGGCCGTGGTCTCTAGTACCTCAAGAATCAGCCGAGAGCGCAGCTCGGAGGACAACGGTGCCAGAGCGCCCTTAAGATCGGATACAAAGCCGGCACTCAGGAAGTGGGACGGGCTCAGATTCACGCTCACCGTGTAAGGCAACCCGGCGGCCTCGAACGCCTGCAACCGCTGCACGCCCTCGGCAATCACCCAGAGGCCGACCGCACGGGCAAATTCGGTGTATTCCAGATGGTCCAGGAAGTGATGAGGGCCAAGCAGGCCATCCTCCGGATGCTGCCACCGGATCAGCGCTTCGAAGCCTTCAACACGGCGACTGGCCAGATTCATTCTCGGCTGGTAGTGCAGAACGAACTGCTGCTCCCGCAGTGCCCGGCCCACCTGCTCGAGCACCCGAACCCGCTCTTTCCGGTTCTGGTGGACGCCCATATCGAACATCACATAGGCGTTCTTGCCAGCCTCTTTGGCGGCGTACATGGCCTGGTCCGCATGCCGGATCAGCAGGTCGGCCCCGGCATCGTCCTCCGGGTACACGGTAACCCCCATGCTGCCGGAGAGCTGCAGCACAAAGTGCCGGTAACTGATGGGTTTTCGCAAACTTTCCAGGATACGGGCATAGACCCGCTCATCCTTGACGTCCCGAAGGATCGCCACAAACTCATCGCCCCCCAGGCGGCCAACCACATCATGTTCCCGCACAATGGAGGTGAGACGGCTGGCCACCGACCGAAGTACCGAGTCACCCACGGCGTGGCCATGGGTATCATTAATGGCCTTGAATCCATCCAGATCAATGAAGCAGACCGACACCGTGCCACCGCGCTGATGTGCTTCAACCAGCTCCTGCTCGAACAACTCGGTCATATGGCGGCGATTGGGCAGGCCCGTAAGGGCATCGAAATTGGCGGCCCGTTCCAGGTGTTTCTGGTGCTCCAGCTTCTCGTTGTAGAGCCGGCGGCGTTCGATCAGCGTGCCCACCGTCTGAAGCAACGGCGACAGCTCTTCCGCCAGCCCGGCCTGGTAGCCATCGTACCGGTTGGCCAGGCCCACCAGGCCGATCATCTCATCGCCGGTGTACACCGGTATGCCAATATAGGACTGGATAGGCGGATGCCCCTTGGGCAGGCCGCCCCGCCGGGGGTCCTCACCGACGGCGTTAGACACCACCACGTCACCGGAGACCATGGCAGAGCCCAGCAGGTTGTCCAGCCGATCAAACACCATGCCCCGGCGCTCCACCTCCTGATACAGGGCCTGGGTTTCCGGGTTCCAAGCGATGTTGGTGATGGCTCGAACTTTCAGGTAGGGGGTGTCGTCGTCCCGGTGGTGGACCTCGCCGATAAAACCGAACTGGCTGCCGGTGAGCGCCAGCAGATCGCTCAGGAGAACTTCAAAGGCCGCCCGCTCGTTCTCATTGGTCAGGAACACGTTCTGGGCACGCTGAATGGCCCGGTTGATGTGGGAGACTTCGATGTAATCGGAACTGACGGACAGGAACGAACGTTCCAGCTCGTCCTCAATGATGCTCGCCAGGCAGCGGAGCACATCGAGATCCACCTCATGCAACTGGTGGGGTTTATCATCAATGATGCACAGGCTGCCGATCTTGAACCCGCTGGGCTCCCGCACCGGAATGCCGGCGTAGAACCGGATGTAGGGTTTGCCGGTGACCAGTGGATTGTCGCGGAAACGCGGGTCCAGCAGCGCGTCTTCCACGATCATTGCCTTGTCCTGGCGGATGGCGTAATCGCAGAAGGCCACGGACCGGGGCGTTTCCGTCTGGTCCATGCCCTCCCGCGCCTTGAACCACTGGCGCTCTTCGTCAATCACCGAAAACGACGCGCTCTTCACCCGGTAATGAGCCCGGGCAATCCGAATCAGCCGGTCAAAGCGCTCCTCCGGCGGGGTATCCAGAATGCCAAGCCGATTCAGGGCGGCAAGCCGCCGCTTCTCCAGATGGTTCTTTGCCGTGGTCAACGTATCGCCTCGAGACTGCCGGTGTGAAGTCACCGTACCCCAGGCGCCAGCGACAGGCCAGCGCCTCCCGTATGTTATACGTATGAACGCCCTGAAAGGATAGATGAGACCTCTACCTAGACCCGGTCCACCGGGAACAGCACGTGGCATTAACGACGCCTCAGCGATCCGAGCCAAGGCGACCGTTCTCGCTTATTCGGTACAGATCAACAGCATCTACTTCGCCGCTGGGGAAGTCGGCAACGTTGGCGTTGAGACCGACGTGCCGCCGCCACTTCCCGCACTTCCACCGGAGTTGATGCGGATAGCCGGGCCGCTGAGGGTGACGCCGCCGGCATCCAGCGTGATAAAGCTGCCGCCGCCGGCGAGTGTCAGCTCGGCGCCGGCGTCCAGAATCAGGCTGTCCCCGGCGCGATGGTGCAGGTCCGAACCTGCCTCCGAGGCATACCGGTCACCGGTTCTCTGGTGGAGGGTCCCGCCCACCGACTGGCTGACATCGCCGCCAACGTGCTGGCGCACGTGGCCATCGGTGGTTTGATGCTCATCGCCCTGAATGTGGCTGAGGGCGTCTCTGGCCACCGCGCGGTGGCTATCCTGCCCTACCACTTCGGTGTGGTTCTTTCCGGTCACCAGATCCAGATCCTTCCACGCCTGCAGGAATACGTGCTCTGCTCCTGCCGCGTCCTCAAAGCGCAGCTCGTTACTGCCCTCGCCTTTGTGGGTATGGGTTCTCAGCAACGTGCGGGTTTTGTGCTCAGGCAGCGGGTACGGCGCGGTATTGACGGCGTGATAGGTACGCCCCGTGATGATGGGCTGGTCCGGATCCCCGTCCAGGAATGAGACGATCACCTCGTGGCCGACCCGGGGCAACGCCATAACCCCGTACTGACCGCCCGCCCAGGCCTGGCTCACCCGCAGCCAGGCGCTGCTGTGTTCATCGTTTCCGGCGTAGCGATCCCAGGGGAAGCGCACCTTGACCCGACCATGCCCATCGCAGTGGATGTCCTCCCCGGCCGGCCCCGTCACCACGGCCATCTGGGGGCCATCCATCGTCGGCCGGGCCGGCACCACCGGGCGCCAGGGCCGGTCCGCGGGCATCACCTCAAACCGATTGTGATAACGGGTGGCACCGTCGGTGGCGCCTTCCTCCAGCGCCTGGGGCTGCTCCCCCACGTGGGTAACCGCCACCAGACGCCAGTCTCGGTTCATGGCCGCGTCCCTGTGGCCCTCCATCGCGAACCGGGCGCCGGGCACCAGATCGCAGCGATGGCTCTCGCCCTCCGCGACCGAAGCCTGGCACCGCCGGGCATCCAGAGCGGCCTGGGTGAAAGCGCGACCGCTTACCCCTGCTTTATAACGGCCTGGGTAATCAAAGATCTCGTAATCGTCGCGGTGCGGGAGATCCGCGGCATGGGCAGCCTCGGTTAACGTGTTCGCGGGATTTTTAAAGGTGTAATCGGCGGTCACCACCGAGGCCACTGCAACCCGCTCTATGGTCTCAAAGCGATAGGCACGCGGCGCCCGGATCCCGGGGCCAGACCGGGGCCCAACGGTAACCGGCGCCAACGATGGCGCATCACCGTAGTGATCCGCGAACACCAGCGCCGGCGGCTCGGTGCCATCAACGCTGCCGTGCTGATACCGGTAGTGCCAGCCCTCCTCCGCCGCCAGCCGTTCCACAAACGCCAGGTCGGTTTCCCGGTGCTGTACCGCGTATTCGCGAGTCTCGGGTGTGCGCCGATAATGGAACGTCACGCCGACCAGGCCCCGCTCATCCAGCAGGGTCCGCACGATGGCTTCCGGCGACTGAGCCTGAAAAATGCGGCTGTTGTGCATCAGCGATAGCCGCCACAGAGGCGGCCGGAACACCACCTGATACCGGGCCAGCCGGTTGCCAATGCCGTCCTGGGCCATCTCGGTGACGATGCCGGTGAAGCGCCGCAGCGGCTCGCCGTCCTGCCAGATGACCAGATCCACCGGCTGGTCCAGCATCTGTTCGGCGGAAACGCCCAGGTCGGTACTGGCGAGGTCCAGGTGGCCTTCAACCAGTTGGGAGAGGCCTTCTGTCAACGAGAAGCCAACGACGGCAAAATGATCGGCGGGGTAATCGGCAATACGGGCGGTAAACTGCAGTCCGTTTGGCTGGGGCATGTCTTCAGTCCTTGAAGTAGGTGTATCCGGGCTCGTCCTGAGCGGGATTGAGTATAACCGGAGGTGTACGGAATGCCCAAAATCGTCGACAGTGGGTGCCTTAACGCTGACGGACAGCCCAGGAAAGGAGACACACGCAATGACCAAACTCGCCCTGGTCACCGGCGCCAGTGCCGGCATTGGCCATGAAACCTGCGCCCTCTTTGCCCGGAATGGCTATCGGGTGATTGCCCTTTCCCGGCAGCCGACCGGCGTTGCATCCGCCGATCGGGAGCTGCCGCGGGATCTTGAGTCCTTTGAGCAGATTGAGGGGCTTGCCGGCGAGTTGGACGGCGAAATCGCGGGCGCGGAGCGGGTTATTCTGGTGAACAACTCCGGCTACGGGCAGTTCGGCGCGCTTCGCGACCTGTCCGAATCTATGTGGCAGCAGCAATTCAGCACCCACGTGTTCGGACCGATCAAGTTGGCGGCCGTGTGCCTCCGGCTGTGCGAGCAGCACGGCGTAACGTTACGGGTGATCGCCGTTAGCTCGGTCTTATCCCTGGTCCCCCAGGCCATGAAAGGCGCCTACTGCGCCGCCAAGTCCGCGATGAACGCGGCCCATGACAGCTTCTGGTTTGATGAACAGGGCAGCAAAAGCCTGGACAGTGTTTCGCTGGTGCTTCCGGGGCCCGTGGCGACCCGGTTTAGGGAGCATGCTTTGGCGGCGTTGAAGCCGGTGATTGGCCGGGCGGGCACTACACACAGGGAAAAATACGAGGCTATGGCGGCCGCGCTTGCGCCGGGTGCCAAGGTGAAGCCTTTTACCGCGAATGCGGCGGACGTTGCCAGTGCGATATTCAGGGCTGCTGAGGCGGCACGGCCCAAGCCTAGGTATTTGGTGACGCCGCAGACTTATCTGGCGGCTTTTGTTACTCGATTTGTGCCTCACTCTGTTCAGCGGAGGCTCTTGGGAACAAGACATCGTCCGACGGAACCTGTGAATAGCTGATCGTCAGGTTTCAGCTTCAGCAATCACCTTGATCGATGGCGATCACCGAAGCTGAGTTCTACGGAAAGAGGTGGTTCAAACTCATGCTGAAACCGGAGTCTCAGAAGCCTGTTTTCGAGAGATACTCAACGATTCGCGATACTCTGCAGCCTCTGCTTTCATGGTCCAATGTATTTCGTTCATGCCCTGCTGCTCGAGGGCTTGGCGAATCTCTGCAAGATTCAGGCTGAAGAACTCTTTGCGGGGATTTACTTTGTTGACTGAATCACCATCAAATCGGCGATGCAGAGCCTTCTCCAAAGCTGGTGCATCGTCACTGAATATCATTGCATGCACATCGAAATCGAACGGAACAGAAGCATCGCCCAGTTCTTTAACGCGGTCTGTAGGCTCCAGCCGGCGAGTCATACCGATCTTAAATACATTCTCACCAAAGCTGCCAATATTGCTGATGACATAAACGTGGCCGCGCTTGGTTTGCTGTGCCATCGAAATCGCCCTTTGAGCCCGGCTCTCAGCTTCTGCAAGCTTTGACTCTAAGTCAGCTAGCTCGGCTTCGTATGCAGCACGCTGCTCACCGTGCGCAGATGCCAGCTCTTTACGTGCAGCTTCCATGGCTTTTTGCAGCAGACGTTCTTCCTTTTCAGCTTCTTTAATCGCCTTTTCGATTTCGCGCCGTGCTTTCTCCTCCTCGCGCATTTGCTCCCGAATGGCGCGTTGCTCCTCCCGTTCAATTTGCCTCAGCTCGTGAGTGGCGACCGCCCACTTAAGCTCCTCCAAACGAGCCTCAAGGTATTCTTGATTAATGCGAGCGTTACGAAACGGCATACCGTTGTGATTCACTAGGGCGAAAGCGTCCAAAATTTCTTGATTAATTTTGCCGAAGTTATCATGTTTCACTTTCACCAACGCCGAATCGACTTTACCGTTAAACGCATCCACGGCGAAGTGTATTGCAAAGGCTCGCCGGTTCGCCTCGGCATAATCGCAGGCCCCAGCATTGCCATTTTTTACCATATCGCGAACGCGCTTTCTTGCTCGCTTCAATTGCTCGCCCGCTTCTTTATGGCTGTACTCATCCGCTAGCTCATCCAGAACAGCATGATTGGGAATGATATAGTCGTCTTTATAGCCTTCGATGGTGTTACGCATGGCGACCACCGTGGCTTCATACAGGTCAGCCTTGCCCTTGGCAGCAAGCGCGTCACCAGCAACTTCTTCCGCCTGTCGTTTGGCGAAATCGAGCACCCTTTCAGCCTCAGCCCGTCCGTCAGCTTCAATCTGATCGGCCTTCAGCCTGGCCTCTTTGAGTGCAGCCTTTGCTTCAGCACCGATTTGAGCTGCTTCTGCTCTGGACTCACTCAGTCCCTTTTCAGCTTCGGAATACACTCGTTCGGCATCGTTCCTAATTGCCTGTGCCTGAGTCTCGGCATCACGAAGTAACAGCTGGGCGTGCTGCTCCATATCGGTGATGGTCCTGTACTTGGCATCGAGGGCGGCACTGTATTTTTCGGCTTTTATCTTCTTTTCCTCAGCATGCTTCTGAGCCCTCATAGCCTCGGACAATCGCTTCTTCATGGCGTTTCGGCTTCGCCAGAAAAGACACGCGATCACGATTGGAGCGAAGAAAATAAGAAGTGTAACAATGACAGTAAAAGCTTCAGCGGCTGAGGTTGAACCTTCCATGTATATTCCTAATGATTGCTTTGCTTGGAGGTGGGTAGTGCGATAAGACTGTGAGCCGGTCCCCGCATCGGAATTATTGTTTTAAAAAGCCAGCAAATTAGTTTGCTTGCGCATGATAAGCCTAAACTTTATCTGCGTCAGCCTACCAGCCGGACACCAGCCAGCCAACTGACTTGTTGGTTGCAATCGTTGCCTGCGCATGTGCGCAGGAGCCAATCCGCTCACCCCTTCAACGCCTCAAGATCCAAAGGCACCACCCCCAGATCCCGCCACTTCTCCGGATGGCAGGTAAACAGCAGCACCTGATGCCGACCGGCCGCATCAAACAGTATCCGCTTCATATCCTCCAGTCGCTCGCTGTCGCTATGCACCAGGGTGTCGTCCAGAATAACCAGCGTTGGCCTTCCGGCTTCCCGCAGAAGATCAGCGTAGGCCAGGCGGCTGATAAGGCCCATTTGTTCCCGGGCGCCGAAGCTCAGTTCCGTGATTTGCCCCAGTTCGCTGCCACGGCTGAAGGTGCCAGGGCGGAGCTGTTCGTCCACTTCCAGGGAGGCGTCCGGGAACAGTACCGACAGGTAGTGGTTGAGGTGCTTTTGCAGCGGTGCCTGCAGGCGGCGCGTGAGGGCCTGGCGTTTTTCGGTAAGCAGGGTCAGCAGCAGGTCCAGCGCCTGGGCCCGGCGGTGCAGTTCCTGATAGCGGCGGTTGCACTGGTCCAGCTCGGCTTCCTTCTCGCTGAGCTGTTCTTCCAGGCCCTCCGCGCCCCAGGCCTCCAGCCTGACTCGAATGTCTCGTAGCTCGCGGGCGCGGTTTTCCTGGGCCTGGCGCAGGTTGTTGACGGCGTTCTGGTAGCGTTCGATGTCCTGCCGTAGGAAGTCCGGGCGAGCCTCCCGGATTTCCCGTTCGCGGTTTTCAAGGCGGGCGGCCAGTTCGGCCTGCTGTTTGGCGAGGTTCGCCAGGTTTGTGGCGATTTGCTGAAGCTGCTGCTGACGTTCCGGGCGCTGTGCGTCGTCCGCCAGCCGCTGCCACTCGGCGTTGGCGCTATCCCTGGCCTGTTTTAGCGCAGACAGGCGGGCTTGATGCGTGCGGTCGTCGGCTTCGGCCTTATCCAGTGCTGCGCCTGCGTGGGCAAGCGCGGCGTCCGCATTTTCCAGGGTCGGAACCTGTGCATCGGGGCTCGTTTCGGGCGTTTCGGCCAGGTGGGCTTTTGTTTTCTCCAGCTCGTTTTCAGCCTCGTTCAGTTCGGACGCCAAAGCCTCGATGCCCGCCGGGGCCACGGATCGGAACAACTCTTCCGTGTGTTTCAGGGTCTGTCCGGCGCGTTCAAAAGCGGAGAGGCGCGCTTCCGCCTGCTCGACCGAGGCCACGCCCAGGGTCTTCAACTGCTCGGAAAAACGGTCTTGAAGGGCGTTGAGTTTCCGGCGGGTGCTGGCCAGTTCCTCGCCGCCGGGCGTAATGCCCAGGGTGCCCACGCCGGGAATCACCAGGGTGGAGGCATCCAGAAGCTGCTGTTCGCCCTGCCCGATCAGCGGCTCATCGTTCAGCGTGAGCGAAGCGCTGTCGTCCAGTTGCCAGCTCAGGCGGGTAGCAACGGTGCGTGAGCGGATGGTTTCCTCGTTCAGCTGGCTCGCGGTCGTTTTGAGTGTGTTGACCGCCGAGGCCTCTATGCGGTTGTCCCTCACCTGCTGCCTGGCCTGCTCGAGCTGCTGGTGGTAATCCCTGGCTTTGCCAAGGTTCTGCCTCAGCGCCTGGGCCTGCTGCTCCAGCCGACGGACATCCTGGGCCAACCGTTCCCGGGTTTGCCGGAGTCCGGCGAGTTTGCGCTGGGTTTCCGCCCGCTCATAGGCCGTTTTGGCCTCGGCCAATCGGCCGGCAATCGCCGCGGTCTGGGCTTCAGCGGATCGCAGGTCCCCTTCGGCCTTCTCCAGGTCGGCCTTTCGTCCCTGTAACTGGCGGCTCAGTCCTTCCAGGTGTTCCTGGTTCTGCGCCAGCAGCCGGTGGTTCTCCTGCAACTGGGCAAGCGTGGCGTTTTCCTGGGATTGCTGTTGTTCCAGGCGCTCAACCTGCTGGTAGCGGGTGCGGGCTTCCTCCAACTGGCGCTGGGCCTCTTCCCAGGGGCGCTCGGCTTCCGCCTGATCGTGCTCCTGCGCCAGCTTGCCGAGGCGATCGACCTGCTCCTGGTATTTCTGCACCCGCTCCGTCAGTGCTTCGATGTCCTGCTCGCAGAGGGCTTTGTCTTTTTCCAGTTGCAGGTAGTCGCCGCGGGGCTTACCGGTGCCGGTCAGCAGGATGTCCCGCTGGCGGCGGACGGTGTCGATCAGGTCGTCACCGCCGGAGCTGGCGACCTCGCCCACCATGGCGTTCAGGGCAGACTTCAGATGATCTCCGGCATGCTCGATCGCTTGCTCGACGTCCTGCCCGGTGCCCTGCTCCACCCACAGCAATCCGGGTATGCCCCAGTGCTCGGCTTTGCTGGCGCCGCGTTTCGGATACTGGTAGCCCAGCAACTCCGCCAGCTTTTCCTCCGCGTCGTCTTCGCTGTACGTCTCGGTGCCGACCGTCAGGTCGCAGCGTTTGCGCTGCAGAAAGCTCTTGATGAGTCGCCAGTTCCGGCTGTCGTGTTCAAAATCCAGCTCGATGGTGGGTGCCGCCGCCGAGTCGCCCCAGGGGCGCAGGTCGTCGACCGCGGTTGAGCGGTAGCGCTCGAAAAAGGCGGCCCGGATGGCCCGCACCAGGGTGCTTTTGCCGGATTCGTTGGGGCCGTGAATCAGGTTGAGGCCGGGTTGCAGGTTGTCCAGCACGAACGGTTTGCGGAACTGGCGGAGCTGCTCGATGCGCAGGCGCTGCAGGTTCATTGACTGGCCCCCTGTTCCCGTTCCCTGAGCAGGCCGGCGAGTATCGCCAGGGCATCCCGGGCGGCATCGTCCTGATTGGCCTCCTGTCGCTCACGGAGCGTTTCGATCACCTCGCCTACATAACCGTCGGCTTTCAGGGCGGCGATGTCGTCATCCGTGGGGGCAAGCTGTAGGTCGGCGCGCTCGCAGCGAAGGCTGCGAAACCGGGCTTCAGCGACGGACAAGGCCTTCAGGAGGGCTTCTTCGCCAGCCAGAGTGATCGAGCCTTCCAAACGCAGGTCTACCACGGCGGACTCGGGCAAGGTCTCCAGCCGCGCCAGCAACTGATCAAGATCCGACTGGACGGCCAACGTCTCCCGCCACTGATGCCACTGGTAACGCCCCGTCGGTATCGGGGTGACGTTGGGTGTAGCGCCGGGTTCGGCAATCTCGACGATCAGGGCCTGGCCCGCGTCGTTGTTGCGGAACCGCTCCGGCTCGGGGGTGCCGCTGTACCAGCTGCGATCACTAATCCGCTTGGTGCCGTGCCAGTCACCGAGGGCCAGGTAATCCAGCTGGCTGGCCTCGGCGCGATCCGGTGCGATGGGGTTGGTGGCGTCGATCCCTTCATACAACACGCCCTGGACGCTGCCGTGGGCCAGGCCAATCCGCAGGAAGCCTTCAGGTGACTCGTAGCGGCTGAAAGGCTCGGTGAGATCACCGTACGTATGGCGCTGAGTCAGGGGCGCGCAGAGAATGCTCAGGCGCTGGCGTTCCAGGTGTATAACGCCCGGTTCGAGCGCCAGATGGACGTTTTCCGGCACCGCGCCAAGGCGCAGGGCCCGGGTCCAGACGCTCTCGGCCAGTGCTGCGTCGTGATTGCCGGGCAGCATCACCCAGGGGCCGGCGAAGCCCCTGGTGGCATTGAACACCTTTCGGATGGTGCGTTCAGAGACCCCTTGTGCATCAAAAACGTCCCCGGCGACCAACACCGCATCGCACTGATGTTCATTGGCCAGCCGCGCGAGGGTTTCAATGGCCGCAAACCGGGCCTCAACTAGGGCCGCGCCGTCTTCGGTGTCAAAACGGCTGAACGCCCGGCCCATCTGCCAGTCGGCCGTGTGCAAAAACGTGGGCATGGTAGGGTCCTGAGAGAACGAGGAATTTTCGCGTTATTCTAGACTACCGGCGGCGAGTTTACAGAGGTCGTGGACAACTCGGACGACCGGGGGCTCAGGAAAAAGGGCGGGATTTGACGAAAGGACGACGAGCACAGACCGGTAACGGGGTGCCAAATACGGAGTAAAACTCAAGAAATAATGGAGGCGCGGGTCGGAATCGAACCGGCGTACACGGAGTTGCAGTCCGCTGCATAACCACTCTGCCACCGCGCCGGGAAAGCCTTGGGAACATCGGCCTTTTGCTCTCAGGAGGCATTGAGAGACTTGGATTGTGATTTCCAACCGGTGAACCGGAGAGAAATTGGAGCGGGAAACGAGATTCGAACTCGCGACCCCAACCTTGGCAAGGTTGTGCTCTACCAACTGAGCTATTCCCGCTCGATGTTGCGAGGCCGTGCCTCATCAACGGCTGCGTATTCTACGGATTCCGGTTACCGCGTCAATACCTTTTTTACAAGTTTCTGTTTTTCCTCGTTTTGTGAATGTTTTTTAGCCAGAGGCGACGGATCAGCGCACTGGCGGACTACCGGCGAAGTCTCTAAGCTGCAAGGTAATGACTCACGGGTACAAGGAACCGGTTTTTGACCCCATCTCCTTCCTCATCCAAGCCTTCCGGCCAGGCACCCGGTGACGGTGCACCCCCTGCCGGAAACGCCGCCTATGAGGACGGCGTTCTGACGCTCTCCGGCGATTGGACGCTTCCCAATTATCGACACCTGGAACAGCAACTGGCGGCGCTGGGCAACCCGGCCCGTACGCCAGGCTCGCTCTCATTGGCATCGCTGGGGAGGATCGATACCGCTGGCGCTTCCCTGCTCTCGGAGTATCTCGGGCCGGACGCCCTGGGACGTCTGGCCGGAGAGGCCAGGGAGCTGGCGGACGAGACCCGGCGGCTGATTCAGGCGGTCGCCGATGCGATGGCCCGTTATCCCGCCTCGCCCACGCCCGAACGATCCCGCCTGCGGGAGGCTCTGGCTCGGGTCGGGCGTGAGATGGAAGCGTTTGGCGGTTTGCTGTGGCAACTGCTGGGCTTTATCGGCCTGACCCTCGCCACCCTGGGCTCCATCGCGCTGCGCCCACGCCGGTGGCGGGTGACGGCCTTCGTGGCGGCGGTTCAGGACACGGGGCTGAACGCCCTGCCCATCGTCGCGCTGCTCACGTTCATGGTGGGCGCGGTGGTGGCGTTTCTGGGGGCTACGATTCTCGAAGATTTCGGCGCCACCATCTACACCGTCAACCTGGTGGCCTTTTCCTTCCTCCGTGAGTTCGGCGTGTTGCTGGCCGCCATCCTGCTGGCGGGTCGCACAGCCAGTTCGTTTACCGCACACATTGGTGCCATGAAGGTGAACGAAGAGCTGGACGCCCTCCGGGCCCTCGGCCTCAGCCCCATCGAGTTGCTTGTGGTGCCAAGGGTTCTGGCCATGATGGTGAGCCTGCCGATCCTCACCTTTGTCGGGATGATGGCCGGCCTGTTGGGTGGCGCGCTGGTATGCGTGGTGTCGCTGGACATCAGCGTGACCCAGTTTCTGGCGATTGTTGAGCGGGACATTGCCCTTCGCCACTTCCTGGTGGGCCTGTCGAAGGCGCCGATTTTCGCGTTTCTGATTGCCGTCATCGGCTGCCTCGAAGGCTTCAAGGTCTCCGGCAGCGCCCAGTCGGTGGGCGAGCACACCACCGCCAGCGTGGTGCAGTCGATCTTCACGGTCATCCTGCTGGACGCCGTCGGTGCGCTGTTCTTCATGGAGATGGGCTGGTGAGCGGCGAACGGACGGAAAACCTGGGCCAGGCCGAACCCCGCCAAACCGCCGAGGCCGTCATCCGGGTGACGGGGCTGATCAACCGCTTCGGCACCCAGACCGTACACGACGGCCTGGATCTTGAGCTGTACCGGGGCGAGATTCTCGGTGTGGTGGGCGGGTCGGGCACCGGAAAATCGGTGCTGCTCCGCAGCCTGATCGGCCTGCAACCCCCCGCCGGAGGCACCATTGAAGTGCTCGGGAACGCTCTCGGCGCACTCTCTCCGCTGCAGCGGTCAGCCCTTGAGCAGCGTTTTGGCGTACTGTTCCAGGGCGGCGCCCTGTTTACCTCGCTGACTTTGGCGGAGAACGTTGCCCTGCCGCTGATCGAACACGCGGGCCTGGCCAGGCCCGACGCGGAACACCTGGCCCGGATAAAGCTTGCCCTCGCCGGGCTGCGACCGGAAGCGGCCACCCAGTATCCGGCGGAGCTCTCGGGGGGCATGGTGAAGCGGGCGGCGCTGGCCCGGGCCCTGGCGCTGGATCCGGAGATCCTGTTTCTTGACGAGCCCACCGCCGGCCTGGACCCGATTGGTGCGGCGGCCTTTGATCGGCTGATCGTCACCCTGCGGGACGCCCTGGGCCTGACGGTATTCCTGGTCACCCACGATCTGGACACGTTATTTGCCGCCTGCGACC
The DNA here is from genome assembly GCF_037080155.1 of Marinobacter sp. C2H3. Lineage (NCBI taxonomy): Bacteria > Pseudomonadati > Pseudomonadota > Gammaproteobacteria > Pseudomonadales > Marinobacteraceae > Marinobacter > Marinobacter sp. C2H3. The sequence continues at coordinate 119,452 of NZ_JBBBNZ010000005.1, read as the reverse complement.
GGGTCGCAGTGCTGGCCAACAAAAAAGTGCGGGTGGCGGATACCCTGGAACGGGTGGCCGCCACGGACGACCCCTGGATCCAGGCGTACTTTCAGGGTCCCCGGGGCCGTGCGGCGAACCGGGCATCCACGACGGACCCGGCCCACACAACAGACAAGGGAGCGCATCGCTGATGGAGCCAAGAGCCCACCACGTGATCATCGGCCTGTTTACCGTCCTGGCCGCGGCCGCCGCGCTGCTGTTTGCGCTGTGGCTGGCCAAATCCAGCTCGGACCGCGAGTGGGCCTACTACCAAATCGGCTTTGACCACCCGGTGTCCGGGCTCGCCAAGGGCAACCCTGTGCTATACAGCGGGGTGCCCGTGGGCGAAGTGCTCGGCCTCACGCTGGATCCGAAAGACCCCAGCCATGTCCGGGTGCGCATCCGGGTGGACGACACCATTCCGATTCGGAAAAACACCCACGTCGGGCTGGTACTGGCAAACATCACCGGCAGCATGAACGTTCAGTTCCGGGGAGGCTCCCCGGACAGCCCCAGGCTCAAAGGCCGCCGGGACGATCCGCCGCTGATCATGGCGGACCCCTCGCCGTTTACCAACCTGTTGAGTAACGGTTCCAACCTGCTGGAAAAGGCCGATCAGTTCCTGACGCGGGCCAACCGGGTGTTCAGCGAAGACAATCTGGACAACCTCTCGGGACTTCTGGCCAACGGCCGGGAGGCCACCGACGCCCTGCTGTCCCAGCGCCAGCAGTTGCTGGACCTGCTCGAACAGTTCAATGCCGCCGCTCAACGGGCGGAACAGGCGGCCCGCAAAGTCTCGACCACCTCCGACAACGCCAACCGCATTCTGATCGGCAAGGTGGCACCGGTGCTGAACGCCATGGACCGGGCCCTGGGGACCCTGCAGCCAACCCTGGATCGCCTCGAGTCCCTGACCGCCTCCAACGAAGGCGCGCTGGATGCGGGCATGCAGGGGCTCGGTGAGCTGGGGCCCACGCTACGGGAGCTGCGCAGCGTGCTGCGCAACCTCAACCGGTTCGCCAAGCGCCTGGAAACCAATCCGCCCGGGGCCCTGTTGGGCACGCCGGCGCTGAAGGAAATGGAACCATGATGATGACCATGCTGCGCCGTTTTGTCGGCCCGGCCGCCCTGCTGTCGCTTGGCGGCTGCACGCTGTTTCCGACACCGGACACCCCTCGCATTCTGGACCTGCCGCCGGCGATCAATAGCAGCACGCCCCCTTCTGCCCATGCGCTGCCGGTGAGCCTGCGCCTGGACACGCCCCAGGCGTCCGAGCCGGTCAGCGGCACCCACGTGCTGATTCGCCCGCAGGACACCGAGCTGGGCGCCCTGCCAGATGCCCGCTGGCGGGACACGGCGCCGGTCCTGCTTCGGGATTATCTGCTCGAATCCCTGCGCGCCCGCAGCGGCATCAAGACACTGGTGACGGACACCAGCCCGGCCGTGACGGACCTGACGCTGATCAGCGAATTGAGCCGATTTGAGGCGGTGCAGACCGGCGACGGCGTCGAGATCGTCATCGCCTGGCACGCCCAGGTGATCGACAATCACAGCCGGTCGATTCTGTGCAATCGGGATTTCAGAACGACCCAGCGGTCCGGTGGTGAGGGTGCCGACGATCTTGCCAGGGCCTTTGGCGGCGCGGCGGCCACCCTGGCCAACAGCACCCGGCCGTGGCTGACCGAGTGCCTGGCTGACCGGGCGGACAACTGATGGGTTTACCGCCCGCCGCCGGTTGACGGGCGTCAGCTACCTTTGGGAAACAGATCCGGCCAGGCGGCCCGCAGATAGAGGACCATGGACCACAGGGTCAGCCCAGCGGCGATGTACAGCAGCACCATGGCAACGTAAGACCAGAATACCCCGGGAGGAAACGCCAACAGGCCCACAATGGCGGACATCTGGGCGGTGGTTTTGATCTTGCCGATATAGGACACGGCCACGCTGGCCCGGCTGCCGATCTCCGCCATCCACTCCCGCAGCGCGGAAATCACGATCTCCCGGCCAATGATGATGATGGCCGGAATGGTCAGCAGCGCCGTGGCGTGCTCTTCAATCAGTACCGCCAGCGCCACCGCCACCATCAACTTGTCCGCCACCGGATCCAGGAAGGCGCCAAACGGGGTGCTTTGGTCGAGCTTGCGGGCCAGGTACCCGTCCAGCCAGTCCGTGATCCCTGCCAGCGCGAAAATCACCGCGCTCACCAGGTACCGCGATTCCACTGGCAGGTAGAAAATCACCACGAACACCGGGATCATAACGATACGGGACAGCGTGAGCAGGTTCGGCAGGTTCATGGGTTTCCTATTGGTCGTGCAGTGCTGCGTAAATGGATTCGGCCAGAGCTTTGCTGATGCCCTGCACCTTGGTCATTTCCTCAATGCTGGCTTTCCGGATTTCCTGAAGCCCCCCGAAATACCGGATCAGCTCCCGCCGGCGCTTGGGCCCGACGCCCTCAATGCCTTCCAGCGTCGACTGGCGACGCTTCTTGTCCCGCCTGGCCCGGTGCCCGGTGATGGCAAACCGGTGGGATTCGTCCCGGATATGCTGGATCAGGTGCAGCGCGGGTGAGTCAGCGGGCACCCGGAACACGGTGCCAGTCATGGCGTTGATCAGTTGTTCCATCCCCGCCCGACGGGTGACACCCTTGGCCACACCGATCAGCGGTATGTCAGAAATCCCCAGTTCATCAAACACTTCCCGGGCAATGTTCAACTGGCCCTTACCACCGTCAATGAACACCAGATCCGGCCGCTTGCCCTCACCCGCCACCATCCGGCGGTAGCGGCGGGTCAGCACCTGGCGCATCGCGGCGTAATCATCGCCGGCGGTGATGTCTTCAATATTATAGAGCCGGTAATCGCTCTTTAGGGGCCCACTTTCGTCAAACACAACGCAGGACGCGACGGTATTCTCCCCATGGCTGTGGCTGATGTCGAAGCATTCCATGCGGGCAGGCGTGTCCGACAGCTTCAACAGATCTCGCAGCGCCAGCAGCCGGCGATACACGGTCTCCTTGCTGGCCAGGTGGGTCAGCAGTGTTTGCTGGGCGTTGGTCATTGCCAGCTCGAGCCAGCGCCGGCGCTCGCCCCTCACGTTACCCCGGATCCGGGTCTCCCGGTTGGCGGCCTCGGTCAACGCCTGGGCCAGCAGTTCCTGCCCGTCCACCGCCACCGGTACCAGAATGTCCCGGGGAATCTCCCGCCGGGTATCGCCGCCGAAATAGTACTGGCCCAGGAACGCGCTGAGCAGCTCCCCCTCCGTCTGCTCAATGGAGTAACGCGGGAAATAGTCCTTGGTGCCCAATACCCGGCCGCCTCGCACGATGATCACCACGATACACACAATGCCCGCGTCCTGCGCAATGGCGATCACATCCGCATCGCCGCCATCGCTGTCCACCGACTGCTGCTCCTGAACGTGGCGAAGGTGATTGATCTGGTCCCGGTAAGCGGCGGCTTTTTCGAATTCGAGGTTTTTCGCCGCGGCCTCCATGTCCGCCATCAGGTCTTTCAGGATGGCGGGGTTCTTGCCCTCAAGAAACATGGTGGCGTGGCGGATGTCCTGCTGGTAGGCCTCCGGCGTGATGTACTCCACGCAGGGCGCCGTGCAACGGCCAATCTGATACTGCAGGCACGGGCGAGTTCGGTTACGGAAATAGCTTTCGCTACAGGATCTTATGCGGAAAATCTTCTGCAGAATATTAAGACTTTCCTTAACCGCCCCGGAGCTTGGAAACGGGCCGAACCAGGTGCCTCCGCCTTTTTTGGTGCGCCCCCGGCGAAAGGTCAGCGAGGGGTAATCGGTGTGGGAGGACAGATAGATGTAGGGATAGGATTTGTCGTCCCGCAGCAGGATGTTGTAGGGCGGACGCAGGGATTTGATCAGGTTCTGCTCGAGCAGCAGGGCTTCCGTCTCACTGCCGGTGATGGTCACCTCAATGGACGCAATGCGGGCCACCAACGCCTCCGTTTTCGGCGCCAGCCCAGACTTCCGGAAATAGCTGCTGACCCGATTACGCAGGTTGCGGGCCTTGCCCACGTACAGCACCTCGCCGGCGGTATCGTACATCCGATACACGCCCGGGCGCTCGGTCAGTTGCTTCAGGAAGTGTTTGCTGTCGAACGTCCCCTCGCTGCGGGGCTCGGCGTCAGGCTTTATCGGCATCCAGCAACCCAAGCCTGACGGCCATCAGGGCCAGTTCCACGTCGCTGGAAATCTCCAGCTTCTCGAAGATGCGATAGCGGTAGCTGTTGACGGTTTTCGGGCTCAGGCAGAGCTTGTCCGAGATGTCCTGCACTTTCTGGCAGTCCACCACCATCATGGCGATTTGCATTTCCCGCTCGGACAGCCGCTCGAACTTCGACAGCTCGCCGTCTTCGGCGCCATCGCCGCTGATCTGCTTGAGCGCCATTTTCTGGGCGATTTCCGGGCTGATGTAGCGCTGGCCGGAATGCGCCATGCGGATGGCGCGGACCATTTCTTTAATGTCCGCGCCCTTGGTGATGTAGGCGCTGGCGCCGCTTTGCATCACCCGGGTGGGATAGGGATCGTCCGCGCAGGCGGTCACCACGATCACGCGAATGGCGTCGTCGATCCGGAGGATGCGACGGGTGGCTTCCAGCCCGCCGATGCCGGGCATGCGGATGTCCATCAGCACAATGTCCGGCGGGTTCTTGCGAACGGCCTCAATGGCCTCCTCGCCGGACGCCACCTGGCCAATCACGTCGATATCCGGGTTGTCCGCCAGCATACGGGTAATGCCCGAACGGACGAGTTCGTGGTCATCAACCACCAGGACCCTGATCAAGATTCACCTCACAAACCCAGCGTGTCAGTTCACCGCGAGTGGCTAGCGCCTGAGCGGTTCAGGCGGGAACACCAAGGCCGGCCGCGTTATCAACGGGGTCAAACCAGACCACCAGCTCGCCACGGCGCACGGCCCCAAGCACCCGATCCCGCTCCGCCAGCGGCTGTTCGGTCTCGTTCAGGCCGTGATAACGGGTGCAGTACTCCTCGACCAGGCCCAACAGCTGATCTTCCGCAAGAAGGTCGGCCGGAACCACAAATTTTTCCTGTCTCGGGTCGGCCTCGGGCTGTTTGCTCGTGTCGTCGGACATGACGCCTCGCGGTTCAAAACACCTATGGTAAGGATTAAACCGCCCGGGTAGAAGCCCTTCTTTAAAACCGTGACGCGATTCTCTATTATCCTCCGGTCAACAAGGTTTGGATGCTAATGAATCAGTCTGTCTTTCGCCTCACGCTTCCGATTCTGTTCGGTTATTTGCCGTTGGGCACCGCCTTTGGGGTTTTGTTTACCACCCAGCTGGACTACCCCGGCTGGGCGGCGCCGCTCATGGGCATTCTGATCTACGCCGGCGCCGGCCAGATCCTCTCGGTCAGCCTGCTGGCGGCCGGTGCCGGCCTGGTGGAGGTGGCCATTGCCATGTTCGTGCTCAACGCCCGGCATCTATTTTACGGGCTGTCCCTTCTCGGGCGGTTCCGGGGCGCCGGTTGGCGCAAACCCTATCTGATCTTCGGCCTGACGGACGAAACCTATTCCCTGCTCACCAGCCGGCCCCGCACCGGCAGCGTCGAAGACGAGCAACGCCGGGATTTTCGCATCACCGCCTGCAACCAGGCCTACTGGGTCGTTGGCTGCGCCCTTGGCGCCCTGCTCGGCCGCAATCTGGCGTTTGACAGTACGGGCATTGATTTTGCGCTGGTGGCTCTGTTTCTTGTGCTGGCCATCGAGCAACTCCGCGGCCTGCCCAGCGGCGGCCCGGTGTGGCTCGGCATCGGCGCCGCCGGCCTCGCCCTACTCCTCCTGCCTCCGGCCCACCAATTGATCGGCGCCATTGCCCTGGTCACGGTTGCGCTTCTGGCCCAATACCGCCTCGGCCGGGCGCCCACCGCCGACGCGTCCGGCGAGGTGCGCTGAGATGGCCTATCTGTTGTCGTTCATTGCCGTGGCGGCCCTGGCCACCTTTGCCACCCGGGTGATTCCCTTCCTGTTCCTGACCCGGCACACGGACCACCCGTTGATTCAGCATCTCGGGCGCTATCTGCCGGCCGCCGTCATGGCACTTCTGGCCACCGTTTTCCTGCAACGGTCAGCGGACTGGTCCGCCACCGTTCCCGGCGCCGACGCGCTGATTCCCGGCTTGCTGGTCGTGTTTGTGCACCTCTGGCGGCACAATGCCCTGCTGTCGATTGCGGCGGGGACCGCCGCCTACATGGTGATTCGCCAGACCGGCGTGCTTGCCTGAACCCGCACCTCTGAGGGGATATAGGGATGAGTTTTGTCGCGATATTTCTGCAGACCCTGGAGATCACCTTGCCGGTGTTTGCCATGGTGTTCATCGGCCTCGGCCTGCGGCGAATCGGCTGGATTGACGACGCCTTCGTTCACACCGCATCGGCCCTGGTGTTCAAGGCCACCCTGCCCACTCTGGTGTTCCTGAGCATTATCCGCGCGGATCTGGACACCGCCTTCAACCCCGCCCTGCTCGCGTACTACCTGGTGGCAACCCTGGTCGGCTTCGGCATCGCCTGGTTCTGGGCCCGCTGGCGGGTGCCGGCGGCGGACCGGGGGGTGTACGTTCAGGGGGCGTTTCGCGGCAACTGCGGCATTGTCGGGCTGGCCCTGGCGGCGAATCTGTACGGTGATCTTGGGCTTTCCGCCGGGGGGATCCTGCTTGGGCTTGTCATCGTTTCCTACAACGCCCTGTCGGTGACGGTGCTGCTCGCCTACCAGGACGGCCAGTCCGCCAGCTGGCGCCGCATCGTCCGGGACATCACCCGAAATCCGCTGATTCTCGCAGTGCTTCTGGCCATTCCCTTTGCGGCGTTTCACATCCAGTTGCCCCGATGGGTGCTCACCAGCGGGGACTATTTTGCCAGGCTCACCCTGCCCCTGGCGCTGCTCTGCATCGGCGCCACCCTGTCCCTCAGCGCGATCCGCCGAGACAGCCGTACAGCCCTGGGCGCCAGCGCGTTCAAGATGATCATCCTGCCGGCCCTGGGCACCCTGGGCGGCTGGTTGATCGGCTTCCGGGGCATGGAGTTAGGGCTGATGTTCCTGTTCTTTGCGAGCCCCACGGCGGCGGCCAGCTTTGTGATGGTCAAGGCGCTGGGGGGCAACGACCGGCTGGCGGCGAACATCGTGGCGCTGACGACCTTGCTGGCCAGTGTGACGGTGACCGTGGGGGTGTTTGTGTTGCGGTTGTTGGGGTGGGTGTAGGGGTCCTTCTACCCTCCCATTCAGCCAATAAAAAACCCCAGCAGTGCTGGGGTTTTGTATTGGCGGAGAGGGAGGGATTCGAACCCTCGATACGCTATTAACGTATACACACTTTCCAGGCGTGCGCCTTCAGCCACTCGGCCACCTCTCCAATAAACTGTGTCAAATCAGCGATATTGCCGCTCATTTGAGGGCGCAAACTTTACTTCGTTTTCAGGTGATTGGCAACACCCTCCCCCAAAATAGCGCGAAATTTTACGTCATACCGAGCGGGCGATGGGCTATTCTCTGCGTTGGGATCGTGGACCGTGACGGGAGGACAGTATGTTGATGAAGGCGGAGCAGTCGGTGCTGGTTCTGGTGGACGTTCAGGAGCGGCTGATGCCGGCGATTGCGGACGGCGAGGTGGTAATTGAGCGCTGTACAACGCTGGCAACGGTGGCGGGCTTGCTGGGAGTGCCTTTGGTGGGCACGGAACAAGTGCCGGAGAAGCTCGGCGCGACGGTGGAGTCCGTGGCTGAGCTGGTGGTGCACACCGTAGCCAAGACCCACTTTGATGCCTGCCCGGACGGTCTGATCGAGCAACTACCGGAGGGGCGGCAGCACATTGTGATCGGTGGCTGCGAAACCCATGTGTGCATGCTGCAGACGGCCCTGAGCCTGCTGGACGCGGGCTATAAGGTCTGGGTGGTGGCCGACGCCACCGGCTCGCGCAGCGAATTTGACCGGGACGTGGCCCTGGATCGCCTGAGCGAGAGCGGCGCGCGGCTGGTCACGGTGGAAATGGTGGCCTTTGAGTGGATGCGCGATAGCCAGCATCCGGCGTTTCGGGACGTACAGGCGCTGATCCGCTGAGATCGTGATCGCTTTGCAGCACCCTATCGTACTCTGCGCACACCATTGTGAGGCCGTAACCGGGAGGCTTGTATGCTCAACATGGACTTCACCCAACGGGTGGTGATCAACACACAGACCATGGATTGGGTGCCCAGCCCGGCTGGCGGGGTTGACCGCAAGCCGCTGGCTCGCGAGGAAGCCGAGCGGGGCCACGCCACCAGCGTGGTGCGGTACAAGCCGGGGGCCTCCTTTAACCGCCACGAGCACCCGCTCGGCGAAGAGATCCTGGTATTGGAAGGGGTTTTTTCAGACGAAACTGGCCACTACCCGGCCGGCACCTACCTCCGCAATCCGCCAGGCAGCGGCCACGCGCCGTTCAGTAAGGAAGGCTGCACGCTGCTGGTAAAACTGCACCAGTTCGATCCGAGGGACACCCGGACCGTGCGGGTGGATACCCACCGCCAGCCATGGCTCCCGGGCATTGGGGGCCTGCAGGTGATGCCTCTGCACGAATTTGAGCACGAGCATGTGGCGCTGGTGAAGTGGCCGGCGAATGAGGTGTTTCAGCCCCACCGCCATTTCGGCGGCGAGGAAATATTTGTGCTGTCCGGGGAGTTCTGCGACGAGCACGGCCGCTATCCGGCCGGTACCTGGATGCGCAGCCCTCACCTGAGCCAGCACCATCCGTTTGTGGAGCAGGAGACGGTGATCTGGGTAAAAACCGGCCACCTGCCCCTTCCAGCGACCGCAACCGCCTGGAACGCCGGCTAACGGAGCCCTGCCCGGTCAGGCCGGGCGGGGAATTTTCACCACATCACCGAAAGTGACGTATTCGCTGCCACCGAGGCGACCCAGTGGATCAATGGCCGCACCGTCGAAACGCAGCCGGCCCTTGTCGTCTTCGGTGGTGACCTCGTCGGCGGCGTAGATGCCGTTGATTTTGCCGAACACCAGCGTCTGGGGCCCCTCGCCGATCTCCTTGATCTCATAAAGCTCGCACGCCAGTGCGATGCGGCAATCTGCGAGGCGTGGCAGCCGTGACGCCTCCCACGCCGTCAGCGGCAGATCCACGTTTTTCAGCTCCGATTCACCGTGCGGAAGGGTGCGGGCGGTCTCCGTCATCGCCGCGGCCATTTCACGGTGGCCAATATGCACCACAAACTCCTTGCCCCGCTCGATGTTGACCCGGGTATCCTTGAAGGCGCCGTCGGTGGGCTTACGGCCGATGGAAATCATCAGCAGGGGCGGGTTGCTGGTGACCACGGTAAAAAACGAATACGGGGCGAGGTTGTAGTCGCCGTCCGGGTTTTCCGTCAGCACCCAGGCAATGGGGCGCGGAATCACGGTCTGGGTCAGGATGTGGTAAATGTCCTGGGGTGCCATTCCCTCGAAATCAATCTGCATGGGCTCTCCCGTTGGGTGAGTGTATGAGGTGCGCAAGGCGTTACCCGTTAGGATACGACCTACTTCTTGCGGTAGATGATGCCCGGGTGGCACTGCACCATCTCGTAGAGATCCGGTAGGCCATTAAGAGACTCGGACGCCCCGAGGATGAGGTAGCCGCCAGGATTCAGCGTGGCGTGAATGCGGGTCAGGATGTCCCGCTTGAGCTCGGCGGAAAAGTAGATCAGCACGTTGCGGCACAAGACCACATCGAACTTGCCGAGCATATACCGTTCGAGCAGGTTCAGTTCCTTGAATTCCACCATGGATTTCAGGGTTGGGCGAACCTGCCAGCCACCGTTGGCCGACGGCGTGAAGAACTGCTTCTGACGTTCCGGAGACAACCCCCGACCAATGGCGAGCATTTCGTATTCGCCCCGGCGGGCCACATCCAGCACGCTGCGGGATATGTCCGTGGCGGTAATCCGCACGTCCCGCAGCCGCCCCGGTTTGAGCCGCCGGAACTCCTCGACAATCATCGCCACCGAGTAGGGTTCCTGCCCGGTGGAGCAGGCGGCGGACCAGATCCGCAGCGGCTGCGTGGTCCGGCTCTCAGAAAACTCCGGCAACAGCCGCTCCTGCAGTATCCGGAACGGATGGTTGTCCCGGAACCACAGGGTTTCGTTAGTGGTCATGGCATCAATGACCGTTTCCCGGAGACCGCCCCGACCGGGTCGCTGCAACCTGTCCAGCAGTTGCCCGAGGCTGTCCAGGCTGTTCTCTTCCAGGATGCGCCGAAGCCGGCTTTTGACGAGGTACTGCTTGTTTTCCCCCAGCAGAATGCCGCAAGCGTCCTGCAGGAAGGTTTTGAAGGCGTCGTACTCTTTTGGGGTAATCTCTGCTTTCATGAGCGCTCGGTCGACAGGATATCCATGACCCGCTCGGCCAGCTCATCCGGGCTGAATTTCGCCATAAAATCGTCTGCACCCACTTTTTTGACCATCGCCTGGTTGAAGATGCCGCTCAGGGACGTGTGCAGCATAATGAAACTGCCGCTCATGTTCGGGTCCGCCTTGACCCGGGTCACCAGCGTGTATCCGTCCATTTCAGGCATCTCCACATCGGAAATGACCATCGCCAAATGATCCGTCGCCTTTGAGCCGTCCGCGGTCAGGGATTTCAGGTAGTCCAGCGCTTGCTTGCCGTCGTTCTTCAGAACTACCTCCAGACCAATGGCGCTCAGGCAGCGTTCGATCTGGCGGCGGGCCACGGAGGAATCGTCGACCACAAGAACCGGCAGATACGCCGCGCCCCGCTCCGCACTTTTTGCCGCGCTTTTCTGGATGACCGATTCGGCAACGGTTTCCCCGAGCGGAGAAAACTCTGCAAGTATCTTCTCTACATCGATGATTTCAATCAACTTGTCGTCAATTTTTGTAACCGCGGTAAGGTAAACATCCTTCCCGCTGCCTTTGGGCGGCGGCAGGATATCTTCCCAGTTCATGTTCATGATCCGGTCCACCGCGGTCACCAGGAAACCCTGGGTACGGCGGTTGTACTCGGTGATGATGACGAAACTGGTGGCCAGGTCCTCTGCCGGAATCGGCGCCATGCCGATCGCCAGGCTCAGGTCAATGATGGGAATCGTCTCGCCGCGGATGCTGGCCACACCCCGAACCACGCTGCGGCTCTTGGGGATGGACGACAGCCGCGGGCACTGGATGACTTCTTTGACCTTGAACACGTTGATACCAAAGATCTGCCGACCCCGGAGCCGGAACAGCAGAAGCTCCAGTCGGTTCTGGCCCACCAGTTGGGTGCGCTGGTTGACGCTGTCCAATACTCCCGCCATTGAGGTTCTCCTGGGTATCCGGCCGCTCGGCACGGTAATTGCTGCACATTGACTATTCAGACGCCGGGCCCGGTGAGTGACAAAACGTTGGCGCACTCCCCGTCCCTGTTTCGAGTAACGGCTTGAAGCCCGGGAAATTTAGGGCGTCGTCACCGAAACATCCGCACTAATTACAGGATAGGACAAACCCACACCCATGCGCATCCTGATTTTGGCCATCCTGCTGTGTCTACCGGCCCTGAGCCAGGCGGCTGGTGCGAACAGCACACCGATGACTACCGCCGAACAGATTCAAACGGCAACCCGGGAGTTTCTGCAGGCGTTTGCCGCCGAACAGGCGAATAACGGCTACCGGGTAACCTATGAAACCGCCAGCGTCGATTCGAGGCTTACCCTGGCACCCTGCTCCGACGCGCTCGGCGTCCGTTTCAGCGGAGACCCCTTGCAAAGCCGCCGTCCGTCCCTCGAGATCCGCTGTGACGGCCAGCGGCCCTGGCGGATGTACACAACGCCGGAGGTCGTCATTGAAGGCCAGGCCCTGGTGGCCGCCCGGGCCATTGCCCGGGGCGAACAGCTCTCGGCCGATCTGGTGAAAACCGAGACGGTCACCGTGAACGACAGCCATCGAGGGTACGTCTCCAGCCTGGATGCGGTTGACGGCATGACCGCCCGCCGGCCTATCAACAGCGGCGTGGCGATCACCCCCGACCTGCTGGACGCGCCAAACGCCGTGTCCCGAGGCGACCATGTTATGATCATCGCCACCAACGGCGTCTTTTCCGTCACGTCCCGTGGCAAGGCCCTGGCCGACGCCAGCGTGGGCGAGCAGGTGATGGTGGAAAACCTTAAATCATCCCGGACTATCCGGGCGAACGTCATCGCCCCCGGCAAGGTTCAGGTGACCATGTAGCGGCCGTGTCGTCGAGCGGCAACGCCTTGCCGCACGGCGGCAGCGAACTGCCGGGCGCACCGTCACCGATCCGTCATTTTTTTTGGCGGCAAGGCTAAAGTATTCCTGGGCGTGGCCGATACCCACGTCAGAAACTCGAGACAGCGCACAGTGCGCGCAACGCTAGCAGGTACGAATATGTCAGTTGACTTCAACGGAATCGGACGCGGTCAGGTCAACATCCAGCAGTCACCGACCGACAAGGCTCAGGCCAGGGACAACGGTAAGGCCGCAGAGAGCGACGCCAGCCGCGCCCAGGCCAGCCAGCCAAAGGGCGAAAACGTCAACCTCAGCAACCAGGCGAAGAGCCTGAAGCAGCTTGAGACCAAGCTTGGTGATTACCCCGAGGTAGATGACGACAAGGTCGCGCAGATCCGCGCTGCCCTGGAGAACGGCACCTACAAAGTGGATGCCGAGAAGCTGGCCCAGAAAATGCTTGAGATGGATAAAAGCATTTTCGGGTGAGTAAACCATGGCTGCCATTAACGATCTGAACCACCTTCTCGAGCAGGATCTACAGCAACTTGACCGGCTGGTTCAGCTGTTAGAGCAAGAGAAAGCGGTTCTGGGCAGCGCCGATATCAAGGCACTTCAGGCGCTGACGACCGAGAAAGACGCCCTGCTCGGCGACATCCGTGAGCGGGCCCGCCAGAAAATCCGCCTGCTGGTGGCCATCGGCTACCGCCCTGACCTTGGGGAACCCTCCCGCTTTCTGCGCGGGGCGGGCCTGAACGACACCTTCAGTTTGTGGATCGCCGCCAAGGCGGGCCTCGAACGTTGCCAGGATCTCAATGCCGGCAATGGCAAAGTGATCGGGCATCTGCAGAAGCGCCTCGGGCGCCTTACGGATATCTTCCGGGGCACGTCCGAGCAGCCCAAACTCTACGGTGCCAAAGGCCAACAGACCGGTCTGGGCGGTTCCAGCATCCTCGCCAGCGCCTGACGGCCGCCTCGACATCTCCGTTTGCGCCGGGCAGCAGGGCACGGCGTTGTCAATGCCGGGGCCGCTGCCGCGGCGATTCAGCGGGTATAAATGGTCATGCTTGACCGGGGATCAAACCGGATATCCTGCAGTGTGATCGTGCCCAGCGGCGCGGTCGCAGAGCCTGCCACACGAATATTCTCCATGCGCACCTGTTCAATCCGCTCCGGCAGCGCGAGCGTGAGATGGCCATCGGTGCTCATCTGATACCGCGGCTCTCCCTCCCGGTAGTGCACGCCGGCGATGGTCAGGTCCGAATCCAGGAAGTTCAGCACCGGCACAAAAACGTTGGCGGCAAACTTGAGGCCTTCGACGGCATCCACTGGCGTACCATCCACATCGCCCTGCTCTCCGGCCGGATTTGAGGCCATCGCCGCCAGCAACTGGGCGCGCTCGACCAGGGACGCATCAGACTGACCGGTCACGCCGGCCATCTCGCTGTCGGTGAGTTCCGCCAGTTGCCCCGGGTTACCCGCGTAGACTTCCCCGCTGGTCGTTGCCTGCTGAGATGCCTGGGCGGTGTTCGTGGCCGCGAATGACACCAGCGGCTGAAACGGCAAGGTCACCACGGTGACCAGGGCCGCCGCGTGGCGATAGCGGCTCTGATGGCGCAGCACCCGGTGCAGTTCCCGCTCCGTCAGCCAGCCCGCCTGGATCAGGATTTCCCCCAACCGCTGGCCGGTCTCCCGCTGGCGGCTGAGGCCTTCTTCCACCTGCTGTTCGGACAGGTAACCCCGGTTGACCAGCAGTTTCCCGAGCCTGGATTTCTCTTCGATACCCTGACGGATGCTCACCACAACCCTCCTACACGCGCATTTACCGTACAGCCCGGCCCGGTGTGGTTGGTTTGTTGCATCACCCTGCTCGGTAATGCAACCGATTGTCAGACTAAACGAAGTGTCATGGAACGTCTGCGGGAATTTGGCCGTTTTTATGTATCAATCTGATAACATCGGTGACCAGACGTTTCGCGGTTACCCGGCCCGAACGCAAGCCCAACAGGGTTTTCCGGCCGATCGGGGCTTTCGCCGTTTTAAAGCCAATCTCGCGAGTTTCGTCCATTCAGCTGATCTGGCCAATTTAACTGATCTGGAGACAAACCGGATGCCTCACGCTCGCCTGCCCCGTACCCTCCTGACCACCCTTCTCCTCGCCGTGTTCACGCTGCTGGCCATGCCCGCCAGTGCCGCTGACAACGGCCAGGCAAGCGCCTCTGATCCGATGCCACGGGTGCGGGTGGTCACTAGCGAAGGCGCGTTTGTGCTTCAGCTTCGGCCGGACGTGGCGCCGGAAACGGTTCAAAACTTTCTCGACTACGTACAAGCGGGCTTCTACGATGGCACCGTGTTTCACCGGGTGATTCCAGGATTCATGATTCAGGGCGGCGGCTTTACCGCTGACCTCGGCCGGAAATCCACCAACGCACCGATCCGCAATGAAGCCACGCGCACGCTACCCAACCTGCGGGGCACCATCGCCATGGCGCGCACCAACGATCCGGATTCCGCCACGTCGCAATTCTTCATCAACCTGGTGAACAACGATTTTCTGAACGCCGGCGTCCGAGGCGCAGGCTACGCCGTATTTGGCAAGGTCGTTGACGGCATGGGCGTGGTTGATGCCATTGCCAAGGTTGAAACCGGCGTTACCAGCGGCATGTCGGATGTGCCGAAGACGCCCGTGGTGATTGAAAAGGCGACCGTGCTGAAGGCCAGCGACTGAACCATGAACGCCCCGTTTTACCCACCTGCCATAGAAACCGCTGAAATCCAGTGGCGGGACGGCGTGCCCGAATCCGTTCGTTTCGGCGATGTCTATTTCAGCCGGGACGACGGGCTGGCAGAAGCCCGGTACGTGTTTATTCAGCACAACCGGCTGCCGGAACGCTTTGCCCGGGTACCGGACGGCGGCACCTTCGTGATTGCGGAGACCGGCTTTGGCACCGGGCTGAACTTTTTGGCTGCCTGGGCGGCGTGGCAGGCGCATCGGCCGACAAACGGCTCCGTGCTGCATTTTGTATCCGTGGAACGCTATCCGCTGAACCGGGACGACCTCGAGAGAGCGTTGATGCTCTGGCCTGAACTCAGCCCCCTGGCGGACGCCCTGCTGGCCCAGTACCCGCTGCCCGTGCGCGGCACTCACCGGCTGGTGTTCGACCACGGCCGGGTAAGGCTGACGCTGCATTTTGGCGACGTGATTGAGGCTTGGGAGCAACTGGTGTTCCAGGCGGACGCCTGGTTTCTCGACGGTTTCGCACCCGCCTGCAATCCGGACATGTGGCTGGACGAAGCAATGGCCCACCTCCGGGCTCACAGCCGCCCCGGCACCACGCTCGCCACGTTCACCGCCGCCGGCCGGGTTCGCCGGGCACTGATCGAACAGGGCTTCGCCGCGCAGAAGGTACCGGGATACGGGCGCAAGCGGGAGATGATCGCCGGTGAATGGCCAAACGACGGCAACGTCGCCAACACGGATCCCGCTTCAATTGACACCCGCGTCGCCGGCCATGCTGTCGCCATCGTGGGTGCCGGCATTGCCGGGTGCTTGTTGGCCCGGAATCTGGCGGAGCGAGGGATAAAGGTGCACCTGCTGGATGCCGGTGACGGTCCCGGTGCCGGCGCTTCGGGCAACCGGCAGGGGGCGACCTATGTGAAACTCGGGGTCGACTACAACGCCCAGACCGCACTGGCACTGGCAGCGCTTCAGCACGCCTACCGGGCGTATGCGCCATACGCGGGACGTCACTGGCACCCGACCGGGCTGATCCAGCTGGCGTCGAGCCAGGGCGAGGCGGATCGACAACGGCGCTTTCTGGAGCGCAACCATTACCCGCTGGCCTTGCTGTCACCGGTCGGCGCGGAACGCGCCTCGGCACTGTCCGGCCTGCCCTGTCCCTCCGGCGGCCTGTGGTTTCCCCGCAGCGGATGGGTCAACCCGCCCGCCCTGTGCCTGGAACTGATTGACCATCCCAACATCCGCACCCGCTTTGGTTTTTCCGTCTCCCGGACCATGCCCTGCAACGGTAAATGGCACCTTTCATCGACGGCGCAAGCGGATGTGGTGGTGGACAAGCTGGTGGTGGCCGCCGGGCACCGGACGCCGTCCGTCGTGCCACTGGCCTCTGGCGTGCGCCTGAAGGCCATCCGGGGCCAGGTCACCTATCTGCCAACGGAGCGAAACCGGGCGCCGGCCGTGGTGCTCTGCGGCGAAAGGTACCTGAACCCTGCGGCCGACGGCATCGCCGTTACGGGTGCAACGTTTGATCTGCACAGCGACAATCCCGAGGTGACGCCGGAATCCACCCGGGAGAACCTGGACGGCCTCGCCGCCATGCTGCCGGGCGCGTTTCCGGAACAAGACGGCGCGCTGCCCGGCGGCCGCGTCAGTTTCCGATGCACCACCCACGATTACCAGCCCGTGGCTGGCCCCCTGAAAGACGCCGGCGGCCAGACCGTTGACGGCGTTTTCCTGCTGACTGGCCTTGGCAGTAAAGGGCTCAGCTACGCGCCCCTTTTGGCCGAAGCCCTGGCGGACATGATGACCAACCAACCCGTAGCGCTACCACTGCCGCTATTGAAACGCGTGGACCCGGCACGGCTGTCCCGGGCGCCGGTTGGCCCGTCCAGCGATTCAACTCTCGTCACTGATGGCCGATAAGCAGGTAATGGCGGTATTCAGGAGCACCCTCTCATGTCCATATTTGTCAGCGAACCGGGCCGGCCGGTAGGTACGCGCTTGCCGGAGGCCTTTCGCGCCCGCCGGGTTGGCGATGTGACGGGACTGAGCGACAGCCATCCGGTGGTGCCGGGGGACGCCCGGGAGCGGGAGGCCGTGGGCGCCGGTGGAGGCCAACTGCCCGATCGCCGCCGTGCCCTGGAAGAGTACAGCATGGCCGGCGCGGCGGACGCGAGGGAACAACGCCCTTACCTGCCCGTCCGTGACCTGTGCTCTCGCACGCTGTACACAGTGCCCGCCACAGCGACCGTCACTGACGCGCTGACCGCCATGGACGACAACGCCGTGCACCATCTTGTGGTGATGTCCGATACCAATGTGGCGGGCCTGATTGATCTGCGCTGGCTTCTTGCCTGGGTGCAGCGCCAGATACGGGAACCGGAAAGCGCCGCCAGCCCGCCGTTGAACCAGTTGCTCACACAGATTGAACTGCCCGCCTTCCTGACTGCGTTTGAGGAAACCGATGCGCACCAACTCGCCCGGCTGATGCTGGCTCACCAGTTGACCGCAGCGCTGGTGGTCAATCCGGGCGGCGACCCCGTCGGCGTCGTGACCAGCACCGATTACCTTCGCCTCTACGCCGCCAGCGCCAGCCAGGCCCCGGACACGGCCTGACCCGGCGCCCCGCGCTCAGCGAACGACCAGCCCGGGGTCAGGAACCGGGCGTCAGCAGCAGCCCTTCCGGGCTCAGCAGCCGGAGTTTCCACACGGTATTCTCATGGCTCAGTGCCACGATCTCGTCATCCCGGTAATTGGCCAGGGCGGTAATCTGGGAGCCCGCGATATCCGACTGCCAGCGCCAGTTGTTCTGGAACACCGTTTCACCGTCCTTCGCGTCCGGCACCAGGGAGACCCGGCTGGCAATGGCGTTGTTACCGCTCAGGGTGCCGTCAAAACTGCCGGTGGTGTCCCCGGCGACCACCAGATCCCCGTCAAACCGGATCACCGAGCCAAACGTCTCTGTGCTGTTATCGGAGCCATCATTGAGCGTAATCGCGTTCTGAAGGGTGCCATCATTGCCGTACAGCAGGAGGAAGCCGGCCTGGCTGCTCAACGACGTTCGATCAAGAGACACCGTGTCGTCGCTGGCGACCACCTTGGCGTATACGGCGTTGGCGTTGCCCAGCAGCCAGACGTTGCCGCCGAGAACCAGACCGGCACTGATAAGATCATCCTCGCCGGAGCCGACCTGGCGGACCGTGGGCGCCCCGCTGGCGCTGGGCTGGTAGAAGTAACCGTCGATACCGCCAACAACCGCACCGCCACCGACAGAGCCCTTTCCCTGGCCGAACACTGTCGGTGACAGGCCGCTGACGTCGCCGCCGGCGACGGTGTCCTTACCAACTGAGCCAACCTGCTGTGTCCAGGTCAGCACCGGCGTTTCGCTGGCGCCGTCCTGCGTCCGGTCGACCCGCTGGGCAAAAGAGTCCACGCCTCCGGCTGAGGACTCGCCTGGGAAGACGCCGTTGGTTTCACCCGCGACAAACACGTAACCACTGTTCTCGCTGATTGCCGCGGCCCGCACCAGGTCATCGCCCGTGCTGCCGGTGCGCAGCGTCCAAAGTGGTTTGTACTCCTCAACACCAGCGGCGCTGTCGTACCAGTACACAGATGTCAGCACATCAATGCCGCCGATGGGATTACTTCGAAAGTTATGGTCACAACCCGGCGGAATGATGGCGAGCAGCGGACCGCTGCCATTGTCGGTGATTGCACAGGTCAGCGGGCCGGAGGTGCCATAGGCCACAACAAACTCATAGCGATTAACCGTGGACGTTCCCTCAGACACTTCCCGGGTAACGGTCCGGATCACCGGCGGCGCTGCCGTGATATCGGCTGTGGTGATGGTATCCGTCGAGGGGGTGACGTTGATCGTCTGCAGCAATCCACCCTTCTGATCATAAATACGCACCCCGACCCGGTTCCCGTCGGTCACGTCATAACCGGCCACAAACACCCGGCTCCCCTGGCCCAAGGTCACGTCGGTCGGTACAAAGCCCGTGTCACTGCCGAGCGCCAGCGGCGTGGTCAGTTCGTTAATGCTTACCCGAAGCAGGCTGTCCATCGCCGGCCGCGCGTAGCCCGTCCGGCCCGCCTGATAGCTGCTGTCGAGGGTCAGGTCGATAAACCGGTCCGGCAGGTCCGGATTGTTGTAAGTGCCGGCGTCCGGGATCGCAATGCGGAAGGTCTTCTGGGTTTGTCCCTTGTCAAACACCAGCTCGGGGTCGGTCACCCAAACATCGGACGCGTTCTTTTGCTGAACCACAAAATCGGTATCGATGCGGGCACTGGAATCCTCAGAGTTGGTCAGTCTCGCGTGAATCACCCGATCAGACGCTGCACTGAGCGTCGCGGTGTATTCCCGCACATCCCCCACGTTGAGGGTATCGCGATGCCCACCTTTTTTCGTGCTGAGGGAGACGGTCGGCTCGTTATCGTCGATTACCAGGCGGGTTTCGGCGCCGCCGTTGTTTGGCCCCAGGCCGGCCAGGCCGGAGCGGACTTCGGTCAGCACCAGTGTCGCAGCCTCGGACAATTCGGCGAAGGTATCGTCCACCACTTCCAGCCGGATGTAGCATTCCTGAACCCCGGGCTCGAGGGTGATCAGTCCACCGGTCTTGTTACCATTGTCGTCCGCAGTGTAGCGGAGATAACCAAGGGGCTTGCCATCGATGTCTTCCGGTTCGGGGGAACCGCTGCCAAGGCCGACGATGTCCTGGCCGATAATGGCGTCGCTGGCATTGGCGGCGCTCTGATCACAGCGCTGATGGGGGGGCGTCCCGGTGTAGCTGGGGTCGCAGCGTTCCGGGTTGTAGTCGGATTCCAGCTGGAACGCCACCTGAACCTGGGTGACGGACGGCTGATCCAGCGTCAGCTTCACCGCCACCTGCCGGGTTTCCTCCGTGATGTCCTGAGTGCCGGTCACAGCGCCGCTGTCATCATAGGTGTTGATGGTGAAGGTGTGCTTGCCCCGGGCGGACAGATCCGGAACCGCACACCGCTCCCGGGCGGTATCGGGCGGGGCCTCGGAAGGCTCACCCTCGGTAAACGTTTCCGATTCCAACGCCAGGGCATTGTATTTGACGTCAATATCGAAGGGCTGTGCGCCGGCCATGCGGCCGTCCGTGGTCACCAGGTTGATGTTACGCACCTTACCAATATCCGCATCGCCGCGAGCGCCGCCGGTCAGCCCTGGCACCCCGGTCATGATGATGCCCTGGCGGGCCTTGTTGTTGGTGTCTTCCAGGGCCAGCCAGGAAGGCGCGTTGGTGAGGGTGTAGTCAAGGATGCTTTCACCGCCGTAGGCACCCCAGTTGTAAAAGTACTTCACGCCCAGGTAGGCCGTGGTCCCGGGCTCACCCAACAGGGTTGGCTGGTCCGGGGACTTCTCGGTCTTGCAGCCAGCAAGGAGAACCAGGGTGAACAGGCTCAGGCAAGCCATCAGACTCCGGAGTTCCGGAGCGGAGGTACGACCGTCGGCGCGCATGCAAAAATCCGTTTTGAAACGTTGTTGTCGGAGCGGCGTGCGGCCTCACTGCCCATTTACACACCGTTACACAGCAACGCCATGGTAGCCAATTTGCCCCGGGCAGGATCTGCGCGAGTTCTCAGATTGATGGCGCGCCCGGGCGGGCGCGCCAAAGGAAGGTCGATAGATCCGCAGAGGACGGGGCTATTCGTCGACGCCGTGCTCTCGGAACAACGACAGCAGGCCGTCTTCAGCCAGTACCGATACCCCCAGTTGCTCGGCCTTGGTCAGTTTGGAACCCGCGGCCTCGCCCGCCACCACACAGGCGGTCTTTTTGGAGACGCTGCCGGCCACCTTGGCGCCCAGCCGTTCCAAGCGTTCCTTGGCCTCGTCCCGGGTCAGCGTCGACAACGTGCCGGTCAGCACCCAGGTCTGTCCGGATAAAGGCTGTTTCTCGGGCCGGACGATGGTCTCCGGTTGCCAGTGCACACCGGCCTCGGCCAGGGCAGCAAGCGTATCCCGGTTGTGGCTCTGATCGAAAAAGCTGCGCACATGGCCGGCAACAATGGGCCCAACGTCCGGCACCGCTTGCAGGGCCTCATCGTCCGCCTCTGCGATGGCGTCCAGGCTACCAAAATAGCTGGCCAGGCCTTTGGCAGTAGCCTCGCCCACCTCACGAATGCCCAGGGCGTACAGGAAGCGCCACAGAGCGGGTGTACGGGAACGGTCAATGGCCTCCACCAGGTTCGCCGCGGACTTTGGCCCCATCCGGTCAAGGCGGGCCAGGGTCGAGGCGTCCAGGCGGTACAGATCCGCGACGGTTTGAACCAGATCCTGGTCCACCAGAACTTCGATCAGCTTGTCGCCAAGGCCCTCGATGTCCATGGCTTTGCGTGAGGCGTAGTGGCGGATTGCCTCTTTGCGCTGGGCCGGGCAGTAAAGCCCGCCGGAGCACCGGGCAACCGCTTCGCCTTCAATCTGGATAACGTCGGAATCGCACACCGGGCAGGTGGTCGGCAGGGTCACTGACGGCGCGCCGTCAGGGCGTCTTTCCGGCACCACTTTGACCACCTGGGGAATCACATCCCCGGCCCGGCGCACGAACACCGTGTCGCCGATGTGAACATCCAGGCGACGAATCTCGTCCATGTTGTGCAGCGTGGCGTTGCTCACCGTTACGCCACCGACAAACACGGGCTTCAAACGAGCCACCGGGGTTACCGCACCGGTACGGCCCACCTGGAACTCGACGTCTTCGATGACGGTCATTTCCTCCTGGGCCGGAAACTTGTGGGCAATGGCCCAGCGCGGCGCCCGGGACACAAATCCCAACGCTTGCTGCTGGTCCAGCCGGTTGACCTTGAACACGATGCCGTCAATTTCGTAGGGCAGGTCCGCCCGCTTGTTCATCAGGTCCGAGTATGCCTCCAGGCAGGCGTCGACGCCGGTGGCCCGGCGCATTTCCGGATTGATGCGAAATCCCCACTCCCTGGCCAATTGAAGGGCATCCCATTGGGTCTCCGGCAGCAGGCGCTCGTCGGTGACCGCCAGGCTGTAGGCGCACATTTCCAGCGGCCGACGGGCCGTCACCCGGGACTGTTTCTGGCGAAGGCTGCCGGCGGCGGCGTTGCGGGGGTTCACGAACGTCTTCTCGCCCTGCTCGGCCAGCCGTCGGTTCAGTTGCTCAAAGCCATCTTTGGGCATGTAAACCTCGCCGCGCACTTCCACCATGGCGGGCACCCGCTCGCCCCGGAGGGTCAGCGGCACCGAACGAATCGTGCGGATGTTGGCGGTGATGTCCTCACCGCTATAGCCGTCACCCCGGGTTGCCGCCAGGGTCAGCGATCCGTTCTCGTAATGCAGGCTGACTGCCAGCCCGTCCAGCTTTGGCTCGCACACATATTCCACGTCATCGTCGGTTCCGAGACGCTCCCGCACCCGGCGGTCGAAATCCCGCATTTCCTCGTCGCTGAAAGCGTTGTCCAGAGACAGCATGGGCAGCCGATGGGTCACAGTTTCAAAGCTGGTTTCCACCGGGCTGCCCACGCGCTGGGTCGGCGAATCGGGGCTGGCCAGCTCGGGGTAATCCTGCTCGAGCTGCTGGAGCTCTCGGAACTGGCGGTCGTATTCCGAATCGGTGACGCGGGGGTCGTCGAGGACGTAATAGCGGTAGTTATGGTCGTCCAGATCGGCGCGGAGGGTTTCAACGCGCCGGCGGATCTCGTCAGTGGCGTGGCTCATGAACGGTCGTCTCGTCACCGGGCAAGGGGGGGTTATGCGTCAGGCTTTCTGGAATCGCTGCTTGCGTTCAAACTCCCGGATGCGTTGGCGGCAGTGCTCAATGGTCTGGGGCGTCATCACACTGCGCCGTTCATCCTTGAGTTCACCGCCGAGATTACGCACCACCGTCTGCGCCGTTTCCAGCATGAAATCGAACGCTTGAAGCGGTTTCGAGGGGCCGGGCAGGCTCATAAAGAAGCTGATACCGGGGGATTTCATGCCGTCCAGGTCTTCGGGATTAAAGGTGCCGGGCTCCACCGCATTGGCCACGCTGAACTGGACCGGGCTGGTGGTGTCGGTCTGCTCGTGACGATGGTAGATGCCCATATCCCCGTGTTCCAGGCCACAGGCGTCAAACAGGGCGCGCAGCAGCTCACCTTTGAACTCACTGCCGGAACGGGCGAGGACGTTGATCACGATGACTTCCCGCGCTTCAGGGCGATTCGCCCCCGCCAGCGGTTGATTGGTCCGGCGTGGCGCCGTCTTGCCACGACGGGCGGTGTCTTCCTCCACGTCCGTGGTCACCACGGGC
Organism: Marinobacter sp. C2H3; assembly: GCF_037080155.1. NCBI lineage: Bacteria > Pseudomonadati > Pseudomonadota > Gammaproteobacteria > Pseudomonadales > Marinobacteraceae > Marinobacter > Marinobacter sp. C2H3. The sequence goes on along the minus strand of NZ_JBBBNZ010000005.1, from coordinate 96,169 downwards.
GGCTCAGGATCGGGCTCCGGCACGCTTGCGGGCTCATCGGGCTCCGCGGCGCCCCAGCCGGAATCCGGGGCGATGTCCTCTTCCTCGCGGGCACTGAACGCGGCTGGCTGCTGCGGGCGGCGTGGCGATGCCTTGGCCGGCGCCGGTTCGTCAACGACTGGCTCATCCACCGCCCAATCGTCAACGGCGTCTTCATCAAGCATCTCATCGGGTGCCGGCTCGCGGGCCGGCTGCACGACCGGTCGCGTGGGTTTGGGTTCCCGCCGGGGAGCGGGCTTTTCGGATCTCACGTAGCCGCGTTCTTCGAGCACATCCCGGGAGACGGTTCGTGCACCGCCGTTCGGCAGCTCCGGGTTGTAGTCGTCGTCCAGCGGGGAATCCGCCAGATCGTCCGCGCCCATGCCGGAGGAAATGGCCATGGATTCCTTGCGGGCCCGACGCATGCGGCGTAAGCCATCAATGACGATGGCGAGGATAACCAGGGTACCTATGGCGATTAACCATTCCCTAAGAGACATAAGCCTGCGATCCTGTGTGCAGTAACGTAACGTTGCTACTCTAAGAAAAGCCCGTAATGAATACAACGCGCCCCGGGCCAGATGGCGCTATTGTCATGGTTGCCGGTTTTTCCGGCAACCGTCAGGCTTCAGCCAGAGCCGCCGCCTCTTCCACATCCACGGACACCAACCGCGAACAACCCGGCTCATGCATGGTCACGCCCATCAGCTGATCGGCCAGCTCCATAGCGATCTTGTTGTGGGTAATGTAGATGAACTGCACCTGGGACGACATTTCTTTCACCATGTTGGCGTACCGGCCCACGTTGGCATCGTCCAGCGGCGCGTCCACCTCGTCCAGCATGCAGAACGGCGCCGGGTTGAGCTGGAAGATCGAGAACACGAGGGCGATGGCGGTCAGCGCCTTCTCACCCCCGGACAGCAGGTGGATGGTGCTGTTCTTCTTGCCCGGCGGCCGGGCCATGATGGTTACCCCGGTTTCCAGAAGGTCTTCACCGGTAAGCTCCAGATAGGCGGTACCGCCGCCAAACACCTTGGGAAACAGCGCCTGCAGGCCGCCGTTCACCTGGTCAAAGGTTTCCTTGAAGCGCTGACGGGTTTCCCGGTCGATCTTGCGGATCGCGGTGTCCAGGGTCTCCAGGGCTTCCATCAGGTCCTCATGCTGGCTGTCCAGATAGGTCTTGCGCTCGCTCTGCACCTGATACTCTTCAATGGCCGCCAGGTTGATGGCGCCCAGCCGCTGGATGCGGTTACCGATTTTCTCCAGCTCTTCGGCCCAGGCCGACTCGGTGGCCTCTTCCGGTAACGTCTCGAGCACGTCCTTGAGGGACACGTTCAGCTCTTGCAACTGTTCAAGGTGGTTGCCGGAGCGGATTTCCAGGGCCTGAGATTCCATTTTCAGTTTCTCCAGGCGCGCGCGCACGTCCTGAACCTCGTGCTCGGTCCGGCTGCGGCCCTGCTCTTTCTCCCGGACTTCGCGGTCAATGTCCTCCAGCGCGTCCCGGGCCGCGGACAACTTCTCCTCTTCCGCGAGGCGCCGCTCCAGCAATCCTTCCAACTGAAGCTGGAGGTCTTCCATGGGCTCCTCGGCGCTTTCCCGGGCGTCCCTCAGGATCTCCAGGCGCTCTTCGGTGCGCTCCTTTTGCAGTTGCATGCGTTCCAGGGTCTGGCGCAGCCCGTCCCTCTGGCTGGTCAGGGACTGCAGTTGCAACTGGAGCTGGTGGGCGTGGTCCCGGTCGTGGCGGGCATCCTGGCGCAGCCGGTCCAGCCGCTCCCGAATCTGGTCCCGCTGCTCCAGCAGCCGCTCCCGCTCCTCGTCGCTGTCTTCGCTTTCCGCCAGCGCCATCTGCCAGTCTTCCCGGGTGACCTGCAGCTGTTCCTCCTGGTCGGCCAGGTTGCCGGTCACGTCCTCGAGGTCTTCCCCGATGGACCGAAGCCGGGAGTCGATCTGATCCGCCCGGGCGCGAAGCCCGCTGATACGGGATGACAGCTGGCTCAGCTCGCGCTCGGCGTCGTTCAGAGCGGCCTGGGCGTCGTCCCGGGCGGTCTCGGCTTGCTCGGCTCGCTCCCGGTGCTCGTCCAGCCGATCATTGGCCGCCACCAGGGATTCCTCCGCCAGCGCCAGTTCGGCCTCCAGCGCTTCCACTTTCTTCTGGCGCTCGACCACGCCCACCTGGCCCGCGTCGGAATCCGGCATGAGCAGCCAGTTCCGGGCCAGCCAGACGCCCTCCGGGGTGATCATGCTGGCACCCGGCGGCAACTGTTCCCGGCGCGCCAGCGCGGCGGTGAGCGATTCCGCCGTTTCGATGGAAGCGACCAGAGACTGGATCGCCGGTACACCGGACACCTTGCTCCCCAGGCTATTGCCGGCGGGTGTTGCCGGGGACTCCGCCTGATGACTCTCGGTCACCAGGGCCAGACCTCGGGGCGCCTGCGACAACGCATTGCCGAGATCGTCCACGGACGGCAGGAACAGCCCCTGAACAAACCGGCCGATCACCTGCTCGACCGCAAACTCCCAGCCATCAGCGATGCGCAACTGCGAGACCACCCGCGGCGCGTTGTCCAGCCCCTGACGGGCCAGCCAGTCCTGAAGCTGGTTATCCTGGCTGCCCAGTTGCTCATCCAGCAGGGCCTGTTGAGACGCCAGCGAGGCACGGAGTGTCTGTACCTGCTGGCGTTGATCAGCCACCGTCTGCTCCGCTTCCCGCTGGCCGGAGCGGGCCTCCTGAAGCGCTTCCTGGAGGTCCGCGATGCGCTCAGCAGCGCCCTCACGCTGAAGCTGCAGGGCTTCCTGGGATTCCAGCAGCTCGTCCAGCTCGGCCCGGTCTACCTGACCCTCCAGCAGCGCCCGCTCGTCTTCCAGGCGCCGGTGCCGTCCGCGAAGCTGTTCAATGGCATCCTCCAGCGAGCGGATGCGGGACTGGGCAAGCTCCGCCTGGCGGCGAGCGTCTGATGCCCGGGCGCTGAACTGCTCCCAGCGCTGCTGCCATTCGCCCATTTCGTCTTCCGCCTGCTGAAGCTGCTCGCCGGAGCTCTCCGCCCGCATGGCCAGCGCCTCCTGCTCGGGTTCGAGCAGGTCCAGCTCTTCCTGCATGGCGCTCAGGCGGGCCTGATCCTGCTCCAGTTCCCGGCTCAGTTCCCGCTGGCTGGCCAGCGCCTGATCCAGCTCGGCGGCGGTCTGGCGACTGCGCTCGCGCTGGTGCTCCAGGCTCTGCTCGATGCGGGCAATGTCGGCACCGGCCTCGTAATAGCGCGCCTGCGCCCGGTTGAAGTGTTCGGTCCGTTCCTGGTGGCTGCTGCGCAGGTTTTCCAGGGCGGTTTCCAGGCTGACCCGGCCAGTCAGGTGCTTCTCAAGCTCCAGCTCGGTGTCCCGGATGCGGTCACGCCACGTCTGCAGGTCGTTATCGAGGGACTGCCAGCGGAGCACCGTCAGCTCCGCCTTGCGGGTGCGTTCCTCCTGCTTGTACGCCTTGTACTTTTCCGCCGCGGCGGCCTGCCGTTCCAGGTGCTGAAGCTGACGGCCCAGCTCTTCCCGCAGGTCGGTCAGTCGCTCCAGGTTTTCCTGGGTACGGCGGATGCGGTTCTCCGTCTCCCGGCGGCGCTCCTTGTACTTGGAGATTCCCGCCGCTTCCTCAATATAAATCCGCAGCTCTTCCGGCTTGGCCTCGATCAGGCGGGAAATCATGCCCTGCTCGATGATGGCGTAGCTGCGCGGCCCAAGGCCGGTGCCCAGAAAGAGATCGGTGATGTCCCGACGGCGGCATTTGGCGCCATTGAGGAAATACTCGGACTGGCCATCCCGGGTAACCCGGCGGCGGACCGAAATCTCATTGAAGCGGACGAACTCTCCCGGCGCAGAGCCATCGCTGTTGTCAAAAATCAGCTCGATCGAGGCTTGGCCCACCGGCTTGCGGGCACTGGAGCCAGCGAAGATGACGTCGGACATGGATTCACCCCGCAGGTACTTGGCGGAGCTTTCCCCCATGACCCAGCGGACGGCATCGATGATGTTGGATTTGCCGCAACCATTGGGGCCAACGACGGCGGTCATGTTCGAGGGAAACGGAACCGTCGTCGGATCAACAAACGACTTGAAGCCGGCCAGCTTGATGGACTTGAGCCTCATGCCGGCTCGCCTTCACGCTCGAGGATGCTCAGCACCCGGCCACGCTGGTGCTCGCCAAATGCCCGGATGGCGCTGGCGAGCGCATCGGCATCGCCGGCTGCCGCGGCCTGCCCGAGGGCTCGGAAGAACCGGGCCGTTTCCCGGATATCGCCGCGGAAGTGGTCCAGCGCGACGAAATAGGTTCGGCTGATGGCCGGGCGGAAGTTTTCGAGGGTTTCTTCGAGGAACGGATTGCCCACCAGGCTGTAAGCCTCCTGCATCACCGCAAAGCCCGCGTCGATGACCTGCTCGGCGACATCCGGGCTGCCGGCACCCAGCGCATCCACTACCTGCTGCAGCTCCCGGACTTGCCCGAGAATGCCTTGCAGCTCCTGACCGGACCAGCGCTCGAGGAGTTTATTACCCAGCACGCACAGCAGTTCGATGTAAATGTCGTACAGGTGGTTCACGCTGTCAGGGGTCAGCGCCGAGACCACCGCGCCGCGCCGGGGAAAGATCTGCACCAGGTGCCGGCGCTCCATGATCAGCAACGCCTCCCGGACGGATCCCCGGCTGACGTTGAGCGCGCCGGCAACCTTAAGTTCCTGGATGCGTTCGCCCGGCTTGAGATCCCGGGTGACAATCCGCTGCCCCAGGTGCTGGGCGATCTGTTCGGACAAACTTTCAGGGGCCTGAAACCTCATGGACACCGACGCTCGCTTCCTTCTGGCCATTGGGTCGTTCAAGCGCTGGAGTTTATCACAGTGCGCTGCCGGCCCCACCCCCTGGCACCCGGGTTTTTGAACCCGGCCAGAATCGGCCGGCAACGCCCTGCCGTTTTTTTGACGCCCCCAGGGATTGACCTAAACCCTGCCAGAGAAATCAAAGGTATCTTGCTGTTACATATAGATTAATTGGTTTAGGCACGATCTCTGCTTTGATAGGCGCAAACCCGCTTTCAGGAACGTGCATCCGTGAAACACGACCCAACCCCGCTCCCCCTGAGCCAGCAACGCCACCAACTGGCCACCCTCCGCCAGGCCTGGGGTGACTGGACCGGCGCGCCTGGCCCCCTGGTTCGCCTTAGCCGGCGGCTGTCCACCAGCCTGTCGCTGGAGGCCCAACTCGGGATCTTCGCGGAGGAGCTGTCGGCCGTGGTCCCGTTCGACGCCCTGAATTACCGCCACACGCTGGCCCGTCGGGACTTCGTGTTCGCCACCGGACTGGGTGGCCCGCACCGGGCCGAGTACACGCTGAATCTGGAGGGCGAGCGCCTGGGCTCGCTGACCATCACCCGGAGGAAGCGGTTTCTGGATGAGGAACTTGAAGCGATCGAATGCCTCGTCAGTGTGTTGATCTGCCCGCTGCGGAACGCCTGCCAGTACGCCGTGCTGGAGCGCACCGCCCGTACCGACGCGCTGACCGGCATTGCCAACAAACGCGCCCTGGACGAAGACCTCGCTCGCACGCAGCACTTGTCTGACCGGCACGAAGACACCTACTCGCTGGTGCTAATTGACCTGGACCACTTCAAGGCGGTGAACGACAAACACGGCCACCCCGCTGGCGACCACGTGCTGCGGTTGGCGGCGGAGCGAATGACCGAAGCACTGCGGGTTTCGGACACCCTGTACCGGTTTGGGGGCGAGGAATTCGCCGCCCTGCTGCCACACGCCAATGCGGATCAGGCGGCGGAAGTGGCGACCCGGCTGCGGGCCGCCGTCGCAGGAGCGGGCGTTGAGATTGGCAGCCAGCAGATTTCCGTCACCGCCAGTTGCGGCATCGCCGCCCATCTTGGGGGGGAATCGGCTGCCCAATGGCTGGCGCGGGCGGACGAAGCGCTCTACCGGGCCAAGCGCGACGGCCGGGACCGCATTCGTGTATCAGCGACGCTTGGGAGCGCGGGCTGACGGCGGCTTGGCATCCGCCACCTGCCAGGAGCCCTTCTTCGAACCGGAGCGGCCTTTGCCGCCGCCGCTCTTGCCCGCTCCGGCGTTACCGATGCCGGCTGCGCCCTTGCCACTGCCGGCGCGCACCGGGCCTGGACTCTTCCGGCGCTGGCGCTCCTGAGAGGCCTTTTGGTCCGGAGTCTTCGCCGGAATCGCCACCGGCTCCAGGCCAACGGCCCGGCTGAGCGTATCCACGGCTTTCTGATCCAGCTCTTCCCACTTGCCCATCACCAGCCGGCTGGGCAGGAAAATAGGCCCATAGCGAACCCGCTTCAGGCGGCTTACCTTCACGCCCTGGGATTCCCAGAGGCGGCGCACTTCCCGGTTACGGCCCTCCACCAGGGTCACGTGGAACCACTGGTTCATTCCTGAGCCGCCGCCGGCGCTGACGTCGGTAAACTTCGCCATGCCGTCGTCCAGCAGAACGCCGTCCAGCAGGCGCTGGATCATGGCCTCATCCACCTCACCGAAAATACGGACCGCGTATTCCCGGTCAATGCCGCCGGACGGGTGCATGAGCCGGTTGGCCAACTCGCCGTCGGTGGTAAAGAGCACCAACCCGGTGGTGTTGATGTCCAGGCGACCGATGGAGATCCAGCGATGGTCCGCCAGGCGCGGGAGCCGGTCGAACACCGTTGGCCGGCCTTCCGGGTCCTTGCGGGTGGTCACCTCGCCCTCTGGCTTGTTGTAGATCAGCACCCGGCGATGGGTGTCTGCGGCGCCGGAAAGGTCCAGCACCTTGCCGTCCAGCTCAACCCGGTCACCGGGGGACGCCTTGTGCCCCGGCTGAACGGGATCGCCGTTCACCGTGACCCGGCCGGCCTCCATCCAGCCTTCGATTTCCCGCCGGGAGCCCAGGCCGGCACGGGCCAGCAGCTTCTGCAGGCGTTCGGGTTCCGGCGACGCGGCCTTGCGGGGCGTTGATGCCGCCGCACCTTGCCGGGGGCGGCGTGAAGAGGGCGAATCTGAGCGCATAAAGAATTCCTGAGGGTATTGGATGACGCGAGGCGTCAATGAAGCGTTTGCGAATCGGCGTCGTCGCGGGCGTCATCGGGTGTTTCAAACTCGATTTCCGCCTGCATGTTCTTTTCTATTTCCCGGCCGATTTCCTCGAGGTCGCGGATTTCAGACAGCGGAGGCAGCTGGTCCAGCCCCTTGAGATTAAAGTAGTCCAGGAACTGGCGCGTGGTGGCGTACATGGCCGGGCGACCAGGCACGTCCCGGTGGCCCACCACCCTGACCCACTCGCGCTCGAGCAGCGTCCGGATGATGTTGCTGCTGACCGTGACGCCCCGGATATCCTCGATTTCCCCCCGGGTAATCGGCTGGCGATAGGCAATCAGGGCCAGGGTTTCCAGCAGCGCCCGGGAATACCGCTGGGGCTTGTCCTCAAACAGCCGGCCGACCCAGGGCGCGTAAGCCTCCCGGATCTGCAAACGGTACCCGCTGGCCACCTCCCGAAGCTCGAAACCACGCCCCTCGCAGGCCGCCGAGAGCTGGACCATCACATGCTCCATGACCTGGCGGGCGGGCCGCTCGTCGTCCGGGAACAGGTCACGGAGCTGATCCAGGGACAGAGGTTTGCCAGCCGCCAACAGTGCCGCCTCGGCGATAGCCTGCAGGTGCCGCAGATGTTCGTCGCTCATGAATACCCACCGTTTACCAACATCAACGGACCGCCCGGGCCCGGACATGAATGGGCCCCAGGGTTTCCGCCTGTACAATTTCAATCAGTTGTTCCTTGACCAGTTCCAGGGTGGCCAGGAAGGTCACCACGACCCCAAGCCGCCCTTCTTCGAGGGTAAACAGGCTCTCGAAGGTGACGAACCGGTCGTCCTGAAGCGCCGCGAGGATGTGGGACATCCGTTCCCGGGTGGACAGGATTTCCCGCTCGACCTGATGGCTGGTAAACAGGTCCGCCCGCCGGAGCACCGACTGCATCGCCAGCAGCAGTTCCCGCAAGTCCACATCCGGGTGCGGCTGGCTGGATGGCAGGGGCGGCAAGGCCGCCGATGTGGTGTAGCTGTCCCGGTCCATGCGGGGCAGCCCGTCCATATCCTCGGCCGCTTTCTTGAAGCGCTCATACTGCTGGAGGCGCCGGATCAGCTCGGCTCGGGGGTCAAGGTCCTCTTCATCCTCGCTCTCCTGCCGGGGCAGCAACATGCGGGATTTGATTTCTGCCAGAGTCGCCGCCATCACCAGGTATTCTGCCGCCAGCTCAAAGCGCATGGCCTCCACGGCCCCGATGTACTCCATGTACTGGCGAGTAATTTCGCTGACGTCGATGTCCAGAATGTTCATGTTCTGCCGCCGGATCAGGTACAGCAGCAAATCCAGAGGGCCCTCGAAGGCTTCAAGAAAGACGGCCAGCGCGTCGGGCGGTATGTAGAGATCCTTGGGGATATCCACCAAGGGCTTGCCAGCCACCCTGGCCAGCGGCGAGGCCGTATCCGTAGCGTCCGAAGCCTCCGGTGTGACGATGTGGGTGTCTTCGGTCATCCGTCTCTCCCGCGTGCGCTGGCCGCGCCGGTCAGAGGGCCGCTCAGCGGTAGCTGAGACCCATGGCGGCGCGAACTTCCTCCAGGGTCTCCCGGGCGGCGTCCCGGGCCTGTTCACGACCTTCCTGCAGAATCGAGTGCACCAGATCCGGATTACCCTCGTATTCCTGCGCCCGGGCGTGCAAGGGCCGCTGCTCCTCAACGATGGCGTCGATCAACGGCTTCTTGCAATCGAGGCAACCGATGCCCGCGCTCCGGCAGCCCTGCTGCACCCATTCCTGGGTGTCCGAGGTGGAATAAATCTTGTGCAACCCCCACACCGGGCACTTCTCCGGATCGCCCGGATCGGTGCGACGTACCCGCTGGGGATCCGTCTGCATGGTCCGCACCTTCTGGGCCACGCTGTCCGGCTCTTCCCGAAGGCCGATGTAATTGTTGTAGGATTTGGACATCTTCTGCCCGTCCAGACCCGGCATCTTGGATTCCGGGGTCAGCAGCGGCTGGGGCTCCGGCAGGATCACTTTTCCGCCGCCCTCGATGAAGCCATACAGGCGTTCCCGATCGCCAAGGGAAATGTTCTGCTGCTCTTTCAGCAGCGCCCGGGCGGTTTCCAGAGCCTCCAGATCGCCCTCCTCCTGGTAACGCTTCTTCAGGGTGCGGTACAGCTTGGCGTTCTTCTTACCCATCTTGACGATGGCGGCTTCCGCCTGTTCCTCGAACCCCGGCTCTCGTCCGTACAGGTGGTTGAAGCGGCGGGCAATCTCCCGGGTGATCTCCACGTGGGACACCTGATCGGCACCCACCGGCACCTTGCCGGCCCGATACACGAGAATGTCCGCGGTCTGCAGCAGCGGATAACCCAGGAACCCGTAGGTCGCCAGGTCTTTCTCCCGCAACTTCTCCTGCTGATCCTTGTAGGTGGGAATGCGCTCAAGCCAGCCCAGGGGCGTGATCATAGAGAGCAGCAGGTGCAGTTCGGCGTGCTCGGGCACCTGGGACTGAATGAACATGGTGGAGGACCCAGGATTCACCCCGGCGGCGAGCCAGTCGATGACCATATCCCAGGCGCTCTGCGAGATGCCCGAGGGATCGTCGTACTGTGTAGTCAGGGCGTGCCAGTCGGCAACGAAGAAGAAGCACTCATACTCGTGCTGGAGTTTCACCCAGTTCTTCAGCACACCGTGGTAGTGACCCAGGTGAAGCTTTCCGGTCGGACGCATGCCCGATAACACCCGCTGCTGGGAATCGACAGAACTCAAAGCACGAACTCCTTCTGTTGCCAAACAAGACCCGCAGGACGCAGGCTGACCGCGCATTATAGTCTGAACCCCGGCTCCGGGTTAAGGCGAATGCCCAAAAAACAGAACCCCCGGCGTGCGAGGTGCAGGCCGGGGGCTCTGTGGGTGTGCCAGCGGGTGCTTACCAGCCGGTGACCTCTTTCAGGGCCTTGCCGATATCGGCCAGGCTGCGCACGGTTTTGACACCGGCGTCGTTCAGGGCCGCAAACTTCTCGTCGGCGGTGCCTTTGCCACCGGAGATGATCGCGCCCGCGTGGCCCATCCGCTTGCCCGGAGGCGCGGTCACACCAGCGATGTAGGACACCACCGGCTTGGTCACGTTGTCCTTGATGAAGGCCGCCGCTTCTTCTTCTGCGGTGCCACCGATCTCACCGATCATGACAATCGCCTCGGTCTCCGGATCTTCCTGGAGCAACTTGAGGATGTCGATGAAGTTGGAGCCCGGAATCGGGTCACCACCGATGCCCACGCAGGTGGACTGGCCAAAGCCGAAATCGGTGGTCTGCTTGACCGCTTCGTACGTCAGGGTGCCGGAACGGGACACAATGCCGACCTTGCCCTTCTTGTGAATGTGGCCCGGCATGATGCCGATCTTGCACTCGTCCGGGGTGATCACGCCCGGGCAGTTCGGCCCGATCATGCGCACGCCCTTGCGATCGACGTACTCTTTGGCGTAAAGCATGTCGATGGTCGGGATGCCTTCGGTGATGCAGACGATCAGTTGGATGCCGGCGTCAGCCGCTTCAATGATGGCGTCCTTGCAGAACGGAGCCGGCACGTAGATCACGGTTGCTTCCGCACCGGTCTTCTCAACGGCGTCCCGTACGGTGTTGAACACCGGCAGGCCGAGGTGCTCGGTGCCGCCCTTACCGGGGCTGACACCGCCAACCATCTTGGTGCCGTAGGCAATCGCCTGCTCGGAGTGGAAGGTCCCCTGTGAGCCGGTAAAGCCCTGGCAGATGACTTTGGTGTCTTTGTTAATCAGGATGCTCATTACTTACCCCCTGCGGCTTTAACGACTTGCTCTGCGGCATCCGCCAGGCTCTTGGCGGCAATGATGTTCAGGCCACTGTCAGCCAGGACTTTCGCGCCCAGCTCGGCGTTGTTGCCCTCAAGACGGACCACAACGGGGACTTTCACACCCACTTCTTTAACGGCACCGATGATGCCTTCTGCGATCATGTCGCAGCGAACGATACCGCCAAAGATGTTGACCAGAACGGCCTGCACGGCGTCGTCAGACAGGATGATCTTGAACGCTTCGGTCACGCGCTCTTTGGTGGCACCGCCGCCCACGTCCAGGAAGTTGGCCGGCTGGCCGCCCGCGAGCTTGATGATGTCCATGGTGCCCATGGCCAGGCCAGCGCCGTTGACCATACAGCCGATGTTGCCTTCCAGCGCCACGTAGTTGAGCTCCCACGCCGCCGCTTCGGCTTCCCGGGAGTCTTCCTGGGACGGATCGCGCATGGCCTGGATTTCTTTCTGGCGGTACAGTGCGTTGCCATCGATGCCGATCTTGGCATCCAGGCAGTGCAGATCACCGGCCGGGGTGATCACCAGCGGGTTGATCTCAACCAGCGCCAGGTCGCGCTCTTCGAACAGCTTCGCCAGACCCAGGAAGATCTTGGTGAACTGGCCGATCTGCTTGCCTTCCAGGCCCAGTTTGAACGCCAGCTCGCGGCCCTGGTAAGGCTGCGCGCCGACCAGCGGATCGATGGTGGCCCGCAGGATCTTCTCCGGCGTTTCTTCAGCCACTTTCTCGATTTCCACGCCGCCCTCGGTGGACGCCATGAACACGATGCGACGGGTGCCACGGTCAACCACGGCGCCCAGGTACAGTTCCTGATCGATATCGGTCAGGCTCTCAACCAGGATCTTGCTGACCGGCTGGCCTTTCTCGTCAGTCTGGTAGGTGACCAGGTTCTTGCCCAGCCACTTTTCCGCAAACGCACGGATCTCATCTTTGCTCTTCACCAGCTTGACACCACCGGCCTTGCCGCGACCGCCGGCGTGAACCTGGGCCTTAACCACCCAGCCATCACCGCCAATCTTGTCCGCCGCCGCAGCGGCTTCTTCCGGAGTATCGCAGGCAAAGCCTTTGGACACAGGCAGACCGTACTCAGCGAACAGCTGCTTGCCCTGATATTCGTGCAAATTCATAGTCAATGTCCCGAATTAGAGAATTCCTGGTTTGCGTTACTTCTTCTTGCGACGGTTAGCGATGTGAATCGCGCCGCCGGCAACGGCCAGTGCCGCCTCGTGCACGGACTCGGACAGAGTCGGGTGCGCGAAGCAGGTCAGCGCCAGATCTTCTGCGCTGGACCCGAACTCCATGGCAATAACGCCCTGGGCGACAATCTCGGAGGCGGCGGGGCCGACCACGTGGAAGCCCAGAATGCGGTCCGTCTTCGCATCCGCAATGATCTTGACCATGCCGCTGGCCGCGTTGGCCGCCATGGCACGGCCGTTGGCCGCGAACGGGAAGGTACCCACGTTGTACTCTTCACCAGCCGCCTTCAGCTCTTCCTCGGTCTTGCCGACCCAGGCCACTTCCGGCGCGGTGTAGATCACGTTGGGGATGCAGTCGTAGTTGACCTGCGGCTTGTGGCCAGCGATGCGCTCAGCCACCATGACGCCCTCTTCCGACGCCTTGTGCGCCAGCATCGGGCCGCGAACGACGTCACCGATGGCCCAGACGCCCGGCGCCTCGGTCTTGCAGTTGTCGTCCACGAAAATGAAGCCGCGCTCGTCCATCTGCACACCGGCGTCTTCCGCCAGCAGGCCATCGGTGTACGGGCGACGACCAACGGCAACGATCAGCTTGTCGAACTTGGCTTCGTGCTTGCCCTTGCTGTCTTCGTAGCTGACGTTCACCAGCTTGCGCTTGACCTCGGCCCCGGTCATACGGGCGCCCAGGGCAATGTTCAGACCCTGCTTCTGGAACTGCTTGAACGCGTCCTTGGCCAGTTGCTGGTCTACCGCCGGCAGGAAAGTGTCCTGCGCCTCAATCACGGTGACTTCAGAACCCAGGCGGGCCCACACGCTGCCCAGCTCCAGCCCGATGACGCCGGCACCGATCACGCCCAGGCGCTTGGGCACCTCGGTGAACTCCAGGGCGCCCTCGGAATCCACGATGTACTCGCCGTCAAACGGCGCGGGCGGGATCTGGATGGGCTTGGAGCCGGTGGCGATGATGACGTTGTCGGCTTCGTAGGTGCTGGTCTTGCCGTCTTTGTCGGTGACTTCCACCTTGCGACCGGCCAGCAGCTTGCCGTGACCGTGGATGGAGGTCACGCCGTTGGACTTGAACAGGCCGGCGATACCACCGGTCAGTTGCTTCACGATGCCGCTCTTGCGCTCCATCATCTTGCCGATGTCCATTTTGACATCCTTGGCGATGATGCCCTGCGCCTCGTAGTCGTGCGTGGTCTCCTCGAATTTGTGGGAGACTTCAAGCAACGCCTTGGAGGGGATACAACCCACGTTCAGGCAGGTACCGCCGAGCACCTGGCTCTTGCCATCGGCGGAGGTCCAGGATTCCACGCAAGCGGTTTTCAGGCCGAGTTGGGCGGCCTTGATGGCAGCAACATAACCGCCGGGGCCGGCACCAATGACAATGACGTCGTACTTGTCAGACATAATCTATCCCGTTTTCCGATTCGTTAAATGTCAGTTCACACGTCCAGCAGAATGCGCGCCGGGTCCTCGAGCATCTCTTTGATCGCCACCAGGAACTGCACCGCTTCCTTGCCGTCCACCATGCGGTGGTCATACGACAGGGCCAGGTACATCATGGGCAGGATCTCAACCTTGCCGTTCACCGCCATCGGGCGTTCCTGGATCTTGTGCATGCCCAGGATCGCGGTCTGCGGCGGATTCAGGATCGGCGTGGAAATCAGTGAGCCGAAGATGCCGCCGTTGGTGATGGTGAAGGTGCCGCCGGTCATGTCTTCGATCGCCAGCTTGCCGTCTTTCGCCTTGGTGCCGTACTCAACGATCTTCTTCTCGATGTCTGCCAGGCCCATGGCATCGGCGTCCCGCAGAACCGGAACCACCAGGCCGCGGTCGGTGGACACGGCCACACCGATGTCCTGGTAGCCGTGGAACACCATGTCGTTACCGTCGATGGACGCGTTCACGGCCGGGAAACGCTTCAGGGCTTCGGTGGCGGCCTTGGTGAAGAACGACATGAAGCCCAGCTTGATGCCGTGGCGCTTCACGAAGCTCTCCTGGTACTGCTTGCGCAGCTCCATGATCGGGGCCATGTTCACTTCGTTGAAGGTGGTCAGCATGGCGGCGGTCTGCTGGGCTTCCACCAGGCGCTTGGCGATGCTCGCGCGCAGACGGGTCATCGGTACCCGCTTCTCCTGGCGCTCGCCCTTGGCCACAGCCACCTCTGCAGCGGGCGCGGCCGGCGCCGGCTTGCTGGCAGCGGAGCCGCCCTTGTTGCCATCAATGAAGCTCTGCACGTCTTCCTTGGTGACGCGACCGTCTTTGCCGGTACCCGAAACGGCACTCGGGTCCACATTATTCTCTTCGGCCAACTTGCGGGCGGCCGGGCTCAAAATGGCCTCTCCGGAGGCCGCCTCGGACGTGCCTTCGGACTTGGACGCCCCGGATGAGGACGCGTCGGACTTGCTTTCCTTCGAGTCGCCGGAGGACTTGGACTCGCCCGCTGCACCTTCCTTGAACTTGCCGATCAGCTCGCCGCTCTCAACGGTGTCGCCTTCGTTCTTGACGATTTCCTCGATCACACCGTCCGCCGGCGCAACCACTTCGAGCACTACCTTGTCGGTTTCGATGTCGACGATCAGCTCGTCGCGGGCACAGGCTTCACCGGGCTGCTTGTGCCAGGTCGCAACGGTACCTTCCGCGACCGACTCCGGGAATACGGGGGCTTTAATCTCAGTAGACATTGCAAATCCTTAGTTCGGTAGCTCGTCAGATTTCAAACGCGTCGTTCACCAGCTTCTTCTGCTCCTCGATGTGCACGGACATGTGTCCGCACGCGGGAGCGGCCGAAGCGTCACGACCGGCGTATTGGAGGTACAGCTTGGGATTCAGGCGGTGCAGTGCGCCACGCATGTGGTGCTGGCTGCAGTACCAGGCTCCCTGGTTCATCGGCTCTTCCTGGCACCAGACCACGTGCTTGAGCTTGCTGTACTGGCTCAGCAACTCGTCGAGGTCATCGCCCGGGAACGGGTACAGCTGCTCGATGCGAACGATCGCGGTGTCGTCACGCTCGTCGGTCTTCTTCTTTTCGAGCAGGTCGTAGTACACCTTGCCGCTGCACAGAATCAGACGGGTGACTTTCTTCGGATCGGACGGCTCCTTCTCCGGCAGAACGGTCTGGAAGGTGCCGGTGGTCAGGTCGTCCAGGCCGGAAATGGCTTCCTTGTGACGCAACAGGCTCTTGGGCGTGATCGCCACCAGCGGCTTGCGCAGCGGACGCTTCACCTGACGGCGCAGCATGTGGAACACCTGCGACGGCGTGGTCGGCACACACACCTGGATGTTGTGCTCGGCGGACATCTGCAGGAACCGCTCCAGACGCGCGGAGCTGTGTTCCGGGCCCTGGCCCTCATAGCCATGGGGCAGCAGCAGCGTCAGGCCACACAGGCGGCCCCACTTGTGCTCACCGCTGGTCAGGAACTGGTCGATCACCACCTGGGCGCCGTTGGCGAAGTCACCGAACTGGGCTTCCCAGACGATCAGCGCGTTCGGCGTGGTGGTGGCATAGCCATATTCGAACGCCAGAACCGCTTCCTCGGACAGCAGCGAGTCGTAGATCTCGAAGGCCGGCTGATCGTCCGCCAGTTGCTGCAGAGAGATGTGCGTGGCACCGTCCTTCTGGTTGTGCAGCACCGCGTGGCGGTGTGAGAAGGTGCCACGGCCCACGTCCTGGCCGGTCAGGCGAATCGGATGACCTTCGTTGATGAGTGTGGCGTACGCCATCATCTCGCCGTAACCCCAGTTCAGGGGCAGCGCGCCGGCGGTCATCTTATCCCGATCGCTGATGATCTTGGACACCTGACGCTGAACGCTGAAACCCTCCGGCACGGCGGTCAGGGTCTTGCCCAGCTTCTGGATCGTCTTCAGGTTGACGCTGGTCTTGCACTTGGCGGTCCACTCGTGGCCCAGGTACGGAGACCAGTCGACGTAGAGCTCCTTGTTGGGCTCCTTGACCAGGGATTTGACCACGTGCTCACCGTTGTCGAGGGCGTCCCGGTAATCGGACTCCATCTGCTTGGCCTCGTCCTCGGACAGCACGCCTGCCTCGATCAGCTTCTCGGCGTAGAGGGTCCGCGTGGTTTTCAGCTTGCGGATCTTCTCGTACATGATCGGCTGGGTGGCGGCCGGCTCGTCGGCCTCGTTGTGGCCACGGCGACGGTAGCAGACCAGATCGATGACCACGTCACGCTTGAATTCGTTGCGGTAGTCCATGGCCATCTGGGTGACAAACAGCACCGCGTCCGGATCATCCGCGTTCACGTGCAGAATCGGCGCCTGGACCATTTTGGCGACGTCGGTGCAGTACTCGGTGGAGCGGGCGTCTTCCTGCTTGCTGGTGGTGAACCCGACCTGGTTATTGATCACAATGTGGATCGTGCCACCGGTGCCAAAGCCCCGGGTCTGGGACATCTGGAAGGTTTCCATCACCACGCCCTGCCCCGCAAACGCCGCATCACCGTGCATCACGATCGGCAGCACGGTGGTGCCGTCGTCGTCGCCGCGACGGGTCTGGCGGGCTCGCACGGAGCCTTCAACCACCGGGGACACGATCTCCAGATGCGACGGGTTGAACGCCATGGCCAGGTGCACTTCGCCACCCGGAGTCATGATGTTCGAGGAGAAGCCCTGGTGGTATTTCACGTCACCGGAACCGGAATCCGCCAGCTTCTTGCCTTCGAATTCGTCAAACAGGTCCTTGGGGTTCTTGCCGAGGATGTTGACCAGCACGTTCAGGCGGCCACGGTGGGCCATGCCCAGCACAATTTCCTTGGCACCGTAGGATCCCGCCCGCTGGATCAGCTCGTTCAGGCACGGGATCAGGCTCTCGCCACCCTCAAGGCCGAAGCGCTTGACGCCGGGATAGCGGGAACCGAGATACTTTTCCAGCCCTTCGGCGGCCGTCAGACGCTCAAGAACCGTTTTGCGGGTTTCCGCCTCAAATTCCGGATGGGAGCGTACCGGCTCCATGCGCTGCTGGAACCACCGCTTGATGCGGGTATCCACCACGTGCATGTACTCGGCGCCCACGCTGCTGCAGTAGGTCTCCCGCAGGCCGTTCACGATGTCCGAAAGCTTCATGGTTTCGGAACCAAAATTCAGCGAGCCGGTCTGAAACTCCAGGTCCAGATCCGAGCTGCCAAGTTCGTGAAAACGGGGCTCCAGGTCCTCAACGGTGGGACGCTGCCAGACACCCAGGGGGTCGAGCTGGGCTTCCTGGTGGCCGCGGAAACGGAACGCGTTGATCAGCTGGAGAACGCGGACCTGCTTTTTATCGGCATCGGAGGTGGCGCTGGCGGGAACGCCGCCGGAGGCAAGAAAGCGCTGATTGCGGGAGATGTGTTCGAACTGTTCGCGGATGGTCGAGAGGACGGTGTCCTGGCCTTGGTAGCCATCGACGCGCGGGAGCTTGTCAAAGTAGCTCCGCCACTCTTCGGGAACGGCGTTGGGGTCTGTCAGGTAGGTTTCGAAAAGCTGTTCAACGTAGGCCAGGTTTCCCCCCTGAAGGTGGGAAGTCTGCCACAATTGCTCCATTGTGCTTTCGTGCATCTTGAATAGCTCACCTTGGGCTGGTGCGGGGAGCCGCTATGGTCGGTCAGGGATAATTCTCAGTCAATACGGGTAATTACGGCATGACTTTGACCACCACTCACGACACGGATGTTGTCCATTCCCCAGTGGTTTTTGTACTCGGCAAAGCCGCAGGAAAACCTCGTAAGTCACCGAAACGGCTCGCGTAGTGTGCACCCGGCTAAGACTTTTGCCTATACGCCTTTGGTTGAAAGCCCTGCAAATTGCAGGGCTTTCCGGGTGCTAACCTGGTCAGAACAGTATAGCGGGTGTTCGGAACTTTGCGCGGGCTCAGGTGGCCCGCTGGAGCAGAAGGTTCCGAATGTGGCCGATGGCGCGGGTCGGGTTCAGACCCTTCGGGCACACGCTGACACAGTTCATGATGCCCCGGCAGCGGAACACGCTGAACGGGTCATCCAGGTTGGACAAACGCTCTGCCTGGGCGGTATCCCGGCTGTCCGCCAGGAACCGGTAGGCCTGAAGCAGACCCGCCGGGCCGATGAACTTGTCCGGGTTCCACCAGAAGGACGGGCAGGAGGTGGAGCAGCAGGCACAGAGGATGCACTCGTACAGGCCGTCCAGCTTCTCACGCTCTTCCGGCGACTGCAGACGCTCGATGGCGGGCGCCGGCTTATCGTTCACCAGGTACGGCATGACCTTCTCGTATTGCTTGTAGAACAGGCTCATGTCGACCACCAGGTCACGAATAACCGGCAGGCCCGGCAGCGGGCGCAGCACCAGCTTATTGTTCTTCACCACCTGGGACACCGGGGTGATACAGGCCAGGCCGTTCTTGCCGTTCATGTTCATGCCGTCGGAGCCGCAGACCCCTTCCCGGCAGGAACGGCGGTAACTCATGGACGGATCTCTTTCCTTCACCAGGTTCAGCACGTCCAGAACCATCAGGTCCTTGCCGGCCGGAATCTCGACCTCAACGTCCTGCATATAAGGGGCGTTGTCGGACTCCGGGTTGTAACGATACAGACTAACCAACATGTGACGATTCCCCCTTAGTAGGTCCGGATTTTCGGCTGGAACGTCGGCACCGTCTTCGGTGCGAAGTTCACATCACGCTTGCCAACGCGCTTGTCGAGCGGGAAGTACACGGAGTGCTTCAGCCAGTTCTCGTCGTCCCGCTCGGTGAAGTCATTGCGCGCGTGGGCGCCTCGGCTTTCCTTGCGCTCAATCGCGGACTTGGCGGTGGCGTAGGCGACTTCGTAGAGGTTGTCCAGTTCCAGCGCTTCGACGCGCGCGGTGTTGAAGGCATCGCTGGTGTCTGCCAGACGGGTCTTCTTCACCCGCTCGCCGATCTCTTCCAGCAGCTTGATGCCCTTCTCCATGCTTTCGCCATCCCGGAATACGCCGAAGTACAGCTGCATGCAGTTTTGCAGGTCCTTACGAACCTTCGCTACTTCTTCACCTTCGGAAGCGCTGTTCAGACGATCCAGGCGAGCCATGGCGCGCTTGATGTCTTCTTCGCTGGCGCCGTCGACTTCAAAGCCGCCGCGCAGTTGCTCTTCGATGTGCAGGCCGGCCGCACGGCCGAACACCACCAGATCCAGCAGCGAGTTGCCGCCCAGACGGTTGGCGCCGTGCACGGAGACACAGGCTGCCTCACCGCAGGCGAACAGGCCCGGAATGGCCTTGTCTTTGCCGTTCTCGTCCTGGGTCAGCGCCTGGCCACCCACGTTGGTGGGAATACCACCCATCATGTAGTGACAGGTCGGCACCACCGGAATCGGCTCTTTCACCGGATCCACGTGGGCGAAGGTGCGGGACAGCTCACAGATGCCCGGCAGGCGCAGGTTGAGGGTTTCCTCGCCCAGGTGGTCGAGTTTCAGCAGCACGTGATCTTTCTCGGGACCACAGCCACGGCCTTCCAAAATCTCCATAACCATGGCGCGGGCAACCACGTCACGGCCAGCGAGGTCTTTGGCGTTCGGAGCGTACCGCTCCATGAAACGCTCGCCCTCGGAGTTGATGAGGTAACCGCCCTCACCCCGACAGCCTTCGGTCACCAGCGTGCCCGCACCGTGGATACCGGTTGGGTGGAACTGCCACATTTCCATGTCCTGCACCGGGAAGCCGGCGCGCAGCGCCATGCCGATACCGTCACCGGTGTTGATCATGGCGTTGGTGGTGGACGCGTAAATACGGCCCGCGCCACCGGTGGCCAGAACGGTCGCCTTGGCTTTGATGTAGCAGACTTCGCCGGTCTCGATTTCGATGGCGACAACGCCCACCACTTCGTCTTTGCTGTTCTTGACCAGATCGACGGCATACCACTCGTTCAGGAAGGTGGTACCGCCCTTGAGGTTGGCTTGGTAAAGGGTGTGCAACAGGGCGTGGCCGGTACGGTCCGCCGCGGCGCAGGTCCGGGCAGCCTGGGTGGGATCATCCGGGCCCTTGGACTGGCCACCGAACGGACGCTGGTAGATGCGGCCCTGCTCGGTACGGGAAAACGGCAGGCCCATGTGCTCCAGCTCGAACACGGCCTGGGGACCCACGGAGCACATGTACTCGATGGCGTCTTGGTCGCCGATGTAATCGGAGCCCTTGACGGTGTCATACATGTGCCAGCGCCAGTCGTCGTTGGGATCGGCACTGGCAATGGCACAGGTAATACCGCCCTGCGCGGATACGGTGTGCGACCGGGTCGGGAAGACCTTGGTGATGCACGCGGTGTTGATGCCGGATTGAGTCAGTTGCAGGGCAGCACGCATACCGGCGCCGCCGCCACCGATCACAATCGCGTCGTAAGACATGGTTTTGATGTTAGCCATCGATTAAAGCCCCCACAGAATCTGAATGCCCCAAACTACATAGACGAACATAACCAGCCCGCAGATTGCCTGAACCACAAAACGCGTCGCCGCCGGCTTGATGTAGTCGGTGGTCACGGTCCAGAGGCCTACCCAGGCGTGAGCGCCGATGGAGAGCAGCGCCAGCAGAGTGAAGATGCGGAACCAGGTCTGCTCGAACAGACCAGACCAGGACTCATAGCTGACGTCCGTCATCAGCGTGAAGCCCAGCATGAACAGTGTGTAGAGAGCCAGCACATACGCGGTTACCCGCTGGATCATCCAGTCGAAAACACCACTGCGACCCAGGTTCGTGACGCTGTTTACCATACCCAGACTCCTGCCAGAATGATGAGGATGACGGAAACCACAATCGTGATCTTTGCGGCGAGGCGACCACTCTCCAGCTCTTCACCGAAGCCCATGTCCATGAACAGGTGCTTGATGCCGGCAACCAGGTGGTACAACAGAGCAGACAGGATGCCCCAGGTGATCAGCTTGGCAAGGAAGCTGTCCAGCAGCCCACTCACCTCGTTGAAGCCTTCTTCCCCGGACAGGGAAAGCTGAAGTCCGTACAGCAGGAACGCCACACCAACAAAGATGATGATGCCGCTGATCCGATGCAGGATGGACGTAATGGCTGGCAGAGGGAAATGGAACTTGCCGAGATCGAGATTTACTGGTCGTTTGCTATTCACAGCGCTCTCACACTCTCTCTTGGTTCCGCGATACCGACGAATCGGCTGCGGTGGTTGGTATGTATCGATCGTCAAACGGTACGGGCCCGATTGGCGATTGGTTCAGGAGGCAGGATAACATCGATAGCTTCCTACGCAGGCGCGCAAGTACCGGTGCATCCCCGTTTCCGGGCTACGGATTATAAGGAGAGCACCCCGCAATTACAAACCGGCGAACCGGGTGCCGCCACCGTTTCGCCCCCGGATCAGCGGTGATGGCCGCACCGCACACCGGCCGATGGACGGACCGTTCGGGTTATCCCGGATTGACCTGGTTAGCACATTTCGGTCCAACCAGGCCCAGGCGCATTGACAAAAAAACCGGACGCCCTATATTTTGCGCCCAGTTTTGCGATAATACGCGCCTTCTGGCGTATTTACACAAGCAGTCAAAAGCTGCAAAAAAGCTGAAATAGGAGAGCACCATGACCGACAGGAAAGCCACGCTCTCGGTGGGGGACAAATCCATTGAGCTACCGGTATACTCCGGCACCGTCGGCCCTGACGTTATTGACGTACGAGGCCTCGTCCAGGAAGGCGTTTTCACCTACGACCCGGGATTTGTATCCACAGCCGCCTGCGAATCGGCCATCACCTACATCGACGGCGCCAACGGCGTTCTCCTGCACCGCGGTTATCCGATCGAGCAGCTTGCCGAACACTCCGATTACCTGGAAGTCTGCTACCTCCTGCTGAAGGGTGAGCTGCCCTCCACCAAGGAAAATCAGCGGTTCCACGACACCATCAAAAACCACACCATGCTGCACGATCAGATGCGCAACTTCTTTAACGGCTTCCGCCGTGACGCGCATCCGATGGCCATCATGTGCGGCGTGGTTGGGGCGCTGTCTGCGTTCTATCACGATCAGATGGACGTCACCGATGAGACCCAGCGGGAAATTACCGCCCATCGCCTGATCGCCAAGATGCCGACCATTGCGGCCTGGTGCTACAAATACAGCATCGGCCAGCCGTTCATGTACCCGCGCAACGACCTCTCCTACTCCGAGAATTTCCTGCAGATGATGTTCGGTGTGCCCTGCGAGGAGTACAAGCCGAACCCCGTGCTGGCCAAGGCGATGGACAAGATCTTCATCCTGCACGCGGATCACGAGCAGAATGCGTCTACTTCCACGGTGCGTCTGGCCGGCTCCACCGGCGCCAACCCCTACGCCTGCATTGCCTCCGGCATTGCCGCTCTGTGGGGCCCCGCACACGGCGGTGCTAACGAGGCGGTCCTGGATATGCTGGCGGAGATCGGCGACGAGGCCAACATCGAGACCTTTATTGCCAAAGCCAAGGACAAGGACGACCCGTTCCGCCTGATGGGCTTCGGCCATCGGGTCTACAAGAACTTCGACCCGCGCGCCAAGGTCATGCGGGAAACCGCTCACGAAGTGCTTAAAGAGCTGGGCCTGGAAAACGACCCGCTGCTGAAGATCGCCCAGCGCCTGGAAAAGATTGCCCTGGAAGACGAGTACTTTGTACAGCGCAAGCTGTATCCGAACGTCGACTTCTACTCCGGCATCATCCTGAAGGCCATCGGCATCCCCACGTCTATGTTCACGGTGATTTTCGCCATGGCACGGACCATCGGCTGGTTCTCCCACTGGAACGAAATGGTCAGCGGAGACTACCGCATCGGCCGTCCGCGCCAGCTTTACACCGGCTCTGCCAAGCGGGACTATCCGAAGAAATAACCAAATCCCCGCAAGAGAACCAGAAAAAAGCCGCTGATCTCAGCGGCTTTTTTTATGGGCCCTAACGACAATCTGCCGGCAAGAGTTTTTCCTCGACGTTTTGCCCATAGCACGTCCAGCTGATGTTGCCCTGATCAACGGAAGGCTCCAGAACGATATATTCTGATTCGCCGCTCTTATCGGTGCCCACCTCCACACCAATCAGGCCGCTTTCATACACGTCGATGGAGTAATCTCCGACCGCATTTTTTAACGTGGACTCTGGATAACCCAGATCAATCATCGATACCGGCCAGGCCTGGTGCTCCTGAGCGTAGGCTTCAACCCGACCCTGCACCTCCAGCGCCGCGGAGTAGGCCGTCGAAAACCTCGCCCTTTCCACATACTGCTGGTAGGCGGGAATCGCAACCGCGGCAAGCACGCCGATCAACGCAATGGTGATAAGGAGAGAGGCTGCGCCACCGGCTCCCACGCCAAGCCTCGGGATGAAACAGGACAGCGTCCAGGCCCAGAAGCTCCGTCTCGGATGGGTGATTTCCTGGCCCTGCGCCAGTGCGACCGCCGTGGCCATTCGCTTGGTCAACCAAGGGTAGTCGCCCGTCAGCTCATTAAACGACATCCAGAACCCGTTCGTGGCCTGCACCTGCGCAATGTACGCGTCCACATTGATGGTGCTCCAGCGGGTATCCCCCGCCGCGATTGCAGCGAGTGCGGCCTTGATGTCCGCTTCCGACTGGCAACAGGCAACCCCATAACGGTCGCAGGTATATTCCTCCGCTCGCCGCAAGGCCGGCCCGACGACCGGAAGCAAGGAGGCCGGCATGACAAAGGTTTGCCATGAGAGATGCTTCCGGTGAATGTGGCCAAGCTCGTGACCGATGTAAAAGTCGATCGCACCCGGTTGATCATCGAGCGCATCGACCACATCGGTGAAAAGCACAACGAAATGCCGGCCAAGGAATTTCGTTGCCAGTGCGTTGAAGAAGTCCGTCCTCAACAGGTAGGCCTCGGGCACCTCGTTCACGCCCACTCTCTCACAGCACCGAACCAGCCGATCGTACAAATCCGGATACTGGTCCGGGCTGATTCGAACCCCGGAGCCTTTCAAATGGGAAATAAACGCAGAGTGCGCGAACAGGAAAAAAACGTATCCCAGAATCAGGTACAGGAGGAGGCCTCCAAGGGTACCAACAATCAACGCCAGCCAGATAATAGCCGAGAAAACGACCGCTATACCCAGTAGCGGTTTCTCATTTTTATAAACCAAGTCCATGGAAATCCCTTATGACGATAAAACCAACGTGACAGGCCACTCACTTAGCCCGGTTACAACATCGGAATGGAGGCACAGACAATGAGTGGCGGTCATTCGCCGGAGGGGAATCATCGTGATGCATCCATGCAGATCGACGAAAGTATAGAAACCGCGTCAGATGAAGTCTATGTCAGCCTGGCCGCTTTCAGCGGGGCCGTACCCGGAGGTGTGACCCCGGTATCAAACCTCGCTGCCGCCGGGCACATCTGTTGGCCAAGCCCTGCTCGCTCACCCTTTGGCAGCCGTGGTGTGAACCCACCTCGAACAGCCGCCCGTTCGCCATCTGCGGAACCAGCGTTATCGGGGTGACGAGGTCATTCCATCTGCGCTATTCTCGGGCTTTCCCACCAGCCTGTATTTTCGACCAAAATACCAATAACGGCACTCAGCCATACAGGAGATGATCATGACAGTCACCGTAGCATTCATTGGCCTCGGCATTATGGGTTACCCCATGGCAGGCCACCTCGCAAAAGCCGGCCTGGACGTTCGCGTCTGGAACCGGACCCTGTCCCGCGCAGGCGAATGGGCGAGCTGCTACCGGGGTACGGCCTGCAGCACCGTTGCTGAAGCCGTCCAGGGCGCCGATGTGGTGCTGACCTGCGTCGGCGCCGATCAGGACCTGGTTGAAGTCTACGAGGGCGATGACGGCATCATCGCCAACGCCAAAGAAGGCGCTATCCTGGTGGACCACACCACCGCGTCCGCGCGCATGGCCGAAAAGCTGGCGTCCCGCGCCTCCCGCCGCAACCTCGGCTTTATTGACGCGCCGGTATCCGGCGGCCAGCAGGGCGCGGAAAATGGCCAGTTGACGGTCATGTGCGGCGGCTCGGAGGAAGATTTCAACAAGGCGCTGCCAATCATGGAGCGATACGGCCGTGCGGTGACCCTGATGGGGCCGGCCGGCAGCGGCCAGAAGACCAAGATGGTCAATCAGATTGCCATCGCTGGCCTGGTCCAGGGCCTTTCCGAAGCCCTGCACTTTGCCGAGCAGGCCAACCTGGACGTCAGCCGGGTGGTGGACGTGATCTCCAAGGGCGCGGCCCAGTCCTGGCAGATGGAAAACCGCTCTGCCACCATGATCAAAGGCGAGTTCAACCACGGCTTCGCGGTGGACTGGATGCGCAAGGACCTGAGAATTTGCCTGGAAGAAGCCCGCAAGATCAACGCGACCCTGCCGGTCACGGCGATGGTCGACCAGTTCTACGCGGACGTACAGGCGATGGGCGGGAAACGCTGGGATACGTCGTCGCTGATTCAGCGGTTGCGGAAGTTTCGGTAGGCCTGGTAAACCTGGGGTCAGATGAAAAAAAGGGGTCAGATGAAAAGCTCATCTGACCCCTTTTTTTCATCTGACCCCGTTTTCACTTCTCCCGGGGTCGCCACTTGCCGTTGTCGTACCACGCGGACCAGCCGGTGGCCTTGCCGTCTTTCTCCGACATGACGTACTGCTCCTTGGTTTTCCGGCTGTAGCGGATGACCGTCGGGTTGCCTTCCGGATCGGCCTCTGGCGCGTCCATCAGAAAATCGTATTTCGGGTCAATTTCCTTTCGGTGCGGCTTGATCTCTTTCACCAGCGGCGGACGGGTTTCCCGGTTCTTGGGGAACTTGCTCGCGGCCAGGAACAGGCCGGAGGCGCCGTCCCGGAGCACGTAGGTGTCGTCCACGTTCTGACACTTCAACTCTGGCATGGGCACCGGATCCATCTTGGGGGGCGCGGGCTCCCCGTTTTTCAGCAACTTACGGGTGTTCTTGCATTCGCTGTTCGTGCACCCGAAATACTTGCCGAAGCGGCCGGTCTTGAGCTGCATCTCCGAGCCGCACTTGTCGCACTCCAGGGTCGGGCCATCGTAGCCCTTGATGCGGAACGTGCCCTTCTCCACCTCGTAGCCTGGACAGTCCGGGTTGTTGCCGCAGATGTGAAGCTTGCGGGTCTCATCCACCAGATAGCTGTCCATGGCGGTGCTGCAGATCGGGCAGCGGCGCTTCTTGCGCAGCAGGCGGGTTTCGCCCTCGCCTTCCACGTCCTCATCGGCGCTGACCACTTCGTCGCCGGACACCAGGTTGATGGTGGTTTTGCAGCGCTCCTTGGGTGGCAGCCCGTAGCCGGAACAGCCAAGGAACACCCCGGTACTGGCCACGCGGACCTGCATGGGCCGGCCGCAGGTGGGGCACGGGATGTCGGTTTCGGTGGGCGTGTTGGCGCGCATACCGCCATCGCTCTGCTCCGCCGACTCCAACTGCTGCCGGAAACGCCCGTAGAAGTCGTTGAGAACCGCCTTCCACTCCACGTCACCACTGGCGATCTCGTCCAGCTCGTCTTCCATGCGCGCGGTAAAATCGTAGTCCATCAGATTCGGGAAGGACTCGTTCAGGCGCTCAGTGACAATCTCGCCCATCTTCTCGGCGTAGAACCGCCGGTTCTGGAGCCGCACATAGCCACGATCCTGAATGGTGGAGATGATCGAGGCGTACGTCGACGGCCGCCCGATGCCCTGCTTTTCCAGTTCCTTGACCAGGCTGGCTTCCGTGTAACGGGGCGCCGGCTTGGTAAAGTGTTGCGTCGGGTCCAGGGCTTTCAGGCCAAGGTCGTCGCCCACCTGGATATCTGGCAGCGCCACGTCCTCTTCCTTCTTACTGGACTGGGGTGCGGCTTTCAGGAAGCCGTCAAACTGGATAATACGGCCGCGGGTGCGCAGCTCGTAGGCATCATTGGCCACCACGATGGAGGTGCTCAGGAACTCCGCGTCCGCCATCTGGCAGGCGATGAACTGCCGCCAGATCAGGTCATAGAGTTTCTCAGCGTCCTTCTCCAGGCCGCTGATGTCGGACGGCCTGCGGGTCACCTCGGTCGGACGAATGGCCTCGTGGGCCTCCTGGGCGCCTTCACGGCTGCCGTAGACCCGGGGCTTCTCGGGAAGGTAACGGTCGCCAAACTGTTTACTGACAAACTCGCGGCAGCTGGAAATGGCGTCCTGGCTCAGGTTGGTGGAGTCCGTCCGCATGTAGGTGATGTAGCCAGCCTCATACAGGCGCTGGGCCAGCATCATGGTCTTCTTGACGCTGAACCCCATCCGATTGCTCGCCGCCTGCTGAAGCGTGGAGGTAATGAACGGCGCCGACGGCCGGGACCGGGTGGGCTTGTCTTCCCGTTTGGCCACCTGGAACTGACCAGCCTTCAGACGGTCCACGTGGGCCGTGCTCTGGGCTTCGTTCACAGGGCGGTAGGCCTGATCCTGGTAGCGGGTTACCTCAAAGCGCACCGGATCCTTGGCGCCGGCAGGCAGCAGGTCCGCGTGCAACTGCCAAAACTCCTCGGGTACGAACTTGCGGATTTCCCGCTCGCGCTCGACGATCAGGCGCACGGCAACGGACTGCACGCGACCGGCGGACAGCCCCCGGGCCAGTTTGGCCCACAGCAGCGGAGACACCATATAGCCCACCACCCGATCCAGGAACCGGCGGGCCTGCTGGGCGTTCACACGGTTGCCGTCGAGGCTGCCCGGCTCCTTGAACGCTTCCTGGATGGCACGTTTGGTAATTTCGTTGAACACCACGCGGCGGTATTTGCCGTCGTCGCCGCCAATGGTCTCACGAAGGTGCCAGGCGATGGCTTCCCCTTCGCGGTCCAAATCCGTCGCGAGATAGATGTGATCGGCGGATTTCGCCAAGCGTTTGAGTTCGCTGACCACCTTTTCCTTGCCGGGCAGGATCTCATACCGGGCCTGCCAGTCGTGATCCGGGTCCACGCCCATGCGGGCCACCAGTTGCTCCCGGGCCTTGCGCTTCTTGTGCTCGGCCTTTTCTTCCGGGCTCATTTTGCGGGTCAATGCGGCCTGACGGGCCCGCTCTTTCGGGTCGGTCTGGGAACCACTGCCACTGACCGGCAGATCCCGGATGTGGCCGACGCTGGACTTAACGATGTAGTCCGAGCCCAGGTACTTGTTGATGGTTTTCGCTTTCGCTGGCGACTCGACAATAACGAGACTTTTACCCATAACGGAGATCAATATCCTTGGCGACAGATCGGTCAAATAATCAGCAAACCGTAAACTCGCAGTAAAATCAGGCGGCTATAAAACCGATAAACGCCGCCGATGTCTATAGGCACTCTGTTTTACAGGGTCATACCGGGCAAGACAACCCATTCCTGATGATGCTGGCCCAAACGGGTCTCCCGGAAACAGGAAGGCCCGGCGGTGTGCCGGGCCTCCTGCGTTAGCGCTTCACATCGGTTGCCCGACTCAGAGGCGCTCCCAGACCGTCGCAATGCCCTGGCCCAGGCCGATGCACATGGTGGATACCCCCAGTGTGCCGCCTTTGGCCATCATCACGTTCAGCAGGGTGGTGGAGATCCGGGCACCGGAGCAGCCCAGCGGATGGCCCAGGGCAATCGCACCGCCGTTCAGGTTCACCTTCTCGTCCATCACGCCCAGCAGTTTCAGGTCCTTGAGGACCGGCAGCGACTGGCCGGCGAACGCTTCGTTGAGCTCCCAGAAATCGATGTCTTCGATTTTCAGGCCAGCCCGCTTGAGCGCTTTCTTAGTGGCCGGAACCGGGCCGTAGCCCATGATCGCGGGGTCACAACCGGCCACGGCCATGCTGCGCACCTTGGCAATCGGCTTCAGGCCCAGGGCCTGCGCCCGCTCGGCGGACATCAGCACCATGGCGGAGGCGCCGTCGGTCAGCTGTGAAGACGTACCCGCGGTGACCGTACCGTTCTTCGGATCGAACGCCGGACGCAGCTGGCCCAGGGACTCCACGGTGGTTTCCGGACGAATGGTCTCGTCGTGCTCGATCAGCTTGACGAAGCCGTTCTCGTCGTGGCCCTCGATGGGTACGATCTCGTTCTTGAAACGGCCTTCGAGGGTCGCTTCGTGGGCCAGGCGATGAGACCGGGCACCGAACTCGTCCTGCTGCTCGCGGGTGATGCCGTGCATCTTGGCCAGCATTTCCGCGGTCAGGCCCATCATGTTGGAGGCCTTGGCGGAGTACTTGGACGCCGCCGGGTTGTGGTCGAAGCCTTCGGTCATGGGCACGTGGCCCATGTGCTCAACGCCACCGATCACGAACACGTCGCCGTTGCCAGTCTGGATCGCCTGGGCCGCGGTGTGAATCGCGGTCATGGCGGAACCACACAGACGGTTGACGGTCTGGGCCGCGGATTCGTGGGGAATGCGAGTCAGCAGGGAGATCTGACGGGCCACGTTGAAGCCCTGCTCCTTGGTCTGGTTCACACAGCCCCACACCACGTCTTCCACTTCTTTCGGGTCGAGCTTCGGGTTGCGCTCAAACAGTGCCTCGATCAGCGCGGCCGACAGGGTCTCGGCGCGCACGTTACGGAAACATCCGTTCTTGGCACGACCCATCGGAGTCCGCACGCAATCGACGACGACAACGTCTCTCGGATTCAGGCTCATAGATCTTTCTCCGTTCGGGAATCTCGTTCAGGGTTAGCCAAAGAACTTCTTGCCAGTCTTGGCCATCTCACGCAGCTTCTCGGTCGGCGCGTACAGCGGGCCGAGCTCTGCGTACTTGTCTGCCAGTTCGACGAAGGCGGCAACGCCCATGTCGTCGATGTAGCGCAGGGCGCCACCGCGGAACGGAGGGAAGCCGATGCCGTAGATCAGGCCCATGTCCGCGTCGGCCGGGGCCTCAACGATGCCGTCTTCCAGGCAGCGCACGGTTTCCAGACACAGCGGGATCATCATGCGGGCGATGATGTCGTCTTCCTCGAAGTCCTTCTTGTCGCTGACCACAGGCTGGATCAGCTTGTAGGTCTCTTCATCCACGACTTTCTTCGGCTTGCCCTTCTTGTCTTCCTCGTACTTGTAGAAGCCCTTGGCGTTCTTCTGGCCGTAGCGCTTGTTCTCGAACATCACGTCGATGGCGGAAGTAAAGTCCGCCTTCATGCGCTCGGGGAAGCCCTCTGCCATCACCTCATTGGCGTGCTTGGCGGTGTCCATGCCCACCACGTCGAGCAGGTAGGCCGGGCCCATGGGCCAGCCGAACTTCTCCATGACCTTGTCGATCTGCTGGAAGTCGGCGCCGTCACGCACCAGCGCGGCAAAACCGCCGAAGTAAGGGAACAACACACGGTTGACCAGGAAGCCCGGGCAGTCGTTTACAACAACCGGGGTCTTACCCATGGCCTTGGCGTAGGCAACGGTGGTCGCAATGGCGCGGTCACTGGTCTTCTCGCCGCGGATAACCTCAACCAGCGGCATCATGTGTACCGGGTTAAAGAAATGCATGCCGCAGAAGTTTTCCGGACGCTTGAGGTTCTTGGCCAGAAGGTTGATGGAGATGGTGGAGGTGTTGGAGGTCAGGATGGCGTCCTCGCGAACCGCGTCTTCGGTCTCGCGCAGTACCGCATCTTTGACTTTCGGATTTTCAACCACCGCTTCAACAACCAGGTCTACGTTCTTGAAATCACCGTAGTTCAGGGTCGGCGTGATGTTGTTCAGAACGTCACCCATCTGGCCGGCGTCCATCTTGCCCTTGGCCACGCGCTTGGACAGCAGCTTCTTGGCCTCGTTCAGGCCCAGCTTGATGCCGTCCTGGTTGATGTCCTTCATGATGATGGGCGTGCCCTTCAGCGCGGACTGGAACGCCACGCCGCCGCCCATGATACCGGCACCCAGAACGGCCGCCAGGTTCACTTTGGACGCTTCCTTCTCCCACGCGCTGGCTTTCTTCTTCAGGGCCTGGTCGTTCAGGAACAGGCCCACCAGGCAGGCCGCCACGTTGGTCTTGGCCATCTTGGCAAAGCCCTTGGCCTCAACTTCAATGGCCTTGTCGCGGGTCATGCCGGCGTGCTTCTGCATGGTCTTGATGGCTTCCACCGGCGCCGGGTAGTTCCGGCCGGCCTTGCCACCGACAAACGCCTTGGAGATCTCGAACGCCATCATGCTTTCCATGGCGTTGAGCTTGATCTTGCCCTTCTTCTCTTCACGACGGGCGTTGTTGTCGAGCTTGCCTTCGTTGCACTGGTTGATGATGGCCACGGCGGCCTCGACCAGCTTGTCGGCCTCAACGACAGCGTCCACAGCGCCCACTTTCAGGGCCGCGTCAGCGCGGTTTTCGGTGCCGCCGCAGATCCACTCAACGGCGTTATCCACGCCCACAAGACGGGACAGGCGCACGGTACCGCCGAAGCCCGGGAAAATGCCCAGCTTCACTTCCGGCAGGCCCACCTTCGCCTTCGGTGCCATGACCCGGTAGTCGGTTGCCAGGCACATCTCGAAACCGCCGCCGAGCGCGATGCCGTTAATGGCGGTAACGGTCGGGAACGGCAGGTCTTCGATAGTGCTGAACACCTCGTTGGCCTTCAGGTTGTTGGCCACCAGATCTTCTTCGGAACCGGCGAACAGCTCGGTGAACTCGGTGATATCGGCACCGACAATAAAGCTGTCCTTGGAACTGGTAACCACCAGGCCTTTCAGATCCTTGCGGGATTTGAGGGTGTCCGCCGCGGCGCCCAGTTCTTCGATGGTGAGACGGTTGAACTTGTTGACCGACTCGCCCTGCAAGTCAAAGTTCAACTGAGCGATCCCGCCGTCGATCTCTTTAACCGTGATGGCTTTACCTTCGTAAATCATCAACTGATCTCCAGTCTGTGATGGGAACTGCTGACAGCCCGGCCTCCGGGGCCCGGCCGCCGGTGCAGCGAGAATGTGATCACTGCCCGATCGTTCGATTCAAGAATTCATACACTTGTTTGAATCGTGAGGGCACACGATGAAAAAAAACCGGCCGTTTGTCAATTTGTTTCTGACGGCGCGTTCTCTCGGAGGGGCCGATGACCGCAATGGGCACGTGCTATCGCACCCTGTTGCCTGCTCACTTCACATAAATTTCAACAACCTGGCGAAGTGAGTAAAAGCACAATGTGATCGGCGTCACGCAAACTTCATGCTTGAGTCACGGAGATTTCATACTTGTTTGCAATTCAGACGGCCGGTTTCCGGAATAATGCCTTGATTGGCCGGGGGTCTTACATTACCTTCGGCTTGCGACTTTCGTCGACAATAATAAAACAGCCTTACGGAGATCCCTTCCGATGACAAATGAACGCGTGCGTATTCGTTCCCTTACTTTTGCCCTGATCGCGCTCGCGCTGGTCTCGCTCAACGCCCGTGCGCAGGAGGCTGCCGATACCTTCCTGTCCGATCTTCACACCTTCCGGATCAGCAACTACATCGCGCTGGATGCGTTCTACCGTTACAGCGGTACCCAGGACCCTGCCATCCTGCAGGATGTGGTCAATGGGATCAACGCCGCCAACGACGCCATGAACACCGTGGCCAAAGCCACCAACGGCGTGCTTTCAAAAGACGCTGTGGAAGACCTGAACCAGGAGTTCGACAAGTTCAAGGCGCTGATGCGGGACAACATCAACGTCAACCGCAAGCAGGGCTACCCGGATCTGCGGCTGATGTCGGACATGGCCAACCAGGCCCTGACCATGAGCGACAAGGCCACCGAACTTTACAAGCAGGCCCAGGACAGCGCCCAGCTCAAGACCGACGATCGGGTTGAGGCTGCCCGTATGGCTGCCGTCAAGATGGCCCAGATGATGGCAAAGTACTCTGCTCGCACCAACTCCTCGAACGCCCAGACCTTTCAGGGCGCTGCCGACGAGAAGGCCCTTGACCAGCAGGCGAAGGAGTTTGATGGTTTCCTCGAGCAGTTGGGCCGCGGCCGCGACATCCCGGCCCTCAAGGACACCATTGACGAGATCCGATCGAAGTGGGAATTCATCCGCGGATCGTACATCAATTACAACCAGAACAACGTCAGCTTTGTTATTGATCGCTACTCCAAGGGCATCCTGTCCGCCCTGAACACCGCCATCGACCTTCTGCAACAGTCTCAGAAGAGCTGACCCCCGCACGACCCGGGCACAGGGAGTGTGCCCCACCCGTCCGATTAATTGACCCCGGTCATTCGCCCATGTCTCGCGATACGGCAGACTTGAACTACGCTTTCAGTGTGTCCCGTTGGTAAAGGAGACAGGCCATGCCCGCCTATAAACGAGTGCTCGTTGCGATTGACCTGACCGAAGAGGCCCCCCAGGTACTGGACAAGGCCAAGGCGGTCTGTGAGGCCCATCACGCCGAACTGATGCTGATGCATGTGGTGGAGCCCGTGGGCTACGCGTACGGGGGGGATATTCCGATGGACTTGTCGGAGCTTCAGGATCAGCTAGACAAGGCCGCCAGGGAGCAGTTGCACACCTACGGTTCACGTTACGGCGTGGCCGCCGAGCGGCAGGTCGTGACGGTTGGCAGGCCCGAATCGGAGATTCACCGGGTCAGCCAGGAGTTTGGTGTGGATCTGGTGGTCGTGGGCAGTCACGGCCGCAAGGGCTTTCAGCTGTTACTCGGGTCGACCGCCAACGGTGTGCTCCACGGCACGGAATGCGACGTGCTGGCGGTGCGCATCCACTGACCGGCGACACCAACCTCAGCGGCGGCCGGCCCCTGCCCGGGGGCTTACTCTGACGGCGGGCCTCAGGCGCCCCGCAGGCGGGCTTCCAGCTTGCGCAACTGGCTCTCCAGAGACACGCTCACGCTGGATGCCATCGAGAAGAAGTTGAGCAGCGCCTTCAGGTTGCTGTCGCCCTGGCAGACCGCATGAATGCGCTGCCACAGGGCCTGGTTGACCAGTTGAAGCTTCTGGTTTCGGGCGACCAGCCCCTTCAGGTCCCAGTCGGGCGTCTCTCCCGCCCGTTTCGCGTAGTACTGCTCCAGAAGATAATGGGACACGCTACGCATGATGAACTCATCGCTGCTGGCAAACGGCAAATGATGAATCGCCATGGATCGCAGCTCGCCGAGGATCGGACAACCGCTCACCGCCATGTTCAAGCCCAGCAGGGACCGTAACGCCTCCTCCATCGAGGTCTGCTTGCGATAGGTTCGGCGGTCGTCGGTGACCTCCACGTCCACCTTCGCGTACGCATCCTCCCCGCCAAACGCCTCAACCACCGGCAATATCGCCAGTGCCGCCGGGCAGTGGGGTGAATCCTCGGCCTTGAGGGGGCAGTTGCTGCATTTGCAGTGATCGAGCCGCGTCCAGGCGGGCGGCTTTTGGGGTTTGGGGGCGGGCTCACCCGACACGCGGAAGGCCACGTGACGGCCATCGGCAAAGCGGAAATCGTAGTGGACGTTCATTGATTCGCCTGTTCTTCCAACTCCATCCACCGTTCCATCACCTGTTCCAGGCGGGCCTCCGTGCTCGCCAGCGATTCCAGAACAGCCGCGACATCGTCCGGTGGGCCTGAATAAAAATCCGGTTTGGAGATTGTAGCCTGCAGGTCGGCAACTTCCTGCTCCAGTGTCTCAATTTTGTGAGGCAGTTGCTCCAACTCCCGTTTCAATTTGTAGCTGAGCTTGACCGGGCGGTTACCGGACGCTGGCGCGGGGGCGGCTTTCTGCCCGGCATCACCGCCGGCCCGACCGCCTTCTGCGGCGTTACCTGCCCCGGCGCGATCCGCCCTCGCCTGCTGGTCCGGCCGCCGGCCGGATTGCTCGGAGGGGAAGCGCCCGCCCTGCCGACGCCAGTCCGCGTAGCCGCCCACATACGTGCGGACCGCGCCGGTGCCGTCCAGGAACAGGGTGTCGGTGACCACGTTGTCCAGGAATTCCCGGTCGTGACTGATCACCATCACCGTCCCCTGGAATTCCGAGAGCTGCTCTTCCAGCAGTTCCAGGGTTTCCACGTCCAGGTCGTTGGTGGGCTCGTCCAGTACCAGCACGTTGGCCGGCTTGCTGAACAGTTTGGCCAGCAGCAGCCGCGCCCGTTCACCGCCGGAAAACACCCTCACCGGCGAGCGGGCTCGCTCGGGCGTGAACAGGAAGTCCTGGAGGTACCCGAGCACGTGTTTGCTCTGGCCATTGATATCGATGAACTCCCGGCCCTCGGCCAGGTTGTCCAGGGCGTTGCGCTCCAGATCCAGCTCGCCCCGAAGTTGATCAAAGTACGCCACCTGCAGCTTGGTGCCGAGCTTGATGGTGCCCTCGGTGGGTGCCAGATCACCCAGCAGCAGCCGAACCAGGGTGGTCTTGCCGGTGCCGTTTTCCCCCACCAGGCCGATTTTGTCGCCCCGAAGGATCGTCAAATCAAGGCCGCGCACCACGTCCGAGGCGCCCGGGTAATGGAAGCCGGCGCCCCGGGCCTCCACCACGAGTTTGCCGGAGCGGTCCGCCTCTTCCACGGCGAAGCTGGCGGTGCCGCCCCGATTGCGGCGCTGCCGGTGCTCCTCCCGCATGCTCTTGAGGGCCCGCACCCGCCCCATGTTGCGGGTGCGCCGCGCCTTGATACCCTGGCGAATCCAGGCTTCTTCCTGCTTCAGCCGTTTGTCGAACAGGGCGTTGTGTCGCTCCTCTTCTTCCAACGCCTTTTCCTTGAGTTCCAGGTAACGGTCGTAGGTGGCAGCAAAACTGATCAACTGGCCGCGATCGAGTTCCACAATTCGTGTCGCCATCCGGCGAATGAAGGCCCGGTCGTGGCTGACAAACAGCATGGCGCCCCGGAACTGGGACAGCGCGTCCTCCAACCAGGCAATGGCCGGAACATCCAGGTGGTTGGTGGGCTCATCCAGCAGCAGGATATCCGGCTCCGCCACCAGTGCCCGAGCCAGCAGCACTCGGCGCTGCCAGCCACCGGACAGGGTGTTCAGGGTGCGGTCCGGATCCACCCCATACTGGGCAAGAATGGACGTCACTTTCTGATCCAGTCGCCAGCCATCGAGGGCCTCCAGGCGCTCCTGTACCCGGGTCATCCGGGCCAGGCTGTCGTCATCGGCCTGCTGCGTCAGGCGGTGGAATTCCGCCAACAGGGCGCCGGTCTCCGGAAACGCACCGGCCACCACTTCATAGGCGGTGCGAACGTCGTCCGAGGGCAGGTTCTGGGGCAGCACTGCCAGCACCGCACCGTCGTCCAGGCGAACCAGACCGCCATCGGGGGTGACTTCACCGCTGACGATTTTCAGCAGGGTCGATTTCCCTTCCCCGTTCCGGCCCAGAAGACACACGCGCTCTCCGGCATCCACCGAGAGGTTGGCGCCGTCCAGCAGCGCGTGCATTCCGTAGGAGAGGGTTACAGCATCCAGGGTGAGCAAAGGCACAGTCAGCGGGTCTCCGAAGTGATCACGCGCACCGCATCGCCGATTCGCAGGGTACCGGGACGGTCATGCACGGCGTTCATGCCGAAGATGACGCCATCCTCGGTCTTCCGGTAGCCGGCAAGCGTGCGCAAAGGTTGAGCGCCAGCATGCTTGATCCCGGTGTACGGGTCCACCGTTGTCATCACACAGCGTGAGCAGGGCTTGACCAACGACAGCTCATGGTCGCCAATGGCCAGCGCTCGCCAGTGGTCTTCCTCCCACGGCTCAGCCCCTGCGACCACAATGTTCGGGCGAAAGCGACGCATGGACACGATCTGTTCCAGACGCTGGTTGAGGTCCTCCAGTGAGGCCTGATTGGTTACGAGAAACGGGAAGCCGTCGGCAAACCCCACTCGCCGCCTTTCCGGCACCCGGCTGGGGTCAATCTGTCGGAAGCTGCTGTCGGGCATGTACACCAGCCGGACCGGGTGCTTCAAGTAGTCGCTTAGGGCCTGGTTGGCGCTCGCCGGGCCGGGAATGGCCATCACCGTATCGCGCCACACCTCGACGGTGACGGCGTTGCCAATCGGTTCGAGCAAATGCACGCCAGCGTCCGGCACGGTGATGGTCACCCTGCCGTCCTCAAGTCCGGCGGTCACCAGGGCCAGCTCCGGCCGCTCCCGCTGGGTCACAAACCGGTTGCTGGCATCCACGATCATCCACCGGCGGTCCCCGGCGGGGCCGAATTCATCGAGGGTCATCTGGTCAGCGGGAAGACCGGCCAGGGACTTGACCGGGTAGAGGTAGAGCGCTTGAACGTGCATGTCGGGCGAACTCCCCAAAGAAAAAAACCCGGCCTTTTGCAAAGCCGGGTTTCGGAATCTGGAGCGGGAAACGAGATTCGAACTCGCGACCCCAACCTTGGCAAGGTTGTGCTCTACCAACTGAGCTATTCCCGCACATCAACGCCTTGCTGCGTCAACGGAGGCGTATTCTACGGATACCGCGGTCTCCGTCAACACCTTTTCTCAAAAAATTTCAGTGAGGTGACCGGCGCCGCGACGGTCCCCTGATCACGCCGGGCAGCGTCTAGCTGTTACCACCCTGCCCACCGCCGGAAGCAGCCATTCTGGAATCATCGCAGTGCAGGAAGCTGCTGCTCTGCAACCATTTTTGGTCCGGGTAGTACTTGAACACCAACTGGCCGCCCTTCAGGTCGTCTACCACCTCTTCGATGATCCGGTTGTCCACCGCCGGACAGCCCAGACTGCGGCCAATGCGCCCATACCGGTTGACCCATTTCGGGCTGACGTAATCGGCGCCATGGATCACGATGGCCCGCTCCCGGGCCTGGTCGTTGATACCGGGCTCCAGACCGTCCAGCCGCAGGGAATAGCCGTGCTTGCCGTAGTAGGTCTCGGAAGCACGGAACAGCCCAATGCTCGATTTGTGGCTACCCTCCCGATTGGAGAACTCGGTGGAACGGGTGGAACCGGAAGCCCGGCCGTGGGCCACCAGATCCTTGATCAGCAGGGACGCGGAGGACAGGTCAAAAATCCACATCCGCTTGCGGTTAGACGGCAGGGAAAAGTCGATCACCGCCAGCCGCTTGGGCATGGCAATACCGCTGGAAACGGCGCACCGGGAGGCTTCAAGCGCCTTGTTCAGGACATCCCGGTTGAGCTGCGGCGCCGCCGACGCCAGCCGCTGAAACAGGTCCCGGTCGAACGGTTGCGCGGTGGCGCTCGTCGGGAGACAAAGGAACAGAGAGAGAATCAGACCAGCACACGCACACGGACTGAAGCTTCGCATTCAGGATCACCTGGAGGTAGAAGGTTTGGGTTGTACCGGCTCCGGAATCTTTCCGGACAACAAAACTGTGCACCAGTTTACCAGCGCCAAACGCCAACCTGTTCATATTGTGCAGTTTTTATACAAAACTTTAACGAACGCTACGCGCGCTTCACAAAACGCCACGGGCGCTACTGGCCGAACCGGGCACCACCAGACGCCATATAGGCCTCTTCTTCCGGCGTTGAACGGCGGCCCAAGGCCTTGTTTCGGTGGGGGAAGCGGCGAAACCGGCGAATAAGGTCCTGGTGAGCCTCGGCCGACGCCTGGAAATCTTTCATGAGTTCGGCCAAAGGGCCTTCGGTTGACGCGACGAGCTGGGTATAGCACTCCACCGCCAGTGCCTGGTCGTCCTCCCGCTCCGAGTGCTGGAGCGGCATATAAAGGAACGCTCTCTGCACCGGTGGCAGCGCCATGTCGAAGCCCTTGCGCATGGCCTGCTGACAAAGCTGACGGGCCTGGCGGTCCTGATCAAAGGCCAGCGCGACGCCCCGGAAGATGTTGCGGGAGAACTGATCCAGCAGAAGGATTTCCGCGAGCGCTCCGCCGGCGTGCCGGCGCCAGTGCTCCAGGCCATGTTCCGACGCAAACAGCACCATGGACAGAAACCGGCGGCGCAACTCCTGATCGAACCGCCGGTCCGAACGAAACCACCGGCGCCGATAGGCGGTCTCCGGCAGTCCGTCGTCGTCGAGCGGGCCAAACCAGAAATCCAGAATCTCATTCCAATCGAACATTCCCCAGTACTCCTGCGGCAGACGGTTGTCGGCGGAAACCCGGGTCGGGCATGATGTCGATACGACCCGGGCATGATTCCTCAACCCGCCGCGCCCTGTCCACTGATCGACGACCCTGAGTGAGGATAGAAACCTGTCATGACCATCGCCACCGGCATCATCCTTCTGGCCCACGGTAGCAGCGATCCGCGCTGGTGCGAGACTTTCGAACGGCTGGCGGCACCCACCGTGAACGCGGTGCCCGGAGCCCGGATCGCCTACATGGAACTGGCCTCCCCCAGCATCGAAGATGTGGTCCGGGACGGCATGGCCCAGGGCCTCCGCCAGTTCGAAGTGATTCCCCTGTTCCTCGCCGCGGGCCGTCATCTTCGCAAGGACGTACCTGCCATGCTCGAGGCGCTGCGAACCGCGCACCAGGTCGATATCGCCCTGGCACCGCCGGTGGGCGACAGCCCGGCGCTCGGGAACGCCATCCGCGACCTTGTGCTCGAACGTCTGGAGGCATCATGAGCCGCCTGCTGATCACCGGTGGAACCGGCTTCATTGGCCGCGTGCTCTGCCGCCACCTCTTGGCCCGGGGCGATGATCTCTGGGTACTGAGCCGCAAGACCCCGGCAGACGTTCAGGCCATCTGCGGGCGGGTCAGTTGCGTGTCCAGCCTGGACGCCCTCCGGGAGGTCGACGGGTTTGACGCCATGATCAACCTTGCCGGCGAAGGCATTGCCGAGAAACGATGGTCCGAGGCTCGGAAACAGGCGCTCAGGGACAGCCGTATTGCCCTCACCGAACAGCTTGTTCAACTCATTGAGCGGTGGCCCCTCAAGCCGTCAGTACTGGTGTCTGGTTCCGCGGTGGGGTTCTATGGGGACAAGGGCGACACGCCAGTGACCGAAGCGACGCCCCCCCACGACGAATTCACCCATCGGTTGTGCCGGGACTGGGAGGCCGCCGCGAACCAAGCATCCGCCTTGGGGGTTCGCGTGTGCCTGTCTCGCACCGGCGTCGTCGTCGGGGCCGGCGGCGGCTTCCTGCAGCGCATGCTGCCGCCGTTCCGGCTCGGTCTGGGCGGCCGGCTGGGCGACGGGCACCAGTACATGCCCTGGGTGCATCGGGACGACGTGGTCCGGGCCCTGCTGTGGATGCTCGATAGCCCGGATGCGTCCGACGCCTACAACGTGGTCAGCCCCGCGCCGGCGACCAACCGGGACTTCACTCGGGCCCTTGGCCAGGTTTTGGGGCGTCCCACGCCCTTCCCGGTGCCGGCTACCGTGCTGAAGCTGGGCCTGGGCGAGATGGCCCGACTGCTGCTCACGGGGCAAAACGCCCGGCCACAGCGACTTCTGGAAGCCGGGTTCGAACCTGCCTGGCCTGAGCTGACTCCGGCGCTGGACGACGCCGTTAACGGCGGCAGAAAAAATACCGCGAACCGTTGACAGAGGCTCAGACCGAACTTAATATACTCGCCACCTCGACGAGGTAAGCGGTTGAAAACGTTGCGTCCCCTTCGTCTAGTGGCCTAGGACTCCGCCCTTTCACGGCGGCAACAGGGGTTCGAACCCCCTAGGGGACGCCAATTTTTCCGCTCTGAAGCAACGTTCACTGCTTGCCTCCCTTTCTTCCTTCCTCACACCTATTTACCAAACCACAACACATTTCTGTCGATTTTTCCTGTATTTGCAGAGCATTTTAAAAACACTGCTGCTATATTCGACCTGTTGTCGCGCGCCGTGCCGCGCCTGAGCATCACCGTATTGCAGGAACCGAGGATGGCGGACCGGACGTCATGAACCCAGTGTTGACAGGACTTCAGCGCATTCGGGCGAATTCGCCGCTCTCATTCAGGCTCCTGGCCTGGATTCTCCTGTTCAGTTCGCTGTTTACGCTGATCGCCTCCGGCATCCAGATCTACTCCGACTACACCAAGGACCTGGACCAGATTGACCGGCGCATGGACGTTATTGAATCCGGATACTCCTCCAGCCTGTCCCGCAGCCTCTGGGCCCTGGACCAGAAACTCCTGCAAACCCAGATCGAAGGCATCCTCAGCCTCCCGGACATCGTTCACATTCGCCTGCGCATTGAGCCGGACTCTGAACTGGTGCTGGGGGACGTGCCCCGGGGCGAGGAGACCCGCGTTCACAGCTTCCCGCTCTACCATGAGGGCGACCGGAACGTGAAACTCGGTGAGCTGACCGTGACCGCGAGCCTGGCTCGGGTCTACCGGGAAATGCGGCGCAAAGTGGGCGTCATCCTTGCTACCCAGTTTTTCAAAACGTTTTTCGTGTCCGTGCTCATTTTGTGGATTTTCCGGTTCCTTGTGACCCGCCACCTCGCCCGCATGGCCGACTACGCCCGGGATCTGTCCCTGGAAACCCTGAGCCAGCCGCTGACCCTGGACCGCCCGGATACGCCGGGCCATCGACGGGACGAACTCGGCCGGGTCACCGACGCCATCAATCAGATGCGCGAGCGCCTTAACGCCGACCTCGCCCGCCAGGAGCACGACGCGGCGGAGATCCGCAAGTTCTCCAAAGCCATCGAACAGAGCCCGTCATCCGTTCTGATCTGCGACCGGCAATGGCAGATCGAATACGCCAACCAGAAATTCAGCCAGCTCACCGGCTTTGAGGCCAAGGCCATTCTCGGGAAACACCCGGCGGAACTGACCGACGGCAGGGTCGACAAGCGGGAAAGCCGACAACTGTGGCAGTCCATCCGGCTCCAGGTCCAGCGGGTCGGTGTCTGGCAGGGAGAGGTCAACAGCATCCGCCGCAGCGGCGACCGATTCTGGGAACAGCTGATCGTTACCCCGATCAAGGACGCCAGCGGCGACGTCACCGGTTACCTGATCCTCGGCGAGGACATCAGCATACGAAAACGCTACGAACAACAGCTGCTTCGTCAGGCCAACTACGACATCCTCACCGGCCTGCCCAACCGCATGCTGGCGCTGGATCGCCTGAAGCTGGCCCTGGCCCAGGCGCGCCGGGAAAACTCCCTGGTCGGCGTGATGTTCCTGGACCTGGACAACTTCAAGCACATCAACGACACCCTCGGCCACGACGCCGGGGACAATCTGCTGATTGAGGCGGCCCGGCGAATTTCCAGCTGCCTGCGGGGCACCAGCACCGTGGCCCGCCTGGGCGGCGATGAGTTCCTGGTCATCCTGCCCGGGTTGACCGGCGCGGAGGCGTCATCTCAAGTTGCCGAACGGATTCTGCAGACCTTTTCCTCGCCCTACATGCTGAACGGCCAGGAAGTGTTCGTCACCACCAGCATTGGCATTGCCATCTTCCCGACCGATTCCGACAACAGCGGCACCCTGCTCCAGCACGCCGATGCCGCCATGTATCAGGCAAAGCATAAAGGCAAAAGCGCGTTCGCCCACTTCGCCCCGGAAATGACGGAAGTCTCCCATGAGCGCCTGCAGATGGAATCACGCATGCGGCGTGCCCTGGAACTGCGGGAATTTGAGCTCTACTACCAGCCGATCGTCAATACCGACACCGGCCAGCTTCATGGCGCCGAAGCCCTGTTGCGCTGGAACAACCCGTCCATGGGGATGGTGATGCCGGACCGGTTTATTCCCCTGGCCGAAGAGACCGGCATGATCATACCCATCGGCGAATGGGTGATCGAGCAAGCCTGCCGAGCGGCGGTCTACTGGCGCTCCCTGGTGGGCCGGGACATCGGCATCTCGGTGAACGTCTCCCCACGCCAGTTCCGGGACCCGGGCTTTACCGGGGTCGTGCTCGATGTGCTGGGCCGCACGGGCCTGGACCCGACGTTGCTGGAGCTGGAAATTACCGAACGGCTGCTGCTGGACAATTCCATCGAGACGGCGGAGATCCTTCGGCAGCTGGACCAGGCGGGCGTGCGCCTGTCGGTGGACGATTTCGGTACCGGCTATTCGGCCCTGAGCTACCTGAAGAGCTACCCGTTCGACACGCTGAAAATTGACAAGTCGTTCGTGCAGGATGTGCTCAAGGAGCCGGAGGATGCGTCATTGGTGCGCGCCATCATCAACATGGCCCATAGCCTGGGCCTGGCGGTGGTGGCCGAAGGGGTCGAGGAAGAGGCGCAAACCCATTTCCTGCGCCACGAGGGCTGCGATCTTTCCCAAGGCTATTTCTATGCCCGGCCGCAGCCGGAAGCGGACTTTGAACGCTGGCTGGAAACCAACGACCGGGCCCGCTTCCTGAACGCGTAACGTCCGGTTAGCGCTTGAGGCTCTTCTGGCGGGGTTTGCTGACCTTACGACCCTGCTTGGCATCGTTGTCTTTCTTCACTTTCTGGCGGGGCGTCAGGCGGTTCACCCGATTAGCGAACGGGTTGTCGCCGGACTTGAACTCAAACCGCAGCGGCGAGCCATTCACCTTCAACACCTTGCGGAAGGTGTTTTCCAGGTAGCGCTTGTAGGCGCCGGGCAACGCGTCGGTCTGATTGCCATGGACAACCACCACCGGCGGGTTGGAGCCGCCCTGATGGGCGTAACGCAACTTGATGCGGCGGCCCTGGACCATTGGCGGCTGGTGCTGGGCCACCGCGTCCTGGAGGATGGCCGTCAGCCGGTTGGTGGGCCACTTGGCCATGGCCGATTCGTAGCAAGCCTCAATGGAATCGTAGAGCACACCCACGCCGGAGCCGTGCAGCGCCGAGATATAGTGCTTGTCCGCGTAATCAATGAAGTCCAGCCGGCGGCGAACCTGTTCCTTAACTTTCTCCCGGGCCTCCGGGTCCATGCCGTCCCATTTGTTGACCGCGACCACCAGGGAGCGGCCAGCGTCCAGCACAAAACCGATCAGGTGAAGGTCTTGATCCACCAGCCCTTCCCGGGCATCAATGACCAGGATCACCA
Source organism: Marinobacter sp. C2H3 (assembly GCF_037080155.1). Classification (NCBI taxonomy): domain Bacteria; kingdom Pseudomonadati; phylum Pseudomonadota; class Gammaproteobacteria; order Pseudomonadales; family Marinobacteraceae; genus Marinobacter; species Marinobacter sp. C2H3. The sequence continues at coordinate 52,388 of NZ_JBBBNZ010000005.1, read as the reverse complement.
CATGGGCATCGTCGATGGCCTGCAGGGTCTTGATGATGGAAAACTTCTCCACCGTCTCCCGCACGTTCTTGCGGCGGCGTACGCCGGCGGTGTCAATCAGGGTATAGGGCCGGTCGTGGCGCTCGTAGGGAATGTAGACGCTGTCCCGGGTGGTGCCCGGCATGTCGAACACAATCACCCGTTCTTCGCCCAGCAGACGGTTCACCAGGGTGGATTTCCCCACGTTCGGCCGGCCCACCACGCCGATGCGAATGCCCGGGTAGCGGTCCGCAACGTCCGCCTCGGCGCCCTCTTCCGGCTCCGGCAACAGAATCTCCAGCATGGACCGAATGCCCCGGTTGTGGGCGGCGGCGATCTGGAAGGATTCCTCTAGCCCGAGCTGATAGAAATCAGCGGCGGCAACATCCGGGTCCTGCCCGTCGGTCTTATTGACCACCAGGTACGCCTTCTTGCCGCTGCGACGGAGCTGATCGGCAATCATCTCGTCGCCAGCGGTCAGGCCAGCACGCCCGTCCACGAGGAACAGCACAATGTCCGCTTCCTCGACCGCCTGCAGCGACTGCCGCGCCATTTCGGCGTCTATGCCCTGCTCGTCGCCGGTCAGGCCTCCGGTGTCGATGACAATGAAGCGGCGACCCTCAATGTTACCCTCACCGTATTTCCGGTCGCGGGTCAGGCCGGGAAAATCCGCGACCAGGGCGTCCCGGGACCGGGTCATCTGGTTGAACAGGGTCGATTTGCCAACGTTGGGCCGACCGACAAGGGCGATCACAGGGGTCATGTTACTTGGGTGCTCTCGTTTAACGTACGTTATTCAGAAGGTTGGAGCTTGAGAACGGCCAGACGGCCGCCGTTTCCGTAAACGAGCAGCTTACCATCCCCCAGGGGCTGGACCGGTACGCGGATTCCCTCATCATCGAATTCGGTCTCGCCCTGGAGGCTGCCGTCCTTGAGGGACACAGCGTAGAGGTAGCCTTCAAAATCGCCGACGACCAGATGATCGCCAACCACCACGGGCTGGGTCAGCTGGCGCCAGGCCAGCTTGTCCTGACGCCAGAGCTCCTGACGATCCGAACCCTGCAAAGACACCAGATCGCCGTTGGCCAGGGACAGGAAAATGTTGCCGTCCGCCACGGACGGGGAATACAGGCTGGACGCCTTGGTGCTCCAAACCTCGCGACCAGTCTGGATATCAATCAGGGCCAGTTTGCCCTGGTAGCCGACCACCATGAGTGCCCGATCGAGCACCAGAGGCTGCCCGGTGATGTCCACGAGACGTTCCAGCTCCGTGCGACCGCTCGGCTCGCCCACGTCATACTGCCAGATCGGCTGGCCACTGTCGGCCGCCAGGGCGATCAGTTTGCCGTTGGCAAACGACGCGATCACCACGTCGCCGCCGACCAGCGGCGCCGCCGCCGCCCGGAGGCTCAGCGCCGGATTGGTGCTCTCATACTGCCACTGGCGCTCACCCTTGGCGGTATCGAACGACAACACCCGGCCGTCGGTGGTCTGCACCACCACCAGCGAACCGTTGGATTGCGGTGCGGCCAGCACCTCGGTGGGCAACGCGGTGCGCCACAGTTCCTTGCCATCGTCCCGGGACAGGGCGATCAGTTCGGCCTTGCGATTGACCAGGTAAAGGTGCCCAGCGTCGCCACCGACGCCGGCAAAAATCCGGTCGTCCAGTTCCCGCTCCCACACCAGACTGCCGTTGTCGGTCTTTACCGCCACCACGTCGCCGTCGGCAGAGGCCGCGTACAGCGTATCGCCAGCGTTCAGCGGGCCCAGGTAAAGAAGGCTGCCGTCATGGCCATCGCCGACAGACATATCCCACACTTCATCGAACTCAACACCGCCACTCACCTCCGGCACCGGCGCCGGCTGCTCGAACGTGTCGGTCGTGCTGCAACCCGCCGCGGCAAGTAGCGCTCCGACACCCGCTGCCAGAAGGCCGCAACGGAGTGCTTTGCTCAAGACCGGCATCAGGCATCCCCCCCGACGCCGAGGTCTGACAGTTTCAGCTCGAGGACGCCGCTGCGCCCCTGCTTGCTTTCCTCGCGGGCGGCCAGGTACGCCTTGCGGGCACCGTCCCGATCGCCCTTGGCCAGCAGGATGTCGCCTTTGAGTTCGGAGAACAGTGAAGCAAAGCTACCCGGCGACTTGACGCTCTCAATGGTGGCCAAGGCCTCATCGTATTGGCCGGCCGCCATCTGGGCGCGGGCCAGGCGATTCTGAACCACCAGCCGCAGGGCGGCGTGATCGCCGACGTTGGCCAGGGCCCACTTCAGGGACTCCTGGGCCGCTTTCGGATCGTTGTCGGCCATCAGTTGTTGGCGGGCCACCAGCAGGTTGGCGTAGACCGCATACGCGCTGTCACTGTGTTGCTCCCGCAGCTGTTTCGCCTCGTAAGCCACGGTTTCCCGGGCCTCCTTGCTATCGGCGCCGGAGAACGCGTTCAGCAGGTTGGTGAACTGGTTCGAGGCCTCGGTACGTTCCTGGGCCTGTTTGTTCTGCCAGGCCTGCCAGCCAAAGACAATGGCCAGGGCCAACGCGATGCCCACAAGCAGCGACGTTCCGTTGTTCTTCCACCAGTCCTTGATCGCCTGGATCTGCTCTTCTTCCGTCCGAAGTTCGGCCATGTTGACTCCTGTTACGAGGGTTCGATCTTGTCGTTTTCAGTTCAGTGTGCGAGCGCCCGGGACAGGGCCTCGGCCAGCTCATTCTGCGACACGGATTGCTGCGGTTCGTCCGAACGCAGCGGTTTCAGGGCCGCCGTTCCCTCAGCCAGTTCATTCTCACCGAGAATCACCGCGTACCGGGCACCGCTCTTATCCGCTTTTTTCATCTGACTCTTAAAGCTGCCGCCGCCACAGTGCATGACCACCGCGTGGCCGGGCAATCCATCCCGCAGACGTTCAGCCAGCGCCATGGCGGGCCCTACAGCGGGCTCTCCCATGGCCATCACGTAAACGTCCACATCGGCGTTCACGTCCGCCGGCACAAGGTCCAGGGTCTCCAGCATCAGGATCAGCCGCTCGACGCCCATGGCAAACCCCACCGCCGTGGTCGGCTTGCCGCCCAGTTGCGCCACCAGGCCGTCGTAACGTCCACCGGCACACACGGTACCCTGGGCGCCAAGGCTATCCGTCACCCATTCGAACACGGTCTTGCCGTAGTAATCGAGGCCCCGAACCAGCGCAGGGTTTACCGTATACGCAATACCGGCGGCGTCCAACAGCGCTTTGAGCTGATCAAAATGGGCGCGGGACTCCTCGTCCAGGAAGTCCGAAAGACTGGGCGCATCCTCCAGCAAGGCCCGGGTTGACGGGTCCTTGGTGTCGAGAATCCGCAGCGGGTTGGTTTGCAGCCGCCGCTGGCTGTCCTCGTCCAGTTGGGATTTTACCGGCTCCAGGTGCGCCACGAGTGCTTCCCGGAAGGCTTTTCTGGCATCGGAGGAGCCAATGGAATTGATTTCAAGGCGGGTGTGGCCATCCAGCCCCAGCGCGCGCCACAACCGCGCGGTCAGAACCAGCAGTTCCGCGTCAATGTCCGGCCCGGCCATGCCAAAGCACTCCACGCCAATCTGGTGGAACTGGCGATACCGGCCCTTCTGCGGCCGCTCGTGCCGGAACATCGGGCCGGTGTACCAAAGACGCTGGGTCTGGTTGAACAGCAGCCCGTGCTGCTCTGCCGCCCGTACGCAACCGGCGGTGCCTTCCGGACGCAGGGTCAGACTGTCCCCATTGCGATCGTCGAAGGTGTACATCTCCTTCTCGACAATGTCAGTGACTTCGCCGATGGACCGCTTGAACAGGTCAGTCTGCTCCACGATGGGCATGCGGATTTCCTGGTAGCCATACTGCCCCAGCACCTGCCGAACCGTCCTCTCAACGTACTGCCATACCGGTGTTTGCTCCGGCAGGATGTCGTTCATCCCCCGGATTGCCTGAATCTTTGCCAAGAATAACCCTTACGTCTGCTGTCTTGGTGGTGTGTATACGCGCCCGTTCAGTCGCCGGAACGAGCGATGATCGCGTCCGCGTCTGCCTGCCGCTTGGCAACCTCATCGCGGATCAAGCGCTCCAGATCGTCGGTCAGCGTCGCGTTATCCAGCTTCTGGTTCGGCTTGCCCCCGAGGTAGAACAGGTTCTTGGGGCTGCCGCCGGTCAGGCCGATATCCGCTTCTTTCGCCTCGCCAGGGCCGTTCACCACGCAGCCGATGATGGCTACGTCCATGGGCACATTGACGTCCTCCAGCCGGTTCTCCAGATCGTTCATGGTCTGGATCACGTCGAAGTTCTGCCGGGAGCAACTCGGACACGCGATAAAGTTGATGCCCCGGCTACGCAGGCGCAGGCTCTTGAGGATGTCGTACCCAACCTTGATCTCCTGAACCGGGTCTGCCGCCAAGGACACCCGGATGGTGTCACCAATGCCGTCCATCAGCAGCATCCCCAGGCCAATCGCTGATTTCACTGTGCCGGACCGGAAACCGCCCGCCTCGGTAATGCCCAGGTGTAGCGGCTGCTCAATCTGGCCTGCGATCTTGCGATAGGCGTCCACGGTCATGAACACTTCGGAGGCCTTGAGGCTGACCTTGAAATCCTGGAAATCGTGGCGGTCCAGAATGTCGATGTGGCGCATGGCGGATTCCACCAGGGCGTCCGCCGTCGGCTCCCCGTACTTGCGCTGCAGTTCCTTTTCCAGGGAGCCGGCGTTTACACCAATCCGGATCGGAATGCCCCGGTCCCGGGCGGCGCTGATCACCGCGCTGACCCGGTCTTCCCGGCCAATGTTGCCGGGGTTGATGCGCAGACAGTCGACGCCCAGCTCGGCCACCCGCAGGGCAATCTTGTAGTCAAAATGAATGTCCGCCACCAGCGGAATGTCCACCTGGGCGCGAATCTGGCCGAACGCCTCGGCGGCGTCCATGCTCGGGACGGACACCCGCACGATATCCGCGCCGGCCTCCTGAAGCGCGCGGATCTGGCCAACGGTGGCCGCCACGTCGCAGGTTTCGGTGTTGGTCATGCTCTGCACGGCGATGGGCGCGTCGCCGCCCACGGGCACGTTGCCGACCATGATCTGGCGGGATGTGCGTCTGCGAATCGGGGAGTCGTGCTTCATGTCGTGATGACCCGTACTGTGTCGAATGTCGTCTGGTCGAAAAAACCGGTGGCTTACCGCGTCAGGGTAAATTCCGCCCGGTTGTTGGACGCCGGATACTGGCTCAGGTTCACCGTCCGTCCGTCAAATTCCATGGCCTGAACCGCGTCCACCGCCCCGATGACAACCTTCATCGGAGCCTTACCGGACACGGAAAGGCGATCGCCGGCTCGCTGGAGAGATGCGGTCAACCGCTGACCGTCCGCGTCGATGATCTGAATCCAACAATCCGCGCTGAAGTTGATTACCAGCGGTGTCTGGCCTGAGTCTGCGGCCGGTTGAGCGGCCTCGGCAACGGGCTCTGCGGCCTCGGCTGCGTCACCGGCCAACAGCGTTGGCTCGTCAACCGGCTCCCGAACATTGTACGGTGCCTCAACGGACGCCGAGCCGTCGGTCGCCGCGGCCGGGTCCGTCACCTGCCCCGTGACCATACCGTCTTCTGCGACGGGGGCATCGGCCGATGACTCGTCCGTGGCCGGATCGGGCAGGCTGTCAGCCGGCGCCTCGGCGCTATCCGGAATTGGCGTCTCGCTGTTGTCGGCGCTGGTGTCGGCGCCGCTGGAAACGTCACCGGTGCCACTGCCGGCGCTGTCGGCAGCAGGCGCGTCGGACGCGCTATCGCTGCTGACCGGCCCGCCCGGACGGAGCACATAGGCCGTCAGCACGCCAATGACCACCAGCAGCGCCACCACCGCTAATACCCGGGCAATCCGGCGTTTGCGCCGCCGCCGGCGCTCGATGTCCACCAGCGGATTGGCTTCCAGTGCACGCTCTCGCTCCAGGCGCAACGGCTCCAGTTCCTGGTCGAGCTGGGCAATCAAGGCGTCGGGCTCAAGACCAACCTGAACGGCGTAGGTGCGGACGTACCCCTTCAGAAACAATTCGCTGTCGATGCGTTCGTGTTCGCCGTTCTCAATCGCCTGAATAACGGCCGGCCGCAGGTGCTGGACGTTGGCCACGTCACTGACGCTCAGGCCGCGCTGTTCACGGGCCTGTTTGAGCTGCTGGCCGACGGAAAGGATCGACTCTGACTGGGGAACGTCATCACTCGCCATGGGAAATCAGCACCTTATATTGTTGGTATTCCACCGAATCCGGGAAGTTATTCCTGAGCATCAGGGCAAGGCTGGCTTCCTGATCCCGGTCGCCAAAGTGGCGCGCAATGCGGATGCCGGTGTAGAGGCTTTCCGCCGAATGGGTTACCGACTTGTTGCGGGCCATGATGGACAGCAGACGGCTATAGTAGCGGGACGCCATGCTGTATTTCTCTTCTTCCACCAGCACCCGGGACAGAGCAAGGAGCGTTCGCGGCTCGCCGCGGGACAGCTCCACCGCGCGGGTGTAGGCGGTTTCCGCCCGCTCCAGCTCTTTCAGACGTTCCTCGGTGAGGCCCAGGTTGAAGAACACGGAGGCGCGGTCGTCGTAATCGGTATCCCGGGACGCGGCCATGAACTGGTTGCGGGCGTCCTGGAAGCGCCCCTGGGCGTAAAGAAAAGCCCCGTAATATACCCGCCCCCGGGTGTATCCACTGTCGGAATCAATGGCTTCTCGGAAACTGCGTTCCGCCAGCTCGGGTTCGCCGTTGGCGTTCTCCACCAGGCCCCGGGCGGACAGCGCAGCGGCGTTATCCGGGTCCAGTTCCAGGGCGCGGTCCAGGTGATGCCGGGCCCGCTCAAAGTTGCCCTGGCCGATATAGGCCGTCGCCAGCTTGACGTAGTTCTGGATGGCTTCCTGCCGGTCAGCCTCGCGGGCAAAGGGGCTGGTACTGGTGGTTACGCAACCGGACAATGCGACCAGCCCCACCATCAGGAACGCCACAGAGACTTTTCGGATCATGGGTTGTGTCCTCACTGCTACGCCATCCTCGCTTGCCCGTGGCCGTCGCTTCAGGGATTGACCTGCTGCACCGCAATGTAACGCTGGCTCCGGCGGGTCCGGTCTTCCACCCGGCCGACCAGTTGTCCGCAGGCGGCGTCGATGTCATCACCCCGGGTGGTACGTACGGTCGTTATGTAGCCAGCTTCGTTGAGAACGGCCTGGAAACGACGGGTCGCGTTCATGCTCGGCCGGCGGAAATCACTTTCCGGGAACGGGTTGAACGGAATCAGGTTAATCTTGCAGGGCAGTCCGCGCAGCAAGGTGACCAACTCCCGTGCGTGCTCGGGCTGATCGTTCACCCCCTCAATCACCGTGTACTCGATGGTGGCCTTGCGCTTGTCCGGCAGGCGCGCCAGGTAACGGCGGGTGGCCGCGAGAAGCTCGGCAATCGGGTATTTTTTGTTCAATGGAACCAACTGGTTACGCAACGCATCATTGGGCGCATGGAGTGAAATGGCCAGTGAAACATCGGTAACCTCCCCCAGGCGATCCAGGGCCGGCACCACGCCTGAAGTGCTCAGGGTCACCCGACGCTTGGAGATCCCATAGGCCAGGTCCTCCATCATCAGGTTCATGGCATCCACCACGTTGTCAAAATTCAGCAGCGGCTCGCCCATGCCCATCATCACGACGTTGGTGATCGGCCGGTCGGCATTCGGCTCAAAGGGCATGAACGCCTTGCGGGCGACCCACACCTGGCCAATGATCTCGGCCGCCGTCAGGTTACGGTTGAAGCCACGCTTGCCGGTGGAGCAGAAGGTGCAGTCCAGGCTGCAGCCAATCTGGGACGAGACGCACAGGGTGCCCCGCTCGCCGTCGGGGATCAGCACTGTCTCAACGCTGTTGCCGTTGTCCATGCGCATCACCCACTTACGGGTACCGTCCTTGGAGGTTTCGTCGTACACCACCTCCGGGCCGCGGACTTCCGCCACTTCCTTGAGCCGATCCCGCAAGACCTTGCTCATATTGGTCATTTGATCGAAGTCGTCCACACCCCGCTGGTGAATCCACTGAAGCACCTGCTGCGCCCGGAAGCGCTTCTCGCCCAGCGTCTCGAAGAACGCCTCGAGCTTGGCCTTCGGAAGCCCGAGCAGGTTGGTTTTTTCGGTGGTAGCGGTCATGAAAAACCTCGATCAGATAACCAATCGGGGCCGCTCAGCGCGGCCCCGGACGTTCGGCTCAGCCGCGCGGGCAAAGCTCGTCGTCGTTGAAGAAGTAAGCAATCTCACGCTCAGCGGAGGCGGCGGAGTCAGAACCGTGAACCGCGTTGGCGTCGATGCTGGAAGCGAAGTCGGCGCGGATAGTGCCCGGCGCGGCTTCTTTCGGGTTGGTGGCACCCATCAGGTCACGATTCTTCAGGATGGCGCCTTCGCCCTCCAGAACCTGGACAACCACCGGGCCGGAGGTCATGAAGGCCACCAGGTCGTTGAAGAACGGGCGCTCTTTGTGCTCGGCGTAGAAGCCTTCGGCCTGTTCCTGGGTCAGGTGCATCATGCGGGCTGCGACGATACGCAGGCCGGCTTTCTCGAAACGGGTATAGATCTCGCCGATCACGTTCTTGGCAACGGCATCCGGCTTGATGATGGAGAGCGTGCGCTCAGTTGACATGGTGTATCTCCACTGTGGGTCTGGGTGAGTGTGTCAGGTTGAAAAATCAGGCCTGCGATTATACGCAGTCCGGCCTCGACTGCCTACCGCAACCGCGACCGGCGCATGCCACACCCGAATCAGACACCCACGTCAGCGGACATTTCGCAACCGGCGAACCACCTCGGTGATCTGATGGGCCGCAAACCGGACGTCTTCGTCCGTGGTATACCGCCCCAGGGAAAAACGCAGTGCCCGATGTGCCTCAGCATCCTCCAGACCAATGCCTCGAAGCACAAACGACGGCTCGATGGTCGCAGAGGCGCAGGCGGAGCCAGACGACACCGCCAGATCCCGGAGCCCAATCATCAGCGACTCGGCCTCGACACCCGCAAACGACAGGTTCAGGAGACCAGGTACCCGGTGTTCCTCACTGCCGTTCAAGGTAACGCCATCCAGGTCGCGGAGGCCCTCCAGCAAGACGGCGCGGAGGGACTCCAGCCTCGCCATTTCCTCGTCCAGGGTGTCCGCCGCCAGAGCAAATGCCTTACCCATGCCGACAATCTGGTGTGTCGGCAGGGTGCCGGAGCGCATGCCCCGCTCGTGGCCGCCGCCGTGCATCTGGGCGGCAATGCGCACGTCCGGGGACCGGCGCACGTACAGGGCGCCAATGCCTTTGGGGCCGTAGACCTTGTGGCCGGACAACGCCATCAGGTCAACCGGCATGGAGCGCACGTCGACCGGCATCTTGCCGGCCGCCTGAGCCGCGTCCACGTGAAACAGCACGCCCCGCTCCCGAAGGACCGCGCCGAGGGTGGCAACGTCGTTCACGCAGCCCAGCTCATTGTTCACCAGCATCAGGCTGACCAGTACCGTGTTGTCCCTCAGCGCCTCCAGCACCCGCTCCGGCGGGGTCCGACCGTCCCGGTCCGGTGACAGCCAGGTCACCTCAACGCCCTGCTGCTCCAGCCATTTGCAGGTATCCACCACCGCCTTGTGCTCAATCATCGAGGTGACAACGTGAGGCGACTGGTGGCCCGCCACCGCGCCCTTGATGGCGAGGTTATCGGACTCGGTGGCGCCGGAGGTCCATACGATCTCCCGTGGGTCCGCATGGATCAGGTCCGCCACCTGCCGTCGGGCAGCTTCCACGGCGGCCTCGGCCTGCCAGCCATACACATGGGAACGCGAGGCAGGATTGCCAAAGGTACCCTCGAGGGTCAGGCAATCGGCCATGACAGCAGCCACTTCCGGCGCCACCGGCGTGGTGGCGGCGTAATCCAGATAAACGGGTTTTTTCATGGTGAATCAGAAACGTATTGTGGTCAGGCCGGCGCCCGATCGGTCAGGCGCTCGGTGTTGATGGTATCCGAATCCGACCCGTCCTGACGGCGGTTCTGCCGATCGGCCACCTGGCGGATCTCGTGTTTTTTCATCAGGTCGCCCAGGCTGATCTCACTCAGGAACTGGTGAATCTGGTCGCTCAGGTCCGACCACAGGTGATGGGTCAGGCACTTTTCGCCGTTCTGGCAATCGCCTTTGTTGCCACACCGGGTGGTATCCAGAGACTCGCTGACGGCGTCCACCACATCGGCAATGAACACCTGATCGGGGCCCCGGCTCAGGCGGTAACCGCCGCCAGGGCCGCGCACGCTTACCACCAGGTCACAGCGGCGCAGGCGGGAAAAGAGCTGCTCGAGGTAAGACAGGGAGATCTCCTGGCGGGTGGAGATATCCGCCAGACTGACCGGCCCCTGATCCCCGTGCAGGGCCAGATCCAACATCGCCGTAACGGCATAGCGGCCTTTGGTGGTCAGCTTCATGATCTCAGCCCTGTGTCGGGAGTTGATCGAACATTGATCAAGCGTTGATCAATAACAACGGCCCGAGTATGGATTGACCCAGTAAATCAGTCAAGTATTCAGGAACGGGTCTCCGACTCGTCCCGGACGCAGTCAAAATCCTCGTCCTGCAACGGCGGCAGAGCGCCGTTCTGGTACTCGCTGTTGACCTTGCGCAGCGCCTTGCACATGGTTTCGATGCGATCATCCACCGCGTGCATGTGGTCCAACAGGGCCCGCATGGACCGGGCGACCGGATCCGGCATTTCCTCGGTGACACCGTAAGCATCAAAGCCCATGCGCTCTTCCATCTCCTTGCGCCGCACGTCGTCCTCGTTGCGCTGCTTGACGATGGCGCGGCCCGGGATACCCACCACGGTGGCGCCGGCCGGAACGGCCTTGGTCACCACGGAATTGGATCCAATCTTGGCGCCCTCGCCTACTTCAAACGGCCCCAGGATCTTGGCACCGGCCCCAACAACCACACCGTTGCCGATGGTCGGATGACGCTTGCCCTTGTTCCAGGAGGTACCACCGAGTGTCACGCCCTGATAGAGCGTCACGTCGTCGCCAATGACCGTGGTCTCGCCGATCACCACACCCATACCGTGATCAATGAAGAAGCGGCGGCCGATCTGGGCGCCCGGATGAATCTCGATGCCGGTAAACCACCGGGCCAGGGTCGACAGGGTCCGGGCCAGCCACTTGAAGCCCAGCCCCCACAGCCAGTGCGCAAGGCGGTGGAACATCAGCGCGTGCAGACCCGGGTAGTTGGTCAGCACCTCAAAGGTGTTCCGGGCCGCCGGGTCCCGGTGAAACACGCTGTTTACGTCTTCCCGCAACTGATCAAACATGGTGAGAATCCTGTCCGGTGACCGGCGCCTCGGCCCCGGTCTTGTGAGAGTGCGAATCGTCAGCGCCCGCGGCCTTCTGGACGGAGGTCAGGATGCCGCGGAGAATGTTCACTTCCATGCGATCCAGTCTGGCCCGCTGGAACAGGCGCCGCAACCGGGTCATCAACTGCCCCGGCTTGTCCCGGCGGTGGAACGCCACGTCCACCAACGCCTGCTCCAGGTGCTCGAACAGGCCTTCCACTTCCGCCACCGAGGCCGGCGCCACATCCCAGCCCTCGTCGCCAGGCGCTGCCATCGGCTTCAGATAGGGGTTGGCTTCCCCGCTTTCAAGGTGGCGGAGATGGAACATGCGAAGTTCGTAGCACAGCACCTGAACCGCCATGGCCAGGTTCAGTGAGCTGTAGTCAGGATTGGACGGAATGTGGATGTGGTGGTGGCAACGCTGCAACTCTTCATTGCTCAGGCCATTGCTTTCCCGGCCGAACACCAGTGCAACCTCACCGTCACGGGTCGCCGACACTGCGGTGTCGGCAGCCTGGGCCGGCGGCATAACCGGCCATGGAATCTTGCGGCCCCGGGCGCTGGTGCCCATCACCAGGGTGCAGCCTTCCAGAGCCTGGTCCAGATGGCTGACCACGGTGGCCCGATCAAGCACATCCGAGGCGCCCGCCGACCGGGCGTATGAGGCTTCATCCGGAAACGATTTCGGGTTGACCAGCCAGAGGTTGCCAAGCCCCATGTTCTTCATGGCACGTGCCACCGCGCCGATGTTTCCAGAATGGGTGGTTTCCACCAGGACAATGCGAATGCGTCCGTTGAAGCTGTCGACCGGCACCGTCCTCGCGCCCTGCTCTGCCACGTCTTGCGTCATTGGAATGCCCGTTCTCTTGGTGGCTCCGGTGGAGCCCGTTTATCAGGCGCGACACTATACCAGATGGCCCCGGCGGCCGCCGCTCCGGAGATCCACGGACACCAACGCATCCGTGCATTTCCGGAGGCAAAAGACAGACAGGGCGGCCGCAGTTTTGCTATGATACGCGCCTTTAACACACCGGGAAAACGAACACTCCGATGCAACCAGCTATCAAGATGGCCCTGCGCGTTGCGCGCCAGGGAGCCGATTACCTGAAAGCCCACTTCGAACGCCAGGAACCGAACAGCAAGGAAGGCCGGGACCTCGGCCAACAGCTGGACCGGGTGGAACAGTCCATCTACGACAACTTCCGCGAGCAGCTCGAGAAGGCCTACAAGGATCACGGCATTGCCGCCATGTACGAGGCGGATGCGGACGGACAGGAACGAAGCTGGCACATCTTCCCGGTGTTGGGGCGCGAGAATTTCCTTCGCGGCATCCCCGATTTTGTTCTGGCGCTGGCGCAGAAACGGAACAACCGAATCGAAAACCTGCTCATGGTGAACCCCATCACCGGCGAGGAATATTCCGCGTCCCGGGGACACGGCGCAGCGCTGAACAGCCGTCGGGTACGCACGTCGGAGACCCGCACGCTGGATAGAGCCGCCGTCGTCAGCAACCTGCTGGCCCAGGCCCGCAACAGCGAGCAAGCGCCGCTGTGGGGCGAAATGGCCGCCACCCTGGCCCAAAGCGCCAGCGACTTCCGCACCAGCGGCTGCGTGGCCCTCGATATCGCTCGCGTTGCCTCCGGCCATCTGGACAGCGCAGTGATCTTCCGCCCGGAGAACATCGAGCTGGATATTGGCATTCTGCTGGCGATGGAATCCGGCGCGCTGACGGGCGATTTCGCCGGCAACCCCTCCAGCGCCGGCGCCCGCCAACTGGTGGTTGCCAACCCCAAGCTGTTCCGGGAGGTGCTCAAGGCACTGCACCCGTTCCGAGGCCGTCTGCCGCGCTGAGCGACGCGACGGCGTCCGGGCGCTGCCGCCGGAAACCGGGCATAAAAAAACCGCCGATATCGGCGGTTTTTTTGTGCCTGGCGCCCCGGCAGACGGAGCGCCTCTGGCACATCACATCCGGTTCAGCCATTCGGGCGGCTCTTCTTCCTGCTCGCCCTTGGCGCCTTCCTTGACCGGCAGCGCCATGTCCTCACGGGTGACCCGGAAGACCAGCAGCAGGTTTGCCGCCACGTAGATTGAGGAATAGGTACCGATCACGATACCGATGATCAGCGCCAGCGCGAACTTGTTGATGGCCTCACCACCGAAGAAGTACAGCGCGAACAACACCACCAACGTGGTACCGGAGGTGTTGATGGTCCGGCCCATGGTCTGGTGAATGGAGGTGTTGATAATCTCCCAGCTACTGCCGACCCGCATCCGGCGGAAATTCTCACGAATCCGGTCCGCAACGATGATCGTGTCGTTCAGCGAGTAGCCGATGATTGCCAGCAATGCCGCCAGCACCGTCAGATCGAACGTCCACTGGAACACGGCGAACACGCCCAGCACCACGATCACGTCGTGGAACAGCGGAATCACCGACGCGATGCCGAACTTGAACTGGAACCGCATGCCCACGTAAATCAGCACCACTGCCAGAGCAAGCAGCAGGCCGAGGCCACTGTCTTCCTTGAGCTTGTCACCCACCTGGGAACCAATGAACTCGGAACCGACCAACTCCAGCTTCTCGCCGCTGGCTTCCAGGGTGTCAACCACCCGCTGCGCCAGCTCGTTGTTGCCCGCTTCGGCCAGGCGCACCAACACGGTACGGTCGGAGCCAAAGTTCTGCACAACGAACTTGTCAAAGCCTGACTGCTCCAGAGTCTGCCGGACCGCGTCCAGCGACGGCGCCTCTTCGTACTGCAGTTCCACCGAGGTACCCCCGGTGAAGTCCATCCCAAGATTCAGGCCTCGCACGGAAATTGCGACAATCGACAACACCACGAGAACAATCGACAGGATGGAAGCGGCCTTACTCAGGCCCATGAAATCAAACGGTTTCTTATCCTGGTCAAACATTGGCCAGCTTCCCCCCGATAGACAGTTTCTCCACTCTGCGACCGCCGTACACCAGATTCACGATGGACCGGGTGATCATCAGCCCGGAGAACATGGACGTCAGGATGCCAAGGCTCAGCGTCACCGCGAAGCCCTTGACCGGGCCGGAACCCATGGCAAACAGAATGATGGCGACCAGCAGCGTGGTCACGTTGGAATCGACGATGGACACGAACGCCCGGCCGAAGCCCGCGTTGATCGCCAACTGGGGCGAGGCCCCGGATCGCAGTTCTTCCCGTATCCGTTCGAAAATCAGCACGTTCGCATCCACGGCCATACCCATGGTCAGCACGATACCGGCAATACCCGGCAATGTAAGGGTGGCCGAGAGGATGGACATGCACGCCACCAGCAGCATCAGGTTGAGCGTCAGCGCCACGTTGGCAATCAGGCCAAACACCCGGTAGTACAGGATCATGTAGATCAGCACCAGGATCAGGCCGGCGATGGCCGACGTCACACCCGCGTCGATGTTCTGCTGCCCCAGGCTCGGGCCGATGGTGCGTTCCTGCACGAAGTACATGGGTGCCGCCAGGGCACCGGCCCGCAGCAGCAGCGCCAATTCCGAGGCCTCGGGGATGGAATCCAGCCCGGTGATCCGGAAGCTGCTGCCCAGGGCGGACTGCACGGTGGCCAGGCTGATGATGCCTTTATCCACCACCCGCTTGTCGACGGTCTTGGGCTCGCCGTCCACCATCTTGGTTTCCTGCTCGGTCCGGTACTCGATGAACAGCACCGCCATGCGCCGGCCGATGGCGTTCCGGGTGGCCCGGTTCATCAGGTCGCCGCCCACGGAATCCAGGGTAATGTTGACCTGGGGCTGGCCGTTCTGGTCGAAGGACTGCTGGGCGTTGGAGACGTTGTTACCGGTAACGATCACGTCCCGCTCCAGGCGCGCCTCACGGTCCGGGTTGTCCCGGAACGGGAAGGTCTCGGTCTCGCCGGACGGCGCGTCCTGGCGGGCTTCAAGCCGGAACTCCAGATTGGCCGTCGCTCCCAGTACCCGTTTGGCCTGGGCCGTATCCTGCACGCCCGGCAGCTCAACGATGATCTGGTTGGCGCCCTGGCGCTGGACCAGTGGTTCAGCCACGCCCAGCTCGTTGACCCGGTTACGGATGGTGGTCAGGTTCTGCTCCAGGGCATATTCCTGGATGGATTTGACTTCCTTTTCGGTCAGGGACAGCACCGCCAGGTATTCCCCGTCCTTTTGGGACTCGTCAACCTGGAACTGGTTGTAACGCTGCTTGATCTGGGCAATGGCATCGGCCCGGGAGGCTTCATCACGGAACGTCAGGACAATTTCGCGGTCCTCGGTGACGTCGCCGCCACGGTAACGCACCCGCTCCTCACGCAGCTCCCGCTTGATCTGTCCGGACAGTGCGTCCAGCCGTTGGGTAACCGCCGTCTCCATATCCACTTCCAGCAGGAAGTGCACACCGCCGCGCAGGTCGAGGCCCAGCTTCATCGGGCCGGCGCCGAGGGATTTCAGCCAGCCCGGCGTGGACGGTGCCATGTTCAGCGCCACCAGATAGTCCTTGCCAAGAGCCTGCTGCACCAGCGGCCGGGCTTTCAACTGGGCGTCGGAGCTTTTCAGGCGGATCAGGGCGTTGCGATCCTGGAGGTTGCTGCCTTTCACCTCGAAGCCCTTGCTCTCAAGGGCGGACACCGCGCGGTCGAGAACCCGCTCGTTCACTTCGGTACTGCTGCGGGCGCCGGTAATCTGAATGGCGTAGTCGTCCGGGAACAGGTTGGGCAACGCGTAGATGATCCCGATCACCACCGCAACGAGGATGACCAGGTTTTTCCAGAGCGGGTATTTGTTCAGCATGGGTTACCTTGTCGCCGGCCTGGGCGGCCAGCCTGGGTTGTCAGCCAGTAAACGCGGAACGGGGGCGCTGTCTCCAGCGCCCCCGATCGGGATCAGATGTCTTTCAGGGTGCCCTTTGGCAGGGCGGCGGCGACAGCCACTTTCTGGATCTTGATCTCGACGTTGTCCGAGACCTCAAGCACGATGAAATCATCGGTGACCTTGGTAATCCGGCCGATCACGCCACCGGAAGTGACAATCTCGTCGCCCTTGTTCAGGCTGGACATCAGGTTCTTGTGCTCTTTCGCCCGCTTGGACTGGGGACGCCAGATCAGGAAGTAGAAGATCAGGATGAAGCCGGCAAAGAAAATGATCTGCCCCATCACACCCATGCCGCCCGCTGCGGCACCCGCGTCCTGCGCCATGGCCAGCGCCGGTGTGAGACCCAGCAGGCCCGCGGTCAGCAGTTTGATTGCTTTCATTCGTTCTCTCCGTTGGTTTTCAAGAATGTTCAGGCACCGGCCACGGGTGGTACGTCTTGCCCCCGCAGGCGATAGAATTCGCTAATGAAGTCCGACAATTTACCTGCTTCAATGGCCCCACGCAATCCGGCCATCAGGTTCTGATAGTACCGGAGGTTGTGGATGGTGTTCAGCTGGGAACCGAGCATTTCTCCACATTTATCCAGATGATGCAGATAGCTTCTCGAAAAATTCTCACACGTGTAACAGTCGCACCGGCTGTCCAGCGGTGAGGTATCGTGCCGGTGCTTCGCGTTCCGGATTTTCACGATCCCCTCGGAGGTGAACAGATAACCGTTGCGGGCGTTGCGCGTGGGCATCACGCAATCAAACATGTCCACGCCCCGGCGGACCGCCTCAACGATATCCTCCGGCCGGCCAACGCCCATCAGGTAACGGGGCCGATCCTCCGGCATGCGCGCCGGCAGGAAATCGAGGATGCGCAGCATGTCTTCTTTGGGCTCGCCGACGGACAGGCCGCCAATGGCATAGCCGTCAAACCCGATGTCCGTCAGCCCTTTCAGGGACTGTTCCCGCAGCGGCTCATACATGCCGCCCTGCACGATACCAAACAGCACCGCCGGGTTGCCCTCATGGGCGCGCTTGCTGCGTTCCGCCCAGCGCAGGGACAACTGCATGGACTCCCGGGCCTCCTGCTCGGTGGCCGGGTACGGGGTGCACTCGTCAAAGATCATCACGATGTCTGAGCCCAGATCCCGTTGCACCCTGATCGCAATTTCCGGAGAAAGTTCCACCGGCGAACCATCCACCGGCGACCGGAAGGTCACGCCCTGCTCCGTGATCTTGCGCATATCCCCCAGGCTGAACACCTGAAAGCCGCCGGAATCCGTGAGAATCGGCCCCTGCCACTGGGTAAAATCGTGCAGATCGCCGTGGGCTTTTACCACGTCTGTACCCGGACGCAGCATCAGGTGAAACGTGTTGCCGAGAATAATCTGCGCGCCGATGGCCTCAATGTCCCTGGGCAGCATGCCCTTGACGGTGCCGTAGGTGCCCACCGGCATAAAGGCCGGGGTTTCCACCACGCCCCGGGGAAAAGTGAGCCGGCCACGACGGGCCTGGCCATCGTTACCGAGGTGCTCAAACTGCATGAAACAGGGGGTGCTCACAGGCCGTCTCCAGAAGGTGTGGCGCCGGCGCGGCCCGCCTGGGCGCGCTCGCGCCCGACGCTGGGCTCGCAGCCGGTGATGAACATGGCGTCGCCGTAGCTAAAGAAGCGATAGCGCTCGGCCACGGCGGCCCGATAGGCGTTCATGGTGTGCTCGTAGCCGGCAAAGGCGCTGACCAGCATGATCAGCGTGGATTCCGGCAGATGGAAATTGGTAATCAGCGCGTCAATGGCCTGAAACCGGTAGCCCGGGTGAATAAAGATATCCGTCTCTCCCTGGAACACCCGTGTGACACCGTCCCGGGTGGCCGATTCCAGCGACCGCACCGAGGTGGTCCCGACGGCGATCACCCGGCCGCCCCGGGCCCGGGCGCGCTCAATGGCGGCCACCGCTTGCTCCGGCACGTGGGCCACTTCGCTGTGCATCACGTGATCTTCAATACGATCGACCCGGACCGGCTGGAAGGTGCCGGCGCCCACGTGCAGGGTCACAAACGCCATGTCGACGCCATGATCCTTCAGACGGGCCATCAGCGCCTCGTCAAAGTGCAGGCCAGCGGTGGGCGCGGCCACCGCGCCGGCTTCCCGGGCGTAGACCGTCTGGTAGCGCTCCCGGTCCGAGGACTCGTCCGGGCGATCCACATAGGGTGGCAGCGGCATGTGCCCGATGCGCTCGAGCAGCTCAAGCACCGGCTCGTCGCCGGCCACTTGCAGGCGGAACAGAGCGTCCTGCCGCTCCACCATGGTCAGCCGGCTGCCGTCTTCCAGCACCACGCCCTGCCCCGGTTTGAGCGCCTTGGAGGCTCGGACGTGCGCAAGGAAGTCGTGCTCGGAGGTCACCCTCTCCACCAGGATTTCCAGTTGACCACCGGTGTCCTTGTGGCCAAACAGCCGGGCCGGGATCACGCGGGTATCGTTGAACACCAGAAGGTCGCCGGGGCGCACCAGATCGGTAAGGTCGGTGAACTGGCCATGGTGGATGTCACCGGTGACGCCATCCAGCGCCAGCAGACGGGAGCTGGTACGGTCTTTCAGAGGATAGCGGGCGATCAGCTCGTCCGGCAGGTCGAAGTGAAAATCGGACACATTCATGGCTGAACTGGCATGCGCATGCAGGGAGTGAAAGTGGTAGCGGCGGGCGGACTCGAACCGCCACGGGTTTTACCCCAACGGATTTTGAATCCGTCGTGTCTACCAATTTCACCACGCCGCCATCGAAGAGTGTGGGGATTATACTGAGGTGACTTGCGAAAGCAATAACCGCAGGGCTTCCCTGCCTACAGACGGTCAAACAGCGACAACTGGGACACCTTCGCGAACGACTGCTGGGCCGCCTGCAGCACAAAGCTCTGGAAGCTGAGATTGCTGATCGCCTCGGAATAGTCGACGTCCTGCAGCTGAGAGCGAATGTCCTTGGCGTACAGGTTGGAGTCCTCCAGGAAGCCCTGGGTGGACTCCACGGCGTTCATGCGCCCGCCCAGCTCGGTCTGCTTCAGGGTGATGCTTTCCTGGGCGTTGTCGAGATTGGCCAGGGATTCGGCGATCAGGGCGTCGTAGGCAGCCGAGCCCTTGGGCGAGCCTTTGTCGATAGAGGTCAGGCCGCTGATCAGGTTTTCAATGGTGCCAAACATCGACTGGCGATCACCCACCCCCAAGGTAAACGTGTCACCCGCCACCGCGTCGTTAACGGTCAGGCTCACGCCGGCCACGGTAAACGGCTCGCCCACCGTGCCCGTGCCAAGGGTGTTGCCGTTCGGGTCGGTCACGGTGATCGCGCCGGCGGCGCCGATGGTCACCGTCATGTCATCGGGCACCCGGGGCGCAAACGCGCTGCGCAGGGCCTGAGCGTCGTCGAGCGTCAGGTCCGAGATGTAGCCATCCGGCGCGGCCGGGTTAGCGGGCGTGTAGTCCTTGACCGTCACTGCCCGGGGAATGTCCACAAAGATGCCCTTGCCCGGGTCGCTGACCGGCACCGTGACGCCGTCATCAATTTCCAGCACCCGCTGGCCCTCGTCACCGTTGTACTGCCAGGAGCCGTCCGGCTGTTTTACGAACGCCGGCTGTCTGCCCTGAAATCCGCTGAACACATATTCACCGGACGCGTCCTGGGTGTTGGTAATGTCGGCCAGCTGATCGACGCGCTCCTGAAGCTCCGCCGCGATGGAATCGCGGTCCGTTACCGACAGAGCACCGTTACCGGCCTGCACGGTCAGTTCCCGGATGCGCTGAATGATGTCGGTAGCGCTCGCCAGAGCACTCTCTTCCTGCTTCAGCCGGTTATCCGCCAGCGAGGTGTTGCGCTGATAGGTTTCAATGCGCTTGACCTCCTGGTCCAGCTTGAGGATGCGCGCAGCGGCAACCGGGTCGTCCGACGGCTGATTAACCTTCTTGCCGGTCGAGATCTGCTGCTGGGTCTTATTCAGGCTGGCGTTCAGCTCCTGAAGCCGATTGACGCCACCGGAAAACACCTGCTGCGAAGAGATACGGATCATACGTCACCCCACGTTGACACTGCCGCTAACCCCCTGGTCACTGCGTTCATCACGCAAAACTCTGCAACAGCGTATTGAACAGATCCTGGCCCACGGAAATCACCTTGGCCGAGGCGTTGTAGGCAGCCTGGTACTGGATCAGCCGGCCGGCTTCCTCATCCAGGTTCACCCCAGAGATGGATTCGCGCTGATTGGTGGACTGCTCCAGCAAGGTTTTGCCGGCGTCCAGGTCCAGCTGGCTCTGACGGGTTTTCACACCCACGTCCTCCACCAGCCCCGCATAGCCTTCGGCAAAGCTCTGGCTGTTACCGTTCATGGTATTGGCCGTGCCCAATGCCGCGAGAAACTGCGCGTTGCGGTTGTCGGACACGCCACCGGCGTTGAAATCGATGGTGAAGGTGTCGCCCGGTTCCGGCTTGCCCGAGATTTCGAACTGATAGCCCTGGTACGCAGCACCGGCGCCGGGGTCTTCGCTGAACACTTTGTTGGCGACGCCCTGGGTAAACGGCTGGTTGGTGATCAGCGCGGTACCGGCGTTGTCGAACACGCTGAACTGAAGGTTGCCGGCGCCGTCGTCCGAGAACTCCACCTGCAGCGGCCCGTTGGCCAGGTCCTGCTGTTGGGTAAATCCGGGCAGCGGGCTGTTGGTGAGCGGGTTGCGCACGTTCAGCATGGTGCCCTGATTGATGATCCCGGTGCCCTTGTTGGTGTCCGCAACCGCCAGCGGGTTCGCGCTGGTCACCGCCCCGGTCAGGGCGCGAATGGGGCTGGCCAGCGCCAGGTCTTCCTCACGCCGGACCACCAGCCCCATATTGGCGGCGGCGTTCCGGCTGGGCTGGATCAGGAACTTGTCACCGGCGTTGATGCTGCCGCTTTCATAGCGGATATTGAAGCCAGGCAGGTTGATCTCGGCTTTTGGATCATTGGGCAGCCGCCCCTGTTTGATGACCTCGCCGGTTGTGCCATCGAGCACCTCGTAACTGCCGTTGTTGCCAAACTGAAGCGTGTAAGTGCCGCCCTGCAGGGCACCCGTGTCGGTGATCTCCACCGCCAGCTGGGTGTTTTGCGGCGACTGGTTATTGGCGTTGGCAATCACCCGGCTGTTCTGTACCGCCGGATCGTTGATGTCCGTGAAGAACAGCCCGCCAAGGTCGCCCTCGAGGTCCATGCCGATTTCGTGCTGGTGGTTGATCTCGGCCGACAACGCCAGTGCCACGTTACCCAGGTCCTCAAAGGCCGATCTGAGGCCCTCGGTCTCAAACCGTCGGAGACCGCCGAGCTTGCCGCCCACAATCTGATCGTCCACCACCAGGGTGCGGCCACCGGATTGCAGGGTAAACTCAAGCTGGGTGGGGTCGGCCGCGTTCTCACGGGTGCCAAACTCCGCCGCATTGTTGCCGACCACAAGGGCCAGGCCGTTGTTCAGCGACACGTTGACCTGCCCGCCATCCGCCGCGCTGACCCGAATGCTGACCAGCTCGGACAGCTGGCGCAGTTTTTCGTCCCGCTGGTCCAGCAACTCATTCGGCATCTTGCCCTGGGCAAGACCCGGCGATTCGGAAATCGCCAGGTTCAGGTCGGCGATGCTCTTGAGCAGGGTGTTGGCATCCTTGACGCCCTGCTGCTCCTGGGTTTTTACCGATTCCCGCTGCTGGATAAGCTGCTCGTTGATGCCCTGGAACCGGTTGACCACCTGCTGCGCCTCGCTCAGGATCTGCTGGCGCTGTGGCAGCGATGTGGGGTCTTCGGAGGCATTCTGCAGCGCCGCGAAGAAATTGTTCAACGCGCTGCTCAGGCCGGTGGATTCGCCGCCAAGCAGATCGTCCAGGCGGGTCAGCTCGGTGTTCAGCGCTTCCTGCTCGCCGCTCAGCGAGGTGTCTTCCCGCACCTGCTGCACCAGGTACTCACTGGCCAGGCGGCGGATATTGTCCACATTGACGCCGCTGCCAATCGAGCCGGCACCCGTGCGCTGCTCCGGCTGGGTGCTGAACTGCACTTCCTGGCGGCTATAGCCCGGCGTATTGGCGTTGGTGATGTTGTTGCCGGTGGTGTTCAGCGCGGTCTGGTGGCCGATGATGCCGGTCAGTCCGATATTGATCAGGCTCGACATGGTGGTTATTCCTCACGCTCGGGCGGCGTCTCGCCACCGGTCGCCGTCATCAGGGCACTGCGCCCCAGAATGCTGTGAATCTTCTGGCCGTATGCCGGATCGGTGGCGTAACCGGCCTGTTGCAGCCGGCGGGCAAATTCCCGGGGCTGATCCGCCGCCGCCAGCACATCGCGGTAACGGGGGTTGGACTGCAGGAAATCCACGTAATCCCGGAAACTGTCCTCGTAGCTACCGTAGGCGCGAAAATCCGCCTGCTCCTTCAGGGGCAAGCCATTGCGGTATTCCGTGGTAGTGATCGCCACCGAGCCACCTGCCCAGCGGGCATCGGCCTTGATGCCAAACAGGTTGTGGCTGGGCTGACCGCCCTCGCCTTCAATCATGTGTTTACCCCAGCCGGTTTCCAGGGCGGCCTGGGCCACCATCACCTGCGGATCAATACCACTGTCGCCGGCGGCCCGGCGGGCCAACGGCAGCAGCGTCTGGACAAACTGCTCCGGCGAGTCGAAACGGGCGGGCAACGTGGGCGCATCGCCCGCGACCGCCTCCGGAGCCGCAGCCTGAGCCGCTGTGTCTGTCGCCACGGATGACGGCGCCTCGAGGGCACGCACGCGGTTGAGCTGCTCCGGCAATTGGGGCGATACCGGTATGGCGGAACGGCGGTAATCCGCCAAGCTCGCCCGATGGGCCGCCAGAGGTTGGCCGTCCGGCTGCATACCGGGAATCTGCTGGCTGAGCTGGCGCACCATGACATCGGCGAGGCCGGTGCCCTGATTGCCCGCCAGGGTGACGCTCAGCTGCTTGTCGAACATGTCCCGGTAGAATTTGGACTGCTGGCTGTTCATGTAATTGCCTTCGGACAGCACGTCGCCGGCCTTGCGCATGGATTTCAGCATTTCCGCCAGGAACAAGCTCTCGAACTGCTTCGCCACCTGCCGCAGGGCTGCCTGTTTATCGTGCCGGGCCTCGGTTTTCAGGGCGTTCAGGCCCTGCAGGTCGGTGTAGACCTGGGCCTGCGCAATCCGGTTATCCTGCATCGCTCAGCACTCCCGCGGGTCCGTTCAGATCACAATCAGCTCGGCGCGCAGCGCGCCGGCCTGCTTGAGAGCTTCCAGAATGGCCATGACGTCGCCCGGGGCCGCGCCCACCTGGTTCACCGCTTCCACGATCTGGTTCAGGGTGACCGCTGGCCCGAACTTGAACATGTGGGACGGGCCCTGGGTCACCGCAATCTGGCTGTCCTGGGTCACGGCGGTCTGGCCCTGGGACAGCGGGTTGGGCTGGCTCACGTTCGGGTTTTCCTGAATGGTCACGGTCAGGCTGCCGTGGGTGACCGCTGCCGGGCTGACCTGCACGTTCTGGCCCACCACGATGGTGCCAGTCCGGCTGTTGATCACCACTTTGGCCGCCTCTTCCGCCGGGTCCACGTTGATGTTTTCCAGGATCGACAGGAAGCTGACCCGCTGGGACGGATCCCGGGGGGCGCGCACGGAAATGGACGTGGCGTCGTGGGCATAGGCCATGTCCGGCCCCAGCGTGCTGTTGATGGCTTCCACCACGCGCCGGGCGGTGGTGAAGTCCGCGTTCATCAGGTTGAAGGTAATGGTGTCGCCCTGATCAAACGGCGTGGACACTTCCCGCTCGACGGTGGCGCCGTTCGGAATCCGGCCCACGCTGGGAATGTTCACGGTGATCTTGGAGCCGTCCTGCCCCTCCGCCCCGAAGCCGCCCACCACCAGGTTGCCCTGGGCCATGGCGTAGATCTGGCCGTCCGCGCCCTTGAGCGGTGACATCAGCAGCGTGCCACCCCGCAGGCTTTTGGCGTTACCAATGGACGAGACCGTGATGTCGATTTCCTGGCCGCGCTTGGCGAACGGCGGCAGGGTGGCGCTGATGGTCACCGCCGCCACGTTCTTGGTGTTCGGGTTGACCCCGTCCGGCAGGGTGATGCCAAACTGGTTCATCATGTTTCGGAAGGTCTGGTTGGTGAACGGGGCAGAATCACCGGAGCCGTCCAGGCCCACCACCAGGCCATAGCCCACGAGCTGGTTGTTCCGCACGCCCTTCACCCGCGCCAGGTCCTTGAGCCGATCCGCCAACACCGGCCCCGACACCAGGGCGACGGCCAGCAGACAGGCCATTACGCGCGTTCCGCGCCAGAAATACCGACTCATAACGGCCACCATTCACTGTTAAAGAACCGGGACGCCCAGCCCATTCGATTGGCCTGGTCGAGGTCACCGGTGCCGCCGTAGCCGATGCGGGCGTCCGCAATCCGGTTGGAGGCGACCGTGTTGTCCGGCTGGATATCCTGCGGCCGCACCAGGCCCGTCAGGCGGATGTACTCGTCACCGTTGGTCAGCGACAGCCATTTCTCGCCCCGGATGCGCAGTACCCCGTTGGGCAGCACTTCGGTCACCGTCACGGTAATGTTGCCGTTCAGGCTGTTGCTCTGGTCGGCGCCCGCCTGGCCCTTGAAATCCCGCTTGTTGTCGAGATCGGTGGTCAGCCCAAGCTTGTTCCGGCCCAGGATGGTCGGGTTCGGCAGGGAAATGTTGTTTTCCTTCTTGATGTCCGTGTCCTGGGATTTGCTCGCCCGGGTGGACTCCTGCAGGGTCACGGTCAGCACGTCGCCCACGTTCAGGGCGGTCGTGTCTCCGTAGAAATCGTAGTTCCGCGCCGATTGGAAAATGGCGCCGGAATTCGGGTCACGGGGCATCATGGCCTGGGGGGCGACCGGCGCGTAGGCCGGATCGTCCGGCACCGGCCGGGGCCGGGTCATGGCCACGCAGCCCTGCAACACGGCCAAAACCAGAACCAGACCAACGGTGGCCAGCGCACGGGCCCGCTGGCCTACCCGGTTCGCTGTCATTTTCGGCTCAACCATCACACTACCTTCCCGGCCACCCGGCCCGTTAACCAATGTTGTTGGTCAGGAACTGAAGCATCTGATCCGCGGTGGAGACCACCTTGGAGTTCATCTCGTAGGCGCGCTGGGTCGTGATCATGTCCACCAGCTCCTGCACCACCTCCACGTTCGACGCCTCCACCTGGCCCTGCTCGATGGAGCCCAGCCCGTTCAAGCCCGCCTCACCTTCCACCGGATCACCGCTGGCGTTGGTGGCCTTGAACAGGTTATCCCCGATGGCCTGCAGCCCCTGGGGGTTAATGAAGTCCACCAGGGTGATCTGCCCGAGATTGATGGGCGCGGCCTGGTCGTCCACCACGGCGGTTACCGTGCCATCCTTGCCGATGGTCAGGTTGGTGGCGTTTTGCGGAACGTTGATGTTCGGCACCAGCGGGAAGCCGTTGGGCGTGACCACATCGCCATCGGAGTTCAACTGGAACTGGCCGTCCCGGGTGTAGGCGATCTGGCCGTCCGGGGTTTCCACCTGCAGGAACCCACGGCCGTTCACCGCCATGTCCAGCGGCTGGTCCGTAATCTGAAGGTTGCCCTGGGAGAATTGCTTGGTGGTGCCCACGACCCGGACACCGGTGCCCAGTTGCAGGCCAGACGGCAGCTCGGTGTTCTGGGTATTGAGCCCACCCGGCTGACGCTTAATCTGGTACAGCAGATCCTGGAACTGAGCCCGGTCCCGCTTGAACCCGGTGGTGTTCACGTTCGCCAGGTTGTTGGAAATGGTGGA
Organism: Marinobacter sp. C2H3; assembly: GCF_037080155.1. NCBI lineage: Bacteria > Pseudomonadati > Pseudomonadota > Gammaproteobacteria > Pseudomonadales > Marinobacteraceae > Marinobacter > Marinobacter sp. C2H3. The sequence goes on along the minus strand of NZ_JBBBNZ010000005.1, from coordinate 26,386 downwards.
CAGTTTCATGTCCTGCGCGCTCAGGCCGGTCTTGGCTACCCAAAGTGCTGGATTCATGGTGTTTCTCCTCGCCTGTGGCGATGCCCGGGGCGGCGATGGTTTGCCGCTTTCGCCGCCCCGGAGCCGGTTATGTCGTCGTTAACCCAGATTCTGCAACAGTCGTGCCGTTGCCTCAGAGTTGTCCCGGGCGGTCCGCATCACCTTCACCTGCATCTCGTACTGGCGAGACAGCTGAAGGTTGTCGATCATCTCTTCCACCGCGTTCACGTTGGAGCCTTCCAGGAAGCCGGAGGCCACGCGCACCGTGCCGTCCGGTGGCTCAACGCCACCGACGGCCTGGTCCGGTTTGCGCCGCAGGAACCCGTCCTCGCCTTTTTCCAGCGCGTCCCGGGGGGGATTCACCAGCTTCAGGCGGTCAATCTGCACCACCTGGCCGGCGCCTGCGCCCCTGGGAACAATGGAGATCGTGCCGTCTTCGCCGATGTCGAGCTTGTCAAACGGCGGCAGCGCAATCGGGCCGCCATTGCCCAGCACCAGTTCGCCGCTGGGCAGGCGCAGGAGCCCGTTCACGTCCACCTGGAGGCTGCCGGTACGGGTGAACACTTCCTGGCCGGCCCGGTTCTGCACGGCCATCAATCCGTCGCCCTGAACGGCCAGGTCCAGGTCCCGGCCGGTCTGCATCAGCGGGCCCGCAGAGAGGTCCGTGCCGGGTCTTTCGGACATGGCGTAGGCGCGGGTGGGAAAGTGCTCGCCAAACACAGGCATACTGCGAGCCTGGGCGAAATCCCGCTTGAAGCCGGTGGTGCTGACGTTGGCCAGGTTGTTGGCGTGGGCCCGTTGGGACAGCATGTTCTGCTTGGCCCCGGACATACCGATGTAGAGCGCTTTGTCCATGGCAAACTCCTGCCGGAATAATGACGTTCAGTCTATTCTAAGCAGGAGTTGTGCCATGTCCGCTAAAGCGCCTGTGGGAGGGAATTACCGCAGGTTGATGATGGTCTGGGTGACCGCATCGGAGGTTTCAATGGTTTTGGCGTTGGCCTGGTAGTTGCGCTGGGCAATGATCAGGTTCACCAGCTCTGCCGACAGGTCGACGTTGGACTCCTCCACCGAACTGGCCTTGATGGAGCCCAGGGTGCCGGTATCCGGCTTGCCAATGATGGGCTGGCCGGATTCAAACGTTTCCACCCAGGTGGTGTCGCCCGCCGGCGACAGGCCGTCGGTGTTGTTGAAGGACGCCAGTGCCACCTGCCCCAGGGACTTGGACTGCCCGTTGGTGTACCGAGCAAAAACCACGCCCTGATCCGACACGTCCAGGCCAGAGAGGCGACCGGTGGTGTAGCCGTTCTGCTGCTGGTCGTTGACGCCAAACGCGGCGCCGTACTGGGTGGTATTGCCCAGATCCACCACAAACGCCGAGCTGGTCGGCGGCTCGGGAATCGGGCTCACCACACTGGTCGGATCCGCCGGCGGGCCATCCGCGCCGTTGGGCGCGCCGCTATCGTCCTTGGGCACCCAGTCGGTCACGACGATCTCGCCGTTCGGGTCGCCGTTGATCGACTGCAGCTGGCCGTCCTGGTCAAAGAGCGCGGTGTACGGCTGCTGGTCGGTGCCGGCCACCAGTTCACCGTCGATCTGCAGATAGATCGACCACTGGCTCTGGCCCACCCCGTTGCCCGGCGACGGTTCCTTGACGTAGAACTGGGTCAGCTCATGGGAGTTGCCCAGACTGTCATAGATGGTCGTGGAGGTGGCGTGGTTGTACGTGCGCTGGTCGATCGGGTTGAACGCGTTGGTGATGCGAATCGGCGACGCCGTAAACGCATCCGCAAAATCGGTGCCGCCGCTGGTCGCGGCCACGCCGGTGATGGTGCGATCCGTGGTGACGTTCACGTCGCCCTGCACCGTACCGGTGGTGGCACCCGAACCATCGTTGAAGGAGTAGTCCAGGTTTTCACCACGGCTCTGGATCACCCGCAGCTGCGGGCCCGAGCCCTCGTCCACCACGGACGCGGAGATGGTGGTCTCACTGGAATTGTTGATGGCGTCGGCCAGATCCTGAAGCGAGTTTACACCTGACGTGTCCAGGGCCAGCGGAGCGCCGCCAATGGACAGGCTGAAGGAAAACGGGCTGGCGCCGGAAATGTAGGCGTTATTCAGGGTGGTGGGCAGCAAGGCGGTCGTTGTCGCCGAGGCGCTGACACCGGGCGCATTGTCAATGGCTGCGGCGGCCTCCGCTGCACTGGAGGCGGCTGGGATGGTTACGCTGTAGTCCGGGGTGCCGTCGGCGTACTGGAACGCGAACGTCTCGCCGGCGATCGTGCCGACACCCAACGGGCCGATATCGCGCACGCGCTTTTCCAGCACGCTCTGCCGGGAATCCAGGTTCACGTCGGTTTGCAGGTTGGTGGTCCGCCGGGGCGCCAGGTTGCCGGTGGCTATCTGGATATCCCCACGAACGCCGGACAGGTTGCCATCGTCGTCCGCCGTATAGCCCTGAACCTTCATGTTCTGGTTGTTAACAACGAAGCCGTCTTTATCAATGTTGAACTGGCCGGCCCGGGAGTAGCGTACCTCGCCGTTGTTGCTCAGGATGAAAAAGCCATCGCCGTTGATGGCCATGTCCAGGCCGTTGTCGGTGAAGCTGATGTTGCCCTGGCCGAAGGACTGCTGGATGTCCTGCACCCGCACACCGTCACCCACCGGGTTGGTGCCGGAGCTCAGGAAACCGTTCGCGTAGAGGTCGCCGAACTGCACCCGGCTGCCCTTGAAGCCGACGGTACTGGCGTTGGCAATGTTGTTGCCGGTCACGTCCAGATCCACCGATGCCGCCCGCAGGCCGCTCAATCCGGTATTAAATGCCATGATTCACCTCTCGGTCCGCGACCGCGCTCAGTTGATCTGTTTCACATCGGACAGGGCGATGGAGCCCATGCCCGCCAGGTTCAGCGTAATGGAGCCGCCCTGCCCGAGGGAGACGCTGTCCACGTTGGCGCTGACCATGGTGTTCAGTTGTTCGGTACCGCCGGGGTAGGACCCTTCGGCAATGATCTGGTAGCGGCCGGGCGGCAAGGCGTTGCCGTTGCCATCCTTGCCGTCCCAGGTAAAGCTGGTGACGCCGGCCGGGCTGCTGCCGAGGTCAATCTGGCGCACCAGCTCACCGGAGGCGTTGGCCACGGACAGCTTCAGGCCACCCGTGGACGCCGGCACCTCGATGGCACCCGTCAGCTGCCCACTGGCACCCAGCAGGCCAACCCCGGACGGTGCCAGCACGCTCTTGCCCACCATCGCCGAGGCCTGCAGGGCCTGGGAGGACCGGAACTGGCCGACCACGTCGTCCACGGTGCTCGAGAGGTTCTGCATCTCCTGGAGGGAGCTGAACTGGGCCAGCTGGGAGATGAATTCACCGTTGTCCTGGGGCTCAAGCGGGTTCTGGTTTTTCAGCTGGGCCAGCATCAGATCCATGAATTCGTTGCGGCCCAGTTCACTGCTGCCCTGGCCGGACGATGCATTTTTGGCCCGGTACTGGCCAAGGACATCCGATACATCCGTTGCGTTAATGGCGCTCATGATCCTGCTCCCCGCCCGTTACTGCTGACCCAGCGTCAGAATGCGCTGCATCATGGATTTGGCCGTGTTCATCACATCCACGTTCATCTGGAAACTGCGGGATGAAGACATCATGTCCGCCATTTCCTCCACCACGTTCACGTTCGGGTAGTACACGTACCCGTCTTCGTTGGCCGCGGGGTTGTCTGGCTCGTAGCGCATCTGCAGCTCGGCGTCGCTCTCGACGATTCCAGCCACCTGCACGCCCGCGCCGGGGCCTTCGTTGCCCTGGGTCATAAACCCCTGCCGCTCCGGGTCCAGCATGGACTGCTGGATGGCGGCAAACACCGGCTTGCGGGCCCGGTAGGTTTCACCGGTACTGGAACTGGCGGTTTCCGCGTTGGCGATGTTCGAGGCGGTGGTGTTCAACCGCAGGGACTGGGCGGTCATGCCGGAACCGGCGATGTCAAAAATGCTACCCAATGACATAACTGTCTCCTTGAACCCGGAACCCCGGATTACTCACCTTTGAGGGCCTTGGTCAGGCCGGCAAACTTGCTGCTGAGAAACTGGAAACTGGCCTGGAAGTCCATGGCGTTGCGCATGTACCGCGCCTGCTCCTGCTGGGCATCCACGGTGTTGCCGTCAACGGACGGCTGGTATGGATTCCGGTACAGCAGGTCGCCGTCGCCACCACCGGAACCGCCGGACAGGTGGGCGCTGTTGGTACGCTCCATGGCCAGACCGCTCATGGACTCGTTGGCCTGCTGGAGCATGGCCCGGAAGTCGATGTCCCGCGCCTTGTAGCCCGGGGTATCGGCGTTCGCCAGGTTGTTGGCCAGCACTTCCGCGCGCTGGACCCGAACCTGCAGGGCCCGCTCGTGAATGCCGAGGGCGTTGTCGAAGGAAATCGCCATCCCGTTCTCCTCATGATCCGTTGCAACCGGGCATGGGTTGCCGGTCGAAGTCTCTGGAAGGGATAAAGCAATCCTGATGCCAAGATCCGAAGTGATCACGGTGCGGCGGGCGCCGGCACCATCGAATTCTCTGGAAAGCCAGTAGCGGCGCAGTTTGGAGGCAAGGTTTGGCGGCAGGGCGTGGTGAATGGAATGGTTCGCGGAAGCCGGCTTTTCGGGCCCGGGGAAGCCGAAAAACCGCGGGGCCGACCGGCCCGGCGGCGGAAGGCGGCAAACCCCTGCCTCATCCGCCCGGTGGCCGGCCAGGCGGCCCTCCGAACGATGGCGGGATTACAGTGGGCCGTCCTCCGGCCAGCGGCGAACGAACCGTTCCGGCTCCGGCCGGGGCACCGGCGGCTTGGCCTCCAGCACGGTGCCCACATAAAGGAAGCCGGTGATGGTCTCGCCCTCGGCCAACCCAAGCCCTTTTCGAACGTCCGGATGATGGGCCACGTCTCCACTGCGCCACATGACACCAAAGCCGGCATCCGCCAGCGCCAGCTCGAGAAAGCCCATGCCCACGGCCGCCGACATGACCTGTTCCACCTCGGGGACTTTCGGGTGGGGCGTTGGCGACGCAATGCCAACGATGACCATCGGGGCGCGGAGCGGCGCCTTGCGCAGTTTCGCCTGCTTGGCCTCGTCGTCGGCCGGGGCGGTGCTGGCCAGCAACTCACCGAGCCGATCCCGGCCGTCGCCCTCGACCACGAGATAGCGCCAGGGCCGCAGCAGGGCGTGATCCGGCGTTCGCGCCGCGCACGCAAACGCCCGGGCCAGAATCGCCGGACCCGGTGCCGGCTCGGTCAGCCGAGGCTCCGAGGCGCGGGACAGCAGAAAATCGGTTACGGAAAAAGCGACGGTTGCAGACGTCATACAGCCTCTCTTGTGTTCAATGAATCCAGCACGAAGGCACACGGCGCAATCGCCATCACGGAGCGCTGCACGGACATCCGAAGCGCACTTGCGCGGGTATGTCGAGCCGCTTTACAGGCAGATTGTGAGATCTGTGTCATACTGTTATCCTTTAGTCGTAGGCCGCCTTGCCAAACAACGACAAATCACGATGGCAGCACGATGACGGACAAACAGACCTTTCGCAGTTTTTCGGAATTCTATCCGTACTATCTGGAAGAGCACAGTAACGTTACCTGCCGACGCCTGCACTTCGTGGGCAGCACGCTGGTGATTGCGGTTGCCCTGTATGCCCTCGGTACCGCCCAACCCCTGTGGCTGCTGGCCATTCCGGTGATTGGCTACGGCTTCGCCTGGGTCGGTCACTTCAAATTCGAAAAAAACCGCCCGGCCACGTTCCGCCACCCACTGTACAGCCTGATGGGTGACTGGGTCATGTTCCGGGATATGCTGACCGGTCGGATCCGGTTCTGACATGATGAGCGCCCAAACGGACTTGAGAAGCGCTGGCAGCGCCACCCGCACCCTCACCGGTGAGCTGTCGGGGGACGCCATTGCGATCCCGCCGATGCCGGATTACAGCGGCCGCATTCTTGCCTACACCGCCACGGCCGCCATCATCATCATCGGGGTTATCCAGCAAAGCTTTGCCCACTGGCTGCTCTGGTTGCTCGCCGGCGCCCTGCTCTGGCCCCATGTCGTCTACGGCCTGACCCGGAAAACCTTCCTGCGTCGTTCGTCCCGCATTCGCCATAAAATGCTGCTGGTGGACTGCCTGATCGGCGGCGGATTTATCGGGTGCACCGGGCTGGTGGCCGTTCCGTCGGTTTCCGTGGTGCTGATGCTGATGTTCAGTTGCCTGATGGTGGGCGGCATCCGCCAGTGGCTTTTCGGCACCGGGCTGATGGCCATCGCCGCCGTGATTGCCCTGGCCATCGTCGGGCCCGCCGAGACCTTCCAGTCGCCGCTGCTGACCAGCGTGGCGGCCATTCTGTCCACCGGGCTGTACATCTGTGTGACCGCCTTCTACTCCCACCAGCAGGCCCGGGCCCTGATGCTGGCCAAGACCCAGATCCAGAACCAGCGGGAACAGTCCATCGCCCTCTCCCACAAACTGTCCAAGTACCTGTCGCCTCAGGTGTGGCAGTCCATCTTTACCGGGGAGCGGGATGTCCGCCTGGAAACCCAGCGCAAAAAGCTGGTGGTGTTCTTCTCGGACATCAAGGGCTTCACCGAGCTGTCCGAGGAAATGGAACCCGAGGCCCTCACCGAGCTTCTGAACCACTACTTCAACGAGATGTCTGAAGTGGCCCTGCGCTACGGCGGTACCATCGACAAGTTCGTGGGCGATTCCATCATGGTGTTCTTCGGCGACCCCACCAGCCGGGGCCAGCGGGAGGACGCCTTCGCCTGCGTATCCATGGCCATCGAGATGCGCAAGCTGATGAAGATCATGCGGCAGAAATGGCGCAGCCAGGGTATCAAGACGCCGCTGGAAATCCGCACGGGCATCAGCACCGGCTACACCACCGTGGGCAATTTCGGCGCCGAAAACCGGATGGACTACACCATCATCGGAAAAGAAGTGAACCTGGCCAGTCGTCTGGAATCCCTGGCCCAGCCCGGCGAAATCCTGATTTCCTACGAGACCTTCTCGCTGATCAAGGACCGGATCATGTGCCGGGACAAGGGCGAGATCACCGTCAAGGGCTTTGCCAAGCCGGTGGCCATCTACGAGGTGGTGGATTTCCGCCGGGATCTGGGGCCAAACCGCAGCTTCATGGAGCACGAACACAGCGGGTTTGCCATGTACCTGGATTCCGACAAGATCACCGAGCGAGAGCGCCGTGCGATCCTCCAGGCTCTGGAAGACGCCGCCGACAAACTGCGCTCCGAAGACGATCTGCCCGATTCCGACCCGCGGGCCGACGCCCAGGCCGACTCCCCGACCTCCTCCGAAACCTCCCGGCTGAGCTGATGCCCGTTACTGACGCACCAGCCGAGGCCCGGGACTGGCGTCCGGCGTCGTGCTGCGCCAGGGGTTAATGTCCAGCCCGCCCCGTCGGGTGTAGCGGGCGCACACGGTGAGCGACTCCGGCTGGCACCGGGCCATCAGATCGGTAAACACCGTCTCCACGCAGTGCTCGTGAAAATCCTGCTTGTTCCGGAAACTCACCACGTACCGCAGCAGTCCGGCCCGGTCGATCCTGCGGCCGGTGTAGCGAATCAGCAACGTGCCCCAGTCCGGCTGGCCGGTCACCGGGCAGTTGCTCTTGAGCAGGTGCGAGCACAGGGCTTCGGTCACCACCTCATCGCCTTCCCCGCCCTCGCACACCAGGGATTCCGGCGCATACTCGTACACCACATCCTCAAGCGGCACGTCGTCGATCAACGTGAAACCGGCCGGCCGCCCTTCCGCCGTGCCCGCCTCATCAACGCTATGAAGATCCACCCGCACCGAGGCGCCACAGGCGCTCGACAGGTCGGCGACGATGCGCTCCCTGGCCTGCTCGGCGCTGCCGAACACCTCCTGGTTCAGGGAGTTCAGGTACAGCTTCAGCGACTTGGATTCAATCAGGTTGGGCGCCGCGGCCGGCACGTGAATCTCCGCCCAGGCCACCACTGGCACGCCGCCCGGGCGCAGCCAGGACAACTCCCACGCCTGCCAGAGATCTTCACCAAACCAGGGCCACCGGCCGTCCTCCAGCCCGATGCGCTGACGGTTCTCCACCCGGGGCACCGGGAACAGCAGGTCCGGATCGTAACGGTCCGGGTATTCGCTGGATGTGCCCAGCGGCGCGTTGTGCAAGGCCATGGTGGCTCCTGAAATCAGTGGCGGATGCCTTTACCGCGCTTGAGCAGCCGCAGGGCCACCGCCGACAGCACGATGATGAAGGCCAGAATCATACCAAGGGACACGAACGGATTAACGTCCGATACCCCCAGAATGCCGTAGCGGAAGCCGTTCACCATGTACAGGATCGGGTTCGCCATGGACACGCCCTGCCAGAAGTCCGGCAGCAGATCGATGCTGTAGAACACCCCGCCCAGGTAGGTCAGTGGTGTGAGCACGAAGGTCGGCACGATGGAGATATCGTCAAACTTGGTAGCCAGCATGGCGTTGATGAACCCGCCCACGGAAAACAGTGCGGAGGTCAGGACCACGGTCACCACGATCATCGGCAGGTTATGGATGGTCAGGTGGGTAAACACCAGAGAGACAATGGTGACAATCACACCAATGCTGAGGCCCCGAGCCATGCCGCCCACCACCCAGCCGGCCAGGATCACCCAGTTCGGCACCGGCGATACCAGAAGCTCCTCAATGCTGCGCTGGAACTTCATGGAGAAGAACGAGGACACCACGTTGGAGTAGGAGTTGGTGATCACGGACATCATGATCAGCCCCGGCACAATGAACTGCATGTAGGTGAGCCCGCCCATCTCGCCGATGCGGGAGCCGATCAGGTTGCCGAAAATGATGAAGTACAGCGTCATGGTCACCACCGGCGGCAGCAGGGTCTGCGGCCAGATGCGGGTGAACCGGCGGACTTCCCGGATAACAATGGTGCTGAAGGCAACCCAGAGTGCGTTAAACGTCATGCTGCATTCTCCTCCACCAGCCGCAGGAACAGTTCTTCAAGGCGGTTGGCCTTGGTACGCATGCTCACCACCTTGATACCCAGGGCGTCCAGCTGGGCGAACACGGCGTTCAGGCCCTGGCCTTTTTCCACCTCCACTTCCAGAGCGCCGTCGCCGTTCAGGCGGCACTGCACACCCTCCAGCGTGGGCGCTTCCGGCAGGTCTTTTTCGGTGTCCAGCACGAACGTTTCCACGCTCAGTTGCTGCAACAGGTCCCGCTTGCTGGTGTGCTTGACGATCTGGCCACGGTCAATAATGGCGATGTTGCGGCACAACGCTTCCGCTTCTTCCAGGTAATGGGTGGTCAGGATGATGGTGGTGCCCTGGCGGTTGATGTCCTCCAGGAAGGTCCACATGGAGCGGCGCAGCTCGATGTCCACGCCGGCGGTGGGCTCGTCCAGGATCAGCAGCTTGGGCTCGTGCACCAGGGCCCGGGCAATCATCAGCCGGCGCTTCATGCCGCCGGACAGCATCCGCGCCGGGGAATCCCGTTTTTCCCAGAGCCCGAGTTGGCGCAGGTATTTCTCCGCCGAGACCGAGGCCTTTGCCAGGGGAATGCCGTAATAGCCGGCCTGGGTGACGACGATGTCGAACACCTTTTCAAACTGGTTGAAGTTGAACTCCTGGGGCACCACGCCCAGGTTCAGCTTGGCCTTGACCAGATCGGTGTCGATGTCGTGACCAAACACCCGGACCCGCCCGGCGGTCTTGTTCACCAGCGAGCACACAACGCCCAGCGTGGTGGATTTGCCCGCGCCGTTGGGGCCCAGCAGTGCAAAAAAGTCCCCTTCCCTGACGTTCAGATCAATCCCTTTGAGCGCCTTGAACCCATCCCCGTAGGTCTTGGTCAGGCCCTCGATTTCCAGTGCGTTGGTCATAGGTGATCCCGGGTTGCGTCATACAGTCGCCGTCAGCACGCTGCGCTACACGTTCGGCGGGCGCCGGACGGATGAGAATCGGGTAGCGTGCTACGAAAGAATCAGGAGGGCTAAGTATTGTGGCTGGCGTGGGAAATTCAAGGCCGCCCGGACCGGTTTCCCGAAAACCGCCAAACTGCGACGGGAATCCCGAACTGCCTGCAGCACCCTCCTTATAATGCGGTTACAACAATTTACAAACCGTGGACGCACCGACCAGCATGAAACCCGCGCAACGACTTTCCGCCCTGGCCCTGCTGCTGACCACCCTTGGCGTCGCCGGCTGCGGCGGGGGTGGCGGTGGCGGCGGCAACGACGCCAGTACCGGCCAGGTCAACGCCAACGGCATCAGCGGCCTGAACTACCAGACCGCCAGCCAGAGCGGCACCACCAGCGCCCGGGGCGAGTTCCGCTACTACCCCGGTGAAACCCTGTCGTTCGCCGTCGGCGACCTGGCCCTGGTGTCCGGCGTGCCGGCGCAGCGTTACGTTACGCCACTCGAATTCTTCGCGGTCACCCGCAACGCACTGACCGACGCCATGGTGGACAGCCAGAATCTCCGCTCTCACCGTCTCACCGAACAGCAGCTCCTGCAGAACAATACCCTGATGAACCTCACCCGGTTCCTGATGTCCCTCGACTGGACCGAAGGCGTGAAAGAAGGCGAAGGCATCGAGATCCGCCAGCGGGTGATTGACCAGCTCAACCGGGCGCTCCCCAACGTTCAGGGCGCCATTGATTTCACTGTGCCGCCCCAGACCTTTGCCGCCACCGGGGCCTCGATGTCACCGGCGAACCAGTTGCTGGCCCAGATCTGCTTCTACGAAAAGGACGACGAACTGTGCGAGGCGCCGCCCACGCAGGCGGAGATCGACGGCGCGCCCATCCGTCCGGACGACGAAGCCCTCTGGGATCCGAACGTGGAGTACCGCCAGGATCTTATCAACAAGCGGGACCGCATTCTGAACGCCGTACGCTCCATTGATGACGTTGCCACCGAAGACGCCCGGGATTACCTCACCCATGAACTGGACGCAATCACCACCGTCTACGGCAACCGCTACTACCTGGACGACGACATCGCCAACGTTGCCGCCAGCGACACCGCGATCAAGTCGGTCACGTTACGGAAGATCGGGGGAACGCCGTCGTTGCAGGATATTGAAGCCATCAGCACCCGCCCGGTGGACGTGACGGTGCACAGCTGGAGCTGGCAGACGGCGCAGGTGGAGTATTTTGTCAGCGGCGACGCCGGCGGCTCGTCCGAGTTGCTGATCAACTTCCGGCCGGACGACACCTACCGTTGGATTCGCAAATCCCTGCGGGTGCGGATCGAATAACCCGGCGGGGCGCTGGCGGGCGCCTGCCGAACGGCCTCAGCCGTTCAGCAACCGGCCCAGGCCCCAGCGGGACTCGCCGCCGGTAACGTCGTACCGGGCCGGATCCAGGCCCTCGGTGCCATGGGGCAGGCACTCCTTCACGGTGATGGCGTCGCCGTGCAGCCGCTCTTCGTTGAGCCGGGCCAGGTCGATGATGTGCGCGGACTTCAGCGGCTGGCGCTCGGCGTCCGTCATCACCATGATCTTTGGCCACAGCCGGCGATCCGGTGTATGGCTAACCACGACGCCCCGCTGCCCGTCGCTCAGTTCCACCAGCGTGCCGGTCGGGTAGATGCCAATGGCCTGGATGAAGTGCTCCACCAGGTCTTCCTGGAACTCGATGTTGCGCATCTCGTACAGCAGGCTTACGGCCCGGGCCGGCGTCATCGGTTCGCCACCACCTTCCCGGGGGGCGATCAGGGACTCGAAGAATTCGGCAATACCGGCCACCTTGGCCAACAGGGGAATGCGGTCGCCCCGAATGCCTTCCGGGAAGCCAGAGCCGTTGTGCCGCTCACGATGGCACTGGACCACGCTCAGCACCGCCCGTGACAGGCCGGACGACTCCAGCATGGAAAGGCCCTTTTCCACGTAGGTGCGATAAACCGCATAGTCCTCCGCCGTAAAGTGACCTTCCTGGTTCAGCAGTTCCGCCGGCAGCGCCAGCTTGCCCACCTGAGACAGCAGGCAGCCGAGGCCCAGATGGTTCAGCAGCCCTTCGTTCAGCCCCAGTTGGCGGCCACACACCAACGCCCACACGGCGGTGTTCAGGCCATGGCGGTACAGATAATCGTCGGTACTGCGAATGCGGCTCAGCCAGAGCAGCGCGTCGGGTTGGCGCACCACGCTGCTGACCATTTTCCGGGTAATCTCCAGCACCGGCCGAACGTCCGCCGGGCTGCCGTTGGCCACTGACTTAACGTAGCGATCCAGCGCCAGCTCGGCATCGTCCAGCAGGTGCCGGGCGGTTTTCACTTCCTTTTTCAGCGTCGTGACGGTCTCGTAGGCGACCGGCTCACGGATGTGCAGCGGCGGCAGCTTCAGCTCTTCCCGGTCGCCTTTCATCTTGCGCGGACGCCGACCGAACACGGAGCCCGTTTCTGCGGTGGCGCTGCTCTTGGATTCGCGCGTTTCCGCCACATCCACCATCACCCACTTGCAGTGGGAGACGAGCGCGCGGATATCGTCCTGGGAGCGGATGTGAAACCCCTGGATAGGGAACGGTGTCTGGTGCCAGGGTCGGTCGAGGTCCGACACGAACATGCCCAGCTCCAGATCATGCACGGCAACCTTTCGCTGTTGTACGCCCACGGGGCACCTCCGACCTGATGAAATTTTTCGATGTTTTACATTGTGCGCCGGCCGGTGCAAGAGTCCATTACGTTTTGGTAGCGAAATACCCGCACGAGGAAACATTGCGTAACGGAAATCGTGAGTGCGGAAACAGAATGTAGCAGTGTGACCCGCATCACATTAGGAAAGGGAACTACTTTTGCTCGCAGACGTGCTCGTCGAACGCCGGCGGACGGGCCCGCAGAGAACCCCGTGGCACTTTCCGGGCATACACGGTGTAAGGCACCGCCGAGGCCCGGGGGTAGCTCATGTTTACCGCATCGTCGCCCTGCCCGACCACCGGCTTCACCGGCTGGCAGGCCACCAGCAGCTCAAAACTGTCACCGACGGTGGCCACCCGGGCGGACGGGTCTTCCGGGTTGACCGCCAGGCAGGCGCCGGGGGCCATGGCAGGTACCTGCACCACCCGCCGGTCCTGGCCAGCGTCGCCACAGGCGCGAATGCCGTCGCCGCAGGCACCGGCGTTTTCCTGGCTGGCATCCCGCAGCCGCCAGACCCGCTCGCTGCACTGGGTTTCCACCTTCATGGACGTGGCCTGGTCCTGCTGGACCCACCAGCCGGGGTATTCTGCGGTATCCCAGGACACCCTCACCTGGCGCACATCGCCCTGGCTGTTTTCCGCCGGAAACATGGCGTAGTGGGTGTAATAGCTGGCGCAGCCGGACAGCAGCGCCGGAATCAACAGAAAGGTCCATCGAACGGATTGCATCGCATCAGTCCTTCGAGCGTGTCTTGCGGGAATCGCGGGCCGGTCAGTCGTTGGCGAACTGGAGCCCGTAGCCATCGTTGGTTTTGCGCACCACCACCATGTCGAGCACGGGCGCCGGCACCGGCAGGCCCTGCACCTGAACCGTCACCGGATCGCCGATGGTCGGTTCGAACGGGGCCTCGTCCACCACCACAAAAATGCCGCCGTCCGAGATGTCCCGGGTGGAGAACACGAACTCGCCCTGGGTGTGGTGCACCACTTTCACCTTGGCACTCATCGCGGTGCGGATGTGTTCTCGTCGATCGTCTACTGCCATGAACGGACTTCCGGAAAGTTAAAGGCTCAGCCGGGAGTGCACATCCCGAACCACAAAGCGCCCGTGGAACAGCGCGACCGGGTCCGCTGTGGGCTCCGGCGTGGGCTCGCCAAGGTACACCGTTACGTTCAGGTCCAGCCGGCCCTTGCCGTGGCGCGCCAGGCTCTTGCGGAACCGTTCGGGAATCTCATCCCCCGGCAGCCGGCAGAGCGCGTAAAAATCGGTGGTCACCGGCTCGCGGTAGTCTATGGTGCCGTTCTGCACGACCACGGAGCCTTTCAGGCCAAGATCCGCCAGCGCGAGTTCCGTGAGCCCCCAGGCGGCGGTGACCGCCACCGAGTAGACGCTGCCGCCAAACCCGGTGCCCTGGTGGTTCTGGTTTGGCGCCAGCGGTGCGGACACCACCAGCACCCGGCCATCCCAATGGTTCAGCCGCACCCCGAGTGCGCGGGTGAGCGGGATGTCCTCGTGAATGCGTTTTTCAAACAGGGCCAACTGCGTCATACCTTCCTCCTGACACCCTGAGTCTAGGCCTGGCCCGGATGAAACCCTATGCGACTAACGTCGGGCCGGTGCCGCCCACACGAGCGGCACCGGCCCGGTAACGGCTTACTGCCAGATCACCGGCTGCTTCTTGGCGTACCACTGGTCCACCTGGCCCTGGTAGGCGTCTTCCACCACGTTGCGCTTGAGCTTCAGCGTGGGGGTCAGGAAGCTGTTCTCGATGGACCATTCATCGCTGACTACGGTAATGAAGGCCAACTGCTCGTGGGGGTCGACGGTCTTGTTCACTTCCTGGATCAGGCTCTTGAAGCTCAGCTCCAGATCCTTCCGGAACGCTTCGTCTGCCAGCTTGGGCCGCGCTTCCTCCCCCAGCATCACCAGCGCGTGGGGCTGGGTCTGGTTGGCACCGGACACGCACACCATTTCGATGGCGCTGTGGGCCATCAGGCGGTTCTCGATGGGCGCCGGGGCCACGTACTTGCCCTTGCTGGTCTTGAAGATTTCCTTGATGCGGCCGGTCAGCTTCAGGCGGCCCATCTCGTCGATCTCGCCCTTATCGCCGGTGCGCAGGTAGCCGTCCTCGGTGAACGCTTCCTTGGTTTTCTCCTCGTCCTTGAAGTACCCCATCATGGTGGCCGGGCTCTTGATCAGTACTTCGCCCTGCTCGCTGATTTTCACATCCACGCCCGGCAGCGCCTCACCCACGTAGCCGGTGCGGCTGCGGCCCGGCTTGTTCATGTGGGAATAGGCGAAGTTCTCGGACATGCCGTAGCCCTCGAGCAGCTCCAGGCCCAGGCTCCGGTACCAATCGAGCACATCGTGGGACAGGGGCGCGGAGCCGCTGCCGGCCAGCTTGACCTTGTCCAGGCCCAGGGCCTTGAGCACCTTCTTCTTGATCACCCGGTTGAGCACCGGAATCTTCAGCAGGCGGTCGAGTTTCTTCTTGGGCATCTTCTGCAGCACGCCGTGCTGGAACTTCACCCACAGGCGCGGCACGGACAGGAACAGGGTCGGCTGGGCCCGCTGCAGGTCCTGCACGAAGGTATCGAGGGACTCGGCGAAGAACAGCTGGAAACCGGAGTACAGGGAGCCCAGCTCCACAAAGGTACGTTCGAACACGTGGGCCAGCGGCAGGTAGGACAGCATGCGCTCGTTCGGGCCCACGCCCAGGGTCTGGATACCGCCGGCGGCGGCGAACGCCATGTTGCCGAAGCTGAGCATCACGCCCTTGGGCCGGCCGGTGCTGCCGGAGGTGTACACAATGGTGGCCAGCTCGTCCGGGGCGCGGTGGGTGTTCTCGGCCAGCGGCGGGTACTTGCTGATGATGTCGTCCCAGGATTCGAAATCGTTGGGCGGGCTCAGCGGATAGGCAATGCAGCGCAGGGACTCGGGAACGCCCGGTTTCATCATGTCCCAGTCGTCCAGCTTGCCTACGAACAGCACTTCGCAACCGGAGTGCTCGAGAATATAGCTGACGGTATCGGCATTCAGGGTGGGATAAAGCGGCACGGAGACGTGGCCGGCCATCCAGATGGCCCAGTCAGTCATGATCCAGTGGGCGCAGTTCTTGGAGATCAGGCCGATACGGCTGCCTTCCGGCAAATTCAGGGATTTCAGATAGGCCGCCATGCGGCGGGCTTCGTCCACGGCGCGGCCCCAGGTGTATTCCACCACCTTGCCGTCGCCAATCGGTTGGGTCATGTAAAGCGCGTTCGCCTTGGCCTTTTCCCAGTGATAGACCATTTCCAGCGGGAGCGTGGTTACGTTGTCCATGGACCTTCCTTGTTTTTCGTTATGATCGTCGTTACGTGTTGTGATCGTTATAACTTGCAGCCTGTCGCTGTCGTGTTTTTATAGGCATCATTATTAGACTTTCGTAGGGTATTGCAACACAGGTTTGGGGTCAAAACGTGATAGACTCACGCTCTTTCGCGATCCCGACCACCCACCACTATCCCCTGACACACTTGGAGACGGGTTACATGGCCACCACGAGATTCCGGACCCTGAATACCCCCTTTGGCAAGACACTGCGCACCGTCCTCGGCGCCTCCCTTCTGGGCACCTCCCTGCTGGCCGCCAGCGGCCTGGCCCAGGCACAGGATATGAAAACCGTCGCCATCACCCAGATTGTAGAGCACCCGGCGCTGGATGCCGTGTACCAGGGCATCAAGGACGAACTTGCCGATGAAGGCTTCAAGGAAGGCGAGAACCTCAAGGTGATGCACGAAAGCGCCCAGGGCAACCAGGCCATCGCCGCGCAGATCGCCCGCAAGTTCGTCGGCGATCAGCCGGACGTGATCGTGGCCATCGCCACCCCGTCCGCCCAGACCGTGGCCGCCGCCGCCCACGACATTCCCGTGGTGTTCTCCGCCGTCACCGATCCGGTCGGCGCCAAGCTGGTCAAAAGCCTGGACAAGCCCGGCGCCAACATCACCGGCGTCAGCGACATGCTGCCCATCGACAAGCACCTGGATATGCTGCAGCGGGTCATGCCCAACGCCAAGCGCATCGGCACCGTGTACAACCCGGGTGAGGCCAACGCCGTGTCCCTGGTGAACCTGCTGGACGAGCGCCTGAAAGCCCGGGGCCTGACCCTGGAAAAGGCCGCCGCCACCAAGACCTCCGAAGTGCTGGGCGCCGCCCGCTCCCTGGTGGGCAAGGTGGACGCCATCTACCTGACCACCGACAACACCGTGATCAGCGCCGCCGAAGCGGTAATCTCCGTGGGTGAGCGCGCGGACATCCCCGTGTTCGCCGCCGACACCGCCACCGTCGAGCGCGGCGCCGTTGCCGCCCTGGGCTTCAACTACTACAACCACGGCCGCCAGACCGGCAAGATGGTCGCCCGTATCCTCAACGGTGCCAGCACCGCCGACATGCCGGTGGAAACCATGGACCAGCTCGACCTGTACGTAAACCCGGCCGCTGCCAAGGAAATGGGCATTACCCTGTCGGACGATCTTATCAAGGACGCCAAAGAAGTCGTCAAAAACGACAAGTAACGTTCCACCTCAACGGGCGGGCTCCACAAGGGCCCGCCCGTTGTTCGTCACAGTGAAAACACCCCATGCTCAGTGAAATCGCCTTTTTCGGCGCCCTGGAGACCGGCCTGATCTACGGCCTCGTCGCCTTCGCCATCTACCTCTCGTTCCGCGTTCTCGATTTTCCCGACCTCACCGTGGACGGCAGCTTCCCCCTGGGTGCCGCCGTGGCCGCGGTGCTGATCATCCACGGCTGGAACCCCTGGATTGCCACCGGCGCCGCCATCCTCGCCGGCATGGCCGCCGGGGCCGTCACCGCCCTGCTCAACGTCAAGCTGAAGATCCTCAACCTGCTGGCGTCCATCCTCACCATGATTGCCCTGTACTCGGTGAACCTGCGGGTGATGGGCCGGCCGAACATCGCGCTGCTGTCCGAAGACACGGTGCTCACGCCCTGGTACGACCTGGGCCTGGCCTACCACCAAGTGCCCGTGCTGCTGTTCAGCATCGTGATTGTAGTGGCGCTGGTGCTGCTGTGGCGCTTCATGAAATCCGAAACCGGCCTGGCCATGCGCGCCACCGGTGCCAACCCTCGCATGGCCCGGGCCCAGGGCATCGCTACCGGCGGCATGATTGTGCTCGGCGTGGCGCTCTCCAACGGCCTGGTGGGCCTGGCGGGCGCCCTGTTCGCTCAGAGCCAGGGCGCCGCCGACGTCACCATGGGCGTGGGTGTGATTGTGATCGGCCTGGCCTCGCTGATCGGCGGTGAAGCCATCGTGACGCCCTCCACCGTGTTCCGGGCCCTGATTGCCTGTGTGGTGGGCGCCATCCTGTACCGCCTGGCCATTGCCTTCGCCCTGAACGCGGACGTGCTCGGCCTGCAGGCCCAGGACCTGAACCTGATCACCGCCGTGCTGGTGACCCTGGCCATCGTACTGCCGGGGGTGCGCACCAACATCGCCGCCAAATTCTCCCGAAACAAGGCCTGAGGAGTCCCCATGATCAGCGCAAACGACCTGAGACTGACCTTCGGCAAGGGGACGCCGCTGGAAAACCCGGCCCTGCGGGGCATGAGCCTGACGGTGAACCAGGGCGAGTTCGTCACCGTGATCGGCAGTAACGGCGCCGGCAAGTCCACCTTCCTGAACGCCCTCTCCGGCGAGGTGCTGGTGGACAGCGGGCAGATCCTGATCGACAACCAGGACGTCACCCGCCTGCCCACCCACAAGCGCGCCGCCCGGGTGGCCCGGGTGTTCCAGGACCCGCTCGCGGGCACCTGCGAGACCCTCTCCATTGAGGAGAACCTCGCCCTGGCCATCAAGCGCGGCCAGCGCCGTGGGCTGACCAGTGCGGTGAAACGGCAGTACCTGGACCGGTTCCGCGAGAGCCTCTCCTCCCTCAACCTGGGCCTGGAAAACCGCCTCGGGGACAAAATGGGCCTGCTCTCCGGCGGCCAGCGCCAGGCGGTGAGCCTGCTGATGGCCAGCCTCACGCCCTCCAGCATCCTGCTGCTGGACGAACACACCGCCGCCCTGGACCCGAAGACCGCGGCCTTCGTGCTGGAGCTGACCACCCAGATCATCGCCGAGCAGAAGCTCACCGCGCTGATGGTCACCCACAGCATGAAGCAGGCGCTGGACGTGGGCGACCGCACGGTAATGCTGCACCAGGGCCAGGTGGTGTTCGACATTGCCGGCAAGGAGCGGGAAGGGCTGGAAGTGAAAGACCTGCTGGGCCTGTTCGAGAAACAGCGCGGCCTGGAAGTGGACGACGACAGCTTGCTGCTGGGCTAACTGCCCTGCCCGGCCATTCGGCCAAAAAAAACGGCGGAGCCAGACCGGCTCCGCCGTTTTTGTTTGCCTCACACCAACGATCAGTGACCGTAGATGCGCATCGCCGTGTTGGTGATGGCCAGGTTGTCCATGGCAATGGAGCCAATGGACGTGCCGCCCACCAGAACACCGCCGATGCGGATGTCCGCCGTGAACGACTGCAGATCCACTGCCAGGCTATCCACACCCGCCGCGTTCGGCGCCTTGTAGATATCCATGTTCACCTCGGCGAAGAGGTCCAGCGGCTGCGGAGCGGACAGATCGTAATCCGCGCCGGTGAGCTGGAAGTCCCGCACGCCGATGGCCAGGAACGGCACATCAAAGTCCATATCGTCGATGGCGAACGACGACTTGAAGTTCAGCTTGTCCGTGGCGGTGTCCACCCGGATGGTGCCGGAGCCGATCAGCGCGTCCATCTTGAAGTTATCCAGGATGGTCGTGCTGCCGCCGGTACCCACCAGGTTCCACGCGCCCGTGGCCACAGTGAAATCCACCGCGCCGAACGCCATCGGCAGGATGTTGATGATGGCATCGCCGTCGTTGGCGATGTCGATGTTGATGCGCAGGTTGTCAATCCGATCCGTCGGTGCCTGCCCGGTGAGGTTGAAGCCCAGCTCGGAGAAGTAATCGTTCCGGTTACCACCACCCACGAAGATGTCGTTCACTTCCAGTGAACCCTCATCGGTGTAGATAAAACGGTCGATGTTCACCTTGGTTTCCAGCTCAATGGTCACACCGGCCTGGCCGGTGATGTTCCCCATTGCGGCTTCATCCAGGCTCTGGATTTCGGCCATGGCCGCAGGCGGCGCGCCTGCAACACACAGCGCCAGCAAAGAAGGTTTCAGGCCTTTCATTGGTTTGTCCCTTATTATCGTTGTGTCGTGGTGATCACATCCTGTGGGCCACTGCCGTACTACGACGCCACTGCTCTACTGTAACGACAGGTCGCAGGGAGATACGTGCAGGCATCACAAAATAACTTGCACAAACAAACTATTGACCGCGCGGCGAACCTACCCCGTCCCGCCCCACCCCAAAACCGGGCCCGATTTGCCGGAATCCGCCAACCCCGCACTAATGGCGGCCTCCCGCCGAAGCAACCCCTCACCCATTGATTTTCTCTGCCGCAAGCCGGGCTTCAATAGTGTTCTCTCGACTTCACAGAACACTATATCCTGTTATACTCCTGCGAAAACAAGCCCACATGTAGTGGTTAAGGATTCACCAGCGGCACCGCCGGCCAAGCCCGCCGTGGCGCCGCCGGACCGCAGATTTACCGGGGTATGGTGCATGCGACAGCACCATCAAAACGCGACATACTGAATACATCGAGGGTGGCAATGAACGCGAAGGCACAGGCAGTGATCACAACAATTCCGATGCAGGAAGCCTCACTGGACATCTGGAGCAGCAAGTACCAGCTCAAGACCAAAACGGGCGAACCGGTCGACAAGGACATCGAAGCCACCTACGAGCGCGTGGCCCGCGCCCTGGCGGAAGTCGAGAAGAAAAGCGTCCGCGACAAGTACATGAAGGAATTCCTGTGGGCGCTGCAGAACGGCGCCATTCCCGCCGGCCGCATCACCTCCAACGCCGGCGCGGAAGCCCACAAGCCTGCCACCTCCACCATCAACTGCACCGTGTCCGGCACCGTGCAGGACTCCATGAACGACATCCTGGAGAAAAACCACGAAGCCGGCCTGACCCTCAAGGCCGGCTGCGGCATCGGTTATGAATTCTCCACCCTGCGCCCCCGGGGTGCCTACGTGGCCGGCGCCGGCGCCACCACCTCCGGCCCGCTGTCGTTCATGGATATCTTCGATCGCATGTGCTTCACCGTGTCCTCCGCCGGTGGCCGCCGTGGCGCCCAGATGGCCACCTTCGACGTGCACCACCCGGACGTGATCGAGTTCATCCAGGCCAAGCGGGAAGACGGCCGCCTGCGCCAGTTCAACCTGTCCCTGCTGATCACCGAAGACTTCATTGAAGCCGTTCGCAACGGCGACGACTGGCACCTGTCGTTCCCGGTTACCGAGAAGGAAGCCGAAGACGAAGGCCTGGACCTCTCCGACAGCACCCGCTTCCTGTACCGGGATTTCCCCGTGCAGAAAGGCTACGTGGTGAACGACGAAGGCAAAGTCGCCTGCCGCATCTACAAGACGGTGAAAGCCCAGTTCATCTGGGACACCATCATGACCAGCACCTACGACTACGCCGAACCGGGCTTCATCCTGATCGACAAGGTCAACCAGATGAACAACAACTGGTTCTGCGAAGACATCCGCGCCACCAACCCCTGCGGCGAGCAGCCCCTGCCCCCATACGGCAGTTGCCTGCTGGGCTCCGTGAACCTCACCAAGTTCGTTGAATACCCGTTTACCGAGAAGGCCAGCTTCAACTACGAGAAGTACCGCAAGGTGGTGGCCACCTTCACCCGCATGCTGGACAACGTGGTGGAAATCAACGGCCTGCCCCTGGCCGAGCAGCGCCATGAAATCACCACCAAGCGCCGCCACGGCATGGGCATTCTGGGCCTGGGCTCCACCCTCGCCATGCTGCGCATGCCCTACGGCTCCGACGAGTCCGTGAAGTTCACCGAGGAAGTGGTGCGCGAAATGGCCGTGGAAGGCTGGCGCCAGTCCCTCGCCCTGGCCGAAGAAAAAGGCCCGGCGCCGATCATGGACCAGGAATTCGAGATTACCCCCAAGATGATGAGCAAGTGCCCGCGCCTGGCCGAAGACGGCATCAAGGTGGGCGACAAGCTCAAGGGCAAGGTGCTGCACGCCAAGTACAGCCGCTACATGAACCGCATTGCCGAAGTGGAGCCGGAGCTGGTGGCCCAGCTGGCCGAGAAAGGTGGCCGCTTCACCCACCACACCTCCATCGCGCCCACCGGCACCATCAGCCTGTCCCTGGCCAACAACGCCAGCAACGGCATTGAGCCGAGCTTCTCGCACCACTACGCCCGCAACATCATCCGGGAAGGCCGCAAGACCAAAGAAAAAGTGGACGTGTTCAGCTTCGAGCTGCTGGCCTACCGCCACCTGGTGAACGCCGGCGCCATGCCCTTCTCCGAAGACGAAGACAAGAAGCTGCCGAGCTACTTCACCACCTCCGACGACGTGACCCCGGACCAGCACGTGGACATCCAGGCCGCGGCCCAGAAGTGGGTGGATTCCTCCATCTCCAAGACCGCCAACGTGCCCACGGACTTCGCCTACAAGGACTTCAAGAACATCTACCTGTACGCCTACGACAAGGGCCTGAAGGGCTGCACCACCTTCCGCTTTAACCCGGAAGCCTTCCAGGGCGTACTGGTAAAAGAGAAAGACCTTGAGAACACCCTTTACGAATTCACCCTGGACGACGGCAGCAAGGTCACCCTCAAGGGCAACGAACAGGTCGAGTACGACGGCGAAACCCACACCGCCGCCAACCTGTTCGACGCGCTCAAAGAAGGCACCTACGGCAAATACTGATCCGGGAACCGACACACAGGAACACAACCATGACCGTTAAAATTGATCATAAAATCGTCGGCTACCGCGTGAAGAAAGCCGACACCGAACAAGCGGCACCGGCGGCCGCCCCGGTGGAAGCCAAGCCCGTTCGCATGAACGAAACCATCGAGCGGCCGGACTTTCTGCTAGGCACCACCTACAAGATCAAACCGCCGGTGGCCGAGCACGCCATGTACATCACGATCAACGACATCGTGTTGAACGAAGGCACCGACCATGAAAGCCGGCAGCCGTACGAGGTGTTCATCAACTCCAAGTCCATGGAACACTTCCAGTGGGTCATCGCCCTCACCCGCGTTATCTCTGCGGTATTCCGCAAAGGCGGCGACGTGACCTTCCTGGTGGAAGAGCTGCGCAGCGTGTACGACCCCAACGGCGGCTACTTCAAGAAAGGCGGCGTGTTCATGCCCTCCCTGGTGGCCGAAATCGGCGCCGTGATCGAGAAGCACCTGAAGGCCATCGGCCTGCTGGAAAGCGACGAGATGAGCGAAACCACCAAGCGCATCCTCGCCGAAAAACGCGCCGAGTTTGAGGCCAGCCAGAAAGCCGCCACCAACGACGAAAGCGCCAGCGAGTACCCCGCCAACGCCACCATGTGCGCCAAGTGCAGCACCAAGGCGGTGATTGTGATGGACGGCTGTGCGACCTGCTTGTCCTGTGGGGACAGCAAGTGCGGTTGAGGTAGTGACCGCTGAGTGAGGAAGGCCTGGCTGCGGGAGTGGCTGGGCCTTTTTTGTTTTGGGAGAAAGTGATCGCGGTGATCAGAAAGGGTGGGATATTTGGGTAGGTGGGCGTTTTGATCGTTTTTGCAGGTGGTTTTTTTGAGCTTTTGGTTTAAAGGCTTGAATTAGCACCGCTTTACGCTACTTTCTTATATGGTAATTTTTAAATTCGATCAGAGAAAATGATCGGAATGACCTATATACAAGCTGTTAAGCACTGAAAGCCCTGCAAATTTGTTCGTCGGGAGCCTATCTGTTGAAAGTTAGGGAGATGAGTGAGTCCAAGCGATTGGAGTTAATAGCTGAGGCCGTTCGCTATTGTCAGCGAGTTAGCGCAATGGGTATGCCTGCCTCAGCCTTTTCTAAAGCACTGCGAGAGCCCATCCACTTTTTGTGGGAGCGAAGAGCTGGATCGAAAGCTGCGGCTGCACATTATCGTTCAAGATCTGCGGTGGGCCTATCATTTGGGAAAGGAAAGCTGGTTTATGATCATGCGGTGCCATTCATTTATCTTCAGCGGCATTTACTCGCATTGGAAACTGTCGATGAGCCTTCAATTCGCGCTTTGCTACAGCAGCTTAACCTGATAGCGCTCATCACCAAGGATGAAGACCAGATGCTCAAATCGGCTGGTTTGAATAAGAGCATGCCACAGGATTGGGATGGTAAAGACCCGCTGGCGCGATATCGAGAAATGGGAATCGAGCTTATATCAAACCGAGAAGCTGTAAATGCTTAACAAGTCATTCCAGTTCGTTACAGCCCTAAAGGGCCTCCACCGGACCGCCTTTTCTCCGCTTCGCTACGCAAAGGCCGCCGCTGAATATTGGCGTTAGCCAATACACAAATTAAGGAGAAAACCAACAATATATGGATCACATACTCAATCAACTCGTTTTACCCGATAGGTACGAGCGTCTCCGCGACCACCTTGGCGATGACATTGCCAATCTACTTGTGCAGCCAGCTGACTCCAATATTGAAACGCTGAGGGTGCTGTCTGACGAGATCAAGACACGGAAAGAGGGAGTTTTGGTCCCTCTCAGCGGACAAACTGGGGTTGGCAAGACTACTTTTGCAATGAACGCTGCACAATGGGTTCCAGGCGAATTTACCCAGTCGCTTCAGTACGAAGGTGAACTTGATTTTGACTCCCTAAATCGCGCAGTTAAGGAATTTTCTAAATCGTTGCCAGCCGATAACGCTAGGATAATTCCAATCAATATTGATCATCGTGAAAATAATCCACCTTCTGACGCAGAACTGGCTGCTATTAAGCGGTTTTTGCGTACAAATGCTGCAGGAGTTCCGGTAGTCGTCTTTTGGCCAGAAACAGACCCTGAAACGGCTAACACTCTTTCTGACAGGTACGTGGGAATCGCGGGTGAGGCTTCTGTAGACCTACCTGTGGTTTGCGAGGGTCCGGCACATGATATGTGGAGAGAAATTGCGCGTCATACGCTCTCTCTTTGCAACGATCTTCCTCACCTTGAGGAGCTCGGTGTCGATCCTGAAGACTACGAGCCACAAAGGTTTCGGTCCCTCGGTGATTTTCTAAGAAGAATTTCGCGAGACTTCAACAAACGAATTCAAGCGCTTCGATCAGAGTTAGAAGTTCCGGTCTCTGTCACTATCGTCTTCGTGAGCCAAAGCGCTGATCCGGGCGTGCTAACCCAGATCACCTCCTCCGCAAAATACGGACTTTTAGATGGTCATTCACTTATTTCAGTAACCCCGCAAAGTGTTATCGGTAAGTGGTGGGATCAGAGAAGAGGATTATTGACCAGAACTATCGTTCAGCTTAGTGCATCAGCACTTTGCTTACCTCCCACCACAGCAGCATCATGTATCAGAAACTTTTCTAGTGAGATGTCTCTTTTTGACGAAGCAGGTTATCGGCGGTATGGCCCAGCCCGAGGTGTGCGAGATTTTTTGCGAAGCGATCTAGGTAAGTTTCTTACAAACTCGCCAATGTCCCGTTTTGAAGCGCGAGGCACTCCGGGCGACGAAGCTACAGCCGCATTCCAACTGCTCGCAGAGTCAGGTTTTAATCTAGGTAAAGACAAGAACCTGAATGGAGTAATGGCCATCGGTATTGATCACCTTCTTCATGATTCTGAGATCCCTTTTGAAAGAGTTACTGCAGAAGAGAAGCTTTCATTTTGTCCCTTGATACCCGATAACGCCGTTTATTTTGAGAACCGAGTCCAGTGCGTGGAATACACTTGGAGAAAGAGCGATTTCCTTTCATCAAATTACCGCTCAACAGTGGCTCAGTATATTTTGGAGAAGTTAAAAAATTATGCCCGAGAGCTTGGCTGGACCAACGACTGATGCTGGCCTAACAAACTCAGGCACAGCGACGGCTACTGCATTGCGGCTTCGCCTCCATTCTGTAGCCGCGCGTGCTGAGTGGCGTTACCTTTCCTGAGGAGATATGGTGGAAGCTAATTATTGGCAGTACTACCTCTCGTTTGAGGAGGACATTGATCGGCTCTTTCGGTATATAGAACCCTCTGAACAGAACTTTTCCGTTTATTCGGTAGAGCTTACACGCTTGTACTTGGCCATATGTTCCGAAATTGATGTACTTCTAAAAGCGTACTGCAAGCTTCTCGACGCTGGCTCTAATCCCTCAAGAATCAACGAATATGCTGAAGTGATCGTTTCGTCAAAGAAGGGGCTTTGTTCGCAAACCGTGAATTTCCAGAGATTTGGGCTCTCAATGACGCCATTTTCCGAATGGGAGCAGCTATCTACGCCAGATTGGTGGAAAAAACATAATGGCGTGAAACACAATCGCGGCGTCAATTTCAGGGACGCCAATCTAGGCAATGTCCTAAATGCCTTTACAGCATTGTATTTGTTAAATCTTTATTATTATCACGAACGAAGCGCGATCGAACTTCGGAAGCAAGGTTTCTTCGAGCCTATAGAGGAAACGGCAGCATCACTGAAATCGCGTTTAGATGTACTTAAAATAGACAGTGTCTGGCTCAATGTTCTGGCAAGGTAACAAGTGACTGTGGTGTCAATTCCATAAATTAAGCCATTTCACCCCGCCATGATTCCTGGTTTTTGATCATGGTA
>NZ_JBBBNZ010000004.1:0-236439 GCF_037080155.1 Marinobacter sp. C2H3 | reverse complement strand
CCCGAAACACCCGCCTCAGCGCTGTGTCCCTCAGAAGTGGTGCGCATTCTACAGCCCCACGGGAAACTGTCAACGCCCCGTTTCCATTTATTTTCCAGGGCTTCGGTTTCCACCTACGCAACCGATCAAGTATTGCACAAAACGGTTAACATTCCACCTGGATGGATGCCGCAGCGGCCATCGCCACCTGACGAGCCTCCTCAATGGAGTCCCGGCGGGCCAGCGTAACCCCCATCCGACGGCGGCCTTTCAGTTCCGGCTTACCAAACAGGCGCAGCTGGGTATCCGGCTCGGCCAATGCCGCTTCTATATGAGTAAAGCGAACCCGGTCCGAGTTCCCTTCAGGAAGAATCACGGCAGAGGCGCTTGGCCCCTGCTGCCGGATTGCCGGAATGGGCAGGCCGAGGATTGCTCTGGCATGCAACGCGAACTCGGACAGATCCTGGGAAACCAGCGTCACAAGCCCGGTATCGTGGGGCCGGGGCGACACCTCAGAGAACCAAACGTCGTCCCCCTTGATAAACAGCTCCACGCCGTAGACACCATGGCCACCCAGGTCATTCACCACGGCTTCGGCAACGGCTTTAGAACGCTCGAGCGCTTTCGGTGACATCGGCTGTGGCTGCCAGGATTCCCGGTAATCGCCATCTTCCTGGCGATGCCCAATAGGATCGCAGAAAGACACACCATCGCGATGGCGTACGGTCAGCAGGGTGATTTCGTAGTCGAAGTCTACAAACCCCTCAACGATGACTCGGCCGCGACCGGCTCGCCCGCCCGTTTGGGCGTACTCCCAGGCCGGCTCGATGTCTGCCTGCGTCTTTACCGTGCTCTGCCCCTTACCCGAGGAACTCATCACCGGCTTGACCACAAACGGCAGACCGATTTCCTCGGCCGCGGCCAGGTATTCCTCCCGGCTGCTGGCAAACCGGTAAGGCGAAGTCGGCAGCCCCAATTCTTCCGCCGCCAGGCGGCGAATGCCTTCGCGGTTCATGGTGAGGTTGACCGCCCGCGCCGTTGGGATCACCCGATAGCCCTCTGCCTCAAGCTTGACCAGCTCCGGCGTAGCAATGGCCTCGATCTCCGGCACAATCAGGTTCGGCTTTTCCTGCTCGATGATCGCCCGAAGGGCCCCGCCGTCGAGCATGTCGACCACGTGGCTCCGGTGCGCCACCTGCATACCGGGTGCGTTGGCGTACCGATCGACGGCAATCACTTCAACGCCGTAGCGCTGGAGTTCAATCACCACTTCCTTGCCGAGTTCGCCGGCGCCACAGAACAGCACCCGGAAGGCGTTGGGCTTGAGGGGCGTACCAATCTGTACGTTCGAGGAGTCAGTCATCTCAGAGGGCTACCTTTTCTTCTCGTTTGGCAACGTCACGCAGGACCGCCCTGCGTTCGTCATTCGTCATACGGGACCACCGGAGAATCTCATCCGCCGTCCGGTGACAGCCGATGCACACGTCATTGTGGTCCAGGGCGCAGATGCTCACACAGGGTGACGACACCGGCGCCTCTTCCGCCCGCCATCGCCCGACGCTCATGACTGGGGCTCTACGGGGCTCAGGGTGTTCAGATAACGGGCCGCGTTCTGCACATAGTGGGCCGCGCTGGCCTCAAGCATCTTTTTCTGTGCATCAGTGAGCGTTCGCTTGACCTTGCCCGGCGAACCGACCACGAGAGAGCCATCCGGGACTTCCATGCCTTCCGGAATCAGGGTGTTCGCGCCAATCAGGCAATGCTTGCCAATTTTCGCGCCGTTGAGGACCACCGCATTGATGCCGATCAGCGAATAATCACCAATATCGCAGCCATGCAGCATCACCTTGTGGCCAACCGTCACGCCGCGCCCAACGTTGAGTGGAATGCCCGGATCGGTATGCAGCACCGATCCGTCCTGAATGTTGGACTCGGGGCCAATCGAAATCAGATCGTTGTCACCGCGGATCACCACGTTGAACCAGACACTGCTTTTTTCCATCAGACGGACCTGACCAATCACGGTCGCATTGTGGGCCACAAACTGCCCCTCGCCCACCCGCTCCGGGGCCTTGCCATCCAGCTTGAAAAACATCTCAGCGTCCCTCCGGGGGTTCCAGTAAATCGATGCCTGCATCGTACACGGCGTTCAGAAAGTCCACCAGAACCACCGCCGACAGCCCCCAAATCTGGTAATGCTGCCAGCGATAGCACGGCACATAAAAGGTATTATCGAGGAAATTCAGGGCGTCGGTTCGCTCCCGCCGGTCTTCAAGGAAAAAGGACAGCGGCACCCGGAACACGCTTTCGATCTCATCCGGATTGGGCCGGAAATCGAGCCCCTCGGGCACAACACCCACGTACGGCGTTACCAGAATACCGTAACGGGACATCACCTGGCTGAGGGGCGCGATCAGCGTAACGTCTGCCGGCGACACGCCAATTTCCTCATGGGTTTCGCGAAGCGCCGTGGCCGCCAGCGAAGGATCGCCCGGGTCCCGCTTGCCGCCAGGGTACGCTACCTGGCCACGGTGAGTGCTCAGATTGGATGAACGCAGCGTAAAGATCATCTCAGGATTGGTGCTGGAGTCTGTCACCGGCACCAGAATGCCGGCTTCCGGGTAATCCAGGGCAAGTTGCCTGGGGGCATAATCCGCCAGTCGTTGGGTGAGAAACTCTCGCAAGAAACTGCTCCGGGTGGATGTTGAGTTACCATAAGACAGTGACCGCCGGTGGGGTTACACTGGCTACCAAAACCCTCGTCAGTATACGGTGATTATCATGAAGTATTGCAGTGAATGCGGCCAGCCGGTGGAACAGCGCATTCCCGAAGGCGACAACCGCCACCGCTACGTTTGCGTCAGCTGCGACACGATTCACTATCAGAACCCGAGGATCGTGGCGGGTACGGTACCCGTCTGGGAAGGCCGCATCTTGCTGTGCCGCCGGGCCATTGAGCCCCGCTATGGCTACTGGACCCTACCTGCAGGATTTATGGAAAACGCTGAGACGACCGTCGAGGCCGCTGAGCGGGAAACTCGGGAGGAAGCCCTCGCCAACGTCCAGATTGAAGGTCTGTTCTCCATCATCGACGTTCCTCATATCAATCAGGTGCACATGTTTTACCGGGCGACACTGATCGACGGCCAGTTCGGCGCCGGCGAGGAATCCCTTGAATCCCGCCTGTTTGCGGTGGACGACATCCCCTGGGACGAACTGTCGTTCCCCACGGTTCGCAAAACCCTGGAGCTGTTCCTGGACGACATGAAGACCCAGACCTACCGCTTGCACCAGAAAGATATTCGCCGTCCGATGGCCCAGCACGGCTGACCCACCGTCAGAACGCCTCCAGGCGAATCACGTCATACGCCGGCTCCTCATAAGGATGGGCTTGCCGAAGGGCCGCCAGGGCGTCATGGATGCGCCCATCCTCACACACCAGTTCCACCTTATATTCGCTGACCGTTTCCAGCTCGCCCCGGGTTCCGAGGAATGGCTGGCTATTTTCCAGCGGCCGAAACTGGCCTTGACCCAGGGTTTGCCAGGCGCACGCCTCGTAATCCCCAATGCGACCTGCCCCCGCATCGAACAGCGCCTGCTTGGTGGTTTCCAGATGACTTTCCGGCACGAAATAGCACAGTTTAAACACGATGAAAGACACTCCCTTCCAGGATATTTTTTGTACAGATTAAAGGCTTAGATACTTACCCACAAAATCTGTGGATAACTCTGGGGAAAGTTTTTGGGAACACGCCCCAAAACCCTGCCGTTACTGCACTTA
The DNA here is from genome assembly GCF_037080155.1 of Marinobacter sp. C2H3. Taxonomy (NCBI): domain Bacteria; kingdom Pseudomonadati; phylum Pseudomonadota; class Gammaproteobacteria; order Pseudomonadales; family Marinobacteraceae; genus Marinobacter; species Marinobacter sp. C2H3. The sequence continues at coordinate 232,679 of NZ_JBBBNZ010000004.1, read as the reverse complement.
CCTTAAATTGGTGACAAATTGGCCCAACGATCAAATGTTATATTTATCAGTAACTTAAAAACAAAGCATAAAATATGAACGGCTATCCTGCCTTTTGTTCAGTGTTCGCACAGCGGCCCTTCCAAAATGTGCATAAGCCACACTGAGTCAAGCATTTTTTCTCCCGTTTACACCCTTTTTTTGCTTGAAATCCAGAGTCTGAACGGGTACCGGCGGGCACAAAAAAACCGGTGCGAGGTGGACACAACATCGTGTCACTCCTCGCACCGGTCTGTCATCGCCGGGCGGCCGGTATGGCGGATCAGCCGAACCAGCGCCGTGCGTTGCGGAACATCCGGATCCAGGCGCCGTCTTCCTGCCAGTCGTTCGGTCGCCAGGAACACTGGACCGCCCGGAACACCCGCTCGGGGTGCGGCATCATGATGGTCACACGGCCATCCCGAGTGGTCACACCCGTAATGCCCGCCTCGGACCCGTTCGGGTTAAACGGGTAGCGCTCGGTGACCGCGCCCCGGTTGTCCACGTACCGCAGTGCCACCAACTCCTGCTCGGCGAGGCTGGCGGCGGAACCGCTGCCGGCGAACTCTACGCGCCCTTCCCCGTGCGCCACGGCAATGGGCATTCGAGAGCCGGCCATGCCGTCCAGGAACGCCGATGGCGATGGCGCCACCTCTACCATGGCCAGGCGGGCTTCAAACTGTTCGGACTGGTTGCGGACGAAACGCGGCCAGCCATCACTGCCGGGGATCAGCTCGTGCAGGTTGGACAGCATCTGGCAGCCGTTGCAGACGCCGAGGGCAAGGGTATCGGCCCGGTTGAAGAACTCGGCAAACTGATCCCGAACCCGATCGTTAAACAGGATCGATTTGGCCCAGCCCTCACCGGCACCCAACACGTCGCCGAACGAGAAGCCGCCACAGGCCACGAGGGACTGGAATCGGGACAACGACACCCGGCCCGACAGCAGATCGCTCATGTGAACGTCCACCGCCTCGAAACCGGCGCGGTCAAAGGCCGCGGCCATCTCAACCTGGCCGTTCACACCCTGCTCGCGAAGCACCGCGACGCGGGGTCTCGCTCCGGTCGCAATGTAAGGTGCGGCCACGTCGTCTGATACCTCGTAGGTCAGGGCGACGGAGAGCCCGGGGTCGGTGGCGTCCAGCAGGTTATCGAACTCTTCCTGTGCGCAGTCGGCGTTATCCCGCAGCGACTGCACCCGATAACTGGTCTCACTCCACAGGCGCTGCAGGGTCACACGGGTCTCGTCGAGCACCGGCTCGCCGTCGAACATCAACCGCAAGCGGTCCTCATCGTTCAGGGTCCCGATCACGCTGGTGTGATCACCCAGACCCGCGGCGGAGAACTGCTGGAGGACAAAATCGGTGTCATCACGACGCACCTGGATGACCGCACCGAGCTCTTCGTTGAACAGCTCACGGGCAAACTGGGTCGAATTTTCTGCCAGGCCGTCCAGCTTCAGGTCCACGCCCACGTGGCCGGCAAAGCTCATTTCCGCCACCGTGACGAACAGGCCGCCATCGGACCGGTCGTGATAGGCCAGTAGCTTACCGTCGGCGTTCAGGCCCTGAATGACGGCGAAGAACGCTTTCAGATCTTCCGGATCGTCCAGGTCGGGCGACACCGCGCCTACGTGGCCGTACACCTGAGCCAGGGCAGAGCCGCCGAGACGGTTCTGGCCGGCGGCCAGATCCACCAGGATCAGGTCCGTGTCACCGGCGCTGGTCACCAGCTGTGGGGTCAGGGTGCGGGCAACGTCGCTGACCGGCGCGAAGCCGCTGACAATCAGCGACAGGGGCGCCGTGACCGTCTTGGATTCACCGTTATTTTCCTCCCAGGCGGTTTTCATGGACATGGAGTCCTTACCCACCGGAATGGTAATGCCCAGCGCCGGACACAGCTCCATACCCACCGCGCGCACAGTCTCGTACAGGTTTTCGTCTTCGCCCGGGTGACCCGCCGCGGCCATCCAGTTGGCGGACAGGCGGATATCGGAGAGCGCCCCGATCGGCGCCGCCGCCAGATTGGTAATGGTCTCACCGACCGCCATGCGGCCCGACGCGGGCGCGTCAATCACGGCCACCGGCGTGCGCTCGCCCATGGCCATGGCCTCGCCGGTACGGACGTCAAACGAGCTGGCGGTTACCGCTACGTCGCTCACCGGCACCTGCCACGGGCCGACCATCTGATCCCGAGCCACCAGCCCGGTGATGGTCCGGTCGCCGATGGTGATCAGGAAGCCCTTGGAGCCGACCGAGGGAAGGCGCAGAACCCGGCGAACCGCGTCGCTCAGATCCACCCGGGTGGAATCAAAAATTGGCTTGGCGAAGGACGACCGGGACACGCTGCGGTGCATGCGCGGCGGCTTGCCGAACAGCACGTCCATGGGCAGGTCTACCGGTTTATCATCAAAGTAGGAATCCGCCAGTTCGAGGTGGTGCGATTCGGTTGCCTCACCAATCACGGCGTACGGGCAACGCTCACGGCGACACAGGGCGTCGAAGCGTTCCAGATTTTCCGGCGCCACCGCCAGCACATAGCGTTCCTGGGACTCGTTACACCAGATTTCCAGAGGAGACATGCCCGGCTCGTCGCTGGGAATGTCCCGCAGCTCAAACTTGCCACCCCGGCCGCCGTCCTTTACCAGCTCCGGCATAGCATTGGACAGTCCGCCCGCACCCACGTCATGAATGAAGCAGATCGGATTGTCCTCGCCCATCTGCCAGCAGCGGTCGATCACTTCCTGGCAGCGGCGCTCCATCTCCGGGTTGTCCCGCTGGACGGAGGCAAAGTCCAGGTTTTCGTGGCTGCTGCCGGAATCCATGGACGACGCCGCGCCGCCGCCCAGGCCGATCAGCATGGACGGACCGCCCAGCACAATCAGCTTGGCACCGACGGGGATGCTGCCTTTTTCCACATGCTGCTCACGGATGTTGCCCATGCCACCGGCGATCATGATCGGCTTGTGGTAACCCCGGACTTCCTCCCCGTCCGGCCCTGGCACGCGGGCTTCGTAGGTCCGGAAGTAACCTGCCAGGTTCGGCCGGCCAAATTCGTTGTTGAAGGCGGCGCCCCCAATCGGCCCTTCGATCATGATGTCGAGGGCGGACGCAATGCGGTCCGGCTTGCCGTAACCGATTTCCCAGGGCTGGGCATCCCCCGGCAGGTTCAGGTTGGATACGGTGAACCCGGTCAGGCCTGCCTTCGGCTTGGATCCCCGGCCGGTGGCGCCTTCGTCCCGAATCTCACCGCCGGAGCCGGTCGCCGCGCCGGCAAACGGCGAAATGGCGGTCGGGTGGTTGTGGGTCTCCACTTTCATCAGGATGTGAATGTCTTCCTGATGGTAGCCATAGGCCCCGGTTTCCGGGTCCGGGAAGAACCGGCCACCCCGGCTGCCGCGAATGACGGAGGCGTTGTCCTTGTAAGCTGAGAGAACGCCTTCGCTGTTCATCTCGTAGGTGTTGCGAATCATGGCGAACAGCGACTTATCCTGAGCCTCACCGTCAATGTCCCAGGACGCGTTGAAGATCTTGTGCCGGCAGTGCTCGGAGTTCGCCTGGGCGAACATCATCAGTTCAACGTCGGTCGGATCGCGATGCAGGTCGCTGAAGGATTTGACCAGGTAATCGATTTCGTCCTCGGCGAGGGCCAGGCCCAGCTCACGGTTGGCTTTCACCAGCGCTTCCCGGCCGCCCGTCAGCACCGGAACCCGGTTCAGGGTGCGCGGCTCTTCGTGGCTGAACAACAGCTCGGCACCACCCATCTCATGGAACACGGTCTGGGTCATGCGGTCGTGCAACAGAGTGGCGATGGCTTCGCGTTGGGCAAGACCAAGCTTGCGACCCGCGCGCACATAATAGGCAATGCCGCGCTCGATGCGCTGGATCTGGCGCAATCCACAGTTCCGGGCAATGTCCGTCGCCTTGCTCGACCAGGGTGAGAGCGTGCCCGGACGCGGCACCACCAGGAACAATACCCCATCCGGCTCTTCGGCCGGAACACTCGGCCCATACGTCAGCAGCCGATCCAGGATGGCCTGCTCCCCCTCCGACAAATCCATCTCGAGATCCGCAAAGTGCATGAATTCGGCGTACACATGCTCGACCTCGGGAACCCGGTCCTGAATCCGGGACAGCAGCTTGCGGGAACGGAATGGGGAAAGCGCGGGAGCGCCGCGAAGTTCAAGCATGATATCAACCTGTATCGCGCGAAAGGGGGAAATCCGGGTGCCATAGGCCGTTTGAAAGGCCGCCATGATACTTGAAAGCGGAACCGGGATACAGCGCCCCTCGGATATTACCCACAGCCGTCTGGGCCCCGGTTTTGACATTGTTTTGCAATCCCCGGCGCGGGTCTGGTTGACCAAACGTTGAGCACCGGGAGATCATCAAATGCCACCGCCGTTTGGAGACCCGGTTTTTGGCCAACCCCCTGCGTATCTTCCAAACTGCCCGACGAACCGCCGGGCTGCTGGTCGCTGTGGCCCTGGTGGCTACCCTGGGCGGCTGCGCCCGCCCCAGCTCGCTGCAGGAGATCCGCGACGAAGGGACGCTGCACGTGATTACCCGCACGGCGCCCTCCATTTATTACCAGGGGCGCAACGGACCCACCGGCTACGATTACGAACTGGCCAAGCGCCTCGCCGACAGCCTCGGGGTGCATCTGCGAATTCGCGAGGCCGAGGACAACACGGAGATCCTCTCGGTACTGGACAACGGTTACGCCCACATTGGCATGGCCGGCCTTTCCGACCGCCCATCGTTCCACGATCGTTTCCAGACCCTGCCCACCGGCATCGAAACCCAGTCCGTCGTGGTCTACCGCCGGGGCGATGAGCGCCCGGACTCTCTGGATGACCTCGCCGGCCAGACCCTGCACGCCGTAGCCGGCAGCGACCATAAAGAAGTGCTCTCGCGGCTCGGGGCCTTTGACCAGGGCGTGACCCTGGCCAGTCATCCCGGCCTGGACCCGGCCGGCATCCTGGACCGGGTCGACAAGGGCGACTTCAAACTGGCGATTGTCTCGTCCAACGAACTGGAGCTGAACCGGGTCTTTTTTCCCAAGGTGAACGTGGCTTTTACCGTAGGTAAGCCCCGCCCGCTGGTCTGGCTGTTTCCCAAGGACCAGGACAACACGCTGATAAGCGCCGCTCGCGCCCTGATCGATCGGATGAAAGCCCGGGGTGAGCTGGCGCAGCTATCAGAGCGTTTCTACGGCCACCTGGACCAGCTCAACTACGTGGGCGCCCGCACCTTCATGTACCACGTGGAAAACCGGCTTCCCCAGTATGAGGATCTGTTCAAGGCGCAGGCGCGGGATGTGAACATGGACTGGCGGCTGCTGGCCGCCATTGGCTATCAGGAATCCCACTGGCGACCCAACGCCAAGTCTCCCACGGGCGTGAGAGGCCTGATGATGCTCACCCGCACCACCGCCAGCTCCCTCGGCATCAATGACCGGCTGGACGTTAAAGAAAGCATTGAAGGCGGCGCCCGTTACTTCCAGGTGGTTCACGACAAGATCCCCGAACGCATCCCCGAGCCGGACCGCACCTGGTTCGCGCTGGCCTCATACAACGTCGGGTTTGGCCACCTGGAAGACGCCCGCCGGCTGGCCGAGGGCGCCGGCAAGAACCCGGACCGGTGGATTGATGTGAAGGAGTTCCTACCCCTGCTCTCACAGAAAGCCTGGTACTCGCGCACCCGCTTCGGCTACGCCCGGGGCCAGGAGCCGGTGCTTTACGTTCAGAATATCCGGCGCTATTACGACGTGCTCGCGCGGCTCCGCCGACCGGTGCAGCCCACGCCGGAAGAGCCGACCCCACGCCTGGCCGGAGACGGTGAGCCACCGGCAAGCGAGGGAACGACCACCGCCGAGACCGACAACGAGGTCTCAACGGAGCTGAGAGCCAGCCTGCCCCCCGATCTGGCGGTCATACCGCCAACGCTATAGATCGTCCGGTGCCCGGGCCGCCAGCGTGATATCGACCTGGCTGGACGTAAATCCCCGCCGCTGGAAAAACCGCGCCTGGCGCACTTTTTCATCCCAATCCTGTTCAAGGTTCGCCAGCCCGAATCGACGCTCCCGCACGCGGATGGCGTGATCGCACCATTCACGTTCGGACAACGCCTCCAACACTTCCGGATCGCGAGCGACGCCCCGTTGCCGCAATTCCGCCTGAATGCGAAGAGGGCCATACCCCTGATCAATGCGCTGCCGGGCGTAGACATCGGCAAAGCGACCATCGTCCAGCCAGCCCTCCTGCTCAAACTCATCCAGCACCGGGTCGATCAAGGGCTCATCAAACCGCCGCTGGCGCAACTTCAGCACCAACTCCTGCCGGCTGTGCTCGCGCCGGGCCAGTAACCGCAGCGCCGTTGCCGCCAGCCGGTGGCGCTGTTCTTCCGGATTTTCCTGTTTTGCCATGCAGACCCTTTCCGCCAAGACCGTTGAAACGCTAGACTAGCCGCCGATTTCCTTTATGGCGACCGCCGGTCGTCATGCCCGTACCCGGCTCGCTTGAGCCGATGTCCGGTGCCCCGCGCACCGCTACCTGGCACTGATTCCGACAGGATACCTTCATGGCTGCGTTTCTCGAAAAACTGTTCAAATCCCGCAAGTCCGGCTCACCGTCACGGGCTCCGGCTTCCACCCCCACGCCCGCGCCAGCGGACACCAGCGCCAGGGATGAGCGTCGGGAACACCAGCAGCAGCAACTGAACGCCTCGCCCTCCCAGACCGCTCTGGCCGAGCTGGCGATGGACGGGGTCACCGCAGAGATTCGCCTGGCCGCCGCTGGCCGCCTGACCGACCCGGAGCAGCTTCAGCAGGTACAAAAACACGCCAAGGGCCGGGACAAAGGCGTCTACCAGGCTACCCGGCAGGCGCTCCAGGTGCTGCGCCAGGCCGAAGAAGCCGAGGCGGAGCGACGCGCCCGCATCGACGCCCTGATCGCCCAGGCCGAGGACCAGGCCCGCAGCGAAGACACCAACCTCTACCAGGCCCGCCTGGACGCCCTGCAAACCCGCTGGCAGGACGTGGCGCCGAACGCCAGCGCCGACCAGGCCCAGCGGTTTCTGGCTGCGGTTCATCAATGCCGCCAGCGCAGCCAGGCGTTGGCCGACGCCGACGCCGAAGCGCGCCGGCACGCGGACAAGCAGCAACAACGCCGTGAGACCCTGGAACTGCTCGCCACCACGCTGGACGACCTGAAGCGCCCCGGGGACGCGCTGCCCTCGGTATCCGCCCTGGACGGTCTTCAGCGCACTCAGGAGAACCGCTGGCTGGAAGCGACACGGGACACCGACGTCGCCCGGCAGGAGCAAAAGGCCTACGAAACCCACATGCAGGCGCTGAGGCACGTCATCGCTGCGGTCCGACGCCTGGGTCAATTCACGCCAGTGATGCGGGAGCTGCTGGCGGAGGCGGATCTTGAGGCACCCTCAGAGGCCCATCAGGCCGCCGCACGCGATCAGCTTGCGGAACTCGACTGGCCGGCGGAACTGCCCCAGCCTGAACTGCTGAGCGACCTGCGCCAACTGGCCCGGGTGCGCACCGTCAGCGCTCCGAAGACCACCGGCGCCGATCCCGCAGAGCAACAGGAGGTACTGGACCAACTGCTGCCGTTGATGGACTCACTGGAGGCAGCGCTCGAAGCAAAGCAGTTCCGGGAATCCCGGCAGCTCCTGAAAGCCGCGCAGAGCCATTTCAAGCGGCTGGATACCCGCCATGGCCGCGTCCATCAGGCCCGCATGCAGCTGTTGGCCGGCCAGTTTCGGGAACTGAGCGACTGGCAGGGATTCGCCACTGAGCCCAAGCAGATTGCCCTGTGCGAGCAGATGGAATACCTCGCGGACCAGCCGATGGAGCCGGAGGCCAAGGCCGAGCGCATCAAGGAACTGCAGGCCGAATGGCGCACCCTCGGCGGCTCATCGGATCGGACCCTGTGGACCCGCTTCAAAGCCGCTTCAGACAAGGCCTTTGAACCCTGCAAGGCGTACTTTGACGCGAAATCCGACCTGAAACAGGCGAACCTGCAGACGCGCCAGGCCATATGCGACCAACTGGCCCGGTTTATCGAGGGCGCCGACTGGTCACAGATGGACTGGAAAGTGGCGGAACGCATTCACCAGACCGCCCGGCAGGAGTGGAAAGAGGCCTGGCCTGTGGAGTTCCGCGACAATCGGGCCATTCAGAAGCGGTTTGATGATCTGCTGCGCCAGATTGAAGCGCCTCTGGACACGGAACGCGAGCGTAACGAAGCCCTCAAACAGGCCATTGTCGAGCGGGCTCAGGCACTGATCGATCATACCCCGCTGCAGGAGGCCATGAACGAGGCCAAGGCCCTTCAGACCGAGTGGAAAGCGGTGGGCATTACCCGTCACCGGGAAGACCGCAAGCTCTGGCAGGCATTTCGCAAGGCCTGCGACCAGATTTTCGACCGGCGCAACGCCGAGCGGCAGGCACGCCAGGACGCGTCGGCTGAAGCGGACAACGGCGCCCGGGCCCTGCTGGAGGAACTGGACGCCAACCCGCCGGAACAGGCCGGCACCGAGGCCATCGAGCAGGCACTGAGCGCGTGTCAGAAGCAGCCCGCCGGTGCGCTCTCTGCCGCTGTGCGGGACGCGCTGCAGAACCGCCGGCAACAGTTACAGGCGGCACTCTCGAGTGCCCGGCAGGCACAACGGGTTGACGGCTGGCTGGCTCTGCTGGCCCAGCACCGCGCCGGCACCCTGGACACCGGCGCCCTGCCCGCGAACTGGACCACGGCAACTGCCGATACCGACGCCTCCGACCCCCGTGAACTGATCATCCGGGCCGAAATACTGGCGGGCGTGGAGTCCCCTGAAGCGGACAGCCATCGCCGCATGGAAATCCAGGTGCAGCGACTCAACGATGGCCTCACGGGCGTTGATCGACCCGCTGACCCTCTGGACGAGCTGGAAAGCGTGCTGGCCCGCTGGCTGCAGCAGCCCGCGGACGCGGCCGAGGGCGGTCTTGGTCAACGCCTGGTCAACGCCCTGTCAACGCTGGCTCGCTGAGTCCGGCTCGCGGCGGTGCTCGGTGACAAAGTCCCGGGCCGAGCGAACCGCCGTCAGGGACCGGGCCTTCATCTCCCCCAGCTCCTCGTCCGCCAGGTAGAACATCATGTCGATGGAGTGGCGGTAATAGCGGTTGGGCAGGTGGTTCAACGCCACGCACAGGACGTCGGTGAGGTAATCCGCGGTATCGTCGGCCTGCCGCGTCGCCTCAATGGCATCCAGCACCAGCCGCTCGTAGAAATTATCAATGGCATCTCTGAGGGACATGGAAGGCCTCCCCAAGTCGCGTGTCTACCCTGAACCATAGAAGCCCACACCGCGCTTGTCATTCCCGCCGCCGGGAATTTCGTGCCCCTTCCCGATACCACTTATAACGTGGACACAACACCAGCCTGAACAATTCGGCCAATGGGATTGGCAGGGGCGGTCATTACCGCTGACGCGCTGGGGGCGCTAAGGTAGGGGCAGACAGCCTGACCGTTCCAGGACCGTCGTTCCAATACCGCACTCACAAGGACCCGCCATGACCACCGAGGCCTACATTTTCGACGCCGTCCGCACGCCCCGCGGGCGCGGAAAAAGGGACGGCGCGTTACACAGCGTCAAACCCATCACCCTGCTGACCACCGTGCTCAGGGCGCTGCAGAGCCGTAACCGGCTGGACACCTCCCAGGTGGACGATATCGTCATGGGCTGCGTCACCGCCGTGGGCGACCAGGGCGCCGACATCGCCAAGACCGCCGCCCTGGCGGCCGACTGGGACGAAACCGTGGCGGGCGTGACCCTCAACCGGTTCTGCGCCTCCGGCCTTGAGGCGGTCAACCTCGCGGCCATGAAGGTCCGCTCCGGCTGGGAAGACCTGGTCGTGGCGGGCGGCGTTGAAGCCATGTCACGGGTGCCCATGGGCTCGGACGGCGGTGCCTGGGCGACCGATCCGGAAACCAACCTGCACACGGGCTTTATGCCGCAGGGCATCGGCGCCGACCTGATCGCCACCCTGGAGGGCTTCAGCCGCAGCGACGTGGATGCGTTTGCCGTGAAATCCCAGCAGAAGGCCGCCCACGCCTGGCAAAACGGGTACTTTGCCCGCTCAATCGTGCCGGTGGCCGATCAAAACGGCGTGGTCATACTGGACCGGGACGAACACGTGCGCGGCAACACCACCCTGGAATCGCTTGCCGGCCTAAAACCGTCTTTCCAGATGATGGGTGGGATGGGCTTTGACGGCGTCGCCCGGGAAAAATACCACTACGTGGAAACCATCCATCACGTGCACCACGCCGGCAACTCCTCCGGCATTGTCGACGGTGCCACCGCCGTGCTGATCGGCAGCGAGCAGAAAGGCAAGGCCCTGGGCCTGACGCCCCGTGCCCGCATCCTGGCCACGGCGGTCACCAGCACCGACCCCACCATCATGCTCACTGGTCCGGCACCAGCGGCGCGCAAGGCCCTGGCAAAAGCCGGTATGACCGCCGACCAGATCGACCTGTTCGAAGTCAACGAGGCCTTTGCCTCGGTGGTCATGCGCTTCCAGCGGGAACTCTCGGTGCCCGATGAGAAAGTGAACGTCAACGGCGGTGCCATCGCCATGGGCCATCCACTCGGCGCCACCGGCGCGATGATTCTCGGCACCCTCCTGGACGAACTGGAGCGGCGGCAGCTCCGCTACGGCCTCGCCACGCTCTGCGTGGGCGGCGGCATGGGCATCGCAACCATCATCGAGCGCGTCTGAGCGCCTCATCGACCCACAAGGAACCGACCATGAGTGCCATTCAATACCACCTGGGCGACGACGGCATACTGACCCTGACTCTGGACGCGCCCGACCAGTCCGCCAACACCATGAACCACGCGTTCCGTACGTCGCTGGCGGAGACCGCCCACCAGGTGAGCACCGACCTGGAGCGCCTTCGGGGCATCATCATCACCTCCGCGAAGCCCACCTTCTTCGCCGGCGGCGATCTCAAGGAGCTGCATGGGGTAACCCGTGACCAGGCCGCCGAATTCGAAACCATGGTGGACGCCTTGAAATCGCACCTGCGAACGCTGGAGACCTGCGGCAAGCCGGTGGTCGCCGCGATCAACGGCAGCGCCCTTGGCGGCGGCCTGGAAATCGCCCTGGCCTGCCACCACCGGGTCTGTCTGGACGACGACAGAATCCAGCTGGGCCTGCCGGAGGTCACCCTCGGGCTGCTGCCGGGAGGCGGCGGGACCCAGCGCCTGCCCCGCATGATCGGCCTGGAAGCCGCTTTCCCCTACCTGATGGAGGGTAAGAAAGTATCCCCGAAACAGGCGCTAAAGGCGGGCATCATCAATGAACTGGCGGAGTCGGCGGACGCTCTTATCGCCCAGGCCCGGCAGTTCATCGACGCGAACCCGACCTGCCAGCAACCGTGGGATCAGAAGGGCTTCCGCTTTCCGGGCGGGGCTCCCAGCCACCCGGCCATGGCCCAGAAGCTGGCCATTGCCCCCGCCATGCTGCGGCAGAAGACCAAAGGCTGCTATCCGGCACCGGAACGCATCCTGTCGGCCGCGGTGGAAGGCGCGCAGGTCGACTTCGACAACGGCAGCCGGATCGAGACCCGCTACTTCACCGAACTGGTCATCAGTCAGGTCGCCAAGAACATGACCGGCACCTTCTGGTTCCAGCTCAACGGCATCAAGGCCGGCGGCAGCCGCCCGGACGGCGTGCCCCGGGAAACTTTCCGCAAAGTGGGCGTGCTCGGGGCCGGCATGATGGGCGCTGGCATTGCCTACGCTACCGCCAGCCGGGGTATTGACGTCGTGCTCAAGGACGTGAGCGTGGAGAACGCGGAAAAAGGCAAAGCCTATTCGGAACAGTTGCTGGCCAAAAAAGTCAGCCGGGGCCGGATGGCTGACGATGAGAAACAGGCCGTGCTGGCGCGCATCCGGGCCACCGACGCCGCCGGGGACCTGGACGGATGCGACCTGATCATCGAAGCCGTCTTTGAGGACAGCGACCTGAAAGCAAGGGTGACCCGGGAGGCAGAGCCAAAGCTGGTCGCCAACGGCCTGTTTGCCTCCAATACGTCCACCATTCCCATCACCCAGCTGGCGCAGGCGGCGGCTCATCCAGACCGGTTCATCGGGCTGCACTTTTTCTCCCCGGTGGACAAGATGCAGCTGGTGGAAATCATCGTCGGTGAAAAAACCTCGGACGAGACCCTTGCCCGCGCCTTCGATTACGTGCAGCAGATCGGCAAGATTCCCATCGTGGTGAATGACAGCCGGGGCTTCTTTACGTCCCGGGTGTTCGGTACCTTCGTCAACGAGGGCATCAGCATGCTGGCCGAGGGCATCCACCCGGCCAGCATCGAAAACGCCGGGTTGCTCGCCGGCATGCCGGTGGGGCCGCTTGCGGTTTCTGACGAGGTCAGCCTGACGCTGATGCAGCATATCCGTGCCCAGAGCCGAAAGGACGCCGAGGCCGCCGGTGGAACCTGGCACCCGCACCCGGCAGAAGCGGTCATCGACACCATGGTCGATCAGTTCGGGCGCAAGGGTAAAGCCGCCGGCGCCGGCTTCTATGACTACCCCGCCAAGGGCAAAAAGCACCTCTGGACGGAACTGGAGGCCCGGTTTGCGGATGCGGAAAAGGCCCGCGCGGTACCTCTTCAGGACCTCAAGGACCGGCTGCTGTTCATCCAGGCCCTGGAAACCCTGCGCTGCCTGGAGGAAGGCGTGTTGCGGACCGTCGCTGACGCCAACGTGGGCAGTATTTTTGGCATTGGCTACGCCCCCTGGACCGGCGGTGCCGTTCAGTTCGTCAACCAGTACGGCGTACGCGCCTTCGCCGACCGGGCCCGCCAGTTGGCGGACCAGTTTGGCGACCGATTCGCTCCGCCGGCACTGCTGTTGGAGCACGCGGAACGGCAGGAGCCCATTGCCTGAGACCACGCCGCCGGCCGGCCAATGAGGGCAGGGGCGACGTGACTTGTTCATGGACAGATTGTCACGAACCGATACCCTGCCCCTATGGCAACCGGCAGGACGCTTGCCTACAATAAATCCATCGCCCACGGGCGGCTCCCCCGTTCTCGCGGCCCGTGCGGCCGCGACGGAGGCCCGCCCAGCACCGTCAGGTAAGTGTGTTTATGACCATTGCGGAAACCGTCCGTCCTGCCCGCCAGCCCTTGTCCGTTCTGACAAACAAGGTGTGCCGCTCCCTCACCCTCGCGCTGTTTGTCGCCGCGCCTGCTCTGGCCTTCGCCAAGGCAGAAATTCCGGATGCCTACCAGCCGGTCGCGCCGACCATCGAGCAGGCCCGGGCCAACATCCTCATTGCCCGGCAGCTCCAGTTCACCCACTTCCGGGACCTGTCCATCAATGAGGAAGTGTCCGGTGAAGTCCTCGACGGTTACCTGGATTACCTGGACGGACAGCGCATCTATCTGACCCAGAAAGACATCGACACCATTTCGCCCGTTCGTGATGAGCTGGCCACTGCCCTGAAGACCGGGCAGTTGCAGCCGGCATTCGACATCTACAACCTCGTTCAGGAACGGGTGATCGACCGGCTCAACTTCGCCCTGAACCTGCTTGACAAAGGGATTGGCTCGTTGGATTTCAGCAAAAATGAGTCCATTCAGCTGGACCGTGCCAAAGCAGACTGGGAGCCGGACAAAGCGGCCCTGGATGCGCTCTGGGTCAAGCGCCTGAAAAACGCGGTGCTCGCCCAGCGCCTGAACGGCACCGACGACGAGACGATTGCCGACAACCTGCGCCAGCGCTATGAAGGCCAGCTCAAGCGGGTGTACCAGGCCCGCAGTGAAGACGCTTTCCAGGCCTATATGAATGCCTTTACCGGGGTCTGGGATCCGCACACGTCCTACTTCTCGCCTCGGGTGTCCGAAAACTTCAACATCAACATGAGCCTCTCCCTGGAAGGCATTGGCGCGGTGTTGCAGTCCGACAACGAGTACACCAAGGTGGTGCGGTTGGTACCGGGCGGACCGGCATCCAAACAGGGCCAGCTCAAACCGGCAGACCGCATTGTGGGCGTTGGCCAGGACGGTGAGAAGCCGAAGAACGTGATCGGCTGGCGCCTGGACGAGGTGGTGGACCTGATTCGCGGCCCGCGCAATTCCACCGTGTCCCTGGAAGTGATTCCGGCAAACGCCACGGATGAGTCGGTCACCAAGACCATCAACATCAAGCGGGACAAGGTCAAGCTGGAGGAACAGAGCGCCAGCAAAGACGTGCTGCACATTCAGCAGAACGGCAAGGATTACACCGTTGGCGTGATCACCCTGCCCACCTTCTACGCGGACTTCCAGGCCATGCAGGCCGGCGATCCGAACTACAAGAGCACCACCCGGGACGTGCGCAAACTGCTGGACGAGCTCAAGCAGGAAAAGATCGACGGGCTGGTGATCGATTTGCGCAACAACGGCGGTGGTGCCCTGCAGGAAGCCAACGATCTGGTCGGACTGTTCATTGATCAGGGCCCGACGGTGCAGGTGCGCAACGCCAACAATGAGGTGCAGGTGCTGGAGGACGAAGACCCCTCCGTCGCCTACGACGGCCCGATGGTCGTGCTGGTCAACCGGATGAGCGCCTCAGCCTCCGAAATCTTTGCCGGCGCCATTCAGGATTATGGCCGCGGCCTGGTGGTGGGCTCCCAGACGTTTGGCAAGGGCACCGTCCAGGCGGTGCGCCCGCTGAACCATGGCCAACTGAAGATCACCCAGTCGAAGTTCTACCGGATCTCTGGCGGGTCCACCCAGCACAAGGGGGTGATCCCGGACATTGAGATTCCCACCCGGATCGACAAGTCCCGCATCGGCGAAGACGCCCTGGAACACGCCCTGCCCTGGGACCAGATAGAGGCGGTGCCCCACACCCGGTACTTTGATTTCAGCCATATCATCAGCACCCTGCGGGACCGCCACGACGCGCGCTTTGCCAAGAGCCCGGACTTCAAGCTGCTGCAGCGGGAGATTGATTTCCTGAACGAGCAGCGCAAACAGAGCACGGTGAGCCTGAACGAAACCAAGCGCAAAGCCCAGTACGAGCAATTGGAGCAAACCCAACTGGCGATCGCCAATGCCCGCAGACAGCTGAATGGCGAGACGCCGTTCGAGTCTCTCGATGCCCTGGAAAAATGGCAGGACGAGCAGGCGGCCGATCCGGACAGCGCTGAAAACGACGCCGACTTTCTCCTGAAAGAGGGTGGTCACATCATGGCGGACATGGTGGACCTGGACCGCAAGATGGCGTCTATCGAGAAGACCCGGCAGGTGGCGGTGCAGGCACCGACCAACTGAACCGTCGCGCTTTCGGGGCGCCCGTCACTCCGCGCTCCAGATCGAACAAACCCCGGCATGGCCGGGGTTTGTTGCGTTTGGGCCGGCGGATTGCCGCCCCGTGTGCGTCAGCGCCCTACCGTCCGCCAAACAAGGGTGTCATACCGGTTTCACCGGGGTTGGTAATGACCCCCTTCTCGGTGACGATGGCGTCAATCAGGTGAGCGGGGGTGACGTCGAACACGGGGTTGAACACCGGCACATCCGGTGGCGCGATGGCCACGCCCCTCACCTCCCGAACCTCCGTGCCCTCCCGTTCTTCGATCGGGATGGCCTGACCGTTGGCCAACGCCATGTCCACCGTGCTGGAGGGCGCCACCACCATGAAGCCCACTCGGTGGTGCCGGGCCAACACCGCCAGGTTATAGGTGCCGATCTTGTTGGCCACGTCGCCGTTGGCGGTGATGCGGTCTGCACCCACCAGAATCCAGTCCACCCGGCCCTGGGCCAGCAGTGCTGCGGCGGCACTGTCCGCGTTCAGGGTTACGGGGATGCCGTCCCTGAGCAGCTCCCACGCGGTCAGGCGGCTGCCCTGCAGCCAGGGCCGGGTCTCATCCGCAAACACCCGCTCCAGCCGGTTCAACTCGTGCAGGCGCCGGATTACGCCCAGGGCGGTACCGTAACCGCCGGTCGCCAGGGCGCCGGTGTTGCAGTGGGTCAGCACGTTCAGCGGCCGGGTGGGCGAAAGCACGTCCAGTGCGTGGTCGGCCATGGCCAGGTTGGCGGCGATGTCTTCCCGGTGGATGGCCTTGGCCTCTGCCGCCAGCCGGCTGGCGGCCTCGTCCGCCGTTCCGCAGGCGTCGGCCACCCGTCGCATGCGCTCCAGGGCCCAGAACAGGTTAACGGCCGTTGGCCGGGATTCCGCCAGTACGGTGAAGGCCTGTTTCAGGGCCCCGCGCCAGTGATCACCGACCGCCTGCCGCGCCGCCAGTGCCACCCCATAGGCGGCACTGATGCCGATGGCAGGCGCGCCACGGACCACCATATCCCGAATGGCGTCTGCCACGCCCCGGGCGTCGCCCAGTTCAAGCCAATGCTCATCGGTGGGCAGCCGCCGCTGATCCAGCAGCGCCAGGCGATCGCCTTGCCAGCGGAGCGCCACCGTGCCCAGGTGGCGCTCCGTGTTGGGTGTTTCATGTGCCATAAGGTGTCCTTGATTGCTTACTGCGCAGGCCGCCAGTATAACGGTTAACATCGCTGTCGGCGCGGGGGTGCAAGGGCGGGTGTGGGGGAGAGTGTGGGAGAGAGTGCCAGGGTAGTGCTCGCCGGTCACGGTGGTTATACTCTCGGCCATACCGATGACCGGCACTGCCGATCACTGGCAGCGCCCTCCAAGCCCCGACATCCGCCCAGACGCCAAGGCCCAGACATGACGGCAGACACCGTAACCACCGCCGCCGACATCCGCATCAATGCCCGTTGGGTGATACCCGTGGTACCCTCCGGCGTGGTCCTGGAGCACCAGGCCATCATTCTCCGGGGCAGCCGGATTCTCGCGGTTCTGCCCCAGCAGGCCGCCGACCAGCAGTTCCATGCCCGGGAAGTGGTCGACCTGCCCCATCACGTGCTCACCCCGGGACTGATCAACCTGCACGGCCATGCCGCCATGACCTTGTTCCGGGGCATGGCTGACGACCTGCCCCTGATGACCTGGCTGAACGATCATATCTGGCCGGCGGAACAGACGTTCGCCAGCGAGGCGTTCATTGCCGATGGTACCCAGCTCGCCATGGCGGAAATGTTACGCACCGGCACCACCACGTTTTCGGACATGTACTTCTTCCCGGAGGTGGCGGCCCAGGCGGCCCACGACGTCGGCATGCGCGCGCAGGTATGTTTTCCCCTGCTGGATTTCCCGACCAGTTGGGGCAGCGGCCCGGACGAGTATCTGGCCAAGGGCGAGGCGTTCATCAACGCCTGGCAGGACAACGACTTCATCCAGCCAGCGATTGGTCCACACGCCCCTTACACCGTGTCTGACGGCCCCCTGTCCCAGGCCCTGGCGCTGTCCCGGCGCACCGGAGCACGCATCCAGATTCACCTCCACGAAACCGCCTTTGAAGTGGACGAAGCACTGCGCCAGAACGGCCAGAGGCCGCTGGCCCGGCTCGACGCTCTTGGCTTGCTGAGCCCGCACACCCAGTGTGTGCATATGACCCAGCTTGACGACACCGACATGGACACCCTGGTACGCACCGGCGCCCACGTGGTGCATTGCCCGGAATCCAACCTGAAACTCGCCAGCGGCCTGTGCCCGGTGCAGGCCCTGCTGGACCGAGGCATCAACGTGGCCGTCGGTACCGACGGTGCCGCCAGCAACAACGATCTGGACCTGTTCGGAGAGCTTCGCACTGCGGCCATGATCGCCAAGGTGGTCGCCTCTGACGCCGCCGCGGTCTCCGCCCACCAGGCCCTGGCCATGGCCACCATCCACGGTGCCCGGGCGCTTGGTCGCGAGCAGGAACTGGGCTCCGTGGAGGCCGGCAAACTCGCCGACCTGATTGCCGTGGATTTGAGCGATCCTTACCTGCAGCCGGTGTATGATCCGGCCTCCCACCTGGTGTACAGCAATCACGGCCGGGCAGTAAGCCACAGCTGGATTCACGGCGTACCACAGGTACAGGAGGGTGTACCCACCCGCATTGACGTGGCCGACCTGACCCTTCGGGTCAAGGAGTGGCGGGACCGTATCCAGGCCAACGACACAGCCTCCACCTGAACGATTTGACTGAGCAAACGAGCCGACCATGACCGAGCAAAACGTAGACCGCAACGAAATCGCCAAGTTCGAGGCCCTCGCCAGCCGCTGGTGGGACCCGACGAGCGAGTTCAAGCCCCTGCACGACATCAATCCGCTGCGCCTGAACTACATCGACGAACGGGTCTCCCTGGCGGGCAAGAAAGCCCTTGATGTGGGCTGCGGCGGTGGCCTGCTGTCGGAGGGGATGGCCCAGCGCGGCGCCCACGTGACCGGTATCGACATGGGCGAGGCGCCGCTTTCCGTGGCCCGCCTGCATGGGCTCGAGAGCGGGGTGCACGTGGACTACCGCCAGGTCACCATCGAATCCCTGGCGGCCGACCCCGAGCACGCGGGCCAGTATGACGTGGTCACCTGCCTGGAAATGCTGGAGCACGTGCCCAACCCGGCTTCGGTGGTGCAGGCCTGTGCGGCCATGCTGAAACCTGGCGGCAGTCTGTTTGTGTCCACCATCAACCGGAACCCGAAATCCTTCCTGTTCGCCATCGTCGGCGCCGAATACGTGCTGAAAATGCTGCCCAAAGGCACCCACGAGTGGAAGAAGTTCATCCGCCCCTCGGAAATGTCCGATTACCTGCGCAAGGCCGGGCTGGATATTCGCGAGCTGACCGGTATGACCTACAACCCGATCACCCGCAGCTACCGCCTGGGTCGGGACGTGGATGTGAACTACCTGATGCACGCCCAGGACACCCGTGATGCCTGACAAAGCGCTGGACGCGGTGCTGTTTGATCTCGACGGCACCCTGATCGACACCGCGCCGGACTTCATCCGCTGCCTGAACGAACTGCGTGTGGCCGAAGGGATGGCACCCCTGCCCTTTGACACCATCCGTTGCTGCGTCTCCGATGGCGCCCGCGCTATGGTGAGGCTGGGTTTCGGGCTGGAACCGGACCATCCCGAGTATCCGGAACGCCATCGGGCTTTCCTGGATCGGTACGAAACCGGTATGGCCGTGGATACCCGGCTGTTTGAGGGCATGGAGCCGCTGCTGGCCACTCTGGAAGCCGCCGGTATTCCCTGGGGCATTGTCACCAACAAACCGGTGCGGTTTGCCGAGCCCCTTCTGGCGGCCCTGGGCATCGCAGAGCGCTGTGCGGTGCTGGTCTGCCCGGACCACGTGCAAGACCGCAAACCCCATCCGGAAGGCCTCTGGCTGGCCTGCGAGCGCCTCGGCGCCGCGCCGGAACGCACCCTCTACGTGGGCGATCATGAGCGGGATATCCGGGCCGGCCGCAACGCCGGCATGCCGACGGTGGCCGTGCGTTACGGCTACGTGACGGAGCCGGAGACGATTGATCTCTGGCAAGCGGACGTGGTGGTGGACACCGTGGCCGATCTGGCAAACCTGATACAATCCCAGTGGATGGCCGGACGCCGGGCCTGACCTCCCGGCGACGCGCCCACCGCCAGCATCGACAGGAGATGACGCCATGCACGATTACCATGCCCCCGCCGATCTGCTGAACGACCGCATTATCCTGGTGTCCGGCGCCGGTTCCGGCATCGGCCGTGCCGCGGCCCTCGCCTACGCGGCCCACGGCGCCACCGTGATTCTGGTAGGCCGGACGGTGTCCAAGCTGGAGGCGGTATACGACGACATCGAGGCCGCTGGCCATCCGAAACCCGCCATCGTACCCATGAACTTCGAAGGTGCGGCGGTCAAGGAATACGAAGAACTGGCCGTGACCCTGGATGAGAATTTCGGCCGGCTGGACGGGGTGCTTCACAACGCCGCCATCCTCGGGGACCGAAGCCCGGTGGAATACTTCGATCCGGCAGTCTGGGAGCAGGTTATGCACGTTAACGTGCACGCGCCGTTCCTGCTGAGCCGGGCGATGATTCCCCTGCTGCGCAAAAGTGATCATGCGTCGGTGATTTTCACCTCTTCCAGCGTCGGGCGCCGGGCCAAGGCCCACTGGGGCGCCTATGCGGTGTCCAAGTTTGCGGTGGAGGGCCTGAGCCAACTGATGGCCGCGGAGCTGGACGACGACCGCAACCGGGTCCGGGTTAACAGCCTGAACCCGGGCGCCACCCGGACCCGGATGCGGGCGAGCGCCTATCCCGCCGAGGACCCGGGCAACAATCCCGCGCCCGAGGACATCATGCCGGCCTATCTGTACCTGATGGGCCGCGACAGCATCGGCGTGACCGGGCAACAGTTCGACGCGCAGCCCAAGCGCTGATGGAACTCCGGTTTTATACGACCGCCGGCTGCCACCTGTGCGAGCTGGCCGAGGCGCTGATGGTCAATACCCCCATGCCGGCGCCGGTGCCCGTCTCCGTGGTCGATATCGCGGAATCGCCGGCCTTGCTTGAGCGTTACAGCACCCGGATTCCCGTATTGCAGCGTACCGACACGGGGGCGGAACTGGGCTGGCCGTTCAACCGGGATCAGTTACTGGTTTTTCTGACGTGAGGACAACGACATGCTGATGATCATCTCACCGGCCAAGACCCTCGATTACGAGAGTCCGCTGGCCACCCAAACCTACACTCAGCCGGATTTCGTGGACGACGCCTGCGAGCTGGTGGACCAGTTGAAAACGCTGGAGCCGCACCAGATCAGCAACCTCATGAGCATCAGCGACAAGCTGGGCCAACTGAATGCCGAGCGCTTCCGAGACTGGCATACCCCGTTCACCCCGGAGAACGCCCGCCAGGCGGTGCTCGCCTTTAAAGGCGACGTCTACACCGGGTTGGACGCTGAACAGTTCTCCGAAGACGACTTTGCCTTCGCCCAGGACCACCTGCGGATGCTGTCCGGTCTCTACGGGGTGCTCAAACCCCTCGATCTGATGCAGCCCTACCGCCTGGAAATGGGCACCCGCTTCGAGAACACCCGGGGCAAGGACCTGTACGCCTTCTGGGGCAACCGCATTACCAACGAGATCAACCGCCTGCTGGCCGCCGATGATGGCGTGCTGGTGAACCTGGCGTCCAACGAGTATTTCAAGAGCGTCCGCAAGAAGGACCTCAAAGGCCGGCTCATTACGCCGCAATTCAAAGACTGGAAGAACGGTCAGTATAAAATGATCAGCTTTTACGCCAAGAAAGCCCGCGGCTTGATGTGCCGCTTCGCCATTGAGAATCGCATTACCCAGGCCGATGACCTCAAAGGCTTCAACCTCGAGGGCTACGCCTTCAGCGCCGCGGATTCAGACGCCGACAATTGGGTGTTCCTACGGGACGAACAGAAGGGCACCGCCTGATGTGGTTTCGTAACGCCCGTGTTTTCCGTTTCACCAAACCGTTCGACATCTCCGCCGAGGCCCTGGAGGAAAAGCTACAGGGCGACGCCTTCAAACCCTGTGGTCCCCAGGAAACCAGTCGTGAAGGCTGGGTACCGCCCCTGGGCAAGCACAGCGAGCAGCTGGTGCACAGCGCCAACGGCTACCACCTGATTGCCCTGCGCAAGGAGGAGAAAATCCTGCCAGGGTCGGTGGTCAAGGAAGTGGTTGAGGAGCGCGCCGAGGCCATTGAGCTGGAGCAGGGCCGCAAGGTGCGGCGCAAGGAAAAGGACGAGATCAAGGAGCAGGTGTTGCTGGAGATGCTGCCCCAGGCCTTCTCCAAAAACCGCCGCTGTTACGCCTACCTGGCACCCCAGGACGGCGTGCTGGTGGTGGATGCCGGTTCCGCCAAACAGGCGGAAGACCTGGCCTCCACCCTGCGCAAGAGCCTGGGCTCCCTGCCGGTGCGCCCGCCGGTGGTTCAGCAGGCGCCGGCCTTCACCTTCACCGGCTGGCTGAACCAGACCGTAGACCGCCCCGCTCAGCTGGTGCTGGGCAACGAGTGCGAACTCAAAGACCCGTCCGAAGACGGCGGCGTGGTGCGCTGCAAGGGCCTTGACCTGCAGGCGGATGAAATCCGTAACCACCTGGAAGCCGGCATGCAGGTGACCAAGCTGGCGGTGACCTGGGAAGATAACGTCTCGTTCCTGCTGGACGAGGAGCTGGGCATTCGCCGGATCAAGTTCGGCGACACCCTGCAGGACCAGCTCGACGGCGTCGATAGCGACGACGCGGTGGCCCGTTTCGACGCGGCGTTCACCCTGATGACCCTGGAGTTGTCCCGGATGATTCCGGGCCTGCTGGAAGCCCTCGGCGGCGAGGACCGCTCGGCCATCGTGGGCGACGAGGCCTAAGCCCGGCTCAGAGGTGCCCACCACCGAGCTTTAAACGCTCCTTCTGCCAGTCTTTCTCCGGCTCGTTCAGCACGAGCCGGAGATCCATCACCTCTTCCTCGGCGTTGTACTTCACCTCAAACCCCAGAAATTGCGCCAGCTGAAGCATGGGTCGGTTGTCCGCCAGCACATTGCCGACCATTTCCATGGTGCCCCGGGCCCGGCAGTAGGCAATCATCTTCTGCATCAGGGCAATGCCCAGGCCCTCGCCTTTCATCTTGTCGTCCACCATCACCGCAAACTCACAGCGCAGGTTGTCCGCGTCCGTCCAGGTGCGCACGGTGCCCAGGGTCTCTTCCCCCTGGCCATCCTCCCTCAGGGCATTGGCAATGAACACCATTTCCCGGTCGTAGTCGATCTGCACCATCTGGGCCACGTCTTCCCGGGAGAAATGCTTGCGGTACTGGAAGAACCGGTAGCGGATGGATTCCGGCGACTGGTGCTCGTGGAAAATGCGGTGGGCCGGCTCATCTTCCGCCAGCACCGGGCGAATCATCACCCGGCGGCCGGATTTCAGCACGACCCATTCTTCCAGCTCCTTCGGGTAGGGCTGGATGATCGGCCGGCCCGGCTTGTCATCCAGATCGATCGTCATGTGTACCGCCACGGTACCCTGCTCGTTGAACAGCAGCGGCGAAATTTCCAGGCCCCGGATTTCCGGGATGTCCACCACGATCTGGGACAGGATCACCAGGGTCTCGCACACCGCCCGGATGTCCTGTTCCGGCTTCAGGCTGTGCTCCAGGAGCAGCTTGTACATGTAGGTCCGGCGCAGCAGCTCACGGGCCAGCACCATGTTCAGCGGTGGCAGCGCGATCTGCCGGTCGGTCATCACGTTGATCTGCGCCCCGGAGGCACCGCACACCACCAGCGGCCCGAAGGTGCTGTCCCGGGTGATACCCACGCTGAATTCCACGCCCCCCACGTGCTGGTAGGAACGCTGCACGGCAAACCCCACGAAACCGCTGTCCGGGAAATGCTCCTGGTACTCGTTCATCAGTATCCGGCAAGCGTCCATGATGGCCGCTTCGCTGGTCAGCTTCTGAATCGTGCCCTTGTACCGGCGCTGGGTCGGGGTCAGGTCCAGAAACGGGTGGCAGACCTGCTCATGCACGATGGTAATATCCACCGGCCGACGCTCCACGGCGAAGGCTTCGAGCACTTCCTCCACGTCATCGCAATAGAGGGTATCGATGGTGCTGATGCCGTAGTCCCGGATGACCTGGCGGGCCTCCCGGCTGGACAAGTGCCGGCGGCCGTTGCGCAGGGCGTTGGTAACCAGCCGGCGTACGTCGGTGCGGTCGGCAAAGTGATCGGTAAAGGATTCCGGAGTTTCCGTCAGCAGCCGCTGCACCCGCTGATGCCGGACGTGCTGCATGAACGCCATGACCGCTTTTTCCGGGTTGAAGAACGACGGAATGCCGGCCCGGTAGAACTCCTCCCGGGAGTCCATGACCGTGCTGTGGCCCAGCCAGCAGGTGAACACGTTCAGGCGGGTGCCCCGAGCCGCCTCCACCACCGCATCCGCGATGCGCAGGCTGTCCTCCGTCAGGCTGGGTGCGTACATCACCAGCACGTTCGCCACTTCCGGGTCCTTGGCCAGGATGCGGATGGCCTCCGCGTAGAGTTCCGGCGACGCATCGTAATTCAGATCGATGGGATTCTTACGGGTCCAGTAAGGCGGCAGCAGCCGGGCCAGGGCCTCTACGGACGGCTCTGACAGCGGCGCCAGCTCGCCGCCCAGATCCGCCAGGCGATCCACGGCCAGAACGCCGGGGCCAACCCCATTGGCCATGATCGCCAGGGATTCCCGACGCAGCGGGCGCATGCGGGTCAGGGTTTCCAGGGCATCGAACATCTGGCCCAGGCCGTCCACCCGCAGTACACCGGCCCGCTGGAGCATGGCGTCGTAGATTGGATCGCTGCGCTTGAGGCCGGCGGGCAGTTGGTGCCGGAACCACTCGGACTCCGGCACCCGACCGGATTTGACCGCAATCACCGGCTTGGTGCGGGAGGCCACCCGCACCGCGGACATGAACCGCCGGGGGTTGGGGATGTTCTCCATGTGCAGCAGGATGGCGCGGGTCTGCGTGTCCTGAGCGAGGTAGTCGATCAAGTCATCGTGATCGATGTCCATGCCGTCGCCCAGGGTCAGGAAGTAGGAAAACCCCACGCCCCGGGCAAAGGCCCAGTCCAGTACGGCACTGGCAATGGTGCCACTCTGGCCAATGAACGCGACCCGACCGGGAATGGCACCCATGTGGGCGTAGGTGGCGTTCAGGTTACGGGCCGGTACCATCAGCCCGATGGTGTTGGGGCCCAGCACCCGGATACCGGTCTTCCGGGCCGCCTCGCGAACCGAATACATCAGCGGTTGACCGGTCTTGCTGTGGGTCCGGGACATGCCGCCGGTCATCACAATGGCGGTGCGGACGTTGGCCTCACCCAGACGGCGAATCATCTTGGGCACGGTATCCGGCGGCGTACAGATGATCGCCAGATCCGGGGTGAAGTCCAGTTTCTCCAACCGGGCCACGCAGGCCACACCGTGGACGTTGTCGTAATCGTTCTGGTTAACCACCCTCAGCCGCTCGGTGGCAAAACCGCCGCCCATCAGGTTACGCAAGACCATACCGCCCAGGTTGTCGGCCCGCTCCGAGGCGCCGATCACGACAATCGATTCCGGGTTGAACAGGCTTTCCAGGTAACGGGTGCTCAAGCGGTACTCCTCGGATCCAGGGGCGGCCTTTCGGCATCGGTAAACTCCTGATCTATCTTAGGCGCTCCCGCTCCGATGTAAAACGGCTATCCTTCCGATACCCCGCCGAAGCGCGGCCTGCGACCAAAGAAACGCGGCGAGCCCCGGGCATCCCTGTTACCATTGATTCATAAAAACAGCAGCAGGATGATCGGAGTCCCATGACCACGGCGTTTTTCTTCCACGATGACTTCCTCAAACACGACATGGGGCCGGAGCATCCGGAGAGCCCCGAACGCCTGTCGGCCATCCTCGCCTATCTGGCAGACACCCCGCTGAACGATCGCCTGGATTGGGTGAAACCGGAAGAAATCACCCGGGACCAACTGCTGGCCGTGCATCCGGAAGCCTACCTGCGACAGCTGGACATGATGTCGCCCACCCGGGGGCGGGTGTTTACCGATCCGGACACCGCGATGATGCCTGAGACCCTGCACGCCGCCCGGCTCTCCGCCGGCGCCAACGTCCAGGCGGTGGATATGGTGATGAGTGGCCAGGTCACCAACGCATTTGTCTGCGCCCGGCCGCCGGGGCACCACGCCGAACGCGGCAAATCGATGGGGTTCTGCTTCTACAACAACATCGCCCTGGCGGCCATGCGGGCACTGAATTTCCACCAGTTGCAGCGGGTCGCGATTGTGGATTTTGACGTGCACCAGGGCAACGGCACAGTGGATATCGTCGGCGGCGACGAGCGCATCCTGATGTGCTCGAGCTTCCAGCACCCGTTCTACCCCCACTCCCACGTCTACCGGCAGGCGCCGAACATCGTCAACGTGCCCCTGAGCGCGGGCTGCGGTTCCTCGGAGTACCGAAAGATCGTGGAAGCGGCGTGGCTGAAGAAACTGCAGGATTTCAAACCCCAGGTCATCCTGGTGTCGGCGGGCTTTGATGCGCACCGGCGGGACCCGATGGCGGAACTGGAGTTGGAGACCGACGACTACCGCTGGCTCACCGAGATGATCACCAGCGTGGCGGCGGATTCCGCCAACGACCGGGTGATCTCAACCCTGGAAGGCGGTTACGACCTGAACGCCCTCGCCGAGAGCGTGGCGGCCCACCTTACCGTGCTGGACTCGGTGTACTAGAGCCGCAACCCACCCTTTTCCTGGCCACAATCCCGGTGACTCAGCCTGCGCTGTCACCACCGTAGCCGCTGGCCTGCTGGAGTGCGGGCACCTCCCCCTGTCGCTGCAACCGAATGTTCGTGCGCCGGTTATCGGCTGGCCGTCTGGACACCGGGTACTGGTCACCGTGCGCCCGCACGATCAGCAGGTTCTCCGGCACCCCTCGGGCCTTCAGGTAGTCCGCCACCACGTTGGCCCGCTCCTCGGACAGCGCCCGGTTGGTGATGCGGCTGCCGATGCGATCAGAGTGCCCGTCCACGAACACGTGCTCAATGGTGGAGTCGGCGAGGACAAAGGTGGCGATGTTATCCAGCAGGCGACGGTCGCCATCGGACAGCGACGTGCTGCCGCTGGCGAAGCCAATGCGGGTGCGCTGGATCTGATCGTAGTTCACCGGCAGGAGGTTCGCCGTGCAGGCCTGGTACTTCTGGAAAGCCTGGGCAAAGTTGATGTTGGATACCTGGACCCGCACCGGTTCCTGGCTGTACCAGGCGGTGCGAATGATGGTGGGCTGCAGACCGTCCAGCAGGCCCTGAACCATCTGCATGGTCTTGCGGCTGTCCACGGCGACGGGGCGCGGGCCGTCGCCCACCTGCACGCTGCCCAGAGGCCGGGGCGCTACGCCGGGCCGCCAGACCGGTGCTTCGACCACCAGGCGGCCCGTGCCGGGCTTGAACAGGGCTCCGTTGGTTTCCAGGTAGAACCCCACCGCCTCACCCGCACGGCGGCGGAACACCGCGCGACCATAGCCGGGCACGTCGTGGCTGAGCGAGCAGGCGAACACGGATTCGGACAGGTACCACTGGCTATTGTCCACGCCCGCGCCAAAGCTGGCCGCCTCGCTGCCCGCCAGCGGGAACGCGCACCCTGCCGCCGCCATAAGGGCGGTCACTGCCTGCCTGAGCCGTCGCGCCATGTCTGCGTTACCTGCCGTTGAACCCATTGTCATTCCACTGGGCTTAACGGCCAGTCCGGGCGGTTCTTTAGGGGTTCCTCTGGTATACTTCGGCAAATTTTTACAGGCCCGAGCGTCACACCATGAGCGATTCGACCCTCCGCGAACTCACCATCACCCGACCGGACGACTGGCACCTTCACGTGCGCGACGGCGATATTCTCAACGATGTTGTGCCGGCGACCGCCGCCTGCTTCCGGCGGGCGATCATCATGCCCAACCTGGTCCCGCCGGTGACGACGGCCGAGGATGCCCTGGCCTACCGCAGCCGCATCCTGGCCGCGGCCGGCGACGCCGGGTTCGATCCCCTGATGACGCTCTACCTGACCGAACAGACCACCCCCGCGGTGATTCGGGCGGCACACGCCGCCGGTGTCATTGCCGCCAAACTCTACCCGGCCGGCGCCACCACCAACTCCGCCTCCGGCGTGACCGACATCCGGCGCATCTACCCGGTGCTCGAGGCCATGGCCGAGTGCGGCATGCGTCTGCTGGTACACGGGGAAGTCACCGATACGGCCATTGATATCTTTGATCGGGAACAGGCGTTCCTGGAACAGGTGCTCGCGCCCACGGTCGAGGCGTTCCCGGCCCTGAAAGTGGTGCTCGAACACATCACCACCGCCGATTCCGCCGAGTTCGTCCGCGGCCAGAACACCGGCAACCTGGCGGCCACCATCACGCCCCAACATCTGATGTACAACCGCAACCACATGCTGGTCGGCGGCATTCGACCGCACCTGTACTGCCTGCCTATCCTCAAGCGCAATCGCCATCAGCAGGCCCTGCGGGACGCGGTGGCCAGCGGCGACCGGCGGTTCTTTCTGGGCACCGATTCCGCGCCCCACGCCAAAGATCGTAAGGAAGCCGCCTGCGGCTGCGCCGGCTGCTACTCCGCCTATGGCGCCATCGGCCTGTACGCGGACGTGTTCGAGGAACTGGGCGTGCTCGACAAGCTCGAAGCCTTTGCCAGCTTCAACGGCCCGGACTTCTACGGCCTGCCCCGCAACACCGACACCATTACCCTGGTACGCGAGCCCTGGACCATGCCGGACAGTCTGCCCCTGGCCGGCGGCCGTATTGTTCCCCTGAAGGCTGGCGAGACCGTGAACTGGCGCCTGCGCCAGGCCGACTACTCATGACCGAGACCGGAGTACCCGTGACTGACGATACCAAACCGCCCCATCCCCTGTCCCAACGCTTCCGGGGCTTTTTGCCCGTGGTGGTGGATGTGGAAACCGCCGGCTTCAACCCGGAGCGGGACGCGCTTCTGGAGATCGCGGCGGTGCTGCTGACCATGGACGAGGACGGTTTGCTGGTGCGGGGGGAAACCTACGTGCAGCAGATCGATCCGTTCGAGGGGGCCAACCTGGAGCAATCCGCGCTGGATTTCACCGGCATTGATCCGTGGAACCCCGAGCGTGAGGCGGTGCCGGAGCGGGAGGGCCTGAGCGAGATCTTCAGCCCCATTCGCAAGGCGGTGAAAGCCCACGACTGCAAACGGGCGGTCCTGGTGGGCCACAACGCCACGTTTGATCACAACTTCGTGTTTGCCGCCGCCCTGCGGGCGGACATCAAACGCAACCCCTTCCACCCGTTCTCCACCTTCGATACCGCCACCCTGGCGGGCCTGGCTTACGGGCATACCGTGCTGGCACAAGCGTGCAAGCTCGCGGGCATTCCGTTCAGCAATAAAGAAGCGCACTCGGCGGCGTACGACGCGGAGAAAACCGCAGACCTGTTCTGTGGGATTGTGAATCGCTGGAAAGCGCTGGGCGGGTTTCCGCCGCCTCCCATCGAGGAAGCGGCGGAATAATCGCACTTACCAGTAGATGCCCCGCATGATCGCGGCAAACGCGACCTGCTCCGTGGACACCTTGGGCTTCTCGCCGGATTTGCTGCCGGCGGCGGCCGGGGAGTCCGGGAACATCCGGTAGCCGGTGTTCATCACGATTTCACCCAGCTTCGGCGCCAGCGCGTGCAGCACCTGGGCAAACACGCCAAGACGGGTGGCGATGCGCTTCGGCCGGTAGATGATGGCCTCCGCCACCATATCCGCCGCTTCGTCCGGGGTCAGGGTTGGCACCTGATCGTAGATCTTGGTGGGCGCGATCATCGGCGTCTTCACCAGCGGCATGTTGATGGTGGTGAAGGTCACGTTGCGATCGGACCACTCCGCCGCCGCACAGCGGCTGAACGCGTCCAGCGCGGACTTGGACGCCACGTAGGCGGAGAAGCGGGGCGCGTTGGTGAGCACGCCGATGGACGAGATGTTCACCACATGCCCGCGACGGCGCTCCAGCATGGCCGGAGCAAAGCCCATGATCAGGCGTACGGAACCGAAATAGTTCAGCTGCATGGTGCGCTCGAAATCGTGGAACCGGTCAAACGACAGGTCCAGAGACCGGCGGATAGAGCGCCCGGCGTTGTTCACCAGCACGTCCACGTGGCCGTGGTTTTCCAGCACGGTCTTTACGAACCGATCGCAGTCTTCCATATCCGAGAAATCGCACTGGTAGGCGTGCACGTTGCCACCCCGTGATTCCAGGTGCGCGGCTACCTCGTCCAGGGTTTCCTTGGTACGGGCGCCGATCACCAGAATCGCGCCGGCTTCCGCAAGCTTTTCGGCGGTGGCAAGACCAATGCCGGAGGTGGCCCCGGTAACCACGCAGACTCGGCCTTCCACGGTGCCCCGCAGGGTGCGGTCCTTGAACAGGTCCGGATCCAGGTTCCGCTCCCAGTAATCCCAGATCACCGGCGCGTAGGTCGGCAGGCGCGGCACCTCGATGCCGGTGCCCTTGAGCACCCGTTCCGTTTCCCGGGCATCGAACCGGGTCGGGTAGTTCACGAACGACATCACCGACGGCGGAATGCCCATGTCATCCAGCACCGCGCTGGTAATGCGTTTCACCGGCGGCAGGTTTTTCAGGCTCTGGCGGATGAACGGCGGTACAAACCCGAACATGCGGGAATCGATGCGCATCGCCATCTTCGGCGCGTGACCGGCTTCGGAGAAGATGTTGAGAATTTCACCCACCTTGTACGGCTCGGAATCCACCAGGTGGAAACAGCCACCGTCCTCGCCCTCGAGGTGCGCGATGTGGTCCAGGGCGTTCACCACGAAATCCACCGGAACGATGTTCAGGCGGCCACCCTCGATGCCGATGGTCGGCATCCACTGGGGCAGCGCGTGGCGGATCTTCTGGATCATCTTGAAGAAGTAGTAAGGCCCGTCGACCTTGTCCATCTCACCGGTTTTCGAATGGCCAATGACCATGCCGGGGCGGTAGATGCGGAACGGCACCTTGCAGGATTCGCGAACCACTTTCTCGGATTCGTGCTTGGTCCGCAGGTACGGGTGGTCGAGCTTCTCGGCCTCCTCGAACATGTCCTCACGGAAGGTGCCCTTGAACAGGCCGGCGGCGGCGATGGACGACACGTGATGAAAGTGCTTTACGCCCATGGCTTCGGCGGCCTGGACGGCGGCCCGGGTGCCCTCGATGTTGGCAGCCTGCTGGCTGTCCTCGTCGGCGCCCATGTCGTAAACGGCGGCCAGGTGGAACATGTGGTCCACCTTGCCGTTCAGGTCTTTCAGGGTGGCCGCATCGATGCCCAGGTTGGCCCGGGTCAGGTCGCCGATGACGGCCTTGACCTGATGCTCATCCGCGCCCCAGCGCTCCCGCAGTGCCTCAAGTTTGTCCTGGCTCTGTTCACGCACCAGCACGTAGACGGTGCCGCCCCGCGCCAGCAGCTTTTCCACCAGAAAGCGGCCAATAAATCCGGTTCCACCGGTGAGGAAGTAGTTCATCGATTTTCCACCCTGCCTGTTGCTTGTTTGCTGTCTGTCCATGGAGAAGCGACCTTAGACCAAAGTCTAAGATCCTTCCGATTCGCCGGCATTGTACTCAAATGCTCGTCGGCTGTATCGAACTTTTTTAGAGTTTTTGCTCTTTAAGCTATTGTTTTACATAGAGCTTTTACTCTAGAAACCGCCACCATCGTTACCTGGACGGGCACTGCGGCGGTGATTTGAGACTAGCACAGCCCGTTTGAATTGCCTGTTCGATAACGACAGGTCCGGCAACCGTTCCAGGTTCATGAAACTCCCGTCATGCAATGCCATAATTCGGAACTTATGGCGGCAGGCCCCGTCTGTTTCCTTCACAATGGGGCGACAGCATCCGGCGGCCTGCCCACTGGCCCATTCCCATTCGCGACACCAGCACCGGAGACCCATGCAAAACGATCAACCCAAGACCGACCGTTACATCGCCATCGCCCGCGCCTGCCTGAAGGCCATCAATGACACAGCCGCAAAAGCCGGCTCGCGGGAGGAGAAAATCGAAGCGGTGTACCGGGCCATTGACCAGGCGTTCCAGGCCGAGTTCGCCGACTATCAGCAGTCTGTCGCCATCATGGCGACGGTATTGGAGCGGATCGCCTCCGGCGAACTGGACGCCGCGAAAGCGGCGGACCTGGCCCGCAAGACCCTGGACCAGCAGCCGGCTGCCACCCGCAACGCCCTGATGCACTGATCTGAAGGAACCACCCGGTCGCCCGCCGCGGCCGGCCAGAAACCTTGGCCATCACACCGCATTCATCGCCAACCAGAGAGGCCCCATGCCAACACCGTTGCCCTTCCTGACCCTCCGCCACACCCTGTTCGCCCTGCTGCTGTGCCTGCTGACGGTGACCACCCCGGCGCTGGCGGCGGTCACGCCCGAGAAGAGCCCGAACGACCACAACGCCTATCGGGTGATCACGCTGGACAACGGCCTGCAGGCCGCGCTGGTGTCAGACCCGAGCGCCAAAAAGGCGGCCGCCGCCCTGAACGTGGCCGTCGGCAGCGGGAACGATCCGAAAGGCCGGGAAGGTCTGGCGCACTTTCTGGAACACATGTTGTTCCTGGGCACCGAGAAATACCCCAAGCCCGGGGAATACCAGGATTTCATCAAAAGCCACGGCGGCAGCCACAACGCCTTCACCGCGTTCCAGAACACCACCTATTTCTTCGATGTGGAATCCGACTTCCTGGAACCCGCGCTGGACCGCTTCGCCCAGCAGTTCGCCGCGCCCCTGTTCACCCCGGAGCTGGTGGACCGGGAACGCCAGGCGGTGAACTCCGAGTTCACCTCCAACATCAAGGACGACGGTCGCCGGTTCTACTCCGTTGAGAAAGCGGCCGCCAATCCAGCCCACCCGTTCAGCCAGTTTGCCGTGGGCAACCTGACCACCCTGGAAAACACCGACGACAATCCGCTCCGCCCGGACCTGGTCCAGTTCTGGAAAACCCATTACTCCGCCAACCTCATGACCCTGACGGTGTACGGTCCGCAATCCCTCGACCAGCTTGAGGCCATGGTGCGCGGCCGGTTTGATGCGATTGAGAACCGCCATTTCAGCCGAACCACCTTCGACCAGCCCCTGTACAGCCCGGACAGCCTGCCGGCCAAGGTCACGGTGAACGCTCTGAAAGACGTCCGCCGGCTGGTGCTCACCTTCCCGATTCCCTCCCAGCAGGCGCTGTATGAGACCAAGCCTGCGAGCTACGTGGCCAACCTGCTGGGCCACGAGGGCCCCGGCAGCCTGCTGGACGTGCTCAAGCGCGCCGGCCTGGCCGAAGGCCTGTCCGCCGGCATCGGTATGGACACCGGTAGCAACGCGACCCTGGACATCTCCATGTCTTTGACCGCTGACGGTCTCAAGCGGGTGGATGACATCGTGCCCCTGGTGTTTGCGGAGATCCGAAAGATTCGCGAACAAGGCATCACCGAGGCGAGATTCGAGGAAATGCAGCAGCTGGCCAATATCGACTACCGGTTCCGGGAGCAGAGCGAGCCCACCAGCCTGGTCATCGGCTTGTCCAGCCAACTTCAGGACTACCCGGCCAAAGACCTGCTGCGGGCGCCCTACCTGATGACCCGCTTCGCCCCGGATCAATACCGGGCGCTACTGAACGCGCTGACCCCGGACAACGTGATGGTCTTCGTGCTGGCACCGGACGCCAAGCTTGAACAGCCCCGGACCACCCAGTGGTACGGAGCTGAGTGGCAGCGCCAACCGCTGACGCCGAAAGACCTGAGTGACGGCGCGCCCGACGCGCTGGCCAGCCAGCTGCGCCTGCCGGACGCCAACCCGTTTGTGCCCCAGGATCTGGGCATGGTGCCCGGCCCCGTGATGGAACCGCCGGAGCGAATGACCAGCGTGGACAGCCTGCCGGTCTGGTACGCCCGGGATACGCGGTTTGGCACCCCCAAGGCCAATGTGTACGTGAGCCTGCGCACCCCCGCCACCCGCGCGGACGCCCAGGGCGCGGTCATGACCCGCCTGCTGGTGGACATCATCAACGACAACCTGAACGCCCTCACCTACGACGCCCAGCTGGCCGGCCTGGACTACGCGCTCTACCCGCACCTGCGGGGCATCACCCTGCGGGTCGGCGGCTACAACGACAAACTCTACGCGCTGCTGGACCGGATACTGACCCAGGTGTCCCGGCCGCAGCTCACCGAGCAGCGCTTCAACATCGCCCGGCGCAACCTGATCGACGAACTGGAAAACGATGCCAAGGACGCGCCGGTGAAACAGACCGTCGGGTTTATCCAGACCGCGCTGATCGGCGGCGTCTGGAGCCGGCAGGCCCAGCTGGACGCGGCCAAGTCGGCAACACTGCCCGAGCTGCGCCGGTTTGCCGCCCGCTTCCTGGACGGCGTGGACCCGGTGATGCTGGCCCACGGCAACCTCACCCGGGCGACCGCCCTGAACCTGTCCCGGCAGGTTCAGGCGCTGGTGCTCAAAGGTCATCCCCAGGGCCAGGTACCCCGCAGCCAGGTGCGCCAGCTCCCGGACGGTGAAACCGAGGTTTCCCTGAACGTTGACCACCCGGACCGCGGCTACACCCTGTACGTGCAAGGTCGCAACACCAGCTTCGCCGAGCGGGCCACCTACCGGGTGCTGGGGCAGATTCTGAGCAGCCCCTTCTACGAAGAGCTACGCACCAACCGGCAACTGGGCTACATCGTCTACGCCACGCCGTTTGAATTTCTGGAGACCCCGGCCCTCGGCTTCGTGGTGCAGTCACCGTCCGCCACGCCAGGCCAGATCGACCAGGCCGCCAGAGCCTTCTTCGATCAGTTCCGGCAGGCGCTGGCAAGCCTGACGCCGAAGCGGCTGGATCGGGAAAAGCAGGCGGTGATCAGCGGTATTCTGGAGCAGGACCGTCAGCTCGGCGATATCTCCAACCGCTACTGGCAGGAAATTGACCGGGGCGCCACCGCCTTTGATTCCCGGCAGCGGATGGCGGAGGCGGTTAAGAAGGTGACCCTGGACGACCTGAAAGCGGCCTACCAGCGCGCGTTGCTCGACCGCAGCCGCGCGCTGCTGGTAACCACCCACGGCGCCGTGAAGGACAACGCAGGCGACAAGACCGCCGAACCGGCCGAGAAGGGAACCCGGACTTCTGAGGCTGCACTGGACCGACAAGCCGGCCTCAGCCTGCTGACGGCCCGGCCTCCGGTGCCCGAGTCCTGAGGAAACGGGCCCAGTCCTCGGGCTCGTCCACGTCCCAGCGGGGCTCCAGCAGATCGTAGCGGAGCCCCAACTGGTCCAGGCGCTCGCAGGTTTTGGCCAGCACCGCCGGCGTGCCCCAGGGCACACCGTCCAGCATCCCGGGCAATGTCCGGGACACGCCAATCAGCACGTATCCGCCGTCTTCCGACGGCCCGAGCACCACATCCACCTCCGCAAGGCGGGACACCGCCTGGCGGGCGTAGCCCGGGTCCACCGACGGGCAATCGCTGCCCACCACCAGGGCCCGGGGGTAATCCGCCAGCGCCTCGCTCAACGCGGCGGTCAGCCGATCACCCAGGTTAGCGCCCTGCTGGGTATGCTGGGACAGCCCCGCGCCTTCTACTTCCCGAAGAATCGGCCACACGGCCTCCGCGTCCGCGTCGGGATCCCCGGCCCGATCCCACCAGAACTGCACCGGGTAACCCGTAGTACAGAGATTATCCAGCACTGCGAGCGTGAGCCGGTGATGGGCCTGCAGCGCGCCGAGCGCGCCCAGCGCCGGCATCAGCCGGGTTTTCACACGGCCTGCCTCGGGCCATTTGGCAAACTGCAGGAATACCGCCGAGGCGGCGTCAGGGTTGGTCATGTCGCACGTCCGATCGATAGGCCAGAGCCAGGGAATCCGGCGATTCACCGCGCCAATAGCGCCAGCGCAACCGCCACATCAGCCAGATAGTACGCCAGGCACCGCGCTGTTCCCACCGGCGGCTGTCGGTGACCACCGGGTCCGCCACGCAGAACGGGCGCGACCGCCGCCGGAGCCGGCGGGACATCTCGATGTCCTCCATTAAGGGAATCTCCGGAAAGCCGCCCACCGACGCAAAGGCCGAACGGGTCATAAACATCCCCTGATCCCCGGTGCAGATCCCCGTCAGCCGGGACCGGCGGTTCATGAACCAGGCAATCACCCGGAACAGCGGCCGGCGGCCACTGAGACGGACATCAAACCGGCCCCAGTCCCGGCCGCTGCGGGCAAACGCGGCCAGCGCCCCCTCTGCGGTCGCCGGCAACCGGGTATCCGCGTGCAGAAACACCAGCACATCGCCCGACGCCACCGCCGCTCCCGCGTTCATCTGCACCGCCCGCCCCTTGCGGGACGTGACCAGCCGGTCGCACAGCGGCTCGGCCAGCGCGCCGGTGCCGTCCGGGCTACCCGCATCCACCACAATTACCTCCGCGCCCGCTGCCCGAAGGCCCTGAAGCGCCCCCAGCGCTGACACGATGCCCGCCGCCTCCTGCCAGACCGGCACAATCACGCTGATACGGCTCTCCCGCTCCAAACCCGCCTCCCGGCACTGATTCAACCTATGGACATCTCCGCGGGCGCCGGCCATTGCCGAGCCGCTTACCCACCGACTGCAGCCGGGGCCAACTTGAGCCACAGCGACGGGACCGCTATCATACCGCCCGTTCCAGCCAAGGTCCCCCCGGGGCCAGCACCGGCCCGGAATCTCGCCCTAACAGGCCCCCGTAGCTCATCTGGATAGAGCGTCCCCCTCCTAAGGGGAAGGTAGCAGGTTCGAGTCCTGCCGGGGGTACCAACTACGCTTCCACAAAGATCCACCGAAGTCCGCAACTCATCATTTTTAAACATTTTTTACTTCATCATTCGTCTACCAGCATCCGCTGAAATCCATATCAAGCCATGACCTATGGGGGTACATACTGGGGTGCAAACTAAAAACCACTCCGCTATAGTAAGATTTGTACCCCCAAACGCTGCAGGACACTCCTAAATGGCCACGGATAAGCTGACAGACCGACAGGTCAAATCCGCAAGCTTCGAGAAGTACGGCAAACGTAAGAAACTCTCCGACGGCGCAGGCATGTACCTGGATATCCAGCCATCAGGAAAGTACTGGCGGATGAAGTACCGGTTCGGGGGCAAAGAAAAAACACTCGCCTTGGGAGTGTATCCAGACGTTTCATTGAAACTAGCTCGTCAGAGGCGCGCCGATGCAAGAGCGCAAATCGCCAAGGGCGCTGACCCCAATGAGACAAAAAAACGAGAGAAAGCAAATCGTCAGGAGAAGAACGACACCTTCAAGGTGGTCGCTGAGGAATGGCTGAAACTCAAGAAAGGTGAGCTTGCTGATAGCACCATAAAAGTGGCTCGCAAAAGGTTGGAGACATGGGCTTACCCAAAGCTTGGTCATTTGCCGATAGTTGATATCAAACCGGCCAAAGTTCTGGAAACGCTTCGAGAGATTGAAGACCAGGGTAAACACGAAACAGCTCACAGAATCCGGCAGCGGATCGGAGAGATTTATCGGTATGCAGTTGCTGAGGGACGCGCGGAGACCGACCCGACATCGGCCTTAAAAGGTCTTCTCAAAACTGTTCCCACGCGACATAGAGCTGCGATCACCTCCAAGGAAGAGCTCGGCACCCTTCTGAAAGCCATTGATGCCTATGGTGGCCATGCGTCCACCAGGGCAGCCTTGAAACTGGCACCCATGCTGTTCTTACGCCCTGGAGAACTTCGCAACGCCGAGTGGACGGAGATAGACCTTGAATCCTCCACCTGGGTTGTACCGGGGAGACGTATGAAAGGCACCCAACAGGCAAAACGTGCTGGAAGGGTGCCAGACCATATTGTCCCCCTGTCTGAGCAAGCACTAGCAATACTCAAAGAACTACAAACACTAACCGGCCATCAACATCTGGTGTTCGAATCAGTGCGAGCCGGTCGACCACTATCGGAGAACACCATCAACGTTGCTCTCAAAGCCATGGGGTTTGACGGCACCACGATGGTCGGTCATGGATTCCGTGCGACAGCATCAACGCTTTTACACGAGCAGGGTTGGCAACCACAGGTTATTGAGCTGCAGCTTGCCCACAAACAGCGCGATCAGGTAGCGGCCGCATATAACCGCTCTGCCCGCCTTAAAGAAAGAAGACAAATGATGCAAGCATGGGCCGATTACTTATATAAGTTAAAAAAAACAAGTACCCCCCCTTCAAGCTGAGGAGAAGCTACCTATTCTCTATTTAGAGCCTCTTTTACAAGCTTGTCTAACACTTCCCCTCCAGTTTTTAGTTGAAACCTACCCTTTAATTTTTTAATCCCATCCTTTGTTTCTGGAAGAACTAACAAATTAGACTGAACTCTGTCCTTGCTTTTTAACCTTCCCTTCGCTGACCACTGCCGCTTCAGCCTATCAACAAAATCTTTTTTTAAGTCAATAGATAGATTCGATTGATCCAAAATACAACGAAACTTGATAACCCTTTCTTTTGAGTTAATTGGCGCATTTACCTCCCCAAGAACTTCATGTGGCAAATTAGCGCTACTTGCCTGGCTCAACAACCAATAACTTTGCTCTTCATCTTTGTCATCAATCCAATTCAGATATTGATCAAACTCTAATACCGATGACCAATTAGCGCGCAATTGCGCTAATATTTCTTTTTTTGCAACTACAGAGCGACTATCACAATCAAGTGCAGCCAAAAATACGCTCTCATCTGACAAGTAATTATGAAACCACTCCGAACGAAAACTAAAGTTATATAATTTATGAACCTGATACAAAAGCCAACTTATAACTCGCCGATCCGATCCATTAAGAACCGTGATTTCTTTTGAGTCAATTATAGACATCGACTTAGCTTCTCTAATCTCCGAAAACAGCTTCTCTTCTGCTTCACCCAAGGCTCTAGATATAAAAATCGAAAGGGCTTCTGGATTACTAAGACAAGCAATATCCAACTGCCAACCTCTGCCCTCAAGATAATACCAAAGCCAAATAAGCTCTCTATACTGGAAGTCAGATAAAGACTCCGGCAAATACTCCTGATAATCATACTTTATGGCCACGTCAACCTCTCAATCAGCATACTACCAGATGCTTAAAGCACCTTTTTTAACCAAATCCTAGCTAGCAAATATCATTAATATAACCATTTTATACTACAAAATATCATTTTTCTAGGTTTTTTATAGATTGTTTATAGGATAAATTTTTCAAACCATTCAACTAAAAAACAACAGGTTACGCTTTATTTTTTTCAGTACGACTTGGAGACCTTTCTCTAACAATAACCTAAAAATGTCTTTTTACACAGCCAAAGGCCAACCCCAAAAGAACCCATCACTGCTTCCCCACCCTTCTAATTGCTGCCTCCCTTGCGAAAAGCGGCACTAAAACTGACAACCTCTATCATTTTATACAGACCTACTTAGATGTTCTGAGACAAATGGAAAGGAGGTTGAACATGAGAGTTCTCAGACTAAAAGACGTAATGGAAATGAGCGGGCTAGCCCGTTCAACTATTTACAAATATATTAATGCAGACACTTTCCCAAGACCCATCCCCCTTGGCGGGCGGTCTGTTGGTTGGGTCGATTCCGAAGTTCACGAGTGGATCGCGGCGAAGATTAAGAACCGCGACATCGAAAACCATCAGTGAATAGAGCGATGAACCCATAACTGATCGGCGCCTCACTAGGCGAGCTTAATATTTATGCAGAGTGATGCCTCCACAAAGTTGCCACTCGTAACTTGAGAAATGACTCCCAACACACGGCGCTCCCAACAAACTGAATGTAGGTTTTAATATTATACATTTAGCAATATCAATAGATATATCAGTCAAACATCACAGTTAATCAAACCATCAGATACAACATCCAATAGCACTCACTGAATCACAATGGTTGCAAAGGGATTACTCAATCTAATTCTTTAGTTATAGAGGCACAATAATGAGTGACACTTCATACCTATACAGACACCCTCAGGATCGGAATCTCTGGATTTATAATGGGTACTTCTACAACGGGATGCCGTTGATATGGCAGAAAGGCCCTTTCATTTATAATTACTTGCAAAGACTGGATGAGACCATTCAGGGAGCATTAAACGATCACGCCGACATAATGGCCGTCAGGGTCGACTTACGTTTACCTCTTCATTCCAATACAGCAAGCTATCCAATTGAACGGCCAGTGTTCAACCGATTTATCGAATCATTAAAAGCAAAGATAGCGGCAAGGCAGGCAAAGACTGTGCGGAAAGGGAAAAGATTCCATCGAACCAAAGTGCATTACGCGTGGACGAGGGAATTTGGGCATACGGGCAACGCCCACTATCACTGCGTGCTATTTTTTAACAAGCAGACTTTCCAGGGCTTGGGCGAATTCAATCCCCACTCCGGGAGCCTATACAGCATGATCAGCGGCGCCTGGGCAAATGCGCTCAGGTTGGATCAGAGCGTGGCCGATGCGCTTATACACATCCCTGAGAACCCGATCTATCGGATCAACAGAAAAGAGAAATATAACGCCCTATTCTACCGAATCAGTTATTTCGCGAAATTGGCCACAAAGCAGTTCGGAACGAAGAGCCATAA
Source organism: Marinobacter sp. C2H3 (assembly GCF_037080155.1). NCBI lineage: Bacteria > Pseudomonadati > Pseudomonadota > Gammaproteobacteria > Pseudomonadales > Marinobacteraceae > Marinobacter > Marinobacter sp. C2H3. Next base: position 192,585 of record NZ_JBBBNZ010000004.1, on the reverse strand, counting down.
CTTTGGCACCAGCAGAACGAAACAAGGGACGCTCTAGAAAAGCTTCCGCCCTCCACAGAGGGCATTTCAGAGGAGTCATTCTGGAACATTCGTCACGTCGAGCCCCTCCAGCAGCAAGTTGTGACGGATGTTTCGGACGCCAGGTGCAAGACCTAGCCTCAGGAGCTAGAGCAGATTTCGGGCCGCGACGCGATGGGAGCTGAAATACCTTGCTGGAAACCCTGAATGTGGCTAAGTCTAAAACTTGATCTCTCGCATGCCGTTAGCGCCACTAGACGATACCCTCTGAAGCAGGTTGCGGAAGTGCTGAACGTATCGCGCTCCAATCTTCTGGATCGCCTTCATGGTCGCCAGAAAGGCTGAGGCCCGAGATACAGCAAACAGGACGATAACCGGCATTTACCGTTTATCCGAGAGCGTTGCGAGGCCCGTGCTGCCGATGGCTATCGAAAGATCACTGCTCGACTGAATCGGTTGCTCGCAGCCAACGATGAGCGAGTAAACCAGAAGCGCGTGTACCGACTGATGAAGCAGGATGGGCTGCTGTTAGCCCGGTATACAGGGCGACCTCAAGAGCGCTGCCACAACGGCCAGGTAATCACGTTGAAGCCAGACCTTCGCTGGTGCTCAGATGGCTTTGAGATCCGCTGCTGGAACAAGGAGGTTGTCCGTGTAGCCTTCAGCCTGGACTGCTGTGATCGCGAGCTGATTCGCTATGTAGCGACTACTGGTGGCATAACCGGTGAGATGGTTCAGGACCTACTGCTGGAAAGCTTGGAATACCGGTTCGGCCAGTCAGAGCGAGTGCCTCATCCGCTGGAATGGCTGACGGACAATGGCAGTTGCTACATTGCCAAAGAAACGCGGGCCTTCGCGTCCTCTCTGGGCTTTGTGGTGTGTACCACACCCGTGAGAAGCCCGCAGAGTAACGGCATGGCGGAGGCCTTCGTGAAGACGTTCAAGCGGGACTATGTGTATCTGAACGATCTCCCTGATGCCGCCACAGTGATGGCTAGGTTGCCGGAATGGATCGAGGACTATAACCGTAGCCACCCGCATAAGGGGCTGAAAATGAAATCGCCCTGGGAGTACCGGGCGGAACTGGCATCAAATTGATGATGTGGTGTCCGGTTTAGCGGGGGCAACTACACCGGTATCCTTATCAATGCCCAGATTCTTCAATTGAACCTCCCTCACTCAAGAGATTTCGCGTCGCCCGAATTCGACTGCTGTTCTTCTATTTGGTACTGGTGATGTTAACTCGCGTTACAGGTCAATCGTGCACAGGCAGGAGAAGCAGCGGCGCAGCAGTTTATGGCTCGTTTCCAAGAGCGTTTACTGGGAGCGTGCAGGCTGCGGTTATGAACCTGAGCAGCCCACACAGACCGAGATGGGTCCGTCAACCTTGAATATATCGAAGGTCCGGGCCAGCGATGGCCTGCACCCGATTGTGATTGCGTGGACAGGATTTGCATCTAATCCGAATGTGCACAGCTATCAAAATCAGTCATTACGTGCCGGAATCACTACGCGCAGGTAATCGTCCGTTAGGTCAAATTCCGCATCTTTTCCGGCATAGTCACGTGTCAAGGGAACAATCTTACGACGTACCCCCATGCCCCTGGAGTCTACATAACCGTAGTCACGCATTATCTCGACTATGATAGGGTTTCGTGGAGAGCGTTGGCCAGCCAGCATTTTCTCAACTGTCATTGAGTTCTGGAGAGCACCAGGGCTTATGACTTCCAAGCGGTCAGCGTAGTTAACTACTTCAATCTCGATCGAGCGGGTCCAGTCACGGTGAACCAATGCGTTAAGGAGTGCTTCTCGGATTGCATCGGATGGGTATCGATAGGTCGATTCTCGGCGTAAACCGCCATCGAGCTCAGTGTCTTCCGTCGAAATGAATGGCCCCATCCTGTCAACTAGACGTTCCAAAAGTCCATCATCGACGATACTGCGTCCAGCTCCCGGCTTGCCATCCCACAATGCGACTAAAGGGCCATCAAGTATAGTGTCATCCTGCGCCCGATATTCTTTGGTGTCACCAGCAAAAGACATCCATCGAACCCCTGCATATCGCAAGCTGCGGCGCGGGCTACGACCGAACAATATCAGACCCGCTATGGTACATATGGCAGGTTCTCCCGGACGCTCCACCATAAAACCTAAGCCTATCAGCCTTTGCTCCCAATCTTCCGATGTCTTCGGCTCCTCTTGGTCACCAGCAATATTCACAAGGTAATCGCCCAGGCGAGCTTTATCCAAATCATCAAGGTCAGTACCGGAGACAGGTAATATCTCGGCGTGCAACATGCCCCCACTTTCAAATAGTCGGGCCTGTTGTTCGCGCGTTGCCAAGCGCGATGTGCTACCTACACGGACAAAAATCTCCTCACGGTTATTGTTGCGAACTACGTAGGGCTTGGCAGTACCTTGAGTCAGAGTTAGGACAGCGACTCGCAGGCCATCATCGAGTGCCACTTCCTCGTAGTACGGGAGCGCCATTGGGTGAACATATCGGCCAAACACTGTATCCATCACCCAAATTTCCAAGCCTGGACGCTGTATGCCGGTGATTGAGCCGTCATCTTCCACACCGAGCAACAGTTTCCCACCCTGGAAGTTCAGAAGCGCCACGATCTCTTTCGCCAACTGTTCTGGTCGCAAATCATCGCGTTTGAACTCAACGCCGGAGTTCTCTCCGTTAGCGATGATTTCCAACAATTCCGACTTCAACATAAGGTAAACCTCTAAAATTCGTACTTTTCCTTTCGCTGGATAAACGCATCTCGCCCACCTTCCAAGATGCTTGCAACCTGATCACGAATCAATGGAACATCAATTGATCCTTGAGCCTCGAAACCAAGAGAGCCTTGGTTCTCTGAGGCGGTAAATACGCCAATCCACTCCGCATCACCGAACACGGGGATATTGGCGTTGTGGGTAGCGAACAGAAACTGACGGCTGGTTTTCGCGTCTCGCAGCTCGGTAACAATTCGGTCAGCAATAAACGCGTTATCCAGATTGTCCTCAGGCTGGTCCATAATCAATGGGTCAGCATTTTCCAGCAGTAACATGTGGAGGATAGCTGTACATTGTTGACCGGTAGAAAGTCTATTCAGAGCTCTGAACACAGGCTCCAAGTTACCGTGCGCAACATTCAGAAAGATATCAACCCGATGATCTAACTCAAGAGCCTCCAAGGCCATAATCTGAGATGGTTGAAGCTTCGCTAGTGCTTCTGCCATTGTGGGAGTTAGGCCCCAATCCATTTGTAGTGTCGCTGCGCCTTTCTGAATGTCTTGCGCCAAGGAAAGCGGGTTCAAAACCTCCTGCTCATCAATCCAAGCCAATCGTTTCTCGCCTATACCTTCCAGGCGACAGCCCATAAGAAATCGCTTTAGCGGTGAGCGGTCCGCCTCAGGAACGATATCGACCTTAAGCTTCCCTTCAAGACGTTTACTGAGCTTTTTCGCCGCCTTTTGCAATGCCTGGGTCCTCTGAGTGCGCAGGTCAGATAATCCCGCAAGCAGATTACGACGCTCCTGTCGTAAACTGTCCCGAAGGCTCTCGAAATTCAAAAGTCGTGACTTCATGGGCTTGATGCGTTCAATCTCTTGCATCAAGCGTTGATACGCTGTACCGACTTCTTGGCCGCTCTTCCCCGCCATGGCGGGCAGGCTGCGTAACGCCTTCTCCAACTCCACCTCGTTGCCCTGCAAGGCTTGCTGCCACAAAGCAAGCTGAGCTCTCAGCTGCTCCTCACCTTCTGCCAGCTCCTCCTGCATCGCTCCAAGATGCTTGGTAAAGCTTTGCTGGAGCCGATCTAGGATCACTCGGATGGGTCTCAGTTGTTCGACATCGGGCAGTCCGTCCAGCGCTTTGTCACTCAGGAAGGTGAGGTCCGGGAGGTTGTCACGCAGCGCGGTCAGTCCATCGCGCAAGTGTTGCACTTCTTCATTACTGCGTTGGGCAATTTGACGCTCACGTGCCAGCAGTGATGTTTTTGCCAGTTTCTCCTGGATGCCAAGGGTTTGAAAGCCTTGAACCTGTTCCTCCAGCTTCGGCAGGCGATCCACCTCCGCCTTAAGATCATCGTAATCACTGAGCGCCTTGGCCAGCTTTTGCTGGTTCTGCTGCAAGTGCTTGTGTAGTTCGGCACTGCGCCCCGCGAAGTCACTGTCCTCAGGTAGAAAGCGATCAAGCAACTGAAGGCGACTGGTTTCGTCCTGGGCTAACTCATAAATTTCGTTTTGCCCATAAATATCAATTCCTGGAAGCAAATCACGGGGATGTAGTGTAGAAACGTCACCTTTGCTATCACGCACAATCGGCGGCTCTCCGAAGCGGCGGGAAACCAGATACTGCCTACCATTTTGCGCTGAGGACACGACCTTAAGCTCAATTCGCCCTGCGGAACGGCCAAGATTCTCTTTGATCACCTCCTGATGAAGTTTCTGAGCTTGCTTACCCTTCGGGGGGATGTCCAGCGCGTAACGTAGACACTCCAGAAGCGTCGACTTTCCTGTGCCACGCCCCCCGATGACGGTATTCAAATGTTCGGAAAAATCCACCTCCACGCCATCCAAATATCCACCAGAGACCATCATGTGCAAAATTGCACCGACAGGACTTTCTGCTTGCTGAGAGTTCAGACGAATTCGCGAGCCTGGGTCAAGAAAAGCAACCTTGAAGGCTGCAAAGGTAGGCCGTGTCATCTTGATCAGGCAGGTTGCTCCGCTATGCTCAAGATCACCGGGCTTGGCTACGTCCTTGGCGTTGATGATTGCCATTGGCCGTTCGCGTCGATAGCTTTCGTTTTTATTGAGAATCACCTTGCGATAGAAGTCGTCCTCAACGCCTTTGAGTTCTTCAACCGAAGCAGGGATCTGTGCAGCACGAAGATTTGGTTTCTGCCAGACATGATTCTGACGGTTCTTCAGTAACCCGCTGTCCTGTGTGCAGTGAGCGGCATATATGAAGCCACCGAGCTCCTCTACTTTGTCAATCAGGTGCTCTGAGCTGAGCCGTGAGGGGCACACTCCGTCGGTTGGATCTAGTAGGTCCAGCACTCCTAAATACCGTTCCAACTGCTGGGTGGTTGTGTCCTCTGAGAACAAGCAAACAAAGTGAGTCTTATCGTTAGAAGCGATCTCAAATCCTGGAAAAACTACGATGCCATGTGGTGCCAACGTGTTGCGCAGCGTATCGACACTATCAACACTGCCGTGGTCAGCTAGTCCGATCACCTTAATATCCAGAGCTTTGCATTTTTCCAGCAAAGCCTGGTTATAGTCGGCTTCGTCCATGCCGTGATCATTGCCACGGTATGCACGGTTGTAACTCACAGGGTTAACCTGGAGAGCACAACGCCAAAAACGAGCATAGGTGTATTGATTCGACATACGCTAGACACCGATTTTATGTTTGTTGAATGCTAATAATCTTCAGCAATGGAGTCACTAAACAAACTGCCAGCATCTGCTGCTGCACCGATTTGTTTCCGCACTTCAGCCTTAGTAAGGTCAAGCACTCGCAGCCTACCTTTCACCTCTGCCACAGACTCAATACGGCGGTATGCGTTGGCGTGATTCTCTGCATACACCGCGAGGCCTCGAAGCTTGGGCAAGGCATCGGCCAGATGGAGCCCGTGAGGATCAACAATATCCGCGACGATTTGACCATCTTGCTCGGCGAAGAAGATGAAATCCGGGCGCAGGATTTTGTACTGGCCAGCTTCCTGGTAGGCGATACCCAGCGAGGATTGTCCTGGCTGCTGCGGGTTGCGATACCAGGACAAGAAACTCGGCCTAGCCGATTCAGTCTCGACAACGTTACGCTCCCAGTCATTCATGTCAGCCGGGTATCTGCCTGCTTGATCGCATAGCAAGTGACTATCCCAGACCGGGAAGACTCTCACCTTTCCATTTTCGTTTGCCTTGGTCGCCTCATAACGGGCCTCTGGCTTAAGCAAGCCTGCGTCTTGCGGCTCCGTGCTCATTTCGATGATCTGCCGATAGGATTCCCTTCGATCATCGCTTAGGGCCCTGATCTGCTCCCGATACTTGGACAACCAGGCCTTCGCCAGTTTGTCCGCCTCAGCATCGAAATAAGCCTTTGCCTCAATAACCAGGCCCAAGCCAGCAACAGTTACGCGAGCTTCAACAATGGCTTCCAGGAATGCTTCCGGATCATCATCACGGTCGGCTTCCAGACTGGCCAAGTGGTCAACATACGAATGGGCGATCGCCGGGCTGAAGATGCGCGCTGCACGGCGATAAGCGTCGTCGATTACCGCCATGTCGGCATCTTCCCAGAACTGTTCCAGACTGCGCCCCTGGCCCAGAATGTCCGCTTTCACGGTCTTACCGTCTACAACCAGGACAGCCTGCCGCTTGGCCTTGATCTTGGCTGCGTTGTCTGCCTGAAACTTATCCAGCACCACATGCATTTCTGCATGGGCTAGCCTGCCCGCACCAGGGAGAATATCGTCGGATACCAATTCATGTGCCAGCGCGGTCAACCTGACAGCAGGCTTGGCACCTCGCTGCGGCCGTGTCTGCGACGGCAACGCCTCGAACGCATCCCATACGGCAGCCGAAACAGCAGGGTTCGGCACCACTTCGATATAGTCGATCAATACGCGGCCTGGCGTTGCCGCCTCGCTGCCGGTCGTCAATTCATCGACAACCTGCTCCACAGCCTTGCGATTGAATTTAGGCAACAAGCAATCAACCGCATTTAGACGATCATTACCAGGGATACGGCGAGCCAGTGGCGAACGCACCAGACGGCCCAACAACTGCGTAATATGGGTCTTGTCCTTGACTGCACGGAAAGACACCATGACCTCGGCTCGCGGGCAATCCCAGCCTGTGCTGATGGCGTCCTTTGCAATCAACACCCGCACCCAGGTTGACTCCTCGACTCTCTGCGGCTCGATGTAGGGCACGTCCCGGTTGCCGAACCGTTGCGTAGTATGATCTCCAAAAACATGCGCCACGCTGGCAGAGGGCAGCTCGGGATAGCGCTCAAAAATGGTATCTAGGGCCCGTCCGATTTCATCAGGGTCGGGCGTGTTGGGCACCTGTAAAACCAGCAGCGGCACGACAATATGGGCTTCCTGCTGCTGCTTGGAGTAAGCTGCCCAAGCCACGGTGGACTCTTTCAATTTGTCGCTCGCTCGCCGCACCAGAACTGTATCGAAGTCACCGACATTGTCCGGTATATCCAGCAGGATGGTATCTTTGATAAGGCCAGACTCTTGCACCTTGGACGCATCAACTTCCACATTGGGTAGCTTGATGTGCTTGCCTGCGGACTCAATCGCCTTGTTGAATCGCTCCACAGTGGCCGAGATACCCCATACCGCCGGGATGCCGGGCACGCTACCTACGCCATTGATGAGCCGTTGGACGATAGTGCTCTTGGCATTCAGGCTAGCTGTCGTCTGCGGGCCCAGACCACGGTGAGCCTCGTCTAGCACTAGATACAACGTTAAATCCGGATCTTCAATCGTGTTCTGTATGGTGTCCCAAATGGTGTAAGCACGCAGATCGGGGCGCATCTCGGGGAAAGTGCCATCAACCTTGGCCGCCATTTCCTCCGGATCATGGCCACGCACTAATAGGCTATTCTTGCTGAGCTTCCCGGTATTGAGAAAGTAGATTTTCCCAGCCTGGAACTTCGGCCTGTTGAAGGTGTTTTCCACCACTACCAAGTCGGTGTAGTTGATCCGGTCGCTGGCCTCGATGAAACGAAAACGGGTCTGCTCATTCAGCGATGGGTCATCGCTGAACCAAATCACCACTGCGCCGGGGTCGGCATCAAAGTTGAACTCATCGTCACCGTGGAACAGCGCCTCGAGCGTGGCCGCAGCCATGACTGTTTTACCCGCGCCGGTTACTGCAGTGAGTGAAAACGCAGTCCTGTCGGCTTCGCCATGCCAAAGGCGGCGAGCCTTGCCCAAGTTATTCAAGGAGTCGCGGACGGCGTCGCGCTGATAGTCTTTGAGCGTGAACTTCATCCGTTATTCTCCGTTGGTAAAGCTGAAGTTGGTGAGATATGACTCGTACAGGCGTACTGGCTCGATGCTATCGGGCAACCGCTTGCCAATCGCCTGGAAGCGCCGGTCATCGTCGGTAACGATGTAGGCAATGCGTACCCCTCCCGCCTTGGCCAGCGCCTTGATAAAGGGTGTGGCAGCATCCACGTCGTTGAGCAGTCCATAGGCATCGGCCACCGCCCATCCATCGGCGGGCAGCTTGTCAATACGATTCCCTCGCGCTCCAGCGCGCAACCACAGTAAGGGCGCGATTCGGCTAAACGCCAGGTTGTGACTGACCGATAATGGGGTTTCATAGGTCAGGGTGAAAAATTCGGCGTTTTCCTCGAAACCTTCTGCTATCGGGAATTCGTCGATAAACTTGTAATCGCCCTTAATCGGCTGACCGTCCGGAGTATTGCCTGTGATGGCAGCGGCAACACGCGGCTTGGTGATGTAGTCGCAGATACCCAGCCTCTCCCAATCGGGATCACCTGGACGTAGTCCCGCCTGGCGCAGAGCGGCTTGCTCATCGGAACGAACTTCGTTATTGGTGACGCATATCGACTGTCGTCGACCACCGTCCTGTCGATTGAGGCGCATCACCGCATGCGCGGTTGATCCTGAACCACTGAAAAAATCGAGGATAACAGCGTCGGGCTTCCCTCGAACAATTATGCGAAGGGCATCTTCAACAGCATAAAGACTCTTGGGGAACGGGAATGCGCGACCATTGCCCAAAAACTTTCCGACTAAATCGGTGCCGTACGCGCCGGCGTCGTGCTTTGTCCTGTGCCAAACGGTACGGACTTTTCTGGTCGCAGCACCGTCGTAAACTACATCAGCGACCCCAGTCACTGGATCTCGAGCCAGCACAACTAAGGTTCCATTTTCAATTTCCTTACGAAGCTGTTCGGACAGGTACGAAAAGCCCCACGTTTTGCGTTTTTTGTCATACGCTCCAAGCGCTACAAAGCCCTTTTTGACAAGATCGTTAAATGTACTGACTCCGACTCCCCATCTTCCAAGCGTTAGGTTTTTGCGTACAGGCCAGACCGCAACGTTGCCGTCCGAATCAGTTAGGTTAAAGTCGGGTTCTTGTCCAAGAGGAAGGTATTGGCCTGCTTTCACAATCTTCTTGGTCTTGGGGTTGATCCAGATAGGGTAAAACATCTGTTCACGATCTTTTCTTTCCGCTTCATCCCCTGATCGAAGTAATCCTTTCCACCGAGGGCGCGCGTGGCCATCATCAGATGCTTTCGAGTCCGTCGTTGTCAGGAGATCATCGTCCCCTGCGAAGATTTTGCTCTCAGGACCGAAACAGAAGAACGCATATTCCTCCACACGTGAAAGATAACCTTGTGTCACACCCTTAGGGTTGATCACGATTGTGACCTGCTGGATAGTGAATCCCTCTAATGTTTGTTCCAGCAACAACCCTAAGCGACGAACCTCGTGCTCGTCTATTGTGACTATTAAAGTACCTGACGGCTTAAGTAGCTCCTTCGCGATTAGCAAGCGCCGCTCCATGAAAGCAAGCCACTTGGAATGGCGATAAATATCGTCCTCGCCAACGTAGTTGTTATTGTACTTCCAGTCACTCGCGCCCGAGTTGTAAGGCGGGTCAATATATATGGCATCAACATTGCCACGATGGGTGTAAGTTAGTGCCTTGAGGGCATGATAGTTTTCACCATTAATGACCGTATGGCACGGCTTATCGCCGCCACGCAGCACCTTGCCGGTACTGACCAGGCCCGGATAGATGGTGTCGCGGAACTCGGCCACCACCACTAGGTCATCCAGTGCCACGGTTTGCGTTTCGCTCTCTTCGGCACCCAGTAACTCCAAAACAGCCGACTTCTTGGCTCTTTGGATACTCTTCACCTGCCACAGCCGCTGATCGCCCTTCTTGGTGGAACCACGCTCCGGCAATACGCGCACCTTGTCACCCTTCCGGATCGGTCGCAGTGGCAATTCTACCGCTTCCGGGCTATGGCGCTCGAAGTTCAGCCCGAAGGGTAACCGTGACGACAGCATTTTGAACTCTCGATCCAGCTCGGCCCCTAACGCCGCGTCTTTGGCTTTTGCCTTGGCAATCAAATCGGTCAGTCGTGACACTAACGGCTCCTAATTATTTTGGTTCTGCTATTCGTGGGCTGAATGGGGCTTATTGTTTCCATGGATTGATAACCGTAACACCCGCTGCATCAAAAGGGCTGGTATCTCGTGTGGCCAGAGCAAAACCGTTGGCTGCCGCCGTAGCAGCAATAAAGCCGTCAGCGGCAGCAATCGCCAGTCCGGCATCTTGAGACTTAGCGATAAGTTCGGCGTAGGTTTGGGCACAGAGGAGATCAAACGGAAGCACACGCCCTGCAAATAGCGGCAGTACCCGCCGTTCCAGGTTCTCCAGCAAGCCGGTACGACGCTTTCCTGCCGGAAGCAGGGCAATGCACGACCTTAGCTCAGCCACAGTAATGGCGGATAGGTAGAGGGTCTCTCGGGCTTGTGCGTCGATCCACTCGATAACACAATGTTCTGGCTCCCTACGCAGTGGCTCGGAGATGACGTTGGTGTCGAGTAGGATCATTTGAAATTCAACGGCTTGGCTGGCGCCTTGTCACGTACTTGCTCAAACACGGCATATTCGTTGTCGGCAAGCTTGGCCTGCTTGCCTATCTCGGCCAGCAGCGAACCCAGCTTAACGCGCCCCTCCGGCGCTACAGTAGCCTCCAGAATCTCGCGCACCTCGGCTTCCATGCTGTGCCCATGCTGTGCTGCACGGACGCGTAAGGCGCGGTGCACCTCATCAGGAAGGTTGCGGACAGTCAGCATGGCCATCGGAAGCATCTCCCATTGCATTCAATGCATTCAGTGTATGAGACTGACTGCACCTTAACAAGGTGTGACGCCGCAGACCGACGAAATCTTTGGTTGACAGAATTCTTCGTTTGCTCCAAAGTCGGCCTGGTTGACAAAACATCAAATCTGCCAGGTGATGCTTATGCCCCTTCCGCTCCCGTCGACCTTTTATCCTGAACTCAAGAATGAATATTTAGCTGACATTGCCAACCAGCTTCTCGATGTCAGGCACGACACGATGAGTGTTTTGAGCTCGGAGTGGGATGATGCATATACTCAGGAATCGACGGTGTTCGGTAGATGTCGTAATCGGCTCATCGCCCTTTGCAAAGAGCGCGACTGGCTAAGCCTCCGTCACGCGGGAATGGACGTAACACTTTGCATTGGTAACAAGGTGCCATTCAGATTCTTCAGAGACGATCCCGAAAGGCCCAAAAAACGAGGATTCTTCAGACAGAATCATACTGATGACCTTTTCCCGGTAGACCTTCATACGCCAGTGATGTGGCGCTTCATTGTTGAACGATCCTTCACTGAGGATGACGAAGATAGAGTTTATTTCGTCGGATACAACGAGCTTCAGGAAAGGGTTTCGCTCTGGGAGTATAAGCCTGGCATTACAAGCCTCTACGAGACGGGCCATGCTGCGGCACCGAAAGCAAAAGAGCTGCCCCCAGCGAAAGTGCAATCCCGGGAAGGCAAAAAATCAGCGAAAGCCGAAGGCGGCAACGCATCAGGCTGATGGGTGAGCCGAGTACTTTGAGTATGCAAGTATGACTATGGAGTTCGAAGGAGCCGCTTTGAGGTTAGCCCGCATATTTTGCGGGCTTTCTCTTGAGGAAGTGGCGGTAAAAGTCGACAAGTCCCGCCAATATCTACACAAATTGGAGACTGGGCAGAGCAAACCAACGACGGAGCTGTTGACCGAGCTCGCAGACACCCTGCAGGTTGAGAGCGACTTCTTCTTCAACCGAGAATTGAAGTTGTACGAGGACCAGTTTCATTTTCGCAGCTTGATGACCACGAAAAGCAGCATCAAACAGGTTGCAGTGGCGAGAGGCGAGATGGTCAACAGGCTGATTCGGACACTTGAGGAATACCTGGAACTGCCTGAAGTATGTATACCAAGCTACGACCAAGTGACGAGCGTGAGCGATATCGAGCACATCGCGGAGTCTTGTAGACGAGATTGGGGCTTGGGCCTGGGGCCTATCGACAATATGACCCGGTTGGCCGAAAACCTCGGTGCTCCCGTAATAACTTTTGCAAGTGTATCCAAGCAAATTGACGCCCTTTCCGTCGCTGACGAAAGACCGTTGATTGTGAGGAACACTGCCAAGACTGATACCTGTAGACAACGATTCGATATTGGCCACGAGCTCGGGCATTTAGTAATGCATGAAGGCGTCATAACAGGTGACCGTACCACCGAGAGTCAGGCTAATCGCTTTGCAAGCGCCCTACTTTTGCCAAGAAGTATGATGGCCAAACTTTTCCCACGCCCTCGTGGGAGTCGCTTGAACTGGGTTGGTATTCGGGAATTCAAACAAACCTGGAAAGTGAGCAAGGCTGCGATTCTCTACAGGGCAAGACAGCTAGACCTCATAACTGAGCAACAGTATAAAACAGGCGTCATTACACTCCGAAAATATGGGGAAAGTAATGGTGAGAAAGATGACAACCTAATCGCCGCTGAGCCGCCGGAACTCCTGGCGACCGCTCTGAAGGCCTTGGCCGATAATCACTCAATCGGAATCGAACAACTTGCTCGCATGCTCAAGGTCAAACGTTCCTTTCTCGAGGAGGTCACAGGCTTGAGTTCACAACAACTTGACCAAATCGACACTCCGTTGAGGAGTAAACCGAAGTTAAGGTTGGTGTAAGCCCCCATCGGAATCGGTTCAGATTAACGTGAGGTTAGCGCTTGAGAAAAAACAAAACCAGCAAACCGCGATGGCAAGCGGCACTCGATGTGCCACTTGCCAGATCTAACCTATAGACAGACTTCTAAGACGCAGAATCTCCCCTGATTTTCGTTCTACCTCTGAAGCTTAGTCCCGATGACCTGTCCCAGCAGCTGTTGGCGATTGATTTCATCAGTCGCTGGCGGCGAGCGTCAGCGTACCAACGGTATCTCCTTCGACCCAGTTGATAACGTTGGTACCTCGAACATGTATGTACTGCACAGTATTACCCTCACCGTCCTCATAGCTGCTGTTCAATTCCTCCCAGGTACAGGCGTCAAAGCCACCAACACACTCCAATGCCAAACTGCCACTGTCCTGAGGGAAAACGTAGGTACCACCGTCCACCGTTTGGGTATCGGTTGCGGAAATGAGCTTTTCCACCCATTCGCCCTGAGTCAGGTCTACCGTATGCTCCAACGCTTCCTTACGGTTCATGACATCCAGAGAGAAACCGTTCTCCTGGAAGCCAGTGGCCCGCTCGGCTGTCGGCGCAGGTGCGAATGACGCGAAGAAATCACGCTTCACCCTCAGGAGGCGATCACCACCCAGACGGTCCACGTAGGTCACTTCGGAGTAACCGACAACCGGGCCATTGTGCTGATCGCTCTCTGTGCAGTAGTCGGTGTCCTGATCAAAGTTGATCAGATCGCCTTCGCTCTTGGTCGCGTAGAAGTCGTCGGCCAAGCAGCGCTCTTCCCAGTCGTCGATGGTACCGCGCAGTTCAGCCAGGCTGCACTCCGGACCACAGTCGAAGTCCAACGCTCCGTTATCAGCAATCAGCCACTCAACTCCGGTCACCCCGTCATAGGTCGCCTTGGTAACACCCGGCCAGTCACTGGTGTCAGCGTTGGCGTAGTCCTCACCGGAGCAAGTGGTAACGCCCCCACTGGTTTCGCTGCTCAGCTCCACACCAGACAGGAACACGGTTTCGTCCCCGACAACCCAGGTGGCTGGGCCTACATCCACGCACGAGGAATCAGGCGTGGCGCCAAATTCACTCAAGTATGTGGAGGTCGCGACCCACGTTCCCCTCAGGTCGATGACATTGTTGTCGAGGTTTTCGAGCGTTTGCTTCAGGTGAGCTGCAGCGACACTCCTGTCAACCAACGCTTCACCCTGCTTGCCGGCGGCAGTCAGAACTGTATCCACTTCATTTGAAGCGGCGAAGTCGGCTGTGCTTTGCGCAAAGTTCAGCCCGATCAGGCTACCGTTTCGATCAGCATGGAAGCTATCGGGGATCGCGATTGTCGCCTCATCGCTACTGGCGTCGATGGTCTGCAACAGCCTTAGCACGTTGAGACCCTGGTTGGGGTGCCCCACGCCTTGCTGAGTAATGGTGCGAACGGAGAGCGTATCCATCGGCGTGGAATACAGCTCCGCATCGGTCAGCGTGACCAACTCATTCCCTAGGTACAGCGCAATCACTTCGCCTGGTTCAAAATTAAAGCTGCCGTTCTCCCCGGTTTGACCCAGACCGTTTGAGGCGGTCCAGTAGGTCAACCCCTCAACAGCGGCATCCTGGAAACTCCCGGTTTGTTTGCCACTCAGTTGTGATGTTGGCGTCATTAGTGAGCTGCTTTCTTCGCCCGTTGCGGCTGAGGAAAACCTTAAAATACTGTCCGGGATTAGTTGACCACTACACCTGAACTGGATGAGCTTCCACCGAAGCATCCTGAAAGACCAAGGGTGAGTGTTCCCAAGGTGGCTATGGCGAACGGTCTCAGCGCTCTTGTTTTCATAGGTTATTCTCCATTGGTTACAACATGCAGCTCACGAACCAGAGCCAGCTGTCGCTGAATCCATTCCCTGTAACTGCGACTTACCGCCCGATTTTTGGGCGAAATGGGTATTATATGCCGTGGAGTGATTAACCTCAAAAACTCATATTCGAGCCAACTAAACGGGGCTGAATATGAGCGAAAAGTTAAACACTGCTCTTGGTAGGCGGCTTGTGGAAATTCGGAAAGCGAAAGGGTTCACGCAGGAACAGCTGGCGTACACTTCCGGCATTGACAGAAGCTATGTGGGCAAGATCGAGCGAGGCCAGGTAAACCTGACCATAAAGAAGCTCTACATCATTGCCCACTGCCTTGGCTGTCGCCCTTGTGAACTGTTACCGGATATTGATCAGCCCGGTGCCGATTGCTGACTTGAGAGGGTAGTGTTGCCTCTTCCGCCAGCAAGCTCGCGCTGAATCGCTCGCAGATGGCTCTGGGGGCTATTTTCAGAACCGCTGGTCTCGGGCTTGGCTGCATCAGAGCTGAAAAACTCCTCAATGACATCACCCGATTCCTCTCCCAGTTCTTCAAACAGACTATTACCAAATCCACTTTCTGCGGATCGCTCCAGCGCCGCCTGGTCATAGCCGGCTTCCTGAAACTGGTGTGATTTGTCCCGGGCATGAGTGATTGCTTCTATCAGGCTCATACCGTCCCGGACAACCAGATCCACGTAGTACACCGGGGTTCCATGACTCTGCCGAGTGCTCTTGCCCCGAAGCCTCAGCTCCAACGGCATGAACGCCAATAGACCACCAGAGACTGCCTGGTAGTAGCTCAGCCTGGCCGCAAGCGTTCGAATGCTGTTGTAGCCGGTTGTGCGAAAGATGAAGGTACCCAAGTCGTCATCATCCCCTACCTTCACATTCAGGCGTCCATAGGGCTTACACAGGCCGCCTTTGCCGAACTCACACAGCGTCGGACCCGGGCATGGCAAAGACTGTACACCCGATTGCGTCAGGCGCTGACAGGTGTCGCCATTTCCTACACACATGGGGCGTCCACTTTTTCGGTCAAACATGGTGTATTCAGCCCGGAGATTGAGGCCCGCATCGTTGAACAGCATCCGCACCGGTATGGTCCGCAGCTTGCTGCCTGGGGATTGCTTCCGCAGTTCCTCGTCGAGTGGATGAGGAACCCATCCGTCTTTCTCCTGGACCTGTGACGTGATGGTGAACTGGTCGTCTTTCTGGGGCAGCCGGATTCCGTTCTTCTCGATTACCCGACCGATACTGATACGCCCCAGCACGGGAGGCGTAATGGCCAAACCTTTGATCATAATGACTCTCCTGAAAAAAGGGCCACGAGGCGCTCGTTACGCCAGCGTGGCCAATGGGGTATTCATGCTTGGATGAGGAATCGCCGGCTACCCGGCTTTTTGAGTGGGTATTGATCCAGAAGCCCTGGTTGATCCTTCAGCAGTTGCTTTACGTTAAGCCCGATGGAGTCCTTGCTGCGCTTCCAGCTGACGCTGCCACTTGGGAAGGTTGCCTTTGAGGCTTCGCCCATCTGGCTCTCGATTCTCTGTTTCAAGTGGGATTCAGTGGAGCTGAGGACTTCCATTTCCTTGCGGATGGCCAGCAGCTCGTCGAACGCATCCGATAGCTCCTTGCTTTGGCTGAAGTCCAGAGTCTCCCCTCTGTCCACCGGATACAGATGGCGCAGGGCACGTTCGGCAGAATCGGTACCGTCAACGGGTGGTGGCGTATCTGTTTCCACGAAATCCCAGAACTGACGTTCCAGCACGTAAAGCGCCTCTATGAGCTCCTCGTTCCGCTCAATGCGATAGATCTTCAGCTCCTGACCACATAGCAGAACGCACACGTCCGCAGCCTGTTTGCCGGTGACAGCCAGTTGGTGCTGAACCTGGCACTGGATGTAATCCGGCACGCCCTCTTTCCAGAGACGAGACCCGAACTCCCCTGCCGTTTTGCACTCCAGGATCTGCACGTCGTCATCGGCCACCACGGAATAATCGAGGTTGGCCAACATCCAGTGCTTTTCAGGATCTGCGTGCTGCAATACAGCATTCACCCGGCGCACCTTTCGGCCCGTCTGCTGGCTGTACTGCTCGGCCACAATTGGTTCCAGGATATGGCCCCAGTAGACTGGCGAGGTGGGATCATCAGAGTCCGGTTTCGGCAACCCGCCATCTCTGCCGGTCTTCACCATCCAGAGCTCCAGTTGGGATTGATAAGGGTTCATGCCAACGGCTGCAGCAGCATCACTACTACCAATGCCCTGCTTCCGTACCCTCAGCCATTCATCCCGGCTGAGGCCCTTGGTGGAGACCAGGCGCAATGCCGGTCGCTGTTTCTGAATGGTGTTTGCACTCATGCTCATGGTGTTTTCCTCCAGACATAAAAAAGCCCACCAGAGCATCAGGCTCCGGTGGGCTTTATGGCGGTTTTGAGATTTGTGGGATTGGCTCAGGCCACAAGTGACATGGCCTGCTCAAATGCTCGGTTCTTGATGGCGGCACCGGTTCCAAACCAGGCGGAATCCAGACGATGATCGACGGTTTTGGCCCGACGCTGGTGATCGATGAATTCAGTGACGGCATTCAGCAGGCCGTAGGCTGTACCTTCGGAAGATGCCAGGTTGGCACCTATGCCCTCACCTTCATACAGACCGAGAGCCTTCGCCATGGAGCGTTCGCTGGTTTTGCCGACTCCAGCACCGGAATCGTCAGTGAACACCTTGAGGAAGTAGTTCCTGGCCTCTGTGGCCTTAACCTTCCGTTCGCTCAGAGTCTTCAGACGGTAAATGAAGTCATCCCAGGCGGAGACCGAGATACCGAGTTGTTTCTTCACCAGATCAGCATCGAAGGCGGTATTGTGCTTAACCTTAACGGCGTTGGCAGTTGAGCCTTTCAGGGCAACCGCGAGGGTGTTGTTGCACACAACTCGGATGCTGGTGAACTGACATGTCGTTGCCATGGTTCCGTCACAGGCAGTGGCCAGAAGCACATAAGCGTTGGTTTGATCGTTGCCTTTGAGCATGCCGGCTTGACCGGTTCGGGCCAGCGCCCACATTTTCCGGCCGCCTTTCAGAACACCGGCTGTTTCAAGTTCGAAACCGGAAACCTCGGTAAGGTCTCGGTAAAACTCAAGGATCTCTTCCGGCTGAACCACCTTGAAGCGATTGCCAACGACAGACAGAGGGGCCTTGGTGTCGGAGCGGTAAAGCACCTTGGAATCTGGATAAGACAGGATTTCTCCCAGTGCACCACGGCCGTTGTTGGTTAAATAGCGAACAGGGCTTTCTTCTATCTGCCAGTCCAGGCCTGCCTGCTTTGCCCAAACCTCAATAGACTGGTTGGACGTCAGTTCATTGCCGAGGCCATGCCACGGGGTTTGGCCAACGTAGGCCATTTGCTCGATATGATGAGCCATGCTTTTTCTCCTATGGAAGTTACGTGGGGAATTAGTAAGTATCGTCGCGGGAATCAGGATCAGTGCTAAAGCAGTAGCCACAATCCAGACAGCGGAGGTTGTCGAGCACGCGCTTATCCAGAATGTCGCCCAGAAGCACGCCGGCAGACGCGCCTGTAGCTCCGCCCAGAAGCGCACCGATCACAGCGCCACCGAGACCGCCAACCGTTGCACCTCCAGGACCGGTAACGATCCCCAGCTTGGCACCCGCATGGGCGCCGGCGGTGGCAGCCGCATAGCCACCGTAGGTGCCCGCAGATGCACCGACTACGCCAGCGAATTTCTTGCCGTAATTCCTCTTACCAATCCGCTGGGACAGGCAGTTGGGGCATTTTTCAGACATTGGAGTTACCTCTGTGAATTGGGAGGGAAAGCACTGTCAGTGCCCTGGTTCACAGAGGTGATGTAGGTTTGACATTTTTTAGATTAGACAGCTGAAATGTGGCTTTTTAGAAAAGTGTTTTGTAAGGTAGCCAAAGGCTTAGCTATAGAGAAAGACCGCTCGCCTCACTGACTTTACGCTTTTACCTGATAAACAAGGGTCCGATCAATATGGCAATAGAATTTAACTCTTGGCTAGTTGATAGAAAAATTAAAGGCATCAATGTCGGCGTAACCATGACTATTGCTGAGTATTGGAACTTTGCGGAAGATATAATTGCCAAAAATGACCTTCAAAGAAGGCGAGTGAAAGTCTCCGGGAAAACCTATCAACTTCTCGGGCGCGACCTAATTGATGGTTGTGTCATGCCTCCAATAATTCTTGCGGTAAGTGAAGATTCCCAAGTTGGATTCAATTCGATAATCTCATCGATACTTGATTCTGGATCAGCCTCTGAGGATCAAAAGAAAAAATTAGAATCTCTCATTCGAGAGGCTATCGAAAGAAAGCACCTTATTATCCTGGATGGTCTACAAAGGACATTCACAATACAAGACCTTGTTTCTGACAGTGATCAAAAAACACTAGCTAAGTTATTTTCATCCCAAATAAGAGCGGAAATTTATGTAGGCTTATCACGCACAGGCATACTCTATCGGATGATCACGTTGAATACTGGCCAGAACCCTATGAGCCTTCGCCATCAAATAGAAATGCTTTATCAAGACTACCTAGACAATGATATTCTTCTTCAAAAAGGCGTTGCTCTCTTTAAAGAGGCAGATGATCAAAGAATCTCAAACCTAGGAGAGTATAAATTATCAGATGTCTCTGATATGTATTATTCTTTCTCAACTGGAACTCATAACTCTTATTCGAAGCAAACGATCTCTACGATTTTGAAAGAGAGCGAGTTCCTTGAAGGCTTTCAGCCCGAGAGCGCAGAAGATCTATCCGACCTTATCGTCACATATGACAAATTGATTCGAAAATTCGATCACTTATTCCCGAATTGGAACTTTGACCCAGAATCAATGCAGCGAAATCTGGGAGGAACACCCTTTGCCCGAGACATGATTGTTTTTGGTTCCAAAGTACAGGTTATGGCTGGATTCGGCGCGGCACTGCATCGACTCGTCAAAAGGTCAGAGAAGCTAGGCGACCTTGCGTCCGTGAGGGGCATTGTGGAACAAGTATACATTGGAGAAGAACTCGATCATCCCATGGACTGGTTGATTTTCTGCTTGGATGAGGTAAGAGCAAAATCTAAGAAAGTAGGCGACTCCCAACGGGCATATTTCAATTACTTTTTCCGACTTTTATTCAATGATGACGAAGAATGCTTCCTAAATATATCTGACTCAATGATCAAAGCAAAAGAAGCCTACGACAACGTATATGGCAGTTAGCAAATCATGGAGAAATCAGTCGTTAGTAGGCTAGCTCCAGAGCTCTTCAACCAGGCATTATTCGACATTCATACTGTTGAGGGCAAAGGATATGTTATCGAGTACGACGGAACCCTGTCGATAACAATTTCATCATTCGTTGAAAAGTCTTTTATGCACGGGGCTGTTTTAGGAGACTTCTTCAGCTCGCTTGTCGTTATTCCAGGTGGAATACAAGGCGGATCTGTGCCCATAAAGGCAAAAGCAACAGGCAGGACGATTGGCTATTTATTTTCTGTCGAAGCGCTTTCAGATACCAATGCGGAATTCAATACCTATGAAGCTGGCTACGCAAAAGCTGCCATTGAGCACGTTCTTTTCGACGGTATCGGTCATAAAGCAGTAGAAATATCAGAAGATCGCATTAGTGAGCAGGAGCTTTCCTTTGACGATCTTTTTGTTTCTGATCAACTTGAAGGTGGTGAGAAGGCAATTGCAGTGACCAGTCTTGCGCTTTGCCCTGACTCCCAATCAGTTTTAATAAACCTCGCACGTCACGGTGCAAGGTTCTACGAATTAGATGACGTCCACTACGGTTCGGATATTTTCCCAGAAATACAATCGCTCTCGATTAAAGAAATCCCCCAGCACTTAGGAGAAAAAAGAAGCTCCATATTCTTCTTGCTCCACATGGCTGGGGAGCAGCCCGACCCCTTTTCGAAATTTATCTCCTTATATCAAATAATAGAAATTTTGATTTCTTTCATATTTAAGAGCGAACTTGATGAATTTGTAAAAAATGCATCCGATTACGATGCTTGGACCAGTAAAGAGAAGCTACAGGAGTTGACCGGAGAAAAAAACCGGATCAAAACTCTTTATTCCAGGTATTTTGACAGAAGCCACATCGAATCCGACGAATTTTCTGAATGTGCAAGACTAAGTAAAGAGTTTATTCAAGAATTTATTGAAAAGGATTTCTCGAAGGCCGACTGGCCCTCATGCATCTACAAGGTCCGGAATTGTATTGTTCATGACCGGGCTTCTTTAGTGATTCGCCAAGAAAAAGACCCAAAAATAATTTCTGGGATGAATGAAATTGCCAGCTATTTCTTAAAATGCTGTGTGAGTTTACTTTACGGGTTACGTAAGGAAACAATAAAGGACGAAAGCTTATAATAAGCATAAGCATCCAACGAATTAAAGCTCAGCCCAGTCCGAAAGCAACAAGATTGATCGAACGGGGTATATTTGGGGGCATAGAAAGAACAGTTAAAAAAATAATCTTATTAAATCAAATATTTATTATTTATTATGAGTCCTGCCGGGGGTACCACATTCACAAGCACAACCATGAAACGGCAACCCCCTGCCAACTCTACTCCCGCCGCACATAGGTGCTCGGCGCCTCACCCAGCACTTTACGAAACATGGATGAGAACGCTGATGGGCTCTCGTAGCCGAGGGTCAAGGCCACGTCCGTAACTGAATCCCCTCTGCCCAGCCTGACGATTGCGTCCATAATGCAGGCGCGGCCACGCCAGGCAGCGAAGGACAGGCCCGTCTGTTGGCGGAAAAATCGAGAAAAGTGGCGTTCGCTTTTGTTGATGCAAGCCGCCCAATCCCTGGCCCGGGCGAGAATGTCGGGCCGCTGGGCGAAGGCCTCGCACAAGCGGTGCAGCTCCGGATCCTTGGGCATGGGCAGCGTTGTCGGCATGAGCGTCGCCGCCCCCAGCTCCGCGAGAATCAGCGCCATCAGGCGCCCATCCCGGCTATCCGCCGTGTATTCCGGCCCCACATCCACCGCGCTGAGCAGCAATTGCCGGAGCAGGGGCGATACCCGAATCACCTCGCAGCTTGCTGAACGCCGAGGCTGGACGGCCGGCTCCACGTACAGGCTCCGGGTGCTTACGCCCATCATGCGCACCTCATGGGCCACACCCGGCGGAATCCAGACGGCACTGTGGGTCGGCACGATCCAGGTGCCGTCGTCGGTGAACACTTCCATGACGCCGGTACCGCCGTACAGCAACTGGGCACGGCGGTGGCTGTGGCGGGGCAACAGATAGCCGTCCCGGTAATCGGTGCCAATCGCCAGGACCGGCGCAGGCCAGTGGTCGTAATCCTGAAGACTGACGTTGCGCATGGCGGAGCCCTCTCCGATTGGCCGAAAATCAATCGTAGATGACCCAAACGCGAATGTCAGCCAACAGAGCGCCGTATTACGCTGTCTTTCAACGCCCTTAGCCAGGTGCTTTGGGCTTATCCCGACGGATTGGCAGAAGGCAGACACCGGATGCTCTACGCAGTACTGGCCCTGATCGGTCTGGGCGCGGGCATTACCACCATACTCTTTGGCTTCGGCGGCGGTTTTGTGATCGTGCCGGTATTGTTTCAGGGCATCAGTCTGGCCTACGGCCCGGAAACCCTGGCGGGCCAGTCTGCCATGCACATCGCGGTGGCCACCTCGACCTGCCTGATGATCTTCAGTTCCCTGATGGCCACCCGCAAACACCATGTCGCCGGTACGCTCCAGTGGGACGTGATCCGACCGTTACTGGCCTATATTGCGGTGGGGGCTCTGATCGGCGCCGGTGCCGGCACGATGGTTGCCGGGCCCTGGCTACGCTGGGCCTTCATTGTCTACCTTGGCGTGACCATTCTTGATTGCCTGTTCCGCCCGGGGTTTACCGCCAGCAATAACGGCCATACCCGCTCCCTCGGCAAAACCGGCAGCGCGGTGGCCGGCACGGTGATTGGCGGCATCGCCGCCTGCCTTGGCGTGGGCGGCAGCGTGATGACGGTGCCTCTGCTCCGTCGCCGTGGGGCCAGCATGACCCAGGCCACCGCCATGGCCAGCCCGCTGACCCTGCCGGTCTCCCTGGCCGGCACCGCCGGCTTTGTGATCTTCAGCTGGCAAGAGGGCCAGGCCCTCGGTCCCTGGTACCTGGGGTACATCAACCTGCTGGCCCTGATGGCTCTGCTTGCCGGCTCCTGGCTGGGCATCAAGCTGGCGGCAACCTACATCGGGCGCCTGCCCGACCAGTGGCATGCCCGGAGCTACATTGCGCTACTGGTGATTTTCTGGCTGGCGATGCTGATGTAACACTCCGGTCCACGGGGCCGCGCCAGTGCTGGTATTGGCGGCGATTTTCCGGTATTGATGCAAGTCGGCGGCGATCTGCGCCGCGTCAGCCCCACTCTCAACCAGCGGCGACAGGCATACCGTGAGTTCACGCCCTCTTCCTCAGACACAGCAACCATCGGCAAAACGCCCGTCGCCCGACCACGGCATGCCGCTGTCTTACCGGCACAGGCGGCAGCTTCTGCGCTTGCTGCTGGGCGTCACGGCATTACTCGGTGTGATCTTTGCCGTGGTAAACCTCTTTGCGGGAAAACACGGGCTCATGACAATTGAACTTGCGCTGACGCTCGTGGTTCTTCTGTTGTTGCCCATCGTCAAGGCCACCCACCACCTTCGGCGCTGGTGCCTGTGTTACATCATCGCGCTCTATGTGGTCACCCTGTACGCCCTTGCCCTGCCGATTACCTCCATCACGGTTTTCAGTTGGGTGATGGTGATGCCGGTGACCACCTACCTGTTGCTGGGTCGAAAGCTGGGGGGATTGTTCTCCGCCGCTTACCTGGCGATCGCCGCCGGGCTGTTTCTCTGGCGCTTTGGGGCGACGGTGGCGGCGAGCTCACCAGGGGCGATCGCCAACGTGCTGGCGGTGGTGGCCTGGGGCTACATGTTTTCTCACTTCTACGAGGCCAGCCGGGAGCGGGCGGAAGAACGGCTCTCCCAGCAGGCGCTCACCGATTCCCTGACCGGACTCGCCAACCGGACCCAGCTTGAGCAGGCCTTCCAGCGAATCACCAGCGAGCGCGCCCTACCGTTGTCGGTACTGATGCTGGATCTCGACTACTTCAAGCGCATCAACGACGATCACGGCCGCGCCGCCGGCGATATGGTGCTTCAGCACGTCGCCGACGTCCTTCGGGCCCAGGTTCGCCGGGATGATATCGCCTGCCGGCTGGGGGGCGAGGAATTCTGCGTGCTGCTGCCCCGAACGGGCCATGACGACGCCTGCCGGTTGGCAGAGCGTCTGCGGGAAGCAATTGAAGCGCAGCGCTGCCAGCATAACGGTATCGAGCTCGCGCTTACCACCAGCATCGGCATCGCCAGCTCAGAGGTTCCAGAGGAAACGCTCGCCACCCTCATGCACAGGGCGGACGAGAAGCTTTATCAGGCAAAGGCCGCCGGCCGCAACCGGATCGCTGGCCAGTAACCGCCACCCCCTCAGGAAAGCACCTGGCCGCCGTCCACCACCAGCGTCTGGCCGGTGATCCACCGGGCCAGATCCGAGGCCAGGAACAGGGCCACGTCGGCGACCTCCTCCGGCGTGCCCAGCCGGCCGAACGGAATGCTGCCACGGATACTCTCGTACAGCGCCGGATTGTGTTCCCGGGCTTTGTCCCAGACGCCACCCGGGAACTCGATGGAGCCCGGGGCAATGCCGTTCACCCGCACTTTGTGGGGCGCCATGGAGGCAGCCAGACTGCCGGTGTAGTGGGCCACGGCGGCCTTGATGGCGGCGTAGGGCGCGGTGCGGGTGGAGGCGTGGAAGGCGGAGATGGAGGCAATGTTGATGATGCTGCCGCCGGTTTCCCGCAGCGCCGGGAGGCAAACGTGGCCGGCACGCACCGTGCCCATCAGGTCTACCTCAACGCTGCTCAACCAGCCTTCCTCGTTGTCGTCCCGGCCGAACGCCGAGGCACAGTTCACCAGCACATCCAGGCCACCCAGGGTGTCCAGAGCACTGTGCAAGTAGGCCTCGAGGGATGCCTTGTCGCCGATATCGCACGTTGCCACGCGCAGGCTCAGGCCTTCGCCGGCGGCTTCGCTGGCCAGGGCGTCGAGGGAGGACTGCCCCCGAGCACACACCGAAACCTGCGCCCCGGCCCGGGCAAAGCCAAGTGCGATGGCCCGGCCAATCCCCTTACTGCCGCCCGCGACGATTACCCGCCGGCCCTGGAAATCAAACGTCATCGAAATCTCCTGCTGTTCATGGTGATGGGGTAGTGTAGACCACCGCGCTCGCCGATGGCCCGGAAATTGCTGAACATCTTCCAGATCGCGTTATTACGGCCGTTTGCCCGGCCGTTGGAGGAGCCGCATGTCACTTCTGAGCACCCTGCTGCGTGCCAGCACCCAGTTCCAGAACGGCCTGGACGGCGGCCGCACGCCCGCATCGCCGGCGGAACCGGCGTCGGCCAAAGCGAGTAATGGCGCGGCCGACAGCGCCTCAAACGGCTCCGCGACCGACGATCGCTTTACCCGGTCCGCGACCACAGAAGCGCCGAACGATCTGAAAACCCGCCGCCTGCCGCTCAACCACTACAAGCAGTCCATAGGGCAAGACGTTGCCTTCGTGCGGGAAACCCTGCGGCACAAGCTTGCCGAGTACAACCAGTCGCCGGCCACCGCGCTGAACGTCAGCCGGCGGCCGAATGGCGGCCTCGGACTGGATGGGGCGCTGCCGGATACGATACGACAGCAGATCGAGAAAGACCTGAACCACAACCGTGGGTTTAAAGACGCCTTTTCGCGCCTGAGCGCCGCTGAGCCCACGCTGAAGTTCATGGACAACGCGCTGAAGCTGAACCAGGCCTACGGCGTGAACAATTCGGTACTCGACAGCGTGGTCAGCGAAAACCAGCAGTTCAACGGCCTGCAGGACGTGCTGCATCGCTACGACAGCCTGCGCAAATCCGCCAGCGCTACCCGCCTTGAAGCGGGCGGTGAGTCCGCACTCTACGCGTTCCGGCTGAACGCCCGGGCCTGATCGGCGGGCGCTCCGCCCGGGCGTTGACCTGCTGACAAAATCCGGCGTTAACCCTCGAACGGCGCCGGATCGCCCTTGCCGACCCGCACCACCACCGGCGCCTCACCGGTGAAGTCCACTACGGTCGTGGCATCCATACCGCAAAAACCGCCGTCGATGATCAGATCCAGCTCGTGTTCCAGGGTTTCCCGGATGTCGTAGGGATCGGTCAGCGGATCGGTTTCGCCGGGAAGGATCAGCGTGCTGCTCATGATTGGCTCGCCCAGTTCCGCCAGCAGTGCCTGGACGATGGCGTTGTCCGGCACCCGCACACCGATGGTCCGTCGTTTCGGATGCAGCAGCCGGCGCGGGACTTCGGTGGTGGCATCCAGAATGAAGGTGTAAGGCCCCGGCGTGAAGTTCTTCAGCAGTCGGTATTGGGTGTTGTCCACCTTGGCGTAAACGCCGATGTCCGAGAGGTCCCGGCACACCAGGGTAAAGTTATGCTTGTCGTCCAGTCGGCGCAGGCGTTTGATCCGGTCGGCGGCGTTCTTGTCGCCCAGGTGGCAGCCTACCGCGTAGGCGGAGTCCGTCGGGTAAACGATAACACCGCCCCTGCGCAGAATCTCCACGGCCTGGTTGATCAGCCGCTTCTGGGGCGTTTCCGGGTGAATCTGGAAAAACTGGCTCATGAGCGCTGCTCCGCCGACGAGCGGGCGGCCATGGCCGGATCGTGCTTGGAACCACCCAGGCAATTGGGGGACGCCGGTGCCTGCTGCCCGGTGGCGGCCCACTCGGTCGGGGTATACAGGTGCAAGGCCAGGGCATGCACCGGTCCGGCCAGTTCGTCGGCGAGGATCTGGTACAACCGCTGATGGCGCCGTACCTTCATCTGGCCCTCAAACTCAGTGGACACCAGAGTCACCTTGAAATGGGTTTCCGAATTGGCCGGCACGCTGTGCCTATGGCTTTCGTTCTCGACCTGGAGGTGCTGTACCTCCAGCGCCGCGGCAAGTTTGGATTCGATGGCTTTCTGTACCGTCATCGGCAGGACTCCCGTCTCAGTAACGCTGCATTAACACACAGTCTACACCACCGGCCGGGAACCTTGACACCGGCGGCCCGACGCGCGACATTCCCCGGCCAATCCGCACGCATCCTTTGCCATGAATCTGTACATCGCCGAAAAACCGAGCCTGGCGCGCGCCATTGCTGCCGCCCTCCCCGGTCCCCACGAAAAGGGGCAGGGCTGGATTCGGTGCGGCCAGGGTGACGACGCAGCCACGGTAAGCTGGTGCATCGGCCACCTGTTGGAGCCGGCTGAGCCCGGCCAGTACAACCCGGCCTGGAAAAAGTGGCGCATGGAGGATCTGCCGCTGCTGCCGGAGCGCTGGCAGGTGGTGCCCAAGGACAGCGTGCGGCATCAACTCCGGGTGCTGGAATCCCTGATCCGCCAGGCCCGGACCATCTACCACGCCGGCGACCCGGACCGGGAAGGCCAGTTGCTGGTGGATGAAGTGCTGCGCCATGCCGGCACCCAGGCCCCGGTATACCGGGTGCTGATCAACGATCTGACCCCCGCGTCGGTGGCCCGCGCCCTGCAGAAGCCCCAGGACAACCGGGCGTTCCGGCGCCTGTCCCACTCGGCCCTGGCCCGCCAACGCGCCGACTGGCTGTACGGCATCAACCTGACCCGGCACTACACCCTGCGCTACCAGCAGCAGGGAGAACAGGGCGTATTTTCCGTTGGCCGCGTGCAGACGCCGGTGCTGGGCCTGGTGGTAGAGCGGGATAACACCATCGAGCATTTTGAGCCGAAGCCGTTCTTCCGGCTGGATGCCCGATGCCAGGCCACCGGCGACGCCGCTGACGCCACACCCTTCAGCGCGCGCTGGGTGGCAGACCCCGCCTATGACGCTCACCTGGACGAGGAAAACCGTCTACTGGACCGCGAGGTGGCGGAACGGATCGCCGCCGAGGCAACGGGACAGGACGGGCAGGTCGAGGAGGCCCGCTTCCGGGACCGGCCGGAACCGCCGCCGCTGCCGTTGTCCCTGTCCGCCCTGCAGATTGAGGCGGGCCGGCAGTTCCGGATGGGCGCCAAAGAGGTACTGGATACCGCCCAGGCGCTGTACGAGCGGCACCAACTGATCACCTACCCCCGTTCGGATTGCCGGTACCTGCCAGAAGAGCATTTCAGCCAGGGGCCTCAGGTGGTGGCCGCCATCGCCCGGGTGATGCCCGAGCTGGCAACCCACACCGAGACGGCGGACACCAGCCGCCGCAGCCGGGCCTGGAACGACAAGCAGGTGGACGCCCACCACGCCATCATTCCCACCAGCCGGCCAAGACCCAACGGCAAACTGACCCAGGCGGAAGCACGGATCTACGAGCTGGTCAGCCGCTTTTACCTGATGCAGTTCCACGACGACGCCATGCACCGGGAAGGCAAGCTCACCGTGCGCTTTGGCGAGCACCGGTTCCGGGCCTCGGAAACGGCGGTGCTGAGCCCGGGCTGGAAGGCCCTGGAACGGCGCCGGCGCGATCCGGACG
Organism: Marinobacter sp. C2H3; assembly: GCF_037080155.1. NCBI lineage: Bacteria > Pseudomonadati > Pseudomonadota > Gammaproteobacteria > Pseudomonadales > Marinobacteraceae > Marinobacter > Marinobacter sp. C2H3. The sequence continues at coordinate 164,349 of NZ_JBBBNZ010000004.1, read as the reverse complement.
CGGCCAGCACTGACCAGCGCGATGAGGCCGATAAGCCACCGCTTCCCCGGCTGGCGAAGGGTGACCCGGTGCACTGCGGCCAGGTGGATATCCGGGAGAAACAGACCCAGCCACCCCAGCCGTTTACCGACGCCACCCTGCTCTCGGCGATGACCCACATTGCCCGTTTTGTCAGCGACAAGGCCCTGCGCCAGACGTTGAGGGACACCGACGGCCTGGGCACGGAGGCGACCCGGGCGGCGATCATCGAAACCCTGTTCAAACGGGATTACCTGACCCGAGAGAGCCGGTATATCCGCTCGACCGCCAAGGGCAAGTCCCTGATCGCCGCCCTGCCGGTTTCGGTGACCGCGCCAGATCGCACCGCGGTATGGGAAGCCACCCTCGAGCGCATCCGCCAGGGCGACGGTGATCCCAGGGCCTTCCTGGGAGACCTTCAGGCCGAAATCCGGGAACTGGTCCAGGGGCGCGGCGCAGCGGGCAAACCGGGCGCGTTGCCGGGTGACGGCGCGGCCGAGGTCGGCACGCACCCGGAAGCCCCGCCCCACTGCCCCAAATGCCGGGCGGTGATGACCGAGCGGGAGGGCCGTTTTGGCCGCTTCTTCGCCTGCACCCGCTTCCCCGGATGCAAAGGCACCCGACCCATCGAGGACGCGGCGCCCGAAGACGGCACAGGCCAGAAGCCGGTGCCCTGCCCCCACTGCTTCTCGCCCCTGGTCCGTCGCCAGGGCAAAAAAGGCTGGTTCTGGGGCTGCAGCAATTTCCCCGCCTGCCGACAAACCGTAGATGACGTCAACGGTGAGCCGGCCGGTGTTTTACGCAAATCTACATAACGATACTGTTTCCAAATGCCCAATTTGGAATAATAGCGGGTTGAGAAGACCCGCTTTCCCGAGGAGCTCGATATGCGGATCGCCCTGCTAGAAGACGAACAGGAACAGGCCCTGAATGTCCGCACCATTCTTTCGGACCACGGCCACGCCTGCGACGCCTACGCCACCGGACAGAGCTTTCTGAGCGCCACCCTGCACCGCAGCTACGACCTGCTCATCCTCGACTGGCAGATTCCGGACATGACCGGCATCGACGTTCTGCGCAGCCTGCGGGCACAACTGAACTGGCCTATCCCGGTGCTGTTTCTCACCCAGCGGGACAGCGAGGCGGACATTGTGCAGGCCCTCGACGCTGGCGCCGACGATTACCTGAGCAAACCCGCCCGGCCGGCCGAGCTGATCGCCCGTATTCATGCACTGGCCCGCCGCAGTCACCCGGACAGCGAGCGCGAAACCCTGCGCTACGGTCCGTTCGAAATCAACACCCAGAAGCGCACCATCGTGCTTCGGGGCGAGCCGCTGACCCTCACCGACAAGGACTACGACCTGACCCTGTTCCTGTTCCAGAATCAGGGCCGGCTGCTGACCCGGGAAATGCTGCTGGAGCGGGTCTGGGGCCTGACCCGGGACATTAACACCCGCACCGTGGACACCCACATGAGTCGCCTGCGCCGCCGCCTCGGGCTGAACCCGGAGAACGGCTTTCGCATCAAAACCATCTACCAGCGGGGCTATCGCCTGGAAGCCATGCAGTCGGGGGATGCCCCCGGGGACGATCAGGACAACACCCGGGCCGCGAATGCGTAACACCACCCCCATCCACTGGCTGACGCTGTTGGCCGCCCTGGCCCTGCCGTCCTCGGCGTTGGCGGAGTGGTCCGTTACCCGGGGCTCTGCCGGAACCGCTGCAGAAGCAGGCGCTGCGGCGACGCCGGAGTGGACCTACGCCCTCGCATCGGACGAAACCCTCGCCAGTGTGTCCCGTGAGCTGCTGGCCAATGGCCGCACCGAGCAGGACCTGCGGCGCTATAATGGCCTCTCTGCCACCGCCAGCCAGGATGCCGGAACCCGGGTGCGCATCCCCCTCAACTGGCTGCGCCAGCAACCGGAACCCGCCCGGGTGCGGTCGGTCTCTGGTGTCGTTCAGTGGATTTCCGGCCAGGACGGCCGCCGGATGCCGCTGACCGGCAACACCCTGGTTCGCGTGGGTGATGAAGTTATTTCCGCCCAGGGCACCGCCACCATTGAGCTCGCGGACGGTTCGGAAGTCAGGCTGTCGCCGCATTCCCGGCTGATGTTCAACCGGCTCACCCAGTACGGCAAGTCCGGCATGGTGGACACCCGCCTGCGGCTGAACCAGGGGGAGGTCCACACCCGGGTAAAACCGGTCATGGAGGGCGGTGCCCGCTTTGAGATTGAAACCCCGTCCGCCGTCGCGGCGGTTCGCGGCACGGTGTTTACCGTACAGACGTCGTCGAAAGGATCCCATCTCCAGGTGACCAAGGGGGTCGTGGATTTCGGCCCGCCGGGTCAGACCCGCCAGATTCCGGCTGGCTATGGCGCCAGCGTGACCACCGGCTCCGTCGCCGGCGTCAGCGTGCGGCCCCTGCCCCCGGCTCCGGAGGTCACACCGCTGCCCGGAGATGTCTCCCGGCTGCCCATCACCCTGGCCTGGGCCGACGACGGCGCGAAGGCCCACCGAGTGGATGTCTTTGAAAAGGCCTCCGGGCGCTGGGTCACCAGTCGCATCGTCAACGGTACCGAGCACAAGATCGATTTGCTGGACAACGGCGAGTACGAGGTTCAACTGGCCGCCCTGGATGCCAACGGCCTGGCCGGCATGCCCGCCAGCCTGCCGGTAAAAATCAGCCTTCAGGCCAGACCGGCGACGCTGATTGCACCGGCGGATGGCGCCACCGCCGGCGATGACATGCCGGAGTTCCAGTGGACGCTCAACGGCGACAACGAGCTGGCCCGGGTGGAAATTGCCGCCAGCGACCAGTTCAACGACCTGATTACCACCAGCGAGTGGGCGCCGGAAAACCAGGCCATCCCCCAACGCCCGCTGTCCCCCGGCCAGTACTACTGGCGGGTGGTAACCGAGGCCGGTGGCACGTCCGTCACGGAATCGCCGGCCCGCAAACTCGTGGTCAATGGCAGCCTGCCCCCAACGAAAATCATCAGCGTGAACTATCTGGACAGCCAGGTCCGGATCTTCTGGGAGAAGGTGGATACCGCCAACGGCTACCGGCTACAGCTTTCTGAAGAGCCGGGATTCCGCAACATCATCAAGGAAGCAACGGTGAATGAGACGAGTGCGGCCTTGCGTCTCATTCCCGGAAGGCGGTATTTTGTGCGGCTGAAAGCGCTTTCAGAAGGCCCCCTGACCAGCCGTTGGGGCCCAGGCAGGGAGCTGTACCTGGAATAACGCGGTGACAAACGCGGCCATCATGCCCGTCCCGTGAGGGTGCAGACAGCCCCTGCTGCCTGTACCATCACCGTCGACACCGAGCGACCAAGCGGGGCCCATGAACCGGGAAATGCCACTGATCAGAACCACGCCCTTGACGCTGGGCCTGATTCTCCTCGCCCTGCTTCTGGCCCTTCAAAGCACCTCCCTGCCCCAGCGGCTGGACGCCTGGCTATACGACACCACCATCACCCGTTTCCCTCCGCCGGTTGCGAGCGACGTCGCCCTGATCGCCATTGATGAGGCCAGCCTTCGCGAGCTGGGCCGTTGGCCCTGGCCCCGAAGCCTTCACGCCGAACTTATCCGCCAACTGACCCAGGCCGGCGCCCGCGCCGTGGTGTTTGACGTGCTGTTCACCGATCCGGCACCGGACGACAACGCCCTGGCCGCCGCCATGGCCCAGAACGGCACGGTGGTGCTGCCGGTGTACCTCGCGCCGGTCCGTGCCGGCCAGCTCATGGAAGAACAGCGCCCCACGCCCGCCCTGGCCGAAGCGGCGGCCGGCCTCGGCCACGCCCACGTGGAACTGGACGCGGATGGGGTGGCCCGGGGCCTGTACCAGTACAACGGGCTGGGCCGGCAACTCTGGCCCAGCCTGGCCCTGGCCGCCAGCGGCGCCCAACCGCGCCACCAGCCCGACAACGGCCTGCCGCCGTACGTGAACGTGCGGGAAGACTACCGGCGGGTACCGCTCGCCGGCGGTGCGGGCACCCTGCCTACCTATTCCTACGTGGACGTGCTCAACGACGGCCTGCCGGCGAACGCCGTTGCCGGTAAAACCGTGTTCATCGGCGCGACCGCCGCAGGCTTTGGCGATGTCCTGCCAACCCCGTTTTCCGGCCTGAGCCGGCCGCTCTCCGGGGTGGAATTCCACGCCAATGTCTATTCCGCCGGCCAGCAACAGCGGCTGATCCGGCTGGCACCGGGTTGGCTTCAGGCGGTACTTTGCCTGATTGCTCTGCTGCTGGTCAGCCTGCTGCTGCCGCGCATGCGACCGGCGCGAACGCTCCTGGCTTGCCTGACCGTTGCCGGCCTGGTGGCGGGGCTCGCGGTTCTGGCTCTAATGTTCGCCCAAGTCTGGCTGCCGGTCGCCAACGCCCTGTTGATCCCGATGCTCGCGTTTCCGGTGGCCACGGGCCTGAGACTGGCCATGACCAACCGGTTTTTGAACCGACAGCTTGATGAACTGAGCCGGCGGCCGCAGATCAGCCTGCCGGAGCCAGGCCAGCGCCACCCCACCCAACTGCTCAGCCAGCTTCGCGCCCTGTTGCAGCCCGAACGATGGCTGCTCGTGGCCGGGGACGACGTGCTCTCCGGCGGTGGACTGGGCCCACAGGACATCCCGGAGAACCTGGTCGACGGCCAGTGGAGTCACCAGGGTGAACTGAGCTGGATTCGCCTGCATCGGGGCAGCCAGCCATTTGTGCTGGGCCTGGCGGTGGCCGGCGAGTTCAGCCGTGAGGCGGTCCAGCGCTACCTGCAGCGCCTGGACCTGAACACCCGCTCGGCTGAGGGCGCCGGCCACGACGTTCGGGAAAACATCTCCGCCCGCATTGAACGGCTGCGCACCGCCACCGCCCGGCTCGACCAGATGCAGCGCTTCATCCGACGCAGCTTTGAGCGCATGCCGGACGGCGTCATCGTCACCGACGAGCTGGGCGTGATTCGCTTTGCCAACGGCCACATCGAAGAGTGGTTCGAAGAACCCATGCCCAGCCTGAACGGCCTGTCCCTGGCGCGCCTGCTGCAGGGCCACGACCCGAGGGAAACGCCGCCCTGGCACGAAACCGTCTCCGATACGCTGACCCTGCAGCAAAGCCGCACCGTGGATCTGCGCATCCGCAATAAGGACTTCCTCATCCACTTCGCGCCCTTCAGCCTGCCGGACGCCAGCCAAAACGGCATCATCGCCAACATCTCGGACATTTCGGAGCTGCGGGAGCAGCAGCGCCAGCATCGGGAAGCCATCGACTTTATTTCCCACGACGTACGCTCGCCGCTGGTGTCGCAGCTAGCGCTCATCGAACAGCTCAAGCGCGACCCCGCCCACATTGAGCCCGCGCAGCTGGAGCAGCTCGGGCGCCTGGCCCGACGCAGCTATCACCTGGCCGAGGAATTCGTGCAGTTGGCCCGGGCCGAGCAGCTCACCGAAACCCGATTCTATGAGTGTGAGTTCCTGGCCATCGTGGAAAACGCCCGGGACAGCGTCAGCGAACAGGCGGCGGAAAAGCAGATTCACCTGCAGCTCCAGGGCTGTGAAGACCTGTGGCTGCGAGGAAACGCCGAACTGCTGGAGCGGGCCATCATTAACCTGCTCACTAATGCGGTTCAATACAGCCCGGCGGACTCAACGGTGGAAGTTCAAGTGTTCCGGGCCGGCCACCTGGCGTGCCTGACCATTGCCGACGAAGGCAGCGGGATCGATCCGGAAGAGCTGCCCCACCTGTTCGACCGCTATCGCCGGCAGAAGCGCAGCGAGATCAGCGGCATTCACGGCACGGGGTTGGGGCTGTCGTTCGTACGGACGGTGGTGGAAAAGCACAAGGGGGAGATTGCGGTAAGCTCGCAGGTCGGCGAAGGCACATCCTTCACCCTGAAGTTGCCCATCGCCGATCCCATCGGCGGTTAAGCCGGCCGGAGCAGCGCCCCGGGCCGTCATCATCAGGAGGTAATGGACTTGCTGACCACTTCGGACGGCGCGCTCAGCAGGCCGTTCACATCCTGCACCTGAATGGTGAAATACCAGGTGCCGTTGGAAAGCTGATCGATGGTATAGGATGGCGTCGGGTCCTCGGCGGCGTTGTCCACCACCACAGACCGGTTCAGGTTGCCGGCATCCTGGCCATAGCGAATCACATACTTGTCCAGCTCACCCATTTTCAGGCCTTCACCGTTCACCCGGGTGGACGGCGCGTTCCAGCTCAGCACCGCCTTGCTGCCGGCCACCACACCACTGGCGCTGGCCTGAGCGCCGCTGGAGCCACCACCGCCACCACAACCGGCAAGCGCCAGTGACATCAGCGGAACGAGGACCCAAAGCTTTGACAGTTTAGTGACGCGTTTCATAGGTTTTTTGCACCAATTTATCGTCGACATTGTCAAATTGTATAAAACGACGGGCATTATCGATGTGAACGATGTCATCTGGCCAGTTACGAAATTGTCAATTTTCCGGCAAACATCGACAGCGTGTTAGGGGTACGGTCGGGTGTCGCGGATGGATGAGAGGAGGCACATCGGTGAAGACGGCGAAGGCGCTGCGCGCCATGTGACGGTGCGCGCCAAGCCCCCTGGGTGCCGCCGGTGAACTTACTCTGGAGAAAGGGAGCCCACCGGGTCTCGCGTTGCAGAATGGCCAGATAGCGCCGAGACGTCATATACGGTGACCCGGTTACGCCCCGCCTCCTTGCTCTGATACATGGCCGTATCCGCCCGGCTCACGGCGGTGGTTGCCGTGTCCATGGCACGGAGATCAGTAACGCCGATACTGACCGTCACCTGGCCCTCGGAAGCGCCTTCGGAATCGCTGGTCCCAACAGTGACCGAATCCGCCGGCACTGCCGCAAGCGCGTTGTGGGCGGCCAGGGCACCACGCAGCCGCTCGGCGGTCTGCAAAGCGGCGTCCGGGGTGGTCTGGGGCAGTATCGCCAGGAATTCCTCCCCGCCCCAGCGGGCCACCAGATCCTGAGCCCTGAGCTCCTGCCGAAGGATATTCGCAAACGCCTTGAGAATGTCGTCCCCGGTTTCGTGGCCGAGGGTGTCATTGATGCGCTTGAAATGATCCAGGTCCATCAGCAGCAGACTGACGGGCTGGCCAGAGCGCCGGAACCGCTCGACCTCCTGCTCCAGCAGATACTGCATCTGCCGCCGGTTGAGGAGTCCGGTCAGTGCGTCTGTGGTCGCCGCTTTATGCAACTGCTTCTGGGCACGGATGACCATGCCCAGGTAGAACACCGAGAGGTAACTGAACATGGCGAACACGACGGTCAGATTGAACACGTGGACAACGTGCAGCGCGGACTGGGGGATGGGCTGGAGCGGGGCCACAAACCACATGAGGATGTCCAACGCCACGTAGTACCCCCACAAGCCAGCCAAGCCGCGAAACACCCAGCGGCGCGGCGCAGACAGGCAAATGGCTGGGATAAACATGAGCAGGTAATAGTGAAAGCCACTGCCCCAGCCAATCATCACAATGCCAAGGGCCGCATGCACCAGCACCTCGGTCCAGATCAGCCACACGGCAACGCGGTTATGTTTACGCTTGAGCGCGACGTACGCGGCGACGTACATGGCGACGCTGATGACGTTGACCCAGGCCAGCACCGGCGAATCCAGGGCCAGGAACAGGCCAAAAAAAGCGACGTCGACGGTTGCGGCAATCTGCGTGCAGCGCAATGCCAGTTGCCAGAACGCCGGCCGGCGGATCGACGCCGGGCCGCGCGAGTCGTTTGACGAATGACCACCTGCCACGTAAGGCGCGTCCATGGTTAGAGGGAAGGAAGGGTCGAGCGAGGCGAAGGGCGTACCCCTGCCCGGTTCCGCATGGTTCCAGAGACGTTCAGCATGGCGCAAGTGGGTGCGGGGCGAAAGGGCGACGACAATCTTTTACATTGTCGGGCGCCAACGAAAAAAGGCAGACCGGAAAACCGATCTGCCTTTTCAATTGGTAGCGGGGGCTGGATTCGAACCAACGACCTTCGGGTTATGAGCCCGACGAGCTACCAGACTGCTCCACCCCGCATCAAACTGTGGCTTTCGCCTTACGTTGTCTGGTGTGTCCCGATCAACGTGGCGCGTATATTAAGGATTGCCCGGGTGGGTGTCAACACCCGTCTTCAAATAAATCCGCCGGGAACGACATGCCCGGGGCTTCGGCCTCTCGGACCGGCCGGAACGAGCGTCGGTGTTCGGGTGTCGGTCCCAGCCGGCGCAGCGCATCCAGATGGTCCGGCGTGGGATAGCCTTTATGCCGGGCGAACCCGTATCCCGGATATCGGGTCTCGAGATCGGCCATTTCCCGGTCGCGGGTGACCTTGGCCAGGATAGACGCGGCGCTGATTGCAGCCACCCGGCTGTCGCCCTTCACGACCGGCTCAGATGGCCAGCGCCAGTTCGGGCATCGGTTACCATCCACCAGCACGTACTCCGGCGGTATCGCCAGCGCCGCCACCGCCCGCTCCATGGCCAGCAGCGTGGCCTGATAGATATTCAGGCGATCGATCTCCCGGGCGTCGCATCGCCCGAGGGCCCAGGCAGCGGCGTTCTCCAGGATGGCCTCATAGAGCGTCTCACGGCGCTTCTCGGTGAGCTTCTTGGAATCCGCAAGGCCGGGGATGGGGCGATTCGGATGCAGAATCACGGCCGCGGTGACCACCGCGCCCACCAGCGGTCCCCGGCCCACCTCATCGACACCCGCCAGGCGGTCGCCCTGATAGGCGCACACGAACGGCGGCAGCGGGCGCGCCGGCATCAGTCGTGTCGCTCCAATAACGCGGACACCGCCTCAGCCGCCCGTTCGTCGGCGTTCTGACGGAGGCTGTCATGCAGTTTGGCGAAGGCGGTCTTCAGATGCATACGCTCGTCCGGATTCTCCAGCCGCTCCAGCACCGCGGCTCCGAGCGCCTCGGGCGTGGCGGCGTCCTGCAGCAACTCCGGCACCAAAGGTTCGCGAGCCAGCAGATTGGGAAGCGCCACATGGGGCACTTTGACCAGGCGGGACACCAGCGCGTAACTCAGGTTGCTCAGGCGGTAGCCCACCACCATCGGTTTTTTCAGCAGCATGGCCTCAAGCGTCGCGGTTCCGGAGGCCAGCAGTACCACATCGGCGGCCGCCATCACTTCCCGGGACCGGCCGCGCACCACGCGCACGGGCAGCGTCACTCCCTGGGCATCCACCAGTGCCTGCACCTGGGCCTGCCGCTCCCGGTTCACGCAGGGAATCACCAACTGGAGATCCGGGCGGCGGGACTGCAACCAGCGCGCGGCGGACAGGAACAGCTCGCCAAGGCGCTCGACCTCCCCCGCACGACTCCCGGGTAGGATAGCCAGCACGGGCTGGTCCACCGCCAGTTCCAGCGCCCGGCGGGCGCCCTCGGTGTCAACCTCCATCGGAATACGGTCCGCCAGCGGATGGCCGACAAACGCGACCGGCACCTGGTGCTCCTGGTAAAAGCGGGCCTCGAAGGGAAACAGCGTGAGCATCAGGTCGACGGACTTGGCAATCTTGAAGATGCGTTTCTGGCGCCAGGCCCAGACCGACGGGCTGACGTAGTGCACGGAGGGGATGCCGGCTTCCCGACAGCGCCGCTCGATGGCCAGGGTGAAATCGGGGGAATCAATGCCGATCACCACGTCCGGGCGGCGGACGTTGAATACGTAGTCGTAGAAACGGGCACGAATGGCGAACAGTTCCCGCAGGCGCCCCAGCACTTCCACCAGGCCCATCACGGACAGGCGCTCCATGGGTACCAAAGACCGAAAACCCTCGGCGATCATCTCGTCGCCGCCAATACCGACAAACTCGGCGTTGGGGTACCGGCGGCGCAGGGCACGGATCAACCCGGCGCCCAGGATATCCCCGGACGCCTCACCGGCGATCATGGCAATGGTTGGGTGATGGCGGGCCGTGGAACCGGCCCTGGAAAGCAAACGCTGAGCAGCCGCCAAGGGGCCTCTCCTTGCCTAGCGGACAATCCCGCGGTCGGCTCCCTTGAGGGAGTCAATCAGCGGACGAACCTCCGGCACGTCGGCGAAGCCATCCTCCAGCGCCTGGATGGCCTGCTCGGTGGTCAGGCCCTGACGGTAGACCACTTTGTAGGCGCGACGCAGGGCCAGCAATGCCTCTTTGCTGAAACCGCGGCGTTTGAGGCCCTCAGCGTTCAGGCCGTGGGGCTGGGCAGACTGGCCACTGGCCATCACGTACGCCGGGATGTCCTTAAGGACGATACTGCCGCCAGCGGCCATGCTGTGAGGACCGATATGGCAGAACTGGTGCACCATGGTGCCGCCGCCAAGAATCGCCCAGTCGCCGACGGACACGTGGCCCGCCAGGGTGGCGCAGTTGGCGAGGATGGTGTTGTCGCCGACCACACAGTCGTGGGCCACGTGCACATACGCCATCAGCAGGTTGTTGCTGCCGATGCGGGTTTCGCCACGGTCCTGCACGGTGCCACGATGAATGGTGCAGCTCTCGCGGATCACGTTGTTGTCGCCAATCACGAGCGTGGTGGGTTCGCCGGCGTACTTTTTGTCCTGGCATTCTTCGCCGATGCTGCAGAACTGGAAAATCCGGTTGTTGCGGCCGATGCGTGTCGGCCCCTTGATCACCACGTGGGACAGCACCTCGGTGCCCTCACCGATTTCCACACCGGGCCCGATGTAACTGAACGGACCGACGGTGACGTTCGCCGCCAGTTTGGCTGATGGGTCTACCAACGCGTGAGGATGGACACCCGACCAGTCATTTGTCGCCATCAAACTTCTCTCTCAGCGGTCAATATTTCCGCCACGCAGACAACGTCTCCGTCGACCAGGGCGCGGCAATCAAATTTCCAGATTCCACGCTTGCCGGAAACGTACTCCGCCTCCAAGCACAGACGGTCTCCGGGCACGACGGGGCGCTTGAAGCGCACCTTGCTGGAACCAGCCAGGTATTGTAGCACGCCATCTGACGGTTTCCGTTCCACGGTCACAAAACCCAGAATGCCGGAAAGCTGCGCCAGAGCCTCGATAATCAGCACCCCGGGCATGATCGGCTTGTTCGGAAAATGGCCCTGAAAGAAAGGTTCGTTGATCGAGACGTTCTTATAGCCCTTGATCGACTTTCCCTTCTCAATCTCGGTCACCCGGTCCACCAGCAAAAACGGGTAACGGTGGGGCAGGTGTTCCATAATTTCTTCAATGCGCATCGTCGTCTCTTGCCTCAGCCTGCAGTTTCTTTTCAAGTTCCCGGATGCGCCGCGCCAGATCATCCAACTGGCGGAAGCGCACCGCATTCTTTCGCCACTGGCGGTTGGTGTCCGCGCTGGTGCCGGACGAGTAGACGCCGGGCTTGCGGATGTCGCCGGTGACCAGCGTCATGCCGGTCAGGTGTACCCCATCGGTGATCTCCAGATGGCCCGCCACGCCGGAGGCGCCACCGAACACGCAGTGACTGCCTATGCGGGTGCTGCCGGCAATGCCCACCTTGGCGGCCATGGCACTGTGGTCACCAATGCGAACGTTATGGGCAATCTGGATCAGGTTGTCGAGCTTTACGCCGTTGCCGATCACGGTGTCGTCCAGCGCGCCGCGGTCAATGGTGGTATTGGCGCCCACCTCCACGTCGTCTCCCAGAACCACGCGGCCGATCTGGGCGATGCGATGCCAGACACCCTTTTCATTGGCAAAACCAAACCCGTCGGAACCAATCACGGCGCCGCTGAGCAGATGGCAGCGCTGGCCAATGACCACATCGTGGCCGACGGTCACCCGCGGCCGAACCACGGTGCCCTCACCGATCACGGCGCGGGCGCCAATAAACGAGCCGGCACCGAGAATCACGTCGGCGCCCACTTGTGCTCCCGCCTCAACGACTACGTGGGGGCCAACGCTGGCGCGCTCATGCACGCGGGCGTCGGAATCAACAACAGCGGTAGGGTGGATACCGGGCGCCGGAACCGGTGAGGGATCGAACCAGTGGCTGAGCCGAGCATACCCCAGGTACGGGTTATCGAGTAACAGGACGTTGGTCGGACACTGATCAGCCGCCGCCGAGGAAAGAATGACGGCGGAGGCCCGGGTGTCCGTCAGGTGGCGGGCGTAGGTAGGGTTGGCCAGGAAGCTGATCTGACCGGGACCGGCGGCCTGCAGCGTTGCCAGGCCATGGATGGCCTCGTCCGGATTACCCCGGAGCTCCGCCCCCAGGGCCTCTGCGATGTCCCCGAGACGATAAGAGGCGTGCGTCATGGTGTTCTCCTGAAACTCCCGTGCGGCGGGCACGCGGCCCGCCCGGTCACTTGTTCAGCTTCTTGAGCAGTTCGGAGGTCAGGTTCATCTCGGACTTGACGTACACCACCGCTTCGCTCGGCAGAATCAGATCCAGATCGTGCTCCTTGAGCAGTTCTTTCACCGCCGCGTCCACTTCCGGGCGCTGCTTGTCCAGGAATTCCTGCTTGCGCTGGGACACGGTATTGTCCAATTTCTGCTTCAGGTAATTGAATTCCTTGACCTTGTCCTGGAACTCACCGGTCAGCTTGTTGCGCTCGCTTTCGTTCATCATGGCGCCGTCTTTCTCCAGGCGCTCCTTCAGCTTGCGGGCCGCCTCCTGGGCATCCCGCACTTTCGCTTCATCGGCGGAGAAGTCCTTTTTCAGAGTGTCGCTGAAGGCTTTGGCGGCGTCGGAAGAAAACAGCGCCTGGCGCAGATCGACAACGCCGATTTTGGTGTCGGCCGCCGCAGCGGTAGACGCCAGCATCAACGCGGCGACCAGAAGGGAGGTCAATCGGAACATGGGTTTCTCCTGTTGTTCATCCTGTCTGTTGTTCTGTCCTGACGTTCCGGGGGCAGCCTCAGAAGGTCTGCCCAAGCGAGAACTGGAACACCTGGGTCTGGTCCCCGGCCTTGTCGTTCAGCGGCATCGCCAGGCTGAACGCGAGCGGGCCCACAGCGGTAATCCACTGGAAGCTGACACCCGCCGCGAACCGCAGGTCCCCCACGGCCGGGTCAAAGTTCCGGGCGGTATCAAACACCTGTCCGCCGTCAAGGAACAGGGCGGTCCGCATGGACCGGGTATCCCCCGCAAACGGCGTCGGGGTGATCAACTCCAGGCTCCCCTCGGTCAGCAAATTACCGCCGAACGCATCGGGCTTGGAGTAATCGTACGGGCTGTTGGTGGCCTTCAGGCCCAGGGAGTTTGCCTGATAGCCCCGGACCGATCCAAACCCGCCAGCGTAATAATGCTCGTAGAACGGCATCTGCGAGCGGCCGCCGTAGCCATCACCATAGCCGACGTCGGTGCGAGTATGAACGATCCAGTGCTCATTGTCCGTGAGCGGGTAGTAGAAATTGCTCTTGTGGCTGAGCTTATAGAAGGTCAGGTCACTGCCGGGCACCGCCACGTCCAGGGACAGTGACTGGTTATAGCCCCGGGTCGGCAGCACGCCACGGTTCAGAGTGCTGCGATTCCAGCTGGTAAACAGGAAGTAGTTGTCGAAAGTGTCGCCCTCTTCGGCAACGAAATCCCGAACTTCCTGGGAGGTGTACAGGCCCTCCTTGATCTTCGACCGGGTGATGCCGGTGCCGAAGTTCAGCCGGGTGACGGCATCAATCGGGTAGCCGAAGGTCAGGCGGCCGCCGTATTCGTCGAGCAGGTAGGAGGCAATGTCCTGGCCTTTATAGTCCGTCTGCTTGGCGAACACGCTGAAACCGCGGCTGACCCCATCGACGGTGTAGTAAGGATTGGTGTACGACAGGTTCGCGCTCTTGATGTAATCGCTGACGTTGACACCAAACGAGACGCGCTTGCCCGTTCCGAAGAAGTTGTTCTCCGAGACGCTGCCGCCGAGAATGACACCGGCACTCTGGGAGTAGCCAACGGAGGCCGAGAGGCTACCGGTCGGCTGTTCTTCCACGGAGTAGTTCACATCCACCTGGTCGTCCGTGCCCGGAACCGGCACCGTATCCACGTTCACGGTCTTGAAGAAACCAAGCCGCTCCAGCTGGGTCTTCGAAAACTCGATCCGATCGGACGACGCGACGCCGCCTTCCATCTGCGTCATTTCCTGGCGCAGCACGTCGTCGCGGGTGGATACGTTGCCCTTGAAGTTGATCCGGCGCACGTAGGCCCGCTTGCCCGGCTCCACATAGAAAGTCACGGACGCGGTGTTACCGCCCTCGTCCGGCTCCGGCACGGCGTTCACGTTGGCAAAGGCGTAGCCCTCTTTGCCCAGCCGGAACGACAGCGCTTCGGAGATGGCGGTCATCCGCGCCCGGGAGAACACGTCGCCTTTCTTGAGCGGAATGAGCTTGCGGAGCTCCTCTTCGCCGACAATCAGATCACCCCGCAGCTTCACGTCGGACACGGTGTACTGCTTGCCTTCCTTGAGCGCGATGGTAATGAAGACTTTCTGCTTGTCCGGGGAAATAGAGACCTGGCTGGATTCGATGTTGAAGTCCAGGTAGCCCCGATCGAGGTAGTAGGACCGCAGGTTTTCCAGGTCGCCGGAGAGTTTCTCCCGGGCGTACTTGTCGGAGTTGGTGATGGAGTTCCACCAGTCGGTGGTCTGCAGTTCGAACAGGTCCAGCAGGGTTTGGTCATCAAAGGCTTCGTTGCCGATGATATTGATGTGCTGAATGGCCGCCACGGTGCCTTCGTTGATCTTCAGCTTGATGGCAACCCGGTTGCGGGGCAGTGCCTCGGCGGTCGCCTTCACCCGGGCATTGTAGCGGCCCTGGGCGATGTAGGAACGGAGGATTTCCAGTTCCAGGCGGTCCAGGGTGGCACGCCGGAACACCTGACCTTCCTGGAGACCGGCCTTGGCCAGGGCGTCCCGCAGCATATCGGTTTCGATGTTCTTGTTGCCTTCGATGTCGATGGAGGCAATGGAGGGACGTTCCTTGACCGAGAGCACCAGCACGTCGTCGTCGCGGCTGGCCTGGATATCGGTGAACAGGCCGGTTCCAAACAGAGACCGGATGGCATCAGCCAGGGACCCGGAGTCGACACGTTCACCGATGTTGATGGGGATGGCGGCGAACACCGTACCTGCCGACACCCGCTGGAGGCCTTCGACCTCAATATCCGATACCGTGAAGTCATCCGCCAGCGCCGGTTTCATGCCCATGGAAGCCACAGCGAGACCGACGGCTACACCAAGAAGAGAACGTCTCATTCAATTATTTCGCCTGGTTAATGCGCGTAAGGAGCCCGCAATTCTCACAACCGCATCAGGTCGTTGTAAAGAGCAAACACCATTAAAGTCAGGATCAAAGCCATACCAATTCGTAATCCAACGGCCTGGGCCGCCTCGGACACCGGCTTGCGGCGTACCGCTTCGATCGCGTAGTAAACGATGTGGCCGCCATCCAGCACCGGCACCGGCAGCAGGTTCAACACGCCCAGACTGACGCTGAGGTAGGCCAGGAAGCGGACAAAATCTTCGAAGCCCGAACTGGCACTGGCCTCCGCCGCCTTGGCGATGGTGATCGGGCCGCTGAGATTGGAGGGCGACAGCAGGCCGGTGATCATTTTCTGGATGGCCACGAGGGTCAGCCGGGTGTCCGCCCAGGTCTCCTGGATGGCCTCGGGAATCGCCGCCAGCGGCCCGTAGCTGATGGTCCGGAGTTTGTCCTCTGGCCACTCGACCATTTGCACGCCGGCGCCGATAAAGCCAATCACCTCGCCGTTCTCCAGGGTACGACGGGCCGGCGTCACCTGCAGGGTACGGGTGTCGCCGTCCCGCGCGACGGTAACGCTGAGCGCGGTATCCGGCGAGCGACGCACCACGTCCACCAGCGCATCCCAGTTGGCAACCGGCTCGCCGTCCACGGATACCACCCGATCACCCGTGCGCAACCCCGCCGCAGCCGCCTGGCCACCGTCGCTGATTTGGCCGAGTACGGCCGGCAGGTCCGGTCGCCAGGGCTGAATACCGAATTCACCGAGCGGATCGGGGGTCTCGTCGCTCAGGCGCCATCCACCGAGACGGCCGGCCAGGCTGCCCTGGCCACGGTCACCGGTGACGGAAAACCGGATATCACTCTGCTCCCCGGTCCGCTCCAGCAGTCGCATGCTGACGTCCCGCCAGGACGCCACCGAATGGCCGTCCACCGCCTGGATTTCCATACCGCTGCGAAGCCCCACCCGCTCCGCAACGCTGCCAGGCACCACCGAGCCAACCACGGGAGCCACGGTGGTAACCCCGATCACGCTGATCAGCCAGTAGGCAAAGATGGCGAACAGGAAGTTGGCAATGGGCCCGGCGGCGGCAATGGCGATGCGCCGGGACGGAGCCTTGGAGGTAAAGGCCTGGTCCCGGAGCTCCTCCGGCACCGGCGCCTCACGCTCGTCCAGCATCTTGACGTAGCCACCCAGGGGAATGGCGGCGACGGCGAACTCGGTGCCGTGGCGGTCGTACCAGGAATACAGAGGCTTGCCAAAGCCAACGGAAAACCGCAAGACCTTGACCCCGCAGCGCCGGGCGACCCAGAAATGACCAAACTCGTGCAGGGTCACCAGGATACCCAGGGTTACCGCGAGTGCGAGCAAGCTCTGAACAACGGTTATCAAACCATCCATCGCTACATCCTCAGGAGTGCCAGAGGGATCAGACCGTCAAACGCTCGATCTGTTCCCGGGCCCGTCGGCGGGCCTCCGCGTCTTTGGCGAAAATGGTGGCAAAGTCGTCTGCCGGCAATACCGGCGTTTTGGCCAGGGTCTGTTCGATCACCACAGGAATGTCAGCAAAGCCAAGGCGCCCCTCCAGGAACGCCTCAACGGCCACTTCGTTGGCGGCGTTCAACACGGCCGGCGCAGTGCCACCGGTCTCGAATGCCAGCGCCGCTAGCCGCAGGCATGGAAAGCGCTCGTGATCCGGCCGCTCAAAGTGCATCCGCCCCAGGCTAAACAGATCCAGCGGCGCGACGCCCGCATCAATCCGTTCGGGCCAGGCCAGGCCATTGGCGATGGGCGTGCGCATGTCCGGGCTGCCCAGCTGGGCCAGCACGGAGCCGTCGACATACTCCACCATCGAATGGATGATGCTCTCCGGATGCACGTGCACTTCAATCCGGTCCGGTGTGGTGTTGAACAGCCAGCAGGCCTCGATCATCTCAAGGCCCTTGTTCATCAGCGTGGCGGAATCCACCGAAATCTTCTGGCCCATGGACCAGTTCGGGTGCCGGCAGGCTTCTGCCGGAGACACGGAACGCAACTGCTCCGCACTGTGCTCCCGGAACGGCCCGCCGGAGGCCGTCAGCAGGATGCGGGTTACGCCGGCCCCCGGCAAATTTCTCACCCGCTCCGGAGGCAGGCACTGGAAGATGGCGTTGTGTTCGGAATCAATGGGCAGCAGTTCGGCGCCAGAAGCCACCACCGCGTCCATGAACAGGCGCCCGGACATCACCAGGGCTTCCTTGTTGGCCAGCAACACCCGCTTGCCCGCGCGAACGGCCGCCAGTGTCGGCGACAGGCCGGCGGCGCCAACGATGGCGGCCATCACGGTATCCGCCGCCGGATCAGCCGCCACGGCGCACAGCCCCCGCTCGCCGGAAAGCACCTCCGTGGCCGGCCGCTCGGCGGCCGGCAGCGCCGCCAGCAGGTGCCTTAGCTCGGCGGCGGCGTCCGGATCGGCCATCACGGCAAAGGCGGGGCGGAACTCCTGGCACAAGGCGGCAAGCTCCCTCGCCCGGCTACCCGCTGTGAGCGCGTACACCCGGAAGCGACCCGGATGTCGTCGCACCACATCCAGCGTACTCATGCCGATGGAGCCGGTGGCCCCAAGGACGGTGAGCGTTCGCGGGACGGACGCGGCAGCAGATGAGGCAAGAGAGACGGAAGACATGGTTACCAGTGTCCGGTGGAAAGCCATCCAAGCTGGGTGATGATCAGCGCAAACACGGGGATGGCGGCGGTCAGGCTGTCGATGCGGTCCATGATACCACCATGGCCGGGCAGTAGCTGACTGCTGTCCTTGATGCCACGGAACCGCTTGAGCATGCTCTCCAGCAGGTCTCCGAGCACCGACACGAGGCCCGTGACAAGGCTGGCCAGGACCAGCAGCACGGCCTGGTTGACAGCCGCTGAGGCCAGCGCGCTCACCACCAGCGCAAACGCGCCCACGGCGACCAGGCCACCCCAGACCCCGGCCCAGGATTTACCCGGGCTGACCCGGGGCGCCAATTTCGCTTTACCAAAGGCGCGGCCGGCAAAATAGGCGCCGATATCCGCCACCCAGACGACGCAGAACACATACAGAATGGCCCACAGGCTGTTCTCCACGGTACCAAAATGCAGGGTCCCCGTGCGCAGGTGGTTCAGCCCCACCCACGCCGGCACCAGCACGAACAGCCCCATGATCGCCCGGGCCGGCAGGCTGCCCCACTGGCCGGAACCGGACGGGTAGGCGCGCACCAGCAGCAGGCACACCATCCACCAAAGTACCGCCAGCCACAACACAGCCACCGCCGGCACGTTCAACAAGCCGTACAGCACCAGGGCAACAACCAGCGCGTAGCCAATGCGCCCGCCCTGCCCGGCCACCCCGGCCATGTTGGCCCATTCCCAGGCGCCAATGGTGATGATGGCACCGGTAAACAGGGCGAAGCCCAGGGGCGGCAGAAAAAAGATGCCACCGATGGCGAGGGGAGCCAGGATCAGCGCGGTAATAATTCGGGTTTTGAGCACGTCAACGTTCGCTCTTGCTTATTGTTGTCCGGCCCGCAGGGCGATCTGGTCGTCGGTCTGGCCGAAGCGACGCTGGCGACCGGCATAGGCCTGCAGGGCTTTGTGCATTTCGTCGGCCTTGAAGTCCGGCCAGAACACAGGGGAAAAATAGAATTCGGTGTAGGCGAGGTGCCAGAGCAGGAAATTGCTGATCCGCTGTTCTCCGGCAGTGCGGATCATCAGGTCCGGCATCGGCAGGTCCCCGATGCACAGGTGCTGCTGGATCAGGTCATCGGTGATGTCCGAGGGCGCCAGTTCACCGGCGCGGACCCGCTCAGCCACTTTGCGGGTGGCCTGAGTGATGTCCCAGTGGCCGCCGTAGTTGGCGGCAATCACCAGCGTTAGCCCGGTGTTGGCTTCGGTTTTCGCCTCGGCGCGGGCCATGTGTTCCTGGAGCACCTCGCTGAACGCGCTGCGATCCCCAATGATGCGCAACCGGATGTTGTTCCGGTGCAGCTTGCGCACCTCCCGCTCCAGGGCCATCAGGAACAGCCGCATGAGGGCGGATACCTCGTCCTTAGGGCGCCGCCAGTTTTCACTGGAGAAGGCAAACAGGGTGAGCACCTCCACCCCTTCCCGGGCGCAGGTCTCAACCACCGCCCGGACCGCGTCAACGCCCGCCTTGTGGCCAGCCACCCCTGTCAGCCGATGAGCCTTGGCCCAGCGGTTGTTGCCGTCCATGATGATGGCCACGTGCCGGGGCCGGCGTTCAGCCGACACCGGAATGTCCGCGGTAACGGTTCCCGTCATGAAATCCCCTGCGCGGCTCCGGCGTCCCCGGAGCCCCTGTCCTGCGAGTGAGCAACCCGGCGGATCAGACCGCCATCAGATCCTCTTCCTTGGCTTTGAGCATCTTGTCGACTTCAACAATGTAGCGGTCGGTCAGCTTCTGGATATCTTCCTCCGCCCGGCGCTCCTCGTCCTCGCTGATTTCCTTATCCTTCAGCAGCTCCTTGATCATGCTGTTGGCGTCGCGACGGGCGTTCCGGATGGACACGCGGCCATGCTCGGCGTCCGCCTTGGCCTGCTTGACCATTTCCTTCCGGGTTTCTTCGGTCAGCATCGGCATGGGCACACGGATCAGATCACCGGTGGTGGACGGGTTCAGGCCCAGGTCCGAGGTCATGATGGCCTTCTCGATGGTCGGCACCAGGTTCTTTTCCCACGGGCTGACGGTCAGCGTGCGGTTGTCCTCGACGTTCACGCTGGCCACCTGCTTGAGCGGCGTTTCCTGGCCATAGTAGTTGACCATGACGCTGTCCAGGATGGCCGGGTGCGCGCGCCCGGTCCGGATCTTGTTGAACGCCGAGTGCAGAGCCTCCAGGCTCTTCTTCATGCGCGTTTCGGCTTCCGATTTGATGTCGTTAATCACGTCCGCATCCTCGATTCGTGTGATGATCTTACTCGATCAGTGTACCTTCTTTTTCCCCGGTCACGATCCGGGTCAGCACGCCCGGGCTGTTCATATTGAACACCCGCAGGGGCATGCCATGATCCCGAGCCAGGCAGATGGCGGTCAGGTCCATCACGCCCAGCTTCTTGTCGAGCACCTCGTCGTAGGTGAGGTGGTCGTATTTTTCGGCGGTCGGGTCCAGGTTGGGGTCGGCGGAGTAGACGCCGTCCACTTTGGTGGCCTTGAGCACAGCGTCCGCCTCAATTTCGATGCCCCGAAGGCAAGCGGCGGAATCGGTGGTAAAGAACGGGTTGCCAGTACCGGCGCTGAAGATGACCACGTCACCTTCTTTCAGATCCCGCACCGCCCGGCGGCGGTCATAATGCTCCACGATACCGCTCATGGGGATGGCCGACATCACCCGGGTGCGGATATTGGAGCGCTCCAGGGCGTCCCTCATGGCCAGGCCGTTCATTACGGTGGCCAGCATGCCCATATGGTCACCGGTCACCCGGTCCAGGCCGGCGGCGTTCAGGGCGGCCCCCCGGAACAGGTTGCCACCACCGATCACCAGCCCCACCTGCACGCCAATACCAATCAGCGCGCCGATTTCCAGCGCCATGCGATCGAGGACTTTGGGATCAATGCCGAAATCGTGTTCACCCATGAGGGCTTCGCCGCTGAGCTTGAGCAATACACGCTTGTATCTGGGCTGGTTCTTGGATGCAGTCGGCATGGTGATCCCCTCTCGTCTGATGGCGGTCCGCGTTCGCGGGTTCAGGCTTGTATCTGACATACTCCTCGCAAAAGGGGTATCTCAGATACAAGCCCGCCACGAAAGCCGGAGCGTTCCGACTGACGTGGCAGACTAAGGTCAGCGCTGGCGGCGGGCGCCAGTGCCGTCAGGAGCAATCAGGCCTTGCCGGCGCCGGCGGCGGCAGCCACCTCAGCGGCGAAGTCGACTTCCTGCTTCTCGATGCCCTCACCCACTTCCAGGCGGATGAAGCCAACCAGCTCAGCGCCGGCGGACTTGATCAACTGGCCAACGGTCTGGTCCGGGTTCTTGACGAACGGCTGTTCGACCAGGCTGTTTTCCGCGAGGAACTTCTTGATGCGGCCGCCCATCATCTTCTCGACGATCTCGGCGGGCTTGCCTTCCATGTCCGGCTGGGCACGGATGATTTCCTTCTCTTTTTCCAGCTCCTCGGCCGGCATGTCTTCCGGCTTGCCAACCCGCGGGTTAACGGCAGCGGCGTGCATGGCGATGTCGCGAGCCACTTCCGCGTCACCGGCGGTCAGGGCCACAACAGAAGCGATCTTGTTGTTGCTGTGGACATAGCCACCCACGACCGGGCCTTCGACTTTCACTACGCGACGCACGGTGATGTTCTCACCGATTTTCTGGACCAGCGCTTCGCGCTTGGATTCCAGATCGCCGGCCATCAGCGCGGCAGCGTCGGTCTCGCCCTTGGCGAAGGCAACGTCCAGCACGTCGTTGGCAAACGCCAGGAAGTTGTCATCACGAGCGACGAAGTCGGTCTCGCAGTTCACTTCCAGGATGTACGCGACGGTGTTGTCGTCGGAAATCTTGATCAGGGATACGCCTTCAGCGGCGGTACGGCCGGCTTTCTTGGCGGCTTTCAGGCCGGAAGACTTGCGCAGCTCTTCGATAGCGGCGTCAACACTGCCCTCAGCCTCGACCAGTGCTTTCTTGCACTCCATCATGCCCAGACCGGTACGCTCACGCAGCTCTTTGACCATTGCGGCGGTAATTGCAGCCATGTTCAATCCTCTTAACTTGTCCGAATTCAGGTGGTGCGGCGGACCCGGAAACCGGGGCCGCCTTTCAGCAATGATGCGGGAAGCGCCGGATTACTCGGCGGCGGGAGCCGCGCCTGCGGCGTCTTCGGCCACTTCCACAAACTCGTCGGCGCCGGCACCGGCGGACTGAGCCGCTTCGAGGCAAGTGTCTGCCACGGCCTGAACGTAGATCTGGATCGCACGGATGGCATCGTCGTTACCCGGGATCACGTAGTCCACGCCATCCGGATCGCTGTTGGTGTCCACCACGCCGATAACAGGGATGCCAAGCTTGTTGGCTTCCTTGATGGCAATGCGCTCGTGGTCCACGTCGATGACGAACAGCGCGTCCGGCAGGCCGCCCATGTCCTTGATGCCGCCGATGGAGCGCTCGAGCTTCTCCATCTCACGGGTGCGCTCAAGGGCTTCTTTCTTGGTCAGCTTGTCGAACGTTCCGTCCTGGCTCTGGGTTTCCAGATCACGGTAGCGACGGATGGACTGACGGATGGTCTTGTAGTTGGTCAGCATGCCGCCCAACCAGCGGTGGTTGACGTACGGCTGACCGGAGCGCAGGGCTTCTTCTTTGATGATCTTGGCGGCGGAACGCTTGGTACCGACGAACAGGATCTTGTTCTTGCTCTCTGCCAGCTGCTGAACGAACTTCAGCGCGTCGTTGATGGCAGGAACGGTCTGCTCCAGGTTGATGATATGAATCTTGTTGCGGGCGCCGAAGATGAACTTCGACATTTTCGGGTTCCAGTAACGGGTCTGGTGACCGAAGTGAGCACCTGCCTTGAGCAGGTCACGCATATTTACCTGAGCCATGATAGTTACCTTTCAGCTTCGGGTTAGGCCTCCACGCGTCCGATTGCCCCAACCCTGCCGGAAACCGACAAAGCACCCTGGGACAACGTGCCGACACGTGTGTGAATTTGCCGGATTCGTTTCCGGCGGCGCGTTTATACCACAAAGCACCGGAAAAACGCCATTAAATTTGCCCAGGGGCTTCCTTGTATGCCGCCCCAGCGCCCCTTAGAATGGCGGTTTGACACAGCGCAACAGGAAGCCCGATGCAAGTATCGATCAAAACGCCCGAAGAGATTGAAAAGATGCGCGTGGCCGGCCGCTTGGCCGCCGAAGTGCTGGAAATGATCGACGAGCACGTTCAGCCCGGCGTCACCACTGAGGAGCTTGATCGCATCTGCCACGATTACATCGTGAACGTGCAGAAAGCGATTCCGGCGCCGCTCAATTATAAGGGATTCCCGAAGTCCATCTGCACCTCGGTCAACCACGTGGTGTGTCACGGCATCCCTTCGGACAAAAAAGTGCTCAAGCACGGCGACATCCTGAACATCGACGTCACCGTCATCAAGGATGAGTACCACGGCGACACCAGCAAGATGTGGGTCGTTGGCAAGCCCAAGCCGGGCAGCGAGCGCCTGATCCGCATTACCCAGGAATGCCTCTATAAAGGTATCGAGATGGTTCGCCCGGGCGTCCGCCTTGGCGACATCGGCCACGTCATTCAGGAGCATGCCGAGAAACACCATTACTCGGTGGTTCGCGAATACTGCGGTCACGGCATCGGCAAGGTGTTTCACGAGGAGCCCCAGGTCATGCACTACGGGCGTCCGGGCACCGGCGTTGAGCTCAAGGAAGGGATGACCTTCACCATCGAGCCGATGATCAACCAGGGCAAGTACCAGACCAAGCTGCTGGCCGACGGCTGGACGGCGGTGACCAAGGACCACAAGCTGTCGGCCCAGTGGGAACACACCATCCTGGTGACCGCGGACGGTCACGACGTGCTGACCAAACGGTCCGAAGAGTCATTCTGAGTGGACCACAGCGCGCTGGAGCAGCGGATCAGCAACGACCCATCCCCGGTCGCGGCAGCACGGGAGTGGCTTCGGGGCCATTATGAGGAAGACGCCCAGGCGTTCAGAAGCGGCGCCGACGTCCGGGCCCTGGTGCAGGCGAGGGCCCACACCGTGGATCAGCTGCTGGCGCGCATCTGGGCCCGGTATGCCTTTTCCAGCTCACCGGACATCGCCCTGGTGGCGGTGGGCGGCTACGGCCGAGGCGAGCTGCACCCCCATTCCGACATTGACCTGCTGATCCTCACTCGCGTCGGCATTGAGGACGCCTGGCAGGAAGACCTCGGCGCCTTCATCACTCTGCTCTGGGACCTGCGCCTGGACATCGGCCACAGCGTGCGCAGCATCGAGGAATGTAAGCAGGCAGCCCGGGATGATGTCACTATCCTGACCAACCTGCTGGAAACCCGCACCATCGCCGGCCCGGACGAGCTGCGAGCCACCCTCAGCGAGCAGGTCTACTCGGACGAGGTCAGCTCCGATCGAGACTACTTCATCGCCAAGCGGGAAGAGCAGCAGCAGCGCCACATCAAGTACGGCAACACCGAGTACAACCTTGAGCCCAATCTGAAGGGCTCCCCCGGCGCGCTGCGGGACATCCAGACCATCGGCTGGATTACCAAGCGCCACTTCGGCCTGCAGAGCATCGCCGACCTCACCCGGTTCAGCATCCTCACCGAGGAAGAGCACCAGATTCTTTACCAGGGCGAAACCTTCCTGTGGCAGCTTCGATACGGCCTGCAACTGCTGGCCGACCGCAACGAAAACCGGCTGCTGTTCGATCACCAGCGGGCGCTGGCGGAAATGCTCGGTTACCGGGACGAGGGCAAGCGCCTGGGCGTCGAGCTGATGATGCAGTCCTACTATCGCACCGTGCTGGCCCTGGCGGAACTTGCCGACGTCATCCTGCAGTATTACGACGAGGCGATCCTCGGCACCCGCGGCGATGACCAGATCCAGCCCCTGAACAAACGCTTCCAGGTGCGCAACGGCTATATTGAAGCCGTCAATAACCAGGTCTTCGCCTACGCGCCCTACTCGATCATGGAAATCTTTGTGCTGATGGCCCAGCATCCGGAGATCAAGGGCATCCGGGCCACCACCATTCGTTCCCTGCGGGCTCATCGACACCTGATCGACGACGCCTTCCGTTCGGACCTGGCGGTGACCACCCTGTTCATGGAGCTGCTGCGCACACCGCACGCCCTGGACGTGACCCTGTCCGCCATGAAGAAGTACAACGTGCTGGGCCGATACCTGCCGGAATTCGGCCAGATCATTGGCCAGATGCAGCACGACCTGTTCCACATCTACACGGTGGACGCCCACACCATGCGGGTGATCCGCAACATGGTGCGTCTCAACGGCTCCGAAGTGCGCTCCGAGTACCCGCTGGCGTCCCGGTTGATTCATCGCCTGCCGAAGTTGGAAACCCTGTTTATCGCCGGCCTGTACCACGACATCGCCAAGGGCCGGGGCGGCGACCATTCCGAGCTGGGCGCGGTGGACGTCGCGGATTTCTGCCGGCGCCATCACCTGAGCGAACGGGATACCCAACTGGCGTCCTGGCTGGTGGAGAACCACCTGCTGATGTCCATGACCGCCCAGCGCAAGGACATCTCGGACCCGGAAATCATCCACGCGTTCGCCGAGGCCATGCCCAGCCAGGTGCACCTGGACTACCTGTACATCCTCACCGTGTGCGACATCAGCGCCACCAACCCGAAGCTCTGGAACACCTGGCGCGCGTCCCTGCTGAGGCAACTGTACATCGAAACCAAGCGTGCGCTGCGGCGGGGCACCGAGCATCCGGTCGATCGGGACGAGTGGATCAGCGCCACCAAGACCGAAGCCCGGGAAATCCTGCACGCCCAGAACATGAGCGACGAGCAGATCGACAGCGTGTGGGACACCGTGGAGGAAGACTACTTCCTTCAGGACTCCACCGTGGATATTGCCTGGCAGACCGCGGCCATCATCCGCCACGGCGACAACCCGGACCCGCTGGTGCTGATCCGCGACACCCGGGGTGGCCCCACCGACGGCTATTCCCAGATCATCATTTATATGAAGGATCGGGTAGCTCTGTTCGCCGCCACCACGGCGGTGCTGGAGCAGCTGAACCTGAACATCGTGGACGCCCGGATCAGCTCCAGCGAAGGTCCCTGGTCGATCAGTTCCTACGTGGTGCTGGACGAACGCGGCCAGCCCCTGGGTATGGACCCGGCCCGCAAGGAGCGCGTGCGCAAGCGGCTGATTGAGGAGCTGGATGACCCCGAGGACTACCCGGAGATCATCCACCGTCGCACGCCACGACAACTCAAGCATTTTGCCTTCCCCACCGAGGTGACCTTCTCCAACGACACCGGCAACCAGCGCACGGTGATGGAAGTGATCACCCCGGACCGCCCCGGCCTGCTGGCCCGCATCGGCCAGGTTCTGCTGGACCACCGGGTGCGGCTGACCAATGCCAAAATCGCCACCCTGGGCGAGCGGGTGGAGGACGTCTTTTTCATTACCGACGAGCACGGCGACCCCCTGAGCGATCCGGCCACCTGCCGCCAGCTTCAGGAAGACCTGTGCACCATGCTGGACGATATTGAATGAACCCGAACCTGGACCGACTGCACCCCTACCCGTTCGAAAAACTGGCCAAGCTGAAGGCGGGCGTGGTGCCTCCCGCCCACCTGCCGTCTATTTCCCTTGGCATCGGCGAGCCCAAGCACCCGTCCCCGGCGTTCGTCAAACGGGTGTTGGCGGACAACCTGGACAAACTCGCCAACTACCCCACCACCAAGGGCATCCCCGAGCTGCGCCAGGCCATTGCAACCTGGGCCACCCGACGCTTTGAGCTGGCCCAGGGAAGCCTGGACCCGGAGCGCCACGTGGTGCCAGTGAACGGTACCCGGGAAGCCATTTTCTCGCTGGTGCAGGCGGTGGTGGACACCCGCACCCCGGCGACGGTGGTCAGCCCCAACCCGTTCTACCAGATCTATGAAGGCGCCGCGTTCCTGGCGGGCGCCGAGCCGGTGTACCTGGCCTGCGATGGCAGCAACGGCTTTGTTCCGGATTTTGACGCGGTGCCCGAATCGGTCTGGCGAGACTGCCAGATCCTGTTCCTGTGCTCGCCGGGCAACCCCAGTGGCGCCGTGATCCCCCGGGAGGTTCTTACCCGGGTCATCGAACTGGCGGACACCCACGACTTCCTGATTGCCTCGGACGAGTGCTACTCCGAGCTGTACCCCCGGGAGGGGGAGCCCACTGAAGGCCTGCTGCAGACCTGCGCCGCCATCGGCCGGCACGACTTCCGCCGGTGCGTGGTGTTCCACAGCCTGTCCAAGCGCAGCAACCTGCCCGGCCTGCGCTCCGGCTTTGTCGCCGGCGACGCCGAGGTGCTGGCGGACTACGTGCGCTACCGCACCTACCACGGCTGCGCCATGCCGATCCAGAACCAGCTGGCCAGCATCGCGGCCTGGCAGGACGAAGACCACGTCCGGGAAAACCGAGCCGCCTACCGGGCCAAGTTCGAGGCCGTCGTGCCCATCCTCCGGGAAGTGATGAACGTGGACTTCCCGGACGCCGGCTTCTACCTCTGGCCGGAAACCCCGATGGACGACGAAACGTTTGCCCGGGAATTGTCGGCCCAGCAGAACGTGCACGTGCTGCCTGGCCGCTACCTTTCCCGCACCGTCGATGGCCACAATCCGGGCGAGAACCGTGTCCGCATGGCCCTGGTGGCACCGCTGGAAGAGTGTGTGGAAGCGGCCCGCCGCATTGTGACGTTCATCAAGGAAAACCGGTAAACCTGGGGTCAGATGAGATTGGGGTCAGATGAAGCGTGCTTGCGCGTCTCATCTGACCCCAATCTCATCTGACCCCGACTATCAGGAAAGGCTTACCATGAAACTCTATGGCATCAAAAACTGCGATACCGTCAAAAAGGCCCGCAAATGGCTGGATGAAAACGGCATTGCCTACGAATTCCACGATTTCAAGAAAGACGGCCTGCCCGAAGGCACCCTCACCGGCTGGGAACAGGCCCTGGGATGGGAAACCCTGGTGAACCGACGCGGCACCACCTGGCGAAAACTCCCGGAGGAGGTTCGTGATAACATGACGGCCGATACCGCCCACACCGTGATGCTGGACAACCCCTCCATCATCAAACGGCCAGTGGTCGAGCACAATGACACCGTGTTCGTTGGCTTCAGCGCCGACGACTGGGAAACCCGGGTTCGGTGAACCCCGAAACCTGGGGTCAGATGAGAGTGGGGTCAGATGAAGCGCGCTGGCGCGTCTCATCTGACCCCAC
Organism: Marinobacter sp. C2H3; assembly: GCF_037080155.1. Lineage (NCBI taxonomy): Bacteria > Pseudomonadati > Pseudomonadota > Gammaproteobacteria > Pseudomonadales > Marinobacteraceae > Marinobacter > Marinobacter sp. C2H3. The sequence goes on along the minus strand of NZ_JBBBNZ010000004.1, from coordinate 136,237 downwards.
TCTCATCTGACCCCGACTTTACACAACAGGAGCAACCACACGATGAGTTTTGCATTCGGTATTGGCATCGGCACCCAGAATAACCAGGGCGAATGGCTGGAGGTGTTCTACCAGCAGCCGATCCTGACCCCAGGCAAAGACCTGATCGACGTGGTTGAAAGCGCGCTGGGTTATACAGGCGGCAACCAGGCCCTGCGCCCGGGCGCTGAGCAACTGGCGCAGTTTGCCCAGGCCCTGCGCCAGATCGGCCAGACTGCCCAGGCCCAGCTGGCCGAGAAGGCCGCCGGCAGCGTCCGCCCCGCCGTCGTCACTGTGCTGGCCACGGACGATACCGCCTCCAGCACCCCGGAGGTGTACCTGAAGCTGCACCTGATTTCCCACCGCCTGGCCAAGCCCCACAGCGTGAAGCTGGACGGCATCTTTGGCCTGCTGCCAAACCTGGCCTGGACCAACGAAGGCGCGATCGATCTGAACGAACTGCCGGAGCGTCAGCTCAAGGCACGTCTCGAGGGCCGCACCCTGGAAGTGAAGTCCGTCGACAAGTTCCCGCAGATGACCGACTACGTCGTGCCCAAGGGCGTGCGCATTGCCGACACCGCCCGGGTTCGCCTGGGCGCCTACGTGGGTGAAGGGACCACCGTGATGCACGAGGGCTTCATCAACTTCAACGCCGGCACCGAGGGCACCTCCATGATCGAGGGCCGCATCTCCGCCGGCGTGATGGTGGGTAAGGGCTCCGATCTGGGCGGCGGCTGCTCCACCATGGGCACCCTGTCCGGCGGCGGCAACATCATCATCTCCGTGGGTGAGAACTGCCTGATCGGTGCCAATGCCGGCATTGGCATTCCCCTGGGGGACCGCTGCAAAGTGGAAGCCGGCCTGTACATCACCGCCGGCACCAAGGTGGCCGTGCTGGACGAGAACGGCAAGCAGGTGGAGGTGATCAAGGCCCGTGAACTGGCCAACAAGGCCGACCTGCTGTTCCGCCGGAACAGCCAGACCGGCGCCGTTGAGTGCCAGACCAACCAGACGGCCATCGAACTGAACGACGCCCTGCACGCCAACAACTGATCCCGTCTGCCCCGCGCCGGCGTGCGCCGCGCGGGGCGCTTCAAACACTGAGGCCGATCACCCGCTATGTCACTTACCCCCACCCTCGAACTGGCCATCGATCTGATTCGGCGCCGCTCCGTTACCCCGGACGACGCCGGCTGCCAGGCCCTGATGATGGGCCGGCTCGCCGCCCTCGGGTTCCGCAAGGAAAACCTGCGCTTTGGCGACACCGACAACCTCTGGGCCCGCAAGGGCACGGACGGCCCCCTGCTGGCGTTTGCCGGCCACACGGACGTGGTGCCCACCGGGCCGGAAAAGAACTGGGCACATGCCCCGTTTGAGCCGGTCATTGAGGACGGCTACCTGTACGGGCGCGGCGCCGCCGACATGAAAGGCAGCCTGGCGGCGTTCGTCACCGCCTGCGAGCGCTTTGTGGCCAGGCATCCGGACCACCGGGGCTCCATTGCCCTGCTGATCACCAGCGACGAGGAGGGCCCGGCCCAGGACGGCACGGTCAAGGTGGTGCAGACGCTGGAGGCCCGAAACGAGAAGATCGACTGGTGCCTGATCGGTGAACCGTCCAGCACCCACGAGGTGGGCGATGTGATCAAGAACGGTCGCCGGGGCTCCCTGCACGGCTACCTGACGGTGCACGGCATCCAGGGCCACGTCGCCTATCCGCACCTGGCGGAAAACCCGGTGCATACGGTGGCGCCGGCGCTGGACGCCCTGGCCCGGGAAACCTGGGATAGCGGCAACGAGTTCTTCCCCCCAACCACCTTCCAGATCACCAAGGTGGAGGCCGGCACCGGCAGCAACGTGATTCCCGGCGAATGCCTGGTGCACTTCAATTTCCGATACTGCACGGAGAATACAGCGGAGAGCCTGGAGGAACGGGTAGTGGCCATCCTGGACCGCTACGGTTTCCGTTACGACCTGCAGTGGCATTTGAGCGGGCGACCGTTTCTGACGGACCGCGGCTCGCTGGTCACCGCCAGCCAGGAGGCGATCGAAGCGGTCACCGGGCGCCAGACCGAGCTATCCACCTCCGGCGGCACCTCCGACGGCCGGTTCATTGCGCCGACCGGCGCCCAGGTGGTGGAACTGGGACCGGTGAACGCCACCATTCACAAGGTGGATGAGTGCGTGCGGGCCGAGGATCTGGACACCCTGTCCCGGATCTACGAGCGGATTCTGGAAAACCTGCTGACGTAACCGCCTCGCCCCGCCGCGGAGTGACCCGGCGGGTGCCGGATCAGGCGCCCGCGTCGCTCCAACCGTCGTCGAATTAATAGTGAGGCGGCGGCGTTTCTTCGTCTTCCCGCCGAATGTTGGAGCTCGACACTTCCTTGAGCTGCCGATGAAGCAACGCCTTGGCCTGATGCAGCTCGCGAATGTCCAGTTCCTGGCGGGCGAGCTGGTCGCTGAGGGTCTGGATCAGGTCTTCCTGGAACGCGATGCGGGTTTCAAGGTCGTCCAGCCGGGCGGTCAGGGTGTCGTTTTGCGTCATGGGTTTGGTCAGCACTCCGGATAATCTGGTAAACTGCGCGGCTCAATCACTGGCCGGGCGCCTCAGTGTACCCGAAGTCCGGCCCTTTATCGTTATCGATCCTACTATGGAGAAACGTTTGTCCATGCGTAACCCAGCCAAAGCGATCCTGGTCGCCCTACTGGTCGCCATCCCTGCCCCGCTGATTCTTGGCCTGCTTCTGGTGTCTTTCACCCCGGACCTGTTACAGGCACTCGCCAGCGATGCGGAATCCGTCACCGCCAACGCCCAGGGCATCGGCGCCTATGTCATCGCCGTCGTACTGTTCGCCCTGGCGGGCTTTCTGGTCACTGCCTTTGCCGGCCAGGCACCCGCCGCCCATGGCTCACGCCCGGCGGCCCAGAACCGTCCGTCCCAGGCACGCCACAACGATGATGACGACGCCGACTACGACGACAGCACCCCGGAAGGGGACGAAGAAGGCACCGTTAAGTGGTTCAATGTAAAAAAGGGCTTCGGCTTTATTGTTCGTGACAGCGGCGACGAGGTGTTTGTTCACTTCCGCGCCATTCGCGGCCGTGGCCGGCGCGTGCTGCGCCAGGGTCAGTTGGTTCGCTTCGATGTCGTGGAAGCGGACAAGGGCCTTCAGGCCGACAACGTCTCGATTCTGAGCGACTGATCGCAGAACCCTCGGGGTCCCGACGCGAAAAAGGCAGCCTCCGGGCTGCCTTTTTCGTTTTATCGCGACACCGTCAGGGCCCTGGGCCCGCTCGTCAGTGCCAGACCACCTGCGCTTCGCCACGCTGGTCCAGGCGCCACCAGGTATCGTTCTCCACCGGGTCGCCGTCTTTCCAGTCGCCCACGCTGCAACGGATTTCCGTATCCATGGCGCGCCAGGCGCTGCGGGCGCAATCCAGGTCCGAATTCCACGGCACCCGCTCACCTTCCAGTAGCACACAGGTATAGCGTTTGCCGAACGCGCCCGGGTACAGGGTAATGCGAAGGGCCGCGCCCTCGCACATGGCCTGGCCCTTGGCAACACGGGCCGGATCGCTGTCGTCCAGCGCCAACCCGTCAACGTGCGCCGCCAGCCAGGACGACACCGCCCCCGGCTGGAGGTCACGAATGTAGATTTCCAGATCCCGCACCGGCGGTTGCTCCTCGTGGTTGTTCGTTCGCCCGCACATAGTGAACCGGGCCGGGGCGGGCCGCAAGCCACCGTTCCAGTTCCCGCTTCAGATCATCGACCATCAGACATCGCAGGGTACCCACTCGTTTGCGCTCGTGCCATCCGACATCCGCGGCGGACCGTTCGATCGCCAGGTCCGCCAGCGCCTGCTCGAGCGGCGCCACCGGCTGTTGCCGGGCGTGGGCGACCAGGGCCTGGCGGCGCAGCGTTTCCGCCCGATCCCGCAAGGCCAGGGCTTCGCCTGGCCCCTGCCGCGCGTACAGGTCCAGCCGCGCCGCCGCCCGCTCCACCCAGTGCAGCATGCCGCCGGGTGTGGCAACCGTGCTGCTGCGCCGGCTGGCCGCGTAACGCAGGGCCGGCGCCGACAGCTCCACCGACCAGCGCTTTTCAATCCGGGACTGATGGCAGGCCAGAACCGCCAGACGCTGGGATTCGCTGCACGCCGGCAGGCGGGCGTATTCCAGGCTGCGTCCGAGAATCGCGCCCAGGCGGCCTTCCGTCTCGCCGTCAGGGGCGCCGGCGCCCAGCAACAGGAGAGGCCCGCGCCAGCGCAGCAGCAATTCCCGGCTACCGCTCCAGGGCTGGGCCATCAGCGCCAGCAGATCCTCCGGCCCCTGGCCGTCCAGTACCAGCACTGGCCAGGGCGCCTCGTCTCCGGACAGCCTTTCGCCGCCGGGCCCATCCGCCACCGGCACCGCCGGTGTGTGGCTGTCCATCCATTCGGTTTCCCGGCGCAGGTCCAGGTGCACCGCATCCCGGGCCAGCATCGGCAACAGGGTTTCAAGCCAGGAGGATAACCCGCAGCCCCGATCACCGCCCACCCACAGCAGGGCATTGCGGCCAGCGGATAGCGTCACAGCCGCGTCTTCAGCCAGAGCCATCCAGTCCCGGTCCACGGCTACTACCGGCGATACACCGTTGCTGCGGCTTCCCGGGTCTGATGGCGCGACCGTGTCCGAGGCCCGCACGGGCCAATCTCCCACCAGTTCCAACACCGCCACATAGGCCTTGCCTTGCAGCCGCTCGGCGCGATGCACCAGGGTATCCAGCAGGTGCGGCCAGCCCAGCCAGGGCAAGCCATAGACTTCCCGCGCCAGGGCAAGCCAGTCGGTCAGTTGGGAGGAAAGTGCACCGTCGGCGGTCACTTCAGTGACCATCGGCTGTTCGCACTGGATGGTGCGGGTCAGTTCATCCAGATCCACGCCCCGAGCCGAGAGAAACCGGTGCAGTTCCGGGGCCGCGTCCAGCAGGGACAGCAGAAAATCTTCTGCCGTCACCACCGTTCCACCCCGGCGCTCCACCTGCTCACGGGCGCTCACCAGTGCTTTCTGCCCCTCCGGGGCCAGGCATCCTTGCCAGTCTTCCATCCCTGTCTCCTTGTGGTCTTGGGCCCGTTACCAGGTGCCCGTGTTCTCCATGCTCGCCCACGGTTCCTTCGGGGGCAGCGCCTCGCCCTTCTGCAACAGCTCAATGGAGATGTTGTCCGGCGTGCGGATGAACGCCATGTGGCCGTCCCGGGGCGGGCGGTTGATGGTAACACCGTTGTCGTGCAGTTTCTGGCACAGGGCGTAAATGTCATCCACCCGATAAGCCAGATGGCCGAAATTGCGGCCGCCGGTGTAGGTCTCCGGGTCCCAGTTGTAGGTCAGTTCAACCATGGGGGCTTTATCTTCGCGGGCGCGGGCCTCGTCCTCCGGCGCCGCCAGGAACACCAGGGTGAACCGGCCCTTCTCGCTGTCCATACGGCGGATTTCCACCAGCCCCAGCAGGTCGCAGAAAAAGTGCAGGGTCTCATCCAGGTTGCTGACCCGGATCATGGTATGAAGGTATTGCATGGTTCACTCCTAACAGACGATGGATGGAAAGGTTTGCGCCCCGGCTCAGCGCAGCATCAGCGGCACAAACGCCACCAGCATCAGCACGCCAATCAGCACCAGCAGATAGGGCACCACCGCGCCGGCGATGCGCTCCAGGCTGAGCTTGGTGACGGACGAGGCCACGTACAGGTTAATCGCCACCGGCGGCGTAATCATGCCAATGGCCAACCCCACCACCAGGATGATGCCGAAATGGACCGGATCAATACCCAGTCCGGTCGCCAGCGGCAACAAAATGGGCGTGAGGATAATCAGCGCCGAGGCGGTCTCGATGAATACTCCGGTCAGCAGGATCAGGATCAACATCAGCCCCAGCAGAACGAAGCTGTTGGTGGATAGCCCCAGCACGAGGTCCGCCAGCCGCGTGGGCACCTGCCAGTTCGACAACGCCCAGCTCAGGGCTGCCGACGCGGAAATCACGAACATGATCACCGCCGTGGTGACCGCCGCCCGAATAAACAGACGGTAGATGTCCCGCAGGTTCAGGTCCCGATAGATGAACAGCGACACCAGGATCGCGTAGTTCACGGCAATCACCGCCGATTCGCTGGGCGTGAACACCCCGGAGAAAATGCCGCCGAGAATGATCACCGGCGTCATCAAACCCCAGAACGCCGCCCGGAAGGTGCGCCAGATGGTGGCCAGGGAAAACGCGCTGCCCCGGGGATAGGCCCGGCGGTGGCCCTGTACCAGCGCCACGATGATTAACCCCACGCCCATGGCCAGACCCGGCAGGAACCCGCTCAGAAACAGTTTCGAGACCGATTCCTGGGCGATCACCGCGTAGATGATCATGGGCACCGATGGCGGAATGACCACGCCGATGGTGCCACCGGCGGCAATCAGGCTGGCGGCAGACGCCGGATCATAGCCCTTGCGTTTGAGTTCCGGCACCAGGGTTGAGCCCACGGCGGCGGTGGTGGCGGCACCGGAACCGGAGATCGCCGCAAAGAACATGGAGGCCAGCACCGAGACAATCGAAAGACCGCCCTTGAGGAAGCCGATCATGGCGTCCGCCAGCGCCACGAGGCGGGCGCTCACCTGCCCTTCCGCCATGATGTCGCCGGCCAGAATGAACATGGGCACCGCCACCAGGGCGAACGAATCCACCCCGGCAAACATCTGCTGGGGCAACACCAGCAGCGGCACCCCATCGCCCTGCAGGGCCACCAGGGTGGCGCCAAAAATCGCCACCGCCACGGGCAGGCCCAGCAGCAGGAGCACAAAAAACAGGCCGAACAGCAGGAGGCTCATGCCACGCCCTCCCCGCCGTCGGAATCCGCGGCGCTGTCATCGTCAGGGCCCGGCAGCGGCCAGCCCAGGCACACACGCACCAGGTCGGCCAGCCCCAACAGCGCCATCAGGGCGGCGCTTAGGGGAATCACCGCGTAGATGTACATCATCGGCACCCGTAAAGAGGCCGACTTCTGATAGCTCTGCATCATCATGTACTGGTAGCCAATCCACGCGAGGGCCACCAGCGCCGCCACCGCGCAGGCCAGTGCGAAGGCGGACAGCCATCGGCGCACCGACGGTGGCAGTCGGTCCACCAGCACCGTCACTACAATGTGCCGTCGCTGGGCCCACGCCAGCACGGCGCCCAGGAAAGTCAGCCACACCAGCAGAAACCGGGCGACTTCCTCGGTCCAGCCGACGGCGGAAAAGAGCACCCGGGACACAATCTGCAGGGTAATCACCGCAATCAGCGCGGCGATGCCGCCGGCCAGCACCGGCTTGAGGACCGCGGCAACCGCGCGGTCCGTGTGGGCCATCCAACGCAACACGTCAGTTCTTCAGCTCGGCCCGGATGCGTTCCAGGTAGTCGCCGAACCGCTCGCCGTACTTTTTATAGACCGGCTCGACGGCCTTCTGGAAAGCGGCCAGATCCGGGTCGTCGTTGATCTGCATACCCGCTTCTTTCAGCGCCGCCAGTTGCTCATCTTCTTTCTTGGCGTTGTCCGCGCGCTCGTACTCGGCCGCTTCATGGGCTGCCTTGACGATGACATCCTGCGCCGCCTTCGGCAGCTTGTTCCAGGTGGGCATACCCATCACAAATACCGCCGGCGCATAGGTGTGCCGGGTCATGGTCATGTATTTCTGGGTTTCGCTGAGTTTGAAGGCGTAGACCACGTTTACCGGGTTTTCCTGGCCGTCGATGGTGCCCTGCTGCATTGCCGTCAGCGCTTCGGTCCAGGCCATGGGGATGGCGTTGGCGCCCAGGTCACGGAAGGTGTCGGTGTACACCGGGTTTTCCATCACCCGAATGCGCAGCCCGTCCATGTCCGCCGGGGTGTTCACCGGGTGCTCGCTATTGGTCAGGTTGCGGAAGCCCCGCTCGGCGTAGGCCAGGCCCTTGAGGTTCACCTCGGACAGCCGGTCCAGCAGTTCCTGACCGATGTCGCCGTCCAGAATCCGGTAGGCGTCCTGGCGGGTCGGGAACAGGAACGGCAGCTCGAACACCGCCATGTCCTCGACAAAGTTGGCCACCGGGCCGTTGGTGATTACGCCCATATCGACGCTGCCAATCTGCATGCCTTCGAGCAGGGTACGCTCATCCCCAAGGCTGGCGTTGGGGAAAATCTTGACGGTGACCTTGCCGTCGGTGCGCTCGGCCACCAGGTCACGGAACTTCATGGCGGCCACATGGAAACCGTCCTGTTCGTTCACCACATGGGCAAGCCGCAGGGTAACCGGATCCATATCCTCGAAACCGGCGGCGAAGGCTGGCACAGACGCCAGGGCGGAAGACACGCACAGCGCCGCAGCGCGGAACCATTGAGTGGGCATGGCAGACTCCTTGTGTTGTTATTTATCAAGCTTACGATTCTAGCCACCCCGTTGGCATTCCGGCAATGCGCTATTTGGCGGGGATCGCCTGCCAACGGTTGACCACCGGAAACAACTGCGGCACCCTGATCTGGTTTCATATTGCAACCAGAATCCGATCCGACCGGATCGGACCCGACATCGCCAAGGAGCCTTCCGTATGAGCCAGACTGCTGACCATCCGACCAACCGCGCCATCGTTCTTAAGCGCCGCCCGCATGGCGAAATTCAGGACGGCGACCTGGCCATGGTGGAGCGCCTGGTCCGCGCCCCGGGCGAAGGGGACGTGGTTGCCCAGGTGCTGTGGCTGTCCCTGGACCCGTACATGCGTCCCCGCATGAACGACGCCAAGGGGTATATGGACCCGATTGGTATTGATGAAGTGATCGTGGGTGAGAGCGTGGCCCGGATTGTCGAGTCCCGGTCTGACCACCTCAAGGTAGGCGATCTGGTGACCTGCTATTCCGGCTGGCAGGAATACGTCACCTTCCCCGCGGACGCGCCCATGGTTTATAAAATCCAGCAGAAAGAGGGCGTTCCCCTGCAAGCCTATCTCGGCGTGGCGGGTATGCCCGGCCGAACCGGCTACTGTGGCCTGACGTATGTGGGCAAACCCAAAGCCGGCGAAACCGTGGTCGTTTCAGCGGCCTCTGGGCCCGTTGGTACGGTGGTGGGCCAGACCGCCAAACGGGAAGGCTGCCGTGTGGTGGGCGTGGCCGGTGGCCCGGAGAAATGCGCGTTTGTGGTCAACGAGCTGGGCTTTGACGCTTGCGTGGATTACAAGGCCGGCAACCTGGACGCGGACCTGAAGGCCGCCTGCCCGGATGGCATCGACGTCTACTTCGAGAACGTCGGCGGGGCCGTCACCAAGGCCGTCGCGCCCCTGCTCAACCCGGGCGGCCGGGTGCCCATCTGCGGCTACGTCTCGGCCTACAACGCCGCTGACATGAGTGAAGTGGAAACCCCGTTCCAGATTCTCAAAACGGCCAACCACGTGCCCGAGCACCGCTTCTTCCTGGTCACTGAATGGCAGGACAAGCACCAGGACATCACCAACCTCCTGGCGGACCGGGTCGCCAGCGGCGAACTCAAGTATCGGGAAACCGTGGCAGAGGGGCTGGATAACGCCGTCGAAGCGTTCAAAGGGATGCTCAAGGGCCGCAACTTCGGCAAACAGCTGGTGCACATCGCCGACTGATCGCCGTCCTGCGCAGGCTCCTGGGCCACCGCTGTCGGCCGGGCTTTACGCCCGGTTCGACAGCCAGACGCTCTGGTAGGGTTTGAGCACCAGGGTCCCCGAGAGGTCCTCAATGCGATCCCCTGAGAGCAGGTCCAGCCAACGGTCTGTGCCGATCAGGTTGATGTCGGACAGGGCAATGCTCTGGGTCTGGTCGCTCACGTTGTGGATGCAGAACACCGACTGGTCCCGGCGCAGGCTCTGGCGCCAGAAGCCAAAGACCTGGAGCCCCAGGTGCAGGGTGAACTGGGTAGCGTTGGGGTGAAACGCAGGCTGCCGGCGGCGGATGCCGATGCGGCGCTTCAGCTCGTTGAACACACGATGGTGCACCGTGGCCGGGTCCCGCAACCGATCCCCCAGAACATCGACCGACCACTGGCTCCGGTTGATGGACCGCAGGCGCCCGGTGTGCGCCACCCGCTCGTGATCGTTGGGCGTGGCCAGCAGGCTGTGCAGATAAAAAGCGGGAACCCCTTCCAGCGCCAGCATGATGGTGTGAGCGCACACAAAGCGCGCCTCCTGCCAATGATCCGCGCCACCAGCGGCGGTGCCGCTTAACGCATCAAACAGTGCGATGTTGATCTCGTAGGGCTGATCCTGTCCGTCCGCCGTGCGGCGATGGGAGACCCGCCCGCCGAACGAGGCCAGTGTGTTGATCAGCCGCTGCTTTTCTTCCTCATCCAACAGACCGTCCGTGGGCCGCAGCCCGATACCGTCGTGGGAGGCGATGAAGTTCAGGTAGGTGGTGCCCATCTGGGCCGGCGGCATGCTCATCAACCAGGTTTTCAGGTGCCGGCAGTTGCCGGTGACCAGGGTGTTGATCAGCAACGGCGGCAGGGAGAAGTTGTAGATCAGGTGCGCTTCATTGGCGTTGCCAAAGTACGTCAGGTTTTCCCGGTTCGGCACGTTGGTTTCGGTGATCACGATGGCGTCTGGCCGGTAGTGCTCGATCAGCAGCCGAAGCAGCCGGATCAGCTCGTGGGTCTGGCGCAGGTGTACGCAGGGCGTGCCCACCTCTTTCCACAGGAACGCTACCGCATCCAGCCGGAACACGGAGATGCCGTGATCCAGATAAGCTCGGACAATGCCAACAAACTCGGCCAGCACGTCCGGGTTGGCAAAATTCAGGTCCACCTGATCCTCGCTGAAGGTGCACCAGACGTGGCGCTCCCCGTCGTCGGTCTGCACCGGCGTGAGCAGCGGTGAGGTGCGGGGACGGACCACGGCGCTCAGATCGTCCTTCGGGCTCGCCTCCACAAAATAGGTCCGGCCCGGGTGCTGGCGCCGGCGAAAGTTCTCAAACCAGCGGCTGCGGGCGGACATGTGGTTGATCACCAGGTCCGCCATCAGCCGCGCCTCGCCCGCAATGGCTTCGATGTGGGACCAGTCACCGTGGGATTCGTTGACGGCCAGGTAGTCCATCACGGAAAAGCCATCGTCCGAGCTGTAGGGAAAAAACGGCAGGATGTGAATGCCGTTGATCGCGTCCTCAAGCCACTCCCGGTAAAACGCCCGCAGGGTGACCAGCGGCTTTTCGCCCTCGCGTTGGACGGTGTCCGCGTACGTGATCATCCACACGTCCCGCTCGCTCCAGTGGTTGGCGTGGGCCGGCGGTGACGGCGCGTCCGGCGCCAGGGCCATGATGCCCAACAGCCGATCGGCCAGGGCCTCCGCGTCTTCGTTCGGGTACACCGACGCCAGCAGCCCGGCCAACTGATCACCAAGGGTGGGCGTCATGGCCGGAAGTCCTCGTTGTCCAGCTCCACGGCTTCCAGCAGCCGCTCCTTGATGTCCGGAATGGCGCTGGTCACCCGGTTCCAGCTGGGGATGAACGGCGTGTCCATGGGATGGTCCAGAAAGTAGGCGCCCGCCCGCATGACATTCTGGGCGAAAAGCTCCACCGCCTTTTCTTCCTTGTGCCGGTCAAACGCCAGCCCGTTCATCACCGCATCGTTCTGGTAGGTCTCAACAAAATCCAGCGCCATCCGGAAATAGGTGGCCTTGATGGTGCGAAACTTCTCGTTGGAGAAAATCTCGCCGTTGGTGGCCAGTTTCCGGAATAGCGCTTTGGCGATGTCCAGGCTCATTTTCGAGAGGCCCCGGCTGGCGTCCTCCGGCGAGAGGTCCTGGTGCTTGTGGTCGTAGACGTCCGCCACGTCCACCTGGCACAGGCGGTTGGTGGCGTAGTTGCGCTTCATCTCGGAGAGCACCCCCACCTCCAGGCCCCAGTCGCTGGGGATGCGCAGGTCGTTGATCACATCGGTACGGAAGGAAAACTCGCCCGCTAATGGGTAGCGGTAGCTGTCCAGGTAATCCAGGAAGTCACTCGGGCCGCACACTTTCTTGAGCGCTCGGATCAGCGGCGTCACCAGCAGACGGCTGACCCGACCGTTCATCTTCGAATCCGCCACCCGCGCGTAATACCCTTTGCAAAACATATAGTTGAAGGCCGGGTTAGCGACCGGATAGATCAGCCGGGCGAGCAGTTCCCGGGAGTACGTCAGGATGTCACAATCATGCAGCGCCACCGATTTGCCGACGCCGGAGGCCAACACATAGCCAAAGCAATACCAGACATTGCGCCCCTTGCCCATTTCGGTGGGCGCCAGGTTCTGTTCCCGCAGCATCACGTCCAGGGCCCGCAGCCGAGGGCCGTCGTTCCAGAGCACGCGCACATTGTCCTGGGGCAGGCCGGAGAAATACTCAAGCGCGTGGCGATACTGGGCTTCGTCCGCCCGGTCCAGGCCAATCACCACCTGGCTGAGGTACGGCACCTGTGTCAGCTCGTCCACGATGTGGCGAAGGGCCGGGCCTTCCAGTTCCGAGTACAGCGATGGCAACACCAGCGACAGGGGGCGGGATTTACTGAACCGCAGCAACTCCGCCTCCATATCCTCCACCGGCCGGCGCACCAGATTGTGCAGGGTCGTTACGATGCCGTTCTGGTAAAAGTCACCCATGGGCGATTCCTCGTCAGTAACCGTACTCGAACAGGAGGTTGAGCACGCAGTCGTTCCAGCCCTGCGGGCCGGGGCGCAGGGAGCGCATAGCGCGGCGGTCGCTGGTAAAGGCCAGCTCGTCGCTGTGGCGGCCCAGGATCACCACCGGGATATCCGCCACGTCCAGTAGCCCCTGATCGTTGGGGCTGTCCCCCAAGGCGATGGTGATCAGCGGCGCATCGCCGGCTTCGGCGCGGTATCGATCGAGCAGGAAGCGGGCGCCGTCGGCTTTGTCGAACTGGCCCATGGCGTGCCAGAACCGACCGCCCTGGATCAGGCGGAACCCGGCCCCGGCCAGCGCCTCACGAAAGGCGGCCAGCTCCTCGTCACTGCCCTGCCACACCAGGGGTTCGGTGGCCGCACGGTCCTTTGAACGGGCCGCAGCCTCCGTATCCAGGCCGGTCAGTTCGGCAACCTCCGCCGTGGTCATGTCGTTGAAGCCCCGGAACCGGGCGCCGGCCTCGCGCAACCTGGCCAATTCCGCCAGCACGTCCTCACGGGGTGCGCCCTGAACGTGCACGCGGGGCGCGCCGTTGGCGTCCTTCGGCAACACCACGGCGGCGCCGTTCTCAACAATCGCCGGCAGATGAAGCCCCATGGCGGCCTGAAGCCAGGCCATTTCGGCGGCGGTCTTGCTGGAGCTGAGCACCAGCGGAATGCCGGCGTTGGCGAGCCGGTCCAGCGCTGGCTGGGCGGGTGACCAGTCGTAGTCGTCGGCGTCCAGCAGGGTGCCGTCGAGATCGGAAAACACCAGCAGCCGGGGGCGGTCGGCGCGGTTGGACGCCGGCGCTTTCGGAGGGTTGGGGTGGTTCACCATAGGCATCTCCCTGGTTCAACGGCCTGTGTGGCGGCAATGGCGGATAATTGCACCAGTTCAGTGCACCCGCCCTCTGCCTGCCCCGCTATGGCTCAGCCGGGCCATGCACACCCACACCGTTGATCTCTGATAAGGTAGGGGCTGTATAACGTCACTGTTATCCCAGCAGTATCCGTACCAATCCGCTGTTTCAGCGTGGAGCACCATGACGTCCGACCCCCTCACCTTTCCTGATCTGCCCGTTGAACACCGGTACCAGACGCTGCCGCCGGCGTTTTACAGCCAGGTATCGCCCACGCCGCTTACCGGCGCCCGGCTGGTGACTTTCAACCAGTCTCTGGCGGCGGAGATGGGCGTGCCCGCGCCGAGCACGGACGCGGACCGCGAGGCCTGGGCAGCTCTCGGCGCCGGCGAACGGCTGCTCGAGGGCATGCGCCCGATCGCCATGAAATACACCGGCCACCAGTTCGGCGTGTACAACCCGGACCTGGGAGACGGCCGCGGCCTGCTGCTGTGGGAAACCCTCGGCCCGGACGGCCGGCGCTGGGACTGGCACCTGAAAGGGGCGGGCACCACGCCCTATTCCCGGTTCGGGGACGGGCGAGCGGTGCTGCGATCCACCATCCGTGAGTACTTGTGCAGCGAGGCGATGCATTACCTGGGTATTCCCACCACCCGGGCGCTGTTCATGGTCAGCGCCGAGGACCCGGTGCGCCGGGAGTCCATCGAGACCGCCGCCGCTCTGATGCGGGTGGCCCGCAGCCACATTCGCTTTGGTCACGTGGAGTTCGCCGCCCATCACGAGGGGCCGGAAGCGGTGGCCACGCTGATCGACCACGTAATCGCCCTGCACTTCCCGGACCTGGCCGATCTGCCGGACGACGAACGGCGCCGCCGCTGGCTGGAAGCCGTGGTTACCCGCACCGCACGGCTGATAGCCGACTGGCAGGCGGTGGGCTTCTGCCACGGGGTGATGAACAGCGACAACATGTCCATCCTCGGAGACACCTTTGACTATGGCCCCTACGCTTTCCTGGACGACTTCGACGCCGGCCACATCTGCAACCACACTGACCAGGGCGGCCGCTACGCCTACAACCGCCAGCCCCAGGTGGGCTTCGACAACTGCCAATACCTGGCCCGGGCGCTGTTACCGGTGATGGACGAAGACGACGTTCGGCGGGGCCTGCGCCGGTACGAGACGGCGTACAACGAGCGTTTTCTGGAGAACCTGCGGGGGAAACTCGGGCTGGCAGCGCCCGAGGAGAACGACTTGTCCCTGATCATGGAAACCTACAGCCTGCTGCACGAGCACCGGGTGGACCACACCCGATTCTTCCGGGGCCTGTCTACCCTAGACTCCCGGGGACCGGACCCGGTGCGGGACCTGTTCGTGGACCGCAGCGTGGCGGATGCGTGGCTCGAGCGCTACCAGCAGCGCCTGGCCCGGGAAACCCGGAGCGTGGAGGCGCGAGAAGCCGCCATGTGCGCCGTGAACCCCAAATACATCCTGCGCAACTACCTGGCCCAGCAGGTCATTCAGGAAGCGCAGAACGGGAATTATCAGCCCCTCGAGGCACTGTTGGCGGTGCTGAAGCGGCCGTTTGACGAACAGCCGGAGAACGAGCGCTATGCGGCCCTGCCCCCGGATTGGGGGAAGCATCTGAACATCAGCTGTTCGAGCTGACGTGGGGGGCGTGAAGCAGGGGTCAGATGAGACTCATCTGACCCCGGGGGTAAAAGCAGGGGTCAGATGAAACTCATCTGACCCCGAGGGTTTAAGCAGGGGGTCAGATGAAAGCTTTCACCTGACCCCGTTTAATCACACCGCCTTGGCGGCAATGATCTTCTCGTGCCACTCCACCGGACCGGTCTGGTGCACGGAGCTGCCACGGCTGTCGACGGCGACGGTCACCGGCATGTCTTCCACCTCAAACTCGTAGATGGCTTCCATCCCCAGCTCCGAGAACGCCACCACCTCGGCTTTCTTGATGGCCTTGGACACCAGGTAGGCGGCGCCGCCGACGGCCATCAGGTATACCGCGCCAAACTCCCGGATCGCGTCGATGGCCACCTGGCCGCGCTCGGCCTTGCCGATCATGCCGGTCAGGCCGGTTTTCTCGAGCATGGTGCGGGTGAATTTGTCCATCCGGGTGGAGGTGGTGGGGCCAGCGGGGCCAACCACTTCTTCACCCACCGGGTCCACCGGGCCCACGTAGTAAATGAACCGGCCTTTCAGATCCACCGGCAGGGACTCGCCCCGCTCGATCATGTCCACCATTTTCTTGTGGGCCGCGTCGCGGCCGGTCAGCATCTTGCCGGACAGCAGCACGGTCTCACCCGGCTTCCAGTCTTTCACGTCTTCAGCGGTCACGGTATCCAAATTCACCCGGCGCACGTTATCGCCCACTTCCCAGGTGATTTCCGGCCAGTCGTCCAGGCTCGGCGGGGTCTGCAGGGACGGGCCGCTGCCGTCGAGCACGAAATGGGCATGGCGGGTGGCCGCGCAGTTCGGGATGATCGCCACCGGCTTGTTGGCCGCGTGGGTCGGGTAATCTTTCACTTTCACATCCAGCACCGTGGTCAGGCCGCCCAGGCCCTGGGCGCCAATGCCCAGATCGTTCACCTTCTCGAACAGCTCAAGGCGCAGTTCCTCAGCGCGGTTGGACGCGCCCCGGGCCTTCAGGTCGTGAATGTCAATCGGGTCCAGCAGCGCTTCCTTGGCCAGCTCCATCGCCTTCTCGGCGGTGCCGCCAATACCAATGCCCAGCATGCCAGGCGGGCACCAGCCCGCGCCCATCTGCGGGATCATTTTCAGCACCCACTCCACCACCGAGTCAGACGGGTTGAGCATGGCAAACTTGGATTTGGCCTCGGAACCACCGCCCTTGGCCGCCACGTGCACGTCCACCGTGTTACCCGGCACCATCTTGTAGTGGATGATGGCCGGCGTGTTGTCCTTGGTGTTCTGGCGCTTGCCGTCCGGGTCCGCCAGTACGGACGCCCGCAGCACGTTGTCCGGGTGGGTATAGGCCCGGCGCACGCCCTCGTTGATCACATCGTCCAGGGGCATGTCGCACTCGAACTTCACATCCATGCCCACGTTCACGAACACGGTCACGATGCCGGTGTCCTGGCAGATCGGCCGGTGGCCCTGGGCACACATCCGGGAGTTGATCAGAATCTGCGCCATGGCGTCTTTCGCCGCCTGGGACTCTTCCTTCAGGTAGGCCTCATAGACGCCCTGGATAAAGTCCTTCGGATGGTAGTAGGAGATGAACTGCAGCGCGTCCGCGACGCTTTCAATCAGATCGTCCTGGCGAATTACGGTGGTCATAGGCGCCTCATCAGGTGGTGTCGTTATACGCGGTGGGGATTCACGCGGTGTGTCACATTTTTAAGAGGCCAAAGTTTACCAGAAAATCCGGCCAGGTGACCGGTCCCCAAAACGGGACACGGGTTGCCCCGTGGAGGGCAGAATCACACTTTTGGCTGATCACCGCTTGCAGCTCTGCCGCTATAGTCAGAAGCATGACATTGGTTTCAAAGCGCTGGCCAAAATCCAGACGACATAACGACACAACAACAGGAAAAGGTTCCACCCCATGTTCAAGAAAACTCTAATAAGTCTTGCCGTGGCGTCTTCCGTTGGACTTTCAGGCTGCCTGAGCGGCGGCGGCTCCGGGTCGAACGCGAATCCGGAGTATAAGATCAGCAACCCTGCAATCGATGGAAAGGTGTGGCCACAGTTCAATCCGGTTACCGGCCAATTGCCGATTCCGAACGACCTCATCTTCCAGGGTGATGATCTTGCGACGGTGAATGTGAACGAGGCGGATGGAACCTTTAAAGTTGCGGACAGCACGCCCCCCGTGACCACGGCGCTCAACAAGCTGAGCGGCGCATCAACGGTTGCTCCGATTGATATTGCCATGAACGGCATGATTGATGCGGACTCTGTCGATGGCCAGCCGTTTGTCGTTGACGCAAATGGCGACCTGGTCCTCAACTCCGGCGTGCCGATTCCGAACCCCAAGCAGAACGTGTTTCTCCTGGAGCTTGACTACGCCAGTGGCGATCCTCTTCAAGCCCTCAGCCTTGGTGAGCCACCGACCATTCCGTTGGCCCTGCCGTTTGTCGCTCTTAAAGCGGGTGACACGAGCCAAGTTACGGCCGCCAATACCGTTGCCAGAGCCGCCGTTGACCAATACAAGGTATCGGTCGTGACGCAATCTGACGATGAAGGCGAACACAGCGTCATTCGCATTAACCTGCTGAAGCCACTCGACCCCAAAAAGCGCTATCTCGTCGTGGTAACCAAGGACGTAACCGCCGGCGGTGAACACATCATTGCTTCACCGTCCTACGCCAACGCTACTGATGCGACCCAGCCGCTGGGCTCATCCAACCTTGAGCCAGTGCGCAAGATCATCAACTCCTTCTGGGAGCCCGTGGCGGAAAATTACTTCGGGCTGACAAACAGCTCCCGCGAAGCGAACTCCCTGCCTGCACTGTCCGCAAAGGACATTGCGTTCAGCATTTCGCTGACAACATCGGCTGATGAGGAAATCCTGCCGTACATGGCTCAGCCGAGTAAATGGTTCACTGACCAGCTGCGTTCCGTCATCCGTCTTGGCGCCGTCCGCAAGGTGGCTGGCGCCGCAAGCGTTCTCTCCAAGGTTTCAGGCGGCATGACGCTGGAAGACGCGCTCAAATCGATGCGCAAATCAGCGGACGAGGTCGGCCCCAACGACACCAACGCCAACGGCGTTATCGACGCCCTGGATTTTGACTTTAACGGCGATAACAACCTGACTCCGGCCGACTTTAACCTGTCGAGCACCGGCGATACCGCCAGCTCCCCGTTCAACTACTACGATGTGCAAGCGGCCATCGCGGCGGCCGAAGGGGCATTTCCTCCGCCCGCATTGAGCGCTGCGCTGCCCACGCTGTTCGGTAGTGGTGCTCCTTGTGATACCGGGTTCGACACCGGCACCGCGTGCGGTGGCACTGCGCTTGCCGGAAA
Organism: Marinobacter sp. C2H3; assembly: GCF_037080155.1. Lineage (NCBI taxonomy): Bacteria > Pseudomonadati > Pseudomonadota > Gammaproteobacteria > Pseudomonadales > Marinobacteraceae > Marinobacter > Marinobacter sp. C2H3. The sequence continues at coordinate 117,724 of NZ_JBBBNZ010000004.1, read as the reverse complement.
CTACGCCTCGCTGCTGCCTAGCATTGGTGACAAGAGCGCTTCCGTGTCGCTGCCAGCACTTGCCTCTGGCTCAATCGCAGCGCTGCTAACACCGGCCGTGAGCTCAGTCACAGGTTCTAGCACGGCACTTGTCCTTCAGGGCAGCATTTCGATCCCCTACTTCCTCGGCGTACCGAGCGGTTCTGACGGATCAACCATCAACTCGAGCACCTGGACGGCCAACCATGCCCTGGCAGAAAGGCTGAACCAGGACTTCGGAGCGCTGGGCCTCCAACTGGCACAAGGCGTCAAATCACCACTGACGGGCGATTACGCCAGTGACGCCGTGAACTATCTGTTCCCCTTCCCGGCGAAAACCGGTACAACGGACCAAAAAATCCCGATGCTGGTTATGCTTCCTCGGCCCAACGTCACCACTGATGGCGGGTTCACTTGGGATGGCTCAGCGCAATTGCCGGTTGTGGTCTTCCAGCACGGCATCACAACCGACCGAAGCGCTGCCTTGTCTGTCGGTTCAGTCCTGACCTCTCAGGGTTACGGCGTTGTTGCTATTGACCTGCCGCTGCACGGTGTCGACGCGCAGGATCAATCTGACAAGACCTCTGGCAAGGCGCAGGAACAGCAAGCGTTGGCCTCGGCGCTGCTGAAAGGTTTTGACAGCCAGAGTGGCGGTGCACTGCCGGCCCAAAATACAGCGGCAAATATCAGCGCATTGATTGCTGGAACCTATGCAGATGGAGTGCAGGCGTTTCTGGTCAGCCAAGGATGCCCGGATGACCGAAATCAAATCCTTAGTGGCGCCTGTGGCACGGATCCTCAGAAATTCCTGAGCTTTGCAGTGGGCGCAGAAAACTCAGTAGCGAACTACACGAGCGTCATCCCCGGCATCGCCAGAACCAGCTTCGAGCGCCACTTCAACTTCACCGCGAACGCCAGTGGCAATCCGACTGCGATGAACTTTGATGCCGGCGTTGGCTCGTCCGGCAGCCTGTACATCAACCTCCAGAACTTCTTCAACAGCCGTGACAAGAACCTGGAGTCGCAAATTGACCTAGTCAACCTGGTCGCTTCCCTCGGCGGAATCAAAGCCAATGGTGCAACCCAGACGTTTGATACCAACCAGATTTTCATGGCCGGTCATTCCCTGGGTACGGTCGCGGTGACCGGTGCGGCTGCAACGCTGAACCAGTCTACAAATCTTCCGGATGTCGTTGGCACAGTGCTTTACGCCCCGGCGTCAGGCATCACCCGCATGCTGGAGAATTCACCCAGCTTTGCGAGTCTGATTCTGAACGGCCTTGCCGCCAAGGGCGTGGAACAGGGCTCTGCTAACTATGAGACCTTCATGCGGGTGGTTCAGAACGCGATTGATCCGGCGGACCCGATCAACCTGGCGGACGATCTGGCAGGCTCTGGAAAAGGCGTGCTGGCGTTCAACGTGGTGGGTACGGAAGACGGCAACGGCAACACGCTGTACAAGTCTGACCAGACCAACGTTATCGAAGCCGCCAATACTCAGCTGAATAACGCGTTCCCGGACTATCTGGCCGGTGCGCTGCCGCTCTCGGAAGAGCTCGGTGCGAAAAACGTAGTCTCCATCAGCGGCGGTGAGAAAGTCCTGGCGACGGACCTCGCCTACGGCAACCACGGCATGTTCGTACTGCCCTCTGAGAACTCGGACATCAAGGACGACGCGCAGCGCGCGGCAGACTTCCAGCGGCAGAGCGACGCCTTCAAAGAGTCGCTCCTCGAGACAGCGGAGTTCCTGCTCAGCGGCGGCACGCTCGGTGGACCGGTCGATGCCAACACTGGACGGATGGGCTCTCCGAGCACCACACCGATCCTGGACAGCCGTGACATCCCGAACGCACAGGATGTTATCGACTCCGACAACACAGACGAGCTCAAGCAGTTGAACTGATTGACACAGCGAAGACCTTTAAGCCCTCACCCCAGGTGAGGGCTTTTTTATTTCGGATTCACCGAGACCCAAACCGAATCGCACACCCCAACTGCCGCTGCATCACCCCATCTCCTCTGTCCGCCTCAACCACCATCCCCCTCGCGGTCAACTGCGGATGCACCGCCGCCTCGGCAATGGTCAGCACCGGCTCCACGCAGGCGTCCACGTCCGCAAACACCGTCTGCCATTCCGCCAGGGACTTTTCGGCAACGCACGCCCGAATCGCCGCTTTCAAGGTCTGCTGGTCCGCCGGCTTCTGGCTGAGCGCCAGGGGCTTGAGTTCGGGCAGGCCCAGGGCTTCGCACAGGCGGGCGGAGAACTGGGGTTCCAGGCTGCCGATGGAGAGCCAGCGGTTGTCGGCGGTTTGATAGTAGTCGTAGAAGCTGCCTCCGTTGAGCATGCCGCTTTCCGGGGCGGGCGTCTGGCCGCCGGCCAGGCAGGCGGCGCCGGCCATGGCGTTCAGGCTGAAGGCGGCGTCGGTCATGCTGATGTCGATGTACTGGCCTTCCCCGGTCTGCTGGCGCTGGATGACGGCCGCGAGCACACCCATGACTGCGTGGTGAGAGCCGCCGGCGATGTCCGCCACCTGGATGCCCAGCGGCGGCGGGCCGCTGTCGGCGCGGCCGCAGTGGCTCGCCACGCCGGCCAGGGCCAGGTAGTTGATGTCGTGGCCGGCGCGATCCCGGTAGGGGCCGGTCTGGCCGTAGCCGGTGATGGCGCAGTAGATCAGGCCGGGGTTTTCCGCCCGCAGGGCGTCATAGCCAACGCCGAGGCGGTCCATGACGCCGGGGCGGAACTGCTCCACCACGATGTCGTACTCGCGGACCAGTTCCTTGATACGCTCGGCCGCGCCGGGGGCTTTCAGGTTCAGGGTGAGCGTCTGCTTGCCACGGTTCAGGTAGGAGAACGCCGTGCTGAATGTGCCGTCGAAGGGCGGCATTACCTTGGTCAGGTCCACCCGGTCGGGCGCTTCCACCCGGAGCACCTCCGCACCCATATCCGCCAGTAGCCGGGTGGCGTAAGGCCCCGGCAAGAGCGTGCTGAAATCCAGAACTTTGAGAGCGCTGAGTGGGCCGGGCATGGGGCCTCCTGTGGGGTGTCGTGATGGCGTAATGGCGCAAACGGGCCGCAAAGGGCCTGACGCGCGCAGGGTTTACGGGTTGTTATCTCATGCTACCGGCTTTGCCACAAAGGCCAACGGCCTGTTGCATCATTCCAACTGGCCGAATCTGCCAGTATGGCGCGTCTGCGGCGGTTGCATTGCCGGCGCGGGCTTTTATGATGTCGGACGGCGCCCGGAAAATTGTCCGCCCCACGGGCAGCGGTCTCGGGCCACCCGACTCAGGCAGCAGGATTCTTCATGTCCAACCTCACCGTCTCGCGACACTTTGTGGAAGCGGCCCTCACCGGCGCCCGGGCCAAGGGCATGAGCGTCGATGACCTGCTGCGGGAGGCCGGCATCTCACCGGATTTGCTGGAACTGGGCGCGGCCCGGGTCAGCAGCGATCAGTTCAGCCGGCTGATGCAGGTGCTGTGGAACCGCACGGAAGACGAGTTCATGGGCCTGGGACCGCGCCGCGCGCGTACCGGCACCTTTGCCACCATGTGCTCCCTCGTGATGAGCTGCCCCACGCTGGAGGCGGTATACCGACAGGCGTTCCAGTTTTCCCGGCTGTTCGAGCCGATGGTGGCGATGGCGCTCGATACGGACGGCGAACAGGCCCGTCTGGTGCTGCGCATTGAGGGCGAACTGAACGATCCGGAGTATTTTCTGCGGGAGAGCATTCTGGTGATCTGGCACCGGCTTGGGAGCTGGCTGGTGGGCCAGCCGGTTGAGCTGTCCGCCGCCTCATTTGCCTATCCGCGGCCAGCCCACGGGGACGAGTACCGGCACATCTTCCACTGCCCGCTGACGTTCGGGGCGGAGCAGACCGCCCTCACCTTCGACAAACGGTTTCTCGCGGCCCCGGTGATCCGGGAGAAGCCGGAAATGCACCAGTTCCTGAAAACGTCCCCGGCAGACCTGCTGTCCCGCCCGGATGAGAGCAACACCTGGACCGGGCGCATCCGGGCCCTGATCGGACGGGATTTTTCCGATGCGCGGGCGCTGCCGGATTTCGATTCCATCGCGGTGGAACTGCACACCAGCCCGCAGACCCTCCGACGGCGGCTGAAGCAGGAGAACACGTCGTTCCAGGAGATCAAGGATCTGCTGCGCCGGGATATGGCGATGTACTACCTGCGCCGGGAGGAGTGGGCCATCAACGACGTGGCCGCGAAGGTGGGCTTTACCGAGCCGTCCACCTTCCACCGGGCCTTCAAGAAATGGACGGGGGTGACGCCGGGCGCCTACCGGGATGGCCAGCGCGCCGGGTCAGACACCCGTTGGCCGGTCAGCGGGACGGTGCCTGAAGCTCCTTGATCAACCGGCCCAGGGTGTGGGCAATATCACCCACCGTATCCGGCGCCAGCGCCAGCTGCATCATGCGTGAGCCATCCCGGGGGTCATACACCCAGCACGTTGCCAGCGCGTCCTCACAGCCCCAGCGGATCATCGGGTTGATGCCATACACTGTCAGCGCGGTCGTGGTGCGGACCTGCCGGTTGTCGGCATTCCGCCGCACGGTTTGCAGGTTAATGGCATCGTTAGTGGCCGTTACCCGGTACCCGATGTCCGCGTCCTTGCCCGGCCCTACACGATCGCCTCCCTCACGCCAGCCCGCCAGATCCAGCAGGCTGTTCAGGTGCAGCAGCAGGGCCTTGCGATTACTGTCCGTGAGATAGAGCTTGCGCAGAGCGGCCAGGCTCTGCTGGCTGGCCGGCTTGATGGTGGCGACTTTTTCCGGCTGGGTTTGCCCGGCCGCGGCCTTGGCCGCCTGCTGCTTGCGGGCCCGCTCGGTGTCGGTGATACGCTCTAGCGCGTCTTTGTAGAACCGGCCCTCGGCGCCAGCCCCATCGACGTAGGCCTCAAACGCCGACTGAGCTTCGTTCAGGTGGCCGGCCTGGAGCATCACCAGACCCCGATAGTAGTAATACTCGGCCGGCGGTTTCAGCTCCGGCTGGGCCGTCGCCATTTGCTGCAACTGGTTCAGGTACTCACCGGCCTCGCCCCAATGCTCAGCCTGCACCGCCTGCTCCGTAGCCAGCATCAGCCGGCGCTGCTCATGCTCCGGCGCCAGGGCCTGAGCTTGGCCAGCCACCAGGGCTGTCACCAGAAGTAACCAGCGCAACGTCTGGCAGGATGGGTGGTTGCCGGAGGTCCGGCGTTCGTTCTGTGCCATGGCGGTCATTCTCCCCGTTCACTCACATCGACGGTGTCGTCGGCATCCACTTCTGCCTGGTCCAGAATGGCCTTTGGCAGTTCCTTTTTCACCCGAATCCCAAGCTCAACGAAGCGGTTGGCCTGGGATACCAGGTTGCCTCGCCCCCGGGTCAGCGTGTTCATAGCGGCGTCATAGGTGCCCTGGGTGGTCTGCAGCTGGGTACCCAACTTCTCCATGGCCTCCACGAATACCCGAAGCTTGTCGTAGACCGCGCTGGCCCTGTCGGCGATGCGGCGGGCGTTCTGGCTCTGGCGCTCGTAACGCCAGATATTTTCAATGGTGCGCAGGGTCGCCAGCAACGTGGTGGGCGTTACCACAATAATCTTTCGCTCAAACGCTTCCGCGAAGAGGTTCTCGTCCTGCTGGAATGCCGCCACAAACGCAGGCTCGATGGGCATGAACAACATCACGAAATCCGGTGAGTGCAGGCCGCTCAGCTGACTGTAATCCTTTTCGCTCAGGGTTCGGATGTGCTGGCGAACCGCCTCGATGTGGTCGCGGAGCGCCTGATCCCGGGCCGCCTCTTCCTCAAGATTGACCCAGTTCTGGTAGGCAACCAAGGACACCTTGGAATCGATGATCAGGTTTCGGCTGTCTGGCAGGTGCACCACCACGTCGGGCCGGAACAGCTGATGGTCGCCGTCGCGATAGCTGCCCTGGGTCTCGTATTCCACGCCTTTGCGCAAGCCGGACCGCTCCAGCACCCGTTCCAGGATCAGCTCGCCCCAGTTGCCCTGCACCTTTTTATCGCCCTTGAGCGCACGGGCAAGGTTGGAGGCTTCCTCGGTGATTTGTCGGTTCAGCTCCTGCAGGGACTGGATTTCCGAACGCAGGGCCTGACGGTCCCGGGTGTCAGCGATGTAGACGTCTTCCACGCGTTTGCGAAAATCCTGGATCTGCTCCCGAAAGGGGTTGAGCAGCGCGTCCAGGCTGGTGCGCGCCTGCTGGCTGAAGCGTTCCTGTTTCTGGTCAAAGATGCGATTGGCCAGGTTTTCAAACTCCTGCCGGAGGGAATCCCGGTTCTGCTCCAGCACCGCCAGCTTTTCCCGGGCGCTGCGGCGCTCACCGTCCAGGGTTACCTGCTGCTCCCGAAGCGCCAGGCGGGCCTGTTGCAGCGCCTCCATGGTGTCGTCGAGCCTGCCCTGCCGAGTGGCCAGCTCTGCTTCCAGGGCGGTCACCCGCTCCGCGCGCGCATTGGCCTCCGCCTGGGCCTGGTAGAACCCGGCCCGCCAGCGGTTAACGCTGGCCAGCGCGCGAACCAGGCCGGCCGCGGCGATAGCCGCCAGCACCACCAATACCGCCAGAGCTCCGGCGGCGGACTGCGGCTGCTCAACTATCCAGGCAATCAGTGCGTCGGGCACGGTCCGGTCTCCGTAAACATCAGGGTCTGTCAGGGGTTGGTCAGAGGTTTGGCGGCGCGTTCCGGCTCACAGTGTAGCGCACCTTGCTGGCGCACCGTACCTGACCACACCGGCGACTGGCACCTAAATGACCGATTCCCATAAAAATAGCCGCCCTGACCATGAAATATGCCGCTCAGTGCGCATCCGGCTATGGACGACCGGCGTATTATCCTCTACAACGGAAGTGTCATCCTGATCAGCCTGACGGTGGAACCCCCATTATGCTAAAGGCGCTGTGGCGAAAACTCGGGGCCGGAGAAGCCCAGCCCGAAGGCTTTCGGATTCTGCCGCACATCACCCATACCGGGGAGTTTCACCTCGAGCGACTGGTTGCCCTGCTCAAACAGCGCTATAGCCACCAGTTTCGGGCCGCCTGGGAACGCCCTGAAGACGACGCCATCCGGGACATGATCAGTTTCGCTGCCCGTATTCAGGATCAGGACGTACAGAGGGAGCTGCTGCTTTTTTACCTGAACTGCTCACCGGTCATCCAGGAATATCTGCGCCAGGAGACGGATCTGGGCGACGGTGGTCTGTTTTCCCGTTGATAGCTCCCCCTGTTCTCACTGCCGATCCCTTCCCCAGGGTCACCGAGCCGTGTGGACCGTTTCAGGCTCGCGTTAACCTTCTGTAAACTCAAGACACCGGGCGTTTCGTGTATACTTGCCCACCTTATTCTGACGAACCGATTTTGTGAAACGATGCGCCTAAACCCACGCCAAGAGGGTGCTCTGGTGCCAGCGCGTTTGCTCGCTTCGAGGTATTCATGGCATTGAGTGGTTTGCGATCCCGCCGGTTACGGCCTTTCGGCCTCTATGCACTGGCCGCTCTGGGCGTCCTGCTTACCGGTTGCTCCTCCGAACGTTACCTGATGGTTCCCAAGGACAACCTGAATACCCTGTCCGAGTCGGTTCAGTCCCAGCGGGCCACGCTGGTGACGATGGAGGGCAACGCGGCCGTTCGCCAGGACCAGCTGTTGTCCCAGCAGAAGGCGAATACTGACACCATCCTCTCCGCCATCGCGGAGAAGATTCAGAAGCCACAGTGCCCGCCGGTACGGCGCCAGAAGGCCTGCCCGACCGCTGCCGACTTCGGACGGGCCGCCAGCCTCAACGGCAAAATGGTGGTCGGCCAGATCGAGAAGTTCTACCTGGCCGGACCCGGGCTGATCTACAGCGCCCGTATCGACAGCGGCGCGGAGACGTCCTCCCTGGATGCCCGCAACATCACCCGGTTTGAACGGGACGGGACCAACTGGGTGCGGTTTGACGTGCCCGTGCCCGGCGAAGACGGCAAGTTTGTGACCATGGAGAAAGAGATCTCCCGGAAGGTTCGCATTCTTCAGGCCAGCTCCGACGAGGCCGAGCGCCGGGTAGTGGTGGATCTGCAGTTTGCCATCGGCAACCATCAGCAATCCGCCGAGTTCACCCTCACCAACCGAAAGGACCTGGATTTCCCGGTGCTGGTGGGCCGTAACGTACTCCAGGACGTCATGGTGATTGATGTCGGCAAGAAATTCGCGACCCAGCTGCCCGAGAAACTGACCCAGCCAAACGGAGACGGCTCTTGAGCAACCCCTCCCGCATTCCCTTCTACGCCGCTGTTTTTCTGCTGATGGCGGCCGGCATCGCCCTGGCCATCTGGCGCCATACTGAACTGGGTATCCCCTGGATGGCCGGCGAACAGAAGCCCATCTGGATGGTGGAGGCGCGGATCGATTTTGATGCCGCCAACAAGCCGGTTCAGGCCAGCCTGAACATCCCGGACCAGCCACCGGGATTTACCATTCTCTCGGAGCAGGCGGCCTCCCCCGGCTATGGATTCGCCATTATCGAGACCGCCGGCGGCGGTCGCCGGGCGGAATGGACCAAGCGCGACGCCGTCGGCCCCCAGACCCTCTATTTCAAAGCGCAGTTCGTGCCCTCCGAGCGGGACGCGGCCGGGCCGGGCCGCAAACCAAAGGCGCAACCGGCCTTTTGGGAGGAGCCCCAGGCGACCGCCGTCAAGCAGGTGTTAAACCAGGCCAGGGAGCGTTCGAGCACCCCCGAGAGTCTCACCCGGGAGCTGATCCGTTTGCTGCAGCCGGACAGCGACAACCAGAACACCCTGCTGCTGATGTCCGACAGCAACCGTTTGCCGCTGCTGGTAAAAATGCTGAACAGCGCCGACATTCCGGCGCGAACGGCCGATGGCCTGAACCTGGAAGACGCCCGTCGCCGGCAACAGCTGACCCCACTGCTGCAGATCTACAACGGCGAAGAATGGCTGACCTTTGACCCGAAAACCGGCGAACAGGGCGTTCCAGAGAGCCTGCTGCTCTGGCGTCAGGGCGCCGATTCGCTGCTGGACGTGGTCGGCGGCGACAACTCCCGGGTCAGCTTCTCCATGATCAAGCAGACCATTCCGGCCCTGCAACTAGCCACCCTGCAGGCCAAATCCGGCAGCCTGGGCTTTCTCGGCTTCTACGAACTGCCCATTGAAGAGCAGAGCATGTTCCGCCTGCTCCTGCTGCTGCCCCTGGGCGCGCTGGTGGTGGCGTTCATGCGCATGCTGATCGGCATCAAGACCTCCGGTACCTTCATGCCCGTGCTGATCGCCGTGGCGTTTGTGCAGACGGCCCTGGTACCCGGGCTGATTGCCTTCATTGCCATCGTATCGATTGGCCTGCTGCTTCGGGGCTATCTCTCCAGCCTCAACCTGCTATTGGTCTCGCGAATCTCGGCACTGATCATTCTGGTGATTTTCATTACCGCCGGCATGTCCATCCTCGGTTACCAGATGGGCTTCAACACCGGCATGACGGTCACCTTCTTCCCGATGGTCATCATTGCCTGGACGATTGAACGCATGTCCATTCTCTGGGAGGAGGAAGGCGTCCGGGAGGTGCTCACCCAGGGCTCCGGCAGCCTGTTCGTGGCCGTGTGCGCCTACCTGTTGATGAGCCTGCCAATCTCCGGGCACCTGACCTTCAACTTCCCGGAGCTGCACCTGGTGATTCTGGGGCTGATCCTGCTGATGGGCCAGTACACCGGCTACAAGCTGACGGAGCTGCGCCGGTTCTCACCCATGAAGGCGTACGACTGATATGCCGTGGATTTCCCCCCGCGCGCTCAATCGTCTGGGCATGCTGAACATGAACCGGCGCAATGTGGATTACATTGCCCGGTACAACGAGCGATCCGCCTACCCTCTGGTGGACAACAAGCTCAAGACCAAGCTGGTGGTGGCGGACTACGGCGTCCGCACCCCCAAACTGCTGCAGGTAGTCACCCAGCAGCATGAAATTTCCCATTTCCGGGAGATGGCGGCAGACCTGAGCGGCTTTGCCATCAAACCGGCGAAAGGCTCTGGCGGCAAGGGCATTACCGTGATCATCGGCCGGGACGGCGAAGAGTACGTGAAGGCCTCCGGCGCTCGGGTCAATTCCGCCTATCTTCAGAGGCACCTGACCAATATCCTGGCGGGCCTATACTCTCTCGGCGGCGCCCCGGACGTGGCGATTGTAGAGAGCCTGATCCAGCCTCACCCAGGCCTGGCCCGCTACTCCCACCAGGGCGTGCCGGATATCCGTATCATCATTTTCAAGGGCTACCCGGTGATGGCCATGCTGCGCCTGGCGACCACGGCCTCCGACGGCAAGGCCAACCTGCACCAGGGCGCCATTGGCGTGGGTCTGGACATTGGCACTGGCCGCAGCCTCAACGCGGTTCAGTTCAACCGGCCCGTGATCCTTCATCCGGACAACGGCCTGGCGCTGGAAAACCTGCACATTGCAGACTGGCCGGAAATGCTGGAAATGGCCGCACGTTGCTACGAAGCCACCGGGCTGGGCTACATCGGCGTGGATCTGGTGGTGGACGCCCAGGAGGGCCCCATGCTGCTGGAGCTGAATGCCCGCCCGGGCCTGGCGATCCAGATGGCCAACGGCCGTGGCCTGCTGCCCCGGCTGCGAACCATCGAGCAGCTCAAACGTCCCCACTTTTCCCCGCGAGAACGGGCCGACTTTGCCCGGGAAGCCTTCGCCAACCTCTGAGGCCCGCACCCGCGAAGACCGGCCACGGACAACCGCGCATAAAAAAAGCCGGAACCCCGATCAAGGGTTCCGGCTTTTTTGCGCTTCAAGGGCTCGGGTTTAGAGCTCGCCCTTCGCCAACAACAGACGGCGCTCGTGGCTCAGGCCCTTTAGCAGGCCCCACGTCATGACGAGCAGGATCACGGTAAACGGCAGGCCGGCGCTGATGGCGGTCGCCTGAATGGCGCCGAGGGCGTCGGAACCGCCACCGAACACCAGAGCCGCCGCAATAGCACCCTCCATGACCGCCCAGAACACCCGTTGGGCGGTCGGGGCGTCGGTCTTGCCACCGGCGGTGATGCTATCGATGACCAGAGAGCCGGAGTCGGACGACGTCACGAAGAACACCAGCACCAGCACAATGCCCACGAGGGAAATGATGCCGGTCAGCGGCAGGTTGGCAAACATCTGGAACATCGCCAGGGACACGTCGGTGAGACCATCGGTTGCCAGAGCACCGATATTGTCCTGAATCTGCTCCAGAGCCGTGCCGCCAAAGCTGCTCATCCACACCACGGTGATCAGGGTCGGAATGATCAGCACGGCGGTGATGAACTCACGTACGGTCCGACCTTTGGACACTCGCGCAATGAACATGCCCACGAACGGTGACCAGGAGATCCACCAGGCCCAGTAGAACACGGTCCAGCCCTGCATCCACGCTTCGTCTTCGCGGCCAAACGGGTTGCTGAGCGGAATCACGTTCGTCACATACTGAGACGACGTAACCCAGATCGTCTGCAGAATGTCCATGGTGGGGCCGGCGAAAATGACAAAAAACAGCAGGATGGCGGCCATGCCCATGTTGATGTTACTCAGCAGCTTGACGCCGCCGTCCAGGCCGCGGACAACCGAGAACAGGGCGACAGCCGTCACGCCTACAATGATGGCAATCTGGACATTGGTGCCGCTACCCGTATCGAACAGGTAGTTCAGGCCCGACGCCGCCTGCTGGGCGCCAAAACCGAGAGAGGTCGCCAAACCGAAAATCGTCGCAACCACCGCCAGCACATCAATAACGTGCCCGGGCCAACCCCAGACGCGATCCTTCAGCAGAGGGAAGAACGCCGACCGAATGGTCAGGGGCATGTTCTTGTTGTAGGCAAAGAACGCCAGAGACAGCGCCACGATGGCGTAGATGGCCCAGGGGTGCAGGCCCCAGTGGTACATGGTTGCGCCCATCGCCAGCTTGGCGGCTTCCGCCGTGTTCGGCTCAACCCCGAGCGGGGTCTTGTACCACCCCGTAAAATACGCGGTGGGTTCCGCGACGGCCCAGAACATCAGGCCGATCCCCATGCCCGCCGCGAACAGCATGGCGAACCAGGACATGTTCGAGAACTCAGGCTTCGCGTCCTGGCCGCCAATCCGGATTTTACCGACCGGCATGAAAATCAGCGCCAGGCACACAATCACAAAGACGTTGGCGCTGAGCAGGAAGAACCAGTCAAAGCTGGCGATGATGTCCCACTTGGCCCCGTCCAACAGATCCTTGGATTGCTCGGGAAACATCAGGCTGCCGACCACAAAGCCCACGACGATCAGGGCTGAAATGGGGAACACCCAGTTATGCAAATCCAGGCCCAGGATACTAATGTTATCCTGGCCCGCGACGTAATCCGTCTGATATTCGTCTTTCACGACCTCGCCCACAAGGCGCCTCCTGGTTTTGAAAAGTCTGTTCAGAATCGGAATTCACACATTAACGATGAGCAAGTTTAATGTTTTGACCTCAAAACATCAAAAGTCGATCATTAACGCTGCGCCAACACCCAGAATAGACCACTCAGGGGAAACCATGATTCGAGCCAACGCCTTGCCGCTTCGCTACTCCGCCCTCGCGCTCAGTCTCGTTGGGCTGATCGTCTCGCTGCCGCTGTCCTTGTGGGCTGGCGCGGGGTATTGGGTTGCGATCATTTTCGCCGCGCTGTCCGTGCTCGGCGTCTATGATGTGCTTCAGCGCCGCCATACGGTAAGCCGGAACTATCCGATCCTGGCCCACTTTCGCTATCTGTTTGAGGCCATTGGCCCGGAAATCCGGCAATACTTCATCCAGGGCGATACCGAGGAACGGCCGTTTTCCCGAGAGCAGAGGGCCGTGGTGTACCAGCGCGCCAAGAACGTGCTGGACAAACGCCCGTTCGGCACACTGCTGCACACCTACGAGGAAGGCTTTGAGTGGATGAGTCATTCCGTGACCCCCACCAAAATCGCCGACGCCAACTTCCGTATCACCATCGGAAAACGCTGCGCCAAGCCCTACAGCGCCAGCGTTTTCAACATTTCTGCCATGAGCTTCGGTTCGCTGTCCGCCAACGCCATCCTGAGCCTGAACACCGGCGCCAAGCAGGGCGGCTTTTACCACGACACCGGGGAAGGCTCGATTTCCCGCTATCACCGGCAACCCGGGGGCGATCTGGTGTGGGAGATTGCGTCCGGCTATTTCGGCTGCCGAAATAAGGACGGCAGCTTTAACGCGGACCTTTTCCAAAAAAATGCCGCCCTGGATCAGGTAAAAATGATAGAGGTCAAACTATCTCAGGGGGCCAAACCGGGGCATGGCGGCATTCTGCCCGGGGCCAAAGTCACGCCAGAAATTGCCGAGGCCCGGGGCGTTGCCGTGGGTGAGGATTGCGTGTCTCCCGCCAGCCACTCCGAGTTTTCCACACCGGAGGGGTTGCTGGAGTTCGTTGATCGCCTGCGGGACCTGTCCGGGGGCAAACCGGTAGGCTTCAAGCTGGCCATTGGCCACGCGTGGGAGTGGTTTGCCATCGTCAAGGCGATGCTCAAAACCGGGCGCCGGCCGGACTTTATTGTGGTGGACGGTGGCGAAGGCGGTACCGGTGCGGCACCGCTGGAGTTCATCAACCGGCTGGGCATGCCGATGACCGAGGCGCTCCTGCTGGTGCACAACACTCTGGTGGGCACCAACCTGCGGGAGGAAATCGCCATTGGCGCGGCCGGCAAGATCACCTCCGCGTTCAACATGGCCCGCACCCTGGCCCTGGGAGCGGACTGGTGCAACGCGGCCCGGGGTTATATGTTCGCCCTCGGCTGTATCCAGGCACTCAACTGCCACACCGGCCGATGCCCCAGTGGGGTCGCCACTCAGGACCCACGGCGGGGCAACAAGCTGGACGTGCAGGACAAAAGCACTCGGGTCTACCACTTCCACAAGAACACCCTGGAAGCCCTGCGCAACCTGCTTGAAGCCTCCGGGCTGAACCACCCGTCCGAGCTGGGCCCCGAGCACATCGTCCGCCGGATTTCCAGCACCGAGATCAGCTCTTACATGGATCTGTATCCGTTCCTGGAACCCGGCGCCCTGCTCGACGGTGACACCGGCCACTCGGTGTTCGATCGGTTCTGGGACGAGGCCAGCCCGGATTCTTTCGAGCCGCCCGCTTCCATTCGGGCACTGCGGGAAACCAAGCTGCGCTGACGGCGCCCAAAGGCGCAGCGAGTACCGGCAAATTCACAAAACCCTGTTTATTTTTGCGAAACGCTGGTGTAGACTTCGCTCCCGCTAAGCCACTGAGACAAACCCGTTTTCTCGTCGGCAAAGCACATCGGGGCGTAGCGCAGCTTGGTAGCGCACTTGCATGGGGTGCAAGGGGTCGTAGGTTCAAATCCTACCGTCCCGACCAGAATTCCCCGGGAAAGGCGGTCACGGAAACGTGACCGCCTTTTTCATTTCAGGTACCGCAATCTTCGGCCCCTGTGCCATCTCGCCTCAGCCCGGGCAGTGAGGGGCCGGCTAGCCCGATTCAACCGCCGCCTGCTGAGCGTCACCCTCTGGCTCCAACGCCTCACGCACGTTCCTCGCCGTCCGCTCGAACGTCAACGCGAGGCGCTCGAACATCCCTTCGATGATCGCCGTCTGGGTCGTGGGCTCGCCCGCCTCGCCAATGGCGGCGAGCAGCCGTGCGCTGGCGTCGCGGAACGCCGGGGTAGTCTTCCCGAGGGCACAGGCCAGGTAGGCGTCCGCCAGCGCGCGCTGCCACTGGGGCAGGCAGCGATCCACCTCCGCCGAGCGATGATTCTGAATCAGTCGTCGCAGGCGGACGGACACGTGGCCGAGGTTCAGGCCGGTAAAGCCAAGGTCGGTCATGACCCGGTTGCCGCTGGCGTTGGCCTGGTCGAAATTGGCCAGCCGGAGCAGGCGCTCCCCCATACGGCCGTTGTACCAGTCCTCCGGGTGGTCATGATCGTCAACGGCGGCCAGGTCCCGGGCGGCCGCGTGAATCAGCCGCCGCTGCAACAGCAGGCTGTCCGGTGGCGTCACCAGGCGGAACACCCAGTACAACACGCCAATGCCAGTGACCAGCCCGAGCGCGGTGCTGATGGCGGTATCGGCGCTGAAGGTCATGGCGTTACCCGGCTGGGTGATCAGGGTAAACGGAATGCACAGGCCGAGCCCGTAAGGCAGGGTGGGCCGGTTAGCCAGTAACAACAGCCCGACAAAATAGGGGCCGGCCAGCACCAGCACCAGCATTTCAAAATCGCCGCTGCTGTGAGAGAGAAAACCAAGGCCAAACAGCAGGGAGACCGGCACGGCCACCACCGATGCGATCAGCAGCCTGGGCAGCAGCAGGGAAAGGACCCCCAGTGAGAACCGGGCGAACATCACCGAGAACACCACCGGCATAATCATCAGCATGATGGCGGCCTGGCTGCCCGTCTGAACCCACACGGTGGCGCCAATCAGGAACACAAACGCGGTCCGCACGCCGTTTACCGCACCCACCAGCGGGTCCCGATGGGTGCGCAGCCTCGGCGCATTGAGCAGGGTCTGGCCCCGGAATTCGAGGGCGTTGTAGGCCCGCAACACCACCACCAGATCCGCCACCAGCTCAATGGCGGTCTGGCTGAGGCGGGTGACGATGGCGGTTTCGCCCTGCTGGGCGTCCCGGAGCTGGCGGAGTTGCTGGCGCAGCTGTTGGGCCCGTCGGTAGCCGGCTTCGTAGCTGTCGGTGCCGGCCACTTCCTGGAACCCCGTTCGCAGCGTCGATAACAGCTCGGCAAAGGCGGGGGAGACCAGCTCCCGGTGGTTTCGGTGAAAGCGGCCAATGATCTGGCCAACGGCGAGCAATGACAGCGTACGATTGCACAGCAGGCTGGCCGCCCTGCCCCGCCCCGGGCCTTCCGGGCCCTCGTAGGCCACGGCGCTGGAGTCGTCGTTCAGGCCAACCAGGGTTTCGAGAATTTTGTCCGCCTGCTGATGGCGCTGCTCGTGGGTGCTTTCCGGGTCCAGCTCCAGCGACAGGTAATCCATGGTGTCGTTGATGGCGGAACGGGCCTGTGTCCGGAGCGACTGCCGCACGGTCACCGGCCATAACAGGCGGCTGACCAGCATGGCACACAGGGCGCCCACGGTGATCTCACTGATCCGGGCCTGGGCGATGGCAAACACGGCCTGGCTGTCGGCCGAGCCGGGGCTGGCCATCACCAGGATGACCACCAGCCCGGCGGTCATGCCTGCCATGGCGAACGCGTAGATGTAGTTGGTGCTGTGGACCATGGAACCGGCGGCGGAATTCAGCCCCATCCAGACGGTCAGGCAGGCCAGGGCCAGCACGGGCTGGTTGGCGAGGTTCACCAGGATGAGAATCCCCACACCGCCGCCCACCACGGAGCCGACGATCTGGCACAGGGCTTTTTCGATCACCAGGCCGCTCTCGGGCCGAATCTGCAGGAATACCGCGGACACCAGCGCCCAATAGGGCCGGTCCAGCTGAAGGTACATGGCCGTGAACAGGGCCAGCGCCATGGAAATCACGCCCTTCAGGGCGAAGATGACCGACCGGCGGTCCGGCGTCAGCAGTTGGGCGAGTACCGGGTGCAGAGTCACGGGGACGCCGCTCAATCGTCCATCAGGGAAATGGAGGCGGTCATGCCGGCGCTCAGGGTCAGGCCTTCCGGCACCTCATCGAGCGTCAGATCCACCGGCACCCGTTGGGCCAGCCGCACCCAGTTAAAGGCCTGTTGCACCTGGGGCAGCAACTGATGGCTGCTGCTGGTGTTGGCATCGGCAATTCCCCGGGCAATGCTTCGCACCGTGCCGCTCAGGGTTTCGCCGCCGCTCATCAGGTGAATGCGTGCACGCTGGCCGACGTGGATCTTCTGGAGCTTGGTTTCCTCAAAGTAGCCCGTGACGTAAAAGGAGTTAGCGCGAATCAGCGACAGCACCGGCGTACCGCGGCTGACGTAATTGCCCTCGCGCAGGGTCAGGTTGCTCACGGTGCCGTCCTCAGGCGCGACCACCCGGGTTCGCTCCAGATCGATCCGTGCCGTGTTCAACTGCGCCTGGGCCAGGTCGTAGGCGGCCTTGGCGGATTCCACCTGGATGCGGTAGGTGTCCAGATCTTCCTCGCTGATGGCCTCCCGGCCGCTCAGGTTCTGACGGCGCTGAAACTGATGCTTGGCCAGTTCCCAGGCGACCCGCTTCTGCTCTGCCATGGCCTCAGCCTCGGCGATGGCGGCCCGGTAGCGGGTGTCATCCACGGTGAACAGCAGGTCGCCTTTACGGACGGCGCCGTAGTTGCCTACGGCGAGTTCGGTCACCCAACCGGACACGTCCGGCGCCAGGGTGATCACATCCGCCCGGATCCTGCCGTCCCGTGTCCAGGGCGAGTACAGATAGTGATTCCAGGCCCAGAGGCCGGCGGCAATCGCTACCACCACCACCAACAGCGTTACGCCGACGCGCGCCAGTTTTGTCATGGCTCAGATAACACTCCCGTAGAGATACACAATGGCGGAAAGGAAGCAGACGAACAGGCCGACGTCGAACCAGGCGTCCCTCCAGATCCGCCGTCGCAGATCCAGTTGGTGGAGCACGACCCGGGTGGCCAGGGTCAGCAGGACGGCTACCGGCACAAAGGCCACCAGCGGGCTGAACAATAGCCCACCCAATGCCAGTTCATGCAACATTCATTCAGGTCTCCTGAGCTACGCTGGGCGGAGCCACCCCCGAATCAGCGCAAAATCACCAGCGGCTTGCGGGCGGTCTCCAGCATGCGCGTGGTGGTGCTGCCCACCAGGAACCGGCGAATGACCGAATGGCCGTAGGCGCCCATGATCAATACGTCGATGTCGTTCTCTTCCTGGTAGGAGTGTAGCGCCGGCTCGACGTCTCCGCTGCGAATTGCGGTGTGAATATCCATGCCCTGGTTCGCCAGCGCCCCAGAGGCATCGGCCAGCAGCGAGCGGTTGCGCTCGTTATCCGTGCCCACCAGCACCAGATGCAACGGCATTCCGCGGAACACCGGGGTGCCGGCCAGCAGTTCAATGCTGCGGAACGCGGTGGCGCTACCATCGAATGCCAGCATGGCGCTCCGGGGCTCAGCAAAGTCATCGGGCACTAGCAGCAAAGGCCGGTGCACGCTGCGGATCACGGTTTCAAGCTGGCTGCCAACGTGCCCCCCCTGCCCCGGGCGGCCCTCGCCGTGCAAGCCCAGCACGAACAGGCGGGCCTCGGGCTCCAGAGCCACCAGAGAGCCGGCCAGTTCATCGTGGCGCTGGCGCTGGTGAACATCCGTGGCGCCGTCGGCGCGAACCCGCTTTTCGGCCTCGTCGAGCATCACATGGCCGTGCTTGAGCGCCAGCTTACTGCGCTGCTGGTCAAGCGCCACCAGTTCGTCCAGCAGGTGCTCCCGACTGCCCAGGCCAATGTTGCCTGTCATGTCCGTGCGGGCGGGGTACTTCTCGTCGTCCAGCACGTGCAACAGCAACAGGGGCGCCCCCATGCGCTGGCTGGCCCAGGCGGCGTAATCGCAGACGCCGAGGGCCGCTTCCGACCCGTCAATGCACGCCACTACCTGAGGGTGCTCATCGGCGGGCAGATCGCGGCTGGCGCTGGAGGCGGGGTTTGCGTGTGTCATTGTTCTTCTCCCTAGTGCGCCATCAGGCGTTCAACGGCGTCCGGCTTATCGTGCACGCCAAACCGGTCCACGATGGTGGCGCTGGCCTCGTTCAGGCCAATCACCTCAACGTCCGCGCCCTCCCGGCGGAACTTGACCACCACTTTATCCAGCGCGGCAACGGCAGTGATGTCCCAGAAGTGGGCGCGGCTTAGATCGATCACCACAGTATCAACCGCTTCTTTGAAATCAAAGGCGGCGATAAATTTCTCCGATGAGCTGAAGAACACCTGGCCAATCACCCGGTACGTCCGGGTATCGCTGGTCTCATCCAGCTCGGTGCGGATCAGCATGAATTGGCCCACCTTGTTGGCAAAGAACAGCGAGGCCAGCAGCACACCGGCGAGCACGCCAAACGCAAGGTTGTGGGTAGCCACGACCACCACCACGGTGACCACCATAACGATGTTGGTGGACAGCGGGTGTTCCCGCAGGTTTTTGATGGACGCCCAGTTAAAGGTACCGATGGACACCATGATCATCACGGCCACCAGGGCCGCCATGGGAATCTGCACCAGCCACTGGTCCAGCACCAGCACCATGATCAGCAGTACGACGCCGGCGGTCAGCGTGGACAGGCGGGTTCGGCCCCCGGATTTGATGTTAATGATCGACTGGCCAATCATCGCGCAGCCGGCCATGCCACCGAGAAGACCGGCGCCGATGTTGGCAATGCCCTGCCCTTTGCATTCGCGGTTGCGGTCGCTGGTGGTGTCGGTCAGGTCATCGACAATGGTGGAGGTCATCATGGATTCCAGCAGGCCCACCACGGCAAGGCCCAGGGAGTAAGGCAGGATGATCATCAGCGTATCCAAATTCAGCGGCACGTCCGGCCACAGGAACACCGGCAAGGTATCAGGCAGCTCACCCATATCCCCAACGGTGCGGATATCGAGCCCCATAAGCACCGAGACAATGGTGAGGGAGACAATGCAGATCAGCGGCGAGGGCAGGATCTTGCCCACCAACGGCACCAGCGGGAACAGGTAGATAATACCCAGCCCGGCGGCGGTCATCGCGTAGACGTGCCAGGTGACATTGGTCAGCTCCGGCAGCTGCGCCATGAAGATCAGGATGGCCAGGGCGTTCACAAAGCCGGTGACCACCGACCGGGAAACAAATCGCATGAGGCTGCCCAGCTTCAGGAACCCGGCCAGAATCTGGACTACGCCGGTCAGCAGCGTGGCCGCCAGCAGGTATTGAAGGCCGTGATCCTTTACCAGGGTCACCATCAATAGCGCCATGGCGCCGGTGGCCGCCGAGATCATTCCCGGGCGCCCGCCCACAAAGGCAATCACAACGGCGATACAGAAGGAGGCGTACAGGCCCACTTTGGGGTCAACGCCGGCAATGATGGAAAAGGCAATGGCTTCAGGGATCAGGGCCAGGGCCACCACAATACCGGCGAGCAGGTCGCCGCGAAGGTTGGAGAACCACTGGAGTTTCAGAGACGTGGGCATGGTCGGCATATCCGGTTAACGGCAGGAACAACGCCGCCCGATGGAAGAGGAGCCAATGCGTCACTGAACTGGGTCGTCAGAGGTCTGCCCGCGGCCACCGGAGCGACAAAAAGGCGGCGACTTTACCAGAGCCCGCCCGGGACTTCACCCCGGAGCGGCGACTGACCGGCGCGGTCAGAGCCGTGAAACCAGCCAGCGGTCCAGGGCGGAACCCTGACGGTAGCCGAACCGGACAAGCAGCGCCGCGATCACACCGGTGGCCGCCCCGCCCAGCACGTCGCTGAGGTAGTGAATACCGATATACACCCGGGAAAACGCAATCAGCGCGGCGACGGCAAGCAGAGCCAGCCCCTGAACCCGGCGGCCATGAAGGAGAAACGCTGCCGCGACGGAAAACGCGGCGGTTGCGTGGTCGGAAGGGAACGAAAAGTCCGTACTTGGCGCGACGATCAGGTGCGTCAGGCCGGCGTCGTAGGGGCGCATCCGCTGCACGAAGAGCAACACCGCCTGGTTCAGCGCCAGACCCAACAGAAAAGAGAACCCCGAGGCCACCAGGGTATGGCGATGCACCGCCCGGGCATCACGCCTTCCCCACCACTGCGCCGCCACGGCGAACACCATCAACGGTACGCCTGCTGTCGAGGCCAGAATCATCAACTGGTCAATAAGGTGGATCTGGCCGTTCAGCTGGTTTATTACGAGGGTAAACCGTTGATCGAGTTGCTCAAGCACGTGGTTTCAGACTCCGGATGATGGGTGGACGGGCGCCGTCCTTTTTGAATCCTGGCCGGCCCGCGCTTCCCGATGGTGTTACCGGCTGTTGCCGGGCCCGATCAGGCGGCGGCGCTGCGCCAGAACCAGCAGCAACGCTGCCGCCGCAAACAGTGCTCCCGCCCAGAATGTCTTCGCCGGCCCTACCCACTGCCACAGGGCACCCGCCAGGGTGCTCGCCACCAGCAGGGCAATCCCGGTAATCAGATGAAAAACCCCGAACGCGGTCCCACGCAGTTCCTCCGGGGCGGTATCGGACACCAGCGTCGCCAGCAAACCCTGGGTAAAGCCCATATGCAGGCCCCAGAGCGCCACGCCAATGCTCACCCCGAGGATGCCAGTAGCTCCGGCAAGCACCACATCGGCCACCACAAGAATCGCCATGCCTGCGACCAGCAGCGTAGAGCGATCCATCCGATCCGCAAGAATGCCCACGGGATACGCCGACAGTGAATAGGCAAACGCCATGATTACCAGCACCATGGGGACGAACATGACAGCGAGGCCGGCATCCTGCGCCTTGAGGATCAGGAAGGCCTCGCTGAAGCGGGCCAGTGTAAACACGGTGGCAATGCCAACCACCCACCAATAGGCGACCGGGAGATGCTGGAGTTCGCTGCGCCGGAGCGGCATTCGGACACGCCGCCGGGAAGCAGGCCGCGGGGGCTCACGCACGGCCACCAGCAGGATACCAACGGAGAGCACCGCGGGCACACAGGCAAACCAGAAAACGGCGGGGTAGTTGTCCGCCGTTAGCCACATGAGCCCGATGGCAAGCAGCGGGCCCAGGAAAGCGCCGATGGTATCCAACGACTGCCGAAGCCCGAAGCTGGCGCCGCGCAGCTCCGGCGGCGCCAGATCTGCCACCAGCGCATCCCGGGGCGCGCCGCGAATGCCCTTGCCGATCCGGTCAACAAACCGGGCGAGGAACACCAGACCAATGGTATCCGCTATGGGGAAAAGCGGCTTTACCAACGCCGCCAGGCCGTAGCCGATCACCGCCAGCAGCTTACGGCGGCCTAGCCAGTCACTGAGCGCGCCGGAAAACACCTTGGTAACCGAAGCGGTCGCTTCGGCGATGCCCTCCAAAATGCCAACGGTCAGCGCGGACGCCCCGAGGGCGGTCACGAGATACATCGGCAGCAGTGCATGAATCATCTCCGAAGACACATCCATCATCAGGCTGACCAGGCCCAGGGCCCAGATGCCGGCAGGAATGGAGAGGCGTTTTGGCGATGCGGTGGAAGACGCCGAGGGTGGCAACCGGGATGAGGACAACGGAGGCTCCTTGATAAACGATGGACAGGCTCGAGCGCCGGCAGAACATAGGCAGGCATCCTGTGGCGGCAACATTAGCACCAACTTAACGCCAACATTACCCTCGGTACACAGAACGTCTGGGCGGGGCGGCCCTGAAACACGGTAAATCGCACGGGGAGTCTGAGTGATATATTGGCAGGGCCTGAGACGCTGGCGGCCGCAAATTGCCCTGGGGCAAAAAAAGGCCCGTCAACGCTCCTTCGTGTGGGACGAAGCAACGCCTTTCTGATATCATTACGGCGCGTTTATTCATGGCTCGCCATGGCTCTAGGAGACGCGCGTAGACCGTATGATTGCGGTTATCAACTCTTGTTGATGACTTAGATCAAGTCTCAAGTGGAAACAGGCGATCAGTTACACCAATATTGGCGCCGATTTCTGCGTGGAGTCAACCTGCTCCAGTGGCCTGTGGCCTTGTGCCCCAACCGCCGGCGCGGCGATTCCGAAACTTCCATTCTAAACGGTTAACTACATGTGAGCTTGTTGTTCAGGCCCAGCCTGTGCCGCTCAAATGAGGTTGAGAAATGAGAGAAAAGAGCTACTTACGCGCCTTGGGCGCTGTGCTGTTAGCCGCACTGCCATTCCTGTTGTCAGGATGTGGTGGCGCGCTGATGGACCCCAAGGGACAGGTCGGTGAAGAACAACGTGTCCTGATCTTTACGGCGTTCGCGCTGATGCTGATCGTCGTCATCCCCGTCATCGTGATGACGCTGCTGTTCGCCTACCGCTACCGCGAAGGCAACAAGGATGCGACCTACAAGCCGAACTGGGCGCACTCGACCGCCATTGAGGTTGTCGTGTGGTTCATTCCGTGTGTGATTATCGCCGTCCTGGCCGTTCTGACCTGGATCACGTCTCACAGCCTCGATCCGTTCAAGCCCCTGGAAACTGACAGCGACCAACCGCCGCTGGAAGTTCAAGCGGTCTCCCTGGACTGGAAATGGCTGTTCATCTATCCGGAGCAGGGTGTTGCCACGGTGAACGAAGTGGCCTTCCCCGCCAACCGTCCCGTGAGCTTCCAGATCACCTCAGGCACCGTCATGAACTCGTTCTGGATTCCCACCCTGGGCTCCCAGATCTACGCCATGGCCGGTATGGATAGCCGCCTGAACCTGATCGCCAATGAACAGGGCGTGTTTGACGGCCGCTCCAGCAACTACAGTGGTGCCGGCTTCTCCGAGATGGAGTTCAAGGCACACGCCATGTCCGAAGACGAGTTCAAGGCCTGGGTCGAGAAGGTCAAGTCTGCTGACCAGCCCCTGTCGTACGAAGGTAAGTATCAGGAACTGGAGAAGCCGAGCGAGGCTGACCCCGTACAGTATTTCTCAGACGTTTCACCGAACCTCTACAACAACATCCTCAATGGCTTCCGCAAAGGCGTGGAAGACAAAGGCGAGCATGGTGAAAACAGCAACCCAGAGCATGGCGAGCGCGTGAGCGCAGAGGCAGTGGAGTAAAACTATGTTCGGAAAATTAACCCTGGATGCAATTCCGTACCACGAGCCGATTATCATGGTCACGGTCGCAATCATTGCGATCGTTGGCGCCGGCGTCGTTGGCTGGATCACCCTGAACAAGAAGTGGGGCTACCTCTGGCGTGAGTGGATCACGTCCATCGACCACAAGAAACTGGGCATCATGTACTTCCTGGTCGCCCTGGTCATGCTCATCCGCGGCTTCGCGGACGCCATCATGATGCGTACCCAGCAGGCCATCGCTGCCGGTGGCGCGGAAGGCTACCTGCCGCCCGAGCACTATGACCAGATCTTCACCGCCCACGGTGTGATCATGATCTTCTTCGTCGCCATGCCGATGGTTATCGGCCTGATGAACCTGGTGGTTCCGCTGCAGATCGGCGCCCGCGACGTGGCCTTCCCGTTCATGAACAACCTGAGCTTCTGGCTGTTCGCCGCCGGCGTCGTGCTGGTGAACGTCTCCCTGTTCGTGGGTGAGTTCGCCAAGACCGGCTGGCTGGCGTATGCGCCGCTGTCAGGGGCGAAGTACAGTCCGGGTGTCGGGGTGGATTACTGGATCTGGGCACTGCAGATCTCCGGTATCGGGACCACGCTGACCGGCATTAACTTCTTCGTGACCATCATGAAGATGCGCACCAAGGGCATGACCCTGTTCCGCATGCCGATCTTCACCTGGACCTGCCTGGTCACCAACGTGCTGATCATCGCAGCCTTCCCGATCCTGACCGCAACCATCGCGCTGCTGACCCTGGATCGCTACTTCGATTTCCACTTCTTCACGAACGACATGGGCGGCAACCTCATGATGTACGTCAACCTCATCTGGGCCTGGGGCCATCCTGAGGTGTACATCCTGATCCTGCCGGCGTTCGGTGTGTTCTCGGAGGTCATTTCCACCTTCGCCAAGAAGCCGCTGTTCGGCTACAACACCATGGTGTGGGCAACCCTGGCGATCGGCGTGCTGTCCTTCATCGTGTGGCTGCACCACTTCTTCACCATGGGCGCCGGTGCCAACGTCAACGCCTTCTTCGGCATCATGACGATGATCATCGCGATCCCGACGGGTGTGAAGATCTTCAACTGGCTGTTCACCATGTACCGTGGCCGGCTGGAGTTCACCTCTCCGGTGCTGTGGACCCTGGGCTTCATCATCACCTTCACCATCGGTGGTATGACCGGCGTCATGCTGGCGGTTCCGGCGGCAGACTTCGTGCTGCACAACAGCCTGTTTGTTATCGCCCACTTCCACAACGTCATCATCGGCGGCGTGGTGTTCGGCATGATGGCCGGCTACACCTTCTACTTCCCGAAGGCGATCGGCTTCAAGCTTAACGAAAAGTGGGGCAAGCGCTCCTTCTGGTTCTGGATCGTCGGCTTCTACACCGCATTCATGCCGCTGTACATCCTGAGCTTCGACGGTGCGGTTCGCCGTATGCAGAGCTACGCCAACACCGAGTGGCAGCCGCTGATGATCGTGGCCTGGTTCGGCGCCGTGCTGATCCTGTGCGGTATCGCATCCACCGCGATCCAGCTGTTTGTGAGCATCCGTGACCGCAAGCAGAACCAGGACGTCACCGGCGATGCCTGGAATGGCCGTACCCTGGAGTGGGCCGTAGCTTCACCGCCCCCGTACTACAACTTCGCGCACCTGCCGGAGATCCACGCGATCGACAACTACTGGGCAGACAAGCAGAAGAATCAGGGCAAGGCGCAATTGGCCGACCCGGAGACCATCAAGTACAACGACATTCACATGCCGCATAACACGAACGCGGGCCCGATCATGGGTGTCTTCAGCATCGTGTTCGGCTTTGCCCTCGTGTGGCACATCTGGTGGATGGTTGGCCTCGGTGCCATTGGTATGTTCGCAGCCTTCATGGCGCGGATCTTCAGTGAGAACACCGACTATCACATCCCGGCCGAGGAAGTGAAGCAGATGGAAATCGAGCACTACAATCGCGTCAAGATGCAGGCTTAAACATGGCAACAGATACGATGACTAACCAACACGTGGCCGCCCATGGCGGCCACGAAGAGCACCACGATACCACGGGCCTGAAGATGTACGGGTTCTGGATCTACCTGATGAGCGACTTGATCATCTTCGGCTCGCTCTTCGCCACCTACGCGGTGATCCATAACGGCACCGCCGGCGGCCCGACCTCCAAAGACCTGTTCGAGCTGGACTTTGTCCTGGTTGAAACGTTCCTGCTGCTGTTCAGTAGCTTTACCTACGGCATGGCCGTACTGGCCATGCACAAGGAGCGGGTCAAGCAGGTCATGGGCTGGCTGATTGTCACCTTCCTGTTCGGCGCAGGCTTCGTGGGAATGGAGATCTATGAGTTCCATCACCTGATCGAAGAAGGCTTCGGCCCGGATCGCTCCGGCTTCCTGTCGTCCTTCTTTGCGCTGGTCGGCACCCACGGCCTGCACGTGAGCTTCGGCCTGCTGTGGATGGCCATCATGATCATCCAGCTTGGCCTCAAGGGCATCACCGACAAGACCAAGCCGCGTGTCCTGTGCCTCAGCCTGTTCTGGCACTTCCTGGACATCGTCTGGATCTGCGTCTTCACCTTTGTGTACCTGATGGGGGTTCTCTGATGAGCACATCCACTTCTCACGATGGCGGTAGCCACGGCAGCGTCAAGTCCTACATCTGGGGCCTGATCTTCTCCATCATCCTGACCGTGATCCCTTTCGGCATGGTCATGAAGGGTGGGTTCAGTGAAGGTGTTCTCGTTGTTGCGATCACCATCATGGCGATCCTTCAGGTGCTGCTGCAGCTGATCCTGTTCATGCACATGAACCTGAAAACACAGGAAGGTCGGGATTCCGGCTCCTTCGTGTTCTTCACCGCGCTCATTCTCGCCCTGGTTATTGGTGGATCTGTGTGGATTATGTATCACCTCAACGTCAACCTGATGTAATGTCGCGCACGTCTAGCAAGGACGTGCTCCGGCAGTTCATCGCGCTCACCAAGCCGGGCATCATCTTTGGCAATTCGATCTCGGTCATGGGCGGCTACTTTCTGGCCGCCCAGGGTGAGTTTGACCCGGCCCTGTTCCTGGCAACCCTGTTGGGACTGGGCCTGGTGATCGCCTCAGGCTGCGCGTTCAACAACCTGATCGATCGGGACATTGATTCGATTATGGAACGGACGCGCAACCGACCGCTGGTGACCGGCGCTATCACGCCGGCCACCACGTTTGGTTTTGCCACCGTGCTGGGTCTGGCGGGGTTTACGATGCTCATGGCGGTAAACCTGCTGACCGTTGCCCTCGGCATCTTTGGCTTTGCGATCTACGTGGGCGCCTACAGCCTGTGGTCGAAGCGCCATTCAGTGCACGGCACCCTGATCGGCAGCCTGTCCGGTGCGGTTCCGCCGGTTGTCGGCTACTGCGCGGTTTCCGGGCAGTTTGACCTGGCAGCACTGATCCTGCTGGTGACGTTCTGCCTCTGGCAAATGCCGCACTCCTATGCCATCGCAATCTTCCGTTTTGATGACTACAACCGGGTCCACATTCCTGTGCTTCCGGTCGCCCGTGGCATCGACACGGCGAAACACCACATCGTGGCCTACACCATTGCGTTCACGCTATCTGCGCTGAGCCTGACGGTGGCGGGCTTCACCGGCCTGGCCTATTTTGTGGTGATGCTGGGCATGGGGCTTTACTGGCTCAAGCTGGGACTCGACGGGTACCGCACCACCGATGACGTCAAATGGGCCAAGGGTAACTTTGGTTTTTCCATTCTGACGGTGTGCGTGCTCAGTCTGATGATGGGGCTGAACGCTTACCTGCCGTAATGAGCGGCCACGGCTCCGGCCGTGTCGCTCGCTTTCTGACCCCTGCGTCAGGGCCTCTTTACCGCCGGTTTGTCTCCCCTCTGTAACCCTCCCTGAAAGACGCTCCCCGGGCCTCCTCCCCTGCCCTTCCCCTACCGCAATCCTCGTCCGTTATGGGGTGCCTACAGACCGTATTATCGTCGCGAAAATCTTCCGTTGGTTGACTACGCAAGCCAAGCCAATTTGAGCTATAGATAATGTGGAGCCATCAACAAGACGATGAGGGTGAACCTATGCTTACGCACGTCTGGGGCCTGCTGACCCATCCCAAAACCGAATGGGAGCACATTGAAGAAGAACACGAGTCCGTTCGCCACCTGTACGCCCACCACGTACTGATCCTGGCGGCGGTCCCGGTGATCAGTGCGTTTATCGGTACGACGCAGATAGGCTGGGGATTCGGCGGAAGCCAGCCCTTCATCAAGCTGGACTACCTCAGCGCGTTCCTGGCGGGGATCGCGTTCTACATTGCCATTCTTGCGGCCGTCATTCTTGTCGGCCACGTCATCCGCACCATGGCAAAGCGCTTCCGCAAACCGCCAAGCTCACGGCGCTGCGTGATCTTTGCCGGCTACATCGCCACTCCCATGTTCCTGAGCGGCCTGGTCGCCGTCTACCCGCTGGTCTGGCTGTGCTTGCTCGCGGGCACCATAGGGCTCTGCATCAGCGCCTATCTGCTGTACCTGGGCATCCCGTATTTCCTGGGGATCAGCTCGGAGGAAGGCTTTATTGTGTCCAGTACCACGCTGGCCGTGGGCGTCCTGGTGCTTGAAGCGATGCTCTCGGTGACCGTCATTCTCTGGGGCTACGGAGAGGTCTTACTGCCCTGGCTGTTCCGATTCTGAACCGGCAGGCTCGCCGGCCGCCGGTTTCGGGCCCATAAAAAAACGGGTGCGGCTCTCACCGCACCCGTTTTTTCTTGCCGACGCCGGCCGCTTATGGCTCGCGACGCCTCACGATTTGATCGGCGCATTCAACACGTCGAGAACCTCTTCCAGCTCCGCAATCATCTGTCGGATGAGCTGCTTGTACTGGGACGTGTCGTCCTTAACCTCATGACTGCTCAGCTTCTGCTTGGCGCCGCCAATGGTATACCCCTGATCGTAGAGCAGGCTACGGATCTGCCGGATGGTAATGACATCCGCCCGTTGGTAATAGCGCCGATTGCCCCGGCGCTTGACCGGAGACAGCTGGGGAAACTCCTGCTCCCAGTAGCGCAGAACGTGGGCCTTGACCGCACACAAATCCGCCACTTCGCCAATGGTGAAGTAGCGCTTTCCGGGAATGGCCGGCAGTTCGTTGTTATGACTGGGTTCCAGCATACGCTTCCACTTTCTGCTTGAGTTTCTGGCCCGGGCGGAACGTCACCACGCGACGGGCGCTGATCGGAATTTCTTCGCCGGTCTTCGGGTTGCGGCCGGGCCGCTGTTTTTTATCCCGAAGATCAAAGTTGCCGAAACCGGACAGCTTGACCTGTTCGTTATGGCTGAGCGCTCCCCGGATCTCATCGAAAAAAGCCTCGACCATTTCCTTGGCCTCCCGCTTATTCAGACCCAGTTCCTCGTAAAGGCGTTCCGCCATCTCCGCTTTCGTCAACGCCGTCATCGCTCAGCTCCTCAGTGTTGCGCCCAGCTCTTCTTTGAGGGCGTCAATGACGCCCGTGAAGAGCGATTGCACTTCATCGTCGTTCAGGGTGCGCTCAGGATGCTGCCAGAACAGGCTCAAGGCCAGGCTCCGATTACCCTCGCCCAGGCTCTCGCCCTCGTAGAGATCGAACGCACGCAATGCTGTGAGGCGCTCACCGGCGTGTTTTCTGGCCACACGCTCTACATCAGAGAACGCCACATCCGTCCCGATAATAATAGCCAAATCCCGCCGAACTTCAGGGAATTTTGAAAATTCTTTGAAATTAGGCACATAACCCGTTCGGATCGAGTTCAAGAATAGCTCAAACATCAGGATCGTGCCATTCAGTTCCAGTTTTTTCTGGACCTGAGGATGCAAGGTGCCAAACCAGCCCACGGACTCGCCGTCCCGAACCAGCTCGGCCGTCTGCCCGGGGTGCAGCGCGGGATGCTGACCAGGAACAAACCGGATCTCTACGCCCATCAGCTGGAACAGCCCCTCCAGCTCGCCTTTCACATCGTAGAAGTCCGCTGCCCGGCGCCCATTGGCCCAGTTCTCCGGGTTCTGGCCACCGACGACGACACCCGCCAGCATCGGCTTCTGATCAATGCCCTCGGCGGTCTGCTCAAATCGTAGGCCGGTCTCGAACAGGCGAATACGGGGCTGTTGCCGGTTCTGGTTGTAAGCCACGGTCTTGAGCAGGCCACTCCACAGGGTGGTCCGCATGACCGACAGATCGCTTGAAATCGGGTTGGCAAGCGCAATGCCGTCCCGCTGCGGATCCACCAGGGCCTGAACCTTCGGATCGACAAAGCTGTAGGTGATCGCTTCCTGATAGCCGTGGGCCACCAGATAGTCCCGGATGGCCGACACCGGGCGCCGGGCCTCGGCACGAACCCGAAGGCCCAGCGCGCCCTCCGGCTCGGTGACCGGCAGGTTGTCGTAGCCATAAATCCGGCCAACTTCCTCGATGACATCTTCCTCAATCGCAATGTCCGGCCGGAAACTGGGAACCCGCAGCCGCCAGCCGTCCTTGAGGAGCTTATCCACATGCAGCCCCAATCGGGTCAGGATTTCCTCAACGGTGGTGCGATCAATCGCCAGGCCGAGTACGTCCGCCAGCCTCTGCTCTCTCAGGTCAACCGTCCGGTCGGCAGGCAAATGATCTGGGCTGACGGCTTCGACGATCTCACCGGGCTCGCCGCCGGCGATGTCCATCAGCAACCGGGTCGCCCGCTCCATCGCGGTGCGCGCCAGCGAAAAATCCACGCCCCGCTCGAAGCGGTGAGACGCATCGGTGTGCAGACCGTAGTGCCGGGCCTTGCCGGCCAGGGTGATCGGGTCAAAATAGGCCGATTCCAGAAGCAGGTCCCGGGTGGATTCGGCCACGCCGGAATGCTCGCCGCCCATCACACCGGCGATGGCGACGGGCCTACTGTGGTCGGCAATCACCAGCGTATCGGGCGTCAGCGTCACTTCCTGCCCATCCAGCAGAACCAGGGTTTCACCCTCGGCGGCCATGCGGACAACAATACCGCGGTCGATCTCAGCCCGATCAAACGCGTGCATGGGCTGGCCCAGCTCGAGCATCACGTAGTTGGTCACGTCCACGGCGGCATCAATGGAGCGGATGCCGGAACGACGCAGGCGCTCACGCATCCAAAGCGGCGTCTCGGCGCTCAGGTCGACGTTTTTCAGGTAGCGGCCAAGGTAGCGGGGACAACCGGCGGGCGCGTCAATGCGGATGTCGGGGCGCTCATCGTGCACCGGCGGAACGGGGTCAATGGCCGGCTCGCATACTTGCAGGCTGTTGAGCACGCCAACCTCTCGGGCAACACCCCGAATGGACAGGCAGTCACTGCGGTTGGGCGTCAGATCCACGTCCACGGTAATGTCGTTCAGGCCCAGGTAAGCCGAGACCTCCTGACCGATGGGCGCATCGGAGGGCAATTCCATCAGGCCATCGTGGTTCTCCGACAGGCCAAGCTCGGCCTCAGAGCACAACATGCCCTCGGAGGGCTGGCCGCGGAGCTTGGCCTTTTTGATACGAAAATCCCCCGGCAGGATCGCACCCACCTCCGCAAACGGCACCTTGAGCCCTTCACGGACGTTCGGTGCGCCGCACACCACCTGTACCACACCCTGACCATTGCTGACCTGGCAGACCCGCAGCTTATCGGCGTCCGGGTGCGGGACCACGCTCTGCACCTCGCCGACCACCACGCCGCTGAAGGCGCCGGCAACCGGCTCAAATCCATCCACTTCCAGACCCGCCATGGTGATCTGGTCCATGAGTTCCTGGGAGCCAATGTCCGGATTGACCCACTCACGCAGCCACTGTTCACTGAATTTCATGGTAAATGCCTTGTCCTGATGCGGTTAACGCTGTTGCGTCTGAAACGTGTTTCGGGCGGTGCCGGTTACCGGAACTGGCGCAGGAAACGCAGGTCGTTCTCGAAGAACATACGCAGATCGTTCACGCCGTATCGCAGCATGGCCAGCCGCTCAACCCCCAGGCCGAAGGCGAACCCACGGTAGGCTTCAGGATCAATGCCGCAATGCTTGAAAACGTTCGGGTGCACCATGCCGCAGCCCATCACCTCCAGCCATTTGATGCTGCCGTCTGCCTCGCGCCCCCACTCGATGTCCACCTCGGCGGACGGTTCGGTAAACGGGAAATAAGACGGCCGGAACCGAACCTTGAGGTCACGCTCGAAGAACACCCGGAGAAACTCCTCAATGGTGCTCTTGAGATCGGCAAAACTGACGTCTTTCTCGACCAGCAGCCCCTCGCATTGGTGGAACATGGGGGTGTGGGTCATGTCCGAATCGCACCGGTAGACCCGGCCGGGGCAAATCATCCGGAACGGCGGCTCTCCGGCTTCCATGGTCCGGATCTGCACTGGCGAGGTGTGGGTGCGCAGGAGCGTGCCGGGATTGAAATAGAAGGTGTCATGCATGGCCCGGGCGGGATGATGACCCGGAATGTTCAGAGCTTCGAAGTTGTGGTAATCGTCTTCGATTTCGGGCCCCTGTTCGACGCTGTACCCGGCCTGGGCAAAAATCTCTTCGATGCGCTGGAGCGTGCGGGTCACCGGGTGCAGACCGCCCAGGTCCTGGCCGCGTCCGGGCAGGGTGACGTCAATGGATTCGCTGGCCAGCTTCGCTTCAAGGGCCGCCGCTTCGAGATCCGACCGGCGGGCGTTGATGGCCTGCTCAACCTGGCCCTTGGCCTCGTTGATTTTCTGGCCGGCGGCCGGACGTTCCTCGGCGGACAGTTTGCCAAGGGTCTTGGCCTGCTGGGTGATGATGCCCTTCTTGCCAAGGTATTCCACACGAAGATGCTCAAGTGCCTGCAGGCTGTCGGCACGATCAACCGCGCTCAGCCCGTCCTGAACCAGTTGCTCCAGGTTTTCCATTGACCCTTGCTCCAAACCAGAATGGGGTAGCTGAAAACAAAAATAGGGGAAGAGCGTGCCCTTCCCCTATTCAGAGGCACCACGCCGGGAGGCGGGTGCCGATCGATCTGCGATCGATTGAGAGATCTTAAGCGATCACAGGGACGCTTTGGCTTTCTCAACAACAGCGGCAAACGCCTGCTGCTCGTTCATGGCCAGATCGGCCAGAACCTTGCGATCGATCTCGACGTTGGCCTTTTTCAGACCGGCGATCAGCCGGCTGTAAGACAGGCCATTGGCACGGGCGCCCGCGTTAATCCGGGAGATCCACAGGGCGCGGAACGCGCGCTTGCGGTTACGGCGGTCGCGGTAGGCGTACTGGCCTGCCTTGATCACCGCCTGTTTGGCAACCCGGAAGACACGGCTACGGGCACCGTAGTAACCCTTGGCCTGCTTCATGATCTTCTTGTGACGACGGCGTGCTACCACACCACGTTTTACACGAGCCATTTAATCAATCCTTCTTAACCGGTGATAACTCAGTTGGCGAGCATACGCTTGATGGCAGCCACATCGGACTTGGCAATCAGCTTGGTACCACGCAGCTGACGCTTCCGCTTGGGGCTCTTCTTGGTCAAGATATGACTCGTGAAGGACTGCTTGTGCTTGAAGCCGTTCGCGGTTTTCTTGAACCGCTTCGCCGCACCGCTCTTGCTTTTCATCTTCGGCATTTTTTAAAACTCCGCATTCTCGTTTTGAAAACCCATATGACCCTGAACGACAAATCCCCCGCAGACGCGGGGGACCGGCCGTGCTACAGGATCACTTCTTTTTACGGGGAGCCACGATCATGGTCATCTGGCGGCCTTCCATCTTCGGTCGCATTTCAACCGTTGCCATGTCGGCCACATCCTCTTCGATCCGCTGCATGAGTTTCATACCGATTTCCTGGTGTGCCATCTCACGCCCGCGAAATCGAACCGTGATCTTGCCGCGGTCCCCGTTCTCAAGGAAACGTACCAGGTTGCGTAGTTTGACCTGGTAATCCCCTTCTTCAGTTCCTGGACGGAACTTGACTTCTTTCACCTGCGTCTGCTTCTGCTTTTTCTTGGCAGCCGCTTTGGCTTTCTTCTCTTCAAAGACTTTCTTTCCGAAGTCCATGATCTTACAGACGATCGGATCGGAATCCGTGACCTGGACCAGGTCCAGGGACGCTTCTTCGGCTTGCCTGAGAGCATCCTCAATGGAAACAATCCCCACCTGGTTGCCCTCGGCGTCAATCAGGCGGACTTCAGTTGCGTCGATGTTTTCATTGATGGGTGCTTTGGGCGTGCGCCCACCCCGATTCGCTCGCTGTTTAATAATCAGTTCTCCGTTTTGGTTCTGCCTTTGCGCGCAACGTCGTTTGCCAAGCGTTGCACGAACTCGTCGGCGGACAGGGTGCCCAGATCGTCACCCTTGCGGGTACGGACAGCGACGGCGTTATTTTCCACTTCCTTATCGCCAACCACCACCAGGTAGGGCACCTTGTTTAAAGTATGCTCGCGGATTTTAAAGCCGATCTTCTCGTTTCTCAAGTCGGCGTGCACCCGATAGCCCATGGATTCCCATTTTTTCGCCAGTTCCTGGCAATATTCCCGCTGATTGTCGGTAATATTCAGTATCGCCACCTGGGTGGGTGCCAGCCAGGTTGGAAACGCGCCTTCGTATTCCTCAATCAGGATGCCGATGAACCGCTCGAAGGAGCCCAGCACGGCCCGGTGCAGCATCACCGGCGTCTTGCGCTCGGAGTTGTCCGCCACGTACTGCGCGCCCAGGCGGCCCGGCATGGAAAAGTCCACCTGAATGGTGCCGCACTGCCACACCCGGCCGATGCAGTCCTTCAGTGAAAACTCGATCTTCGGGCCGTAAAACGCGCCCTCGCCCGGCAGCAATTCCCAATCCACGCCCTCACGGTTCAGCGCCTCTTCCAGCGCTGCCTCGGACTTGTCCCAGACTTCATCGGAACCCACGCGCTTTTCCGGGCGGGTGGACAGTTTGTACAGAATCTCGGTAAAGCCGAAGTCCTCATAGACCTCGTGCAACAGCTTGATGAACGCAGACACTTCCTGCTGGATCGCATCTTCTTCACAGAAGATGTGCGCATCATCCTGGGTAAACCCACGCACCCGCATCAGCCCGTGCAGTGCGCCAGACGCCTCGTTCCGGTGGCAGGAGCCAAACTCGGCCAATCGCAGCGGCAGGTCCTTGTAGCTTTTGAGGCCCTGATTGAACACCTGCACATGGCACGGACAGTTCATCGGCTTGATGGCGTAATCGTGCTTCTCGGACTCCGTGGTGAACATGTCGTCCTTGAACTTGTCCCAGTGGCCGGATTTTTCCCACAGCGCCCTGGACACCACTTGCGGCGTCTTGATTTCCTGATAACCGTGCGTGCGCAGCTTGGCCCGCATGTACTGCTCGATTTCCTGATACAGGGACCAGCCGTCCGGATGCCAGAACACCATGCCCGGCGCTTCTTCCTGCATGTGGAACAGGTTCAGCTTCTTGCCGATCTTGCGGTGATCCCGCTTCTCGGCTTCTTCCAGCCGATGCAGATACGCCTTGAGGTCCTTCTTGTTGCCCCAGGCGGTACCGTAAACACGCTGCAGTTGCTCGTTGCCGGTGTCACCGCGCCAGTAGGCACCGGCGACCTTGGTCAGCTTGAACGCTTTGAGCTTGCCGGTGCTGGGCACATGCGGCCCACGGCACAGGTCAATGAAATCGCCCTGCCGATAGAACGACAGATCCTCATCCCCGGGTATGTCTTCAATGATCCGGACCTTGTACTCCTCGCCCATCTCGTTGAACAGCCGAACCGCCTCGTCCCGGGACAGCACCGACCGGGATACCGGAATGTCCTGCTTGGACAGCTCTTCCATCCGCTGCTCAATGCGAGCCAGGTCGTCGTTGGTGAACGGACGGTCGTACTTGAAGTCGTAGTAAAAGCCGTTATCGATGACCGGACCAATGGTGACCTGGGCAGACGGGAACAATTCCTTGACGGCCATGGCCAGCAGGTGGGCCGTTGAATGGCGAATGACATCAACGCCATCGTCGTCCCGGTCGGTGACGATGGCCAGGTCCACGTCCTGTTCGATGCGATAGCTGGTGTCCACCAGCCGACCATCGACTTTTCCGGCCAGGGCCGCCTTGGCCAGGCCAGCGCCGATGTCGGCGGCAACATCGTGAACGGTAACAGCTTCGGCAAAACGGCGATGACTGCCGTCCGGCAGCGTAATGACGGGCATGAGGAGCTCCTTGAGTGTCTCAGCGGTGATCTATACCAAAGACCACATGGTGCCGGCACTGCGCGATACAAACCGCGGGCCGAATCAGCGCGAAGTCTAACAGAAAAAAACCCGGCGGGTTACGCCGGGCTTCACGGATGCCGGGTCGGTGCGGGCAACGGCCCGCTCCGATTCAGGCCGGTTTCGGAACGCCGGCTTCCCGGGCCCGCCGGCGCAGCTGGCCAAAGGCCACCAGCCCCAACAGCAGCAGCGCCGGAATGAACATCAACTCCTTCGGCGGCCGCTCGTTCTCGGTCTCGAACTTGTCGATGGTCCAGCCAAAGCTGATACCCGCCTTTTCAGCGGCACTGCCAAATCCTACAAAGTCCACGGCCATCACATCACCATCCTTCTTCAACTCAAGGCCGGCCTTGGACAGACGCTGCTCCGGGGACTCCGCCGCCGGCAACTCGAGGCGAATCATTTTGGTGACTTCCTGGCCGTCAATGCTGATACCAGACGCGTGCAGGTACAGCGGCCCGTCCGCCGGCACGTTGTCGATGTGCTGGTAGATTTCCGTGGCCGGCCGCAGGTCCACCGGCGGGTACACCATGTCCCACCAGAAGCCCGGGCGGAACAGAGTGAACGTGACCAGCAGCAGCGCGATGGTTTCCCACCAGCGAGTACGGGTGAACCAGAACCCTTGTGTGGCCGCCGCGAACACCAGCATGGCGGTGATGGCACTGAATACCGTGACCAGTAGATCAAACCAGCCGGTCAGCCCGATCAGCAACAACTGGTTGTTGAAGATGAACATGAACGGCAGGATCGCGGTCCGGATGTCGTAGATAAAGCCCTGGATACCGGTTTTGATGGGGTCGGCGCCCGATATCGCCGCCGCCGCGTAGGCCGCTAGCCCCACCGGTGGCGTGTCGTCCGCCAGGATACCGAAATAGAACACGAACATGTGCACCGCAATCAGCGGCACAATGAACCCGTTCTCGGCGCCGAGGGAGACAATCACCGGCGCCATCAACGTAGACACCACAATGTAGTTTGCGGTGGTGGGCAGACCCATGCCGAGGATCAGGCTGATGATCGCGGTAAAGATCAGGATCAGCAGCAGGTTACCACCGGAGATGTACTCCACGAACTGGGTCATCACCAGGCCAATGCCGGTCAGTGTCACGGTACCGACCACGATGCCGGCGGTGGCCGTGGCGACACCAATGCCGACCATGTTCCGGGCGCCGGTCGCCAGGGAGTCAAACAGGTCCACCACGCCGGCTTTCCACTGCTCCGCCATCCCCTGACGGGTCCGGAAGAACGCCTTGAGCGGCCGCTGGGTGACCAGAATGAACATCATGAACAGCGTGGACCAGAACGCGGACAGATGCGGAGAGAAGCGTTCCACCGTGAGGCACCAGACCAGCACCACCACCGGCAGGAGGTAATACAGACCCGTCTTCACGGTCGGGCCGACCGGCGGCAGCTCGTTCAAATCGGCATCGACGTCTTCCTCCAGGTCCGGGAACTTGCAGGAATACGCCAGCAGCGCCACATAGATGATCAGCAGCAGCACCGACATGACCCACGGGGTCGCGCCGCCCAGAACACTTTTCATCCAGCCAACGCCGTAGTACACCACCAGCGTCAGCGCACAGAAGCCGACAATCACCATCGCCCAGGTCATCAGACGCTGCGCCAGGGTCGGCTTATTACGGCGCTCGATGCCCTTCATGTCCATCTTGCACGCTTCCAGGTGCACCATGTACAGAAGGCCGATGTAGCAGATCAGCGCCGGCAGGATGGCGGCCTTGACCACCTCCAGGTATGGCACGCCCACGTATTCCACCATCAGGAAGGCGGCAGCGCCCATGATCGGCGGCGTCAGCTGTCCGTTCACGGAGGCCGCCACCTCAACCGCACCGGCCTTGGTGGCCGGGAAACCCACCCGCTTCATCAACGGAATGGTGAAGGTACCCGTGGTCACCACGTTGGCGATTGAGGAGCCGGACACGACCCCGCTCAGGCCACTGGAGACCACGGCTGCCTTCGCCGGCCCGCCACGCATGTGGCCCAGCAGAGCATAGGCAATCTTGATGAAGTAGTTACCGGCACCGGCTTTCTCCAGCATGGCGCCGAACAGCACGAACAGGAACACGAAACCGGTAGAGACCCCCAGGGCGACACCAAACACGCCCTCGGTACCCAGCCACTGATGCGAGGCCAGCTTGCTGAGGCTGACGCCGCCGTGGGAAATGACATCGGGCATGTAGGGCCCGGCCAAGGAGTAGAAAATAAAGACGCCGGCGACGATGCTCAGGGCCAGGCCCAGCGCACGACGGGTCGCTTCCAGCAACAGTACGAGACCACCGAGGGCCACCACCATATCCATGGTGATCGGCGCGCCCGGCCGATCGGCCAGCTCCCGGTAGAAAATGAAAATGTAGGACGCCGCAAAGGCGGCCAGCAGAGCCAGTATCCAGTCGTATACCGGCACATGGCTGTCGTGTTTGCCCTTGATCATGGGGAACGCGGTAAAGGCAAGGAACACGGCAAACGCCAGGTGAATCGAGCGTGCTTCCGTGGAATTGAACACGCCAAACTCGAAGATGTAGGGCAGCGGAGACGCAATCCAGATCTGGAACAGAGACCAGAGGACGGGTACCACGAAGAGGATCACCTTCGCCGGGCCGGTGCCCGCTCGTCCACCAGATTCGGTGAGCAGAACGTCGTCAAGCATCTGCTTGTTGACGCCCTCCCCCGCTTTCGGGTCGCTATGGGTCATAGCAGAATCCTGTCAGAGGAAAAATCGGTTCAATCGTAAATGGCCACGGGCAGTTACCTGCCCGTGGCCACCAGAGCTCAGGAATAACGGCTTACTTGATCAGGCCGACTTCCTTGTAGTACTTCAGGGCACCCGGGTGCAACGGCGCACTCAGGGCGTCCTTCACCATTTCTTCCTTCTTCAGGTTGGCGAAGGCGGGGTGCAGACGCTTGAAGCTGTCGAAGTTCTCGAACACCGCCTTGACGATGTTGTAGACGACGTCGTCCGGCACGTCGGTAGAAGACACCAGGGTGGCCGCCACGCCGAAGGTGGTCACGTCTTCATCGGTACCACGGTACATGCCGCCCGGGATGATCGCCTTGCGGTAGTACGGGTTCTCTTTGATCAGCTTCTTGGTGGCGTCGTTGTCGACTTCCACGATCACGCTGTCGCAGGAGGTGGTGGCTTCCTTGATGGCACCGGAGGGGTGACCAACGGTGTAGAAGAACGCGTCGATGTTGCCATCGCACAGGGCCTGGGACTGCTCAGCGGCTTTCAGCTCGGCGGCCTGGCCGAACTTGTCCATGGTCCAGCCCATTTCGTTCAGCAGCACTTCTGCGGTGGCGCGCTGGCCAGAGCCCGGGTTACCGACGGACACTTTCTTGCCCGCGAGGTCCTCGAACTTCTTCACGCCGGAGGCCTTGCTGGCCACCACGGTGAACGGCTCGGGGTGCAGGGAGAACACCGCCCGCAGCTTCTTGTTCGGGCCATCTTCCTTGAACTGGCTGGTGCCGTTGTAGGCGTGGTACTGCCAGTCGGACTGGGCGACCGCCAGATCCAGCTCACCCTGACGGATGGCGTTGAGGTTGTAGACAGAACCGCCGGTGGCTTCCACGGAGCAGCGGATGCCGTTTTCCTTGCGGTTCATGTTGACCAGGCGACAGATCGCGCCGCCTGCCGGATAGTACACACCGGTGACACCGCCGGTGCCGATGGTGACGAAGGTCTGCTCCTGAGCCGATGCCGGCGCGGAGGCCATGCCCAGGCTGACAGCGGCCGCCATGGCAAGCGCGGATACTTTGAGTTTCAGTGTCATGTGAGTTCTTCCTTATTCTGAGTTATTGAATGCGAACAGGCGCACCCGAGACAGCGCTGCGGGCGCGGTTATGGGTCCTTTCTGAACATAGACCACTTCCCGGCAGAAATAAAGCCGCGGTTCGCTGGCTAACCACTTGAACATGAAACAAAAAAGCCCGCAAAGCGGGCTTTTTTGGTGCATGGACAGTGGCCTACTTCGATGCTCGCGCCTTCGCGACCATCCGATCCGGACGAAGCAGGAACCGGGCCAGAGCCGGCAGCAGCCAGATGGCACCGATCATGTTCCACAGGAACATGAAAAACAGCAGGAAGCCCATGTCAGCCTGGAACTTGATGGGAGAGAAGATCCAGGTCACCACGCCGATACCCAACGTTACCCCGGTAAAAACAACGGCTTTACCCGTGGAGCGAAGGGTCTCGAAATACGCCTGCTGGAGAGTTTTACCCTCAAGCAGGTATTTCTCAAGTTTGCTGTATATGTAAATACCGTAATCCACCCCGATACCGACCCCCAGCGCAATCACCGGCAGGGTTGCCACTTTGATACCGATGCCGGACACCGCCATGATGGCTTCACAGAGCACGGAGGTGAGGCCCAGCGGGATCACGATACACAGCACCGCCCTAATGGAACGGAAGGTCAGGAAACACAGCAGCGTGACTACGGCGTAGACAAACAACAGCATCTTGTCTTTCGCAGAGGAGATCACGTCGTTGGTCGCCGCCTCGACGCCCGCGTTACCGGCTCCCAACAGGAAGGTGTGATTCTCATCGCTGTTCTTGTCCGCGAAATCTTCCACCTCTGCAACCACGGTCTTCAAGGTTTCCGCCTTGTGATCCTCCAGGAACACCAGCAGCGGCGTCAGGCTGCAATCGGTGTTGATCAGCCCGGAGGGCGCACTGCGGATCGAGGCGTTGATGATGGTCTGGTTCCGCGACAGGGCATACCAGTTCCAGTTGCCCTCATTCAGTGCCTTGGTCACGATTTTGGACACATCCGCCAGCGACGCGGTGGACTGTACGCCCGGCGTATTCATCAGACGCCACTCAAGCGCGTCCATTGCCCGCAGGACGTTGTACTGGGTGCACTGCTCCTTGGGCGTCTGGACCATCACGACCAGCACATCGGCGCTGGTGGAGTAATTGTTGATGATGTAGCCGTTGTCCTGGTTATAGCGGGAGTCCGCCCGGAGTTCAGGCGCGCCCTTGTCCAGGTCGCCCACCTTCAGGTCCTGCTTGTAATAGACCCCAAGGCCCAGGCCGATGACAGCAATCAACAGGGAGATCGGCGCCACCGCCGGATGGGAGAAGTAGGACATAATCTGCCACTTCCGATCCTGCTTCTCGCCGTGATTCTGCACGTGCTTCACGCCGCCCTTGGAAATGCCAAGGTACGACATGATCAACGGGTGCAGAACCAGGTTGGTGATGATCACGAAGGCGACACCGATGCCCGCGGAGACGGCCAGATCCCGAATCACGTCGATCTGGATGAAGAACAGGGTCAGGAAGCCGAAGGCATCCGACACCAGCGCCAGCATGCCTGGTATGTAAAGCGACCGGAACGCGAGCCGCGCGGCCGTCAGCGGGTCGAAACCCTTGGCCGCTTCCACCGCCATGGCGTTAACAATCTGAACGCCGTGGCTGATGCCGATGGCAAACACCAGGAACGGGACCAGCACCGAATACGGGTCAAGGCCGTAGCCCAGCAGACGCAGCGCGCCCAACTGCCAGAACACGGCAATGATGGAGGTGAGAACCGGGATCAACGTGCCCGTGATGCAGCGGGAATACCAGAACAGCAGCAGCATGGTGAGGCCGATGGTAATGGCCGCAAACCAGGCAATGGAGCCGATCCCCTCAATCAGATCACCCACTTTCTTCGCAAAACCGACGATGTGGATGTCAACATTCGGGTTTTGCGCTTCGTATTTGTCGCGCACTTTTTCCTCGAGCTGACGCGAAAACGCCGCGTAGTCGAGAGGCTTGCCGCTCTCCGGGTCTTTCTCGTACAGCGGCGCATACACGATCGTGGACTTGAAGTTGTCCGAAACCAGACGCCCGACTTCGCTGGAACGCAGAACGTTCTGGCGCAATTGCTCCAGGCTGGCTTGCGAACCGTCGTAGTTATCCGGGATCACGGCGCCGCCCTGGAAGCCCTGTTCGGTCACTTCCAC
Organism: Marinobacter sp. C2H3; assembly: GCF_037080155.1. Classification (NCBI taxonomy): domain Bacteria; kingdom Pseudomonadati; phylum Pseudomonadota; class Gammaproteobacteria; order Pseudomonadales; family Marinobacteraceae; genus Marinobacter; species Marinobacter sp. C2H3. The sequence goes on along the minus strand of NZ_JBBBNZ010000004.1, from coordinate 75,836 downwards.
CCAGCGCACGTTCGAGGTCCACAGGGACTTCAGACCCGACCGGTCAACGCCGCTCAGATAAAAGACTTCGTCTGTGATCTGCTTCAGCGTTTCCATATATTCTTTGCTGAAGATGTCACCGTCTTTGGCTTCCACCGCGATACGCACAAAGTTACCCAGGTTCTCCAGGTCCTTGCGGTGATCCATCATGTTCTTGATGTAGGGGTGCTCCAGCGGAATCATCCGCTCGAAGCTGGCGTCAGGCTGGATCTTGGTCGCGTTGTAGCCAAGAAACAGCGTCACCACGGCCAGCAGCACCAGGATGATCGCCCGGTTGTTGAATATCAGGCGCTCCAGAAACGGCTCGGCCTTGGGCGTGGTCAGGTAATGCTCGCCCTTGTCATGTTTCGGGTTGGACATCAAATAGCCCCTCTTCCATTAATCCGTTGTTGCCACGTCAGGGCGTTATTGAAGGTCTTTGCCGGCGGCGTCAGTGCGAACGGCACCGCGCTCTCCGACGAGCAACAGCCGGCCCTCAGGCAGGGGCACGACGCCCATAAGGCCTTCCCGGTCCGGGCGCAGCGTTTCCTTGAAGGAACCGCCATCGTTTTCACTGGTCAGAATGGCACCGCCGTTACCCACCAATACGATGCGGTTGCCATCTACGGCGCCGTCGTTGAGGGTTTCGGTGGAACCGGTGTCCCGGGTCGTCCAGGTCTTGCCGATGTCCGTGGAGTACAGCAGGGTCCCGCGCAGGCCAAAGGCCAGGATCTCATTGACCCGGCCGGTACCGGTCACGCCGAACAGGGAGCCGGGATACGGGCTGTCCCGCTTTTCCCAGGTCTGGCCATTGTCCACGGACACAAAAATCTGGCCGGCCTCGCCGACGATCACCAGCGCGCCACCAGACACCTGGCTGACCGCATTCAGGTGATAGCCCTGGCCGTTATCCAGTTTCGGCGCCCAGTTTTTCCAGGTGTTGCCACCGTCCCAGGTCTGGAAGAACAGGCCATATGCGCCCACCACGATGCCGTGCTCGGCGTTCTCGAACCAGACGTCCAGGAACGGGTTAACCGGACCGATATCCAGGTCGCTCTGCATGTTTTCCAGAGTGAAGTTCAGATCGTCGAGTTGATACTCCAGGTCGCTTTTCTGAGCCTCGGGGGCCGTATCGATGCGCTGCTCAAGAGCGGCGATCTCATCTTCCTGGGCGGAAATGGCCAGCTTGGCGGCCTTGACCCCGTCAAGCTGAAGTGACCAGGTCTTACCGGCATCTGAAGAGTGCAGCACAGCGCCGCTGTGGCCCACGGCCCAGAGTTCGCTGTCCGTGCCGAAATCCACCCCGGTCAGGGTGACCGAAACCGGCACGCTTGCCTGCGTCCATGACTGGCCCTGATCATCGGAGACCACAATGTGGCCCCGCTCTCCGGCCGCTACAATACGGTCGCCACGGACCGCAACATCATTCAGCAGGCTCTTGGGAGCCAGTTTGGAGGGCATCGACGGGGTCTCAAGGACATCCCCCACGGCCAGCGCTGCCGGAGCAGCGCAAACCAGGGACAATCCGAGACAGCCCGCGCCGAGCGTGTTTCGCAGAAAGCTTGTAGCCATGCACAGTGCCTATCGGTTGTTATTGCTTGGTGTCTCTGACGGCCGGGGCCGCTTGCTTACCGAACGCTACGGCGCCGCAGGGAGGCCGGCGAGAAGTAGCGCTTGTTGGGAACCTCGTTGCTGAATTCCCGGGTCTTTGGCTCTTCGGTGTCCAGTCCGAGGACGTGGTACCGGCGGGCCTGCAGATCGTTGTAGACGTCCAGCACGCTCCACACACCCGGCAGCTCGTAGTAGTTCTTCAGCAGCGCCATGGTGACGCGCCAGAGGTTGCCACGGCTGTCGTACTGATCCACCAGGGCCACGTTCCAGCTGTCCTCGTCCACGTAGAACCGGCGCTTCGAGTAAATGTGGCGTTCCCCCTTTTTCAGGGTGGCTTCCACCACGTGAACCCGATGCAGCTCCCAGCGGGTCAGGTCCGGATTAACGTGGGACTGGCCCAGAATCTTGCTGTAGGGCAGGCCTTTTTCGCCAATCCGGTAGTTGTTGTAGGGGATGTAGACTTCCCGCTTGCCCAGGTATTTCCAGTTGTACTTGTCCAGGGCGCCGTTAAAGATGTCGGTATCGTCGGCGGTACGCAGGTTGTCGGCGGCCGCAATCGGGGAATCGTAGTTCAGGTTCGGCGCCCGGCGGACCCGGCGCTGGCCGGCGTTATAGCCCCAGCCGTTGCGGGGTTCCTTGATCTGGTTCAGGGTCTCCTGAACCAGGATGGCGCCACCGGCCAGACGGGGCGGGGAAATGGTGAACGACAGATAGTAGAAGATGATGTTGTCGAGGGTGCTCTCGTCCCCTTCCGGGTTGTAGAAGTTGAAGAACACTTCCTGCTGGGAGGTCACCGGGGAGAAGTCCCCGTTCTGCTGAACCGCCACTTCGCTGGAGCGACGGGTCACGTAGACGCCCCGCCAGCGGGTCAGGTGGTTCCACATCACCTGCCAGGCTTTTTCTTCGTCGTTACCGCTGAGAATCGGGAACGGGTATCCGCCGTAGGCACCCTCGATACCCGCGCCCTCGCCGATCATTTTGGCGGAGGTGGCGTTGTCCTTGATGTTCTTCTCAATCCACTCCGGCACGGCATGGGAGCGCCGGGTCTTGTAGATCGGCAGCTTGAACGTGGTCGGATAGGTTTCGAACATGGCCTTTACACCCTCACTGAGGTGGTCGGCGTATTGGTCCATGTTGGAGGCGGTGATGGTGAACAACACCTCGTCCTCCGGGTAAGGATCGATGTGGTGCTGGCCGGTGCCTTTGTAGCCCGGCGGTGGCTCGGTGAGGCCGCCGTCCCAGGCGGGAATGGTTCCGGCGTCATTGCCAGCTTTCGGGGAGCCAAACGGGGTCAGGTCCTTGCCCAGGCGATCCGCCTGACTCTGGGATACCGACGCGTATCCGGGGGCAGCAGCCACGGTCAGGGCCAACAGGCTGCCAAGCAGCAGTGTCTTGTTGTATCTCATGGTCGTTCTACGTCCGTCTGGAAGCCTCTAGCGGGGCTTTTGTTATGGTCTGATCGGTCTTTCGACGTTCAACCAGCGTAGCCGATCGGTCCATGAATGCCATCGACCGAAAGTGCGATTTTGGCGCCGGCCGTGACGACGGAGCACAATCACGGCCGGACGTTGCCCCGCCTAGTCGGCGAGGCTCTTGTGTACCACTTCGTAGACGTCCCTGGACAGCCCGGACTTGTCCCGGATGCGCTCCAGCGCGGATCGCATGCCGGAACTGTGACCCGGCGCAAATTTCCGCCAGCGGGTCAGCGGCGTGACCAGTCGGGCGGCAATCTGCGGATTGCTGTCGTCCAGGCGCATCACCTGCTCGGCCAGGAACCGGTAGCCTGAGCCGTCGGCCTCGTGGAATCGGGCCAGGTTCTGCCCGGCAAACACGCCGATCACCGAGCGGACCTTGTTCGGGTTCTTCCAGTCGAACGCCGGGTGCTGCATCAGCGCCTGGATAGCGTCCAGGCCGTTGGCGTGACTGGACGCCTGCACCGCGAACCACATTTCCACCACTTGGGGATCGTCCTGGTAGCGCTGGTAGAACGCGTCCAGCGCCGCGGTCCTGGCCTCGGCCTGATCCGAGTGCACCAGCGCCCTCAGTGCGCCCATACGATCGGTCATGTTGTCCGCCTGCCGGAACTGGGCCTCCGCCAGCGCCCGACCTTCGTCGTCGTTGATGGTCAGCAGCCAGGCCAGCGCGGTATTGGCCAGGCTACGGCGGGCGACGGCCTCCGGGGTGACTGCGTAGTCGCCGCTCTGCCGGTTGCGCTGATACACCGCCAGCAGCTCGTCCCGCAGCTCGGTCGCCAGCTGTCGAAGCACCTGTTCCCGGGCCTTGTGAATCGCCGTTACGTCCGCAGCCTCCGCCAGTTCAATCAGATAGGCCTCGGACGGCAACTGCAACATCTTGGACACCAGCGCCTGATCCAGGGTGGTGCTGGTGAGAAGCTCGCGGAAAGCGGTGACCAGCGCCGGCTCCACCGGCGCATCCGGCCCGGCAACCACCAGGGACTGGATAACATCCACCGCCAGCCGCTGTCCCGCGTCCCAACGGTTGAAACCGTCCGGATCATGGCGCACCAAGAACAGCAACTGCTCCCGGCTCCAGGCATACTGCACCCGCACCGGCGCGGAGAAATGCCGAAGCAGGGACGGTACCGGTCGGGCGGACACGCCATGGAACTCAAAGGTGTGGCGCGCTTCGGTCAGTTCCAGCACCCGCTCGGTCGGAGCGTGCGCCTCCTCGGGGTCAAGCCGCAGAGGCAGTGGCTCACCGCCCTCACCCAGCAAGCCCAGGGCGAATGGAATGTGCTGCGGCTTCTTGTGACTCTGGCCCGGTGTGTCCGGAATACGCTGCTCGATACTCAGACGGTACACACCGCGGGCTTCGTCGTATTCATCGGTCACCGCCAGCACCGGTGTGCCGGCCTGCTCATACCAGAGGCGGAACTGGCCCAGGTCGCGACCAGTGGCGTCTTCCATGGCGCGCACGAAGTCATCGGTGGTCACCGCCTGGCCATCGTGCCGCTCGAAATACAGATCGCTGCCCTTGCGGAAGCCCTCTGCGCCCAGCAGATTGCGGATCATCCTCACCACTTCCGCGCCCTTTTCATAGATGGTCAGGGTATAGAAGTTGGAGATCTCCATGTAGGACGCCGGCCGGACCGGATGCGCCATGGGGCCGGCATCCTCGGCAAACTGGGCCGTGCGCAGCAGGGTGACGTCCTCAATCCGTTTTACGGTGGGCGAGCCCATGTCCGCAGAAAACTCGGAGTCCCGGAACACGGTGAACCCTTCTTTCAGGCTCAGCTGGAACCAGTCCCGGCAGGTGACACGGTTGCCGGACCAGTTGTGGAAATACTCGTGGGCCACGATGGCCTCAATGCGCTGGAAGGTGGCGTCCGTTGCCGTGTCCTGGCTGGCCAGCACGCAGGAGGAGTTGAAGATGTTCAGGCCCTTGTTTTCCATGGCGCCCATGTTGAAATCATCCACCGCGACGATCATGAAAATGTCCAGATCGTACTCCCGGCCGTAGACCTCCTCGTCCCAACGCATGGCCCGCTTCAGAGAGTCGAGGGCGTGATCGCACTTGTCGGCGTTGCGGGGCTCCACGTACATGCGCAGATCAATATCCCGGCCGGATTGCGTGCGGAAGCCGTCCCGCTTTTCCACCAGGTCACCGGCCACCAGGGCAAACAGGTAACAGGGCTTCGGGAACGGGTCTTCCCAGGTCACGAAATGACGACCGTCGGCCAGATCACCGCGCTCCACGTCGTTGCCGTTGGACAACAGCACCGGGTAGCGGGACTTGTCCGCCTCGATGCGAGTCCGGAACCGGGCCATCACGTCCGGGCGGTCCGGGTAGAAGGTGATGCAGCGGAAACCTTCCGCCTCGCACTGGGTGCAGAACATGCCGGAGGATTTGTACAGGCCCTCCAGACGGGTGTTGTTCTGGGGCTCAATCCAGGTCACCACTTCCAGGGAGAAGCGCTCGGGAACCCGGGGAATGATCAGCTGGTCGCCGGTATCCTCATACGCATCGCCCGCCAAGGTTTGCCCGTCCAGGGCCACGGCTTCCAGTGTCAGGCTGTCGCCATCAAGCGTCAGTGGGCCGGCGGTGCCCTTTGCTTCCGGATTGCGGCGAACGGTCAGGGTACTGTGAACCCGGGCGCCGTCTTCAAACAGGGAGAACCGCAGGTCCACGTCGTCGATCAGGTACTCTGGTACCCGGTATTCACTGAGATAGATGGTTTGCGGCTGGGTGCTGCGCATAACGCCTCCACGGCTGATAGGTTACGGGGCATCGACGCGGAAACGGACCACGTAGCCGGTGTATTTCCGGAGGTTGATCACTCCGGTATCCAGCATCAGGTACTGGCCCTTGATGCCTTCAAGCACGCCGTCGATGTCCGGCTGTTTGTCCAGATTATGGCTTTTGATCTTCTCCGGCCAGACCTGCACCGGATAACTGAGATCCAGGCCCGGCTCGTCCACCGCCCGGACGGCATCCTCGCCGTGCTCGGCCAGCAACGCCTTCAGATCCGGGGCGATCGTTTCCAGCAAGGCGGCACGCTCCGCCACCAGATCCAGCTCGGGCACGTCGTCTTTCAGCATGGCCCGCCAGTTGGTGCGATCCGCCACATGCTGTTTGCAGGCCACTTCCACCAGGCCGGCCAGATACCGGGAACGGGTACGCAGCATGGGAATGGCCGCCACCGCACCCTGGTCGATCCAGCGGGTCGGCACCTGACTGGCCCGGGTAATGCCCACTTTCAGACCGGAGGAGTTTGCCAGGTACACCACGTGCTCAACCATGCAGTGTGTCTCGCCCCACTCCGGCTCGCGGCAGGTGCCGAGGTGGAAATGGCACTTTTCCGGGCTCATGATGCAGCTGTCGCACGCCGCGAGTTTGCGGAAACAGGGAAAGCAGTAGCCCTGGTTAAAACTTTTGTTGGTCTTACGGTCGCAGTGGATGCAGCGAATCACGCCTTCAAACCCGATCCGCACCCGGTGGCCCAGGTGATCATTCAGGGCAACGCGATCGTCCCCCACCGCCAGCAAGTAATTCACCGGGGCGCCGGCGGTGACGGGCATTTTGCGAAGACGACCGGTCAGGTCGATGGCGCTGCTCAAGATTTGACCTCAACGTACAGGTTCGGATCGGCCTCCGGGCCATCGGACGGGTTCCCGGCCCCATTCTGGCTGAACCGGACGGACGGATCGCAGGCGGTACCGGCTTTTTCACCCCGGTCCAGGTAGCCCACTCGCTCCTGCTCCGGCACATTGTGCAGGTTCTCGTAGTAAATGACCGCTTCCAGGCTGATGGCCCGCTGCTCCTTGGTCATTGGCCGTCCGTCCGGCCACTTGCCCAGTTCCAGGGACTGTCGGAGGTTGCGGTATACCGTGGGGTCCAACCGCTCGATCAGTTGCTCGTAGGTCATGTGGCCCTCCTGATAGTGGGTCTCAAAACATCCAATTACCGTTTGACAGATTTAAACGATAATGATTATCATTACTTCGCCAAATGACGACGGTCGTATCATTTGGTCTCTCTCATCAGAGCTCACAAGCTCCTTCCACGCCCGGCCCTCTGGCCGGGCTTTTTTTATTCATGCCCGGTGTCGCACCGGGAACACCAGCGCGCAGGCCAGTCCCCCCAGGAAACCGCCCAGGTGTGCTTCGTTGGCCATGCGCCCCATACCGAGCGCCTCGGTCAGCGGTGTAAAACCAAGCACCATCCAGCCAACCGCAAACGTCACCAGCGCCGGCGGGAACTGGAACCGGGGGTGGCGGCGCTGGCTAAGCCAGCAGTACGCCAGCACACCGTAGACCGCACCGGACAAACCGCCAAACAACGGGCCCGACACCGCATACTGCAGGCCGTTGGAGGCCAGGCTGGTGATCAGCAACAACAGCAGCAACCGGCCACGGCCATCAAACCATTCCACCTGGCTGCCGAGGAACCAGAGCATCACGCCGTTAAAAATAATGTGGGTCCAGCTGAAATGCAGAAAGTCCGGGGTAACCAGTCGCCAGACCTGTCCGCTGGCCAGAGTGTCCGCCAGTGCCTGCAGGCGACCATCGAAGGTGCCCCAGTCGTGTAAGCGGGGATCGACAAACATCAGGGTGGCGGCCAGGGCGTTGGCGCCAAAATCCGTCACCAGGGCCAGCACCACTGCCACCGCAATGATGCCCAGCACCACCGGAGCGTGCCGGGGAGATGGCTGCCAGCGGCCTCGGACAAATACCGGCGAGCGGTTTTGCTCGGCCACCGCGTGGCGCACGCCCGGCTCGGCGAGAAAGCGGCCGAGCGCGGCGAGCACGGGCTCAGCGTGGTCCGGGTTGGCCAGCCACAGCACCTGCTGGTCGCCCTCCTCGGTAATCCGGTGCTGCACGCCCTGGTCCTTCAGCCAGCGGCTGAAGTCGGTCAGGTCCACGGCGGTGTCCAACTGTTTCACCCGATACACGGTGGGATCCTCTGGCTATGCGTGAAAGAGTACGAACGGATGCCGCAGCCGATCAGCGGGCCACGCTGTCCTCGCTGGTGGGGTAGTCGGCCTCTTCCGGACGCTCCACATCCACCCAGACAAACTTGTCCGCGGAAAGCTGCGTTTCGCCGTCAAACCGGTACGCCACCAGCTTGCCGTATTTGACCGCGCTGAAATCAATGCAGGCCACGTTATGGCGCAGCGGGGACGGCCGACCTTCCATCCAGTAATGGCCGACAAACACCGGCGGCGCATCCATGGGGTAGCGGATCAGCTGTGCCCGTTCCCGGTCGGTCAGCGGCCTGCGAGCCACCTCTGGCGGCAGCGGGTCCGGCTGGAATACAACGTCGGCGTAGGTCTGGGGGTTGTCTGCCCAGAATTTCGTGCGGAAGAATTCGCGCACGTAGCCGTCCCGGCCGGTAATGCTCATGCCCTCCGGCAGCCGGAGATCCGTGCCACGGAGCAGTGTGTCCATCACCTGGCCGGCGAAGGATTCAATGGCGGCCGAGGCGTGCAGGAAGTCTTCGTCGATGCAGGCGCCGCCCTGGAGTCGGCGGAACTTGTCGATCAGGTCGCCGTCCCAGCAGGCGTGCACCACCCGGAAATCCTCGTCGTCTATAAACAGCGGCACCGTGTAGAACCACTCCAGAAACTCGTTCCACTCCTGCGGGTAATGGGCAAACTGCTCGAGCGTTTCCCGGATCAGACGGTTGTGCCTGGGGGTGTGTTCACGCAGGTGCGTGCAGCCGCTGCCAGCCCGGGCCCGGGTGCAATACCCGAGGGCATTGTATTCATGATTGCCCATGACCATACGGGCCGACCCGTGCTCGACCATATCCCGGACCAGGTGAAGCGCTTCCCGAATGCGGGGCCCCCGGTCGATGATATCGCCGATGAACACCGCCTGCCGGCGCTCGTGACGGTATACGCCGCGCACCCGCCGGTAGCCCATGTGTTCAAGCAGCTTGGCCAGGGTGTGGGCGCAGCCGTGAATGTCGCCAATGATGTCAAAGCCCCGGGAGGCTGACCGTCGCTGTACTGCCATGCTCAGCTCTCCGCGATCTCACTGGCCCAGCCAAGCTTGTCGCGGCAGGTGGCGTAGAAATTGTGATCAGTGGGGTGGATCAGCCGGATTTTGAACGGCTTCTTGATGATCCGGATGATGTCGCCGGGCGCACAGGCAATGTTCATCTGGCCGTCAAAACTGATCTGCGGGTAGGTTTCGTTGGTCTCCCCGATCACCAGCTTGATCTCGCTCTTACCGTCCACCACGATCGGGCGGCTGCTCAAGGTGTGGGGGAACATGGGCACCAGCACCACGGCATCCAGCTTCGGGTGCATGATCGGGCCGCCGGCGGACAGGGAGTAGGCGGTGGATCCAGTGGGGGTAGACACAATCAGGCCGTCCGAACGCTGGCTGTACACAAAATGGCCGTCAATGAACAGGTCAAAGCCGATCATCCGGGTGGACTTGCCCGGATGCAGCACGACGTCGTTCAGGGCGCTGCCATAGCCCAGGGGTTGCCCGTTGCGTTCCACGTGGCCGTCCAGCAGAAACCGGTTCTCCTCGATGTATTCCCCTTCCAGCACGCGGGCGAGCCGTTTTTCCAGCTCCGACGGCGAAATGTCGGTGAGGAACCCCAGCTTGCCCCGGTTCACCCCGAGCAGGGGCACCTTGAACTTGGCGAGCTCCCGGGCCGCACCCAGCAGGCTGCCGTCGCCGCCCACCACGATCACCAGATCGCAGATCTCACCCATCAGCTTTTTGCTCGCCACCTGCAGCCCGTGGCCCGGTATCATATTCGCGGTGTCCTCTTCGAGAATCACCTGATAATTATTGGCAAGCAGATACTGCTTGAGCTGACGCAGGGTCTCGACCACCTTGACACTGCCCATGCGGCCGATAACGCCGATATTACGGAACTGATCCATGCGGTTTCCTGTGCTGTCGGATTCGGCGGCACCAAAAACGCGGCCGACCCGTAACGGACTGAAGTCAGGCGTACAGTGTATCGAAACTGGCGGGGAATCGAAAAAGGGAAATCCGAAACCGGGCCTCAGCTCTGGCCCTGATGGCTCGGGCACCGATCGTCACGGCCAGGCACAAAGTCGGACGGCTGACTGACCCGGAGCAGCGGCTCCTCACAGGCGGTGCCTTGATCGTCCGTGTGCTGGCACACCGGATGCTCATAGTGGGAAAGCCACTCGCGATAGGCCGGTTCGCTGATGCCGCAGCGTTCGGCGGCGTAGGCAAACGGATTGGTGAAATAGCGCTCAATGTCATCGTAAGGCAGCGTCACGTGGCCGACACCGGGGTGGTAGGCCACCAGAAACACCGACTGCTTGCGCAGCTCCCCGAGAATGGAGTCCTCTGGCGGTTCCCGGTCGCGCACCTCATCCAGTTCCTGCTTCAGGGCGACGATTCGCTCGTCCCGCAACTCCAGTTCCCGCTGGCGACGATCCAACTGCTCCCTCAGCAGCACCAGCTCGGCGCCGGCGTTGGCTTCCTGCCGGCTCTGCTGATCGCCCACCGTCTCCAGCCGCTCCTGCATCGCCAGGTACTGCTCGTTGCGCTGCGCCAGCCTCGCCTTGAGCTGCTCATTGCTCAGCCGCTGACGCTGCAACTGCTGCTCCACAGACGCCAGCTCCGTGCGCAGCGCCTGCAGTTCCAACCGGTGCTCCCGCTGCAGTTCCGCCAGGGTATCCCGATGGACGCTTTGCAGGGTTTTGATGCGCAGCCGTTGTTCCCGGATGAGCTGGGCCAGCCGGGCGCGGCTCTGGCGGGCCTCCGCGGACTCGTCCTCGGCATCGGCGCCGGCCGCGCCGTCGGCCGCAAGCACGGGAATATCCTCGCGGGTCGAGGGTTCAATTTTGCGGAATTTGAGGCGATTGGCGTCAACGGCCTTTCGGATGGCCTGGAAGTGATTATTGCCCGGGGTCATGTCCGGATCCCAGAGGTCATCGGCGTAGGCCGGATCCGGGCACTGGCTGCGACACACCAACCGGATGGGACCTGCGCCCATGTCCGGCCCCTTGGCGCCGTTGCGGGCCAGGGCTTCAATCGGCACGTTCCAGTGCGTGTCGGCCCGGCCCTCTTCATCGAACCAGATGCGGAAAAACACCAAAGCCCGCACCAGCAGGTCCGGACCCTGTTGCACCAGCACCGCACGCACGTCGGTCTCCGCGAGATCGGACAGGCCAACGTAGCCGTCCAGGAACGCGCCAAACTCCGACGCCCGCATCTGCCGGTCAACCCGGCCGTCCTCAATGAAAAAGACGGCGGAATAGCCGTCAGGCGCCGGTGCGGCCGCTGCCATGGTGTCTTGCTCCGAACATCGGGGGTGAATTCTGTCCAGATAGTCTAGCCAGACTCGCCCCGATGCACAGCCCAAAACTGCAACGTTTTGTGATCAGATCGCCGCCGCCAGCCGGCTACCCTGGTTAATGGCCCGCTTGGCATCCAGCTCGGCCGCCACATCGGCACCACCGATCAGGTGAACCGGCAAGCCCGCGGCTTCCAGGCCCTGCTGCAGTTCCCGCAGGGGTTCCTGACCGGCGCAGACGATGATGGTGTCCACCTCAAGCAGGCGATCCTCTCCGTGCTCGGCGCCCTTGGGCGTCACCGTGATATGCAGCCCCTGGTCGTCGATCTTCCGGTAGGTCACCCCCGGGACCATCTGGACCTGCCGGTTCTTCAGGGACGTGCGATGAATCCAGCCGGTGGTCTTGCCCAGATTTTTGCCCACCTTGGAGGCCTTTCGCTGCAGCAGGAATACCTGGCGCGCCGGCGCCGGCACCTCGGGCTCAACGCCTTCAATACCGCCGCGATGCGCCACGGTCAGATCCACGCCCCACTCTTTCATGAATTCGGCGGTGTCGAGGGCGGCAGAGGTGCCCTGGTGCACGATAAATTCGGAGACGTCAAAGCCGATGCCTCCGGCGCCGATCACCGCCACCCGCTGGCCCACGGGCTTGCGCTCCAGCAGCGCGTCCAGGTAACCGATCACCTTGGGGTGGTCGATGCCCTCAATCTCCGGGGTGCGCGGCTTCACACCGGTGGCCAGCACCACCTCGTCGAAACCGCCGGCTTTGAGGTCCTCGGCGCTGACCCGGGTGTTCAATCGGACGTCCACGCGGTGCTTGTCCAGCATCACCCGGAAATAGCGCAGGGTCTCGTAGAACTCCTCTTTGCCGGGAATGCGCTTGGCGACGTTAAACTGCCCGCCGATCTCGGAGCCGGCGTCGAACAGGGTCACCCTATGGCCGCGCTCGGCAGCGACCGAGGCAAAGGCCAGCCCTGCAGGGCCGGCACCCACCACCGCAATGGACTTGGGCGCGGCGGTTTTCACGTAGGCGAGCTCGGTTTCATGGCAGGCACGGGGGTTTACCAGGCAGGACGTCAGCTTGCCACCAAAGGTATGGTCCAGGCAGGCCTGGTTGCAGCCAATGCAGGTATTGATTTCATCGGACCGGTCTTCCGCCGCCTTGATCACGAACTCTCCGTCCGCCAGGAACGGGCGGGCCATGGAGACCATATCGGCATCGCCTTCGGCCAGCACTTTCTCCGCCACTTCCGGCGTATTGATCCGGTTGGTGGTCACCAGCGGAACGCTGACCTCGCCCTTCAGGCGCGCGGTGACCTTGGTGAACGCGGCACGGGGAACCGAAGTGGCGATGGTCGGTACCCGCGCTTCGTGCCAGCCGATACCGGTGTTGATGATGGTGGCGCCGGCCTTTTCGATTTCCTTGGCCAGGTGCACGACTTCATCCCAGGTGCTGCCGTCTTCCACCAGGTCCAGCATGGACAGCCGGTAGATAATGATAAAGTTCTCACCCACCCGTTCCCGCACACGGCGGACGATTTCCAGTGGCAGGCGGATCCGGTTCTCGTAGCTGCCCCCCCACCGGTCGTCCCGGTGGTTCGTGCGGCTGACAATAAACTGGTTAATAAAGTACCCCTCGGACCCCATGATCTCGACGCCATCGTAACCGGCGCGCTGGGCCAGGGCCGCACACTGGGCGTAGTCGTCGATCTGCTTCTGGATACCGTCTTCGTCCAGCGCCTTCGGGCGGAACGGATTGATCGGCGCCTGGATCGCGGATGGCGCCACCAGCGCCGGGGAATAGGCGTAGCGCCCCGCGTGGAGGATCTGCATGCAGATCGTGCCGCCGGCCTCGTGCACCGCTTCGGTGATCACCTTATGTTGGTCCGATTCCTCTTCCGTGGTCATCTTGGCCGCATGCTGGGCCACCGCGCCTTCCATGTTCGGGCCGATGCCGCCGGTGACGATCAGCCCGGCGCCACCCCGGGCGCGCTCCGCGTAGAACACCGCCAGACGCTCGAAACCATGCTTGGCTTCTTCGAGCCCCGTGTGCATGGAGCCCATCAGGGTGCGGTTGCGAAGCTTGGTGAAGCCCAGGTCCAGCGGCTCCAGCAGGTGCGGGTACTTGCTCACGCCCGGTGTGGTGGTCATGTCCGTCTCCTCATCATTGGGTATGGCGCAGGGCCTCAGTGCTGTTCATCAAATTACCCGGCGCTGCTTGCACGCACAATATCCAAAGACCACAATATTGTATCTTTAAACAACACCGAGCATCTGACCCCATGGCCGAGAGCCTCAACCCCACTCAGCCCGCCCCACAGCCACGCGCACGCCAGAGACCCTCCCTGGGTGATATCAGTACGCTGTACGTCGCCGTCCTGCTTCGCGCCGCCGCTGCCGAAGGGGCAAATGCGGATGCACTGGCAACGCAGTTTCGCGTCGACGAGCGCGCCCTGGTGTCGCCGGAAGCCCGCATCAGCATTCCCCGCTTCATGCGCCTTGGGCACGCCGCCATTGCCGAGACGGGTAATCCGGCGCTGGGGCTCCGCAGCGGCGCCCTGACCCGACCGGTCGACGCCGGCATCGCCGGGCTGGCGGCTGAGACCGCGGCCACAGCCGGTCAGGCCCTCTCAACCCTGATCCGTTTTAGCCTGCTCACCAGCCAGAACAGCCGGGGCCTGCCCTCGGTAAACCCCGGACAACGGGTCGCCCGCTTTTATTCCATCCAGCCGTATAACGAGTACAACCGCTTCGTCGTCGACTCGGTGCTGGCGGGATGGACCCAGATGCTCAGAACCGTGACCGGCCGCTTCGACGTGCTCGAGCGAGTGACCATGGAATACTCGTCTATTGGGCTGGATGAGGTGTTTGAACGCTGGTTTCGGTGCCCGGTCGAGTTCGGCAGCCCGGAAAACACGCTGGTGATCCGGGAGAGCATCTGGCAGCACCCCTGCCAAATGGCCCAGCCGGCGATGCATGAGCACCTGGTTCGGTGGTGTGAACAAGCGCTGGAGCGGCTTCAGAAAGGATGGCGTACCTCAGACCGCGTCCGGCACCTGATCACGCCCATGCTCCGCGGCCAGACCCCGACTCTGGAGACCATCGCCTCGCGCCTGGGAACGACGCCGTGGACCCTGCAAAGGCACCTGAACGAAGAGGGCACGTGCTTCCGGGACCTGCTCGACGACACCCGGCGCAGCCTGGCGGCTGACTACCTCAGTGAAACGGGAAGTTCCCTGTCCGAGATCGCCTGGCTGCTTGGATTCGCCAACCCGCCCGCGTTTCACAAGGCATTCCAGCGTTGGTACGGGATGAGCCCGGGGGAGTTTCGAAAACAGCCAATAAGCTAGCCGATGATACAAACGATCACGGCAGGACAAACGCATTTGGAAAGACAAAAACATCAGGAAGGAAAGTGGCGGAGCGGACGGGACTCGAACCCGCGACCCCCGGCGTGACAGGCCGGTATTCTAACCAACTGAACTACCGCTCCGCGCGGGTTGTCACAGCTTGCCGGATGCGAGACGCCTGAGGCGCTGACCTGGCTCGGTGACAACGAGGGCGCATTATAAAGACGGCCCCGAGCATGTCAACGGATTTTCAGAAAAATCCGGAAAATGTTGTCACATGGCGTCGACCATGGCGTCCTTGCCCTGGGCCGTGCGGCGGTATTCGATCGGCGTCATGTTGGACCAGCGCTTGAACGCCCGGTAAAACGTGCTGGGCTCGGAGAAGCCGGTCAGATAGACGATCTCATCAATGGATTCATCGGTGGTCGCCAGCAGTTGCCGGGCCAGGCGGTAGCGGAAATCCGCCAGCACCTGATTAAAACTCGTTTCAGCTTCGGTCAGCCGGGTGCGCAGGGTGCGCGGCTTAATGCCCAACCGCTCGGCTACGGCATCCAGGGTCACCTCCCCGCTGTCGAGCAACTCGGCAATGATGCGCTCCACCTGGCCGACGATGTCCTTTTTCTCCAGGCGGGCGACCTGCTCGCTGGCAAATCGCTCATGGAGGTCCAGCAGTTCCGGCTCGGCGTGGGGCGATGGGAACTCCAGCAACTTGGCCGGAAAATACAGGCGATTCTCGTCGGCACCAAACACCACCTCGCAGCCGAGTACCTCTGCCACGTGGTCCTGCCCCGATTCCCGGACGTGCTCGAATTCCACGCGGGACGGGTAGAACTGGCCATCGGTGATCGACCGGAAAAACGTGATCAGCCCCTGCACAAAGCACTCGTTGAAGTGGCGCAGCCGGCGCACGTCCTCCGACGCGGTATCCAGGATCATGCAGGCGTTGTCGTCTTCGATGAAAAAGTCGGTATTGGCCGCATCGCTGAGAAGTCGCTGGTACGCCTGGGCCCGAAAAAGCCCCTCCCCGAACGTGGGGCTGCTGAGGAACAGGTATTCCAGCACCTGACCTTTGTAGGCCGGCAACAACTGACCCAGGTGCAAACCAATGTCGGGATCCCCGGACACGTCCTCCAGCGCCTGCCAGAAGTACACCTGTGCGTTGTGGGGTGTGCGCAACTGATCGGTATAAACGTAGCTCTCGTCTACACCCAGGCGACTGAACACCGTATCGGTGTCGACGCCCTTTTTTTTCATTGCCTCGTAGATCAGGCGCAACATCACGCCCGCGTCACGTAGTTCCTGCATAAGATCCCGCTTTTTTCTAGTTATGGGTACAACCGTGAACCACTTTGACCCGACCGACTGCACGCTGGGCGCGGCAGGCCAATGCCGGCGATGGCCGGGTCTGCAAGACTCGGGCGGCATTGACAAAGGCACCACCCGCCTCGAACGTTTAGAGCATATCAGGCCACAAGGAGACCTGCACCATGCCGAAGCCGTTGATCTACCACACCACGCCTCCGGCTCTGTTGCCCCTGTTTGCCCGGGCCCTGTTTTCCCGCGGTTCTGCTGCCCACGACGCAACCCGCACGCCGGACATCCCGCCCCTGGAGGCAAAACTCATTGGCGCGGACACCGGAGGGGCCAGTCTCGCCCGCTACCGGGAGGTCTGCGGCTTTGCCTGCCATCGGCATATCCCGGCCACGTGGCCCCACATCCTTGCGTTTCCTCTGCACCTGACGCTGCTGACGGACAAGGCGTTCCCCCTGCCCCTGCTGGGCCTGGTGCACCTGCGCAACCGGATTACCCAGCACCGGGCGATCGGCGACGGCGAACCATTGGATATCCGGGTGCGTTTGGGGGCCGCTCAGCCCACGGACCGTGGCATCGAGTTTGATCTGCTGACCGAAGCAACGGCGGCCGGCCGCGTGGTGTGGGAGGAAACGAGCACAAACCTGTTCCGGCAGCCGGGAAACACGAACCCAGCGGACCGGAAAACACCGCCCCCGGCGCTGGTATCGATGGCGAATCGGTTACCCCTGGCTGCGCCGGAGGCCATTGGCCGCCGCTACGCCGCCGTCGCAGGCGACCGCAACCCGATTCATCTGCACCCGCTGAGCGCGAAGGCGTTTGGTTTTCCCCGGGCGATCGCCCATGGTATGTGGAGCCAGGCGCGGATTCTGGCGCTGCTGGAAGCGCAGGCGGGATGGCAGGGGCCGGCATTCACCGTGGACGCCCAGTTCAAGAAGCCGCTGTTCCTGCCCGGCCAGGCGGAATTACAGTGGGAGGCGGATCAGGACGGCTGGGACTATCAACTGCTCAACGCCAGCGGTGACGCGCCCCATCTGACCGGCCGCATCCGCTGGCGCACGTAACCTGCCGGCGGATGCGTTAGCCAACTGCTGCCGTGGGCTACTGAGGGTCGCTGGCGCCGCAGGGCGTGCCACTGGCCCCGGCCACGGCCACGGGCAGGGTAAACCAGAACAGGGCACCGCCATCGTCCGGTCGCTCGAATCCGATGTCGCCACCCTGGGCCTGAATCAGGGAACGGCACGTGGCCAGGCCAATGCCCATACCTTCATCCTTGGTGGTAAAAAACGGGTGGAACAGCTTGTCTTCGGCGCCCTCAGGCAGGCCAACGCCGTGGTCCCGGACCTCCACGCGAACACAGCTGTCGCCTGCGAGCCTGGCGCTCACCTGCACCGGCGCCGGAGCCTCCACTGAGCGGGTCGCTTCCAGGGCGTTGCGGATCAGGTTGAGGGCTACCTGCTGGACCTGAATCGGGTCCGCCAGCACATCCGGAGTGCCCTCGGGCACCTCGACATCGATGCCGCCCTCGTTGTTGCGCATGTCCACTTCCGCAAACTGGCGGGTGTCCTCCAGCAAGGCCGGCACGGACAGCACTTCCTTGCCGGTGGCCGGCTTTTTCATGAACCGGCGAATCCGGCGAATGATCTCGCTGGCCCGGTGGGACTGCGCCTCAATCTTGTCCAGCGTCTCCTGCAACAGCGGCAGATCCGGCGTTTCCTTGGCCATCATGCGTTTGGCCACGCGGGCGTAGTTGGTGATGGCGGTCAGTGGCTGGTTCACCTCATGGGCAAAGCCGGCGGCCATTTCGCCCATGGTGGTCAACCGGGAGGTGTGGGCCAGTTGGTCCCGCTGCTCCTGAACCAGTGCCTGGGCGTCCGCCAGGGCCTGTTCGTTGGCCAGTTCCGCGGTAATGTCCCGGAACACCACCACAGCGCCGTGCAGTTCGTCGTTATCCTGCTTTGGCGTCGCCCGATACTCCGCGGGGAACCGGCTGCCATCCACCCGGCGCAAGCTGATGTCCCTCTGGCTCTCGGGCACGCCCTGCGCGCAGGTGGCTCGCACCGGCAGGCTTTCCCGGCAGTCGCCAGCGGTGGCGAAATGCAGATCAAAGAAGTTCTTTCCCACCAGTTCGTCGGCGGGCGCACCCATGATGCGTGCGGCGGCAGGATTGGCGAATTCGATCACGCCGTGTTCGTCCAGCCCGTAGATGCCCTCACTGATGGCGTTGAGGATGCGGGTCTGGTCGCTCTGCAGTTCGCGGTTGCGGGCCTGCAGCTCCCTTTCCAGGCGGATCATGCGGGCGTGGGTGCGCACCCGGGCAATCACTTCCTGGGACTGGAACGGCTTGGAGATGTAATCCGCGCCACCGAGGCTGAAGCCCCGCACCTTGGCCTGCAGATCGTCCAGGGCGGACAGGAAAATCACCGCGCAGTCCGCCGTCTGGGGATCGGCCTTGAGCCGCTGGCAGACTTGGTAGCCATCCATCTCCGGCATCATGATGTCGAGCAGGATCACTTCCGGCTGGTGACGATGGGCCAGGTCCAGCGCCTTCTCGCCTTCATTGGCGATCAGCAGCCGATAGCCTTTGTCCTTGAGGGTTTCGTAGAGAACCTTCAGGTTCTGCGGGTTGTCGTCAACCAGCAGAACCGTCAGGTCACAGTTCTCACTGACAGCTTCAGTCATGGGGTCGGACCGGTTAGAACGTGTCGCCATCATGCCGGTGCGTGGCGGGCTAGTCGATAAGGTCCTTTACGGACAAGACCATACGCACCAGGTGGGCCAGGGAGTGGGTGCCCATCTTGTGCATCACACGGGAGCGATGGATCTCCACGGTGCGCTGGCTGATTTCCAGCTCAATGGCGATCACCTTGTTGGCCTGGCCGGCAATCATGCGGTCCATGATCTCATGTTCCCGGGGCGTCAGGCTGCGGATGCGCCGGATAATTTCCTGCTTCTCATCCAGGGTCTTGCGCTGCTCCAGGTCCTGGGCCAGCGCCGCCTCGATTTTCTCGAGCAGGGCCTCCTCACGGTAGGGCTTCTGGATAAAATCCACGGCGCCCTCTTTCATGGCGTCCACCGCCATGGGCACGTCACCGTGACCGGTTACAAAAATGATCGGCAGAATGGAGTGCTTGTCGTTCAGCTTCTTCTGGAGCTCCATGCCGTCCATACCCGGCATTCGGATATCCAGCACAATGCAGCCGGCCATCTTGTCGGAGTAATCCCGCAGAAAGGCGTTGGCGTTCTCGTAGGTCTGGACCGGCTTGCCATCGGATTTCAGCAGCAGCTCCAGAGAGTCACGCACCGCCTCATCGTCTTCCACTACGTATACGGTCTGCTGGGTCTCTGTCATGAGTTGGATCTCTCCTGTCCGTTTTCTTGTGATCGCCGGTCAGTGAATCGACGGGTCCTTGTGCTCCAGGCGGGCCTGCTCCTGGCGCTCGTTTTCCCGCATTTTTTCAAGCCGCTGCTGGATAATGCCAAAAACCGACTGTTTGGGGTACCGCCCTTTATCATCGGCTTTGCCGGCCGGGCGCCCGAGCAGCAGCGTGATGGCCTCTTCCACATGGGTCACCGCATACACGGCAAAGCGGCCCTTGCGCACGGCCTCCACCACGTCGCTGTCCAGCATCAGGTTCTGCACGTTGGTGGCGGGAACAATCACCCCCTGGTCTCCGGTCAGCCCGCCCTTGAGCTGGCACGTGACAAAAAACCCTTCGACCTTCTCGTTAACGCCGCCTATCGGCTGCACTTCGCCAAACTGGTTGACCGACCCGGTGATCGCCAGTTCCTGTCGCACCGGCACGCCCGACAGTGACGATACCAGGGCCACCAGTTCCGCCAGCGAGGCGCTGTCGCCGTCCACTTCGCCGTAGTTCTGCTCGAAGGTCAGGCTCGCAGACAGGTGCATCGGGTCGTCTACCGCAAACCGGGACGACAGCCAGGAGGTCAGGATCATCACGCCCTTGGAGTGAATATTGCCGCCCAGCTTCACGTCCCGCTCGATATCCATCACGCCGCCGTCGCCGTAATAGCAGGTGGCCGTTACCCGATTGGACAGGCCAAACTCATAGCCGCCCGTGGACAATACGGACAGCGCGTTCACCTGGCCCACACACCGGCCAGTGGTGGACACCAGCGTGGTACCGTCGCGGATGGAATCGTAGAACTGGTCCCGGATGCGGCTGCTGCGGTAGCGGGCGCTTTCCAGGGCCCGTTCCACATGCACGTCGGAAATCATCTTCGCCTGGGCCTGGCGGGCCCAGTAATCGGACTCCCGCAG
Source organism: Marinobacter sp. C2H3 (assembly GCF_037080155.1). Lineage (NCBI taxonomy): Bacteria > Pseudomonadati > Pseudomonadota > Gammaproteobacteria > Pseudomonadales > Marinobacteraceae > Marinobacter > Marinobacter sp. C2H3. Next base: position 55,508 of record NZ_JBBBNZ010000004.1, on the reverse strand, counting down.
CAGGTTGGCGATGTCCGCGGCGTGCAGGGACAGCCGGTCCTGGTGCTCGGCCATCCGGGCGCTGTGCTCGATGACCCGGGCCACGGCCTTGTGGGTGCAGTGCAGCAGTTTCTTCTCATTGACCAGGCTGGCGATGAACTTGGCGTACAGCAGCTGGCTGTCGTCGGTGCGGTACATTTCGTTCTCGAAGTCCGCGGTCACCCTGAACAGCTCGGCGAACTCCGGATCGTATTCCTGCAGCAGCAGCCAGGTTTCCCGGTCGCCAAACAGCACGATTTTCACCTCCAACGGCACCGCCTCAGGTTCAATGGAGATGGTGCCTGAGAGCGTCATTTCCCTCTCCAGGGAGTTGATCTGGAGGGCCCGGGCCCGCAGCGCTCGCTTCAGGCCGTCCCAGACAAAGGGCTGTTCCAGCACCTTGATGGCGTCCATCAGCAGATAACCGCCGTTGGCCTTGTGCAGGCTGCCCGGGCGGATCAGGGAAAAGTCGGTGAACACGGTGCCTTTGTAGGTGACGTTCTCAACGTAGCCGAACAGGTTGTGGTAGGTGGGGTTGTCCTCCACGATCACCGGCACTTCGTTGGTTTTCTGATGGACCAGCAGGTTGATCAGGTAGCGACGGGGCATTTTCTTGTCGAGGGACGCGTAGGCAATGGCCGCCTGCTCCTCACCGTCGTCCAGGAAAATGTCCAGATTCTCCGCGAGGTCTGCACGCACCGCGTTGAGGTAGGCCACCACATCCGGCAGCCCGGCGTAACGCGCTACGAGCTCGTCGAACTGGTGGCCGATGATGCCCTCAAGGGTTTCCTGGTTGAGGGCCTGCTGCTTGTCCGCGTATTCCTGTTCCCAGTCCGCAATTTTGCGCAGCGCCTGGCGCAACTGCTTCTCGAGTTTATCGATCGCCTGCTCAAAGCGGTTCTTTTCGGTGTCCGACAGCGCCTCAAAGGTCTCGGCGGTGTGCGGCTCTTCGCCGTTCATGGCTACCAGCCGGTAGCCCCCCGGAGTGGTCACGGTCAGGCTCACTTTCTTCTTGCGGGCCTGGGAGGCCACCTTTTCCAGGGCGTCTTCCTGCTTCTTGCCGTATTCGTTCTTCAGTTGCTCTGCGCGCTCGACAAAGCTGTCGCTGTCGAAGGTCTGGGGAATCACCTTCACCAACCGGGTCATCAGCTTGTCCATATCCTGGCGCAGTTGGGCGCCCTGACCGGCCGGCAGCTTGAGCAGCGTTGGCGAGCGGGGGTCTTCGAAGTTGGCCACATAGCACCAGTCGTGGCTTTGCTGCTCGGTGTCCACGTGGTGCTCCAGATACCGGAGCATCATGGTGCGCTTGCCCAACCCGTTGCGGCCCACCGCGTACACGTTATAGCCGCCATGGGGCATCGCCAGCGCAAAACGCACCGCCTCCTGGGCACGATTCTGGCCAACAATCTCCGCCAGGGGCTCAAGTTGCCGGGTGGATTTGAACGGCAGATCCTTCAGAACGCAGGCTTTGTACAACTGATGCAGGGGCAATGGCTTCAAGGTGTCTTCCTGTTGCAACGGATAACGGCTTGATTGGAAAGTCTTTGGCCGCCCATTGTAGATTCTGGGGGCCGTTCTGTCGCCTGTTGGGATGGAATGGGTGCTTCACGACCGTCATCAGGCCAAGGGGGCAGACGCGGGCCGTTGTCAGATAACGCCGGCGTCCAGGCTGGCAGCCAGGGCCAGCCCGAGGTCCCGGCACTGGCGCTCGAAATCCGGTTGATAGTCGCCCCGGCAGACCAGAGGTGCCTGCACCTGGCGCCATCGGAGGCCAGTGGTGATGGTGTCGATAGCCCGGCAGGTGCCGGTGCCGTCGTGACCGGCCCGCACATAGTAGGCGAATGGCAGGCCTTGCGTGTGTTCCAGGCAGGGGTAATAGCAGCGGTCGAACACGTCCTTGACGAGCCCGGCCATGTATCCAAGGTTTTCGGTGGTGCCGAGGATGATTGCATCGCAGGCCAGAATGTCGTCCGGCTGCGTCTCGAGGGGCGCCCGAAGCACCACCTCAACAAACTCGATCTCGGGACCGCGGGCGCCGCTGACCACCGCGTCCCGCAACCGCCGCGTGTTTGGCGACGGCGCGTGGGCGATGATCAACAGGCGCTTCACAGCGGGCTCAGAGCAGCTCGCCGTTGGCTTCAGCCGGAGCTTCTGCGGCGGCCGCCTCTTTCTTGACCGGCTTGGGCATCAGCTTGTCCCGGACCTTGGCTTCGATTTCCTGGGCGATGTCGAGATTGTCCTCCAGGAACTTGCAGGCGTTGGCCTTGCCCTGGCCGATCTTGTCGCCGTTGTAGGCGTACCAGGCGCCGGACTTGTCCACGAAACCTTCCTTCACACCCATGTCCAGCACCTCGGCCATGTGGTAAATGCCCTTGCCGTACATGATCTGGAACTCCGCCTGCTTGAACGGCGGTGAGACCTTATTCTTGACCACTTTCACCCGGGTCTCGTTACCGACCACTTCGTCGCCGTCCTTGACCGCGCCGATACGGCGGATATCCAGGCGAACAGAGGCGTAGAACTTCAGCGCGTTACCACCGGTGGTGGTCTCCGGGCTGCCGAACATCACGCCGATCTTCATCCGGATCTGGTTGATGAATACCATCAGGCAGTTGGCGTGCTTGACGCTGCCAGTGAGCTTACGCAGGGCCTGGGACATCAGACGCGCCTGCAGACCCACGTGGCTGTCACCCATCTCGCCTTCGATTTCCGCCTTCGGCGTCAGCGCCGCGACGGAATCTACGATGATCACGTCCACCGCGTTGGAGCGCACCAGCATGTCGGCGATTTCCAGCGCCTGCTCACCGGTATCCGGCTGGGAGACCAGCAGCTCATCGACGTTCACGCCCAGCTTCTCGGCGTAAATCGGGTCAAGCGCATGCTCGGCGTCCACGAAGGCACAGGTCTTGCCCTGCTTCTGGGCCTCAGCAATCACCTGCAGGGTCAGCGTGGTTTTACCGGAGCTTTCCGGACCGTAGATTTCCACGATCCGGCCGTACGGCAGGCCGCCAATGCCCAGGGCCACGTCCAGGCCGAGGGAGCCGGTGGACACCGCCGGAATCGCTTCCCGTGGGTGGTCGCCCATTTTCATCACGGCGCCCTTGCCGAACTGACGTTCAATCTGACCGAGCGCAGCGCTCAACGCTTTCTTGCGATTGTCTTCCATTGGTGCACACCCCTCGAATGCCTGTATATTTGCACAGTATTAAAACACATGCGAACGGGCAGACCAACCCCCTTTATCAGCCCGCTTCCCAACCCGCACGGGAACCGCTTCACATCCGGTCGATGTAGTCCGCCAGACGCACCAGCGCGAACAACACCGACTGTCGCCGGACCGCCTCCCGGTCGCCATCAAACCGTCGCATGGTGGCCTCGGTGCGTTCCGGCGTTCCCCAGGCGAACCAGACAGTGCCAACCGGCTTTTCGGGGGTGCCGCCGCCGGGGCCGGCCACGCCGCTGGTAGCCACCGCCAGGTCCGCGCCCGCCAACCGTGCCGCACCGGCGACCATCTGGCGCACTACCGGTTCGCTCACCGCACCGTGGTTATCCAACGCCCTGGGCGCCACACCCAGCACCGTTTCTTTCGCCTGGTTGCTGTAGGTCACCAGACCGGCCAGGGTGTAGGCAGAGCAGCCGGCGCGGTCGGTCAGCACCTTGGCGACCCAGCCGCCGGTGCAACTCTCCGCGGTGGCAACGGTGAGCCCGGTTGCCTCCAGCTTCAGGCCCAGCTGTTCACCGGCCTCCTGTAACTGCTGGTCCGTTACAATGGTGGTCATCTGGCCGTTCTCCTCTGGTTGCTGACAGGCGCGTTTCATCCCTGCGGTTATTTTCTTACAATTCCCGCCTCACTCCAATGCAACACCAATCGGGCCCGTCCATGTCAGCAGCGCAAACCGACCAGTCCCCCAACGCTCTCTCCAGCCACACGCCCATGATGCAACAGTATCTCAAGATCAAGGGACAGCATCCGAACGAGCTGGTGTTCTACCGCATGGGGGACTTCTACGAGCTGTTTTTCGACGACGCCAAAAAGGCCGCGGAGCTGCTGGACATTACGTTGACCGCCCGGGGCCAGTCCGCCGGCAATCCGATTCCGATGGCGGGGGTGCCATACCATTCCGCCGAGGGCTATATTGCGCGCCTGGTCCGCGGGGGCCAATCCATCGCCATCTGCGAGCAGATCGGCGACCCGGCCACCAGCAAGGGGCCGGTGGAACGCAAGGTGATCCGCATTGTCACCCCCGGCACCCTCAGTGATGAAGCGTTCCTGGAGGAACGCCGGGACAACCTGCTGGTGGCACTTTACAACCGCAAGGAACGCTTTGGTCTGGCCTCCCTGGACATTTCCAGCGGCCGTTTTGCGGTCTCTGAGCTGGACAACCCGGAGGCGCTTCAGGGTGAATTGCAACGCCTGCGGCCGGCGGAAATTCTGGTCAGCGAAGAGTTCCCCTTCGGCGAGCTGCTGGAGGGCTACACCGGCGTACGCCGCCAGGGCCCCTGGCTGTTCGAAGCGGACAGCGCCCGGCGCACCCTCACGCAACAGCTGCAGGTGAAAGACCTCACCGGCTTCGGCTGCGAGGACCTGCACCTGGCGATATGCGCCGCCGGCTGCCTGCTCCAGTACGCCCGGGAAACCCAGCGCACCGCCCTGCCCCACATTCGCAAGCTGACCCGGGAGCGCCGGGACGACGCGGTGATCCTCGATGCCACCAGCCGCCGCAACCTGGAGATCGACACCAACCTGATGGGCGGCACCCAGTACACCCTGGCCTGGGTGATGGACCGCACCGCCACCGCCATGGGCGCCCGGGAACTGCGCCGCTGGCTGAACCGCCCGCTGCGGGACATCCATGTGGTGCAGCAGCGCCAGCAGGCGGTTGCCGCTCTGCTGGACGGCTTCCATTACGAGCCGGTGCACGAGCTGCTGCGGCAGGTGGGTGATATCGAGCGCATTCTGGCCCGCGTGGCCCTGCGCTCTGCCCGCCCCCGGGACCTGGCCCGCCTGCGGGACGCCTTTCAGACCCTGCCTGACCTGCAGGCGGCACTGGCGCCGGTGCAGTCCGGCCACATCGGCGAGCTGGCCGCCACCGTGGGCGAATACCCAGATCTCGCGGACCTGCTCAGCCGGGCCATCCTCGACAACCCGCCGGTGGTGATTCGCGACGGCGGCGTGATTCGCGAAGGCTTCGACGACGAACTCGATGAGCTCCGCAACATCAGTGAAAACGCCGGCCAGTACCTGCTGGATGTGGAGACCCGTGAGCGGGAGCGCACCGGTATCAGCACCCTGAAAGTCGGCTATAACCGGGTACACGGTTACTACATCGAGATCAGCCGCGCCCAATCGGACCAGGCGCCGGTGGACTACATTCGCCGGCAGACCCTCAAGAACGCCGAGCGTTTTATCACCCCGGAGCTGAAAACCTTCGAGGACAAGGCCCTGAGCGCCAAGAGCCGGGCCCTTGCCCGGGAAAAGGCGCTGTATGACGAGGTGTTGGAGACGGTTGCCGAGCAATTGCCGGCCCTGCAGGATGCCGCCCAGGCGCTGTCCGAGCTGGACGTGTTGAGCAACTTTGCCGAGCGGGCCACCAGCCTCCGCCTGGCACCGCCGACGTTCACCGACCGGCCCGGATTCGACATCGAGGAAGGGCGGCACCCGGTGGTGGAACAACTGCTGGAAGAGCCGTTCGTGCCCAACGACCTGCTGATGGACGAGCAGCGCCGCATGCTGGTGATCACCGGCCCGAACATGGGCGGCAAGTCCACCTACATGCGCCAGGTGGCGCTGATTGCCCTGCTCGCCTACACCGGCAGCTTTGTGCCTGCGAACCGGGCGACGCTCGGGCCGGTGGATCGCATCTTCACCCGCATGGGCTCCTCCGACGACATCGCCGGCGGCCGCTCCACCTTCATGGTGGAAATGACCGAAACCGCCAACATCCTGCACAACGCCACCGAGCACAGCCTGGTGCTGATGGACGAGGTCGGCCGGGGCACCAGTACCTTCGACGGCCTGTCCCTGGCCTGGGCCACCGCCGAACACCTGGCCCGGAACATCCGCTGCCACACGTTGTTTGCCACCCACTACTTCGAACTGACCCAGTTGGCGGACGATCTGGATCATGCGGTGAACGTGCACCTGACCGCCACCGAACACGACGACAGCATCGTGTTCCTGCACAACGTCCACGATGGCCCCGCCAGCCAGAGCTATGGCCTGCAAGTGGCCAAACTTGCCGGCGTTCCCCAGGACGTGATCCGCAACGCCCGCGCCCAGCTGGCGCATCTGGAGGGCAGCGCCAGCCCGGCGGCCGGCAAACCCGCGGCCACTGCCCCGGCCGCGCCGACGGTGCGGGAAACCCCGGCGGCAGGCGCGTTTCAGGGCGACATGTTCGCCAGCCTGGAACCGGGCCCGGTGGAAAAGGCCCTCGCGGACATGGACCCGGACGACCTCTCGCCACGGCAGGCCCTCGACGCGCTCTACCAGCTCAGAAAACTGCTTGAAGGGCGGGGCTGAGGATTCGGGGCGGAACGCTGTCAGGGACGCGGCAAAGGCGCCGCTGACACCGCACGGAAGCACCCTGTGACGGGCATATGGTTATAGCCGGCGCACGCTTGCTCACCCGCAGGCCGCTCCCTACAATATGCGCCTTACTGATGAGACTGACCACTGACACACCAGGGATCTGACTATGGCTTTTGTCGTTACCGATAACTGCATCAAGTGCAAATACACGGACTGCGTGGAAGTGTGCCCCGTGGACTGCTTCTACGAAGGCCCGAACTTCCTGGTCATTGACCCGGACGAGTGCATTGACTGCGCCCTGTGCGAGCCCGAGTGCCCGGCGGAAGCCATCTTCTCCGAGGACGAGCTGCCGGCCGAGCAGGTGCAGTTTGTCGAGCTGAACGCCGAGCTGGCGGGCAAGTGGCCGAACATCACCGAGAAGAAAGATCCCCTGCCGGACGCCGCCGAGTGGGACGGCAAAACCGACAAACTCAAGTATCTGGAGCGCTGAGCCCCGCCTCAGCCCCGGTTAACTGCTGGCGAGGCGGGCGCCGATCGCCACGAAGAACCCGCCCGTCAGCAGGTGCAGCGCACGCTTCAGCCGTGCGCTCGCCCCCAGCCCCCGGAACCGCACCACCACCCACGCCAGTCCGCACTGCCAGACCATCGCCAGTCCGAAATGTATTGCCGCCAGGAACAGGGACTGGGCAAGCGCGCTGCCGGCCGGATCAATGAACTGGGGCAACAGCGCCATATAAAACAGCGCGGTTTTCGGATTGAATACGTTGGAGAACAACCCTTCCCGGAACGCCTGATGCCAGACGACAGGCCGGCGATCGTCGGCACGGGCGCTGACCTGCGGCGCTGGCGCCGATGACGGATTAAACGCCTGTCGCAGCGAGCCAATGCCCAGCCAGATAAGGTACAGAGCGCCGAGCCACTTCAGCCCGGTGAAGGCCCAGGCGGTCTGCACCAGCAGGACGGAAATGCCCAGCGCCGAGAGCGACGCGTGAATGAACAGCCCGGAGCAGATGCCCAGGCTGGTCAGGCAGCCATCCCCCAGGCCGCCGCGACCGGCGTTGCGCATGACCAGCAGGGTATCCACACCGGGGGTGATGGTCAGCAGGGTAATGGCCAGAACGTAGGCCCAGAACAGGTCCATCGGCACTCCTGAACGCGGAAAAGACGGTACGGCCGACTGGCACGGCCGTGAAACGCGGTTCAGGCGGTGTCGGACGATAGCAGACGGCGCGCGGCCGCAGACCGGTAGAACGGTTCCAGACGGCGCCGGATCAGGGCTTCAACATACCCCTCTTCCCGGAGCACGTCCATGATCGGAAGGACGTAGGCCTCCACCTCCGCCAGGATCACCTCGCGGGTGACGCCCACATCGCCCAGCAACGTCGCCAGCGGCTGGTCGCCGTATTTCGCGAACAGATGATTCACCACCGCCTCGGCGCAGCCTTCAAAGTATTCCGTCTTGCGGAAGCTCAGCCAGAACTCGAAGCCCAGCACCACGAATTCCTGCAGTTGCAGGTCGCCCAGGCCCTCCCGCAGATCGCCAATGGTCTGGTCTTCCACCGCCACCCAGGCGGCGGTCACGCTGTCCCGGAGTTCCTCGTCGCTGAGCGCCCGGTTCAGGAACTGTTCGCTGCGGGCGATCAGCCCCGGCAGGCTGTCGGACAGCCAGCTCTTGATGCGCCGCTCGAAGGTTTCATCCAGCCCGGGTACGGCCTTGTTGGCCATCTTCTTGCCAAACTTCATCACCGAGCCCACGCCGGGCACGGATCGGGTGAGCAGGTTGTCCTCGTACAGGTAGTTCACCAGCCCGTGGTAAACCACGTTCGACACCAGTTCCTGGTACACGGGGTGCGCCATGATCTCCCGGATCACCCGTTCGCGCTGCTGGCGCAGTTCCAGGGCTTGCTCCAGAAACGCCGTGGCCTGTTCCCGGGAGAGAATCTGGCCAAGTTCGGTGCGAGCCTGCACTGGTGCATTGAGCACCTCCGTGGCCATTTCCGCCGCCAGCTCCGGGATGCCCGGGTCCAGCTCCATCTCCACCACGATGCGTCGAATCACCCCCATCACCCGCTCCGGGCTGCTGAGCCGGTTCAGCGTCACCCGATCCGTCAGGGCAAGCAATTCGTCCACCTCACCCTCAACAAATCGCTTCAGCTTGGCGCCCTTCAGCGCGGACAGCTCGTGCTTCACGTGGGCGTCAAGCAGTTGATCGGTCAGGTCGGTGTCGGATCGGGTCATAGGGTCTCGTTACTGGTAGTCGGAAAACGCATGGGGGTCGGCGGCCAGCGCCAGGCACAGGCTGCCGGGGCCAACGTAAATGCTGCTGGTGATGCCCATCTGAGACAGCAACAGCTCCACGCCGTTGCGCTCACAGGCGTCCCGCAGGCGGTTGAGGCCCGGCAGATCCTCAATTTCTGTCCAGCTCAGGCCGCAGGACAGGCTGACGTAGGGCGTGAGCAGCCCCGCGTCGACGCGGGCGGCGGCGTAATTCATCACTTTCTCGACGGCCGCGTCGAAGCTGCGGGTTTTCACGGTCGGCTGGCCCTCGGCGCCGCGGCCAAAAATCACCGGCGTGATGTTCAGGGCCTTGCCGAGGAACGCCACCATGGCCGACACGCTCTTGTCGCCCCGGCGCCGGGCCCGTTCGCGAATGTAGTGCAGGTCCCTGGGGATCACACAGGTATAAATCTGGTCGGTGAAGGTTTCCACCTCATGACGCAGGGCGTTCTTGCTCAGCCTCTGCTCGATCAGCCTCAGCGTGTGGGCGGCCAGCAGGCCCTGCCCGGCAAAAATCTGCTTGCTGTCAATCACCCGCATCGAAAACTTGCCTTCCCGCCCCGCGGCGGCCCGGGCCTTCTCGTAGTTGGCCATGACGCTGTTCATGGCCTCGGTTGCGTTCTGGTAGATCAGGCTGCGGCTGCGGGTCACGGTTTCGCAGAAGGCTACGTCAAACTGGGTGACGATCTTCTCCATGAACAGATCGTGGATCTGGCGCACGGAAAACGCCTCGGTTTCGGCCTGATGGCCTTTCTGCAACAGCCCGCTCTGGTAGAACTCCTGGGTGCGCACGGGATCGTGCTCGTCGATCACCATCTGTCCGTCAATACGGGCGGTCACCGGCAGGATGAACAGGTCGTGCTTGCGGCTGAACTCATAAGGAAGGTCACAGGCGGAATCGACGATCAAACCTACTCGCATGATGGGTGCCTCCGGCGGCGGGCGTCACCTCGGTCGGGTGCGCCCTTTCTTGTCATTGTTCTGGGGAGGCTCAGTGTTGCACATGCCCGGCGTAATTTCAGTATCTGTATCACCCGGCGGCGGTCTCCGCCTCCAATTGGCGCAGGTTCTCCTGAAGCAGGGTCCGGTTATCCTGCTGCCAGGGGTGAAAATCCTTTCGGAAATACGCCAGGAACTCCGGCAGGCAGCGCCGCAGCACACCCGGCCGGCCCCACAGGAAGTTCACGCCCCCCAGCCAGGTCCGTAGGCTCCAGAGTTTGCCCTCGGCTTTCAGCAGGCTGCAGGTGTTCAGGAAGGTGTACTTGAAAAAGTTGTAGGTCACGAACAGGAACACAACCCGGCGCAGGCGTTCGTCGCCGATGCAGGCCCGGTAGACGTCGAAGGCCACAGACTTGTGCTCGGTTTCCTCGATGGCGTGCCAACGCCAGAGCCGCTGCATGGTGGGCGTGGCGCCCTCCATCCACTCCGGATGGGAGAGAATCGCGTTGGCCAGCACCGCGGTGTAGTGCTCGGCGCCGCAGGTGCCCGCCAGCTGACGGCTTGGCGGCAGGCGGTGCACCCACTCCATGTGCTTGTGGAACCGGCGGTCGATGGCGTCCACGTCGTAGCCCCGTGCCTTGAGGGCCTCGTTGTAATCCTTGTGCTCCCGGCTGTGCAGGGCCTCCTGGCCGATAAAGCCCCGGATCTCCTGGGCCAGCTTTGGATCGGTAATGCGATCCCGGTAATGGCGCACGGCGTTGATGAATTGCTGCTCCCCCTCGGGAAACTGCAGCGACAGCGCGTTGAAGAAGGCGGTTCGGAACACATCGTTGCCGTGCCACAGGGTTTTCAGCTCTTCACGCACATCAAAACGGATGTGGCGCGGCGCCACCGAGACGTCAACGGGCGTGGAACTGGCGGGCAGTGAATGGGCAGACATGGCAACCTCCGGCCGGCGGGCGTGGAACGGGCACGGTTCAGCGACCTCGTAAGGCCGCGAACCCTGGTTAAAACGCACACAGTGGAGTCAGTCTACTCGGCGGATGCTCGCCGGGGAAAGCGGCCAGGCCACCGGTGTTGACACTTTGTCACGAAATGACAACACCGGGGCCTACCGCGCATGACGGGCAGCGCGCCGAATCAGCTCAGCGCCTTGGCCTGGTCCCGCAGGACAAACTTCTGGATCTTGCCCGTGGACGTCTTCGGCAGCTCCGTGAACACCACCGTCTTGGGCACCTTGAAGCGGGCCAGGTGCTCCCGGCAGAAGGCGATGATGTCCTCTTCGGTGACCGTGCCCGCATCTGGCTTGAGGGTCACGAAGGCGCAGGGCGTTTCGCCCCACTTCTCATCCGGGCGGGCCACCACCGCCGCTTCCAGCACCGCCGGGTGCCGGTACAGGGCATCTTCCACCTCGATGGTGGAGATGTTCTCGCCGCCGGAAATGATGATGTCCTTCAGGCGGTCCTTGATTTCCAGATAGCCGTCTTCGTGCCACACCGCCAGGTCGCCGGTGTGGAACCAGCCGCCCCGGAAGGCTTCGGCGGTGGCTTTCGGGTTCTTCAGGTAACCCTTCATCACCGTGTTGCCCCGCAGGAAGATCTCGCCGATGGTCTTGCCGTCTTTGGGCACCGGCTCCATGGTATTCGGGTCCGCCACCAGGGTGCCGGCCAGGGTGTGATAGCGCACGCCCTGCCGGGCCTTGATACGCGCCCGGTCTTCCAGCGGGAGTTCGTCCCACTCCGCCTTCCAGGCACACACGGTCACCGGGCCATAGACCTCGGTGAGGCCGTACACGTGGGTCACCCGGATGCCCATGGCTTCCACGCCGCCAATCACCTGGGCGGGGGGCGCCGCGCCGGCGGTCATGGCCCGCACCTCGTGCTCAATACCCGCTTTCATGTCCGCCGGCGCGTTCAGCAGGGCATTCAGCACAATCGGCGCGCCGCACAGGTGCGTGACCTTGTGCTTTCGAATCAGGTTGAGGATGGCCTGCGGGTCCACCTTGCGCAGGCACACGTGGGTGCCGGCCATGGCGGTCACGGTCCAGGGGAAACACCAGCCGTTGCAGTGGAACATCGGCAGGGTCCACAGGTAGACCGGGTGCATACCCATGGACCAGACCGTCTGGTTGCCCAGGGCGTTCAGGTAGGCGCCCCGGTGGTGATACACCACGCCCTTGGGGTTGCCCGTGGTGCCGGAGGTGTAGTTCAGGGAAATGGCGTCCCACTCGTTGCCCGGGAACTGCCAGGCAAAACCCGGATCGCCGGACTGCAGGAAGGCCTCGTAGTCCAGGTCGCTCACCCGGGTACCCTCACCGTATTCCGGGTCGTCCACGTCGATCACCAGCGGCGGGGTGTCCAGCTGTGCCACGGCCTGGTTGATCACCTCGCCGAATTCCCGGTCGGCGATCACCACTTTGGCCTCGCCGTGGCGCAGCATGTAGGCGATGGCGTCGGCGTCGAGGCGCACGTTCAGGGTGTTGAGCACGGCGCCGATCATGGGCACGCCGAAGTGGCATTCCACCATGGCCGGAATGTTAGGCAGCATGGCCGCCACCGTATCCCCCTTGCCGATGCCCCGGGCGCTCAGGGCCGAGGCCAGGCGGCGGCTGCGGGCGTAGGTGTCCGCCCAGGTGTAGCGCTGTTCACCGTGAATCACCGAAGTGAAATCCGGATACACGCTGGCGGTGCGTTCAATGAAATCGATCGGGGACTGCACCGCGTAGTTGGCGTCAACCGGGGCAAGATCCTGGTCATAAATGGACGTCATGATGGGCTCCTTTTGAAGGGCGATTCTTGTAATTCGTGAGCCATCATACCAAGGCGCTGTACCGCTGACTCTACGACCGGCGTCCAAGGGTTGCCGCCGTTCAGCCGCAGGCAGTTCTCGAACTTGTTGGTGGTGGAGAACATCCGCCCCGGCGCTACATTGATGTTTTCCGCCCGGGCCCGCTGGTACAGCTCGGTGCCGGAGACGCCGTCCGGCAGCTGCACCCAGAGCACAAAGCCACCCTGGGGCCGGCTCACCGCCGTTCCCTCCGGGAAGGCCCGGGCGACGGCGGAGCGCAGCCGCTCGGTGGACTCCCGATAATGTTGGCGGGCGGCACGCAGGTAGCGGTCGTATCCGCCCTGCTCCAGGAAATGCGCCACGGCCAGTTGCGGAATCGACGACGTCGCCAGGTTCACGAAGTACTTGTGCTGGCGGGCGCTGGCCATGTGGCGGCCGGGGATCATCCAGCCCAGGCGCAGGCCCGGTGACAGGGTCTTCGAGAAGGAACTGCAGTAGATCACGTTGTCCGTGCGATCGAAGGCCTTGGCGGGCCGGGGCCGCTCGCCGGTGTGGTTCAGGTCGCCGTAGATATCGTCCTCGATCAGCGGCACGTTGGCGGCGGCGAGCATGGACACCAGCTCCCGTTTGCGGGCATCCGGCATACGGGCGCCCATGGGATTGCTGTGGTTGCAGACCACCACACAGGCCTTCAGGGGCCACTGTTCCAGCGCCAGCGCCAGGCCCTCTAGGCTGAGCCCCTCAGAGGGATGGGTGGGAATTTCGATGACCCGCAGGCCAACCACCTCGAGGGCCTGCAGAATACCGGGAAAGGACGGCGTCTCCACCGCCACAATGTCTCCGGGCTCGGTGACGGCTCGCAGCGCGATGATGATTGCTTCCTGGGCGCCGTTGGTGGCCAGCACGTCGTCCGGGGTGATCACCACGCCCAGTGTGGCCATGCGCTGGGCAATCTGGCGCCGGAACGAGGCCTTGCCCGGGAAGGCGTAATCCAGGGTTTCGAGGCCCCGACGGGCCGCCCAGAGCGTGCTCTGCTGGATCTGCCGGACCGGCAGGTAATCCGGGTGCGGCACCGCCGTCGCCAGAGGTACCATGCGCCGCTCCTCGTCCGCGCACAGTTCCAGCGTCATGTCCCGGGCGGTCACCGGCAGCGGCCGGCTGCGGTGGCTCGGCATCGCCGGTTCCGGCACGTCCCGGGCCGGGCGCCGCACAAAATAGCCGCTGCGCTCCCGGGCCTGAAGATAGCCTCGCGCCTCGAGGGTCTGGTGGGCCTGCAACACCGTCGACACAGACACGCCAAGCTGCCGGCTTAACACCCGCACTCCGGGCAGTCGTTCCCCCTCCCGGTAAACGCCCTCCACGATCAATCCCTGCAGTTGGTCCGCCACCTGGTTATACAGCACGCCCATGTTTGCCTCCTGAAACCACACCGCTACCCGGCCAGTCCATTGCACCAGACCCGCACCGAAACTGGGCAGTACAGATCGCCGACATTCTGACCAGTACAGCGCACAAAAATCAGCTTCTGTACCGGTTCAAAATCACTTTAGCTGATTCTGTTATGGCCGTCGCCGCTGCCGGAGAATGAAACGGTGATCAGACATGGGCCCGCCACAATACCGGCGCCCGCGCCTGCCAACCCGATACCGGAAAAGGAGCTTCACCATGACCGTTGCCTGCCGCCCCTGCCCTGACCTGGCTGCTGAGCCCCTGGATCTCAGCGCGCCCCGCCACAGCACACGCAAGGATCTTCTGAGCCTGTCGTCCGATCACCCTGGCCTGATGGCAACGGGGCTCCCGGACCTTTCCGTACAGCGCGACCAGCACTGCCTGGCTCGCCTGGGCTTCCGGGTGGATCAACCGGAACCCGACCACTGGGTGTTGCGCCCCGGCGGTCGGCCGCTGCCGGAACTGCACCTGTACGGCGCGGGGGAACTCGCCCGGTTTACCCGGCACCACGCCAACCGCTACGCTGACCGTCCACAAGAGGACACGCTGACATGACCACCACAACCCCGATCTACCAGGTGGATGCCTTCACCGACCGGCTGTTTGGCGGCAACCCAGCCGCCGTGATGCCGCTGACAGAGTGGCTGCCGGACCCGCTCCTGCAGCAGCTTGCCCTGGAGAACAACCTCTCCGAGACCGCCTTCATCGTGCCCCTGGCGGACGACCCGGCGGCGGACTACCACATCCGCTGGTTCACTCCCGCCACGGAGGTGCCCCTGTGCGGCCACGCGACCCTGGCCAGCGCCTGGGTGGTGTTTCATAAACTGGGCCGGGCCGGCGACACCGTCCGTTTTCAGTCCAAAAGCGGTGTACTCGGCGTGTCCCGGAACGGCGACTGGCTCACTCTGGATTTCCCGCGATTGAGCACCGAGTCCCGGCCAACGCCGCCGGACATTCTGGCTGCCCTGCCCGGCGCACCCGCCGAATCGCTGTATGTGCCCAACGACACCAACTACCTGGTGATCCTGGAGAACGAAGCAGCGGTGCGGCAGGCAACGCCGGACCTGCGACGCCTGAAAGCCCTGGGCAACCAGGGACTGATCGTGACCGCGCCGGGCGACGACGGCGACTTTGTCAGCCGTTACTTCGCCCCGGGCGCCGGCATTGATGAGGACCCGGTGACCGGCTCCATCCACAGCGTGCTCACCCCGCTCTGGGCCGAACGCCTGGGCCGGGAGACGCTCAACGCTCGCCAGCTGTCGGCCCGGGGCGGCGAACTGCGCTGCCAGTTGAAGGGCGATCGCGTGGCCATTGCCGGTCAGGCGGCGTTCTACATGGAGGGGGCGGTCCGGCTGCCGGAGGCCTGATATACTGCCTGCCGTTTTCGCCTCGGCAGGCAGGTTCTTCCCTCAGGTAACGCCCGTATGACCCGACCCTCTGGCCCTCAAACCGGCCCCACAGACAGCGCCTCCGTAAAGGCGCCCGGCAAGCGCTATGACGTCGTGGTGATCGGCGCCGGCGCCGCCGGGCTGATGTGCGCCGCCACCGCCGGCTACCGGGGCCGGCGGGTGCTGGTGGTGGACCACGCCAACAAGGCCGGCAAGAAAATCCTCATGTCCGGCGGTGGCCGCTGCAACTTCACCAACCTGAACAGCACGCCGGCCAACTTCCTCTCGGACAACCCGGCGTTCTGCATCTCCGCGCTCAAGCGCTACACCCCACAGGACTTCCTGGACCTGGTGGACCGACACGGTGTTGAGTATGAGGAGAAGGCCCCAGGACAACTGTTCTGCCGGGACAGCGCCAAGGATCTGCTGGACGTGCTGCTGACGGAATGCGACTGGGCGGGGGCGGACATCCGCCTGAATACGTCGGTGCAGTCGGTGGAGAAAGGAAAAGACGGCGGCTACCGGCTCGCCACCAGCGCCGGCGCCCTCACCTGCGAGTCCCTGGTGGTCGCCACCGGAGGCCTGTCGATTCCCACCATGGGCGCCACCGGCTTTGGCTACGAGCTGGCCCGGCAGTTTGGGCTGGACGTGCTGCCCACCCGCGCCGGGCTGGTGCCCTTCACCCTGCCGCCGGAGCTGAAAACCCACCTTGCCCCGTTGTCAGGGGTGAGCTGCGAAGTGGCGGCGAGCTGCCGCGGGCAGCGCTTCCGCGAGCCCATGCTGGTGACCCACCGGGGCCTGAGCGGCCCGGCCATGCTACAAATCTCCAGCTTCTGGCAGCCCGGGGACGCCCTGAAGATCAACCTGCTGCCCACCGAAACCCTGCCGGACGCCCTGCACACCCTAAAACGGGAGCGGCCCCAGGCGACGCTGGCCAGCTACCTGAACCAGCGCCTGCCAAAGCGCTTTGCCCAGGCCTTCAACGAGCTCCAGGGCTGGCACGGCCCCATGCAGGCCTACCGCAACCCGGAGCTGGATGAGATCGCCTACACCCTCGCCGAATGGACCCTCAAACCCGCCGGCACCGAAGGCTATCGCACCGCCGAAGTCACCCTCGGCGGCGTCGACACCCGCCAGCTCTCGTCCAAAACCATGGCCGCCCTGGACCATCCCGGCCTGTACTTCATCGGCGAGGTGGTGGACGTCACCGGCCACCTGGGCGGCCACAATTTCCAGTGGGCCTGGGCATCCGGTGTGGCGGCCGGGCAGGTGGCGTGACCGCCCTCACGCCCCCGCGTACGTATCCTTGTACTCATCCCGCAGCTGCTTCTTCTGCACCTTGCCCATGGTGTTTCGGGGCAGCGCGCTGACAAAGAACACCCGCTTGGGCTGTTTGAACTTGGCCAGGTGGTCCGCCAGGTTGTCGATAATCTCCGCCTCGGTGAGGGGGGCGCCGGGCTCCTTGACCACCACGGCCGTGACGCCTTCGCCGAAGTCCGGGTGCGGCAGGCCGATCACGGCGGATTCCACCACCCCGTCCATGGCGTCGATGACCTGCTCCACTTCCTTCGGGTAGACGTTGAAGCCGCCGGAGATCACCAGGTCCTTGTCCCGGCCGACGATCTGCACGTAGCCGCGCTCGTCGATCACGGCCAGGTCGCCGGTGATGAAGAAACCATCGTCCAGCAGTTCGGCCTTGGTCTTTTCGGGCATCCGCCAGTAACCCTTGAACACGTTGGGGCCGCGCACTTCCAGCATGCCGATTTCGCCGTTGGGCAGCGGTTCATGGTTACTGGATTCCGGGTCGGTGATACGGATTTCCACGCCTGGAAGGGGCAGCCCCACGGTGCCGGCGATGCGGTCGCCGTCGTAGGGGTTGGAGGTGTTCATGTTGGTTTCGGTCATGCCGTACCGCTCGAGAATGGCGTGGCCGGTGCGCTCCTGGAACTTCTGGTGGGTCTCGGCGGTGAGCGGCGCGGAGCCGGAGGTGAACAGGCGCATGTTGCGAGTCAGCTCGGCGGTCAGGCGTTCGTCCTGCAGCAGGCGGGTGTAGAAGGTCGGCACGCCCATCAGCGAGGTACCGTCCGGCATGGCACCGATGATCTGGTCCAGATCAAACTTGGCCATGAAGTACAGGCTGGCGCCGGCCATCAGGATCACGTTGCAGGCCACGAACAGGCCGTGGGTGTGGAAAATCGGCAGCGCGTGGATCAGCCGGTCCGCCTCGGTGAAGCGCCAGGCTTCCTGAAGGGAAGCGCTATTGGAGGCCAGGTTGTTGTGGGTGAGCATGGCGCCCTTGGAGCGGCCGGTGGTGCCCGAGGTGTACAGGATGGCCGCCAGGTCATCCTTGTCCCGTTGCTCGATGCCCGTGAACGGTTCGGCACCGGCCACGGCGTCCATCAGGGTGCCGTCTTTATGGGTGCCGAGGGTGACCACTTTCGGGCACCCGGTTTCTTTGGCAATGGCCTCGGCGGCGTCTTTGGCTTCGGGCCGGCAAACGAACAACGCCGGCTCCGCATCCCCCAGGAAATAACCCACTTCCTCGGCGGTGTAGCCGGTGTTCAGGGGCAGGTACACGCCGCCCACCCGCAGGCACGCTAGGTACAGCAGGATCACTTCCGGGCTCTTGTCCACCTGCACCGCCACCCGGTCGCCGGGCTGGACGCCGAGGGCTTTCAGGGCGCCGGCCAGGCGCTCGGTGGCGGTGATGGCGTCAGCGTAGGAGTAGGTGTCCCCCTCGGGCGTGGTGATGAAGTTGGCCGTGCCCCGGGCCTGCATCCGGGCGTTGAATGTGGCAAACAGGTTGTGGTTCATTTTTCCGGTTCCCCCTGAAACAGTTTCCGGCCCAGTCTGCTCAGCTCACGCACACTCTGTGAGCAGACAATCTCGCCATCGGTGGTGTATTTCTCGTTGTTTCGCTCGATGTTTTCGAGCACATACAGGTAGTTGACCATTAGCCCCGCGGACTGCTTCATACCCTGGGCGGACACGTCCCCCAGGCCGTTGATGCGGTGCAACTCCGCGCCGTTGCCCAGGTGAAAACGGGCTACCGGGTTCAGCGGCAGGCCGTCCCGGTTCTTGGCCTTGAGCAGGTAGCGGGCCGCCAGCGGCCGGATCACTTCATTGACCCGCGCCGCCTGTTCTTCGTCCTCCGCCCAGTCCGGCTTATCCAGCAGCGCCAGGGCCTCCTGTGCGTCCGGCGTCAGCAACTCGGGCTCGTCCCGCTGGGTGGTCGCGAGCCAGTCCCGGAACATCGGCAGCGGCGACAGGGTCACGAAGTTGCGCAGGTTCGGCAGTTCCTGCTTCAACTCCTGCACCACCTGCTTGATCAGGAAGTTGCCGAAGGAGATGCCCCGCAGCCCCACCTGGCAGTTGCTGATGCCGAAAAACGCGGCGGAGTCCGCCAGGCTCGGGTCGGCAATATCGTAGTGATCGTTGGACAGGATCGGCTGGATGCGGTCCGGCAGCCCCTTGGTCAGCGCCACTTCCACAAAGATCAGCGGTTCGTCGCCGATGGCCGGGTGAAAGAACCCGAAGCAGCGGCGGTCCCGGGCGTCCAGGCGCCGGCGCAGATCGTCCCAGCCCTGGATCTTGTGCACCGCCTCGTAGCGGATGATCTTCTCCAGGATGGCCGCCGGCGTGTTCCAGTCAATGCGCTTGAGCACCAGAAAACCCCGGTTGAACCAGGAGCCGAACAGGTGCACAAAATCGGCGTTGATGGGCTCGAAATCCTTGTGGTCCTTCATCAGGGCCAGGAAATCCTGGCGCATCAGCACCAGCTCGTAGGTGGCGCCGTGGGCCAGGTTGAGCCGGCGGAGCAGTTCCTGGCGCTGGGGCTCCGAGGCTTCAAACAGCAGAGCCAGGCTCTGGTTCGAGCGATCGTGCCGGTAGGTCCGGTAGGCCCGGTCGATGGCGTCCGGATCGGCCGCGAACCGGGTGGCCAGGGTTTCAAAGAAGCGGCGTTTCTCGGGCTTGTCCAGGCTCTTGTAGATGTCCAGGGCACGGCCGGCAAGCACGATGCCGGTGGCCTCGCCGTCGCTCTCAAGCAGCTCCTCGCAGGCCGCCACCATGCCCTCGGCGTCATGAGGGTGCTTTCGGTTGCCCAGCCGGCGCTGTAGGGCATCCCGCTGGGTAATGCTGCTGAACAGCTCCTGCAGAAAACTCATGTTCATGTTCATGATCCATCCCTCGTTGAAGCCTTCACGACGACACCGCTCACGACGCCGGCCCCATGATCAGGTTGGGCAGCCACAGGGCGATTTGCGGGAACAGGCACAGCAGTACGATGCCCAGCACCATGCAAAGGGCATACGGCAGGCTGCCCATCAGGATGTCCCGCAGGGCGATGTCCGGTGCGATGCCCTTGATGATGAACAGATTCAGGCCCACCGGCGGGGTAATCAGTCCGATTTCCAGGTTGATGGTGAGGATGACGGCGAACCAGTAGGGATCGAAGTTGGCGGCAAGGATGATCGGCAGCAGGATCGGCGCCGCCATCACGATGACCGCCACCGGCGGCAGGAAGAAGCCCGCCACCAGCAGGAACAGGTTGATGATGCCCATCAGCACCCAGCGGTTCACTTCCATATCGGCAATGGCCTGGGCCACCGTCTGGGTGATGAACAGGGACGACAGGGTGAAGGCAAAAATCTCCGCCGCGACGATGATCAGCATGATCATCACGCTCTCCCGCAGGGCGTCGCGCATGATGTCGCCGATGGGCTTGGCCCGCCACATGCGGTACACAATGATCGCCAGCACCAGGCACAGGAACGCGCCCACGCCGGCCGCTTCCGAGGGCGTGGCAGCACCGCCGTAGAGGGCGAACAGGATGCTCAGCACCACGGCGAGGAACGGCAGCACGCGTATCAGCGCGCGCATATTGCCCTTCACATTCTCCGTGACCTGGGCGGCCATCTCGGCCACCGGATTGGGGGTGTCGTAGCCGCCTGCCAGACGGCAGGCAATCAGCGTCCACACCATGAACAGGCCCGCCAGCATCAGGCCCGGCAGGGCACCGGCGATGAACAGCCGGCCGATGGAGGTCTCGGTGGAAATGCCGTAGACGATCATGGTCACGGAAGGCGGAATCAGGATGCCCAGGGTGCCGCCCGCGGCGATGCAGCCGGCGGCGACGCCGTCCGGATAGCCCCGCTTGCGCATCTCGGGAATGCCCAGCTTGCCAATGGCGGCGCTGGTGGCCGGCGAGGAGCCGGACAGAGCCGCGAAGATGGAACAGGCGGCGATGTTGGAAATCGCCAGCCCCCCGGGCAGCTTGCCCATCCACAGGTCCAGGGCCTTATACAGGTCCCGGCCGGTGGGCGAGGACGCCACCGCGGCGCCCATCAGGATAAACATGGGAATGGCGCCGAACTCAAAGGTCGACATGTTGCCGAAGAAGGTCTCCCCGAAATAGACCAGCTCGGTAAAGCCCCGGTCCAGCACCAGGGCGCCCAGGGAAACGGCGCCCAGGGCAAACGCAATCGGCGTCCCTATCGC
Organism: Marinobacter sp. C2H3; assembly: GCF_037080155.1. NCBI lineage: Bacteria > Pseudomonadati > Pseudomonadota > Gammaproteobacteria > Pseudomonadales > Marinobacteraceae > Marinobacter > Marinobacter sp. C2H3. The sequence continues at coordinate 34,622 of NZ_JBBBNZ010000004.1, read as the reverse complement.
CATCAGCAACAGCAGGGCGCCAACCACCAGAAAACCACTTGTTACCGGATCCATGCTCAGGCTCCTCCCCGCAGCATTTCCGCCACGTACTGCAGCGACAACAGACTGGCGCCCACCGCGAACGGCAGAATGGCCGGCCACAGCGGCGGGTTCCACACGGTGCCGGTTTCCCAGCCGCCGTTCCACGCCTCAAAGAAGTAGTGCCAGGCGCCGTAGGCCAGTGCCAGGCAGAACGCCAGCCCGACCAGGGACGCCACCAGCTGCATCAGCTTCTGAGGCAAGCCGCGCAGGTGGTCCGGCAGAACGGTTACGGCCACATGGCCGCCGGTTTTCAGCACGTAGGGCGCGCCCAGCAGCATGGCCGCGGTAATGGAAAAGGTCGTCAGCTCGGTCTGCCAGGTGGTGCTCTGCCCGAGCACGTAGCGCACGACCACCATCTCGACGACAACGATCACCCCCAGTGCCAGCAGCGCACCGGCGACCATGGCCGCCGCCAGGGACAGCGCATCCATGCAGCGGATATAGCCACCAATAGGTCCGCTGAGCGGCCGTGACGGTGCCTTCGGGTGCGAATCGCCGGACAGCGTGTCGCCCACATTGGAAGATCGGGACATAGTTCAACCCCAGAAACGTTCAGAACCAGAAAGGGTGTGGACTGCCGGGCCGCCCTGGGCGGCCCGGCGAGTCAGACAGGAAAGACCTCCGGAAGGGCTTACTCCACGGCCAGCGCCGCGTCGATCAGCGCCTGGCCATTGGGCACCTTCTCCGCGAAGGTCTTGTAGGAGCTCTTCTTGGCGATATCCAGCCAGGCGTTGTAGTCTTCCGGGCTCATCTTGACCACCTTGACGCCGTTCTTGGCGAACACGTCCACCATCTTCTGGTCCAGGCCAGCGGCTTCCTTGGAGAAGTATTCCTCGGCTTTCTTGCCGGCGGCGACGAGGGCATCCTGCTGCGCCTTGTTCAGGCGATCCCAGCTGCGCTCGGAGATCAGCACGGGCTCGTACATGAACCACAGGGCGTTCTCGCCCGGCGCAGTCAGGCACTTGACCTGCTCGTAGATGCGATAGGACACAAACGAACCGGACGAGGTGTTGGCACCGTCCAGAACGCCGGTCTGAAGGCCAGTGTAGATTTCAGACGACGGCATGGACGCGATGGACGCGCCGGCGGCCGCCAGCATTTCGTCAAAGGCCGGGCCGGCAGCACGCAGGGTCTGGCCCTTGGCGGTATCCGGTGACGTGATGCATTCCTTGCTGGACGCAAAACCACCTGCCAGCCAGGCGTCCGCCAGCACGCGGGCGCCGGCATCGTTGATCACCTTCTTGATCATGTCCATGAACTTGGAATGGTTCAGGCGCTCGGCACGCTCGTGGTTACGGACCAGGCCCGGCATCAGCGTGGCGGAAAACTCGGGGTGGCGGCCACTGGCGTAATCCAGGGGCAGGGAAATCATGTCCACGCGGCCCTGCACCAGGGCACCCCACTGCTCTTTGGCCTTGAACAGGGACTGGCCGGGGTAGATTTGAAGCTCAAGACCCACGTTGGCGTCTTTCACTTCCCGGGCCATCAGCTGGACCATTTCGTCGCGAACGTCCCCTTTACCGCCGGGAAACTGGTGGGAAACGCGCAGGGTGGTGTCGGCAAGGGCGGCACCGGTGAAGAAAACGGAAAAGGAGGCAGCTATCGCCAGTTTTGCGAAACGCTTGTTCATCATCGTTCTCCAAAAAATTGTTTTTGTAATATCTATCAGCTCGTACTGATGTATACATCATTGGTTTCGACGTATACTTTGTCAATACCGAAGGACATTAAATGGAACACCGCCCGATGGCCACCAAACGATCGAACGCGCAGAAGCTCAAGGACATCCTGGAAAACGACATCATCAACGGGAGGCTTCTACCCGGTGACCGCCTGGACCCGGAAGCCCTGGCCCAGCGCTACGATGTGTCCCGCACCCCCATCCGGGAGGCGATCCAGCAACTGGCGGTGAGCGGGCTGGTGGACGTTCAGCCCAAGAAAGGCACGTTTGTGGCGCGGATCGGCATTGATCAACTGGTGGAAATGTTCGAGGTGATGGCGGAGCTGGAAGGCATGTGCGGCCGCCTGGCCGCCCGGCGGATTCGCCCGTCCGAGCTGGACGCCCTGGCCCAGGCCCTGGCGCGGTGTGAAGACCCCGACGTCATGGCGGATCCGGACGTGTACTACTACGAGAACGAAGAGTTCCACAACTGCATTTACGCCGCCAGCCACAACACCTACCTGGCCAACGAGACCCGCCAGCTCAAGCAGCGGCTCAAGCCCTACCGGCGTCTGCAGTTGCAGGTGCGCAACCGGGTGAGCAATTCCAGCGAGGAACACCGGGCCATCTTTGAAGCTATCCAGGCCGGCGACGAGGCCAAGGCCGAACAGGCCCTGAAGGCCCACGTGCTGATCCAGGGCACGCGCTTCAGCGACTTTGTCTCACGGGTGAAGGACTTCAGCGAGCGTCAGGCGACCACCTGACCGACACCGGCTTGCGCCTCAGCGGGCTTTTCGGAACGTCAGGTTGTATCGGCAGTCTCCGGTCAGCGGATGATCGCCCGGCCGCAGCGTGAGCACGCCGTGGTACCAGAGCCGGGAGACACCACCCCACACCACCACGTCGCCGTGGGCCAGCGGCACCCGAATCACCGGGTCCTGGCGGCGAGCACCACCGAACTGGAAGACCATCGGCAGGCCCAGGGAAACCGATACGATGGGCTGGCTCAGGTCTTGTTCGTCCCGGTCCTGATGCAGCCCCATGCGGGCGCCGGGCTGGTAGCGGTTGATCAGGCAGGCGTCTGGGGCGAATCCGGGGTAGCCGGCGGCCTCGGCCGCCCGCACCGCCAATCCCCGGAAGGCCCCGGGCATCGCCGGCCAGGGCTGATCATTGAGCGGATCGGTCGGCTGATACCGGTAGCCGCGCCGGTCCGTCACCCAACCCAGCGGGCCGCAACAGCTCATCGCCGCAGACATGGTGCGGCCACCGGGCGTCTGCATCTGCCGGAACGGCGCTGATCCGGTGACCGCCTCAATGCCGGCCATAAGATACGGGCCGTCGGCCCGGGCGAACCCCCGCAGCACAACTGCGCCCTCCGCCAAGGTTTCCACCGCCTGGCGGGCGCCGTCGTCGTCATCGAATAAATCCAGTGTCATGAGCCTTACCTCCCAGGCGCGCATTTTCCCCCAGCCAGACTAGGCTATGAATACGCCCGTCCTTCGCTTCCCTCGCCCGGCGCGCCCTGCCGGCGAAGCGTGAGATCAACGAGAGAGCCTAATGCCGTCCGAACCGTCGCATAAAAGCCTACGTGCCCGCCAGAAGGCGCAGGTCTCCCTCGCCCTGCTGATTGCCTCCGCCATTACTCTGGGCATGCTGGTGCTGGCCCTGGTGCTGATTGGCCAGAGCTTCCGGGGCATGGAAAACGCCAAGGTGACGGCCGCCGGCGCCGCTGCCCGCCAACTGGCGGTGAGCGTGGACGACCGCCTGCACGCCATCACCGCGCCGCCGGCAACGGCCCTGGCGGTGCTCAGCCACGATCCGCTGACCCGCATGCGCAGCCGGGACGAGCGGCAATCCCGGCTGTCTGTCCTGGCCGATGTGTTGTCATCCGGGGACATTGTCAGTGCCGTATACGCCGGCTGGGGCACCGGCGATTTCTTTCTGCTGCGCAAGCTCCGGCCGGGGATGGCCGGGTTTCCCGACGCCCCCGCCGAGGCTCGCTACCTGCTGCAAAGCATCGACCGCAGCAGCGGCACCTCCGAGGGCAAGTGGACGTACTACGACGCCAGCCTTTCGCCCCTGATCACCCTGGACAAACCGGCGTACCGGTTTGATCCCCGCAGCCGGGGCTGGTTCACCCGCGCGGTCAACTCCGGTCGCACTGAACTGACCGAACCCTACCGCTTCTTCACCACCGGCGAGACCGGCCTGACCCTGTCCCGCCGGGGCGACGCGGCCGGCCCAGGCGGCGCCACCTCGGTGTTCGGCATTGATGTCACTGTCAACGATCTGGACCAGCAACTGCGCCAGTTGCGCCAGACCCCGGGCACCCGCATCGCCATTGTGAACGCCGACGGTCAGCGCCTGGCCGGCACCGGTGAGGTCGGCCCCACCGACCCGGTGCTTACCCGGGCCCTGACCAGGACCATAGCCGTTCAGGGCAAGCCGGCGCGGTTCACCGAGGACGGCCGGGACTGGTACGGATTCCGGGAATCCCTCTCAGCCCTGGCCGCCACCCCCATGTCCGTTGCCGTCGCGATTCCCTCGGACGAACTGCTGGCCGATGTCTGGCGCGCCCTGGCCCGGCAAACGGTGATCGCCGGCGCCCTGGCGCTGCTGTTGCTGGTGCTGGGATGGGTGCTGGGGCGGCGGGTCGGGCGGCCGCTGGAGCAGCTCACCGAGCAGGTCGGGCGGCTGTCCCGGTTCCGGTTTGATACCCCCGTGCGCTCCGACTCCCATATCCGTGAGGCTCGCCAGCTCAGCGTGGCCCTGGACGATATGGCCCGCACCATCCACAGCTTCCAGGGCATCGCCTCCGTGCTGAACCGTGGCCAGGACCTGAACCAGTTACTCAAGGACATCCTGACCCAGCTCACCCGTATTCTCGGCCAGAAGCGAGGCGGCATTTACCTGTTCGAACGGGCCGAACGAACGCTGCGCCTGGCGGCCGACAGCCACAGCGGGCTGCCGCCCACCATCACGCCCATTGATCCGGCGTTGAATGATCACGACCTCATTCAACAGTTGCGCAGCACCATCACTGGCCACCCCGTGTTTGCCATTCTGCGCAACCGGCGCCACAAGCTCGTTGGGGTGCTGGCCATCGAAATGGAACTGGGGGAACACACCCAACTGAGCGACGATCTGATCCACTTTGTCGACGAAATCGCCGGTTCCGCCGCCGTCGCGATTGAGACCCGGGAACTGATCGAAAGCCAGCAGGCCCTGCTGGATGGCATCATCCGGCTGGTGGCCAACGCCATTGACGCCAAATCCCCGTACACCGGAGGCCACTGCGAGCGCGTGCCGCTGCTGGCCCAGATGATTCTGGAAGAAGCGGAAGCGAGTAAGGACGGCGTGTTCGCCGGCTTTGGTCTCAGCGACGAGGAACGGGCCGAGTTCCAACTGGCCGCCTGGCTGCACGACTGCGGCAAGATCACCAGCCCCGAATACGTAGTGGACAAATCGGTCAAGCTCGAAACCCTTCATAACCGCATCCATGAGATCCGCACCCGCTTCGAGGTGCTGCATCGGGATGCACAGATCCGCTACCTGGAGGCCCGCCTGGCCGGCGAAGACGACGCCACCGCGACCGCGCGGCGGCAGGCCGAGGAGGCCCGGCTGCAGGAAGACTTTGCGTTCGTCGCCCGGGCCAACCAGGGCGGCGAGTTCATGAGCGAGGCAGACCAGGCGCGAGTGCGCGCGCTCGGTGAGATCACCTGGCAGCGGCATTTCAGCGACCGGCTGGGCCTGTCCGGCGACGAACAGGGCCGGCTCCAGGACCGGCCCGAACCGGCCCTGCCGGCGACCGAACCGCTGCTGGCCGATCGCCCGGAACACCTGCGCCCCTGGGGCGAACATCGGCCACCCGTCACCCGGGACGATCCCCGCAACCGCTGGGGCTTTGACATGCCGTTGCCCGAGTACGCCTACAACCACGGTGAGATCCACAACCTCACGATTGCCCGGGGCACCCTCACCCCGGAGGAGCGCTTCAAGATCAACGAACACATTGTGCAGACCATCTGCATGCTGGACGCCCTGCCCCTGCCCGACCGTCTGGCCAACGTACCCCGCCTGGCCGGCACCCACCACGAACGCATGGACGGCAAAGGCTACCCCTGCGGCCTGACCGGCGGGGAGATGAGCCTGCCCGAGCGCATCATGGCGGTGGCGGACGTGTTCGAGGCGCTGACCGCCGTGGACCGGCCCTACAAGCGTGGCAAGACCCTGAACGAAGCCCTGGACATCATGGCCGGCATGGTCCGGGACGGGCACATCGACGGCGACGTGTTCCGGCTGTTCGTCCGCTCAGGGGTGTACCGTCGATACGCCGAGCGCTTCCTCGGCCCGGGCCAGCAGGACCCGGTGGATGACGCCCTGTTCATGAATCCTGGCTGAAAAACCCGTATATTCGGGTGTCGTATCTGGCGCAAAAAGGACTCAAGAATGCTGTTTGCAATGATCATCGGCGGCCTGATTGGCTACGCGTTTGGCCGATTCCCTGGCTTCATCATCGGTGCCGCCATTGGCGCGTTCCTGCTGAACCGGGCCAAGAGCCGCCTGGTGGGCCGTCTACAAGACCTGCAGAACGGGTTCGCCGAATCGGTGTTTGCGGTGATGGGTGCCCTGTGCAAGGCGGATGGCGTGGTTACCCGGGACGAAATCGAGATGGCGGAAACGCTGTTCGCCCGCTTCCGCCTGAACGAGGCCCAGCGGGCGGCCGCCAAGGCCGCCTTCCAGCGGGGTAAGGAGCCGGGGTTCGATTTGGACGCCGAGCTGGACCGGTTCCTGCGCATCAGCGGAGGCCAGCCCGCCCTGCTGCAGATGTTCCTGCAGGTGCAGGTATCCGCAGTGGCCGCGGACGGCGTGCTGCACCCGGCCGAGCACGAGATGCTGGTGCGCATTGCGCGCCGCCTGGGGCTCCCGGAGAGCCAGGTGGACCAGCTGGAGGCCATGCTGCGGGGCGCGCGCTCCGGCCACGCGGGCGGCGGCCAGGCCCGCACCAGCGATCAGCAACTGGCGGATGCCTACAAGGTGCTGGGCGTCTCTGCCAGCGCCACGGATACGGAGATCAAACGGGCCTATCGCAAACTGATGAGTGAAAACCACCCGGACAAACTGGCCGGTAAGGGCCTGCCCGAGAGCATGCGGGAGATGGCCGAAGAACGGACTAGGGAAATCAGCAACGCCTACGACGTGATCAAGGACGCCCGAAAGCGGGCCGCCTGACAGCAAACCACCGGGGCACCCGATCCCGATAGGCCAGGTAGGTTGCACCAAAGCGCTCCGCCAGCGCCGTTTCCTCAGAGCGTGCCTGGCGAGCGAGCACGACAACCCCCACCAACAGGCAGACCAGCGAGAACACGCTGGGCAGTGCCAGGAAAAAGCCGAGCTGGCCCAGCATCACCGCGAGAAACTGAGGGTTCCGCGACCGGCCGAAGGGGCCCTCCATGAGCAGCCGAGGCGAATCGCCGCTTCGGGCCGGGCCTGAACGCCAATCTTCGTGCATGTACGCCTGCAGGTAGTTGATGGCGGTAAAGGACCCCAGAAGGCACGCCACGCCCAGCAGCAAAACCGGGCCGTGATAGAGCCAGGAAATCCGGCCCAGCCACGGATCAATATCCGCCACAATTCGCACCAGGCACACCGCGAGTATGGCCGCCCGAAAGAGGTTGAACGTGTGCCGGTGCCACCAGGGCGCCGAACCACGGCGGCCGTAATGGATGTGGGAAAACCCCATGCGGTTGTACAGCCCCAGCGCCCGCGCCGTGAACTGAAGACCGATCATCAGGAAAAAAACGCCTAAAAAGACTCGGACAGCGAGGTCGATTGCAGCCATGATGGTGTCTTATACGTGTGAATAACCAACAGCTTACTGCGAGTAACAAGCGAAGAAAAGGATGCCACCGATGACCGCCGAACGCCCCGGTTCCAGCCCCAGCCACTTTCACACCTACACGGACGACGCCCTCGGCGAACTGGACGCCACCGGCCTGGCCGAGCGCCTTGCCCGTGGCGACGTCTCCCAGTTGGACGTTACTCAGGCCGCCATTGCCCGGGCGCAGGCGGCCAATGGGGTGCTTAACGGGGTGGTGGCCGAGCGCTACGAGGCAGCGAAGGCCGAGGCGGCGGCAGACGCCGCACCGTCTGCGGCCAATCGGGGCCCGTTCGCTGGCGTGCCAACGTTCATCAAGGACAACATGAACGTCGCCGGCCTGGCCACCGGCCATGGCTCTGCCGCCTTTCCCGCCACCCAGGCCCGCCACACCAGCCCGTTTGTGGCGCAGATGCTGTCCCAGGGCTACCGCTGCATGGGCAAGAGCAGCCTGCCGGAGTTTGGCTTCAACGCCAGCACCGAACCGGTCCACCGCGAGCCCACCCGGAACCCCTGGAACCTCGACTATTCCTGTGGTGCCTCCTCCGGGGGCTCGGCCGCCCTGGTGGCCGCCGGCGTGGTGCCCATCGCCCACGCCAACGACGGCGGCGGCTCCATTCGCATCCCGGCGGCCTGCTGCGGCCTGGTAGGCCTGAAACCCACCCGGGGCCGGGTGGTGGATAACGACGCCGCCAAAAACTTGCCCATCAACATCCTGAGCGACGGTGTGGTGACCCGTTCGGTCCGTGATACCGCCGCTTTCATCGCCCATGCCGAGCAGGCCCGCCCGGACCGTTCGCTGCCGCATGTCGGCCACGTTCGAGGCCCGTCGGGCCGCCGACTGCGCATCGGGTTGGTGTTCGATTCCATCACCGGCCATCCCACTGATCCGGTCACACGGGCCGTGGTGGAGCGCACCGCCAGGGTACTGGAAAGCCTCGGCCACACCCTCGAGCCCATCCCGGTGCCTATCGCTGACAGTTTCCCGCAGGATTTCGCCCTATACTGGAGCCTGCTGGCGTTCGGGGTCTTGGCCCGGGGACGCTCGCTGATGCACCCGGCGTTTGATCCGGCGAGGACCGACGGGCTCACCCAGGGCCTGAACCGGCACTTCCGCCGCCACTTCTGGCGCCTGCCGGCGGCGCTCTGGCGGTTGCGCCGCTCCCGGCAGGACTACGCCCACGCCATGACGCACCTGGACGCGGTGCTGATGCCGGCCCTGGGCGAAACCACGCCAAAACTGGGCCACCTGAGCCCCACGGTGCCGTTTGATGAATTGTTCGAGCGGCTCACCCGCTACGTCAGCTTTACGCCCCTGGCCAACGCCACCGGCGCGCCCGCGATCGTTGTGCCCATGGGCCGCACCGACCGAAACCTGCCGGTGGCGGTGCAACTGATGGCCCGTTATGGCGATGAGCAGACGCTTTTGGAACTGGCTTATGCGCTGGAGGCCGAGCAGCCCTGGCCGTTACTGAGCTCGCTGGATGCGACCGTTACGACGGCACCGGGGCTCACGTCTTTGGCAACGTGATGGCCACATTCTGGGTGCCTGTGATGACCCGATTGCGGCCCTGCCCCTTGGCCTCGTAGAGCGCCTCATCGGCACAGTGGAAGATTTCCTTGGTGGCGTCCGCCTTGGCGGGCAGCGCGGTGCACACGCCGATGCTCACGGTCACGTGCACGGTATCGCCGGACACCCGGAACGGCGTTTTTTCCACTTCCTGGCGTATGCGCTCCGCCACCCGGGTGGCCCCCACATCCGGGGTTTCCGGCAGTACCACCACGAACTCCTCGCCGCCGTAACGGGCCGCCAGGTCACCCGGGCGGGTGGCAAAGCGCTGCACACAGGCCGCGACCATTTTCAGGCAGTCGTCTCCCACCAGGTGGCCGTAGGTATCGTTGAAGTGCTTGAAGTGGTCGATGTCGAGCACCAGGAGCGACAGCGGCTGCTGGTAGCGGAACGCGTGTACCACCGCCGAGCGAAATGCCTCGTCAAAGTGCCCCCGGTTCTTGAGGCCGGTGAGCGCATCCGTGGCGTTCAGTTCCAGCAACTGCTGGTTCAGTTTTTCCAGGTCCAGCGTCCGCTCTTTTACCCGCTGTTCCAGCAGGGCGTTGGCCTCCTGCTGCACCCGCAAGGACTTTTCCTGGGCAATCCGGGTCTTCCGCTCTTCCAGCAGCAGCCGCTGCTGGGATTCAAACGCCCGGCGTTTTTCCCGATCGAGCCGGTCGGCCAGGGCGATGGACAGCAGGATCACTCCGAGCGCCGAGCCGACCTGGGTGGCGTTCTCGGTAAACATGTTCCGGGGCAGCACCGTGAACTTGCTCAGGGCCAGCACAATGCCGCCAAACAGCATGAACACCCAGGCCATGGTGTAATAGCGGGCGGCCGGTTCCCCTTTCATCCAGCGCACCACGCTCAGCAGCAGCATGGTGGAGCAGCCCAGCGCCGCCACCACAATGGTGGGCACGATCAGATCCCGGTAGGGCACAAACAGGGCGCAGCCCGCCAGCAGGGCCGCCACGGTGACCATCACAATGGCCCAACGGTTCAGGTACGGGTGCTCCTGCCGGGTCACGTTGATAAACCGGATACTGAACGTACCGCCGAAAACGATCGCCAGGTTCAGGAAAAACAGGATCGACTGGTCGTTCCACCAGGTGGCGTTGGGCCAGAAGTACTGGAACGCCATGCCGTGCAGGGACGCCAGGAACAGGGGCATGGCGGTAATGTAGCCCACGTAGTGCAGGAAACTCCGCTCCCCTACCGCCAGGTAAACGAACAGGTTGTAGAGGATCATCACCAACACAATGCCGTAGTACAGCCCTTCAAACAGCCCACGGGACTGTTCGGCGGAGTAAAACGCGTCCGGGCTCCAGAGCGTGAGCGGCACCTGCATGGAGCTGGTGGTGGTCACCCTCAGGTAGACAACGGTATCGGCGGCCGGGGGCAACGACACGGGGAGGACGAAGTTCCGATGGTCGATGGGGCGCTCGTAGAACGGCTGTTTGTCCCCCATCACCACCGGCAGGTTGCGACTGACGGGCGTTGGGGCGAAGACTTCAATGCGGTCGAGGACGGGATAACCGATTTCCAGGAACGGTTCCGCCAGCTGATCGGTGCCGTTTCGGAGTCGCACCCGGAACCAGTACACCGCGTCGCCGTAGCCCAGGTTCACGCTGTCGCCACCATTGCGAGTCCAGGCGCTGTCCGGCAAGGATTTCACACGGTCGATCGCCACTTCATCGCCGGCAGGCTCCTGCCAGTACTCCACAAACCGGGACAGCTCCACCTGTTTGCTGTGGGCGCTCCACAGCGCCGGCAGCGCCTCCGCCGCTCGGGAAGACAGCGGCTGGGCCAGGCAGACCATGCCAAGCAGAATCGCCGTTAACGCTTTAATCACGCTGTGCTCCCAAGCCCCTGAATTCCGGTAAGTGTATGTCGGAACCAAAGTATGAAACAGCTTTCTGTTTATTTCTGCGGGTGAGAACCAATTCACGCAAATTGACAAAAAAGGCTACAAATCGCTACAGGATATGCGTATTCCAGCGTCGGGTCCGGTTGGACAAGCCGGGACACAACTGCCATATTTTTCGGGTATTTCCTTTTCCGCACATGTGCATGCCTCCAATTCGCGCATGCGCGCGCCACCGACGACCGGGAACCGCTGCATGGGACAGAGCAACACGCTCGTCAGTTACCACAAGGCGCTGATGGAACTCAGCCATCAGCCAGGCTTTACCACGCTGCCCCGTGCCGACAAACTCGCTGCCCTGACCGGCCTGATCGCCCGGTTGCTGTCCGTGAAGCGGGTCGGGGTATGGCTGTATTCCGCCGGCCGCGACCGCATTCGCTGCGAATGGCTGCACCAGGCTGACCGCGAGGAACAAACGCCGCCGCCGTTCACCCTGGAGCTCCGGCAGGACAGCCACCCCGACTATTTCAACGCCATCGGCAGCGAACGGGTGGTGACGGTGGCCGATGCGGCCAGTGACCCCCGCACCCGATCCTTCCTGGAGGGCTACCTGAAGCCGGAAGGCATCGGGGCACTGCTGGACTCGCCCATTTTCGACGGCGAGCGGCTCAGCGGCGTGCTGTGCATCGAGGACGGGGCTTGCCGAGAGTGGACCGTGCCCGAGATTTCCCTGGCGGTGGCGGTGGCCGACACCATCAGCCTGATCAACACCCATGAGGCCTGGTTGCACTCCAAGCGAACCATTGAGTACATGAACCGCTATGACGCCATGACGGGCCTGGCCAACATGCGGTCTTTGAAAGAACGCATCGAACAGCTGATGGACGGCCTGCCCGGGAACGGCTGCGATCCCATGGCCCTGATCTGGGTGGACCTCGACCGCCTGAAATCCATCAACGATGGTCTGGGGCCGCAGGCGGGGGATCAGGTCATCGCCGGGCTGGGGCGGCGCCTGGCGGACGTGGAAGCCCGGGGCAAGGACATGCTGGCCCGCATCGGGGGCGACGAGTTCGCCCTGCTGATTCGCCGCCACACGGACGCGGACAACCTGGAGTGCATCGCCCGCGCGATTCACGCCGCCATGGCCGAACCCATCGTCCTGAACGAGCAGGCCCTGACCGTGAGCGTGAGCCTCGGCATCTGCCTGTTTCCCTCCGACTGCCAGGATGCCGAAGACCTGCTGCGGGGCGCCGAGGCGGCCATGTACCACGCCAAGCGGGAGGGCCGGTCCCGCTCCATCCAGTTCGATTCCGCCATCCAGATGACCGCCCGCTCCCGCTTTGCCCTGGAGCGGGACCTGCGCAGCGCCATCGAACGGGCCGAGCTGGACGTGTTCTACCAGCCCATCATGGATCGCAGCGGCCAGCGCCTGGAAAGCCTGGAGGCCCTGGTGCGCTGGAACCACCCGGAGCGGGGTTGGCTCGCCCCCATCGAATTCCTGGACGTGGCCCGCAGCGCCGGCTTGATGGTGGCGCTCGGCAACCGGGTGTTGCAGGCCGTGTGTGGTTACTGGCGCCTGTGTACCGACGCCGGGCTGAGCATCCCCACCATCTCGGTGAACCTGTCGGCGGAGCAGGTTCAGGTCTCCAGCCTGCCGGATCAGGTTCGCCGGCTTTGCGACGCTTACGACATGCCGGTGTCCGCTTTGCACTTCGAAGTTACCGAGGACGCCATCCAGGGCGACCTGCACATCATCCGCTCGGTCCTCGAGGGCCTGGTGAAAGCCGGCGCCGAGCTAGCCATCGACGATTTTGGTACCGGCTATTCGTCGCTGTCCCGGCTAAAAAGCCTGCCCTTCTCCCGTATCAAGATCGACCGGTCGTTCATCAGCGACCTGCCGTTTGACGAGGACGATTGCGCCATCACCCTGTCCATTCTGGGCCTCGCCCGGGGCCTGGGCCTCTCCGTCGTCGCCGAGGGCGTGGAAACCGAGGATCACGAGCGTTGGCTGTGCCAGCAGAACTGCGATTTCCTGCAGGGCTACCGGTACAGCCGGCCGCTGCCCGCGGACGAGTTCACCGCCCGTTTTTTGCAGCCTGCCCACAAAAACGCGGATTAAGGGTTGCGCCGGCGGTAAAACCTGGGGTACTTTTTGATCACTGTTGCGAAATCAATCAACGAGACTGTTTCTGATCTCATGAAACTCAACGCCGTGGTAGTCCTTGTGAAGCTCGTCCTGGTGGTGGTGGTACCATCCGGGGGCTTCTGCGTGGACAAGCGGGTGAGATAGCAACAAACCTGACAAGAGACACCAGAAACCCCCGGCACCGAAAGGTCCCGGGGGTTTCTTTTTTCTGGCCCTGAGCAAAAGGACACACCGACCATGAATGGCGCACAGCACATCCTCGAGGCGTTCCATCGCCACCAGATCGACACGGTTTTCGGCTACCCCGGCGGCTGCATCATGCCGCTGTACGACGCGCTGGTGGACGATGTGGGCGTGGAACATGTGCTCTGCCGCCACGAACAGGCCTGCGCCCTGGCCGCCGACGGCTACGCCCGGGCCAGCGGCCGCCTGGGGGTGTGCATTGCCACCTCCGGCCCCGGCGCCACCAACCTGATCACCGGTGTTGCCAACGCCTACATGGATTCGACCCCCCTGCTGGTGATCACCGGGCAGGTGCCCTCCGGGCTGATCGGCACCGATGCCTTCCAGGAAACCGACATCCTTGGCATGACCCTGGGCATCGTCAAACACAGCTACCTGGTGACGGACGCGGACGCCCTGCCCGGCATTCTGGAAGACGCCATCGAGCTGGCCCAATCCGGCCGCCCCGGGCCGGTCTGGATTGATATCCCCAAAGACATCCTGTTGGCCGACGTCCACCTTGAGGCCCCCGCCCTGGCGGAGGTAACGGCCCCCGAACGTCCGGACATCGGCCCGGCGCTGGCCATGCTCAAGGCCGCCAAACGGCCCCTGCTGTACAGCGGCGGCGGCGTTTCCCTGGCGCAGGCTGAGGGCGCGTTTCGAGCGTTTGCCGAGGCCTCCGGCCTGCCCGGCGTGGTGACCCTCAAGGGCATTGGTAATGCCGGCCGCAACAACCCCAACGATCTGGGTATGCTGGGCATGCATGGCTCCCGGGCCGCCAACAAGGCCGTGGACGAATGCGACCTGCTGCTGGTGGTCGGCGCCCGCCTGGACGACCGGGCCACGGGCAAGCTGGATGGGTTTGCGCCCAATGCCCGCCTGATCCACATCGACGCCGACGCCGCCGAGATCAACAAACTGCGCCCGGCGGACCTGGCCCTGCGGGGCGACCTGAACGCCATCCTCGACGCCTTTACCGCTGCCCTCGAAGCCGAACCCCTGGCCATCGACGGCTGGCAGAGCCAGTGCCGGACCTGGCACACCACCGGCGGCTTCCGGGCAGCGGATAACGAAGAGTCCCTCGCGCCCATTACCGGCCCGGCGTTCATCCGCCAGCTCTCCGGCATTGCCGGGGACGACACCGTGATCGCCTGCGACGTTGGCCAGCACCAGATGTGGGTGGCCCAGTACTACCGGTTTGCGCACCCGCGCCACCACCTGACCAGCGGCGGCCTCGGCACCATGGGCTTCGGCCTGCCGGCGGCCATCGGCGCCCAGTTCTCGGACCGCAGCCGAACCGTCATCAATGTCACCGGCGACGGCTCGTTCATGATGAACGCCCAGGAGCTGGCCACCATCCGGCGCTACAACCTGCCGCTGAAGCTGATCATCCTGGACAACCAGTGCCTGGGCATGGTCCGCCAGCAGCAAGAACTGTTCTACGACAACCGGGAAAGCCAGATTGATCTGGACGACAACCCGGATTTTGTCGCCATGGCCCGGGCTTTCAACATCCCCGCCCTGCGCATTGACCGCACCGACCAGATGCGCCGGGGCATCGAGACGATCCTGGCCTACAACGGCCCGATGCTTCTGCACGTGGCCATCAGCCGGGAAGAAAACGTCTGGCCCATCGTCAAGGCCGGCGGCAGCAACAAGGACATGATTGACGAACCCCGTAAAACCCAACATCGCAAGGAGCAGGTCGCATGAGCCCCCGCAACGACACAGCCAGTCAGCAATTCACCCTCAACTGCCGCATGGCACAGGAACCCGCCGCGCTGGAGCGGCTGTGCCGGGTGGTTCGGGTACGGGGTTTCCGGATTTCAAAAATGGCGATGGAGGCCACGGGCGACGTTCTGGACATTGCCCTGACTCTGGAGGGTTCCCGGCCAGTTGCTATGCTCAAGGCTCAGCTCGAAAAACTGCAGACCGTGGCCGGCGTTGAACTGGTCGGTACTACCATGGCACGGTCACGTACGGCTTGAACCAAACAGGAGGATGAGGGCATGACAACGGACAAGCGACGCCAGCACTCGGCACCGGTGGTGGACGGCATCAACAAGTCCGCCAGCCGGGCGATGCTGAGGGCGGTGGGCTTCACCGACGAGGATTTCCGGAAGCCTCAGGTCGGTATTGCCTCCACCTGGAGCAACCTCACCCCCTGCAACATGCACATCGACGGCCTGGCCCGGGAAGCCGCCAAGGGCGCCGACGGGGCCGGCGGCAAGAGCCTGATCTTCAACACCATCACCATTTCCGACGGCATCGCCAACGGCACCGAGGGCATGAAGTATTCCCTGGTGTCCCGGGAGGTAATCGCCGATTCCATTGAAACCGTGGCCGGCTGCGAGGGCTTCGACGGCCTGGTGGCCATCGGCGGCTGCGACAAGAACATGCCCGGCTGCATGATGGGCCTCGCCCGCCTGAACCGGCCCTCGGTGTTCGTGTACGGTGGCACCATCCTGCCCGGCGAGAACCACACGGACATCATCTCCGTGTTCGAGGCGGTGGGCGCTCACGCCCGGGGCAACATGAACCTGATTGACGTGAAACAGATCGAGGAAACCGCCATTCCCGGCCCGGGGTCCTGCGGCGGCATGTACACCGCCAACACCATGGCCTCGGCCATCGAAGCCATGGGCATGAGCCTGCCGGGCAGCTCGGCCCAGAATGCGGTCTCGGACAGCAAACTGGCGGACTGCGAAGCCGCCGGCGCCGCGGTGCTCAAGCTGCTGGACGCGGACATCAAACCCTCGGACATCATGACCCGGGACGCCTTCGAGAACGCCATTACCGTGGTGATCGCCCTGGGCGGGTCCACCAACGCCGTGCTGCACCTGCTGGGCATGGCCAGCACCATCGGCGTGGAGCTGTCCCTGGAGGATTTCGTGCGCATTGGCAAACGGGTTCCGGTACTGGCCGACCTGCGCCCCTCCGGCCATTACATGATGTCCGAGCTGGTGGCCATTGGCGGCATTCAGCCGCTGATGAAACTGTTGCTGGACCGCGGTCTGCTGCACGGCCACTGCCTGACGGTGACCGGAAAGACCCTGGCGGAAAACCTGGCCGATGTGGCGCCCTACCCGGAGGACCAGGCGATCATCCACGCCTTCGACAATCCCATCAAGGCGGACAGCCACTTGCGCATTCTCTACGGCAACCTGGCGCCGGAGGGCTCGGTGGCGAAAATCACGGGCAAGGAAGGCACCCATTTCTCCGGCCGCGCGCGGGTGTTCCATTCTGAGGAGGAAGCCCAGGAACGCATTCTGGACGGCACCGTGGTGGCCGGCGATGTGCTGGTGATTCGCTACGAGGGCCCGAAGGGCGGCCCGGGCATGCGGGAGATGCTGAGCCCGACGTCCGCGATCATGGGCAAGGGTCTGGGCAGTGAGGTGGCGCTGATCACCGATGGTCGCTTCTCCGGCGGCAGCCACGGTTTTGTGGTGGGGCATATCACCCCCGAGGCGGCCGTGGGCGGGCCGATTGCGCTGGTGGAAGACGGCGACACCATCACCATTGATGCGGTGAACAATTCGATTCTGTTGGAGATCTCTGACGAGGAGCTGGAGAAACGGCGCAACGCCTGGACGCCACCGGCGCCCCGATTCACCCGGGGCGTGCTGGCCAAGTACGCGCGGGTGGTGAGTTCGGCGTCTACCGGGGCCGTTACTGACTTGCCCTAGTTGGGCTTGGGTTCTTGGCTTTCCCGGTTGGCGCCTAGCCTTCTGGTTTGGCGCCCAGCCTTCTGGTTTGGCGCGCGGGTACGCGGGGTGTGGGGTGTTTTTCTTCTGGGAAAAAGAACTCGCTTCGCTCAGACACCTTTTTCCCGGCCAGAAAAACACCCCACACCCCCCTACCGACGGGCAGCAGGGGGATAGTCAATGACAAAAGCCTCAAGTCGACGGGTTTTGGTATTTACCCTGTGAACCCGCCAATGCCCGTCGGCGCGGGGTGGTTGGTGGATTTTTCGCCGGAAAAAGGTGTCTGAGCGAAGCGAGTTCTTTTTCCAAGAAAAACTCCACCAACCACCCCGCAAGCCCGCCCGCAAGACTGGAAGTCTACAAACCCCGCAAGCCCGCCCGCGCCCTGGAAGGCTACAACGGCGGGCACCTCCAAGTTACCAAGCTTTGTAAGGCAGGAACTTCCCGCTCATGGTGACCACCACCCGGTCGCCCTTGGGGTTTTCTTCTTTGTCGATGTCCATGGTGAAGTCGATGGCGCTCATGATGCCGTCGCCGAACTTTTCGTGGATCAGGGCTTTCATGGTGTCGCCGTAGACGCCGACCACTTCGTACAAGCGGTAGATCAGCGGGTCCTGAGGGACGGCGCTGTCCCAGGCTTTCTTAGGGCAAACCTGGAGGGCGGTGGCGACGTCGCCATCAAGGCCGAGGGTTTCACACAGGGCCATGGCTTTGGCTTCGGTGAGGCTGTTCATGCCGAGGCAGGCGGAGGTGGTGAACACGGGGGACATGCCGATGGCTTCTGCGATGGCTTCCCAGGTGATGCCTTTGGTGGCTTTGGCTTCGAGTATTTTGGCGGTCATCAGTTCTTTGTTCATCATGGCTGCTTCCTCTTGACGCACTGGGGCGGGCGTCGCACCACTTCGGTGCCTGCCTCGCGGTGGTTTCCGGGGTTTTGCTCCGGGGATGAGGGGGTGTTGCAAGCTGTGCGCCATTTTTTGGGTTTGGTGCTTGGGTGGCTTGGGCTTTCTGTTTTCGGAGGGGGAGCGGAGGCAGGGAGGGTGTTTCTTCTGGGGAAAAGAACTCGCTTCGCTCAGACACCTTTTCCCCGGCAGAAACACCCTACCTACCCCGCTCTCCGAACTTGGTTCGCCCTTATCAGGGAACTGACAACGCCAGCGGGTTGGGGAACGATGAACACTTGGCGATAAATGCGCAGGAGAGTGGCGCTTTGTGGGTTGGTGGGTATCCGTTTAGCGGTTTCGGATTTTGGGTTGATGAGCCGGGTTTTCTGGGCTTACGTCCGCATACTCCCGAAAGGCTTTGGGATAACGCTGTTGGGCCCGGTAGAGGCGGTAGATGGTGATGGCGTTGGTGATGAACACGAGGGTTTCGGCGGCGGTGCCGCCGATGGAGCCGGCGAGAATGTGGCTGACGGCCCAGGCGACGGCGGCCAGGCCGAGGGTGATGCGCATGGGAATCCCCCGGAGCAGGAACATGCCGACGGTGCCCAGCACCATCGCCACCACCGCCGGCAAATCCGCCCAGCCCTGCCAGGTGAACGCCGCTGCGACGCCGCTGGCCACCAGCACTGCAAACATGGCCAGTTTGCTGCCGGGGTACCGCCGCGCGAGCGCGATACGACCGATCACCAGCAACGACAACGCCGCCGCCGTCCAGCTGCCGAAACACAGGAACTGCAACGCAAACGCCACGTTGGCAGACAGCAACAGCATCAGCAGCCGGTCGTCCTGCTTACAGGAAAACGCCCAGATGCACAGCAACAGGGACGTTAGCCCAAAAAACTGACCCGCCCAAGAAGCGACGTCCGCCATCTGTTCTCCCCAAGTACCGTTCAGGCAATCCACTGGAAAACCCAACAGCCTACGCGGAACCACAAACAACGAACACCCTCACTATTTCCCTCGGCGTGCTGAACAGAGTCAAAAGGCCGGGGCGTGGGGGGTGTTTCCCGCCGGGGAAAAGGTGTCCGAGCGCAGCGAGTTCTTTTCCCCAGAGGGAAACACCCCCCACGCCCCGGCCCACCACCCAACCAGCAAGCTACGAGGCCATCAAAGAACCTCGATGGCCACCGCCGTCCCCTCGCCGCCGCCAATGCACAGCGACGCCACGCCACGCTTAAGCCCGCGCTGCTTCAGCGCGTTGATCAGCGTGATAATGATCCGCGAGCCGGAAGAGCCAATCGGATGCCCCAGGGCACAGGCGCCGCCGTGCACGTTGACCTTATCCGCCGGCAGGTTCAGGGCGTTCATCGCGGCCAGGGTAACCACCGCGAAGGCCTCGTTGATCTCGAACAGATCCACATCGTCCACGCTCCAGCCCACTTTCTTGAGGACTTTCTCAATGGCCCCGATGGGCGCCAGGGTGAACTCCGCCGGCAGCCGCGCGTGGGTGGCATGGGCCAGAATGCGGGCCTGGGGCGTCAGACCACGGGCCTGCGCTTCGCTGGCGGTGGTCAGCACGAGAGCCGACGCGCCGTCGCTGATGGAGCTGGCGTTGGCGGCGGTCACGCTGCCGTCTTTGGCGAAGGCCGGTTTCAGTTGGGGAATCTTTTCCGGCTTGGCCTTGCCGGGCTGCTCGTCGGTATCGACGACCGTGTCGCCGCCCTTGCCGGAAACGGTCACCGGGGTAATTTCATCGGCAAAGCTGCCATCCCGGATGGCCGCGTTGGCCCGCTCGAGGGAGTGGATGGCAAACTCGTCCATGGCCTCGCGGCTAATGTTTTCTTTGTCCGCCGTGCGCTGGGCAAACACGCCCATGAGGCCGCCTTCGTAGGCGTCTTCCAGGCCGTCCAGGAACATGCTGTCGAGCACCTGGCTGTGGCCCATGCGCAAACCGGCGCGGACCTTGGGCAGCAGGTACGGGGCCTGGCTCATGTTTTCCATGCCGCCGGCGATCATGATGGCGTTGGTGCCGGCTTTGATCTGGTCGTGGGCGAGGATGACGGCCTGCATGCCGGAGCCGCACATTTTGTTGACGGTGGTGCACCCGGAGCTGTCCGGGATGCCCGCCGCCCGGGACGCCTGCCGCGCCGGCGCCTGGCCGAGGCCGCCGGGGAGCACGCAGCCCATGATCACTTCCTGAACGTCCGCCGGCGTGAGCCCGGCCCGTTCAATGGCGGCTTTGATGGAAATGGCGCCCAACTCCGGTGACCGAACGCTGCTCAGATCTCCCATCATGCCCCCCATGGGGGTTCTCGCGGAGCCTGCAATAACGATGTCGTTGCTCATGGTGTGTTTCTCCTCAATGTCGTGGACCTGCTGCATGGGAGCATGGCCTCGTTAGAATCTGGTGGCCGGTCTGGGCCTGTGCCTATTGGTCTGGGTGCGGCCCCAGCCTTCTGGTTTGGCGGGCGGGTACGCGGGGTGCGGGGTATTTTTCTTCTGGGAAAAAGAACTCGCTTCGCTCGAACACCTTTTTCCCGGCCAGAAAAACACCCCGCACCCCCCTACCGACGGGCAGCAGGGGAACAGTCAGGGGTTAAAGCCCATGGACGGCGAGTTTGTGCTTTTCCTGTGAACCCGCCAATGCCCGTCGGCGTGGGGTGGTTGGTGGATTTTTCGCCGGAAAAAGATGTCTGAGCGCAGCGAGTTCTTTTTCCAAGAAAAACTCCACCGGCCACCCCGCAAGCCCGCCCGCACAACGGGAAGTCCAGGTGCCCAGGCTAACAGTCACCTCCCCAACACCGACCGCGCAATAATCTCCTTCATGACCTCGGAGGTGCCGCCGTAAATCCGCTGCACACGGGCATCAATGAAGTTCCGGGAAATCGGATACTCCGTGGTGTAGCCGTAGCCGCCGAACAGCTGCAGGCAGCCATCCGCCACCCGGCACTGCATCTCCGTGGCGCTGTACTTGGCCATGGACGCCGTTGGCGCATCCAGGGTGCCCGCCTCGTATTCCCGGATGCACTGGTCCACGAACGCCTTGTTGATGCGGTAGTCCGTTTCCATTTTGGCGATTTCAAAACGGGTGTTCTGAAGCTGGGACAGCTTCTGCCCGAACAGCTCCCGCTCCTGGGTGTAGGCAATGGTCATGTCCAGGGAACCCCGGGCGGCGGCGACGCCGAGGGCGCCGATGACCAGGCGTTCGCGGGGCAGTTCGGTCATCAGGTAAACGAAGCCCTGCCCTTCCTGGCCCAGCAGCGCCGAGGCGGGCACGCGCAGGTCTGAGAAGAACAACTCAGAGGTATCGCCGGAGTGCTGGCCGATCTTGTCCAGGTTGCGGCCCCGGCCGAAGCCCGGCAGGGAAGTGTCCACCAGGAACAGGCTGATGCCCCGGGCGCCGGCTTTCGGGTCGGTTTTGGCGGCGACGATCACCATGTCCGCGTGCTGGCCGTTGGTGATGAACGTCTTGGAGCCGTTCAGCACGTAGCTGTCACCGTCGCGGATTGCGGTGGTGCGCATGGCCTGGAGGTCGCTGCCGGCGCCGGGTTCGGTCATGGCAATGGCGCCAACGGCGTCGCCGGAGACCATTTTCGGCAGCCACTGCTGCTTCTGTTCCTCGCTGCCCATGTGGCTAAGGTAGGGCGCGACAATGTCCGAGTGCACCATCACGTTGGTGGAGAGTGCCCCGAAGCCCATTCGGGCGAGTTCTTCGCCCACCACCACGGAATACTGGAACGGCGCGCCGTAGCCGCCGCAGTCCTCGGGTACGTCGACGCACAGCATGCCGGCGACGCCGAGGGTGTTCCAGAGCGCCCGGGGCACCAGCCCTGCCCGCTCCCACTCGGCGTAATGGGGCGCCACTTCGGTTTCCAGGGCCTTGATGACGGACTCCCGGAACAGCGCCAGTTCTTCCTGATCGATGGGATGGCTCATGATTCTGACCTCGCTCTTGCCGTCGTCGTGCGCATCACTTGGGCGCCATGCGCAGGGCGCAGTCCAGGCGGATGACTTCGCCATTCAGGATGGGGTTGCGCACCATCTGGTCCACCATCAGGGCGAATTCCTCGGGCTTGCCCAGCCGCTTGGGGAACGGCAGGGTCGCCGCCAGGCTGTCCTGCACGTCCTGGGGCATGCCGGCCATCATCGGCGTCATGAAGATGCCGGGGGCGATGGTGTTCACCCGGATGCCTTCCCGGGCCAGTTCCCGGGCGGCCTGCAGGGTCAGGGCCACGATGCCGCCTTTGGAGGCGCTGTAGGCGGCCTGGCCGATCTGCCCTTCAAACGCGGCTACCGAGGCGGTGTTGATGATCACCCCGCGCTCGCCGTCGCCGTTCGGCTCCCGGGTGGCCATGTCGGCGGCCGCCAGGCGCAGAATGTTGAAGCTGCCGATCAGGTTTACCTCGATCACCTTGCTGAATTTCTCCAGGGGCATCACGCCTTCCTTGCCCAGGATCTTCGCGGCCGGGGCGATGCCCGCGCAGTTCACCGCAATACCGCAGGGGCCGTGGGCGGCACGGGCTGCGCTGATGGCGGCGTCCGCGCTGTCGGGCGACGTCACGTCACAGTTTACGTAAAGGCCGCCAATATCCGCGGCTACGCGCTCGCCTTCCTCGGCTTTCACATCCAGAATGGCCACTTTGCAGCCCGCAGCCGCCAGCGCCCGGGCGGTGGCTTCGCCAAGCCCGGAGGCGCCGCCTGTTACAATGGCCGGTACGTCTTTGAAATCCATCGATGGCTCCTCAACTCGTGTGTCCAGATTCCGGCCCTCCGCGTCCGATGCCCCCACAGGAAAGTGTGACGGCGGAACGGAAAACCACTTTACGTTTACGTAAACTTTATCTAACCTTAGTCGAAAAAGGAAATCCGCCATGTCTGAAAACGCCATGAACGAAAAACGCACCTTCAGCATCAGCGAACTGGCCCAGGAATTCGATGTGACCACCCGGAGCATCCGATTCTACGAAGACCAGGGCCTCCTGCGCCCGCGCCGCCGCGGCCAGACGCGCATCTTCAGCACCAAGGATCGCGTGCGCCTGAAGCTGATCCTGCGGGGCAAGCGCATGGGCTTCTCGCTCTCAGACACCAAAGAGCTGTTCGACCTGTGGGACGAAACCCTCACCGGCAATGAAAAGCAGTTGCTGAAAATGCTGGAAATCCTCGGCAACCGCCGCGCCCAGCTGGAACAGCAGAAGAACGACATCGCCATGGCGGAAATGGAAATGGATACCGCCGAGGCCCGCTGCCGCGAGGCCCTGACGGAACTGCAGAAAAAGAAAGAGGCCCAGGGCCTGGACACTCGCCCGGCCAAGACTCCGGCGGCGGAAACCGTGGACGACCGGTAACCGCGCCCTCACCCGTTTGCAAACGACTAAGGTAGGCTGCCATGAAATCACAGTACTCAGAGCTCAATTTCGGCCTCGGCGAAACCCTGGACATGCTCCGCGAGCAGGTCAACGGCTTCGCCGCCGCCGAAATCGCCCCCCGTGCTGCGGACATCGACCGCGACAACCAGTTCCCCATGGACCTGTGGCGCAAACTGGGCGACATGGGCCTGCTGGGTATCACCGTGAGCGAAGAATACGGCGGCGCCGACATGGGCTACCTGGCCCACGTGATCGCCATGGAAGAAATCAGCCGCGCCAGCGCCTCCGTTGGCCTCTCCTACGGCGCCCACTCCAACCTGTGCGTGAACCAGATCCACCGCAACGGCACCGAAGAGCAGAAGCGCAAATACCTGCCTAAACTGGTCAGCGGCGAACACATCGGCGCCCTTGCCATGTCCGAGCCCAACGCCGGCTCCGACGTCATCTCCATGAAACTCAGCGCCCGGGACGAAGGCGACTACTTCGTCCTCAACGGCAACAAAATGTGGATCACCAACGGCCCCGACGCCCACACCTACGTGATCTACGCCAAAACCGACACCCAGGCCGGCTCCCGTGGCGTCACCGCCTTCATCGTCGAGCGGGACTACCCGGGCTTCAGCCGCCACCAGAAACTCGACAAACTCGGCATGCGCGGCTCCAACACCTGCGAGCTGGTGTTTGAAGACTGCAAAGTGCCCCGGGAAAATATCCTCGGCGGCGAAGGCAACGGCGCCCGCGTACTCATGAGCGGCCTCGACTACGAACGCCTCGTCCTCGCCGGCGGCCCGCTCGGCATCATGCAGGCGGCCATGGACGTGGTGGTCCCCTACATCCGCGAACGCAAACAGTTCGGCCAGGCCATCGGCGAGTTCGAGCTGGTGCAGGGCAAAGTGGCGGACATGTACACCTTCATGAACACCGCCAAGTCCTACGTGTACATGGTGGCCATGTCCGCCGACCGCGGCGAAACCACCCGCAAAGACGCCGCCGGCGCCATCCTCTACTCCGCGGAAATGGCCACCAAACTGGCCCTGGACGCGATCCAGCTGCTCGGCGGCAACGGCTACATCAACGAATACCCGACCGGCCGCCTGCTGCGTGACGCGAAGCTCTACGAAATCGGCGCGGGTACGTCCGAGATCCGCCGGATGCTGATCGGCCGCGAACTGTTTTTGAATAAGTAAGCACAGCGTTACGCCAGAAGCCGCCCGGAGCCGACACGCCCGGGACGGCTGTCACCGAACGTTCGACGAGGGTCCGTCGGGGTGTCCTTGCCGGGAGTGTCTGTGGCCATGGATGGCCACAGCCAAGCGCACAGGGATGTGCTCGAAGCGTCTCCCGGCAAGGACGCCCCGACGGACCCGGATGCCCCCAGCACTGAGGGATGAGACCAAAATGACCGTGCTCCAGAGCAAAATTAACCCAAGGTCCGATGAGTTCCAGGCCAACCAAGAGTCCATGGCCCAAGCCGTCGCCGATCTTCGGCAAAAAGTCGACAAGATCCACCAAGGCGGCGGCCCGGACTACCAGAAGCGCCACGTCGAACGGGGCAAACTGCTCCCCCGCGAACGCATCAACCGCCTCATCGACGACGGCTCCCCGTTCCTCGAAATCGGCCAGTTCGCCGCCTACAACGTCTACGATGAAGAAGTCCCGGCGGCCGGCGTCGTCGCCGGCATCGGCCGCGTCAGCGGCACCGAATGCATGATCATCGCCAACGACGCCACCGTTAAAGGCGGCAGCTACTACCCCATCACCGTCAAAAAACACCTGCGGGCGCAGGAAATTGCCATGGCCAACCGCCTGCCCTGCATCTACCTGGTGGACTCCGGCGGCGCCAACCTGCCCCGGCAGGACGACGTCTTCCCCGACCGGGACCACTTCGGCCGCATCTTCTACAACCAGGCCCGCATGAGCGCCGACGACATCCCCCAGATCGCCGTCGTCATGGGCCTGTGCACCGCCGGCGGCGCCTACGTGCCCGCCATGGCGGACGAATCCATCATCGTGCGCAACCAGGGCACCATCTTCCTGGCCGGCCCGCCGCTGGTGAAAGCCGCTACTGGTGAAGTGGTCAGCGCCGAAGAGCTTGGCGGCGCCGACGTGCACTGCAAAATCTCCGGCGTGGCCGACCACTACGCCGAAAACGACGCCCATGCCCTGGACATCGCCCGCCGCTGCGTGGCCAACCTCAACCGGCGCAAACCCGTGCCCGTGGAAGTGCAGAAACCCCGCGCGCCCCTGTACGACGCCAGTGAAATCTACGGCATCGTCGGCACCGACCTGCGCAAACAGTTCGACGTGCGCGACGTCATCGCCCGCATCGTCGACGGCTCCGAATTCGACGAGTTCAAACGCTACTACGGCAGCACCCTGGTCACCGGCTTCGCCCATATCCACGGCTACCCGGTGGGCATCGTCGCCAACAACGGCATCCTGTTCAGCGAATCCGCCCAGAAAGGCGCCCACTTCATCGAACTGTGCTGCCAGCGCAACATCCCACTGCTGTTCCTGCAGAACATCACCGGCTTCATGGTGGGCCAGAAGCACGAAGCCGAAGGCATTGCCAAGCACGGCGCCAAGATGGTCATGGCCGTGGCCTGCGCCAACGTGCCCAAGATTACCGTGCTCATCGGCGGCAGCTACGGCGCCGGCAACTACGGCATGTGCGGCCGCGCCTACAGCCCGGATTTCCTGTGGATGTGGCCCAACGCCCGCATCTCCGTGATGGGCGGCGAACAGGCCGCCAACGTGCTGGCCCAGGTGCGCCGGGACGGCCTGGAGCGCAAGGGCCAGAGCTGGAGCGCCGAGGAAGAAGCCGAGTTCAAACGGCCCATCGCCGAACAGTACGAACACCAGGGCCACCCCTATTACGCCAGCGCCCGCCTCTGGGACGACGGCGTGATCGACCCGGCCCAGACCCGGGAAGTGGTCGCCCTGAGCCTGTCCGCCACACTCAACCGACCCGCCAAGCCCACGCGCTTTGGCGTGTTCCGCATGTAAAGGAGCGCCGCCATGTCATCCAACGACTCTGCCGTGCTGCTGCACCACCGGGACAACGGTGTTTCCGAAATCGTGCTGAACCGGCCGGACAAGCGCAACGCCTTCGACGACGTGATCATCCAGCAGCTCATCCAGGCCATGGAACACGTGGAGCGGGACGAGCGCACCCAGATTGTGATCCTGCGCTCCGAAGGCAAGCATTTCTCCGCCGGCGCGGACCTGGCCTGGATGCGCCGCATGGCCGACAACAGCCGCCAGGAAAACCTGGACGACTCCCGGGAGCTGGCGCGGCTGATGCGCACTCTGAACGAGCTGACCAAACCGGTCATCGGCCTGGTGCAGGGCGCCGCGTTTGGCGGTGCCGTCGGCCTGGCCGCCTGCTGCGACATCGTGCTGGCTACCGAGAAGGCCAGCTTCTGCCTGAGCGAAGTGAAACTCGGCCTGATTCCCGCCGTGATCAGCCCCTACGTGGTACGGGCGATCGGCGAGCGCCAGGCCCGGCGCTACTTCCTCTCCGCCGAAGTGTTCAGCGCCCGTGAAGCCCAGCAATACGGCCTGGTGCACATCGTCTGCGACGACGAACACGCCCTGCACGCCCGCTGCGAGGAACTGCTGCTGCAACTGGCCCTGAACGGCCCGGAAGCCATGAAAGCCGCCAAGGACCTGGTGTTTGCCGTCAGCCACAAGGCCATCAGCACCGAGGTGATCGAAGACACCGCCCGGCGCATCGCCGACATCCGCGTGGGTGAGGAAGGCCAGGAAGGGCTCAGCGCCTTCCTGAACAAACGCAAGGCCCACTGGATTCCCGAGGAGTAACACCGATGTTCAGCAAAATCCTGATCGCCAACCGCGGTGAGATTGCCTGCCGGGTTATCCAGACCGCCCGCCGCATGGGCATCCGCTGCGTGGCCGTCTACTCGGACGCCGACGCCAACGCCCGTCACGTCGCCATGGCCGACGAAGCCTTCCGGCTCGGGCCCGCGGCCAGCTCGGAAAGCTACCTCCGGGGCGACCGCATCATCGAAATCGCCAAAGAGAGCGGCGCCCAGGCCATCCACCCCGGCTACGGCTTCCTCTCCGAGAACACCGATTTCGCCGAAGCCTGCGAGGCCAACGGCCTCGTGTTCATCGGCCCGCCCTCCTCCGCCATTGCCGCCATGGGCTCCAAATCCGCCGCCAAGGCGATCATGGAGAAAGCCGGCGTGCCCCTGGTGCCCGGCTACCATGGCAAGGACCAGTCGCCGGAGCTGCTGCGGGCCGAGGCCGAAAAATGCGGCTTCCCGCTGCTGCTGAAAGCCGTCGCCGGCGGTGGCGGCAAAGGCATGCGGGTGGTGGAGCGCATGGACGACTTTGACGACGCCCTCGCCGCCGCCCGCCGGGAAGCCAAGAACGCCTTCGGCAACCCGGACATGCTGATCGAGCGCTACCTGACGCAGCCCCGCCACGTGGAAATCCAGGTGTTCTGCGACCAGCAGGGCAACGGCATCTACCTGGCCGAGCGGGACTGCTCGGTGCAGCGCCGACACCAGAAAGTGCTGGAAGAGGCCCCCGCCCCCGGCCTCAGCGACGACACCCGTAAAGCCATGGGCGAAGCCGCCGTACGCGCCGCCCAGGCCATCGACTACGTGGGCGCCGGCACCGTCGAATTTCTGTACGACGTGGACGGCTCCTTCTTCTTCATGGAAATGAACACCCGCCTGCAGGTGGAACACCCGGTCACCGAAATGGTCACCGGCCAGGACCTGGTGGAATGGCAGTTGAAAGTGGCCTGGGGTGAAGCCCTGCCGCTGACCCAGGACCAGGTAAAAACCCGCGGCCACGCCATCGAGGCGCGCATCTACGCCGAAGACCCGGACCAGGATTTCCTGCCCGCCACCGGCACCCTGCGCTACCTGAGCACGCCCCACGAATCCGCCCACGTGCGGGTGGACACGGGCGTGACCGAAGGCGACGAGATCAGCATCCACTACGACCCGATGATCGCCAAGCTGATCGTCTGGGACGACACCCGGGAACAGGCCGTCAACCGCATGGTGCAGGCCCTGGAGCATTACCGCATCGCCGGGCTCAAGAACAACATCCGGTTCCTGCACGCGGCGGTGGACAGCCAGCCGTTCCGGGAAGCGAACCTGACCACCAACTTCATCGCCACCCACAACGACCTGCTGTTTCCCAAGCCCCGCCTGGATCTGGACAAAGCCCTGGTGCTGGCCGCCGGCTTCGTGCTGGAGCAGCGCAAATCCGTGGAGCCGGTAACCGCCGACCCTTGGTCGCCGTTCGGCCGCAAGAACAGCTGGCGCATGAACTCCGAATACGCCCAGCCGCTGAAGCTGCAGGTGGGTGACGACGTCCACGAACTGAAGATCCTGGAACGGGACGACCGCTACCACGTTCACGTGGACGGCACCGTGGTGTGCCTGAACGCCCGGCTTGAGGACGACTACCTGCGCGCCGTGGTGGACGGCCACCGCCTGAGCGTGCACGGCAACCTGCACGGTAACGAACTGGTGCTGTTCCACGAGGGCGACACCTTCAAGTGCACCGTGTACCAGGAAAGCTACGGCCTTGAGGACGTCGCCGGCGAAGGCAGCCTGGCCGCGCCCATGAACGGCGCCGTGGTGGCCATCCAGGCCAAGGTGGGCGACCGCGTGACCGCTGGCCAGACCCTGGTGATCATGGAAGCCATGAAGATGGAGCACGCCATCAAAGCGCCCACCAACGGCACCGTTACCGAGGTGTTCTACGCCGAAGGCGACCAGGTGGCCGAAGGCGCCGAACTGATTGCCATTGAACCCGAGGAGGAGGACAGCTGATGGCCTTCCCCAAACAGGTCCGCCTGGTGGAAATGAGCCCCCGGGACGGCCTTCAGAATGAACCCGGCCCGGTGATCGCCACCACCATCAAAACCGGCCTGATCGACCGCCTGGCGGGCTGCGGCCTCACCCACATCGAAGCCGCCAGCTTTGTGTCCCCCAAGTGGGTGCCGCAAATGGGCGACGCCGCCGACGTGATGGCCGGCATCACCCGCAAGGCCGGCGTGCGCTACTCGGCCCTGACCCCCAACCTGAAAGGCTTCGAAGGCGCCCTTGCGGCCCAGATGGATGAAGTCGCCGTGTTCGGCGCGGCTTCAGAATCCTTCACCAAGAAGAACATCAACTGCACCATCGCCGAAAGCCTCGAGCGATTCGCCCCGGTGGTGGAAGCAGCCCGCAAGCACGGCATCCCCGTGCGCGGCTACGTGTCCACCGTGCTCGGCTGTCCGTATGAGGGCGACATCGCCCCCGAACAGGTGGCCACCGTGGCCCGCGCCCTGTACGACATGGGCTGCTACGAAATCTCCCTCGGCGACACCATCGGCGTGGGCACCCCGCTGAAAGCCAAGCGCATGCTGGAAGCCGTGGCCAAGCACGTGCCCACGGACAAACTCGCCGCCCACTTCCACGACACCTACGGCCAGGCCCTGGCCAACCTCTACGCGGTGCTGGAAGAAGGCGTGGCGGTGATCGACGCCTCCGTGGCCGGCCTGGGCGGCTGCCCTTATGCCAAGGGCGCGTCCGGCAACGTCGCCACTGAGGACGTGCTATATCTTCTCAACGGCCTGGGCATTGAGACGGGCGTTGATCTGGACCAGCTGGTCGCCACCGGCGAGTGGATCTGCGGCCAGCTTAACCGCCGCAACGGCTCCAAAGTCGGCCAGGCACTGGGAGGTAACGGCCAATGAACCCGAACAAGAACGTCGTCGCCCTGGATCTTCCGATCCCGGAGATCCGGGACATGCCCGAGGACACCCAGAAGTATTTCCAGATCTGCCAGGAAAAACTCGGCCTGATCCCCAACGTGCTCACCGCCTACAGCCAGAACCTGAAGCAGCTGGAAGGCTTCACCCGGCTTTACAACGAACTGATGCTCGGCGACGGCGAACTGAGCAAACTGGAGCGGGAAATGGTCGCCGTGGTGGTCTCCTCCGAGAACAAATGCTTCTACTGCCTGGTGGCCCACGGCGCCGCCGTGCGCGTGCTCAGCGGCGACCCTCAACTGGGCGAGCACCTGGTGATGAACTACCGCACCGCCAATCTGGATGCCCGCCAGCGGGCCATGCTGGATTACGCGTCCCTGCTCACCCGCACCCCGGCGCTCGTGACCGAACACGACACCCAGGCCCTGCGGGACGCCGGCCTCAGCGACCGGGCGATCTGGGACCTGAGCAACCTGATCGGCTTCTACAACATGTCCAACCGTGTCGCCATCGCCAGCGACATGCAACCGAACCCGGAATACCACAGCCAGGGTCGCTAGCGGGCATTGCGCCTGCCCGACCTCAATGACAACAACAACGGAGGCAGAGACATGAGCAAGACTCTCCCGAGCTACACCAGCGGCATCGCCGACAAGCCCCTGCTGGGCATGACCATCGGCGACATGCTCGACCGTACCGCCGACCTGTTCCCCAACCACGAAGCCCTCGTATGCCTGCACCAGGACATCCGCTGGACCTACCGGGAATTCGTGGAAAAAGTAGACGAAGCCGCCCGCGCCTTCATGGCCATCGGCGTCAAACGCGGCGACCGGGTGGGCATCTGGTCCCCCAACCGGTACGAGTGGACCGTCACCCAGTTTGCCACCGCCAAGGTCGGCGCCATCCTGGTGAACATCAACCCGGCCTACGGCGTGCACGAACTGCAATACGCCCTGAACCTGGCCGGCATCAGCGTACTGGTCACCGCCGACTGCTTCAAAACCTCCAACTACCGCGAGATGCTCTACGACCTCGCCCCGGAGCTCAAACGCAGCGCCCCCGGCAAGCTGAAAGCCGACAAAGTGCCCGACCTGCGGGCCGTCATCAACGTGCACACCGACCGCCACGACGGCATGTGGACCTGGCAGGACTTCCTCGGCTTCGCCGGCGACGTCACCCCCGACGCCCTGCGCCAGCGCCAGGACCAGCTCCAGTTTGATGACCCCATCAACATCCAGTTCACCTCCGGCACCACCGGCAACCCCAAGGGCGCCACCCTCACCCACCACAACATCCTCAACAACGGCTACTTTGTGGGTGAAAGCCAGCGCCTGACCGAGAACGACCGCCTGGTGATCCCCGTGCCCCTGTACCACTGCTTCGGCATGGTGATGGGCAACCTCGGCTGCATCACCCACGGCTCCGCCATGATCTACCCGGGCGAAGGCTTTGACCCCAAAGCGGTGCTCAAGGCCGTGCACCAGGAAAAAGCCACCGCCCTGTACGGCGTGCCCACCATGTTCATCGCCGAACTCGGCGACCCGGAGTTCAGCACCTACGACCTCTCCAGCCTGCGCACCGGCATCATGGCCGGCTCCATCTGCCCAGCCGAGATCATGAAGCAGGTCAACGGCAAGATGAACATGAAGGAAGTGCAGATCGCCTACGGCATGACCGAAACCAGCCCGGTATCCACCCAAACCAGTTCCCTGGACCCGTTCGACAAGCAGGTGACCACCGTGGGCCGCACCCAGCCCCACCTGGAAACCAAAATCGTCGACCCCGGCACCGGCAACATCATGCCCCGGGGAGAAATCGGCGAACTGTGCACCCGCGGCTACAGCGTGATGCTGAAGTACTGGAACAACGAAGAGAAAACCCGCGAAGCCATCGACGACGCCGGCTGGATGCACACCGGCGACCTGGCCACCATGGACGAAGACGGCTACATCCAGATCGTCGGCCGCATCAAAGACATGGTGATCCGCGGCGGCGAGAACATCTACCCGAAGGAAATCGAAGAATTCCTCTACACCCACCCCGCCATCGAGGACGTGCAGGTCACCGGCATCCCCGATGAGAAATACGGCGAAGAACTCATCGCCTGGATACGCTTGCGCCCGGGCAGCGACCCGGTCACCGGCGAAGACATCCAGGCCTTCTGCAAAGGCAAAATCGCCCACTTCAAAATCCCCCGGTACTACAAGTTTGTGGACAACTTCCCCATGACCGTGACCGGGAAAATCCAGAAATTTAAGATGCGGGAGATTTCCATTGAGGAGATGGGGCTGAAGGTTTAACGGCTTTTGGCACCCGCCTCCCCCGGTTTAGCGAACCCCGGCCTTGTGCCGGGGTTTTTGTTTGTGGGCCTGCGTAAAAAGGCACTCTGCGCGAGTTGGTGACACCGACGCCGGGCCTGAGAGGGACTGGAAAAACGGGCTTGGTGATCATGAACTGGGGTGCGATGCGCTAATCGGGGCGAATACTCATGCAAGTCAGATAGATAGAAGAGCCTTGCCTGGATTGTGATAGGCGTCTTGATGATCGTTTTTGTTTTGAAAGCGAGGCGGAAAAACGGGAGGAAGTGTTTGACCTGCGGGGATTTTCTGCCTAGTTTTGGAAGGATCTGAAATTGAGATATGAGTCATTGGGGAAATGGTCTTGGGGACTCATATACAAATGTTAAAGGCCTTGCTCCGGCGCTATTGGGTTGAGTGGTTGCCCTTTGCTCCGCCGGTTGCCGGCAGGCAGAAAACAGCCTTGAGTTGTTCAGCGGTGAAGATCGGTAATTCGATGTTCCGTTCTCGGGGCAATCCGGCGCATCCACCGGGCAGTTTCCGCCCGTTCAGTGTCCTGGTTCCTCGCGCCATGGGTCTTGCTGGTACACAGTATCGGGAGTCAGCATGCGGGTTGGGTGCCTAAATGAATTGTCGTGTAACCGGCATTTAACCAGTCGCACCAGGACGCGGCCTGCGGCCGCTGGACGCCCATGACTGGGCGCCCCTGTGCTCAGCGTTATAAAGGCTTATGACTGATACAAACGTGAATGAAATTCTGAGGCGACTCTCTGAGGTGGTAACCGAAATCCACTATGTATGGTCGTTGTATCGAGAAGTTTATGCAGGTAGTGCTGAACAAACAGCCCTGCTCAATCGGAACGGCTCAAACTTTTTCTATTTTAATCAGCAACTCACCATAGACTACATCGCCCTCATGTTTGCCAAGCTCACCGATCCGAACAAGCAAGGCCGGTTTGAAAATCTCAGCCTGAAGCAATTGCACAGTTACGCGAATGAATCAGGCGATAATGAGTTCGCTCGCGAGCTAAGATCAAAGTTTCAAGAGCTAGAAGCTGCCTGTGAGGTGTTCCGGGTAAGAAGAAATAAAACCATCGCTCATGCTGATTTGTCACATGCACTGAACGTAAATGAAGAGCCCTTGCCAGGTGTCTCTCCGGACTACATTGAGAATGCCCTGTCGAAGCTCCGTAGTTATATGACGCTCGCAGAAGAGTATTTCTTAGAAAGCGTTACGGTGTATGAGGCTACTACAGGTCCCATGTCCGCGGGAGGCACTGCCCTGATAGCGGCGCTAGAGAGAGGGGACTTCGGAAATGTATAACCAGCCGCTGTTGCCGGACAATTTTTCCACCGCTTTGCGGCTCCAAAATTGCCGCAAAGCTCAGCGTTAAAAGCCTTGCTCCGGTGTTCTTAGGTTTGGTGTTTGCCCTCTGCTCCGCCGGTTGCCGGCAGGCAGAAAACAGCCGTCAGTTGTTCAGCGGTGAAGATCGGTAATTCGGTTTTCTGGTTGCAGGGCAATCCGGCGTATCCATCGGGCAGTTTCCGCCCATTCAGTGTCCTGGTTCCTGGCGCCATGGGTCTTGCTGGTCCACAGTATCGGGAGTTGGCATTCGGGTTGGGTGCCGAAATGAACCGCCGGGTAACCGGCATTTAACCAAGCCAGGCACAGCGACGGCTTTTCCATTGCGGCTT
Organism: Marinobacter sp. C2H3; assembly: GCF_037080155.1. Taxonomy (NCBI): domain Bacteria; kingdom Pseudomonadati; phylum Pseudomonadota; class Gammaproteobacteria; order Pseudomonadales; family Marinobacteraceae; genus Marinobacter; species Marinobacter sp. C2H3. Next base: position 534 of record NZ_JBBBNZ010000004.1, on the reverse strand, counting down.
CGCCTACATTCCAAAGCCGCGCGTGCTGGCGGCGTTAATTGGTAGAGACATGGAACCAGTCATTCAGGAAGAAACAACAGGTTGTGGCATTGCAGCAAGCGCTGCTCTCGCGGGTGTCAGCTATACTGAGGCCAAGCTAAAGGCCAATGCTCTGGGTATTTACGCCGCAGACACGTCGCTCTGGTCTGAGACTGGGTATGTCCGGAAGCTTCTGCGGGAATTCGGTATCTCGGTGTCGCCCAACGAAACACCGTTCGAGTCTTGGGGGCGTCTTCCTGACAAGGCCCTCATGGCTATTAAATGGCGTATAGAACAGGGCAAGCCATTTTGGCATTGGGTTCTGTTCGTCCGAGAAAATGGCGAGGCAAAGGTGCTGGATTCCAAAAAGGCTTTGAAATCAAACGTCCGCCGGGATTTCTGGCGCATCAAGCCCAAGTGGTACATTGAGGTATCCAATTAACAAGTGACTGTGGTGTCAATTCCATAAATTAAGCCATTTCACCCCGCCATGATTCCTGGTTTTTGATCATGGTA
>NZ_JBBBNZ010000003.1:0-734716 GCF_037080155.1 Marinobacter sp. C2H3 | reverse complement strand
TACCATGATCAAAAACCAGGAATCATGGCGGGGTGAAATGGCTTAATTTATGGAATTGACACCACAGTCACTTGTTAGCTGACTACCTGTTGAGTGTGGGCGTGAAGTAAGCAATGAGAAAGTGCTCCATAAAACGCCGAATTTGCTCATTTGGCACTTGCACAAAACGAACAAAGCAATGTTCTTCCAAATATTTACGTGCTTCCGGATTGTCAGCACAAACGCCAGTTTCCATGAGGCCCTTCTTTATCCTTGCACTAGATGGCGCCCCAGAAAGGTGATATGAGGTGAGCCTTGCTCGGAGATTACCAGTGGTCGTTCGGCCTACGTAAATTACCACGGGTTCTTCGTTCACATGATCGGTAACTACATAAACACCTGGTACCTCTGGAATATTTGGAGCTGACTCCTTGCGCATAGGTAGCGCCTTCATACCGTTAATGGTGCGCACAGCCGCTAGATATTCGTTTTTATATTTCATGCGCCGACCTTTCAGCTAACGCCTGCGGTAACCGGCGCCGGAGCGCCAGCGGAGGGAACCAAAAGCGCCACGCTTTTGGCGTCCGGTTGACTGCCTTGTTAGTGGCTTAGGCAACATCCACCTCTTTGATCCCTGGCTCTTGGTCAAAGAGCCCTTTGAAAAATAGAAAGCAATCGTCGGTATCAGTCATCTTGTTCTGACCAAGCAGCTTCTCTTTCAGGCTACGGTGCTTATGGACCTGAAAGACCCACTCGATTTCTGATGTCGGATCTTCACCTTTCTCGAAAAACGCACAGGCGCCGATCAGGTAATTGTTGCCTTCATATTCGAGCTCACTAAACCAGCCCCAATCCTCTGCATCGGGCTCCGTAATATCCATCCTGCCTTCGAGCTTTTTCCTCAACCATTCCAGAAGTGAAAGCCCATATATCGGGTTTATGGGATTCTCCTTCTCCTTTGAGACATCAAACATCGATGTTTTGAAATGGATTGCCTTGTTCATAGCTCTCCTTGGCCACTAACGCCTGAATAAGCCGCCAATTTGGAGCGGCAGCGGAAAATTGGTCGGCTTAATTCACTGGTTAACTGTTTACTCTGCTTCTTCGTCGTAGATTCTTGAGAAATCGCCAAACTCCGTGCCTTTCAGGTCCTTTTCTATTACTTCTTTGGCGATTTCGAAGTCGACTACAAAACAACAAACCTCCATTGTCCCACTCCCAATACTGCCGCCATCGCAATTTCCCAGGCCAGTCCAACCTAAGGTTTCATTCATCCTGTCCTCGAGGCGATGGCGCTTCTCCACATCCTCCTTCGATCCCATGCCATCGACCGGATACTCTATAAGAAGCGTGAACTCTTCATCTGCCGGTCTAAACCCGGCAGCGACCCTTTCATCCACTTCTTTCTGGATCATGGTTTCAGGCTTCTTGAGCAGCCCGCCTTTGATCTCTTTGCTTTGGCCATGGGTTCCCAACTTACCCCAGTGGACAGTGTGGGTGCCGTCTCCGTTGTCCCATGTTTCCCAATAATCCTTTTTTGACCCGGCTAATCTATAAAGCTTTAGCACTTTGCTTCCTTTTACAGTTAACATTTGTATATGAGTCTCCAAGACCATTTCTCCGATGACTCATATCTCAATTTCCGATCCTTCCAAAACTAGGCAGAAAACCCCGACAGGTCAAACACTTCCTCCAGTTTTGCCACCTCGTTCCAAAAATAAAAACAATCATTAAGACGCCTATCTCAAACCCCGCCGATGGCACCTATCTACCTGTTTTACCGAAATAATTTACCAATTTGGCAAAGTGCTCCCAGTTAATGGTCACTTTGATCGCTTTTCCATTGCACCCAAGCTAACCTGAACATAGACTGTACATTCATACAGTATTTAGAAAAGGCCACCGTCATGGACGACATCCCAACGCCCCTACCGGCAACTCCCGTTCGCTTCATGGACCGCTTTCGCGCGTTTATCCGTGCCCGCCAGCTGGCGTACCGCACGGAGAAAACCTACTGCTTGTGGGTTCGGGAGTTCATTCGCTTTCACGGCTCCCGCCACCCAGAAACGATGGGGCCGGAGGAAGTGAACGCCTGGCTGAGCCATCTGGCCAATAATCGCAATGTGTCTGTGAACACACAGAAAACCGCCCTGAACGCGGTGGTGTTTCTGTACCACCAGTTCCTGGGGCGGGAGCTTGGCAAGCTGCAGTTTGCCAACACCACCCAGCCTCGCCGGCTGCCCACGGTGTTCAGCCACGATGAGGCCATGGCGGTGTTGGGGAACATGCAAGGGGTTAGCAAGCTGGTGGCCAGCCTGATGTACGGTTCCGGGCTGCGGGTGATGGAGGCCACGCGGCTGCGGGTTCAGGATGTGGACTTTTCGGAGCAGTGCCTGTTTGTTCGGGAGGCCAAGGGCGATAAATGGCGCAGAACGCTGCTGCCAGCCGCGCTGACCGAAGGCTTACGGAACCAGGTAGCCTTCGCGCTCGCATTGCATCAGCAGGACCTGGACGACGGCTTTGGGGAGGTGTATCTGCCGAACGCGTTGTCTAAGAAGTACCCGAACGCGGCCCGCAATCCGGCCTGGCAGTATGTGTTTCCGGCCTCTCGTCTGTCGGTGGATCCGCGCTCCGGAGTGCACCGCCGGCATCATCTGGGGGAGCAGCAGGTTCGGCGCTCGGTGAACGCCGCCATCCGGGCGGCGGGCATTCGCAAGAAGGCCAGTTGCCACACGTTCCGCCATAGTTTTGCGACCAACCTGCTGAAAGGCGGTACAGACATCCGCAGTATTCAGGAGTTACTGGGCCACAACGATATTTCCACCACGCAGATCTATACCCATGTGATCGGCACGCATCAGCGGGGTATCAGCAGTCCGCTGGATGCCTGACTATCCCTCGGGCCGGGCTTGCCTGGAGACACCGTAAGCCACCGCCGGCCTACCCTTCCGATCTTCGCAGCGCCGTCCCCAACGATTGGAAATACCCCTGAAACGCCGCGTTGATGCGCGTCCGTTCTTCGCCCTGGGGGTAGAGCCCCAGCCGGGCTTCCTCCGTTTCTTTGGTGCCTTTCACCAGAAAGGCGTTCTTGCAGGGCGCGTCCTGGATGAAGGCTTCGAAGGCGCGGGCACAGAGTTCTTCGGGTTGGCTGTAGTAGTGCACGCCGGCGGCTTTGTCGGCGCTGGCGGAGGCTCGGAACAGGTCGCTGGGCTGGTTGCCGGTGGCGTCCAGCAGGACGGCGCGGTAGCAGGCCTGCAGGCGGTCGTTAAGGGGGTGGCTGATGGGGTCTTCGCGGGTCAGCCAGAGGCGGGAGCCGAAGTCGCCCTTGGCGACGCCGGGGAACAGTTTGTCGGCGATGTAGTGGTCGAAGGCGTGGAACCATTCGTGGGCGATGCTGCCTGGGCCGGCGTTCTTGGCCAGGGCGAAGCTGCGGGTGGCGGGCGTGTAGTGGGCGGAGACGCCCGGTCGGCCGCCGATACCGTATTGCAGGGCCAGGGTGCCCCGCAGGGAGATCAGTGGTTCGGTGCCGCCGAGGTTGGTCATCAGGTCGCACAAGGCGTCGTAGAACAGCCCGGCGCTGCGCTGCTTTTCCGGTTCGGTCACCCAGCGGCCGATTTCCACGCTGCGGAAATTGAACCGGCGGCGCACGTCCAGAAAGGTGGCGGGGGCGCCGGCGCGGTGGTCCGGGCCCCGTCGGTAGAAGGTGGTTGGCATGGCTGCCAGTTTACCACTCCAGCTGCGCCCCGGTCTGATACTCGATCACCCGGGTCTCGAAGAAGTTCTTCTCCTTGCGCATCGTCGCCTGCTCGTCCAGCCAGGGGGAGACGTTCTTCGCTCCCGGGAACGGCTCTTCCAGGCCCACGGTGCGGGCCCGGCGGTTAGCGACGAAGCGGAACTGTTCGCTGTGGTACTCGGCGGAGTAGCCGAGGATGGGGTCCCGCAGGATGTAGTGGGCGTAGGCGGTTTCGGCGGCTTCCGATTCGTCCCACATCTCGCGCACGGCTTTCGGGTCGAAGGTGATGTTTTCTTCCTCGACGATCTGGTTGACCACTTTCAGGCCGAAGGAGAAGTGCATGGCTTCGTCCCGCAGGATGTACTGCAGCTGTTCGCCGGTGCCGCGCATCAGGCCCCGGCGCTGCAGGGCGAAGATGGGGCTGAAGCCGTTGTAGAACCAGGTGCCTTCGAACACCGCGGCGAAGAACAGGTAGCTCATGATGAACTGCTGCAGGTCGTCGCGGTTGCGCAGGTTCATGTCCGGGCGCATGGCGGCGTCCAGGCGGCGGTTGGCGATCTGGATCTTGCCGTTGATGGCGGGCACCACGCGGTAGCGGTTGTAGATTTCGCTCTGGTCCAGGTTGAGGGTTTCGATGCAGTGCTGGTAGGCCCAGGTGTGCATGGCTTCTTCGTACACCTGGCGGGCCTGGTAGATCTGCAGTTCCGGGGCGCTCATTTTTTCCATCACGGCCAGGCCGATGTTGCGCATGGCGAGGATGTCGGAGGTGGTGAGGTAGGCCAGGACGTTTTCGTACACGTGTTTTTCCGCCGGGGTAAGGCGGTGATGGTAATCCGAGACGTCCTGGGCCATGTTCACGTCCAGGGGGGTCCAGTGGTTTTTGTTGGCGTTCATGAAGTACTCCCAGGCCCAGGGGTACTTGAACGGCGCCAGCTGGTTGATGTCGGTCTCGCCGTTGATGACGCGCTTGTCGTCCACGTTCACCGGGGCGGGGCCCTGGTGGTTGGTGGTTTTGGTTTCGGTGGTTGGTTCGTCGTCCCAATCGAGCATTTTTTTGCCTCCGCGTTCTTTGTTTCACAGCCTGCCTGGCTTGAGGGTGGAACCTGTCTGGTACACCCTCCCGAAAAACGCCCGTGAATACGTCCCTGTAGGGCTTGGCTGTGGCCATCCATGGCCACAGACATTTTCGGGAGGGTGTACCAGCCCGGTTCTGCAGGCTGGGGAGTTATCGTTCGTTGGTCGGATGATGGCTTCATCTGATCCGACCTGCCTTTACCGCTGCGTTACTGGCACGCCTCGCAGTCTGGATTGTCGATGCTGCAGACCTGCGGTTGCGGGGCCGCCACCGGGGTGGTTTTTTCAGCGCCGGTGGCGCCGAGGGAGCGGAGGTAGTAGGTGGTTTTCAGCCCCCGCTCCCAGGCCAACTGGTACAGCGCGTCCAGTTTCTTGCCGCTGGGTTCGGCCATGTAGAGGTTGAGGCTCTGGGCCTGGTCGAGCCATTTCTGGCGCCGGGCGGCGGCTTCCACCAGCCAGCGTGGGTCGATTTCGAACGCGGTGGCGTAGCGTGCCTTCAGCGGCGCCGGGATGCGCTCGATCTGCTGTACGCTGCCGTCGTAGTACTTGAGGTCGTTGACCATCACCGTGTCCCACAGGCCTTCGGCTTTCAGGTCCCGCACCAGGGCCGGGTTGACCACGGTGAACTCGCCGGAGAGGTTCGATTTCACGAACAGGTTCTGGTACGCCGGTTCGATGGACTGGGACACGCCGACGATGTTGGAGATGGTCGCCGTGGGGGCGATGGCCATCACGTTGCTGTTGCGCATGCCGTTCTGGGCAATCAGCTCGCGCACCGGGGCCCAGTCCAGGCGGGCGTTGGTGTTTACCGCCAGGTCGCCTTCCCGCCGGGCGTCCTGCAGCAGCGAGATGGAATCGATGGGCAGGATGCCCTGCTGCCAGAGGGAGCCTTCGTAGCTGTCATAGGCGCCGCGTTCGCCGGCCAGGGTGGCGCTGGCGCGCAGGGCGAAGTAGCTGAGCTGCTCCATGGCCACGTCCGCGAACTCCACCGCTTCCGGGCAGGAATACGGCAGGCCGAGGGCGTAGAGCGCGTCCTGGAAGCCCATCAGGCCCAGGCCCACCGGGCGGTGCTTCAGGTTCGAGTTCCGGGCCTGGGGCACGGCGTAGTAGTTGATGTCGATGACGTTATCGAGCATGCGCACGGCGGTGGTCACGGTGCGCTCGAGCCGCTGCACGTCCAGTTCGCCGTCTTTGATGTGGGCCGCCAGGTTCACGGAGCCCAGGTTGCACACGGCGATTTCGTCGGCGCTGGTGTTGAGGGTGATTTCGGTGCACAGGTTGGAGCTGTGCACCACACCCCGGTGCTGCTGGGGTGAGCGCAGGTTGCAAGGGTCCTTGAAGGTGATCCAGGGGTGGCCGGTCTCGAACAGCACGGTGAGCATCTTGCGCCAGAGCTGTTTGGCCGGAATCGTTTTGAACAGCGTGATCTTGCCCTGGGCCGCCAGGGCTTCGTAGTGCTCGTAGCGTTCCCGGAAGGCGTTGCCGTACAGGTCGTGCAGGTCCGGCACGTCGCTGGGGGAGAACAGGGTCCAGTCCCGGTCTTCGCGCATGCGTTCGATCAGCAGGTCCGGCACCCAGTTGGCGGTGTTCATGTCGTGGGTGCGGCGGCGCTCGTCGCCGGTGTTCTTGCGCAGCTCCAGGAATTCCTCAATGTCCAGGTGCCAGCTTTCCAGGTAGGCGCACACCGCGCCCTTGCGCTTGCCGCCCTGGTTCACCGCCACGGCGGTGTCGTTGACCACTTTCAGGAAGGGCACCACGCCCTGGCTCTGGCCGTTGGTGCCTTTGATGTGGGAGCCCAGGGCGCGCACCGGCGTCCAGTCGTTGCCCAGGCCGCCGGCCCATTTGCTGAGCAGGGCGTTGTCTTTGATGGCGCCGTAGATGCCTTCCAGATCGTCCTGCACGGTGGTCAGGTAGCAGGAGGACAGCTGGGAGTGGCGGGTGCCGCTGTTGAACAGCGTGGGCGTGCTGGCCATGTAGTCGAAGCTGGAGAGCAGGTTGTAGAACTCGATGGCGCGGGCATTGGGATCGTCTTCCCGCAGCGCCAGGCCCATGGCCACGCGCATGAAGAACACCTGGGGCAGTTCCAGGCGGGCCTGGTTCCAGTGCAGGAAGTAGCGGTCGTAGAGGGTTTGCAGGCCCAGGAAGCCGAACTGGTGGTCCCGCTCGGGTTTCAGGGCGGCGCCCAGCCGGTCCAGATCGAAGGCGGCCAGGGCTTCGTCCAGCAGGTCGTAGCGGATGCCCGCGTGAATAAAAGCGCTCAGGGCCTGGGGGTAAAGGTCCGCCAGCGGCTCATGGCGGGGCAGCGCCAGCGCGGTCGCGGTTTCCAGGCGCAGTTGTTCCAGCAGCAGGCGGGCAGTCACGGCGCTGTAGTCCGGCTCCCGTTCGATGCGGCCCCGGGCGGTCATCACCAGGGCGGAGAGCACGTCGGTCTCGGCGATGCCGTCGTAGAGGTTGCGCAGGGCGTCTTCGACCAGGGATTCGCCTTCGATGCCCTCCAGGCCGGCGGCGGCCTGCTCCACCTGCTGTTTCATCAGGCCGAGGTCCAGGGGGGCCACGGTGCCGTCGGCTTTTTTCACGGTCAGGTGCGGGTGGGCTTCCATCGGCTCGTCGATGGCCCGCTGGCGGGCGTGCGCCTCCCGGTACAGCACGTAGGCACGGGCGACTTTCTGTTCCTCGGCCCGCATCAGGGCCAGTTCCACCTGGTCCTGGATGTCTTCGATGTGCACTTTGCCGCCGGCCTGCAGGCGCCGGCGGATGGCCTGCACCACCTGGTCGGTGACCTGGCGCACGGCGCCGTTAAGGCGGGCGGAGCCGGCAGCCTGGTCGCCTTCCACCGCCAGGAAGGCCTTGGTAACGGCGACGGAAATCTTGGACGGGTCAAAGCCAACGAGGGTGCCGTTGCGTTTGATCACCTGCAGGGATTCGGTATCGGTGTGAGCGGTCGGCCGGGGTTCGGCCAGGGCAGAGGCGGACATGGGGCGTTCTCCTGAATACGCGTTGGGTTCCTTTCACCTTCGCATACGCAGGACGAACCGGCGGCACAGGGCCAGGGAAACTGGCAGGCGTGCGTGGCCATGTTCGTTTGCTGCTCACCTTGATGGGCCGAATGCAGGCGCCTGAGTCGCGAAGGTGCAGTCGCGCTGGCTCCGGTTGGCTGGAACCAGCACGTCCCTGGCAGGTCTTCGGACTCAGGGGCGTGGATCGTTCGATCCGGCCTTGCGTGGCGACTTCCCGGCGCTGTTGATCGCCAGTGTCATCATTGCCACGCTCGTTCCCCAATACCGCTGCGCGTCAGTTCCGGAGTCTCACCGGATTCCCGTCTACCGTGGGTGTGGTTACAAAACCATCACAACATCTGGTAGTTGACCAAGGACCAAAACACTATATACACGATACTCCGCGAGAACAAGCCGCCCATAAAAAAGGCCCCTCGCGGGGCCAAACACGTGACAACAGATCGGGGCGGCGGCCCCGGCGCCTAGTGGCTGATCATCCAGGGCCGCATGGACGGGAACATCTTCTTCCCGTCGGCGGTGTAGAACAGCATGTGCTTGCCGTCCGACGGCTTCTTGCAGCCGCAGCGCTGGCGGTGCTCAGCGTCCCGGGCCCGCTGGTCGGCAGTGGAGACGATCGGCTCGTGCCGAGCCTTTTCATTGCGAGCCTCCGCCTGCCGGCGGGCCGGGTCCATACCCAGCACCTGGGGCGGCAGCGCAATCACCCGGGCCGAGAGCGCCTTGCAGGTGGGGCACTCGGCGGGCTTGCCCGGCTCCGCCATGGTGCCCAGCTCCTGAAACAGGCCGTGGTCGCGGCACTTGTAGTCGTACAGGGGCATGGATTACTCCTTGTCCGGGGACAGCGGAACGTCGGTGCCCGGGGTGACCTTTTTAGTCGGTCCTTCCGCCGTCGGGTTGATGTCGAAATCGAAGATCTCGGTAGGCAGCCAGAGGGTCGCGCAGGCGTTGGGCACGTCCACCACCCCGCTGATGTGGCCCTCCACCGGCGCACAGCCGAGCAACGCGTAGCCCTGGGCCTTGGTGTAGCCGAACTTGGTGAGGTACTCGATGGCGTTCAGGCAGGCCTGGCGGTAGGCCACCTGCACGTCCAGGTAGTGCTGCTTGCCCTGCTCGTCCACGGAAATGCCTTCGAAGATCACGTAGTCCTCGTAGCGCGGCTTGATGGTGCTGGGCTTGAACACCGGGTTCTTGATGCCGTATTTGGCCACGCCGTCCTTGATCAGGTTGACCCGCAGGTGAATCCAGCCGGCCATTTCGATGGCGCCGCAGAAGGTGATTTCGCCGTCACCCTGGCTGAAGTGCAGGTCGCCCACGGACAGGCCCGCGCCTTTCACGTACACCGGGAAGTACACCTTGGAGCCGCGGCTCAGGTCCTTGATGTCACAGTTGCCGCCGTGCTCCCGGGGCGGCACGGTGCGGGCAGCCTCACCGGCGGCGGCCTTGGCCGCCTCGCCCGCCAGCTTGCCCAGGTGCGCGGTGTCGGCGAACGGCAGGTTGGCCAGGCCCGGTACACGCTCCGGATCGGTATCAAACAGTTCTTTCTCCCGCTTGTTCCACTCCGCCAGCATCTCCCTGGAAGGCAGGCAGCCGATCAGGCCCGGGTGAATCATGCCGGCGAATTCCACGTTCGGGATGTGACGAGACTTGGTGAACATGCCGTTGAAGTCCCAGATGGACTTCTGGGCCTCGGGGAAGTGCTCGGTCAGGAAACCGCCGCCGTTCTTCTTGGAGAAAAAGCCGTTGAAGCCCCACTGGCTCTCCTGGAACGCGCCGATGTCGAGGATGTCCACCTCCAGCAGGTCGCCGGGCTCGGCGCCTTCCACGCCCACAGGGCCGGTCAGGAAGTGCACCTGGGTCAGATCCACGTCGCGCACGTCGTCGGCGCTGTCGTTGTTCTTGATCTGCCCGCCGGTCCAGTCGTAGCACTCGAGGATGAAATCGTCCCCCGGCTTGACGGTCACGGCCATCGGAATGTCCGGGTGCCAGCGGTTGTGGATGTGCTCGTTCTCGTACGCGGATTTGCTCAAATCGATCTTGATGAGTGTTTCGGCCATGGCGGTCGCTCCTCGGTTCTTGGCGTTCGGCGTCTGTGCGATAAAGCGCAGAGCCGGGCGGCCGCTGCGCTGACGGAATTCACTATCAACCATCCCCCGGCGCCGGGGTATTCGCGAAATGCCCCCGGCGCCTACGTCATTCGACGTAGGGCCCAACCACCTCACCACGGATCGCGACGCCACAAACAAAAACCGGGCCTGAGGCGGCCCGGTTCTGTTCAATGGATTCCCGGTTGGCTTCCAGCCGTTCATTGATAAACGGCATCAACGCCTCCCGGGCTTACGCCCCCGCGGATTTTTCCTTGCCGTCGAACGGCAGCTCCCCCACCGGGCATTCGGCGGTGCCCACGGTCTTGCGGGTCATCGCCTCCACGTTCTCCTGCGCCTTCTGCGCGTCCATCACCCAGGTGCGATAGAACTCGAACGGACAGTCCGCCACGCCCTTGTCGCCATCGCCGGACGCGTGCACCCCGGTGTACCCCCGGTGCAGCAGCTTGAACAGGTGATTCTGGGACTGATCGTTGGCGCGGGCATCGCGAATCTGGCTCACGGACAGCTGCGCGTACTGCACGCCCATGTCCTCCTCGCCGCACTCCCCCAGCGTCCGGCCGTCAAAGCCGATGATCGCCGAGTGGCCAAAGTACGAGTACACCCCATCAAACCCGGACGCGTTGGCCACCGCCACATAACAGTTGTTCGCCCAGGCCATGCTCTTGGCCATCATGATCTGCTGCTCCTTGGCGGGATACATGTAGCCCTGGCAGCGCACAATCAGCTCCGCCCCCTTCATGGCGCAGTCCCGCCAGATCTCCGGGTAGTTCCCGTCGTCGCAGATGATCAGGCTGATCTTCATGCCCTTCGGCCCTTCGGTCACGTAGGTGGTATCGCCCGGATACCAGCCCTCGATCGGACACCAGGGAATGCACTTCCGGTACTTCTGGACAATCTCGCCCTCGTTGTTGATCAACACCAGCGTGTTATAAGGCGCCTTGTTCGGATGGTCCTCGTGGCGCTCCCCGGTCAGGGAAAACACCCCCCAGGTATTCGCCTCGCGACAGGCGGCAGAGAAAATGGCGGTCTCATCGCCTGGCACCGTGGCGGCGGTCTCCATCATCTCGGCGTTGTCGTACATGATCCCCATGGTGCTGTATTCCGGGAACACCACCAGATCCATCCCCGGCAGTCCCACCTTCATACCCTTGATCATGTCCGCAATCTTGCGGGCGTTATCCAACACCTCGGCCTTGGTATGCAACCGCGGCATCTTGTAGTTCACCACCGCCACGCCGACGGTATCGTTACTGCTGGAAATATCACCGTGTCTCATAAGAAGCTCCCAGGAAGGTCTACTCAGAAGTTCGGGCCTGAGCAGCGGGGGCGGTCTCTCGAAACCGTATGCGCCAGGGATGGCGCATCCGAGCCTACATGGACGTATTCACGGCGTGTTTCGAGAGACCGCCCCCGCTGTTCAGGCGTGCACCAAAGTCAAACAGCCAGATATCGAGCGATTTCCTCTTGGTTGGCCGTTTTCCCGTCCTCTTCATGCACAATCGCGCCCTTTTCGATCACCATCACTCGATCGGCCACCGCCATCGCGAAGCTCAACACCTGCTCCGACACCACAATGCTGATCTTCCGCATCTGCTTGATCTCATTCAGGTTCTTGGCCAACTGCTTGATGATCGACGGCTGAATGCCCTCCGTCGGCTCATCCAGCAGCAACACCTTCGGATCCGCCGCCAGCGCCCGCCCAATGGCCAGCTGCTGCTGTTGCCCCCCGGACAGGTTGCCCGCCTTCCGATGCCGCATGTCGTGCAGCACCGGGAACAGATCGTAAATATCCTGCGGAATCTTCCGGGCCCCGGTCGCCTCCAGGCCCGTGGCAATGTTCTCCTCCACCGTCAGCGTCGGAAACACCAGCCGACCCTGGGGCACATAGGCAATCCCCCGCTTCACCCGCTGGTACGGCTTGGCCGCCGACACGTCCTCGCCCCCCAGGGTGATCTGCCCCTGGCAGGGCAACACCCCGATCAACGACTTGAACAGCGTGGTCTTGCCCATGCCATTGCGGCCCATGATGGTCAGCGTCTCGTTCTCGCCCACGTCCAGCGACACCCCGTGAATGACCTCACTCATGCCATAGCTGACGCGCAAATCCCTGGTACTGAGCATGTTCTGATCTCCTGCGCCGGCGGCGCCGTTAGTGCCCCAGATAAACCTCAATCACCCGCTCGTTCTTCTGAACGTCCTCCATCTTGCCCTCCGCCAGCAGCTTGCCCTGGTGGAGCACCGTCACCTTGTGGGCGATGTCCTTCACAAAATCCATGTCATGCTCGATCACCAGCACCGACCGGTTCTGGCTGATGGTTTTCAACAGCTCCGCGGTGCGCTCCCGCTCCACCACGCTCATCCCCGCCACCGGCTCATCCAGCATCAGCAGCTCCGGGTCCTGGATCAGCAGCATGCCGATCTCCAGCCACTGCTTCTGGCCGTGGCTGAGCAGCCCGGCGCTCTTGTCCAGGTCCTCGTCCAGATAGATCTGCCGGGCGATGTCCCGCACCCGCTCGGTCACCGCACGGGTGCGCCGGAAGAACAGGCTGCCAAACACCGTGCGCCCGGCCGGGTACGACAGCTCCAGGTTCTGGGCCACGGTCAGGTTCTCGTAGATGGACGGGGTCTGGAACTTGCGGCCCACGCCCCGGTGCACAATCTGGTTCTCCGCCAGTTTGGTCAGCTCGATGTCCTTGAACTTGATGGAACCACCGGTGGCCCGGGTCTTGCCGCAGATCAGGTCGAGCAGCGTGGTCTTGCCGGCGCCGTTCGGGCCGATCACCACCCGCACTTCATTGCGCTCCACGTACAGCGAGAGCCCGTCCACCGCCTTGAAGCCGTCAAACGACACGGTCAGGTCTTCCACCGCCAACAGAATGGGTGTGTTCATCCGTGGGTCTCCTGTGCAGAGCCAACGGCCACGTCCTTACGGGTGGCCGGCTGGCGGGTTTCCGGGGCCGCGGGTGCCGGCACGGGCTCCGGGTTGGACGGTGCCTTGCGGCCAAAGCGGCTCGCCAGGCGCTCGCGCAGGGGGGCGGCGTAATCCGACACCAGGCCCGCCAGGCCCCGCGGGAACAGCATCACCACCGCGATGAACAGGGCGCCCATGGCCACCACCCACAGCTGCGGGAAACTCTCCGAGAGCGAGCTCTTCGCCAGGTTGACCAGGAAGGCACCGTAAGCGGCACCGATCAGCGACAGGCGACCGCCCACCGCGCAGAAAATCACCATCTCAATGGACGCCACCGTGCCCACGAAGGACGGCGACATGAAGCCCACCTGCAGGGTGAAGAAGGCGCCGCCAATGGCCGAGAACACCGAGGCCACCACGAACACGAAGATCTTGATGTTGGCCACGTCGTAGCCCGAGAACCGCACCCGGTCCTCCTGGTCGCGCATGGCAATCAACAGTTGCCCGTACCGGCTGTTCAGGATGAACTGTCCCACCAGCAGGCACAGGATCAAGCCGCCGCAGCAGGCGAAATACAGCACGTACTTGGCAAAGTCGGTCTGGATGCTCCAGCCCATCAGCGTGCGCAGGTCGGTAATGCCGTTGATGCCGCCGGTGTAACCCTGCTGGCCGATGATCAGGATGGTCATGATCGAGGCAATCGCCTGGGTGATGATGGCGAAGTACACCCCGCCCACCCGGCGCTTGAACATGGCAAAGCCGATCAGGAAGGCGAACAGCGCCGGCACCGCCACGATCAGCAGCAGCGTGGCCGTAAAGCTGTGGAACGGCTGCCAGAACCAGGGCAGCTCGGTGAGCTGGTTCCAGTCCATGAAGTCCGGAATGCCCGGGGTACTCTGAATCGCCGTGTTCTCCGGCGACGAGGCCTCCAGCTTCAGGAACATGGCCATGCAGTAGCCGCCCAGGCCAAAGAAAATCCCCTGCCCCAGGCTCAGGATGCCGCCGTAGCCCCAGCACAGCACCAGGCCCGCCGCCACAAAGGCGTAGGTGAGGTACTTGCCGTAGAGATTCAGGCGGAAGATGTCCGCCACCATGGGCAACACGCCCAGGATCAGGACCCCGATGATCAGGATCTGGATCAGTTTTCCCCGGCCGCCGAACTTGTCCATCCAGCTGGCCTTGACTGCGGGTTGAGTGCTCATTGTCATCTCCTCGTATCAGCCGCGCTCAGCGCCGGACCTTGCTGGCGAACAGGCCCTGGGGCCGGAACATCAGGATGCCCACCACCGTCATCAGGGTGAGGACCTTGGCCATGGAGCCGGACAGGAAGAACGACAGGATGGACTGGGCCTGCGCGATGCCGAAGGCCGAGGCCACGGTGCCCAGCAGGCTGGCCGCACCGCCGAAGACCACCACCAGGAAGGTGTCCACGATGTACAGGGAGCCGGTGGTCGGGCCGGTGGAGGCGATGGTGGTGAAGGCCGCGCCGGCGACGCCGGCAATGCCGCAGCCCAGGGCAAAGGTGAGCCGGTCCACCCGCTCGGTGTTGATGCCGGCCGCGTTGGCCATGGTCCGGTTCTGGGTGGTGGCCCGCACCTTGATGCCCCAGCGGGACTTGTACAGCAGAATGAACACACCGACCGTCAGCACCAGGGTGATGCCCACCACCAGCAGCCCGTTCAGGGGAATGTCCACCATGTCCGTGGCCTGGTAGGAGCCCATCAGCCAGTCCGGCATGACCACGCTCTTCTCCCGCGGGCCGAACACGGAGCGGAACACCTGCTGCAGGATCAGCCCGAGGCCCCAGGTGGCCAGCAGAGTGTCCAGCGGGCGGTTGTAGAGGTAGCGGATCAGGAACCGTTCCACCAGGTAACCCAGCACGAAGGCCCCGAGAAACGCCAGGATGATGGCCACGGGAAAGTAGTAATCGAGAAAGGACGGCCAGACATCGGACGCCAGGTACGACACCAGGTAGGTGATGTAGGCACCCAGTGTCAGGAATTCGCCGTGGGCCATGTTGATCACGCCCATCTGGCCAAAAATGATGGCCAGTCCAAGGGCCATCAGCAGGAACACGCAGAACAGACTCAGGCCGCTGAAGCCCTGCATCAGAAAGATTGCGGTGAGTTCCTCTCCGGAATAACCACCCATGATCAGTCCTCCCTCGGACCCGGCGCCCGGCTATCCGGGCGCCCTGCTCGTTGTTACCGGTTGCGAAAGGTGTCGTGTTGAAACAATCGGGATGCCAGGGGCGGGACCGCCCGGCGGGGGCCGGGCGGCTCCGGCCTTACTGGTAACCTTCCGGGAACGGGTTCGGCTTGATCACATCCGATTCCCAGACCACGTCGGCCTGGCCGTCCGCCTTCCACTTGCCGATGCGGGTGCGCATCCACAGGTGGTGGTTCTCATCCACTTTCAGGTAGCCGTGGGGGGAGTCTTTCCACTCCATGTTCGGAGAGGCGGCCACCACCTTGTCCACGTCGAAGCTGCCGGCGGCTTCCACCGCACGCTTCCACAGCCAGGGGCCGAGGTAGGCAGATTCGGTAACGTCACCGATGACGGCGTCTTCGCCGTACTTCGCCTTGAAGGCGTCAACGAAGGCCTTGTTGCCCGGCAGGTCGAGGCTCTGGAAGTACTTCATGGAGGAGTACAGGCCTTCGACGTTCTCGCCGCCGATGCCCAGCACTTCATCCTCGGTCACGGAGATGGTCAGCATGGGCTGCTTCTTGAAGGTCAGGCCGGCGGCGTTGAGCTGCTTGAACCAGGCC
Source organism: Marinobacter sp. C2H3 (assembly GCF_037080155.1). Classification (NCBI taxonomy): domain Bacteria; kingdom Pseudomonadati; phylum Pseudomonadota; class Gammaproteobacteria; order Pseudomonadales; family Marinobacteraceae; genus Marinobacter; species Marinobacter sp. C2H3. Next base: position 719,132 of record NZ_JBBBNZ010000003.1, on the reverse strand, counting down.
ACGTTGGAACCGCCCACCACGGCGCCGAACACCAGGTCCGGCTTCTTCAGCTTGATCTTGTTGATCAGCGAACCGAACTGGGTGCTGCCCAGCGGGTAGTACTCTTCACCCACGACCTTGCCGTGCAGCACGTTCTCGATGTGCTTGCGAGCGATTTTCATGGAGGTGCGCGGCCAGATGTAGTCCGAACCCACCAGGTAGAAGGTCTTCGCGCCCAGCTCCTTGCTGGCCCAGTTCAGGCCCGCAAGAATCTGTTGGGTGGCTTCCTGGCCGGTGTAGAACACGTTGTGGGACTGCTCCAGCCCCTCGTAGAAGGTCGGGTAGTACAGCAGGCCGTTGTCCTTCTCGAACACCGGAAGCACGGCTTTCCGGGACGCGGAAGTCCAACAGCCGAACACCGCCGCCACCTTGTCCCGCTCCAGCAGCTTGTGGGACTTCTCGGCGAAGGTCGGCCAGTCCGAGGCGCCGTCTTCCTGAATGATCTTGATCTGCCGGCCCAATATGCCGCCCTGGGCGTTGATCTGCTCGATGGCCAGCTTCTCCGCCTGCACCGAGCCGGTTTCGCTGATCGCCATCGTGCCGGTCAGGGAGTGAAGAATGCCGACGGTGACGGTGTCGTCCGTCACCGCGAGCCCGGTGGTGTTCACCTCCGCCGCGTTGGCGGTGGAGGCCATCATCACCGATGCGGCCAGAGTCATCAGGCTCCGACGGAGCCCAGCGCGTTTGCCCGTGTGCCGCCATCCGGCGGCGTTCGTTGTGGTTCCCATGGTCGTTCCTCGCAGAGTTGGATAGCCGGAGCGGGCCTGTCGATCAGGACCCATTGCCCACCGTTGCATTCTGTCGAGGCCCGGGAACGGCGCCCATTCGGCAATCACCCCACCGGACTACGTTATTTGACGCATGGTGGTGGGCCGCCCCCACCGGTACAACGCAGGCAGGGCCGGGCGGATCGGCACACCCCGTGGCACGATCCTTGAAGATGGATTGGAGGGATCTCCCAAAGACGGTGCGCCCGGGTTTTGACGCACCACGCCGGTGCACAATCAACGCAGGGCTTGCCGTTGTGGCCACGAAACAGACCATTTTCCGAGTGCGGCGCCGGTACAATCAGTGGGTGGCCAACCAGACGCTGGAAGACTTCGCCCTGCGCTTCACCGCCCAGCGGGCGCGGCGCTGGTCCGCCGGACGGGTCGCGCTCACGGCGCTCGGCGCCATATCCTTCCTGGCCCTGGAAGCCATCGGTGGCACCATCACCCTGCACTACGGCGTGACCAACGCGGTACTGGCCATTGTGGCCGTGGGGCTGGTCATCTTCCTGACCGCCATCCCCATCAGCTACTACGCCGCCCGTTACGGCGTCGATATCGATCTGCTGACCCGGGGCGCGGGATTCGGCTACCTCGGGTCCACGATCACCTCGCTGATCTACGCGTCGTTCACCTTCATCTTTTTTGCCCTGGAATCGGCCATCATGGCGATGGCCCTGGGGCTGCTGTTCGGCATTCCCCTGGTGCTGGGCTACCTGCTCTGCGCCCTGGTGATCATTCCCCTGGTCACCCACGGCATCACCACCATCAGCCGCTTCCAGGTCTGGAGCCAGCCGCTGTTCCTGGTGCTGCAGTTGCTGCCGTTCGTGTTCATTCTCTACACCAACGCCGCCGCCATCACCGATTGGCAACAGTTCTCCGGCGCGCTCGAGACCGACCCCGGCCACTTTGACGTGCTGCTGTTCGGCGCCGCCGCCGGGGTCGTGTTCTCGCTGATCGCCCAGGTGGGCGAGCAGGTGGATTTCCTGCGATTCCTGCCCGCCCCGACCACGCCGGGCCAGCGCCGGCGCTGGTGGGCCGCCGTACTGGCGGGCGGACCCGGCTGGATTCTGGTGGGCATGCTGAAGATTCTGGCGGGCTCCTTCCTGGCGGTGCTGGCCCTGAACCAGGGCGTGGCCAGCGCCGACGCGGCGGACCCGACCCGGATGTACATCGTCGCTTTCAACTACCTCACTCACTCCCCGGAGGTGTCCCTGGCGGTGGCCGGGCTGTTCGTCATCCTTTGCCAGATCAAGATCAACGTGACCAACGCCTACGCCGGCTCCATCGCCTGGTCCAATTTCTTTTCCCGGCTCACCCGCAGCCACCCCGGGCGGGTGGTCTGGCTGTTTTTCAACGTGGCCATTGCCCTGCTGGTGATGGAGCTGGGGGTTTACCAGGCGCTCGAGCAGACCCTCGGCTTCTACGGCATTGTCGCCATTGCCTGGGTGGGCACCCTGGTCGCGGACCTGGTGATCGCCAAACCCCTGGGCTGGAGCCCCGCTTACATCGAGTTCAAGCGGGCGCACCTGTACGACATTAACCCGGTGGGTGTAGGCGCCATGCTGATCGCCTCGGTGGCGGGCATCGCCTGCCAGGCGGGGCTTTGGGGGCCCCTGCCCCAGGCCCTGGCCCACTTCATCACCCTGGGCGTGGCGCTGGTGGCAGCGCCCGCCATCGCCCGGCTGACCCGGGGCCGGTATTACATCGCCCGCCCGTTCGAGCTGCTGGCCAGCGACCACCAGCCATTGGCCTGCGCCATCTGCGAAAACGCCTTCGAACCGGAGGACATGACCCACTGCCCGGCCTACGACGGCGCCATCTGCTCGCTCTGCTGCTCCCTGGACGCCCGCTGCCACGATCAGTGCAAGCCCGGCGCCAGCTACCAGGAGCAACTGGGCACGGTGCTGGGGAGGGTGATTCCCCACCGGATTCTCGGGCTGTTCCGGTCCCGGCTCGGGCATTTTCTGACGCTGCTGGTGCTGATCAACGGCATCAGCGGCCTGATGCTCACGCTGATCTACCACCAGACCCTGGTGGCCTCGCCGGAGGAATCGGTGCTGCTGGCGGTCACCCTGTGGAAGGTGTTCTCGGTGCTGGTCATCATCACCGGCGTGGTCTGCTGGCTGTTCGTGCTGGCCCATGAGAGCCGGCGCATGGCGGAAGACGAATCCCAGAACCAGACCCAGCTGCTGATGGCGGAAATTGACGCCCACGAGCGCACCGACCAGGCGCTGCAGGCGGCCAAGGAGCAGGCGGAAGCCGCCAACGGCGCGAAAAGCCGCTACCTGACCGGCATCAGCCACGAACTCCGCTCGCCCCTGAACGCGATCCTGGGCTACGCCCAGCTCATGGAAAACGACGCCGCCCTGCCGCCACACCGGCAGGAAGCGGTGGGGGTGATTCGTCGCAGCGGGGAATACCTGGCGGACCTGATCGAGGGCTTGCTGGACATTTCCAAGATCGAGGCCGGCCGGCTTGACCTGCACCGGGACCAGGTGCGCATCGGCCTGCTGATGGAGCAGATCGTCACCATGTTCCGCCTGCAGGCGGAGGAAAAGGGGCTGGCGTTCGAGTACCACTGCCCGAACCCGCTGCCGGCGGTGGTCACCACCGATGAGAAGCGGCTCCGGCAGATCCTCATCAACCTGCTGTCCAACGCCATCAAGTACACCGACCAGGGCCGGGTGAGCCTGACCCTGCGCTACCGCAACCAGGTGGCGGAATTCACCGTGCAGGACACCGGTGAAGGCATTGAGGCAGCGCACCTGGAGCGCATCTTCCGCCCCTTCGAGCGCATCCGCCGGCCCGGCCAGAGCCGGGTGGGCACCGGGCTGGGGCTGACCATCACCCGCCTGCTCACCGACATCATGGGCGGCGACATCTCGGTCACCAGCGAGCCGGGCCAGGGGAGCGTGTTCCGGGTGTCGCTGATGCTCTCCAGCCTCCATGGCGCCGCACCCCGGTCGCCGGCGGCGCCCCGGCGGCGCATCTACGGCTACCACGGGCCGCGCCGGAAACTGCTGGTGGTGGACGACGACGATTCCCACCGTCAGGTCATCCGGGCGCTGCTGGCCCCGCTGGGGTTTGAGATTGTGGACCTGAACAACCCGTTGGAGGTGACCGCAGCGCTGGAGCAGCACCGGCCGGACCTGATGCTGCTGGACGTGTCCATGCCCGGCCGGGACGGCTGGGAGGTGCTGGAAGAGGTGCGCGCCCGCAAATCGGCGTTGCCGGTGGTGATGGTGTCCGCCGACGCCCAGGAAGGCCAGCACGGCCCGGACACGCCCCGCCATCACGACGACTACCTGATCAAACCGGTACGCCTGGATGCCCTGCTGGACAGCCTGGCCCGGTTGCTGGCCCTGACCTGGCGGTTTGAGAAAAGCCCGGACCCTCTGGCCCGGCCGCCGGTGCCCACCGCCGGTGAGCTGGCCCTGCCGGGCCCCGACATCTGCGCCCGCCTGGCCAGCCTGGCCCGCATTGGCCATCGCAAGGGGCTGCTCGAGGTGCTTGACGAGCTGCGGCAACAGCCCGATGCCCCGACGGCCTTCCTGGAGGCGGTCACCCGCCTGACCAACGATTTCCAGTTCGACCGGATACTCCGATTACTTGAGGTAGAGGACTATGAAGTCTCCTGACAACCAGCAGACCGTGGTGCTGGTGGTGGACGACGCCATCGACTCCATCCGCATGATCAGCGACGCCCTGGAAGCGGCCGGCATGACCGTACTGGTGGCCCTGGACGGCGGCCAGGCGCTGACCATCAGCCAGAACATCACCCCGGACGTGGTGCTGATGGACGCGCTGATGCCCAACATGGACGGGTTCGAGACCTGCCGCCGGCTGAAGGAAGTACCGGCGTTTACCGACGTTCCCATCCTGTTCATGACCGGGCTCTCGGACACCGAGCACGTGGTCATGGGCCTGAACGCCGGCGGCGTCGACTACGTCACCAAGCCCATCAACACCGCCGAGCTGCTGGCCCGCATTGACGTGCACCTGACCAACGCCCGCATGGCCCGCAGCGCCCGCTCGGCCCTGGATTCGGCGGGCCAGAACCTGTTCGCGGTGGACCGCCAGGGCCAGCTCCTGTGGGCCACACCCCAGGTCAGCCGTTGCCTGCCGCCCACGCCGTCCAACGAGGCCGAGGGCCTGCGGAACCAGCTCGGCCAGTGGCTGGACCACGCCCCGGAGCCGGGCCACAGCCTGCCGCTGACCCTCGACGGCACGCCCCGGTCGGTGGAGTTCCTGTCCCTGGTGGACCACCGGGAGTACCTGCTGCGACTGAAAACGCCACAGAACCAGAACAGTTCGGCGGCCCGGCTGCGGGACCGGTTCCAGCTCACCCTGCGGGAATCCGATGTGCTGCTGTGGATCGCCAACGGCAAGACCAACCGGGAGATCGGGCAGATCCTGGACATGAGCCCGCGCACCGTGAACAAACACCTGGAGCAGGTGTTCCGCAAACTGGGCGTGGAGAATCGCACGGCGGCGGCCGCCATCGCCATCCGGTTGCTTGCGGTTGCCTGAGCTTCGTGTCAGCGTTGAGCCCTGTTCCTGACGTCCCACGGAGACACCCCATGACCCGGACCCAACGCGCCGTTCTGTGTCTCGGCCTGTCCCTCAGTGCGCTGGCGCTGGCGGCGCCGGCCGTTATCCCGCCCTTCTCGGAGCTCACCGAACTGACCGGCAAGGACAGCGGCTGGGAGCCCCTGGAGTTTCCCAACATTTCCAAACACACCCGCTATGCCCTGGTCACCGAAGGCGATCAGCAGGTGGTCCGGGCCGAGGCCAACGGCGGCGCGTCCGGGCTTATTGCGCGGTTGTCCCTGGCCCCTGGGGACACACTCACCCTGTCCTGGCGCTGGAAGGTCTCGAACGTGTTCGAGAAGGGGGATGCCCGCACGAAATCCGGGGACGATTACCCGGCACGGGTGTACGTGGCGTTCGAGTTTGAACCGGACAAGGCGGGCTTTTTCGAGCGGGCCAAGCGCAAGGCAGCGGAGGTGCTGTTCGGGGAAACCCTGCCGGGCAAGGCGCTGAATTACGTCTGGGCCAACACACTGCCCAAGGGCACGTTTGTGCCCAACGCCTACACGGAGGACACCATGATGGTGGCGGTGGAATCCGGCGGCGATCAGGCCGGCCAGTGGCGCACCGAATCCCGGGATCTGGTGGCGGATTACCGGAAGGCGTTTGGCGAGGCACCGCCAAACATTGTGGGGGTGGCCATCATGACCGATTCGGACAACACCGGGGAAACCGCCACCGCCTGGTACGGCGATCTGTCCCTGGGCCAGTAACCGGCCCGCGCTAGCGGTAGGCCGGCGGGAAGCCGGGAATACTGTAACCCGGCCCGGCCACCCGGTTGGGCGGGATCTCGCCCTTCTGAACCAGCCGCAGGAAAGCGTCGTCGAACGCCTCCCGCAGAATCGCCGCCCGGGGGCTCGCGAGGGAATACAGCCAGGCCGCGTCCCGCTCGCGGATGCGCACTTCCTGCAGGCCCCGGGCCGGCTCGGCGCTGAGAATCTCGCGCACCGGCTCCCGGTAATCCAGCACATAGTCGCCCCGACCCCGCTTCAGCATGTCCATGGCGGAGCGGTGATTGGGCGCCTCTGTCACCCGGACCTGCTGGTTCTCCACCAGCCATTGCAGCAACCCGCCGTAGGTGTAGCCGCCAATCACGATCAGTGTTCGCCCCCTCAGGTCCCCCAGCTGCGCCGGTGCCGGCGTGCCCTGCTCAAACCAGGCGCTCAACTGCACGGTCAGCGGGCTGGCCCAGCTCTCCAGCACCTGCCCCTCCAGCTCCGGGATGTTGGTCAGGCCCGGCCACAGGTCGATGGTGCCGTTCTTCAGGTACAGGTAGATGCGGCTCACCGGCAGCAGCTCGAACCGGGGTTCGTAGCCGGCCTCCCGGGCCACTTTACGGGTCAGCTCAATGATGGAGCCGGCGGCCTGGCCGTGCTGATCCTGGTACTCGATGGGGGGGAACTGGGTGTAGGCAATGCGAACCACCGGGCGGCCGTTGACGGTCTCGGTTTCAGCGGCCGCCGCCCATTCCGTCGCCAGGGCCAGCAATACCGCCAGCACCAGGCATGGCCAGGCCGCCCGGCGTCGCGGGCGACACGGGGAAACGGAACGGACCGTGGCGCACAGAAACTTCATCGATAGCGGCTCAGCAGTGGATAAGTGCCTTACAGACAGAATATCAGACCCTTGCCAACCTGCACGGCGGCGATGTCACACCTTGGGGCAATTCAGGCCATTTCCGTCCATATCGGGGCGGTTTCCGGCGCCAGCCCGATCACACGGCGCTGGTCACCAGGTACAGACCCAGTCCGCCCATCACCAGGGTGTAGGGCAGCGCCATCCACACCATACGCCCGTAGGACAACCGGATCAGCGGCGCGACCGCCGAGGTCAGCAGGAACAGGAACGCGGCCTGGCCGTTGGGGGTAGCCACGCTGGGCAGGTTGGTGCCGGTGTTGATGGCCACCGCAAGGGCCTCGAAGTGATCCCGGCTGATGGCCCCGGCGTCCAGCGCCTGCTTGACCTCGCTGATGTACACCGTGGCCACGAACACGTTGTCGCTGATCATCGAGAGCAGGCCATTGGCCAGGAAGAACATGCCAGGCTGCTCGTCGGTGGGCAGGGTCAGGACATAGTCGATGATGGGCACAAACAGATGCTGCTCGTGAATCACCGCCACCACCGCGAAAAACACCACCAGCAGTGAGGTGAAGGGCAGGGATTCCTCGAACGCGTGGCCAATCTGGCCCTCGTCGGTGATGCCGTTGAACGAGGTGATCAGGATGATCACCAGCAGGCCGATCAGACCCACTTCGGCCAGGTGGAACGCCAGCCCGATCACCAGGATCACCGCAGCCACCGCCTGAACCCACAATTCTGCCGTCTGCGCCTTGGTGCGCTTGGCCTGTTCGTCCCGGGCGTAATCCTTGAGCACCTGGCGCACCGGAACCGGCAGCTTGCCGCCGTAGCCAAACCAGCCCAGGGTTTCCAGGGCCCAGCAGGTGGCCAGCCCGGCAAACAGCACGGGCACGCTCACCGGCGCCATACTCAGGAAAAACTCGCCGAAATTCCAGCCCACCACCTTGGCAATCAGCAGGTTCTGCGGCTCCCCGACCATGGTGGTCACGCCGCCCAGGGCGGTGCCGACCGCGCCGTGCATCAGCAGGCTGCGCAGGAACGCCCGGAACTGCTCCAGATCCTCCCGGTGCAGCCCGATCACGCCGTCGTCGTCCTGGGTGTTATGGCCGTCGTGGTGGTAGCCCTTACCAGAGGCGACCTTGTGGTACACGGAGTAAAAGCCCACCGCCACGGTGATGATCACCGCCGTTACCGTCAGCGCGTCCAGGAACGCCGACAGCAAGGCCGCCACCGCCGAGAACATCATCGACAGCACCGCTTTCGAGCGGATGCCCAGCAGGATGCGGGTAAAGGTGACCAGAAGCAGGTCCTGCATGAAGTAGATCCCCGCCACCATGAACATCAGCAGCAGGATCACCGGGAAATTGTTCAGTACCTCGTTATAGACCGCGTCCGCCGAGGTCAGGCCGATCAGCAGGGCCTCCACCGCCAGCAGGCCGCCGGGCAGCAGCGGGTAGCACTTGAGCGCCATGGCCAGGGTGAAGATGAATTCGCCGATCAGCACCCAGCCGGCGGTGACCGGCCCGAGGGTGTACAGAATCAGGGGATTGATCACCAGGAACAGCACGATCGCGCGCTTGTACCAGATGGGGGCATGGCCCAGGAAATTGTGTCCGAAACTTGCCAGTACGGTGTTGGGCATCGTGGGTGCCTTTTTTTCTCGTGATGTTCGTGTGTTCCAACAGAGCGCGAGGGCAGTGTACCCGATTCTGGCGATGGGCGTCGGGCATGGTGGCGGGCCCCATGCCCGGCGGAGGCGCCGCGTACATTTTAATAGCAACATATTGACATAATATTCAAAGCGGGACTAGATTGAAAACAGGCGTAACACGGCCTTCATTTCAAGTTATAACCAAATACAACGCAGAAATCGGGTTTAAGGAGGAAAAATACTATGGAAACGGCCATGATCCTGCCCGGAGCGCGACGCAACGCCATGGTGGCTATCGGCGCCTGGAAAGACAACATCATTACCGATTATTTGAAGGCCGCCCTGGACAACCACCCCGACCGCCCGGCGGTGGTGAGCTACCAGGTCGCCACCGACACCCGAACGGTACTGACGTACCGGGAGCTGGACCAGACCGCCACCCGCATGGCGGTGGCCCTGGCCAGCCTCGGCATTGAGCGCGGCGATGTGGTGGCCTGCCAGTTGCCGAACGGCTGGCAGATCACCGCCCTGCACCTGGCCTGTGTGCGCATTGGCGCCATCCTGAACCCGCTGATGCCGATCTTCCGGGAGCGGGAGCTGCGCTTCATGCTGGCGCATTCCGAGGCCCGGCTGCTGGTGATCCCCAAAGTGTTCCGGGGGTTTGATTACGAGGCCATGGTAGACGGCCTGCGGCCGGAGCTGACGGGACTGGAAACGGTTCTGGTGATTGGCGGTGATGGCGAGCGGGACTTCCAGCGCCGGCTGCTCAACGACGCCTGGGAAGAGACCGTGGATACTGACGCCCTGTTCCGGGAGCGGCAGCTCGGGCCGGACGACGTGGTGCAGATTCTGTACACCTCCGGCACCACCGGCGAGCCCAAGGGCGTGATGCACACCGCCAACACCCTGTTCGCCAACGTGGGCCCCTACGCCGACCGGCTGCATCTGACCGCCGACGACTCGGTGCTGATGGCGTCCCCACTGGCCCACCAGACCGGCTTTCTGTACGGCCTGATGATGCCCATTTACCTTGGCTCCACCGCCATCCTTCAAGACATCTGGGACGCGGACTACGTGTGCCGGGTGATCGCCCGGGAAAAACCCGCCTTCACCATGGCGGCCACGCCGTTCCTGGCGGACCTGGTAAAAACCGCCCCCAAACACGAGGGCGAGCTGGATTCCCTGCGCCTGTTCGTGTCCGCCGGCGCGCCCATTCCCAGCGCCGTGGTGGAACAGGCCGGCCGGGTGCTCAAGACCCGGGTGCTGTCCGCCTGGGGCATGACCGAAAACGGCGCCGTCACCCTCACTTGCCCGGAGGATCCGCCGGCCCGGGCCAGCCAGTCCGACGGCCGGGTGCTGCCGTTCATGGAACTGCGCATCGCCGATTTTGAGGGCCATGCCCTGCCCGCGGGCGAAGAGGGCAACCTGTGGGTGCGCGGCGCCAGCCAGTTTGTGGGTTACCTGAAGCGCCCGGACCTCTACAGCACCGACGCCGACGGCTGGTTCGCCACCGGCGACCTGGCCCGGATGGATGAAGACGGCTACATCCGCATCACCGGCCGCACCAAGGACGTGGTCATCCGCGGCGGTGAGAACATTCCCATCGTCGAGGTGGAAAACCTGCTGTACCAGTACCCCGGGGTTGCCGACGTGGCGCTGGTGGGTTGCCCGGACGACCGTCTCGGGGAACGGGTGTGCGCCTACGTCACCCTGAGTGCCGAGGCCCCGGACCTGACCCTGGCGCAAGTCAACCGCTTCCTGCTCGACCAGAAACTGTCCAAAAGCTATCTGCCGGAATACCTGGAAGTGATCGAGGCCATGCCCCGCACCGCCTCCGGCAAGATCCAGAAATTCAAGCTGCGGGAGCAGGCCAAAGACCTGCGCCTGGCCCCGGCCAAACGCGGCTGACGACCACCCCAACGCAACAGGAGGACGCCCGATGAGAGGCCTGACTGGAAAAACCGTGATCGTCACCGGGGGCGGCGGCGGCATCGGCCGCGCCGTCAGCCGGCGCTTTGCTGAGGAAGGCAGCCGCGTGGCGGTGCTCGACCGTGACGCGGGCGCGGCCCAGGCCACCGTGGACGCCATCACCGGCGCCGGTGGCGAAGCCCGGGCCTACGCCGCGGACATTACCGATTACGCCGCCGTTGCCGAGACCGTCGCCGCTATCGAACGCGACCTGGGCGTGCCGACGGTGCTGGTCAACAATGCTGGCTTCGACCGCTTCATGCCGTTCCTGAAAACGGAGCCCGCGCTCTGGGACCAGCTGATCGCCATCAACCTGACCGGCGCCCTGAACATGCACCACGTGGTGCTACCAAAAATGGTGGCCGCCGGCGGCGGCAAGGTGATCAACGTGGCCTCCGACGCCGCCCGGGTCGGCTCCTCCGGGGAGGCCGTCTACGCCGCCTGCAAGGCCGGTCTGGTGGGCTTCAGCAAAACCGTCGCGCGGGAGCTGGCCACCAAAAACGTGTGCCTGAACGTGGTCTGCCCCGGCCCCACGGACACCGCCCTGCTCAAGGGCGTGGCGGACACGGCGCCGAACCCGGAGAAGCTGCTGGAGGCGTTTCGCAACGCGGTGCCCATGAAACGCCTGGCCCAGCCGGAGGACTACCCCGGCGTCATCGCCCTGCTCGCCAGCGACGATGCGAACTTCATAACCGGCCAGGTGATCAGCGTGTCCGGCGGCCTGACCATGGCCGGCTGATCGCCGGCCCTCACCCGACAGGAGATTCCCATGACCTACGACGACATCCTCTACGACGAAACCGACGGCGTGGCCACCATCACCATCAACCGGCCGGAACGCTACAACGCCTTCCGGGGCCAGACCTGCATGGAGCTGATCGACGCCTTCCACCGGGCCGGCTGGAACAAGGACATCGGCGTGATCGTGCTCACCGGCGCCGGCGACAAGGCCTTCTGCACCGGCGGCGACCAGGGCGCCCACGAAGGCCAGTACGACGGCCGGGGGCTGATCGGCCTGCCGGTGGAAGAGCTGCAGCGACTGATCCGGGAGGTGCCCAAACCAGTGATCGCCCGGGTCAACGGCTTTGCCATCGGCGGCGGCCACGTGCTGCACGTGATCTGCGATTTGACCATCGCCTCCGAGACCGCCGTGTTCGGGCAGGTCGGCCCGAAGGTGGGCTCGGTGGACCCGGGCTTCGGCACCGCCTATCTGGCCCGGGTGGTGGGTGAAAAGCGCGCCCGGGAAATCTGGTACCTGTGCCGCAAGTACAGCGCCCAGCAGGCCCTGGACTGGGGTCTGGCCAACGCCGTGGTGCCGCCTGAGAAGCTGGACGAGGAAGTGCGCCAGTGGTGCGACGAGATCCTCGAGAAGAGCCCCACGGCGCTGTCCATCGCCAAGCGCTCGTTCAACGCCGACAGCGACAACATCGCCGGCATCGGCGCCCTCGGCATGCAGGCCCTGAGCCTGTACTACAACACCGAGGAGTCCCGGGAGGGCGTCAACGCCTTCAAGGAGAAGCGCAAGCCCGACTTCCGCAAATACCACAAGTAGCGATCACAGCCAGCTATCACAAGTAGCGATCACAGCCAGCTATCACAAATAGCGATCGCAACGAACGATCACGAGTAACCCCGCCCGGCGGCGGCGCGCCGCCGGGCAACCGATCCTCCCTGGAGAACACCATGCATTTCGGATTCAGTGACGAACAGAACGCCATCCGCGAGGTGGTCGCCCGCTTCAGCGCCGAGGTGCTGGCGCCGGGCTATCGCAAGCGTGACCAGGCGGGCGTGATTGAGAAAGACGTGATCCGCCAGCTCGGCGACATGGGCCTGCTCGGGGGTGAGCTGCCCGAGGCCTTCGGCGGCAGCGGTATGGATTGCGTCACCAGCGGCCTGATCATCGAAGAAATCTCGAAGGGGGATTTCAACGTGGGCTACGTCCCGCTGCTGACCTCCCTGAACGGCCAGATCATCGCCAGCCACGCGGCCCCGGAGCTGGCCACGGAATGGCTGCACGCCATGACCGCCGGCCGGGCGCTGGCGTGCATCGCCCTGACCGAGCCCCACGGCGGCTCCGACGCCGCCAACCTGCGCCTGAAGGCGCAGAGAAAAGGCGACGTCTATGTGCTCAACGGCGAGAAAACCTCCATTTCCATGGCCGACCAGGCCGACGTGGCGGTGGTGTTTGCCCGCACCGGCACGGTGGAGCAGCGCGCGGCCGGCATCAGTGCCTTCCTGGTGCCGATGGATGCTCCGGGCATCACTACCTCCCGGTTCGAGGACAACGGCCAGCGGGCCATCGGCCGGGGCTCGATTTTCTTCGACAACGTGGCAGTGCCCGAAAGCCACCGCCTCGGGGACGAAGGCAAGGGCTTCAAACAGGTGATGCAGGGCTTTGATTACAGCCGGGCGCTGATCGGCCTGCAGTGCCTGGCGGTGGCCCAGCAGTCCCTGGATGAGACCTGGCAGTGGCTGACCCAGCGCACCGCCTTTGGCCAGAACCTGTCGGCGTTCCAGGGCCTCACGCACCCGCTGGCGGAGTACCAGACCTACGTTCATGCCGCCCGCCTGCAGTGCTACCATGCGCTCTGGCTCAAGGACAACGGCCTGCCCCACAACGCCGAGGCCGCCATGAACAAATGGTGGGGGCCCAAGCTGGCCTTCGATGTGGTAAAACAGTGCCTGCTGGCCCACGGCCACACCGGCTGGGGCGAGGACCTGCCCTTCGCCCAGCGCCTGCGGGATGTCCTTGGCCTGCAGATTGGCGACGGCACCGCGCAGATCATGAAGAACATCATCGCGCGCGAGTACCTTCCATGACGAGCATTCTCCATGACGAGCACCTTCCATGACGCATACCGTCCCCGACAGGAGCACAGATGAGCGTTGACGAGTCCGGCGGCATTCCCAACCGGCTGTTTTTCCGGCTGTTCCAGACCGGCAACATCCTGCAGCGCCAGGTCCAGAATGAAATGGGCATCAGCGCCGTGCAGTGGGCGGTGCTGGGGGCGCTCTCCCGGGAAGGGTTTGAAGGCGGCACCTCGTTCAACCTGCTGAAGGAATACCTGCACGTGAGCCGCCAGAACCTGGACGGCGTGCTCAAGCGGATGGAACGGGATGACCACGTGGTGCGGGTGCCGGATCCGCAGGACCGCCGGGCCCGGCTGGTGGTGCTCACCGACACCGGCCGGCAGTTCTGGAACGGCCTGCAGGCCACCATCGCGGAATTTTACCAGCAGGCACTCGAGGGGCTGAGCTTCGACGACAGCGTCAGCCTGCTGCATCTGCTCAAAAAGCTTCAGCACCGACTGCTGGACGTCGATCTGTCCGCCGAAAACGTGCCGCCCCTGTCCGGCTGACCTGCCCGGCGCCTCTCAGGCCGGGTGCAACAGCGCGGCCCGGAACGCACGGTACCGGATCAGCGCGGCATCCGCTCCGACTGCCCGCAACCGAACGATTTCCCCTGGCGCGCACTGGGCCAGGCGGGAGGCCGCCAGGGGCGTCAGGGCGCCCAGGCGCGGGTAGCCGCCGATGGTCTGGCGGTCGTTCAGCAGGGCAATGGGCTGGCCGTCCGGGGGCACCTGCACGCTGCCCAGGTTGATGCCCTCAGACACCAGGGAGCGCACGTCGCTGAACAGCCGGGGGCCGGTCAGTCGAACCCCCATGCGGTCGGCCCGGGTGTCCACCTGCCAGTCGGCGTTGAAGGCATCGTACAAGCTGCGGCCGGTGAACGAGCCCACCTGCGCGCCCGGGATCAGGTCCAGCACCACGGGTGCGGACCAGTCTATGGCCACGCCCGGGGGTGCCGGATCCAGCCGCTCTGCTCCGGTCGCCGGGCCCACGCTCAGGGTGTCATCCACCGCCAGCGCCCGGCCTTGCCCATCGAGACCACCCAGTTGTTCCCTCACCACGCAGGCCACGCTGCCCAGTACCGGTTCGGCGTCAATGCCGCCGGCCACCGCAAGATACGCCCGCAGGCCGTGAACCGGCGTGCCGAACGACAGGGTCTGACCGGCTTTCCAGGGGACCGGCCGCCACAGTGGTAAGGGCTGGCCATCCAGGGTGGCGCCCAGGTCCGCGCCGGTCACCGCCACGGTCAGGTCCCGCTGGGCCTCCAGTGACAGGCCGCCGAGGGTGACCTCCAGCGCGGCCGCGCCCCAGTCGTTGCCCGCCAGCCGGTTGGCCCAGGCCCAGGAGTACTGGTCCGCCGGGCCGCCCTGGGTGACCCCCAGATGGCGGACGCCAAAGCGGCCGGCGTCCTGCAGCAGGGCCAGCGGGCCGGCTCGGGTCACGCGGATGTCGGCGGCGGAGGCGGACGTCGGTTTCGGAGAAGTCATGACACACGCTCCCTGGCGGACCCGGCCGCCGGCTCCATGGGGGTGGTATCGCCCCCCTGTTGTTCGAATGCCTCCCGGCTGACGGACACGAACCGCACCCGGTCGCCCACCTTGAGGAGGCTGAAACCGTCCCGGTTCCGGTCAAACAGGCGGGCGCTGGTGCGGCCCAACAGGTTCCAGCCGCCGGGAGTCGCAGCAGGGTAAGCGGCGGTCTGGCGCCCGGCCAGGGCCACGCTGCCCACCGGCACCCGCTGACGGGGCGTGTCCAGGCGGGGGCAGTCAAGCGCCGGTTCCACCAGGCCCATAAACGCGAACCCCGGCGCAAAGCCCAGGGCAAATACCCGGTAGCAACCGGCGCTGTGGCGCTCGATCACCTCGGGAACGGAGAGGCCGGAGTGAGCGGCCACTCGCGCCAGATCCGGCCCCACGCTGGGGTCATACCAGGTGGGTAGCTCGTGGATCTCGCTGTCGACCGCGTCCTCATGGGGCGCCAGGTCCCTCAGCGCGGCGGTCAGGGTCCGGCGGGCCTCGGCGGGGGACACCTTTATGGGATCAAACACCACCAGCAACGTGGTGTAGGAAGGCACCAGGTCCACCAGGGCCTCGCCAAACGCCTTCTGGCAGCGCGCGCTCAAGGCGGAGAGCCAGGCCAGGTTGCCTTCGTCAATGTCGTCGAACAGGCGCACGATCCAGCCGTCGAGGCCGGCGGATTCGATGCGGGGGACCGGGGTACGGGCGGGGGTGCCGCTGGGCGTTTTTGGGGAGGGCGTCCGTGAAGGCATGGCGTTCTCCTTGGCGATCCGGGACTCAGGGTTCCGGATCGCGGGTGTGGATAGGAAGGTGGCCGCCGGCGCTTCGGTAGCGCCACTGGCTCACCAGGAACAGCAACAGGCTGACCAGGACAGACGCCAGCAGGGACGCCAGAAACGTGGCCATGGGCGGCAGCCAGTCCACGGTCCAGGCCAGCACCGCAGCGAAAGCCACCAGGCTGAGCATGCCTTTCTGGGCGATGCCCACGGTGGCCCGGGCGACGTCCGCTCCGTAGCGCTGGTGCAGAGTCCAGCCGATGGTGAACAGGCCCACCGGAAAACCCACCAGGATGCCGGACAGCATGGGCCCGGAGCCGGCCGCCACGGTGGTGGCCACCGCGACGACCACGCCCGCCAGCAGGCCCCGCAACACCAGGTCAAACCAGCCGGCCCGGGCCACCACCACGCTCTGGCGCAGCCGCAGGGCCCAGCGGATGGTCTCGGCCGCCAGTAGCGCGGCGGCGTACACCAGCAGCGCCACCGTCACGCCGCCCGGCAACAGGGACAGCCCCAGGGCCAGCGGCAGCCAGCAGGCGCTGGCCAGGGCCAGGCTGGCGGCCAGGCCAAAGCGCCCGGTGGCGGTAATGAAACAGGCGCTGAACGCCAGGGTCGCCACCAGGGCGTGCAAGGTGGCCAGCGCCGCCTCCTGCAAAAACGGCACGGACCGTTCCTGCAACATAAAGTAGTACCCCGGCCCCAAAATAATGGGCGTGCCCGCCAGGATACCCCCGAGGCGCGGGCCCAGCCGGCCCACCGACAGGGACACCCCGATGACCACCAGCGCGGTGGCCACCAGTTTGGTGATCAGGACGCTCAGCATGGTGGCCTCAGCGCCGGCCCCGGGGCCGGTCCATGGGCGTCACGCTGGCGCGTCCAGGGCCTGCAGCGCCTCCCGGATGGCGCGCACGGCGGCAATGGATTCCTCGTTGTCCCCGTGCACACACAGGGCCTGGGCGGTCAGCACCAGTTCGCTGCCATCGCTGGCGGTCAGGGGTTCACCCCGGGCGATGCGCACGGCCTGGTCGATGATGGTCTTCGGGTCATGGTGCACGGCGCCCGGCTCCCGCCGGGACACCAGGCGGCCGTCTTTGTCGTAGGCCCGGTCGGCAAACGCCTCGTACCACAGGGGCACGCCCACCTTGTCGGCGATGCCCTGCTCCATGGACGTGTCCCGGGCGGCCATGGTCATCAGCGGCAGGGACGGATCAAACGCCTTAACCGCCCGGGCCACCGCCTCGAACAGCGCCGGGTCCCGGGCCATGTCGTTGTACAGGGCGCCGTGGGGTTTCACATAGTGCAGGCGGGTGCCCTCGGCGGCGCAGATGCCGGCCAGCGCGCCCATCTGGTAGAGCATGAGGTCTTCCACCTCCGCCGGCGAGCAGGCCATGGACCGGCGGCCAAAACCCACCAGGTCCGGGTAGGCGGGATGGGCGCCCAGGCGCACCTGGTGCTGCACCGCCAGGCGAACGGTGCGGCGCATCACGTGGGGGTCGGAGGCGTGGAAGCCGCAGGCCACGTTCGCCAGGTCGATCCAGGGCATCACCTGCTCGTCGAGCCCCATCACCCAGGGGCCGAAGCTCTCGCCCATGTCGGCGTTCATCATCAGCGACGGCATGTTGATTCTCCCGATAGGTTGTCAGCGCCGGCCGCCCAGGCGGCCCGGCGCGTCAGAAAATGTTGGACCGCTCGTACTGGGGCGGCCAGGCCATGTTCCGGGCCTTCAGCGTGGCCGCCGCCCGCAGCGGCCAGGCCGGGTCCGCCAGCAGGGCGCGGCCCAGGATCACCAGGTCCGCCTGGCCGTTGGCCAGCACCGATTCCGCCAGATCCGGGCTGTGGATCAGCCCCACGGCGCCGGTGGCCAGGCCGGTTTCCGAGCGCACCCGCTGGCTCAGCGGAATCTGATAGCCCGGATGAATGGGGATCTGCTGGCGCGGATCGTTGCCCCCGGAGGAGCAATCAAGCAGGTCCACCTGGCCCTCGGCTTTCAGGCGCTCGGCCAGGCGCACGGTGTCGTCGTCGGTCCAGCCGCCGTCCACCCAGTCGGTGCAGGACAGGCGCACGAACAGGGGCAGCTCGTCCGGCCATTCTTCCCGGGTCACGGCAATGGATTCGAGCAGGTAACGGACGCGATGATCAAAGCTGCCGCCATAGGCGTCGTCCCGCTGGTTACTCAGAGGCGAGAGAAACTGATGGATCAGGTAACCGTGGGCGCCGTGCAGCTCCAGCGCCTGGAAGCCCGCCTCCCGGGCCCGGCGCACCGCCGATTTGAGCGCCTGCAGCGAGGCCTGGATATCGTCGACGGTCATCGCCCGGGGTGTCGGCCAGCCGCTGGCGTAGGGCAGCGCGGACGCCGCCACCTGGTCGTCCCAGCCGCCCTCGGCCGGGGTCAGCGGCCGTGAACCTTCCCAGGGCCGGCCCACGGAGGCCTTGCGCCCGGCGTGGCCCAGCTGGATGCCGGGCACCGCGCCCTGGGCGCGGATGAACGCGGCGATGGGCGCCAGGGCGTCCCGCTGCTCATCGTTCCACAGGCCCAGACAAAACGGCGTGATGCGGCCCCGGGGTTCCGTGTGCACCGCCTCGGTGAACACCCAGCCGGCGCCGCCGATGGCCCGGGCGCCCAGGTGGACCCGGTGCCAGTCGTTGGCGACACCGTCGGTGGCGGAGTACTGGCACATGGGCGAGAGCATGATCCGGTTGCGGGCCTCCACGGAGCGAAACCGCACCGGGCGGAACAGGTGCGGGTTCGGGTCCCGCCGCAGGATACGGCGGCCATCTTCACCGCCGGAGCGGGAATCGGTGGCGGTGCCAGGGTTACGGTCAGACATGATCAGTGGTCTCCAGGGGCAGCGGATCCGGCAGCGCCCATCAGCGGTTCCAGGCTGCGCGCCAGGGCCAGCAGGCGGTGGTCGTGGCCGTTACGGCCCACCAGCATCAGCCCCGTGGGCAATCCACCCGGCTCGTGGTTGGGCAGGGAAATCGCACACAGGTCCAGCAAGTTGGCGACTGTGGGGTTGCGCAGCACGAGCAGGTTCAACCGGGTGTAGGCGTCGTCGTCGGCCAGTTCGGCGAACGTGGGCGGCTCCAAAGCCACGGTCGGCGCCAGCAGACCGTCGTACGACGCCAGCCACCGATCGGCCTCCGCCGCCCGAACCCGGCGCCGCTCCAGCAGGGTCAGGTAGTCGGCAGCGGTGATGGCCGCGCCCCGGGCAATCCGGGAGCTGACTCGCGGATCGTAGTCGTCGCCGTGGTCCGCCAGCCACTGGCGGTGCACGTAGTAGCTTTCCGCCGCGGTGAAACCACCGCCGGCCAGCAGCTCCGGCAGGGTATCCAGCACCGGCACGGGCACTTCCTCCACCACCGCGCCGGCGTCTCGCAGCCGGCGCAGGCTGGCGTCAAAGCGCAGGGCCACCAGGGGCGACAGATCGGCCATCATGTGGTTGGTCGGCACTGCGAACCGGCGGCCCTGCAGCGGCAGCGCGGTGGTCAGCGCGCGATCTTCCCCTGCCAGCACGGCGTCCAGGCGGTCGCAGCAATCCACGGTGCGGGCGATGGGACCGATGGAATCCAGGCTGTCGGACAGCGGCAGGGTGCCGCCCCGGGGTATCCGTCGCTGGGTGGGCTTGAAGCCCACCAGGCCATTGAAGGCGGCCGGAATGCGCACCGAGCCGCCGGTGTCGCTGCCAATGCCGGCCACGGACAGGCCCAGGGCCACCGCCACCGCCGCGCCGGAGGACGAACCCCCGGGGATGCGGCCCGGCGCCAGCGGGTTGTCCGGGGTACCGTAATGGGGGTTGAGCCCGAGCCCGGAATAGGCGAATTCGGTCATGTTGGTGTGGCCGGTGAGCACCGCGCCCGCCCGGCGCAGGCGCTGGACGATCACCGCGTCGGCGGTGGCCGGCGCCATCCAGCCTTTGGAGCCGGCGTGGGTGACCTGCCCGGTCACGTCGAACAGGGCCTTGAGGTTGATCGGCAAGCCGGCCAGCGGCGCCATGGGCACCCCGGCCTTGCGGAGCCCGTCGGCGGCTTCGGCCTCAGCGCGGGCCGTGGACTCAAACCGCGTCGTGTACACCTGATTGCCCCGGTCATCGTGACGGTCGGCGTTGCCATAGCAGGCGCTCAGCAGATCCTCCGCCTGCCATCGGCCGGATTCCAGACCCGATAACAAGGAGGACAGGGGCCGTCGGGCAACGTCCCGGGTCAGATCATGGGCGCTCATGAAACCACCGGCAGGGAATCAATCTGATAACGATGGCTGAGCCGCCGGTTGCGCACCGGGTCGGTGAGCGACACGGTCAGCGCCTCGGCCGGGCGAACGTGGCCGCCGATCACCGGCAGGGTGCCGCACAGCATGGCCACGCCCGGGGCCAGCCGGGGCTGGTCCAGGCCAAACCGGGCCAGCAGGTCCCGGGGGTGCAACAAGCCGGTCACGCCGCCGCGCTGGTAGGCCTGCTCCTCGCCGTCGATGAGGGCATCCGAGGCCAGGGTGAGCTGATCCCAGTGGTCAATCACGTCCTCCAGCCACCAGGCCGCCTGGCTCACCGGCTTGGCGCAAACCTGCTTGGAATGGGCCACGGACCAGGCCTCCGCCTCCCGGTCGGTGTGATCGGAACCGATGGCCACGAGCGTGCCCTGTTCGGTGCCTATCAGCACCACTTCCACCTCGCCGCTGGATTCGTTGCCCAGCACCTGGATGCGCTCGGCCTGTGTCAGCAGGTCTGCGGACACGCGGTAAAACAGGGGCGTGGCGGAGGGCGGCTTGACCCCCAGGGCCCGCAGTTCCTCGATGTGCTCGTCAATGCCGGCCTGCTCCCGGCCGGCCCAGCCGGCCACAATCAGCTCCCGCACGGTCACGTCTACGGCGGTGCCGGTATCGTCGAGGGTAAAGCGCGTCATCGTGGGTCTCCAGACAGAGTGGTTGGGGCGGCCAGCCCCGTCGGCGGGCCGCGTCAGTCAGTTAGCCCAGCAGGCCGGGCAGGTACAGGGCAATGGTCGGGAACAGCACCAGCAGCAGCGCCATGATCAGCATCATGCCGACGTAGGGCATGGCCCCGATCATCACGTCGTTGAACGGCCCGCCCTTGCGCACGCCCTGCACCACGTACAGATTCAGCCCCACCGGCGGCGTGATCAACGCCATCTCGATCAGCAGGATCAGCAGGATGCCGAACCAGACCGGGTCGAAGCCCAGGCTGATGATAATGGGCGCGACGATAGGAATGGTGATCACCATCAGCGACAGGGTCTCAATAAAGAAGCCCAGCACGATGTACATCACGATGATCAGCAGCAGCGTCAGGTAGGGTCCGAAGCCGGCCTCCGCCAGGAAGCTGCTGAGCTCCCGGGTGATGCCGGTGGACGCCAGCACGAAGTTCAGGAAGTAAGACGCCATGATGATCAGCATGATCATGCCGGTGGTGCGCATGGTGCCCTCCAGGGCCTCGATGATCACGCTCCAGGACAGCTTGCCCATGCTGAGGGCAATGATCAGGGCGCCGATCACGCCCAGGGACGCGGCTTCGGTGGGCGTGGCCCAGCCGGCGTAGATGGAGCCGACGACAATGCCAAAGAGGGTCAGCACCGGCACCAGGTTTTTCAGCCCGACGATTCGCTCGCGCCAGCTGTGGTGGGTGCTGGGGCCGCCCAACGACGGCTTCCACAGGCACAGCAGAGCACTGCCCAGCACGAACAGGCCCGCCAGCAGCAGCCCCGGCAGCAGGCCGGCGGCGAACAGCTGGGGAATCGAGGTTTCCGTGAGAAAGCCGTACACGATCAGGTTGATGGACGGCGGAATCATAATGCCCAGGGTGCCGCCGGCAGCGATCGATCCGGTGAACAGCCGGGGGTTGTAGCCCAGGTCCTTGCCCTGGGGAATGGCCACGGTGCCAATGGTGGCGGCGGTGGCCACGCTGGAGCCTGAGGTGGCGGAGAACAGGGTGGCGGTGGCGATGTTGGCGTGCAGCAGCCCCCCGGGCAGCCAGGACAGCCAGCTCTCCAGGGACCGGTAGGTGCCCCGGGCAATGCCGGTGCGCACCAGGATTTCCCCGAGCAGGATGAACAGCGGAATGGCAATCAGCAGGAAGCTGTCCGAGGCGGACCAGAGCACGTCCCCCATGGCGTTGATCAGCGGGAACGGCGAGAAGAACTGGTCCAGGAACAGGGCCAGCACCATCAGAGTGGCCGCCACCGGCACACTCAGCAGCAGCAGAACCAGCAGTACGGCAAGCGCGGTGAGTATCATCAGTCGGTGTCCTTGCTTTCTTCGCGGATCTGCTCGTCCAGGGTGGGGCTGCCCGCCACGGCCTGAACCTCGTCCAGGCGCCAGCTCAGCAGGCCGGTGAGGACCCGGACGGTCATCAGCACCACGGCAATGCTGAACCACAGCAGACCCAGCACCCACAGGCTCTGGGGAATCCACAGGGGCGTGGCCAGCGGGGTGTTGGCGTGGGCATCGGCGCTGTAGGCGGCCTCGGCCACCTCCAGGGCGGCGCCCACCACCAGCACGCAGAACAGGGCCAGCGCCAGCAGCGCCAGCAGGTCCAGCACCGCGCGGGCGGCACCGGGCAAATTCAGGTAAAGCGCGTCAATCCGGATGTGCGCCTTGCGCACCAGGGTGTAGGCGAACGCCCAGCTCGAGCTGATCGCCATCACGTAGCCGGTCAGCTCGGTGGAGTGCAGGCCGGATCGGCCCAGGAACTGTCGGGACAGCACTTCCAGGGTCACCAGCACCACGGTCAGCAGGATCATCACGCCGCCGGCGCGGGCGAGCCAGAGCGAGCCCCGGTCAACGCCAACCAGCAGCCGATCCAGCACGCGGTTCACTTGTTGCAGCATGTTCGCCTCCTGGCCGGGCCGCACTGGGCGGCCCGGTCAGCTTCGGTGGGTCTTCCGGTTACTGACGTTTCCGGTTATTTGGACGCGGTCAGGCCAGTGACCTTACCGATGGTGTCGTTCCAGCGGTCCACCCAGGTCTGGTCCACGCGCTGGGCCCAGGCCGGCAGCACGTCGTCCACCAGGTACTTGTGAACGTTCTTGAAGTCCTCGTCGGTGGCTTTCACCAGGGTCATGTTGCCCGGCTTGCCGCGGGAGCACTCGCCGTTGCCGGTCAGGCAGGCAATGCCTTCCTTGGTTTCATCCACGGCGGAGGCCCAGACCGGGTCTTCGTAATTGGTCTCGATCTGCCGGGTCAGCCACGCCTTGGTGTCGGCGGACAGGCTATCCCATTTCTTGCCGTTCATGGCGGTGATCACGTAGTCCCAACCGCCCACCGGCAGCGGGTACAGGTGGGTGGACACTTCGTGCCAGCCGGAGCTGTAGCCAGACAGGGAACCGGTCACCGCGCAGTCGATAACGCCGCGCTGGAGTGCGCCCGGCACTTCGCTGAAGTTCAGGGTGATGCCTTCAGCACCGAGGGCTTCCAGGAACTCGGCGGTGGTACGGCCGCTGGCGCGAACCTTCATGCCGGCGAGGTCAGACAGACCGCTGATCGGCTTGTTGCAGAACACCATCTGGGACGGATACGGCACCACCGCCAGCAGGTGGGCGCCGTTGAAGCGCTGCTTGAACACGTCGGCCAGCACCGGCTTGTAGGCGTTGGCCACCTTGCGGGCGGTGTCCACGTCCGGCGCGATCATGGGCATGTCCAGGCCCTCCAGTTCGGGGGCGTCTTCCACCGCGTAGTCCGCCACGGTCGAGGTCACCTCGATGACGTTCTTGGCCATCAGCCGGTACACCTCGCCACCGCCCAGACCCATCTGGTCAAAGGTGGTCACCGTGGTGGAGATCTTGCCGTCGGACGCTTCGGGAATGTGGGTTTCCCAGAACGGCTTCTCGAAGTTCTTGTACAGGGACAGGCTGCTCCAGCTTCCCACGTAGGACAGGCTGGTGGTGTCCAGGTTCTCGGCGGCAGCCGGGAGCGCGCCAGCCATCAGGCTGGCCGCCAGTACGGAAGCAAGGGTGGTTTTTGTCGTCATTGTGGGCATCCTCTGGATGGTTCCTGGGTCGTGTTCGGGTCGTTATTGACCGGTACCGCGGTTACAACAGTGCCACCTGGCTTTCCGGAATGTCGGTCACCAGCATGTGGCCCGGGCTGTGGGTAATGGCAAACCCCACGCCGGCATCCAGCAGAACCTGCTGGGGCGTGACCCCACAGGCCCAGAACACCGGCAGTTCATCGTCCGCCACGGTCACGGCATCGCCGTACTCCGGGGCGTCCAGCTGTTTGATCCCGATCAGGGACGGGTCGCCCAGGTGCACGGGCGCACCGTGGGCCTGGGGAAACCGGGTGGTGATCTGGACGGCGCGGATGGCGTCCGCCGCCCGGAACGGCCGCATGGAGACCACCATGGTGCCATCGAAACCACCGGCCGACACCAACGGGATGGAGGTCCGATACATGGGCACGTTACGGCCCTGATCAATGTGGCGCACGGGCAGCCCGTACTGGCTGAGGGCGTGTTCAAAACTGAACGAGCAGCCCAGGGCAAAGGTCACCAGATCGTCCTGCCAGAGGTCAGAGACGTCGTGCCGGCTGCCATCGTGGGCGCCGTTGCGGTAGACCCGGTATTCGGGCACATCGGTGGCGATGTCGAGGTCCTCGCCCAGCAAGGCGCAGCCGCGTTCACCGGGCTCGCTGACCGCCAACAGGGGGCAGGGTTTGGGATTGGCCTGGCAGAACCGCAGGAAGCCGGCAGCGTCGCGGGCCGGCAGAATCACCAGGTTCACCTGCACGTATCCCTTGGCCATGCCGGCGGTCGGCCCCGTGAGCGCACCGGTGCGCGCCTGACGCCGTACCGCGGCGGCCGCCGTGTCGATATCGCTGGAGAACGTCGAGGAATTTGCGGATTGAAACGTCATTGTTGTTCTGCCGTAAGGTGTTTTCTTCAAGTTAAGGCAGAACCATTGATTAATTCAAATCGATATTTAGGATCGAAATTGATCGAAAAAAATGATGTCTCTGTGAAATCAGGGAGTTAACTGTTCAGGTTTTAACCAGATCCAGGGTCAAACCCGCCACGGCCCGGGCGACATGCGCCCCCGGCGCGGTCAGGTAGGCCACGTTGAACACGAGGTCCGGCAGGGTGGCGTCCACGGTGAATTCCCGCAGCTTCCCGGTCTCCAGCTCGTTGGTGATGATCTCCCGGGGCAGCGCACTGACGCCGATGCCGTCACAGGTCATGCGGATGATGGTGGAGAGGGACGAGCTGGCGTGCATCTGGATGGAATGGCTGACGGGGTAGATCAGCGAGCGGATGTTGGCGTGGGGCTCGCTCATGCGGGGATAGGTGATGATCGGCAGCTTGGCCAGCGCCGCCAGGCTCAGGGGTTCCGGCGGCAGCGACAGCGTGGGGCTGGCCACCCAGATCAGCGAGTAACGCCAGAAGGGCACGGTCACGAAGCCTTCGTGGTGGACTTCGCCGATCAGAAAGGCGATGTCCAGCTCCCGGCGGGTGAGCTTATCCGCCAGGTTCACCGAGATGTCGATGTCCATTTCGAGGTTGATGGCCGGATAGGTCTCATTGATGCGCTCGATCAGCTTCGGCAGCCAGGTGTAGGCCACGGTTTCTGCCACACCCAGGCGGATGGTGCCCTGGATGGCCTCCGGGTTGGCGACCTTTTCCAGCAGCTCCGAGTGCAATTGCAGGATTTTTTCCGCGTAGACCAGCAACTGCCGGCCCTGAGCGGTGAGCACCGCAGTACGGCCGGAGCGATCGAACAGGGCCACGCCCAGTTCGTCCTCAAGCCCGGAGACCCGGGCCGAGATGGTCGGCTGGGAAGCATAGAGCTTTTGCCCGGCCGCCCGGAAACTGCCAAGTTTGGCAATCCAGTAGAAGGTTTCCAGGGACCGGATATTCATAGCCTTTATTCCACGGTGACGCTCTTGGCGAGGTTCCGGGGCTGGTCCACATCGGTGCCCTTGAGTACCGCCACGTGGTAGGCCAGCAGCTGCAGCGGCACCGTGTAGACGATGGGCGCGGTGATCGGGTGCACCGACGGCAGCGGTATCACATGCACGCCCGGCTCCGGGCGGACGTCTGCCTGGCGGTCGGCAAACACGAACAGCTCGCCGCCCCGGGCCCGGACTTCTTCCAGGTTGGACTTGAGCTTTTCCACCAGCTCGTTGTTGGGGGCCACGGTGACCACTGGCATCTCGCTGTCCACCAGCGCCAGCGGGCCGTGCTTCAGCTCGCCGGCCGGGTAGGCCTCGGCGTGGATGTAGGAGATTTCCTTGAGCTTGAGGGCGCCTTCGAGGGCCACCGGAAACTGAGAGCCGCGGCCCAGGAACAGGCTGTGGTTCTTGTCCATGAAGGCCCGGGCCATCTCGGCAATGGCCTCGTCCAGGGCCAGCGCGTCCGCCACCTGGCCGGGCAGGGCCCGGATGGCGGCCACAATGTCCGCTTCCCTGGCGGCTTCCAGGCCGTTGTGGCGGGCCAGGGCCAGGGTAAAGATCAGCAGGGCGGTGAGCTGGGTGGTGAATGCCTTGGTGGAGGCGACACCGATCTCCGGGCCGGCCTGGGTCATGATCACCAGGTCGGATTCGCGCACCAGGGAGCTGCCGGGCACGTTGCAGATGGCCAGCGCGGCCCGGAACCCGGCCTGCTTGGCCTGGCGCAGGGCGGCCAGAGTGTCGGCGGTCTCACCGGACTGGGAAATGCACAGGAACAGGGTGTCCGGTTGGATTACGTGCTTGCGGTAGCGGAACTCGGAGGCCACCTCCACCGAGCAGGGCACGCCGGCCAGTTCCTCGATCCAGTAACGGGCCACCATGCCCGCATGGTAAGAGGTACCGCAGGCAATGATCTGCACGTGACGCACGTTTTCAAGCAGGCGGCCGGCCTCGGTGCCCAGAGCCTGCTCGAGGACACGGCTGTCGGTCAGCCGCCCTTCCATGGTGGCCTGGATCACCCGAGGCTGCTCGTGGATTTCCTTGAGCATGTAGTGGCGGTACTCGCCTTTGTCGGCGGAATCGGCGCCGTGCTCGAAGCGGCTGATGGGGCGCTCGACGGCCTCGCCGCGGCGGTTGTGCACGGTCACTTTGTCTTTGCGGATGTCGGCCAGGTCGCCCTCTTCCAGGAACATGAACCGGTCGGTCACCGGCAGCAGAGCCAACTGGTCCGAGGCGATGAAGTTCTCGCCGATGCCCACGCCCACCACCAGCGGGCTGCCTTCCCGGCACACCACCAGGTGGTCCGGCTCATCCGCGTGCAGTACCGCCAGGGCGTAGGCGCCCCGGAGGTGGCCAATGGCGGTCTTCACCGCCTCGTACAGGTCGCCGAGGGCCTGGTAGTGCTTGCCAATCAGGTGCGCTACCACCTCGGTGTCGGTCTGGGAGGTGAACTCGTAGCCGTCGGCGATCAGCCCTTCCCGCAGCTCCAGGTAGTTTTCAATGATGCCGTTGTGGACAATGGCCAGGCGCTCGCCGGACATGTGGGGATGGGCGTTCACCTGTGATGGCTGGCCGTGGGTGGCCCAGCGGGTATGGGCAATGCCCAGGTGGCCGTCCAGGGGTTGGCGCTCAATGGCGTCCGCCAGGGCCGCCACCTTGCCCACCTCCCGGGCCCGCTGGATGGCGCCCGGGCCGTCCAGCACCGCCATGCCGGCGGAATCATAGCCCCGGTATTCGAGCCGTCGCAGTCCCTCCAGCAGAATGCCCTGGACGTCCCGTTCCGACACTGCTCCCACAATTCCACACATGCGTCTGTTACCTGTCTGTCCGTAATGAGTGTTCGATCTGCGCTAGGATTTCTTCGGCCGTTCCCAGCCGGCGATGTTCTTCTGGCGTCCCCGGGCCACCGCCAAGTCGTGGTCGTCCACGTCCCGGGTGATGGTGGAGCCGGCGCCGATGGTGGCCCCTTGGCCCAGGGTCACCGGTGCCACCAGCGAAGTGTTTGAGCCGACGAACACGCCGTCGCCGATTTCGGTCCGGTGTTTGTTCACCCCATCATAATTGCAGGTGATGGTCCCTGCACCCACATTCACATGACGGCCAAGCAACGCATCGCCCACGTAACTCAGGTGGTTGATCTTGCTGCCCTCGCCCACCACGGCCTTTTTGGTTTCCACAAAATTGCCGACCTTGGTGTGGGCGGCCAGCTCGGTGCCAGGCCGCAGGCGGGCAAAAGGGCCAACCTGGGCATCCGGTCCGACGGACGCGCCTTCAATCACGCTGTTGGCGTGGATCACCGCGCCCTCGGCGATGACCGCATCCCGGATCAGGCAGTTGGGGCCGATGGTGACCCGGTCGCCCAGGCGCACCGTGCCCTCGAACACCACGTTCACGTCGATCCACAGGT
This sequence comes from Marinobacter sp. C2H3, assembly GCF_037080155.1. NCBI lineage: Bacteria > Pseudomonadati > Pseudomonadota > Gammaproteobacteria > Pseudomonadales > Marinobacteraceae > Marinobacter > Marinobacter sp. C2H3. The sequence goes on along the minus strand of NZ_JBBBNZ010000003.1, from coordinate 691,100 downwards.
CGTTGCCGGTGGTCACGGACCCGCGAACGTCCACCCGGGCCGGGTCCGCCAGGCTGGCGCCGTTGATCATCAGGGTCTCCGCCTGGCGCTTCTGGTACCAGCGCTCCAGTTCCGCGAGCTGGACCCGGTTGTTAACGCCCTGCACCTCAAAGGCGGTGGCGGGCTGGGTGGCGGTCACCGTGAGGCCGTCATCCACCGCCTTGGCGACGATATCGGTCAGGTAGTACTCGCCCTGGGCATTGGCGTTGGACAGGGCCGGCAGCCAGCGCTTGAGGTGCCCAGCGGCCACCGCGAGAATGCCGGTGTTGATCTCCCGGATCGCCTGCTGGGCCGGGCTCGCGTCTTTCTGCTCAACAATGGACCGAATGCGGTCCTGGTCGTCCCGGACGATGCGGCCATAGCCCTGGGGATGGTCGAGGGTGACGGTAAGCAGCGCCAAGCGGGTGTCATCCAGGCGGTCTACCAGTTGCGCGAGGGTATCAGCGCCGGTCAGCGGCACGTCGCCGTACAGCACCAGCACCCGGGCGTCGTCTGGCAGGTCCGGCAGAGCCTGGGCCACCGCGTGCCCGGTGCCCAGCTGCTCGGCCTGGAGCACAAAATGAACGTCGTCCGCTTCCAGGGACGCCCGAACCTGCTCCGCGCCGTGGCCGATCACCGTATGGATCCGCGCCGCGCCCAATTGCCGGGCGGTCTCGATCACGTGGTGCAGCATGGGTTTGCCCGCCACCGGGTGCAGGACCTTGGGCAGCGACGATTTCATCCGGGACCCCTGGCCGGCGGCCAGGATCACAACGTGCAAGGGGCTCATGGGCTGTTCGGCTCCCGCTGGGGGTTAAAAAAAAACCGCATCCCTCAAGGTCGGCCGTCAACCAGATGCGTTGACGCCCAACCGCTCAGGATGCGGCTTCGGTGTTCGACAACTCCGATGCGGTTTAGCGCATCTTGTTGCGCAGCTGCTGGATGGTCCGCAGCTGTGCCGCTGCTTCGGCCAGTTCGACCGCCGCACGGGAGTATTCGAATTCACCGGTCTTGTTGGCCAGTGCCTGTTCCGCCTGCTTCTGGGCTTCCAGGGCAGCCGCTTCGTCCACATCCTTGGCGCGAACGGCGGTGTCTGCCAGCAGCGTCACCACGTTCGGCTGCACTTCCAGATAGCCACCGGAAACGTAAAGAATCTCTTCCTCACCGCCCTGCTTGATGATGCGCACAGGGCCCGGCTTCAGGGCCGTCAGCAGCGGCGCGTGGCCGGGAGCGATACCCACATCGCCCTCGGACGCCGCAGCGATCAGCATTTCCACCAGTCCGGAAAAGATCTTGGTTTCGGCACTTACCACGTCACAATGTACGGTCATAGCCACTTCGGTTGCCTCTTTGATCGGTCCGGAAATCAGCGTGCAAAGGGTAAGTAATTACTTACCCTTGCGCTTCATTTCCTTCGCTTTCTCGACCGCTTCCTCGATGCTGCCGACCATGTAGAAGGCCTGCTCGGGCAGATCGTCGTAGTCGCCGTTGAGGATGCCCTTGAAGCTGCTGATGGTTTCCTTCAGCGGAACGTACTTGCCCGGCGCGCCGGTGAACACTTCCGCCACGTGGAACGGCTGGGACAGGAAGCGCTCGATCTTCCGGGCCCGGTCCACGGTCAGCTTGTCTTCTTCAGACAGCTCGTCCATCCCCAGGATGGCGATGATGTCCTTCAGCTCCTTGTAGCGCTGCAGGTTGGTCTGCACGCCACGGGCCACGTCGTAGTGCTCGTGACCGATCACCAGCGGGTCCAGCTGACGGGAGGTGGAGTCAAGCGGATCGATCGCCGGGTAGATACCCTTGGAGGCGATGTCACGGCTCAGTACCACGGTCGCGTCCAGGTGCGAGAAGGTGGTCGCCGGGGACGGGTCAGTCAAGTCATCCGCCGGCACGTAGACCGCCTGGACAGACGTGATGGAGCCGTCTTTGGTGGAAGTGATCCGCTCCTGCAGCTGGCCCATCTCTTCGGCCAGGGTCGGCTGGTAGCCTACCGCGGACGGCATCCGGCCCAGCAGTGCCGACACCTCGGTACCCGCCAGGGTGTACCGGTAGATGTTGTCGACGAACAGCAGAACGTCACGGCCTTCGTCACGGAACTTCTCGGCCATGGTCAGGCCGGTCAGCGCCACGCGCAGACGGTTTCCGGGAGGCTCGTTCATCTGGCCGTAGACCATCGCGACTTTATCAAGGACGTTGGAGTCCTTCATTTCGTAGTAGAAGTCGTTACCTTCCCGGGTCCGCTCACCGACACCGGCGAATACGGAGAGACCGGAGTGCTCTTTGGCGATGTTGTTGATGAGCTCCATCATGTTGACGGTCTTGCCCACGCCGGCGCCGCCGAACAGGCCGACTTTACCGCCCTTGGCGAACGGGCAGATCAGGTCGATGACCTTGATGCCGGTTTCCAGCAGGTCCGCGGACGCGGCCTGGTCGGCATAGCCCGGTGCCTTGCGGTGGATAGCCCAGCGCTCGTCTTCGCCGATCTCGCCCTGCTCGTCGATGGGACGACCCAGAACGTCCATGATCCGGCCCAGGGTCTTGGTGCCGACCGGGACGGAAATGGGTTTGCCGGTGTTCTCGGCTTTCAGGCCACGCTTGAGGCCTTCGGTGCTGCCCATGGCGATGGTACGGACGATGCCGTCGCCCAGCTGCTGCTGGACCTCAAGCGTTGTCTCGCCACCTTCAAGCAGCAGTGCGTCATATACCTTGGGGACGGCGTCACGTGGGAATTCCACGTCGATGACCGCGCCAATGATCTGAACGATGTGTCCGCTACTCATGCTCGGTTCCTCGTATCTTCAAAGTCAAAAAAACCAGTCGGATCGTGGCCGCCTTATACCGCGGTCGCGCCGCTCACGATCTCGGAAATCTCTTGGGTGATCGCCGCCTGACGTGCCTTGTTGTAGGCCAGCTGCAGTTCGTCGATGATGTTGCCGGCGTTGTCGGTCGCGCTCTTCATCGCGATCATCCGCGCTGCCTGCTCACAGGCGAGGTTTTCCACCACGCCCTGATACACCTGAGATTCGATGTAACGTATCAGAAGGCCATCGAGAATCGGCCGGGCATCCGGCTCGTAGATGTAATCCCACTGGCTTTGCTTGACGTCGTCCTTGCCCTCTTCTTCCTTCGGCAGCGGCAGCAGCTGGCTGACCACCGGCTTCTGCGTCATGGTGTTCACAAACTCGTTGCTCACCAGATACAGACGGTCGATGGTGCCTTCCTGGAAGGCGTCCAGCATAACCTTGACGCTGCCAATCAGCTGCTCGGCGCTGGGGCGATCGCCCAGGTGCGTGAGCGCGGAGACAACGTTGCCACCGTAGTTGCGGAAGAAGGAAGCCCCTTTCTGACCGATGGCGCACAGGTCAGTTTCGACGCCCTTCTGCTTCCATTGTTTCATTTCGCGGACCAGGGCCTTGAACACGTTGATGTTCAAGCCGCCACACAGGCCGCGATCCGAGGACACGACGATAAAGCCGACCCGTTTGACCTCACGCTCGTTCATGAACGGGTGGGTGTATTCGGCGTTGGCCTTGGCGATGTGCCGGATCACCTGCTGCATCTTTTCCGCGTACGGGCGGGTCGCCTGCATACGATCCTGAGCTTTGCGCATCTTGCTCGCCGCCACCATTTCCATGGCGCTGGTGATCTTCTGCGTGCTCTTGATGCTGGAGATCTGATTACGAATTTCTTTTCCGACGGCCATAACTCACTGCCTTTTCAAGTTAGACACCCGAGCCTGAAACCAACAGAGCCCGCCTTGAAGGCGGGCCATCCGTGGTTACCAGGTCTGAGTGGTCTTGAATTTCTCGAGTGCAGCTTTCAGGCCGGCGGCGATCTCATCGTTGTAATCGCCTTTCTCGTTGATCTTGGCCAGAAGCTCACTCTGTTCAGTGCGCATCCAGTCCATCAAGGAGGCTTCGAATGCCACCACCTTGTCGACCTCAACGTCGTCCAGGAACCCTTCGTTCGCTGCGTACAGAACCGTACCCATTTCAGCCACGGACATCGGGCTGTACTGGTTCTGCTTCATCAGTTCGGTGACGCGCTGACCATGCTCCAGCTGCTTGCGGGTCGCGTCGTCCAGGTCAGAGGCGAACTGGGCGAAGGCCGCCAGTTCACGGTACTGGGCCAGGGCGAGACGGATACCGCCGCCGAGCTTCTTCATGATCTTGGTCTGTGCCGCACCACCGACCCGGGAAACCGAGATACCCGCGTTCATCGCCGGACGGATGCCAGAGTTGAACAGGTTGGTTTCCAGGAAGATCTGACCGTCGGTGATGGAAATCACGTTGGTCGGTACGAACGCAGACACGTCACCGGCCTGGGTCTCGATGATCGGCAGAGCCGTCAGGGAGCCGGTCTTACCTTTCACTTCGCCGTTGGTCATCTGCTCGACGTAGTCGGCGTTGACGCGGGAGGCACGCTCCAGCAGGCGGGAGTGGAGGTAGAACACGTCACCCGGGTAAGCTTCACGGCCCGGCGGACGACGCAGCAGCAGGGAGATCTGGCGGTAAGCCACTGCCTGCTTGGACAGGTCGTCGAACACGATCAGGGCGTCTTCGCCGCGATCGCGGAAGTATTCACCCATGGAGGTACCGGCGTAGGGCGCCAGGAACTGCATGGCGGCCGGATCGGCGGCACCGGCGGCGACCACGATGGTGTGGTCCATAGCACCGTGCTCTTCGAGCTTGCGCACCACGGCCGCGATGGACGACTGCTTCTGGCCCACGGCAACATAGATACACTTGATGCCGGTGTTCTTCTGGTTAATGATCGCGTCGATGGCGACGGCGGTCTTACCGATCTGGCGGTCGCCGATGATCAGTTCCCGCTGGCCACGACCGATCGGCACCATGGTGTCGATGGCCTTCAGACCGGTCTGGACCGGCTGGTCAACGGACTGACGGGCGATAACGCCCGGCGCCACCTTCTCGATGGGCGCGGTCAGCTCGGCGTCCAGCTCGCCGTTGCCGTCGATCGGATTGCCCAGGGCATCCACGACGCGGCCGAGCAGCTTCTCGCCCACCGGGACTTCCAGGATCCGGCCGGTGCAACGCACCTTCTGGCCTTCGGCGAGGTCTTCGTAATCGCCCAGAACCACGGCGCCGACGGAGTCGCGCTCAAGGTTCAGCGCCATGCCGAATACGCCGCTGTCGAATTCAATCATCTCGCCGTACATGACGTCGGCCAGACCGTGGATCAGCACGATACCGTCGGAAACCGACAGGATGGTGCCTTCGTTACGTGCTTCGGAAGAGATGTCGAGCTTCTCGATTCTCTTCTTGATGATGTCACTGATCTCGGATGGATTCAGTTGCTGCATGCCTTTATCCTCAAACCGTTATCTGCAATCAGGAACCTATCGCGTCGGCCAGCTTGGCCAGCTTGCCCCGCACGGAGGCATCGATGACGACGTCGCCTGCGCGAATCACGACGCCACCGATCAACGACGAGTCAGTCGTGGTAGACAGGTTCACTTTACGGCCTAACTTGCGGGAGAGCGCTTCGACCATTTTGGCTTCCTGTTCGCTGGTAACCTCGAACGGGGACGCCATTTCCACATTCACAGAGCTCTCCAGCTGAGCCCGCAACCCTTCAAACAAGGCATTGATTTCCGGCAAGAGGGGCAACCGCTTGTTTTCGGCCAGCAGCGCAATGAAATTACGCCCCTGCTCCGACAATTTACCCTCGCAGAAATCGGCAAATGCCGATGCTTTTTGCTCGTCCGACAGCGTCGGATGCATCACCAGGGCTTTCGCCTCGGGATGGCTCGCCACCGCGCTCGCAAAGGCCAGCATGTCGGTCCACTCATCGAGGGTACCGGATGCCTGGGCAACGGCGAACGCGGCATTGGCGTATGGCCGGGCTAGCGTTATCAACTCTGCCATGTCAAACCTCGTTTACAGTTGCGCAGATAGCTTGTCCAGCATCTCGCTGTGAGCTTTGGCGTCGACAGAGGTTTCCAGGATCTTTTCCGCCCCGATCACAACCAGGGAGGCGAGTTCCGCGCGCAGGGCATCCTTGGCACGGTTCTGCTCCCGTTCGATTTCGGAACGGGCCTGGGCGATGATCCGATCGCCTTCCTCGCGAGCACTCTCTTTTGCTTCGTCGATCAGACGGGCTGACCGCTTGTTCGCTTGCTCGATGATCTCGGCCGCTTTTTGCTTGGCTTCACGCAGTTCCTGGGACGCTTTTTCCTGCGCCAGCTCCAGATCACGGTTCGCGCGGTCAGCTGCGCTCAGGCCGTCGGCAATGGTCTTCTGCCGGTCTTCCATGGCCTTGGTGATCGGAGTCCAAACGTACCGCATGGTCAGCCATACAAATACGGCAAACGCGATCATTTGACCGATAAATGTAAGGTTAAAACTCACACCGCTTCTCCACTAATGGAATGAATTAGGTGGTCAACTTCGGTGCTTGGTTAGCCTGCAACAACGAACAGGATGTAGAGCCCCAGACCAACGCCGATCATCGGTACCGCGTCCACGAGACCCATGACAACGAAGAACTGGGTACGCAGCATCGGGATCAGTTCCGGCTGACGGGCGCCGCCTTCCAGGAACTTGGAACCGAGGATACCTACGCCGATGGCCGCGCCGACGGCTGCCAGACCCATCAGGATACCGCTTGCCAGTATGATCAGAGCTTGTGCTTCACTCACAGTGTTATCTCCTAGTTAATGGTTTAGCTTGGGTTAGTTGGTAATGGTTGATGGAACGAAATTTAGTGGTGCTCACTGGTCTCGAAGGACTGTGACATATACACAATGGTCAGCACCATGAAAATGAACGCCTGCAGCGAGATGATCAGGATGTGGAACATCGCCCACACGATCTGAAGGCCGCCGCCGAAAATGCCCAATGCCGGGCCGGCACTGTACATCAATGCAATCAGGATGAAGATCATCTCGCCCGCGTACATGTTGCCGAACAGCCGCAGCCCGAGGGATACCGGCTTGGCAATCAGGTTCACGAACTCAAGGACAAAGTTGATGGGCACGAACAGGGCCTGGACCACCGGGTTCTTGTGACTGAACGGGTGGGTCGTCAGTTCCCCGACGAAGCCGCCAAAGCCTTTTTCACGGATGCTGAAGAACAGGATCAGCAGGAACACGTCGAAGGCCATGCCCAGGGTAATGTTGGGATCGGTGGACGGCACCACCTTGAAATAGACGTGGTGCGGGTCCATGCCAAAGACATGCTCACCGACCACCGCCGCCGCCGCAGGCAACAGGTCCACGGCAATCAGGTCCATGAAGTTCATCAGGAACACCCAGACCAGAATGGTCAGGGCCATGGGCGCGATCATCGGATTCTTGTACGGGAACATGCTCTTGACGTTGTCCTGGACAAAATCCACGACCATTTCCACGAAGTTCTGGAAGCCGCTCGGCACGCCCGCCGTCATGTTCTTGGCCACCTTGCGGAACATGATGAAGAACACCAGGCCAAGGGCCAGGGACCAGCCCATCATGTCCACGTGGATGGCCATAAAGCCCATCTGGGAGGCTTCCTCACCGTTCTGCGCCAGGGTCCAGACCGCGTGGTCCTGACCGGGGCGGCTGCCCGCCGGCAGCTGACCGAACGTCAGGTTGGTCAGGTGGTGGTCGATGTAACTTCCCGGAGTCAAGTTCTCGCTCTCGCCAGCCATGTCAGTCTCTCAAGTTCTAAGTTTCAAAGATTTTGGCCCCCAAAACAGGGGAGCCAATGAATTCGTCAGCAACACCAGGATGAAGGCCGCAAAATACAGCCTGGCGTCGAGGGGGTGGGCCCACTTGAAAACGGCGACGAAACACAGCCCCGTGAGCGATAACTTGACCACTTCACCCCAGTAAAACGCACTCACCGTGCGTGCTATCGCCCCCGCGGGCCGATAGCGGAATACGTGCCGTGCGAACAGTGCGTTGGGGAGAGTAAAGGAGAGCCCACCCAGCAGCGCAGAATACGCACCAACCAGACCAAAAAACAGGTAGCCGATGACGGCAATGGTCAGTGTCAGGCCCAGTTGCGCCAGGATCAGGCGGTGTACCGGTGGCCGCATCCGGTCGGTTCTGCGTTCCGTTTGCTTGCGCGGAATGAGCATTTCGCCGGCCACCTTCGAGGCTTCAGACACGGTCTGGCATTTAAGATAACGGGGCGGGATTATATGTGTTTACCGAGGCGGGTTCAATATGAACGATTCGTAATTCGGTGAGAAAAACACCTTTATCGGATATGGCCCAGAATGCCGTCCAGTTCGTCCAGCGAACTGTACTCAATGACCAGCTTGCCTTTGCCCCGCTGGCCATGGGCGATGGATACCCGGGCACCCAGCCGCTCCGCCAGATCGTCCTGCAGCGCGCGGATGTTCGGGTCCAGGGCGCCTTTCTCCGCCGGCTTCGCCCGGCCGGCTTCCTGCTGCAGCCGCCGCACCAGCGCTTCGGTCTGGCGCACGGAGAGTGACCGGGCCACCACCTGCCGCGCCACCTGCAGTTGCTGTTCCGGCGGCAGGGTAAGCATGGCGCGGCCGTGGCCCATTTCCAGGTCGCCGTGCTCCAGCATCAGGCGCACGTCCTCGGCCAGGTGAATCAGTCGCAGCAGATTGGTGATGGTGGTGCGGGATTTGCCAACGGCCTCGGCGACCTGGGCCTGGGTCAGGCCAAACTCGTCCTGCAACCGCTGAAGGGCGAACGCTTCCTCCACCGGGTTGAGGTTCTCCCGCTGGATGTTCTCGATCAGCGCCATGGCGATGGCGGCGTCGTCCGGCACGTCGCGAATAATGGCGGGCAGGCGGTCCAGTTCGGCCATCTGCGCGGCGCGCCAGCGGCGCTCGCCGGCGATCAGCTCAAAGCGTCCCTCGGCAACGGGGCGCACCACCACGGGCTGCATCACACCCTGCTGCCGAATGGAATCGGCCAGCTCCTGCAGCGCCGCGGGGTCCATGTCACGGCGCGGCTGGTACCGGCCCCGCTGGATCAGGTCGACCGGGATTTCACGCAGCTCGCCGTCGTGGCTGGTCGCTTCCTGGTTCAGGTTCACCCGCGAGCCCTGCAGCAAGGCGCCGAGTCCGCGTTCACCCAATCCTCGTTTTTTAGCCGCCATGGTGTCTGTCATGTGTCCCGTTGCTGTTGGTGAAATCGCGGCCCATGTTACACCGCAACCGGCGCCGATGTCTTTTTGCTGCCGTGCCGGCGGACCATTTCCCCGGCCAGCGCCAGGTAGGCGACCGCGCCCTTGGAGGCACGGTCGTATTTCAGCGCGGGCAGGCCGTAGCTTGGGGCCTCGGCCAGGCGCACGTTGCGGGGAATCACCGCCCGGTACACCTTGTCGCCGAAGTACTCCGCCAGCTGGGCGGACACGTCCAGGGTCAGGCTGTTGCGGGGATCGTACATGGTGCGCAGCAGGCCTTCGATCTGCAGGTCCGGATTCACGGTTTCCTGGATCTGCTCGACGGTGTTCATCAGCGCCGCCAGGCCTTCGAGAGCGTAATACTCGCACTGCATGGGGATCAGCACGGAGTCGGCGGCGGAGAGGGCGTTCACCGTCAGCAGGTTGAGGGAGGGCGGGCAGTCGATGAGCACGTAGTCGTAGCGGTCCCGGATCTTGTTCAGGGCCAGCCGCAGCCGATGCTCCCGGCCGATCTCGTTCATCAGCTCCACTTCGGCGGCGGTCAGGTCACCGTTGCCCGGCATCAGGTCAAAGCCGGCGCTGTCCACGGTCACCGCCACCTGTTCCACGTCCGCGCGTTTGGTCAGCACGTCGTAGCCGGACCGCTCCACCGCGTTCTTGTCGACACCGCTACCCATGGTAGCGTTGCCCTGGGGATCCATGTCCACCAGCAGCACCCGGCGCTTGGTGGCCGCCAGCGACGCCGCCAGATTGACGCAGGTGGTGGTTTTGCCCACACCGCCTTTCTGATTGGTCACTGCGATGACGCGCGCCATGATTCGCCTCCTGTTGCGGGTTGCCGGCACAGAACCGGGTCGATCGTACCGGATAACGGTGGTGTCGGCCGGGGCCTGCTCAGCGGGCCCGGGTCACGATCAGCAGGTGCCGTTCGCCGTCCGAGCCAGGCACCGCCAGCGGTTTGCTGGATTCTACCTGCCAGCCGGCCGGAAGGGCAGCCACTTCATCATCCGGATACTGGCCTTTCATGGCAAGGAAGGCGCCGCCGTCCGCCAGCAGCGGTCCGCACCAGGCCACCAGGTTCGGCAACGCGGTGAAGGCCCGACTGCTGATCTGGCGAAACGGCTCGCCCGGCCGGCAGTCCTCGGCCCGGCCGTGGATCACCGAAACGTTGCCCAGGCCCAGTTCCAACACGCACTGGTTCAGGAACCGGGTTTTCTTGCCGTTGCTGTCCAGCAGGGTGACGTGCAGGTCCGGCCGGGCGATGGCCAGGGGAATGCCGGGCAGGCCGCCACCGGCGCCGACGTCCAGCAGGCGGTCGGTGGTCACTTCGGGCAGCAGGCTGAGGCTGTCGAGTAACTGGCGGGACACCATGACCTGCGGGTCACGCACGGCGGTCAGGTTGTAGGCCCGGTTCCACTTGTCGAGCAGGGCCAGAAACGCCAGCAGTTGCGCCTGCTGATCACCGCTGAGACCCAGGTTCATACGTGCCAGTCCGTCCCGGAGCTGGCCCGGCCACTGTGGATAACTCATCTCAGGCGCTTTGCTTTTTCAACAGGTCACGCTTTTTCAGGTGCACCAGGATCTGGCTGACCGCAGCCGGCGTCACGCCCTGGATACGGGAGGCCTGGGCCACGGTTTCCGGCCGCACGTCCTTGAGTTTCTGCTTGATCTCGTTGGACAGGCCGCCAATGACGTCGTAGTCCAGATCGATGGGCAGCCGGGTGTTCTCGTTCCGGCGCAGCCGGTCGATCTCGTCCGCCTGCCGGGCGATGTAGCCCTCGTACTTGATCTCGATTTCCACCTGCTCGGCCACGGTCTGATCGTCCGCCCGGTCCGCCCCGATGGCGGCGATCTGCTCGTACGCGATTTCCGGACGGCGCATCAGCTCGGCCAGGGACTGGTCCCGGGTCAGGGGCTGGTTGAGGAAGCCGTTGGCCCGGTCGCCCGCCTCGGTGTTCGGGTGGACGCGGGTGCTTTCCAGGCGCTGGCGTTCCCGGGCAATGGCCTCCCGCTTGTCATTGAACGCGGCCCACCGGTCGTCGTCCACCAGCCCCAGCCGGCGTCCGGTGTCGGTCAGGCGCAGGTCGGCGTTGTCTTCCCGCAGGATGAGGCGGTATTCCGCCCGGCTGGTGAACATCCGGTAGGGCTCCTTCGTGCCCATGGTGATCAGGTCGTCCACCAGCACGCCCAGGTAGGCTTCGTCCCGGCGCGGGTACCACTCGTCTTTATCCTGCGCCCGCAGGGCGGCGTTGATGCCCGCCAGCAGGCCCTGGGCGCCCGCTTCCTCGTAACCGGTGGTGCCGTTGATCTGGCCGGCAAAATACAGGCCCCGGATGAACTTGGTCTCCAGGGTGTGGCGCAGGTCCTGGGGGTTCAGGTAATCGTATTCGATGGCGTAGCCCGGCCGGGTGATGTGGGCGTTCTCGAAGCCGGGGATGGAGCGCACCGCCGCCAGCTGGACGTCAAACGGCAGGCTGGTGGAAATCCCGTTCGGGTACAGCTCGTGGGTGGTCAGGCCCTCGGGCTCCACAAAAATCTGGTGCGAGTCCTTGTCCGCGAACCGGTTGACCTTGTCCTCGATGGACGGGCAGTAACGCGGGCCAACGCCCTCAATGTTGCCGGCAAACATCGGCGAGCGGTCAAAGCCGCTGCGGATGATGTCGTGAGTCTGCTCGGTGGTGCGGGTGACGTAGCAGCAGATCTGCTCCGGATGCTCGTCCCGGTGGCCGATGAAGGACATCACCGGGGTCGGGTCATCGCCCCATTGCTGTTCCATCACGGAAAAGTCCACGGAGCGGGCGTCGATGCGCGGCGGGGTGCCGGTTTTCAGGCGGCCGACGTTGAACGGCAGCTCCCGTAATCGCTTGGCCAGGGCATTCGCCGGGGCATCGCCGGCGCGGCCACCGGCGTGGTTCTGCATGCCGATGTGGATAACCCCGCCCAGGAAGGTGCCGGTGGTCAGCACAACCGTCTGTGCCCGGAAGCGGATCCCGGTCTGGGTCACCACGCCGGTCACCTGATCGTTCTCGACGATCAGGTCGTCGGCGGCCTGCTGGAACAGCATCAGGTTGGGCTGGTTTTCCAGCAGGTGGCGGATGGCGGCCTTGTACAGCACCCGGTCCGCCTGGGCGCGGGTGGCGCGCACCGCCGGGCCCTTCCGGCTGTTCAGGGTGCGGAACTGAATGCCGGCGCGATCGGTGGCCCGGGCCATGGCGCCGCCCAGGGCATCAATTTCCTTGACCAGGTGGCTCTTGCCGATACCCCCGATGGCGGGGTTGCAGGACATCTGGCCCAGGGTCTCAATGTTGTGGGTGAGCAGCAGCGTCTGGGACCCCATGCGCGCCGCCGCCAAAGCGGCTTCAGTGCCGGCATGGCCGCCGCCAATGACAATGACATCGAAACGGGTCGGAAAGTCCACTCTACACCTCGGAAATCTGGGGATATCAACAGGGCGGCGAGTATAACGCCTCACCGGTGAAATTGCAGCGGGAATGCGCAAATTTTAACCAGTTTGAGCCGGTCCCGGGCGGCCATCGGGAGCGCGGGTGTCCTTCGACCGGCAGAGCTTCCGTCAGTGAATACCGAAATTCCCGGTGAATCATGGGCTTGTAAACGGGTGTTGAACTCACGTTTTAAAATTTTATCCACAGGAAAAGCGGCCTAAAAAAGCCCTATTATAGAAGCCTAATATATTGTTTTTATTGTATTTTATGAAAATGACACTCCGCTTATCCGGGAGTTGTTCATCAAGTTTTCCACAATGTGCCCGGGTATTGCCCTGCACCGGTGCAGCCGCACCAACCGTGACGGGCCTCGGCGTCGTTTTGGTGCGCCGCCGGATGCGAACGATCGGCCATGGCCGTCCCTGGCGGCAAATTCCACAAGTTGGCACGGAACTGGCCTCATGGTATGTCCCTGGTTTCTGTTGTACCGGCTATGATCAAACACCACCATTTGTCCTCGGCCTACCAGCCGATCCTCAGCCCCACCCACCAGAAGCTGGTGGGTTACGAGGCGTTGATCCGCGCCAGTGACCGGCGCGGACAACCGGTCTCACCGCCGGCGCTGTTTGCCGAGGCGGCCCGCCAGGGCTGCAGCGCCCAGCTGGACCGCCACCTGCTGCACCAGCATGTGGCCCACTGCCCTGTCGGGCCGGACCCGGCCTGGCTGTTTCTCAACATTCACCCGGACTCCTGCACCCGGCCGGACACTTCTCTGGACGAACTGGCCCTGCAGTGCGAAGCCGGCGGCATCGCGCCGGACCGCATCGTACTGGAGTTCGTGGAAACCGCTTCCGAGCATCCGGAAGCCTTGCTGAATTTTATCCACAGGGCGCGGGCGCGCGGGTTCCAGGTGGCGATTGACGATTTCGGCGTGGGCGACTCCAACTTTGAGCGGCTCTGGCGCATCCAGCCGCTGATTGTGAAACTGGACCGGAGCCTGCTGCTGAACGCGGAATCCCACCGCCGGGCCCGGCTGCTGCTGGAAAGCCTGGTGAAGATGATTCGCGAAAGCGGCAGCCTGGTGCTGCTGGAAGGCATCGAGACGCCGGCCCAGGCCCAGCTGGCGCTGGCAACGGACGCGGATCTGCTGCAGGGGTTCCTGTTCGGCCAACCCGGGCCTGTGACAGAGGAGGGGCGGGCTCAGGCCGAACAGCGCCTTCGGGAGACCGTGGCCCGGAGCCAGGACTGGTGGCAGCAGAACGACCGGGACCAGGAAGGCTACCTGACCCTGCTGCGCTACGAGATGATGGAGGCAGGGCACCGGGTGGTGCGGGACCTGCCCTTTGCCGAGGCCTGCGCAGCCCTGCTTGGCCTGGACGGCGTCAAGCGCTGCTTTGTGCTGGATCATCGGGGCGTGCAGCTGGGGCGTCTGGCCCGGGCCAACCCGGACCGGCAGCAGATCCGCTTCAACCCGCTGTACGAGTCCTCCGGCGCCTGCTGGGCGCACCGGGATTATTTCCAGCGGGCCCTGGAGCACCCCCAGCGGATCCACTGCTCCCGGCCCTATGTCGGCCTGCCCGACGCCCGCCGAACGGTCACTTTGTCCACCGCCCTGCCCGGTGCCCGCCACCGCCGGGTGCTGTGCGTGGACATTCACCCGGACGATCTGTTCGATGGCCACCTGACCTTTCCCGCCAGCCTGTAGCGGGCCGCCCGCCGGGCCTCAGCGGGATTCCGCCGAGGCCTGGCGGTCCAGTTCCTGCTCAATCGCGTTGGTGGATTTGGCAAACCGGGCCAGCAGGTTGTACAGCACCGGGATCAGGAACAGGGTCAGGGTGCTGGCGAACAGCAGCCCGCCCAGAATCACCATGCCGATAGACGCCCGGCTCTCGGCGCCGGCACCGGTGGCGATCACCAACGGAATGGCCCCGAAGATGGTGGAGATGGTGGTCATCAGCACCGGCCGGAAACGCAGCACGGCGCCTTCCAGGATGGCGTCACGGACCGCGTAGCCCTGATCCCGCAGCTGGTTGGCGAATTCCACGATCAGGATGCCGTTCTTGGCCATGAGCCCCAGCAGCATGACGATGCCGATCTGACTGTAGATGTTCAGGCTGATGCCGGACCACCACAGCGCCAACAAGGCACCGGTCACCGCCAGCGGCACTGTGAGCATGATGATCAGCGGGTGAATCCAGCTTTCGAACTGGGCCGCCAGCACCAGAAACACGATGATAAAGGCGAGACCGAAGGTGATGAAGATGGCGTTGGAGGACTCCTGGAATTCCCGGGACAGGCCCTTGTAGCTCACCCGCGCCTCCGGCGGCAGGTTATCCACAGCCAGGGTGGTCAGGTAGTTCAGAGCCGACCCCAGATCGTACCCCTCCGCCAGGGAGGCGCTGATCACCACCGCCGGCAGCCGGTCAACCCGTCTGAGGTCCGGGTTGGCGCCGGTCTCCTTCACCGACACCAGGGCTTTGAGGGGAATCAGGCTGCCGCCGTCCCGGGGCCGCAGAAAAATCTGCTCCAGGTCGTCCGGCGTCGCCCGGTCCGCGTCGGCGGCCTGCACGATCACATCATACTCCCGGCCCCGATCCAGGTAGGTGGTGACCTGGCGGGAAGCGAGCATGGTCTGCAGGGTCAGGCCCACGTCCTGGACGGTGATGTCCAGGTCCGCCGCCCGCTCCCGGTCGATGTTCACCAGCAGCTCAGGCCGGGTCAGCTCGAAATCGGTTTCGAGGTTCAGCAGGTTCGGATTGTCCCTGGCCCGTTCGACGATTTCCTCGCTCCAGGCCTGGACCGACTCATAGTCCGGCCCCGCCACCACAAACTCCACCGGCTGGTTAAAGCCGCGCTGGCCCAGGCCAGGCGGGTTCACCGGCACCACCCGCACGCCGGAAATGTCCGCCAGCTTGCCGCGCAGCTCGTTGGTTACCTGCTGCTGTTTGATGTCCCGCTGGCCCCAGGGGGCCATCCGCAAGATCATGAACGCGTTGTCTTCCTCGTCCCGGAAACCAACGATGGACAGCAGTCCGTCCGCCACGCCGCTGTCCAGGTACGGCAGCAGACGGGCTTCCGCCCGCTGGACGTAATGATCGGTGTACTCCACCGTGGCGCCCCGGGGCGCCTTGGTCGGCAGGATGATGACCCCGCGGTCCTCGGTCGGCGCCAGTTCCTGGGGCAGCGTCGGGTAGATCACGGCGGCCGCGATCAGCCCGGCGATACCCAGGCCAATCAGCAGGCCGGGCTGGGCCAGGGAGAACCGTAGAAGGCGCGCATAGCCCCGGGTCAGGCCGCCAATCATCCGTTCGCTGGTGGCCCAGAACCGGTGCCCCTCGGCGCTCTCCGGGCTGTGGCGCAGCCACTTGGAGCACAGCATCGGGGTCAGGGTCAGGGCCACCACGCTGGAGAACACCACCGCGGCGGCCAGGGTAAAGCCGAACTCGGCGAACAGTCGGCCGATGTTGCCCCCCATGAACGAAATCGGCACAAACACCGCCACCAGGGTCAGGGTGGTGGCCACCACCGCGAACGCCACCTGTTTGGCGCCCCGGAAGGCCGCCAGCAGCGGCGGCTCACCTTCATCGATGCGACGCTGGATGTTCTCCAGCATGACGATGGCGTCGTCCACCACCAGGCCGATGGCAAGGATCACCGCCAGCAGGGTCAGCACGTTGATGGAAAACCCCAGGAACCCGAGGCCAATGAAGGCGCCGATCACCGCCACCGGGATGGTAACCGCCGGAATCAGCGTGGCACGCCAGGAGCGCAGGAACAGGAAGATCACCAGTACCACCAGCACCACCGAGATGGCGAGGGTGCTGATCACCTCCTCGATGGAGGCGCGGATAAACACCGATTCGTCGTAGTTGTCCTCTATCGACACCTCCGGCGGCAGGGTCTCGCGGATCTTGTCCAGCTCGGCCCGGACCGCATCCGAGACCGCCACGGTGTTGGCCTTGGACTGGCGGATAATGCCCAGGCCCACGGCGGTCTTGCCGTCCGCCCGCAGCCGGCTGACGTCGGATTCGACCCCCAATTGCACGTTGGCCACTTCGCCCAGCCGCAGCAGATCGTTGCCGTTCCGGCGGATCACCAGGCGGCGGAACTGGTCAACGCTGGACAGCCGGCCTTCGGCCCGCACGGTAAAATTGCGGGTCGAGGAATCCACCGACCCGGCCGGCAGCTCCACGTTGTTGGCCCGCAGGGCCTGCTCGACTTCCGCAACGGTGATGTCCCGGGCCGCCAACCGGTCCCGGTCCAGCCAGACCCGGATGGCGTAGCGGCGCTCGCCGCCGATGCGCACGTCGGCCACACCGTCCAGCACCGAGAGCCGGTCCGCGAGGACCCGGTCGGCATAGTCGCTCAGCTCGGCGCTGTCCCAGACGTCGCTGCGAAGGGTCAGCCACATCATCGGGCGGGCGTCCGAATCGGCCTTCTGGATCACCGGGGCGTCCGCCTCCTCGGGCAGCTCATTGGACACCCGCGCCACCGCATCGCGCACGTCGTTGGCGGCAATGTCCACGTCCCGGGACACGTTGAACTCGATGGTGGTGCGGGATTCGCCCTGCTCGGTGGACGATTCAATGGAGCGGATGCCTTCAATACCGCTGATGGCGCCTTCGATCACCTGGGTAATCTGGGTATCCACCACCTCGGCCGCCGCGCCGGTGTAGTCCGTCGAGATGGACACCACCGGCGGATCGATGTCCGGGTATTCCCGCACCGGCAGGCCGAGCAGGGCCGAGACACCGAAGACCACGATCAGCAGGTTGAGGACGGTGGCGAACACCGGCCGCTTGATGGACAGATCGGAGATAATCACGGATCAGGACTCCGACGGTGGCGCGAAACGGTTGTCTGGCAGAACGTTCTCGTCGTCTTTCACGGAAATCCTCTGGCCGGAACTGAGGCGGTCCTGACCGGTGACCACCACCGGCTCGTCCTCGCTCAGGCCGGAAACCACTTCCACAATGCCGGGCTCGCGGACCCCGAGGGCCACGGACCGGCGGTCCGCCACGCCGTCTCCGGCGACAAACACATAGCTTTCATCACCGCGCACCAGCACCGCCTGCTCCGGCACCACCAGGGCCCTGCGTTCGTTCAGGGTCAGGGAGGCGGACATGAACTGTCCCGGCCGGAGGGCGTGGTCCCGGTTGTCAATCAGCGCCCGTACGGACAGCGACCGGCTCAGCTCGCTGACCCGCGTATCCAACTCCGCCAGGGCGCCGGTAAAGGTGCGGTCCGGGTAGGCCGGGGAGGTGCCCCGCACGGCCTGGCCGGCCGCCACCTGGCCCAGGAAACGCTCGGGGATGGCAAAATTGAGTTCGAGACGATCGGTGTTATCCAGCGTGGTGATCGGAGTACCGGCGGTCAGGTACGCGCCGGGAGAGAGATCGGACAGGCCAACCACGCCGTCGAACGGTGCTTTCAGGGTAAGGTTGTCCAGGCGCACCCGCGCCGCCTGCCGCTGGGCGAGGGCCACGTCAACGGCGGTTTTCAGGGCGTCCACCTGGGATTCGGCGATGCTGTTGTTGGAACGAAGCTGGCTGGCCCGGGCGAGCTGGCGGCGGGCGTCCGCCAGTTGCGCCTCGATCTCCGCCAGGTCAGCCCGGGCCTGGCGGTCGTCCAGGCGAAGCAGCAGGTCGCCCTTGCGCACCCGCTGTCCGGCCTTGAGGTGGATTTCAACCACCCGGCCGCTGACTTCGGTGGTCAGGGCCACCGCGTCCACCGCCTTCAGGCTGCCGACGGCGTTCACCGCGTCCCGCACGGTTTCCATGTGGGGCAGCACCGTGTGGACCGGTGTGGGCGGGCGCTCGCCCTTTGCCACCGCTGCCTCGGAACTGCCATAGCGCTGATACCCCAGCGCCATCAGCACTGCCACTACCACCACGGCCAGGGCCGTCACCCACTGTCGGATCATGATTGCTTCGGTCTCTCGGTCAGCGGGGCGCCCGTGGCCCCGGTTACTCTTTCTGGATCACCAGCACCAGTTCGCCGACGTCGACGCCCCATTTGCTCATGGTGGTCTGGTTGATCACCGTGTCCGGCGTCACCAGGTACATCCAGTCATCCATGCGCAGGTCCAGGGTGCCATCCCCGTAGGCGACCCGCAGCACGTAGTTCATGTTGATGGCGTTGCCCTGCCAGCGCATGACACCGGGCTCCACCACATCGCCGGCGGTGGCCTGGTAGCCCTTGCCTTTCGGCGTCAGGGTCCAGACCCGGGTCTGCACCTCGCCGTCGTCGAAATGGAACTCCTCGTTCAGCGTTCCCACGCCCTGGTCGTCCCAGGACGCCTTGATGGTGGCGTCGAAGGTCCGGATCACTTCCCCGGAATAGTCCTTGACCACGCCCCGGGCGCTGAGGGAACCCTGGAAAAACTCGCTCGGAATCAACGTGGGCTGGCGGCCGTCATAATCGTCCAGAGAAGGCGACGCACAGCCGCTGAGCAACAGTACCGAGAAACATACGGACAACGCCCAGCGCAGACCAGCGGCGCTCGGACGGATACGGGACGTTTGCATGACTTTTACACTCCTTGGCGGTGGAATCGTGGGGCTTGCGCCTGGCAGAAGTACGCTGGGAACGGGGGCTCCGATCAGCGGCATGGCCAGGGCCGGCCCGCACGGCTGCGACAGGCGCAGCGCGCTGTGGCCGCCGCGGCCGGGCGGGCAGAACCGCCGCCGGATTGTCCAAGCTGACAGGCCTCCGGGCGCTTTCCGTCAATGGCAGGCCTCGGGGAATAGCGTACAACAGAGCCATTGGAGCCCCGTCTCCCCGGATCTCAACGGTCGTTTCACCCCCGATTTCAACCCGGATACAGAGGATTTGCCATGCCCGTATACAAGGCCCCGCTGCGCGATATGCGCTTTCTGCTGAACGAGGTATTCGACTACCCCAGCCATTACGCCTCCCTGGAGGGCGGCGCCAACGCCACCCCGGACATCGTGGACGCCATCCTGTCCGAATGCGGCCGCTTCTGCGAGGAAGTGCTCAGCCCCCTGTACCAGTCCGGCGATGAAGAGGGCTGTGTGCTCAAAGACGGCGAAGTGACCACACCCAAGGGTTACAAGGACGCCTACCAGCAGTATGTGATGGGCGGCTGGCAGGGGCTGTCGGCCCCGGAAGCCTATGGCGGCCAGGGCCTGCCCGCGTCCATGGGCCTGCTCAAGCAGGAAATGATGGGCACCGCCAACTGGCCGTTTTCCATGTACCCGGGCCTGTCCCTGGGGGCCATGAACACCATCTACCTGCACGGCGATGAGGACCAGAAGCAGACCTACCTGGTGCCCCTGACCGAAGGCCGCTGGGGTGGGACCATGTGCCTGACCGAACCCCAGTGCGGCACCGACCTGGGCCAGGTCAAAACCCGCGCCGAACCCCAGGCGGACGGCAGCTATGCGGTGACCGGCACCAAGATCTTCATCTCCTCGGGGGAGCATGACCTCACCGAGAACATTGTCCACATCGTGCTGGCCCGGCTGCCGGACGCCCCCAAGGGCACCCGCGGCATCAGCCTGTTCATCGTGCCCAAGTTCCTGCCGGACGCTGACGGCGGGGTCGGCGAGCGCAACGGCGTCACCTGCGGCAGCCTTGAGAAAAAGATGGGCATCAAGGCGTCCGCCACCTGCGTGATGAACTTCGATGGTGCCAAGGGCTTTTTGATCGGCCCCGAGAACCAGGGCCTGGAGTGCATGTTCACCTTCATGAACACGGCCCGTATCGGCACCGCCATCCAGGGCGTGGGCCCGGCGGAGCTGTCGTACCAGTGGTCACTGGATTACGCGAAGGAGCGGCGCTCCATGCGCGCGCTGTCCGGCAAGAAAGACCCGGATCAGGCCGCCGATGCGATCATTCACCACGCCGACGTGCGCCGCATGTTGCTGACCCAGAAGGCCGTCGCCGAGGGCGGCCGGGCGATGCTCTACTACGCCGCCCGGCTGGCAGACCACATGGTGGAGGGCCACACCCAGGGCGACGACAAAAAGGTGGAGGAATACGATGACAAACTCGGCTTTCTGACGCCCATCCTGAAGGGTTTCCTGACCGAGCTGGGCTACGAGTGCACCAACCTGGGCATGCAGGTGTTCGGCGGCCACGGCTACATTCGCGAGCACGGCATGGAGCAAATCGTTCGGGACACGCGGATTGCCACCCTGTACGAGGGCACCACCGGCATCCAGGCCCTGGACCTGCTGGGCCGAAAGGTGCTGCTGATGACCAAGGGCGGCGCGGTGCGGGACTTCAGCCTGACGGTCGCCAACTTTGCCCGCAAGCACGTGGCGGACAAGCGCCTGCGCCCGTTCGCCGTGGAACTGCTGAAGCTGACGGCCCAGTGGAACGTGCTGACCATGCGGCTGATGCTGGCGGCCCGCAAGGACCGGGACCTGGTCAGCGCCGCCGCCAACGACTTCCTGATGTACAGCGGCTACGTGACCATGGCTTACATCTGGCTGCGACAGGCGGCGGCCGCCGCCGCGCGGCTGGATAACGGCGGCGAACAGGCGCCCGAGTTCTACCAGGCCAAGCTGGCCACCGCCGAGTTCTACTTCGAGCGGCTGCTGCCCCGGGCCCAGACCCACGCCACCAGCATGCTCAGCCCGACACGCTCGCTGATGCAGCTGGACGCGGAGCACATGAGCTTCATGGGTTGATGATGCAGGCCTGACGGCACCTGGCAACGAGCCGGGGCCTCACGCCTACGGGGTTGAACCCGGCTCGCACAGACCGCTGTGGGCGCAGGGGGTGGGAACCACAAACCGCTCCCGCGGCTCCGGCGCCGGGCAGGCCGCCTTGCGCTGGGCCGGGCCCAGCAGCAGGAAGCGAGTTCGGTCCGCCTTGCCCAAGGGCGCGGCGGTGGTGTCATCGAAACAGCTCAGATCGGTGCCGGTTTCGATCACCAGGTACCGGTCCGGGCCTTCGGCCATCCACTGCCAGGCGTTGCGCTCCTGCTGCTCAACGCTCGAGAAGTAGCTGAAGTGGGTCATGTCCTTGCGGGAAAACAGGATGAGCTGTTCGCTGAAGTTCAGCAGGCCCAGCTGGGCATCCGGCGGGGTCAGCGCTTCGGCCCGGGCCAGCACGTTGCGGGGCGTTTTCACCGGTTCGAGGATGGTGAACCCCCAGGTGGCGTAAAGCACCCAGGCGGCCATCATGCCGACAAACCAGCGGGCCAGCGCGTCGCTGCGCCGAAAGCCCCAGAGCAGGGCACACCAGATCAGCCCCGCCACCAGCAGCATCGCACCCGCCTGGTGCCAGAGTGAGGGATCGTCGGTGAACCGCTTGGCGCCTTTGACCAGGGCTGGGAAATCCGCCAGCGCCAGGCCGCCGGTGACCACAAGTGCCACCGCCAGTATCGCCTGGGCTCCGGTGATCACTGCGCCAAACCAGCGGCTGGGCCGCTGTCCGTCGGACAGTGCCCGATCCAGCACCGCCGCCACCGCCAGGGTGAACATGGGCAGGGCCGGCAACACGTACAGGCCCCGCTTGCCCGGGCTGAGGCTGAAAAAGGCCACCACCAGAACCACCCACACCAGCAGGATCCGAAGGGCCGGATCAGACCGCCAAAGACGAACCAGCGGACGCCACAGCGCCAGCAGCAGGAACGGCAGCGGGAACCACTGGCCGGGAATCACCTTGGCAATGAAGAAATACCAGGGCTCGATGTGCATCCAGGCGTTGGCGTAGCGGTGGCCCGTCTGCTTGAACAAGATATTGTCCCGATAGGCCAGGGCGTCCGGAGTGTTCAGGTGCTGCACGTACAGCAGCATCGGCACCAGCCAGCAGGCAATCACCGCCAGCATCGCCACCGGCCCGAGCCAGAGACGCCAGCCCAACGTGCCGGTCGGCAGGGTGTTGTCCCGCCAGCGCCACCACAGTACCGGCAGCAGTAGGAAGATGGGCAGAAAACCGACGCCCTTGGTGATCACCCCCAGCCCCATGAAGGCAAAACCGGCCAGGTACCAGCCCCAGGCCGGCCCGAGCAGGAAGTGCCGCAGCAGGCCGTAACAGCCCACCGTCACCCAGGCCATCTCCATGCCGTCGATCTGGGCGTTTTTGGTCTGGGTGACAAACTGCACCGGCAGCAACAGGAGCACGGCCGCCAGCGCCGCCACCCGGGGGTTCCAGAGCCGACGCCCCAGGTCATACACCAGGAAAACGGTGAGCAACCCGCACAAGGCGTTCGGAATCAGGTAGGTGAGCTTGAGGTTGCCGGTCAGCCAGTACAGCGCCGCCAGCGTCCACATGAACACCGGCGGTTTGTCGGGGTACAGCTCGCCGCCGCGCATGGGCAGCATCCATTGGCCGGAATCCACCATTTCCCGGGCGACTTCCACAAACCGGGGGCTGTCCGGCGGCCAGGGGGAGTGCAGGCCCAGCCCCAGGAAGATCAGCACGGCGGTGCCCAGAAAAATCAGCCAGAAACGCCGGCGCTCCGGCCACTGGTCCAGGCGTGCCATGACACGGTTCAGGGTATCCGGCGCCAGCATGTCAGTGGGGTCTCCGGTGGGTCAGGCCCGAGTCAAGGCCAGAGTTGAGGGTGGCGTTGAGGTCGGCATCGAAGCCGGAGCGAAGGTCCGAGGTGGGATCAGAGCCAGGCGCAGCGCCCGCCGCTTCCTCCAGAACCGCCTCGGGAGCGGCACGCCGCAGCAAGGCCCGCAGGCCCCACGCCACCGCCAGAGACAGCGCCACCAGCAACCCGCCAAAGGCGACCGACCCGGACTGGGCGTGGCCGGCGCCGGAACCGGCCAGCGCAAACACCAGAGTCTGGGGCAGATAGCCCAGGGCGCTGCCGGCCAGGAACGGGCGTGCCCGCAGCCCGGACGCACCGCTCAGCAGATTGGTGACCAGGTTATTGCCCACGGGCAGCAGGCGGATCATCAGGATGGCGCTGAACGGGTGCCGGGTTACGGACTGGTGAAACCGGCGAAGCCGGCCGCCCATGCGGCTGGCCAGCCAGGGACCGAGCAGCCAGCGGGCGGTGTAGAACGGCAGCAACGCGCCCATCAGTGTGGCCAGGGTGGCCATCGCGGTGCCCACGGTGGCACCCAGGGCAAAGCCGCAGGCCAGGGCCAGCACCTGCCTCGGGCCACCCACCCCCGTGTACAGCGCCCCGAGCAGGATCGCGGTGACATACCCCAATGCCCCATGCTCATGCAGATAGCCGGCCAGCCTGGTTCTGTCGGCAATCACCGACCAGTCCCCGTTGCCGGCCAGGGCAACCAGAACCACCACCACGCCGAGGACCAGGACGCCCGGCTTCAGCCATCGCCTCACGTTAACGCCGCTCCGCTTCCACCGGCGACGGCCAGCCCAGGGACGGCAGCCGGTGAATCAACCACCAGACCCCGATCAGATCCACAATCCCGACCCAGGCCCGGTTCCAGGCGGAATACTTTGATACGCCCCGGGTTCGGTGCCGGTGGTTCACGTCCACCACCACCACGTTGCCGCCAATGGCGCGCACCAGCGCCGGCACAAACCGGTGTGCGTGATCAAACCAGGGCAGGGCCAGAAACGTGCGGCGGGGCAACAGCTTGAGCCCGCAACCGCTGTCCGGCACGCCATCGTGCAGCAGGGCGTTGCGAACCCGATTGGCGAGCCGGGACTGGAACCGTTTCCAGCGGGTATCCCGCCGCTGTCGGCGGTAGCCGGCAATCACATAGTCGGTTGCCGCCAGGCCCCGGGCACGTTCGAGCAGCGCCGGGATATCCGCCGGATCGTTCTGGCCATCGCCGTCCAGGGTGACCAGCCAGATACCCGTCGCGTGACAGGCACCGGTTTTCACCGCGGCGCTCTGGCCCAGATTGCGGGCGTGGGCGATGCCCTGGAACCGGCACCCCAGGGTCGTCGCTGTCTCTTCAGCCCGGGCCAGCGTGCCGTCCGAGCTGCCGTCATCCACCACCACGATTTCATAGGTGGGGCCCTCCGCCAGCGCCTGATGGATTTCCTGCATCAGGTCGCCGATGTTCTCGGCTTCGTTCATCACCGGGATGATCACGGACACTTGGACATTGGGCGACATGCTGGCGGGTTCCTGCTCCTGGCGTCATTCGCCCTCGATGAGAGAGCGGTCAATGCAGGAAGTGTCGCGCCAAAAACTTAACTCAATCTTGTTTTCGGTCAGGAACGCGACAGGAGGCAAAGAGACGCTGACCGATTACCTACCCGGACGCGGATGTTAGTATGCCGCTTAACATCGGACCCCAAGGAGGAAGTGACTTGACCACGACGCCCACGCACTATCCCATCGGCACGCCCGGTATCCCGTGGGGCGATGCAGAACGCGCGGAATGGCTATCCCGTCAGACACGCCAGCGCAGCTATGGGAACGAGGTGTTGGACGTGATCGAGCGCCTGCGCTCGCGCTTTGATGTGGAGGAGTACGGTTGCCTCGACTACGGTGCTGACCGTTATCCTCTGATGGCGATCCGCAGTCGCGGCTGGCGGGATGATCGGCCAATCGTGCTGGTGACCGGCGGTGTCCACGGTTATGAAACCAGCGGTGTTCATGGTGCGCTGCAATTCGTCGAGCAGCGTGCCTCGGACTATGAGGGCCGCATCAATCTGCTGGTGGCGCCTTGCGTCAGCCCCTGGGCTTACGAGCGTATCCACCGCTGGAACGCCAACGCGGTCGATCCGAACCGCTCGTTCCGGGATGACGGTCAGGCGGAGGAGGCGGCGGCCCTCATGCGCCTGGTCGCGCCCATCCGCCATCAGGCCTTGCTACACATCGACCTGCACGAAACCACCGACACCGACGAAAGTGAGTTTCGCCCAGCCCTTGCCGCCCGCGACGGCAAGCCGTTCGAGCCGGGCGGGATTCCCGATGGCTTCTATCTGGTGGATGACAGCGAACGCCCGCAGCCCGAATTCCAGCAGGCGGTGATTGAGGCGGTGGCGCAAGTGACCCATATCGCGCCGGCCGACGACAAAGGCGAGCTCTTTGGCACCCCCGTGGCAGCCCGCGGCGTTATCGAGTACCCGATCCAGCACATGGGCCTGTGCACCAATCTCACCCGCGCGCCCTACCGGACGACGACCGAGGTGTACCCGGACAGCCCCCGCGCGACAACCGAGCAGTGCAATGCCGCCCAGGTGACCGCCGTGTGTGCGGCGATTGATTACGCCCTGGCGCACCGATAAGTCGGTGCAGCGATCGCTCCCGACTCAGTGAGAAGATACATAGAAGGACGGGGACTCCGGGGGCGGAAGCTCGAAGGATGACCGCATCCAGGCCACCTCTTCCCGGGGCGAGCGCCCGAAAAGACGGCGAAATTCCCGGCTGAATTGGGACGAGCTCTCGTAGCCGACATCCGCTGAGGCCGCCGCTGCGGTCATGCCATTCCGGAACATCAGCAGTCTCGCCTGATGAAGCCGGACGGCTTTCACATACTGCATCGGCGATGTCTGCGTGACCTGTCTGAAATGGGTGTGGAAGCTCGGCGTGCTCATGCGGGCTTCCCGGGCCAACTGATTCACGTCCAGGGCGGTGGCATAGCGGGCATGGATGAGCCGGACGACTCGGGCGATGCGCCCGAAATGTCCCTCCATGTCCAGAGCGGCCCGCATGGCACCGCCCTGGGCACCCGTCAGCACCCGGAAATAGAGCTCACGCACCATCGCCGGCCCCAGAATCTGGCTGTCCCCGGGCGACGCCATGATTTCCAGAAAGCGTTCCACGGTGGCTTCCAGGGCGGGCTCCATCCTGGACGAGAACATACCGCACGGCGGCGCCGACGCGGATATTCCGGATTCCTGCAGTTCAATCAGCAGTTCGGCCGCCAGCGGTAAGTCCAGATGCAGGTAGATGGCCAGCAATGGCGCTTCCGCCGAGGCATCGGTCTCCATCGTGAATGGCACCGGAATGGAGACCGCCAGGTACTGCCGGGCATCGTAAACGTAGGTTCGATTGCCCCAGTAGCCGCGTTTACGCCCCTGGCAAACAATAACAATGCCGGGGTCATAGAGGACAGGCGTTTTCTGCAGCGGGCGGTTCGACCGCAGAAAGCGAACGCCAGGCAACGCCGTCAGATTGTAGCCCTCCCGGGGAGCCATCGACTCCAGCAACGCCACCATGCGCCGTTCCCGCTGACCCTCCGCGCTTGATTCGCCCGCCATGCACCTGCTCCTGATCGTTTTGTCCCCCTATTCTGGCCCATTTCCGACCCCAGACCATTCCTGTCATAGGATTAGGCAACAAACTCAGAAGATCCTGCGTTCTGATCCTGACCCCACCGCTCTACGATGGCTCCACCGCCCATCAACCAGAGAGTGACGTTATGAAACGAAGCAAAACCCTTCTGATCACCGGTGTCAGCAGCGGGTTCGGCCAGGCCCTCGCTGAAGCTGCGCTTGCAGCGGGGCACCGGGTGATTGGCACGGTGCGCCAGGCCAGCGCGGTGTCCTCCTTCGAAGCCCATCCGTCCGGAAACGCCCATGCCCGTCAGCTTGACCTGACCAACACCCCCGCCATTGCCCGGGTTGCGGAAGAGATTGAGGCCAGCCTCGGCCCCGTCGATGTCTTGGTTAATAACGCCGGCTATGGCCATGAAGGCGTACTGGAAGAATCACCAACCGACGAACTGCGCCGGCAGTTCGAGGTCAACGTGTTCGGTGCGGTTGAACTCACCCGGGCGCTACTCCCCTTTTTCCGTCAGCGCCGGGCCGGCCACATCATCAACATCACCTCAATGGGCGGGTACATCACCATGCCCGGCATCGCCTACTACTGTGGCAGCAAGTTCGCGTTGGAAGGCATTTCAGACGCCTTGGGCAAAGAGCTGACACCGTTCAACGTCCACGTAACCGCGGTGGCACCCGGCTCCTTCCGGACCGATTGGGCCGGCCGTTCCATGCGCCGTTCGCCCCGGAAAATTGCCGATTACGATCCGCTGTTCGATCCCGTTCGCCAGGCTCGTCTGGAGAAAAGCGGCCAGCAACTGGGAAATCCGCAGAAGGCAGCCAAGGCCATGCTGGAGCTCATCGCAAGCGACCAACCTCCGGCGCATCTTCTGCTGGGCAGCGACGCCCTAAAGCTGGTCCGAGAACGCCTGGTGGGTATGGCACAGGACATCGACGCGTGGGAGCGCCTGACCGTTTCGACGGATGGCTGATCGTCAACCGGGGCCAACGTCGAGGCCCGGAGAAAGGGGATGTTCAAACGTATCCCGGTGTTTCACTTCCCGATACAGAAGCTCGAGAAAATATGCCCCAGCAGATCATCCGGTGACAGGTGCCCGGTGATCTCTCCAAGGGCGTCCTGGGCGGCCCTCAGGTCTTCGGCCAGGAGTTCGCCGGCGCCGTAGCCTTCGAGCTGGGCCTGGCCGGCCAACAGCGAAGCCTGGGCCCGTTCCAGGGCGTCCAGGTGCCGGCGGCGGGCCAGGAAGCCGCCTTCGGTGGTGGTCTCAAAGCCCATGCACTGCTTGAGGTGATCCCGCAGGGCGTCCAGGCCTTCGGCGGACTTGGCCGCCAGGCGGATGACCGGCGCGGCGCCGTGCTCGCCCCCGGTGTAACCCGCGGTCTCGCCGGACAGGTCAACCTTGTTTCGAATTACGGTGACCGGCGCGCCGGCGGGCAACTTGTCCACAAAATCCGGCCAGATCGCCTCGGGGCGGGTCCGGTCCGTTGTGGTGGCGTCGACCATCAGCAGGATCCGGTCGGCCTGGCGAATTTCCTCCCAGGCCCGGGCGATGCCGATACGCTCCACCTCATCCGGGCTGTCCCGCAGACCCGCGGTGTCGATGATGTGCAGGGGCATGCCATCGATGTGAATGTGCTCCCGGAGCACGTCCCGGGTGGTGCCTTCGATGGCGGTGACGATGGCCGCCTCCCGGCCGGCCAGGGCATTGAGCAGGCTGGACTTGCCGGCGTTCGGGCGACCGGCAATGACCACCTTCATCCCATCCCGGAGGATGGCGCCCTGCTGCGCCTCGGAAAGAATGTCCCGGACCTGGGCAATCAACCCGGCCAGGTCGCTGCCGACCTTGCCGTCCGCCAGGAAATCGATTTCCTCCTCCGGAAAATCGATGGCCGCCTCCACGTAGATACGCAGATGCGTGACCGCGTCCACCAGCGCATCGACCCGTCGGGAGAACACGCCCTGCATGGAGCGGACCGCGCAGCGGGCGGCCTGCTCGGAGCTGCTCTCGATCAGGTCGGCAATGGCCTCCGCCTGGGCCAGGTCCAGCTTGTCGTTGAGGAACGCCCGCTCGGAAAACTCACCGGGGCGCGCCAGCCGGGCGCCCAGGGCACAGGCGGCTCGCAGCAGCAGATCCAGAACCACGGTGCCACCGTGGCCCTGAAGTTCAAACACGTCTTCGCCGGTGAATGAATGGGGGTTGGGAAAAAACAGGCCAATGCCTTCGTCGATCAGCTCGCCGTCGGCGCCGTGGAACGGCCCGTAGTGGGCGTATCGGGGCCGCGGTGAGTAACCCAGCATGGTGTTGGCAATCGCGAGGGCCTCCGGGCCGGAAACCCGGACAATACCGACACCGGCGCGGCCGGGCGCCGTGGCGATGGCGGCAATGGTATCGGTTTTCATGGTGGGGGCTCCCTTGAACGCAACCTTGAACGCAACAAAGGCTCCCGGAGGAGCCTCTGTTGTATCCGTCAGCGAGTTTGGCCGGCTCAGCTCTTCTTGGCCGCCATCTCGTTCTGGATCTTACGGGTAATGTACCACTGCTGGGTGATGGACAGCAGGTTGTTCACCAGCCAGTACAGGACCAGGCCTGCCGGGAACCACAGGAAGAACACGGTGAACACCATCGGCATCAGCTTCATGATCTTCGCCTGCATCGGGTCCGGCGGTGTCGGGTTCAGCTGGGTCTGCAGGAACATGCTGGCGCCCATCAGGATTGGCAGAATGAAGTACGGGTCCATCTGCGACAGATCATGAATCCACAGGAAGAACGGCGCGTGGCGCAGCTGGACGCTCTCGAACAGAACCCAGTACAGGGCAATGAACACCGGCATCTGTACCAGGATCGGCAGGCAGCCACCCAGCGGGTTGATTTTTTCCCGCTTGTACAGGGCCATCATTTCCTGGGACATGCGCTGGCGATCGTCGCCGTAGAGTTCCTTCAGCCGGCTCAGTTGCGGCGCCACTGCGCGCATCTTGGCCATAGAGCGGTAGCTGGTGGCGGACAGGTGGAAAAACACCGCTTTCACGCACACCGTCAGCAGGATGATGGATACACCCCAGTTGCCCACCAGGCCGTGGAACCATTGCAGGATGTAGAACAGCGGCAGTGAGATGAAGAATAGCCAGCCAAAGTCGACGGTGCGATCCAGGTTCGGGGCCACGTTTTCCAGCCGGTCGATGATCTTCGGACCAACGTAGACCCGGCCGCCGACCTCGGCGCTGTCACCCGGTGCCACATCGGTAGACGGGTAAACAAAGCCCATCACGTTCAGGTTGCCACGATGGGTGGTCTGGAACTGGGCAGGGACGTCCTTGGCGGGAATCCAGGCGCTCAGGAAGTAGTGCTGCAGGAACGCCATCCAGCCGCCGGTGACGGTCTGGTTGACCTTGTTGTCCTTGAGGTCACCGAGGTCGTGTTTCTCGTAAGGATCTTCCGGCGTGCTCACCACCAGCCCCAGGAACGACTTGATGCCCATACTGGTCTGGGCCGTGGGGTCCGGGGTGTCATCACGGACGATCTTGCCGGTGAAATTGGCTTTCCACGGCTTGGCAGACTGGTTGTCGATCAGGTAGTTGACGCCAATCTCGTAGCTGTTCCGGGCAAACTGATACTGCTTGGTAATCTTCACGCCCTGCCCGGTGGTCAGGGTCAGATTCACGGTCAGTTTGTCTTGCCCGTCCTGAAGCTGGTACTGGCTTGCCTCCGTGTTGTAGACCGGCGCATCGCCGTTAGAACGGCTGTCCGGGCCGTCCTGGCCGATCAAACCACTTTCCAGCACGTAGGTTTCGTTGGCGGTATGCTTGAGCAGCGCCATCGGGTCCGGGCTGTTCAGGGACTTGCTGTATTTGAGCAGGGAAGCGCGCACCAGGTTGCCGCTGACCCGGTCAATGGTGATGTCGTACACGTCGGTGCGCACATCCACGTAGCGGTTGTCGGCGGACACGGCGGCCTGGCTCTGGCTGCCGGCATTGCTGGTCTGGGTATCCGGTGTGCTGAGCTCTGCATTCTTTTTGGCGGTGTCCGGTCCCGGCAGGGTCAGGTCATCGGGTGCCTGGCCAGGTGCACTGCCGGTATCGATCTGCGCCGAATCCGCGGCGGTGCGCTGCGGCGGCTGGTGATAATCCTTGTTCCACGCCAGTACCATCAGATAGCTGACTACCGCCAGGCCGGCAAATAACACAATGCGTTTGATGTCCATAGGATTACTGTCTGGTCTGGGAAGTGGGGGAGCAGGTGTCGATACCGGGAACGGGATCGTAGCCGCCGGGGCTCCAGGGATGGCAGCGCCCAAGGCGTCGTAGCGTCAGGTAGCCACCTTTGAAGGCGCCGTGGTGACTAATGGCTTCAACCGCGTACTGGGAACACGTGGGAATGTGCCGGCAGTGGCTCGCCATCATGGGACTGATGGCCAACTGATAGACACGGATGGGAACCAGCAGTAAACGGCGCATTAGGCGGACCCTGTACCGGGCGGCGAGCGGTCTCCGGTGAGGGAGCCTTCGGCGGACCGGACTTTCTTCCGGAGCCGGCGCCAGAGTTCGGTCAAAACGGTGTGAACCTCGGTGTTGTCGAGCTGGGGAAGCCCCTGACGACCGAGTACCACGATATCCAGGGCGGGGAGAGCCGTTTCGTGGCGAAACGTTTCCCGAACTTGGCGTTTGATCCGGTTTCTCTGGACAGCCAGTTTCACGTTCCGCTTGGAGAAGATCAGTCCGACCCTGGCGTGTCCCAGTGAATTGGGTGCCGCCAGGATCAGAAAGTTCCGATGCGGAACCTTGTACGTCACCCGATCAAAGACCTGGCTGTAATCCGCCGGTCGCAGCAAACGATGCGATTTGGGGAAGCCCAGGGTCGTCATCGGGGGAAGTCAAACTCAGGCGCAGAGACGGGCGCGACCTTTCGCACGACGACGGGACAGCACCTTGCGGCCGTTGGCAGTGGCCATGCGGGCACGGAAACCGTGAACGCGCTTACGCTTCAGGACGCTCGGTTGAAACGTTCTTTTCATGATGACGATCTCACAAATCAGGTTTTGGAATTCAGTAACTGGCTGGAAAATGAACAGCCAAAACAGGAGCGGCATTCTATGCAACTGGGGCCGAAAATTCAACGGCTTTGATGCGGCGCGCATCCGTGCTTTCCGATAACTAATGTAATGAGTCTTTTTGAAATTTCTTTTAAGGATATTTATTACTGTTGTTAGGCAGGGCCTTTTCTGTGGAAAACCGGCTTTTTCTCAGGTAAATCCGTTTTTTAGAGCGTTGACAAGGAGGCCGACAAGTCGGTCTGAGCCCTGTTGAAAACGCCAGGACCGATTGTGGGAAAGTCGGCAAACGCCGGATCGCATAAGTTATCCCATGATTCGTCCGAAGGTTGCGCACAGGGCTGAGCCCGGGGCGTGCACAAGGGGCTGTGGGTAACTCTTCTGCGGGTATTTTTCTGTACACAAGCCTGTAGGTAAGTCTGCACGTTTTTGTTTTTCTGAAAGATTAATTTCCACAGGCTGTTCATGAGCGTGTTCAGACCCTTTCACAGAGCTGGCGGCTCAGGGTAGAATCCTGGGTCACCTCGCATTACCGGACGGTGGTCGTCCGGTCAGAGAATGTCTGTGTTTTCGGGAGTGGCCGGTTGTGCCCAACAGTGTCTGGCATCAGTGTCTTGACGTACTCCGGGACGAGTTTCCCGCGCAACAGTTCAATACCTGGTTGCGGCCGTTGCAGTCTGATCATCGTGAAGGCCAGTTGGTGCTGTTTGCGCCGAACCGCTTTGTCATGGACTGGGTCAACGAGAAGTACCTCCGACGTATAGAAGAAGTGCTTAAAGAGTTGAACGGAGGCCAGGCACCCCGCGTAAACATGAAAGTGGGCTCCGCCCCGAGGGCCCAGGCATCCGTGGAACGTGCCGACGATGCCCGTCGCGCGTTCAACGGCGCCGGAACGGCAAGGGACGTTGGCGAGGAAACCGGGGGCCAGGTCACGGAAGAAGAGCGGGGCGTTGCCGCGACCGTATCTACCCCGGTCAATGGCACCGGCAGCCATCCCCGGGAGCGACGGGATGTTCAGGTAGAAGGGGATATCAAGCACCAGAGCTTCCTGAACGAAAGCTTCACCTTTGAGACCTTTGTTGAGGGTAAATCCAACCAGCTGGCCCGGGCGGCGTCCATGCAGGTGGCGGAGAATCCGGGCGGCGCCTATAACCCGCTGTTCCTTTATGGCGGCGTCGGCCTGGGCAAAACCCACCTGATGCACGCGATCGGCAACGAGATCGTGCGCCGGAATCCCCGGGCAAAGGTGGCTTATCTCCGGTCTGAGCGGTTTGTGGCGGATATGGTCAAGGCGCTTCAGTTGAACGCCATCAATGAATTCAAGCGTTACTACCGGTCGGTAGACGCGCTGCTGATTGACGATATCCAGTTCTTTGCTCGCAAGGAACGTTCCCAGGAGGAGTTTTTCCACACCTTCAACGCGTTGCTCGAAGGGGGCCAGCAGGTGATCGTGACCTGTGACCGGTTCCCAAAAGAGATTTCCGATATGGAGGAACGCCTGAAGTCCCGGTTTGGCTGGGGTCTGACGGTGATGGTGGAACCGCCTGAGCTGGAAACCCGGGTGGCCATCCTGATGAAAAAGGCAGAGCAGGCGAACGTCAAGCTGAGCAGCGAAGCGGCGTTTTTTATCGCCCAGAAAATTCGTTCCAACGTTCGTGAGCTGGAAGGCGCCCTTCGTCTGGTGATAGCGAATGCTCACTTCACCGGTTCGGACATTACCCCCCCGTTTATCCGGGAAAGCCTGAAGGACTTGCTGGCGCTGCACGAAAAGCAGGTCAGCATCGACAACATTCAGCGAACCGTGGCGGAGTACTACAAGATCAAGGTGGCGGACCTGCTGTCCAAGCGGCGCACCCGGACCGTCACCCGGCCGCGACAGGTGGCCATGTCGCTGTCCAAGGAGCTGACCAACCACAGCCTGCCGGAAATCGGTGAGGCGTTTGGCGGGCGTGACCACACCACGGTGCTGCATGCCTGCAAGAAGATCGTGGAACTCCAGGAGACTGATCCGGGGATTCGCGAGGACTACCAGAATTTCATGCGATTGCTGACCACCTGACGTGGCGGGCGTTGGCAAGTCGAGATAACCCTTGAACCTACAAACCGAATAAGCCGAGTGCCATGAAACTGACGATCAGCCGTGAATCCTTACTCACGCCACTTCAGAGCATCGCCGGGGTGGTGGAAAAGAAACAGACCATGCCGGTTCTGTCCAACGTGTTGCTGGTGGCGGAGGACAACATCCTGACGCTGACCGGGACCAATATGGAAGTGGAACTGGTGGCTCGGGTCACGCCGGTACATGTGGATCAGCCGGGACGCATCACCGTGCCGGCCCGGAAGCTGGCGGACATCTGCCGCGCGCTCAATGATGAAGCGCCGATCGAGCTGGCGGTGGAAGGTGATCGCCTGCACCTGCGTTCGGGCAACAGCCACTTCACCCTGTCTACCTTGCCGGCGGAGCATTTCCCCAACGTGGAAGACGAGGCCGAGAGCTTCCGGCTGGACGTGCCCCAGAAGGAACTGAGCCGGATGCTGGACGCCACGGCATTCGCCATGGCCCAGCAGGACGTGCGCTACTACCTGAACGGCCTGTTGCTGGAAGTGGCCTCGGACCACGTGCGGACGGTGGCCACCGACGGTCACCGGCTTGCGCTGGCCCACTTTGATACCACCACCGGCAGCGGGGATCTTCGGCAGGTGATCGTACCCCGCAAGGGCGTCCTGGAACTGGCGCGGCTGCTGGACGACGTGGAAACGCCGGTCACCCTGGTGATCGGCGACAACCACCTGCGGGCGACGGTGGGCGCCTACACCTTTACCTCCAAGCTGATCGAAGGCAAGTTCCCGGACTACAACCGGGTGATTCCGAAAGGCGGGGACAAAGTGGTGCTGGCAGATCGGTCGACCCTGAAAAATACTCTGCAGCGCGCGGGCATCCTGTCCCACGAAAACATCCGCGGTGTTCGCCTGAACCTGAGCCCGAACCAGCTCCAGGTCTTCGCCAACAACCCGGACCAGGAACAGGCCGAAGACGCGCTGCCGGTGGAGTACCAGGGCGAATCCCTGCAGATCGGGTTTAATGTAGGGTATTTGGTGGACGTGATGAACGCGCTGGATGAGGCCGAGGTAAAGCTGACCCTGTCAAACCCGAACAGCAGCGCGCTGATCGAAGCGGAGAACGACAACCGGTGCCTGTACGTGGTCATGCCCATGCGGCTGTGATCGGCCGCGCAGGGATCGCGTTGATGATGAAAGGAGAATGCCGCCCATGGGTACGGTAACCAATAGCCTTAAAGGTGCTTTCCGGATTGGCCAGACGCTCTCGGTACTGGGCCGTACCGGGCTGGACTGGGTGCGTGGCGACCGGCCGCCAGCGCCCCGTCTGCTGCGCCAGACCTTTGAATCCCTTGGGGCCACTTACATCAAGCTGGGTCAGTTCATTGCCAGCTCCCCCACGTTTTTCCCCAAGGCGTATGTGGAAGAGTTCCAGTACTGCCTGGATAAGACGCCGAGCCTGCCGTTTGGCGTGATCAAGCGCATCTTGCGGGACGAGCTCGGGCGCCCCCTGGATGAGATCTACGCGGAGATCGATCCGGTGGCGCTGGCGTCAGCGTCCATTGCCCAGGTGCACGCCGCCAAACTGGTGACGGGCGAGGACGTGGTGATCAAGGTCCAGAAGCCCGGGGTGGAAAACATCCTGCTGACGGACCTGAATTTCCTCTACCTTGGCTCCCGCATTCTGGAAACCCTGGCGCCAAAGCTGTCGTGGACGTCCCTGTCTGGCATTGTGGAAGAAATCCAGCGCACCATGATGGAAGAGTGCGATTTCATCAAGGAAGCGAACAACCTGAAGGTGTTCCGGCAGTTTCTCCAGAACACCCACAATGAAGACGCTACCTGCCCGCGGGTTTACGATCATTGCAGCACCCGGCGCGTGCTGACCATGGAGCGTTTTTACGGCGTGCCGCTGACCGACCTGGAAAGCATCCGGGGATACGCGCGGGACCCGGAGCACACCCTGATCACGGCGATGAACACCTGGTTCGCCAGCCTGACCCAGTGCGAGTTTTTCCACGCGGACGTCCACGCGGGCAACCTGATGGTGCTGCGGGACGGCCGGATTGGTTTTATTGATTTTGGCATTGTCGGGCGGATCCGACCGGACACCTGGCAGGCCGTCAGCGACTTCATTTCCACGGTGATGGTCGGCAATTTCGAAGGGATGGCGGATGCCATGATCCGGATCGGCGTGACCCGTCGGACGGTGCGCGTCGCCGACCTCGCGGCGGATCTTCGCCGTCTGTATCAACAGATGGATCGGATGGTTCCGGACGATGTGCCGTATCAAGCCGACAAGGCGGACGACGACGTCAACAACATTCTCATGGACATGGTGAAAGTCGGGGAAAGTCACGGACTGCACTTTCCTCGGGAGTTCGCCCTGCTGCTCAAACAGTTCCTCTATTTTGACCGGTACGTGCACATTCTGGCGCCGGAGATGGATGTGTTCGTGGATGAGCGGCTGACCATGCTGCACTGATCGGCGCCCATGGCCCTGGTTCGCCTTCAGACCGAACACTTTCGAAATCTGGGCCACGATTCTGTGGCCTTCTCTCCCTCCTTCAACCTTCTTTACGGCGCGAACGGCAGTGGCAAGACCAGCGTGCTCGAGGCCATCGGCTATCTGGGCCTCGGGCGCTCGTTCCGCATCAGCCGTCATAAAGCCGTCGTTCGTCACGGCGAAGCCCGGTTCACGGTCTTCGGCGCGCTTGCCGGTTTAGCACCGGTCGTCGGGGAAGGGCCTCATCGGGTTGGGTTGTCCCGGGACGTCGTGGCCAAGGAGACGACGCTGCGGGTCGACGGCGAGAACGTCCGCAGCTTGTCGGAGTTGGCGCGGCACCTGCCGGTGTCGGTGATCGACCCGGGCGTTTTTGAAATCGTGGCCGGGGGACCCGGTTATCGTCGGCAGTTTCTGGATTGGCTGGTGTTCCACGTGGAACCTTCGTTCGCGGCGCTGTGGCAGCAATGCCAGAGAGTCACGTCACAGCGGAATCAAACGCTGAGAAATGGTAGAATTGATGAATCCCTGTTGCGGGTCTGGGACAGCCAGTTCGCTGGCCTGGCAGAGCGCCTGAGTGATTTCCGGCTGGCCGGGTTCGAGCGGTTCCAGCGAGCCTTCCAGGCGCTGATTGCCGAGGTGTCGGTGCCTTGGACGGACGGTCTCCGTCTGGAGTTCTACCCGGGATGGGACCGGCAGCAGGCGCTGATGGATGTGCTCCGTGCGCACCGCGAGCAGGAGCTGAAGGTGGGCCACACGCTTTATGGCCCGAACCGTGCGGACGTCCGGCTGAAGTTCCAGGGCCGGCCGGTGGCGGAAACCTTTTCCCGGGGCCAGCAGAAGACGCTGGTTATCCTCATGAAGATTGCCCAGGGCATGGTGCTGGGGGAAGAAGGCCGGCAGGTGACCTACCTGCTGGACGACATCAACGCTGAGCTGGA
This sequence comes from Marinobacter sp. C2H3, assembly GCF_037080155.1. Classification (NCBI taxonomy): domain Bacteria; kingdom Pseudomonadati; phylum Pseudomonadota; class Gammaproteobacteria; order Pseudomonadales; family Marinobacteraceae; genus Marinobacter; species Marinobacter sp. C2H3. Next base: position 653,842 of record NZ_JBBBNZ010000003.1, on the reverse strand, counting down.
CGTCGGGCATCGGGCGATGCTGGCCGAGCGGCTCAGCGCCTTGGGCAGCCAGGTCTTTATAACCGCGATTGAGCGACCGGAACCCGAACAGCTGTGGGGCACGCACCGAGCCCCGGAACACCAGATGTTCCACGTGGAACATGGCACATTGACGGAAGAATAAATCGGCGTGGCCCGAACCCGGCATTTGTCCGGACGGACAACCCACGGATCGACGGTCACGACCCTCAGGAGTCACCCAATGAGTGAATCGAACTACAATTCGTCCAGCATCAAGGTTCTGAAGGGACTGGATGCGGTGCGAAAGCGGCCGGGCATGTACATCGGTGATACCGACGATGGTACCGGCCTTCACCACATGGTTTTCGAGCTGGTGGATAACTCCATCGACGAGGCGCTGGCCGGCTACTGCTCGGAAATCGGCGTGATCATTCACCCGGACGAATCGGTCACCGTTCAGGACAACGGCCGTGGCATTCCGACCGACCTCCACGAAGAAGAAGGGGTCTCCGCCGCCGAAGTCATCATGACCGTGTTGCACGCGGGTGGTAAGTTCGACGACAACAGCTACAAGGTGTCCGGCGGCCTGCACGGCGTTGGTGTGTCCGTGGTCAATGCCCTCTCTTCTGAGCTCACCCTGACCATCCGCCGGGACGGCAAAGTCTGGGAGCAGCAGTACACCCACGGCGTGCCCAATGCCCCGCTGGCGCCGGTGGGCGACACCGACGCGTCTGGCACCAAAGTGCGCTTTGTGCCCTCCCCCGAGACCTTCTCCCACATCCGGTTTCACTATGACATCCTGGCCAAGCGTCTGCGGGAGCTGGCGTTCCTGAACTCCGGCGTCCGTATCCGCCTGACCGACGAACGCTCCGGCAAAGAGGAGGTGTTCCAGTACGAGGGTGGTTTGCGGGCCTTTGTGGAGCACCTGAACACCTCGAAGACGCCGCTGAACCGGGTTTTCCACTTCAATCGGGAGCGGGAAGACGGCATCGCCGTGGAAGTGGCGATGCAGTGGAACGATGCGTTCCAGGAAAACATCTACTGCTTCACCAACAACATCCCCCAGCGGGACGGTGGCACCCATCTGGCCGGCTTCCGCGCCGCCCTGACCCGCTCGCTGAACAGCTACATCGAGCAGGAAGGCCTGGGCAAGAAAGCCAAGGTAGCGACCTCCGGTGACGATGCCCGGGAGGGTCTGACGGCCATCGTCAGCGTCAAGGTGCCGGATCCGAAGTTCTCCTCCCAGACCAAGGACAAGCTGGTCTCCTCCGAGGTGAAAACCGCGGTTGAGCAGGAACTGTACCAGAGCTTCAGTGATTTCCTGCAGGAACAGCCGGGCGAAGCCAAGGTCATCGTCAACAAGATGATCGAGGCGGCCCGCGCCCGGGAAGCGGCGCGCAAGGCCCGGGACATGACCCGCCGAAAAGGCGCCCTGGACATCGCTGGCCTGCCCGGCAAGCTGGCGGACTGCCAGGAAAAGGACCCTGCCCTGTCCGAACTGTTCATTGTGGAGGGTGATTCCGCCGGTGGCAGTGCCAAGCAGGGCCGGGACCGGAAAACCCAGGCTATCCTGCCCCTCAAGGGCAAGATTCTGAACGTGGAAAAAGCCCGGTTCGACAAGATGCTGTCCTCTGCGGAGGTGGGCACCCTGATCACGGCCCTTGGCTGTGGCATTGGTCGGGAAGAGTTTGATCCGGAGAAGCTGCGCTATCACTCGATCATCATCATGACCGACGCGGACGTGGACGGCTCCCACATCCGTACCCTGTTGCTGACCTTCCTGTTCCGGCAAATGCGGGAAATCATCGAGCGTGGCCATGTGTTCATCGCCATGCCGCCCCTGTACAAAGTGAAGCGGGGTAAGCAGGAGCAGTACCTGAAGGACGAAAAGGCGAAGGAAGCCTACCTGACCCAGAGTGCTCTGGAAGGCGCGCAGTTGTTCGTGAACCCGGAAGCACCGGCTATCAAGGACTCTGCCCTGGAAACCATGGTCAAGGATTACCAGGCGGTGATGGCGATGATCGATCGCCTGTCCCGGGCCTACCCGGCCAAGGTACTGGAGCAGATGCTGCACAACGTCACCCTGAAGCCGGATGACCTGAAGGATGAAGCCGCCGTGGCCCGGTGGGTCGCGCGCCTGGGTGACGGCCTGCAGCTGGACACCCGCACCGGCACCAAGTACACCTTCTCGGTGGCCCGGGACCAGGAGCGAGGCCTGTATCTGCCCAAGGTCACGCTGACCGTACACGGTATTCCCCACGACCACACCTTCAGCCACGACTTCTTCAGTTCGTCCTCCTATGCCGCCATCGCGCGCATGGGTGAAACCCTGGAAGGTCTGATCGAGGAAGGTGCATTCGTGCAGCGTGGTGAGCGCAAGCAGGCGGTGCTGTCGTTTGAAGGTGCTCTGGATTGGCTGATGAAAGAAGCGCAGCGCGGCCTGAACATCCAGCGCTATAAGGGTCTGGGTGAAATGAATCCGGAGCAGCTCTGGGAAACGACCATGGACCCGGAAACCCGCCGGATGATGAAGGTGACCATCGAGGACGCCATTGCCGCCGACCAGATCTTCACCACCTTGATGGGGGACGATGTAGAGCCCCGCCGGAACTTTATCCAGACCAACGCGCTGGAAGTCACCAACCTGGACGTGTAAACCCGGGTGTCCGGTAACAAAAAACGGCGGGCCGTCGAAAGACGTGCCCGCCGTTTTTTTGGTGCCTGTCTGACGCTGGGTTCAGTGGCAACCGGACCCCTCAGCGGTGCCCGTCTGATTCCCGCTTTTCCGACTTTTTCTTTTCTTTTTCAAGAAGATGGGGCGCCATTACCTCCTCAAGGGTGTGGTCGGTCAGGCGCCGGATGGTGCGCCACAGGTAATAGAAGATCAGCATCATCATGACCATCGACGGAATGGCGATCATCGGGTAGCTAACGAGCGTCATCCGGCCGAGCTCTTCGTTAAACGCTTCGGTACCGGAAGGGCTGTTCACGATCCAGCGGGCCAGCACGTAGTTCATCACCGAGGAAAACGCGAAGGTGCCGGCGAACATGTAGGTGGCGTTCAACAGCCGCCGCTCGAATTCGTTTTCGTTGCCTCGCTCTCGCAGGGTCTGCTGGATTTTATCCACATCCAGCACGGAGGGGTTGTACAGCAAGGTGCGCACCAGCGGGTATTTGGTCCGGGTGGACACCAGTACGGCAATGCCGATGATGGCCGGTACCGCGGCTTCCTTGATGGCGAGCCAGCGGGCGTTCAGCTCGAGCAGGCCAATACCCCCGGTGAGCATGACGCTGATCAGGCCCAGCAGTGCGATGAAATTTTTCTTGCGATAGCGGATCAGTTCAAACAGGCCCCAGGCCAACGGAAACGCCAGCCCCAGAATCAGGGCGTTGACGCTGCCGAGGCGGTCTTCGCCGCTGAATTTCATCAGGATAACGGACGGGATGACGATACTGACCAGCAGGTCGATCCACGGGCGGGGTTTGTGGTCGTGGGCTGGGGAAGACGGTCGGGAGGTCATGAACGCTGCCTGTTGGGTGACACACGGGCAGGCCCGGAGGGGGCACTGCCGGAACGGTTGTCCGGCAGTATACGATGAATCCCGGGGGCCGGGTAACCGCTACGGCTCCAGGCACCGGCAACCCGCCGGCCTATCGTGTTGAGTGCAAGTCGGTGGTGAGTATAGGCGCTCCAAAACGCGCTCCTTGCGGCACGTCCATGTGACGCTTGAGCGGCGCCATCCCTGGCGCCGCACAGTTTTGGAGCGCCTATACTCACCACCGCCGCCGGCCATATACAGGCACCTCAACCCAGCGTCGCGTCAGAAACTCCCGGTCGTGCTCGTCGCGGATCCGCTGGCACCGGTCTGAAGCGTGTTATTCGCGCCGCCCTCCCAGACCTGAAGCGCCGACGGGTCGGATTCGCTCCGTTTCAGGCACTTCCACTCCACGGCGGTGTTGGCCGGCAGGTCAAATTGCCCGGTCCAGGTCGGGTAGCTGACCGGGTCGAGCTTGAGGGCGCTCGCCGGTGACCAGTTGCCCAGCGCCGGCAGGTTGCCAGTCACATACACGCTCTGGCCCAACTGGGTCGTGCCATTGGCGCACTCGAAGGTGACGCTGACGGTCGTCGCCGTGCCACTGCCAGCTCCGGCGCCACCGGACCCGCTCCCGCCGTCACAGGGCGCTCCGATATGAAGCGCGGCGGCGGACATGGCGGGAATATTCAGGTTCACCTGGCCGCCCTGCACCGTCACGCAGGCGTTATCGCCGGCCACGTTTCGATACTGGCCATCCGGCAGCGAGGTGGCGAAGGTTCGTGACAGCGCCCCTCCTTCACGATTGATGGCGACAAAGCCCTTGCTGCCCCGGTTGAACGCAATCTGGTTGTTGCCGTTATCCCACCAGCCGTTCACGCCGGTGCCGTCAGTCGCGTTGCGGAACGCCACCATATTGGCAATCGAGCTCCATCGGTGTTCACAGATCCAGGCCCCGCCGCACTGGGCGCTGCCGTTCTGGTACACCGGCTGAGCCGGCGGCCCCTGGTCGCTGTCGGAGAAGGCGTAGCTGGACATGACTTTCGGGTAGCCGTAGGGCCAGCCCAGCATGAACACGTTGGCCAGGTTATACAGGGCACCGTTCTTGTAGGTCAGCACGTTGCTGCCCCCCGCGCCGTGCCCGCGCTGGTTGTCGTGGTTGTCGGTGAAGACCACGGCGTTGCCACCGGCGATAAAGCCCCAGCTTTCGCCAAAGGCGTTCAGATAAGCCAGGCGCTGATTCTTGAACACGTCACCGATGGATGCGCTGTAGCGAAATTCGGTGACATCGGCGGTGCCGGTATATTCGTTGGCGCTGACCGCCTCGCCGCCCAGGTCGATCACCTCCTGGAACACGTAGAGCGGGTCGGTCACCCGGGACAGGATGCCGGCAATATCCCCAGGCGCCATGTGCTTGGCCGCGTCAATCCGGACGCCTTTGACCCCCAGCGACGCCAGGTGGTTCAGATAGCCCGCCAGGGTGTCCTGCACGTAGTTATCCCCGGTATCCAGGTCCGGCAGCCCGACCAGCTGGCAGGTGCGGACGCGCCCGGCGTTGTTGCCATAATCCTCGGGGTTGATGGTGCAGGGGCTGTGGAAATCGTTGCTGCTGTATATCGGGTAGCTCATGGCGCCGGAATTGTAAGCGGACCCACCGGTGCCCGTACCGCTGCCGTTGGCCATGTGGTTGATCACGGCGTCGGCGTAGACATCCACGCCGGCGGCGTTGCACCGCTGGACCATGTCGGCAAACGCCGCTTCGTCGCCGCTGCGGCTGCTGAGCTGATAGCTGACCGGTTGATAGCGCGTCCACCAGGCGCTGCCCTGGATATGCTCCTGAGGCGGTGACACCTGCACGGCGCTGAAGCCCTTGGGCCCGAGAAAATTCTCGCACTCCTGGGCCACATCGGACCATTTCCATTCGAACAGATGCACAAACACGCCGGCTTCGGCCTGCGTTGCCGGCGCGGTCAGCGCCAGCGCGAGGGCGGCACCGGCCGCCAGTCGGGATAGGGAGATCATGACATGCTCCTGTGTTGTCGTTGTTGTGGTGCATTGTTGCCGGCTTGGGTTGTTGGTTTTTTGTTCAACGGGCCGGTTTATGCACCATGCAATGATCAAGGCGCGTCAGGCACATCCTGAAATAGAAAAAGGGGGGCGTAGTTGCAGGAAGGGTATTGTTTTTTGTCACATCCATGGCCAGGTGAGCGGAGCGGTGAGCTCCGTCAGGAAACTGTCCGGAGCCAGGGATGGCGGAGGCCAAGCGTCACATGGGCGAGGTCGAGCGTTTATGAAGCGAAGCTTCATGCGACAACCGAGCGACTGCAATCTGCGATTGCAGGCTGGACCCCGGAGGGGTGCCGCAAGGAGCGTGTTTCCTGACGGGGCTCACCGCTCCGCTCTTGCACCAAAGCCAAGACAAAAAAAGCCGGGCAAACGCCCGGCCTTTGGTGTCCAAAAGATACGGTACCCGTCAGGCACCCACCTCCTTGAGACACGCCTCGACGATATTGAGTCCTTCGTCCAGCACCTCATCCTCGATGGTTACCGGCATCAAAAAGCGCAGGGTGTTGCCGTACATCCCGCAGCTGAGCAGGATCAGCCCCTTTTCCTTGGCTTTCTTGGTGATGGCACCGGCGAGTTCAGGCATCGGCTTGTGGGACGCTTTGCTTTCCACCAGCTCAAACGCCGCCATGGGGCCAAGGTTGCGGGCGTTATCCACATGCTCGAACTGGTCCTGCCACTGGCTGAACCGTTGCTTGAGTTTATCCCCCAGGCGCTGGCTCTTACCCAGGATGTCCTCTTCCTTGATCACGTCGAATACCGCCAAGGCTGCGGCGCAGGCGGTCGGGCTGCCGGTGTAGGTGCCGCCCAGTGAGTTCGGGCCGGAGGAATCCATCACCTTGTCGGTACCCACGACGGCAGAAATGGGCATGCCGTCCGCCATGGATTTGGCCATGGTCATGATGTCCGGCTCAACGCCGCTGTGCTCGATGGCGAACAGCTTGCCGGTCCGGCCAAAGCCGCTCTGCACTTCGTCGACGATCATCAGGATGTCGTTCTCGTCGCAGATCTTGCGGATGGCTTTCAGGAAACTGGTTGGCGCCGGGTAGAACCCCCCCTCACCCAGGACCGGTTCTAGCACGATGGCTGCGGTCTCGTGGGCCGGGGAATCGGCCTTCATGGTCATCGCCAGGCCGCGCAGCGCGTCTTCCTCGGTGATGCCGTGGTACGACACCGGGTATGGCGCGCGATAGACCAGACCGGGCATGGGTCCAAAGGACGTCTGGTAAGGCGCGGCCTTACCGTTCATGGCCATGGTGAAGAAGGTACGGCCGTGGTAACCGCCGTCAAAGCAGATCACGTTGTTCTTGCCGGTGGCGGCCCGGGCAATCTTGACGGCGTTTTCCAGGGCCTCGGCGCCGGAGTTGGCCAGCATCACCTTGCCGTGGCCTTTCACCGGCACCATTTCACTCAGCTTCTGGGCGACTTTCACGTAGCCCTCGTAGGGCATCACCGTCTGGCAGGTGTGCATCAGCTTGTCCAGCTGCGCCTTGACCGCCTCCACCACTTTCGGGTGCCGGTGGCCCACGTTGAGCACGCCGATGCCGCCGGCAAAGTCGATCATCCGGCGCCCGTCGGCGTCCCAGACCTCCGCGTTCAGTGCATGATCGGCAAACTGCTCATTGGGACTTGCTGCGCCCGCCGCAACGTAACGTTCTTTGAGTGCCTGCAATTCTTGATTGCTCACTTTGCGATCCTCCTGTTCTGGAGTGAGTAGGTTTACACCCCAGTGTAAGGAGTACGGCGGCCCGCCACAAACCGACCAATGGGTCAGTCGGCGGGGGCATCCCGGAATTGCAGGCTCGCGAGCCGTCGATAGAGGTCACTGGTGCGCAGCAGCTCGTCGTGCCGGCCCACGGCCAGCAGGCGGCCCTGGTCCATCACCGCAATGCGGTCGGCGTCCCGGACCGTGGCCAGGCGGTGGGCAATCACCAGGGTGGTACGGCCGGCGGTGAGAGAGGGCATGGCCTGCTGGATCAGATGTTCGCTTTCCGCGTCCAGGGCACTGGTGGCTTCGTCCAGAAGCAGGATGGGCGCGTCGGCCAGCAGCGCCCGGGCGATGGCCAGGCGTTGACGCTGGCCGCCGGACAGTCCCTGCCCGCCGTCTCCGAGGGGTGTGTCGTAGCCCTGGGGCAAGGCCTGGATGAACTCATGGGCGTGGGCGATGCGGGCGGCCTGCTCGATGTCCCCCCCAGAGGCGTCCGGGCGGGCGTAGCGCAGGTTATCCGCTACCGTGCCGTGGAACAGGGCCGGGTTCTGGGGCACCAGGGCAAAGCACCGGCGCAGGTCGGTCAGTGCCACCGTGGCGGTGTCCACCCCGTCCAGGAGAATGCGCCCGGCGGTGGCCGGGTAGAACGCCAGCAGCAGATCGAACAGGGTGGATTTGCCGGCGCCGGACGGGCCGACCAGCGCCAGGGTTTCGCCGGGGTGAATCGTCAGCGAGAGCTGATCAATCGCCGGCGTGCCCGTCCGCCCCGGGTAACAGAAAGTCAGATCCTCCAGGACCAGCGCGCCGGTCACCCGGGCCGGCAGTGTGGCGGTGGCGGCATCGGGGTGCCGATCCGGCGCCGTTTGAAGCAGTTCAAACAGCCGGGCGGCGGAGCCGGCAGCGCGTTGCAGCTCCCCGATCACTTCGCTGATGGCGCCGGCGGCGACCCCGACAAGTAGGCTGTAAAACACAAACGCGGCCAGCTCCCCCGGGCTGATGCGCCCGTGGATCACATCCAGGCCGCCAATCCAGATCACAATGCCGACAGCGCCCATCACCAGGGAAATGGCCAGTGTGGTCAGCCAGGCCCGTTGGCGGATGCGCTGGCGGGCGATGTCAAAGGCCCGTTCGGACACCTCGGAGAAGTACTGGCGGTCGTGGGGTTGGTGGTTGAACGCCTGTACTGTTCTGATCTGGCTGAGATTTTCCCCCACGTAGCTGCCTACATCCGCGACCCGATCCTGGCTCAAGCGGGACAGCGCCCGCACCCGTCGGCCGTAGAACAGGATGGGCGCGATCACCAGGGGAAACCCCAGCAGGATGATGCTGGCCAGCTTGGCGTTGGTGACGAACAACAGCGCCAGCCCGCCCACCAGCATGAGCGCATTGCGCAGGGCGATGGAGACGGTCGAGCCGATCACCGACTGCAGCACCGTGGTGTCGGCGGTAAACCGGGACTGGATTTCCAGGGCCCGGTTCTGCTCGAAGAACCCCGGGGTCAGATCAATCAGGTGGTTGAACACGGTCTTGCGGATGTCCGACACCACCCGCTCGCCAATCCAGGACACCAGATAAAACCGGGCAAACGAGCCGAACGCCAACCCCAGCACCAGAATGAAGAACAGGCCAATGGCCCGGGCCAGGGCCGCGGGTGATTCGGTGGCCAGCCCCTGGTCGACCAGGATGCGCAGCCCCTGCCCCAGGCCCAGGGTGATGCCAGCGGTGAACACCAGCGCGACCAGGGCGCCGGCAACGGCGTTGCGATAAGGGCGAATGAAGCCGGTGACCAGGGCCAGGGCCTTGCGGTGGCGTTCCTGCATCATGCCTGGTACACCACCACCCGATTTCGGCCCTGGTCCTTGCCCTGGTAGAGCGCCCGGTCGGCCCGCACGACCAGGTCACCGGCGTCGGTATCGGCGGCGTCGACGGTGGCAACGCCACAGGTGATGGTGCCGCGCAGGTCCCCCGACCCGTCAAACCGGAGCCCCTCGATGGCGGTGCGGATTCGCTCGGCCAGGGCCCGGGCCTGCTCGGTGGTGCTGCTGGTCACCAGCAGGGCAAATTCCTCGCCGCCGATCCGGGCGAACGTATCGGTGCTGCGCAGCTCTGTCTGGACCCGCTGGCTGAACTGTTGCAGAACCCGGTCGCCGACGCTGTGGCCGAAGCGGTCGTTGACGGTCTTGAACCAGTCGAAATCCATCAGGATCAGGCTGTACACGGTGCCCTGGCGTTGGAAGCGCTGAAACTCCGAGGACAAAATCTCCATGAACCGCCGGCGATTGGCGGCCCCGGTCAACTCGTCCGTGGTGGCGAGGTTGCGCAGTTTCGCTTCCAGGGTCTTCTGGGCGGTGACGTCCAGGATGGCGCCGTGCCAGAGCACGGTGCCGTCGTCCTCGAACTCCGGCCGGGCCTGGCCAAACACCCAGATCACCTGGCCGTGGTTGATGACCCGGTATTCGCAGGTCCAGTCGTATCCGGTGCGGCGGGACAGCTCAATGGAATCGCTGACCATCTTGCGGTCGTCGGGATGGATGACATCGAACACGATGCTCGCGTCCTGCGTTACCTGGTCCGGGGTGACGTCGTAGATGCGCTCGATGCCGGCGCTGGCGTAGGGGAAGCGAATGGTGCCGTCCGGACGCATTTCAAACTGATAGATCACCCCGGGAATGAGCGACGCCATTTTCTCAAGACGGTCAATGGTGGCCTGCTGTTCGGCCCGTGTCGCTTCCAGGGCACGGATCGCGTCATCGGGGCTCAGGGACGCGTCAAGGGCATCCTCGGGGGCGTCGGTCATGGTCGGAGCAATCAAGAAAGGGGGCGTCCTTTGATCATAGTTGAGGTTGTCCGCAAATACGACAGATCCGCTCACGCGGATGCGGTCAGGGCGCCGGCCAGTCCGGAGGCCCGCACCACTTGCTGCCCCACACTGTCCGCCAGCACCCGGGCATCCCCGGTGATCAGGCTGAACCAGTTCCGGGCCCGGGTAATGCCGGTGTACACCAGCTCCCGGGTCAGCACCGGGCTGAGCCGGTCTGGCAGCACCAGGCAGGTGTGATTGAACTCGGAGCCCTGGGATTTGTGCACCGTCATGGCGTACACCGTCTCGAGCTGTTGCAGCCGGCTGGGGGATATCCAGCGGATGCCACCACTGCTGTCCGCGTTCGGGAAGACGACCCGCAGGGTGTCCCGGGGCGCTCCGTCGGCCCCGGTATCCCAGGGCACCCGCAGGGTGATGCCGATGTCGCCGTTCATCAGGCCCAGGTTGTAGTCGTTGCCGGTCACCAGCACCGGCCGGCCCGGGTACCAGCCATCGGTGCTCTCGATCAGGCCTTCCGCCCGCAGTTGCGCGGCGATGCTCTGGTTCAGGCCTTCCACGCCCCAGGGACCCCGGCGCAGGGCGCACAGCACCTGAAAATCGCCGAACGCCTCCAACACGGCCCGGGCGTGGGCATCCCAGGCGTCCCGGGGACTGTCAGCGGAGAGCGCGGCACCCCGGATCAGTGCCAGGTAGTGGCGATAGCCCACCGGCGGTGGCAGCGCCCGGTCGTTCATCCGGCGCCCCTGCCCGGCGTTTCGGAACCGGTCCGGGGAGCCGGTCACCGCGTGCTGCTGGATCAGCGCCAGGGTCTGTTCGGCCTCCGGTGCGGGGTGGTGCCCGTTCAGCCAGATCACGTCGTCGACGGCCGCCGTACGGATCTGCTGCATCACGGAGCCGCTGAGTGACCCGGCGTTAACCGCCTCCGCCAACCGGCGGATGCCGCTGTCCTGGCTGAAGCGATAGCTCCTGCGCAGCATCGCGACGGCCTGGTCGAGGGGCCGGCCGGCCGGATCGATGAGCTGGTCAGGGACCCGGGCGCCGGTAACGGCGGCCAGCCAGTCAGCGGTTTCCGGCGTGTAGTGGGCGGCCAGGGCGCGCTGGCAGAGTTCGCCGAGCACCGCGCCGGCGTCCACCGACGCGAGCTGGTCCTTGTCCCCCAGCAGGATGAGCTGGGCCTGGGCGGGCAGGGCGTCGAACACGGAGGCCATCAGGTCCACGTCCACCATGGAGGCTTCGTCAATCACCAGAATGTCCACCGGCAGCGGGTTGTCCCGGTTATGGCGGAATCGGCGGCTGTCCGGACGGCTACCCAGCAGCCGGTGCAGGGTGGTGACCTGGGTGGGGATGTCGTCCACCGTGACCCTGCCCGGTAATGCGTCCAACGGCAGCCGCCGGACGGCACCGCCAATGGATTCGTTCAGGCGGGCGGCGGCTTTGCCGGTGGGCGCCGCCAGGCGGATGCGGTATCGCCGCCCTGCCCGCACCGGATCGGCCCCGGCCACCGCCTGCAGGGCCGCCAGCAGGTTGACCACCGTGGTGGTCTTACCGGTGCCGGGCCCGCCGGTGATCACCGCGAACCGGTGCCGGGCGGCCACCGCGCACGCCAGTGTCTGGTAGTCCACCTCGCCGGCGTTGCCGAACAGCGCGGCGAGCGCCTGTGACAGGGTGCGCGCGGCCGGTGCTTGGGGGTCTGCCAGCGGCGAGGGTTGCGCCAGCCGTTGGCGAATGCCCTGGGCAATGCCCTGCTCGTAGCGCCAGAACCGGCGCAGATAGAGCCGGTTGCCGCTCAGCACCAGGGGAGCGGGAACGGTGCCGTCGCTGACGGCCGGCGAGGCCCGCAGAGCGGCCAGGCAGTCAGGCAGTGGCACCCGGGCCAGCAGGTCCTGGGGGTGCCGGTCGTCCAGATCGGCGGATCGCTCGATCGCCGGCCCCGGGCCGATGGGTTCCTCCGGTGGCAGAGCCAGCGTCTGGGCCGCGTCCGTCAGCAGCGCCGAGAGGTCGATACAGACGTGGCCCCGGCCCACCTGGTGGGAGGTCAGTGCCGCCAGCAGCAGCACCAGCGGCGAGGGGCCCGCGCCCTGCCCGGCCGGCTGCCCATCCCCTGGTGCCTCACACAGCTCCCGGATCAGTCGGGCAAAACCCAGGTCCAGCGGGCGAATCCAGCCCGCCTGCTGCCACTGGTGCAGCAGCGCCTCGGTGGCGTACAGGCTGGTCAGCACGGCGGAGTTATCCACAGGCACTCTGGTTGCCGCCTCCAAGGGGGCGTCTTGGCCCGGGTTGTCCCGATCGCGCAGATCGCCCAGATCGAAGGCAATCTGCGGATTGGTATCGCGGTTCCGGCTCATGCGGCCACCTCCCCGGACACCGGTTCCCCGTCAAACAGCGCATCGAGCTGTTCGATCAACGCTTTTGGTGGTTTGTCGGTAAAGGCCCCGCCCGTGGCGGAATGCACACCCCGAAGGAACAGGTAGACGGCGCCGCCGACGTGCTGTTCATAGCGGTAGCCGGGCAGCCGGGCCTTCAGCAGCCGGTGCAGGGCCAGCAGGTAGAGCACGTATTGCAGGTCATAACGTTTGTCCAGAATGGCTTCGCCCATGGCCTGGTCGGTGTAGGCGGCGTCCGTCTCGCCCAGGGCATTGGATTTGTAGTCCAGCACGTAATATTGCCCCCCGTGTTCAAACACCAGGTCGATAAAGCCCTTGAGCATGCCGTTGAAGCGGTTGGCCTCAACCCGGGGTCGGTCAGCGCCGTTGAGCGTATACCGGCTGACCAGGCGGTCCAGGGTCTGAACCGGGACGTTCCGGCTTTCGAACCAGAATTCCAGCTCCGGGCGCAACGTGCCCAGGTCCACCAGGGCGGCCCTCTGCCGGGTGCTACGGTTGAGCGTCAGGGGGGTGCGCATCAGTGACAGCAGCCAGTGGTGCAGGGGCTCGACCCACTCGGTCCAGCCCCGGGTGCTGCAGCGACGGGTGAGCTGATCCCGCAGCAGGGCCGGGTTATCCACAACCTGAGCAAAGCCCTGTGCCGCGCACCACTCCAACAGCTCGTGCAGGAAGGTGCCGGGGCCAGCGCCCTTGGGGAAATGATGATGATCCCATAAGCCGGGCGCCGGCGCTGCGCCGGTGTCGTCGTCCTGGGCGCTCTCTTCGAGCAGGTTCTGGGTCTGGGCGTCCTCCACCTCCCCGGTGAAGGTGACGCCGGTGCCGGAGAGGCCCGCGTATTCGATGCTGGAGTAGCTGGCAATCCACCAGTCTTCCGCAGCCACCCGCGACGAGGCCAGGGCCGGCCCCAGCCGGTCCGGGGCGGTGTCGGTGAACCGGGCGTCGTCTGGAGCCGGTAGCGGCGCCGCGGCGATGTCCGGTTGGCCCCCGGCCAGGCGCGCCAGGGCCTCGGCGATGGACCGCTCCGGCGAGCCGGCAAGGGCGTATCCCAGGGCGCTGCGGGGCCAGTTCTCCAGAGCCGCCGCTCCAACCCAGGTGGCAAACCGGGCCCGGGTCAGGGCCACGTAGAGCTTGCGGATGTCCTCCCCGAGCCGTTCCTGATCCGCCCGTTCCACGTCGTCGGGCGTGGGATCAAACACCGTAACCCGCCGGCCCGTGTCGTCGTGGTAGCGCACAAAGGCCTGCTTGTCATTCTCGCCCCGAAACGCGGTCCCGAAGGGCAGGAACACCAGCGGGTATTCCAGGCCCTTGGATTTGTGCACGGTGATCACTTTCACCAGGCCGGCGTCGCTTTCCAGGCGCAGGGTCCGGTGCTCGTCTTCCTCATCCGCCGCCCGCAGGATCTGGGTGAAGTGGTGCACCAGGGCGTGCTCGCCGTCCAGCTGCAGGCTGTCCTGTTGCAACAGCTCGGCGATGTGGAGAAGGTCAGTAAGCCTTCGCTCACCGTCCGGTCGGCTTAGAAGGCGGCCTGGGATACCAAAATCCATCAGAAAACTGCGCAGCACCGGCAACACACCCTGGGTCTGCCACTGGCGCTGATAGCCCTGGAACCGGTCGATTTCCTGCTCCAGCGCCTGCTCGTCCGTCAGCAGCCGATCCAGCGCCGGCCAGCTCAGCCCCAGCGTGGGTGTGGCCAGGGCCGCGCGGATCAGGGCCAGTTGCCGGGGTTCGGCAAAGGCCCGCAGCCAGCACAGCACTTCCGCGGCCTCCGGGGACGCCAGTACCGAGTCCCGGTCGGACAGGTACACGCTCTTCACGCTCCGGCGTCCCAGGGCCTCCCGAACGGCAGCGGCCTCGTTGCGGTTGTTCACCAGCACCGCGATGTCCCCGGGGCGCAACGGCGCCAGGTCATCCGGTTTGTCCGTCCGGGCAAAGCCAGCGTCGCCGGACTGGCCCAGGGCCAGCAGCCGGACGATCTCGCTGGCGCAGCTTTCCGCCAGTTCGGCGGTGGCGGCGCCCTTGGTAACCGATTTGCGCGGGCCGCCGGCACTGGCTTCAGGGCCGTCGAGAGTCCAGAACACGAGGCTGGGCTGGGGTTCTCCGTTCACGCACCACGCCCGCTGGGTGCCGTTGGCGTTCACACTCTGGAACGGCAGCGGCGTGGCGTCGCCACGGCCGAACAGGAAGGCACCCCGCGGGCTGTGCTGGTCGCTGTAATCGAACACCCGGTTGACCGCGCGCACCATGCTCTGCGCCGAGCGGTAGTTGGTGCCCAGGGTGTAGGTGCGATCCTGCACGCCCTCGCGGGCCTTCAGGTAGGTGTAGATGTCCGCGCCCCGGAAGCCGTAGATGGCCTGTTTCGGGTCACCGATCATCAGCAGGCAGGTGTCCGGGCGGTTGGCCGCCACCGGGTAAATCCGGTTGAAAATGCGGTACTGCACCGGGTCCGTGTCCTGGAATTCGTCGATCAGCGCCACCGGGAACTGGTGGCGGATGGTGGCGGCCAGTTGCTCGCCCCGGGGCCCGTGCAGGGCGTCGTCCAGGCGGGTCAGCAGGTCATCGAAGCCCATTTCCGCGCGCCGCTGCTTTTCCGCCTCCAGCCGTCGGGCGATCCATTGGCTGGCGTGGCGCAGGATATCGGCCCGGGCGCTGGGGGGCTGCTGGCCGAATTCGATGATGGCTTCGATGGCGGCAAAGGCGGGGTGCCCGGGGACAGGTCCGTCGCCCTTGAGGATGGCGGCCAGGCCATCCGGGGTCTGGTTGGTGTAGCCCGCGGCGGTGCCCAGCTTGTCCGGCAGCAACGCGTCGGACCCGGCCCAGTCCACCAGGAGATCCCACACCTTGAGCATGGCGTTCTTGCTGGCGCCGTGCAGCCGTTTGCTTTTGTTGAGGGCGTTGAGCAGGTCGGTGACCTCGTCCCGCCACGGGCCCCAGGGGTGGCGTTTGAGCGCCCTGGCCTGCTCGAGCCGCTGGCCGACCACCGCATCGATGGCCTCGTGCACGGATTCCGGCGGCGCACCCAGGCTGGCCGGATCGTCCAGCAGGCTGCGCACCGAGGCGCGCAGGGCGTCCGGGGTGGTCCAGTGGCCCAGGAACTCGTCCATCAGCGCCGGCGGCAGCGGGTACACGTAGGTGCGCCAGTAGTCGCGCACCACGTTGTCCAGCAGCTCGCTCTGATCGGTTTCCAGGGTCAGCCGGAACAGGCTGCCGCTGTCGAAGGCGTGCTCGCTGAGCATGCGGTTACACCAGCCGTGGATAGTGGACACCGCGGCCTCATCCATCCACTCCGCGGCCAGCAGCAGCTTGCGGCGGCAATCGGCCCAGGTGGCCGGGTCCGGATAGCTCTGGTCCCGGAGTTGGTGGATCAGGGCGGTTTCCGGGGTCGGCACGGTCTGGTCCGGGTTCTCCGAAAACACCTCAGCGGCCTGGGTCAGCCGGGTGCGGATACGGTCCCGCAGCTCCTTGGTGGCGGCGTCGGTGAAAGTAACCACCAGCAGGTTGGGCGGCAGCAGGTCTTGCAGCGGGCTGCCTGCCGGCTGGCCGTGGCCCAGGATCAGGCGTACGTACAGGATGGCGATGGTGAAGGTCTTGCCGGTACCGGCGCTGGCTTCGATCAGCGCGCTGCCGTGCAACGGCAGGGTCAGCGGGTCCAGGGTGGCGCTGCGGGCTGTGCCCGCGACCCCGGCCTGGGTGGTGTCGGCTCCGTCCGGCTGGAGGCTGGCGTCGGTCATGTCTGCTCCTCATGGGGGTAGCCAAGCTGCTCGGCCGCCGACTTGCCCTGCTCCGCTTCCCACAGCGGCAGGTACAGCTGGTGCAGCAGGGCGTCGAACTCGCCGCTGGCCAGCAACGCGTCTGCGCTGTCGTAGGTGCCCCGAAGGTAGCCGGCGTCCCGCTCCAGGGCGAGGGTGTAGGTCTGGCGGGACTGCTCGGCGGCGCGCTCGTGGTCGCCTTTGAAATCCCGGCTCTGGTAGTAGCTGTAGATCCAGGCAAAACCGGCGTCGCTGTGCAGCGGCAACGGGCGGGTGGTGGCCTCCATCCAGCGGGCCAGGATGGCCTCGAACCGGGATCGGGCGGCCTCCGGTGGGAGCGGCGGAAACCGGAACTCCCGCTTCTCTTCCTTGGCCAGGATCCGGGTCTCAAAGCCCGGGCCGTCGAGCTGGCCGGCCAGGTGAATTACCCAGTCCCGCAGCAGGTTGGCGTAGCGGATTTTCTTGCCGGACCCGGCGCCAGCCAGCAGGCCGGCGCTGGCCACCACCAGCCGGCATCGGTCGCCGTTGGCGTTGGCGCGAAGGTTGCCAATCAGGTCGGCCACCTCCACGGTGCCGGTGGCGTCGGTGAAGCGGTAACTGAACGGTTCCGGCTCGGGCAGCGCTCTGGGCCAGTCCGCCAGGGCCTGTTGATAACGCCCGAACAAGTCCGGCAGGCGCCCGGCCAGTTCGCTTCGCAGCCGGTGCTCGGTCACGCCCATGCCCAGGTCGCCGCGCCGGGCCATGCGGTCCAGGGTGCGGGTCAGGCGGTCTTGCAGGTCATCGTCATCGCCGGCTTTGAGGACCGCCTCGGCAATCAGCTCGTTGTCCAGGCGCCAGCGGTCGAGGCCGTCTAGGTCGAAGTTTTCGTTGTCGGTGTCGTCGTCGTCCACGGTCTCAAAACGCACCTGCAGGCGGCGCTGGTAAAAATGGTCGATGGGCGCTTTCAGGAAGGTGGCCAGGTCCGCCAGGCCGATCGGCTCTTCCGGGGCCCGGTACGGCAGGCCGGCCGGCACCGTGTCCTCGCTCCCGGCGCCATGGGCGCTGCGCCATTCCCGCTCGTAGGTGAACAGCCGGCGGTCCCGCAGGATGTCCGCCAGCGGCCGGGGCTGGTCGGGGTTGCCGTTGTCACCGTTGGCGGCGGGAAAATAGGCCCGGCTGAACGGCTGCAGGGGGTGCCGGGTGGTCAGGGCGGCGCTCACCGGCTGGCCGGGGGCGCCGGCGATCGACCACAGGCCGTCCAGGTGGTCCCGAAGCTGGGACACCAGCACCGACGGCGGGCGCTCGGAATCGTCCCGGATGCTGCGGCCCACCCAACTGATGTACAGCTGCCCCCGGGCGGACAGCAGCGCCTCCAGGAACAGGTAGCGGTCGTCCTCCCGGCGGGAGCGATCCCCCGGCCGGTAATCCCGGGCCATCAGATCGAAATCCACCGGCGGACGGGACCGGGGATAGTCGCCGTCGTTCATGCCCAGCAGGCACACCACTCGGAACGGAATCGCCCGCATCGGCATCAGGGTGGCAAAGTTTACTTTGCCGGCGAGGAAGCGCTGGTTCAGGCCACCCTCATCCAGGCCTTGGAGCAGCACGTCCCGGAGGATGTTCAGGGGCAGTGGCTGGTCCGTGAGGCCGGCGGCGAGGGCATGGTCGAGCCACTGCTCAAGCTGGCGGCGAAAACGGTTCAGCAGGAGCAGATCGTGCCCCTCCACCCGGTGGAAGAATCCCTCCAGCATGCCTGAAAGCAATGCTTCCCACTGCGGCGGCGTACGCGCCTCCTGCAGTGATCTCCAGAGGCAATCGAGCTGGTGCACAAAGCCCTGCAGACGGCCCGCCAGGCTGGCCTGAAGGCCGCCGATTTCGCCGTAGGGTTCCACGCCGGCCCAGGGCTCGTCGTCGCCCATCCCGTAACCGAGCAGCATTGAACGGAGCCCGGACTGCCAGGTGTTGCGGTCGAGCTCCGCGGGCAGATCGAGGCTTTCCCGATGCTGGCCATGCAGGCCCCAACGGATGTTGGCCCCCTCTACCCAGCGCCGGGCCAGGGGCAATTCGTCCTCGTGGATGTCAAAACGGTCCCGCAGGCCGGGCACTTCCAGCAGGCTCAGGATCTCGCTCACGCCAAAGCGGCTGCCGGGCAGCGACAGCAGCGTCTCCAGGGCAATCAGGATCGGCTCGTGGTGGCGTTGGCCCTGGTCGGAAATCGTGAACGGGATGTGGCGTTTGCTGTCGGTGGCGTGAAGGCCAAACACCGCCTGGATATGGGGCGCGTAGACGTTGATGTCCGGCACCATCACAATCACATCCCGGGGCCGCAGCGTCGGGTCGGCGTTGAAGGCGGCCAGCAGCTGATCGTGCAGGATCTCCACTTCCCGTTGGGGGCTGTGGGCCTCGTGGAACATCACGGAGCGGTCGGCGGCCAGGTCCACCGTGCGCTGCTGGGCGCGAATTTCCTGCAGCGGGGTCAGGTTGTGGATGTCGTCCTGGATCTGGTGCAACAGGCGGGGCGCGGCGGGATTGCCGTGGTCGGTGAAGATGTCGATCTTCTGGCCCGGGGTCTGGAAGCTGGCCCGGTACTCGTCCGGGTTATCGAACTCGTCCAGCAGCCGGATGTAGTCCCGGCCCTGCTTGCCCCACGCGGCCAGCAGCGGGTTGGCGTGCTGGTGGAGCTGGTCCGGGTCGTCCAGCCGGGACAGCACCGGATGGGCGGCACCCCGCTTGCGCTGCGCCTTCAGCAGTTCCCGGTCGCTGATGATGTCCGCCCAGTAGAATTGGCAGGGGTTGTGGACGCACAGCACCACCTGGCTGAAGCGGCTGAGCACGTACAGGGCTTCCAGCGCCTGCCGGGGCAGGGACGAGACCCCAAACACCACAATGCGCCGGGGCAGTCGGCCCGGGTTGGCCGGTGCCGCCATGGCCTGGCCCTGGGCCATGAACCGGGTGTGGATGCGCGAGCGGCTGGTGTGGGCGTCGGCGCCGATGTCGTCCACCAGGGCGCGCCAGAGCATGGCCTGCCAGCGGGTGTCGGCCTCCAGTGGGCGCTCCTCTCCACGGGCGGTGATGATGACATCGCCACCCTGTTCCCAGGCCGCCAGCCAGTCGGCACGGAAGACCTGGTACTGGTCGAACAGGTCCGCCACTTTCTCCGCCAGTTGGAAAACACGCAGGTCGGTGTCGGTGCCGTCGATAAACCGGGCCAGCGGCAGGTAGGCGTCGTCCTGCCCCACCAGAGCCGGCAGCAGCCGATACAGCCGCCACAGCAAGCGCGGCTTGTCGAACGGGGATTGCTCGGGCACCTCGCCGTCCGGAAGCACCGCCCGGTATGCCTGCCAGATAAACCGGGCCGGGAACAGGAAATCCATGCCGGCGGCGATGCCCAGCCCGCCGTCCACGCCGTTGCCATCCGCCGCCCGTTTCTCCGCCAGCGCCAGCTTCAGCCACTGCGCGATGCCGTTGCTTTGCACCAGGAACGTCTCGCTTTCCAGGGGCGGCAGCGGGTTCTGCTGGCAAAGGAACACCACGGCCCGGCGCAGGTCTTCCAGATGATTCGCGTGGATGGCGTGGAAGCCGGGTTCAATCGGTGTCATGGGCGGTTCGTTTGGGCGGGTTTGATCTGGGCGTGGAACACGTCGATAACGGTCTGGCACAGCCACTGGTGGCCGGAGTCCGTTTCGGACCGGCGATCCCAGCACAGGTCAAAGGAAAACACCACTTCCTCCAGCGGCAGCGGCGCGGACTTAAGGGCTTTCAGCCGGGGATCCAGGGCCAACAGGTGGCGCGGCGCAATGGCGATCAGGTCGGTGGTCAGCAACAGGTCCGGGATGGTGTCCCAGCTGGACACAATGAGCGCGGAATGGCGCTTCAGCCCCCGCTGGGCCAGCGCGTCGTCAATCACCGTGGTGCCGGTGGAAGCCTGGGACAGTTTGACGTGGGGCAGCCGGGCGTACAGCTCGGCGGTCATGGGATCGCCCGCCCGGGGGTGGTCGGGCCGCATCAGCACCACCACATCGTCCGCCATCAGCCGTTTGCTGCGCACTGCCTTGGGTTTGAGGCGGCCGGGGGTCAGGCGGATCTGCACGTCCACCCGGTCCCACACGCTGTCCGCGGAGATAGAGAACGGCAGGATGTCGATGGTGATGTTGGGCGCTTCCTCCCGGATACGGTGGGTAAAGCCGGGCAGGAAGAAACCGGACAGGTAGTTGGCGATCTGCATGCTGAACACCCGGTTGGATTCCCCGGGTACAAACTGCTGCTGGGCGCTGATGGCGTTGGACAGGTGGGACAGCCCGTGCTCCACCTGGCCGAGGATGTCCCGGGCCCGCTCGGTGGGCTCCAGGCCCTTGGCGGTCCGGTAGAACAACTGATCGTTGAGCATGTCCCGCAGCCGGCCGAGGGCGTGGCTGACCGCCGAGGGCGACAGGCCCAGCTCGTTGGCGGCTTTGGAAATGGAGCGGTGCTCCATGATGTTCGTGAAAATGACCAGCAAATTCAGATCAAAATCTCTCAGATTCACCATGGCGTTGGCGTCTCGCAGCTCACAGGGTCGGCGTGTCTCGGGGCAGTGAGACCGGACCACGGACGTCAACGGCAGGAACGCCCGCAAGACCGGAACCGGTCCAGTCTCGCAGAGCCGCCACCATTCTTCCACAACGGGTTGATGATGGGGGGTGATGATGGGTGGCGATAAAAGGGCAAAGCGGGCACCCTCCGGCCCGAAACAGGCCGGAGGGTATGTCACCCCCGGAACGTGAGCCTGGCCTCAGCCAAAGTGCTCGGGCAGCCAGAGAGTGATGGCGGGCACGTAGGCCACCAGCGCCACCACGGCAATCAGTACCAGCAGGAAGGGCCAGATGTGGCGGGCCACGGTTTCCACCTTCAGCCCGCTGATGCTGGACGCCACGAAGATGGAGTAGCCCACCGGCGGGGTGACCATGCCCACCGCGAAGTTGATCACCACCATGGCGCCGAGCTGGATGGGGTCCAGGCCGATCTGCTGGCCGACGCCAATCAGCACGCCGCTGAGAATCACCATCGCCGACACGTTGTCCATCACGGCGCCGAGCAACAGCAGCATGATGTTGAGGATCAGCAGCAGGAGGATGGGGTTGTCCGTCACTTTGAGCAGGGCTTCGGTCAGGTGGGCCGGTATCTGCTCGCTGGCCATCACCCAGGCAAAGCCATAGGCCACCGCGATGATGAACATGATCACGCCGGTGGTGCGCATGGAACGGATCAGGATGGCGGGAATCTGCTGCCATTTCAGATCCCGGTACAGGAACAGGCCGACGATGGCGCTGTACAGGGTGCCCACCATGGCCGCTTCCGTGGGCGTGAACATGCCGCTGTAGATGCCGCCGAGGATGACCACGGGCGCCAGCAGCGCCCAGATGCCGTTGCGCAGCGCCGCCAGGATTTCCCGGCCAGTGGCGCGGGCTTCCTTTTTTACGCCGTAATGGCGCGCGTACAGAACGCTCACCACGCAGAACCCGGCGGCGGCAATCAGCCCTGGCAGAATGCCGGCCAGGAACAGCTTGGCGATGGATTCCTCCGCCAGCACGCCCCAGATCACCATGGGAATGGACGGCGGAATCATCTGGCCCAGCGGGCCCACCGCGGTGGCCAGGGCGGCGGCGTAGCCTTTTTTGTAGCCCCGCTCGGCCAGCTCATCAATCATGATGGAGCCGACGGCGGCGGTGGTGGCCGGCGCGGAGCCGGAAATGGCGCCGAAGAAGGTGCCGGCGGCGACCGTCGACATGGACAGCCCGCCAGTGAGGTGGCCGAAGAACGTCTCCGCCACCCGCACCAACCGCCGGGACAGGCCCCCGGCGCTCATGATTTCCCCGGCCAGAATGAACCCGGGAATCGCCAGCAGGCTGTTGACGTTACTGCCGGCAATGAACTGCTGGGGCAGGATCATCGGGTTGACGTCCGCCATCCAGATACCCACCGCTGCCAGAATACCGATGGTAAAGGCGATGGGTACGCCCAGGGCCAGCAGTACCGCCAGCCCGACCATCATGACCATGCCGATATCACTCATGATCCGGGGCTCCTGTTTGGCGAAGGGCCGTGGGTTGCAGCAACAGAACCAGCCCGTGGAAGACAATCAGCGCGCCGCTGACCGGCACCGCCGAGTTGCTCAGCCAGGCCGGGTAACGCAGCGCTGGCGAGACCTGGCCGGCGGTGAACACGGTGAAGTCCCAGCCGGTCCAGATCATCAGCACGCCAAAACCGATGATCAGCACCACCACGCCCCGCTCAATCACCTCGGTGACCAGGGCGGGAAAGGCATCAATCAGCAGGGTGATGCGCACGTGCGCATGGTCCCGCACCAGCGAGCTGGCGAACAGGAAGATGGTCCAGGTGAAGCCGAGGGACGCCACCTCATTGCTCCAGACCAGGGAATCGTCGAGCACGTAGCGGTAGAACACGCCCAGCAGCAGGCTCAGCACCATGGCCAGGGCAATGAGTGCCCCAACCACCTGAGAGCCCATCGCCAGACCCCGTCCGACCTTATCGAGGGTGTGATACATCGGTGGAATTCCTGCAGTGAACGTCGTCAGGGCGCCGGAGCGCCCCTTCAGCCGGGGTTGCCCCGAGACGGGTTACTCAGAGACCTGCTTGAGGGCGGCGTCCACGATGTCCGCGCCGATCTTGCTCCGGTACTCGTCGTACACGCCGGACACCTTCGCCCGGAACGCGTCCACGCTGTCCACCTCGTTCACTTCCATGCCAGCGTCCTTGATCTGCTGAAGCACCTCGTCGTTATTGGCAGCGACGGTCTCCCGCTGGCGCTGGATGGCCTGCCGGGCGGCCTTCTGGACGATGGCCTGATCGTCGGCGGAGAGCTTGTCATAGGTCTGCTTGGACATCAGCAGCGCCAGTGCGTTGTAGGTGTGGCTGGTCAGCGACAGGTACTTGGTGACTTCCGGGTACTTGTTGGCATAAATCACCGGCAGCGGAATTTCCAGGCCGTCAACGGTGCCCTGCTGAACCGCGGTGAACACATCACTCCAGGGCAGCGGCACCGGGTTAGCACCGATGGCGCGGAAGCTGGCAATGAACAGATCGCTGGGCTGCACCCGCAGTTTCACCCCGGCAAAGTCTTCCGGCGTGCGGATCGGCCGTTTGTTGTTGATGGCGTGGCGGAAGCCGGCTTCCGGGAAACCCAGTCCGACAATGCCCTTGGATTCCAGTTTGGCCATCAGCTTCTGCCCGACGTCGCCATCGAGCACCTTGTGGGCCTGCGCGCTGTTGGCGTACAGGAATGGCAGGTCATTGAGCTGGAAGGCCGGCTCCAGCGTGCCCACCTGGGTGCCGGTAATCACGCCGGCACCGATGATGCCAATCTGCATGGCCTGCAGCATGGCGGAATCATCGCCCAGCTGGTGGTTGGGGAAAAAGCGCACGTCGAATTCGCCCGGGGCCAGCGATTCCAGCTCCTCGGCAAAGTAATGGGCGGCAATGGCGTAGGGGTCCACCTTGCTGTCGGCGGTGGTCCAGCCCAGTTTGATGGTGGTCTGGGCGTGGCTCAGGGAGGCCGCGCCCAGCAAAACCGAGGCGGTCAGACCCATGGCGGCGGATTTCAGGAAAGCGTGTTTGATTGTTTTCATTATTTTTCTCCGATAAAAGCCTGGCAATAACACAGTATGTCAAGCGCGACTTATATAATCATTCCGGTTATGGAACCAATAAGTGACGCGGAATCGGGTGTTCTCTGTCACTCAGTATTTTGGAATATAGAGCAAGAAAAATATCCGCGCAAACTTAATGTTATGCATTTCAATGTGCATGAAATTCACAAAGGTCATGCAGTTCTATGCAGCTAATAATGAACGAAATTCACGGTGAAAAAGACTTTCCTGCCGGTACATTCGGCGATATATTTTAATGCCAGTGATTTAAATAAATAACGGCGCGCAGCGGGGGTTATTATGGGTCAGGAAACGGCATGTGATATATATAAGCTCGATAAAGACTTTCTCTGGCCAGATAATAAACGCCTGGCGATGGTGTTCAATATTGCCTATGAAATGTGGACGCCGGGCAACGGCTCCAGCGTGAATCCCATGGGCAATGTGCTGGCTGGACATCTGCTGGACCCGAACGCCGACAGCTACGGGCGCTACAACGCCAACGCCGGCAGCCGGCGTCTGTTTGATATCGCCGAGCGGGAAGGCGTGACCACCAGTGTGTTCACCTCATCCCGGGTGGCGGAGGAACACCCCGAGGCGCTCCGTCGGGTAGCGGAACGCGGCCATGAGATTATTGGCCACAGCTACGGCCAGAACCAGCTGTTTCCCACCATGGACGAGCAGGCCCAGGACGACACCATTGCCACCTCGACCCGGTTGATCGCCGACGCTACCGGCCACCGGCCAACCGGATGGATCAGTCCGCGAATCACCTCGGATCTTTCCGTGCAGCGCAAGTTTGCCCAGCACGGATACCGTTGGCACGGCGATGTGTTGGACGCCGACGCGCCCTACCTGCAACGGTTCGAAGACGGAGACATCCTGGCGATTCCGACCACCATCGATTTCAATGACTTGCCCCATGCCATGCGATTTGGCCGCACGCCCGGGCAATTTGTGGAGATGTTCAACACGGCCCTTGACCGGTTGCTGAGCAGCCGGCGGGAAACCCTGATTCTGGATGTGATTGTCCACGGCCACTGTTTTGGCCGGCCGGCGGCGGCCTGGGCGTTCGAGGACATCGTCAAACGCTGCGCCCAGGAGAAGGATCTGTGGCTGACCACGCGGGGCCAGATCTGCGATTACGTGCGGCCGATGCTGCCGATCTGATCCGGTAACGGGAAACCGGCCGGATCGCTTACTTCAAAGGAACACGCATGACCTCATCGCCGGTCTGGGGCATGCCGATCATCTCGTCGGTCCCGGTCGGCGGAATCACCTCGACCCGTTCAAGGGTGTGTTCCCGAAAGCAGTCCCGCACGGCACAGGCCCCCGGGAACATCATCGGCCGGTCCGCCGCGTCGGTCAGGATGAAGACCTGCTCACCCCGATGGAACCGCGCCATGTAGCAGCGCCCCTCCATGGATACGATTTCCAGCAGTGAAATGGGGGTCTGCCGGCTCGCCCGCAATGTGCCAATCGTCATGTGCATGGGAGTCTCCTCCGCGTCGGTGGTCGTAACAGAACCTACGACGAACCCGCTGGAGTAGGTCAAAAAGTAGGCAGATATGACGCGTATGGATCGGATTCGCGCTCTGATCAACGAGCGTGAATCCGACCGATACGTCAGCGCGTATTGTCTTCCATCGCTGATCAAAAAACGCACAGGTGCGCGTCATGGTGAGTCGGTGCAGAATGCTGCTAACCCGTGTCTTTCCCTTCGCCCTGCTTATGCTCGGGCTCAGTCTGGTTTATGGCTATCAGCCCAGGGCCGACGAATCCGGCGCGACCGAGGGCATTCACGAGGCCATACTGAGCCAGATTGAAGCCTTCGCCAATGACGACCGGGCCACCGCCTGGTCTTATGCGGCCGACGGCGTCAAGCAGCGGTTTGGCTCCCCGGACGTGTTTGTCCGCATGGTGGCGCTGGCCTACCCTGCGGTGCATCACGCCACCGCCATCGAGTTCCGCCAGCGGGTGCCCCACGGGTCCTACGACGTTCAGGTGGTTCGGCTGCGCGGGCCGGACGGCAAGATGTGGGACGCTTACTATCAGATGGTGAACGGCGAACAGGGCTGGAAAATCGCCGGGGTTGGGCTCAAACCGGCGGACCCCGGTATCTAAAGCGCGCCCCGACGTGGCAAAATCCGGATAATAATCCAACTCCCGATATCCGACCCCGGTCGTTCGTACCCCATGGTTTCACCGCGCCCGACGGCGCCGCTGCCGGCGGCGGCCAACCTTGATGATCCCCTGTACTACCTCCGGAATCTGGAGACCGTGGTGGGCTGGGTGCTGGACCACCACAGCGACCTGCTGGTGCCGGCGGAACGGCGCCGACTGAGCGCCTGCCTGGCGCTGCCCACCGCCGCCCGGGCGCTGCTGACCCGCCTGATCATGCGCACCGGCGAGCTGTTCCGGGCGGACAAACTGCGCTACCCGGAGCTGGGCGTGCCGGAAGCCGAGGCCCTGGCCACGCTGGTGGCCGAGGGCTGGCTGGACGATGAACCCATCCTGGCTGCGCCCGAGCTGTTTCGCCTGTGCACCCTGGGTGAGCTGCGCCCGGCGTTTGCCGGCTGGCTGGCGGAGCAGGGGTTAACGCCCACCCTGGCCAAGGGCCCGCTGCTGGAGGCGGTGTCGGCAGGGTTTGCGGACCCCCGCCCGCTGAGCCAGTGGCTCGACCGGCCGGAGATCCGTGTGGTTCGCCTTGCCCACATGGCGCTGTTTGACCGGGTTCGGCTGATGTTCTTTGGCAACCTGCGCCAAAGCTGGTCCGATTTCGTGCTGGTGGAACTGGGGCACCAGCGCTACGAAACCGTGCCCCTGACCCCGGACGGTCGCGCTTTTCAGCACCGATCCGAGGTGGATCTGTACCTGGCCATGCACGAGTGTCGCGAGCAGCTCGACCAGGGCCTACCGGCCGCCGACGTGTGGCGTCAGGTGCCGCCGGCCACCGATAACCCCTGGCTGACCCGCCGCCGGGACCGGCTGCTGCTGGAGTTGGGACGACAAGTGGAACGGCAGGGCGACCGGCCCCTGGCGCTGGCGGCGTTGACCGAAAGCGGGCACCGGGAGGCCGGGCTCAAGCGCCTGCGCCTGCTGGAGCGGATGCGGCGGCATGCTGAGGCCTGGGACCTGGCCCGGCGCTGGTACGCCCGGGACGATCTGACCGACGCCGAGGCCCAGGGGCTTGCCCGGATCCTCAAGCGACTGGCGGCCCGCCAGGGGGAGCCGGCCCCGGCGCTTGCCGAACCGCCGGCCATACAGGCGTTCGAACTGGACCTGCCCAACCCCGCCCCGCAGTCCGTGGAGTGGGCGGTGGCGCAACACCTGTGGCGGGACGACGCGCCGGTGCACTACGTGGAAAACACCCTGTTCACCGCCCTGTTTGGCCTGCTGTGCTGGCCGGCGATCTATGCGCCGGTGCCCGGGGCCTTCTTCCATCCGTTCCACGTGGGGCCAGCGGACCTGAACGACGAGGGGTTTGTGGGGCGCCGCCGCGACCGGTTTGAGGATTGCCTGGCCGCACTGGATGACGGCACCTATGAGGACCGCATCCGGGCCATCTACGCTGCCAAGCAGGGCGTTTCCAACCCCTTCGTGGTGTGGCCGGTCATCACGCCCGACCGGCTGGACCTGGCCCTGCACTGCCTGCCCGCCGATCATCTAAAGCCACTGTTCCGGCGCCTGATGGCGAATGTGCGGGAGCACCGCAGCGGCTTTCCGGACCTGATCCGGTTTTTCCCGGACCGCCCCTCGGACGAGATCCGGTATGAGCTGATCGAGGTGAAAGGCCCCGGCGACCGTCTGCAGGATCACCAAGTCCGCTGGCTGGAATTCTTTGCCCGGCAGGGCATGCCGGCCCGGGTCTGTTACGTGCGCTGGCAGGGGGAGGCCCCGGCGCCGTGACCCCGGTTACTCGTTCGGATCCCGCCAGCTGTGCCATGACCGCCACCGTCGCCGTGCGCACCCTGTGCGAGTTTGCCGCCCGAACCGGCGACCTGGACCACCGCTACACACCCGCGCCCAGCGCCGACGAGGGCATTCGCGGCCACCAGTCGGTGCAGGACCGCCGGGGCTATGGTTGGAAAAGCGAGTACTCGCTGACTGGCGAATGCCTGGGGCTGAGGCTCTCCGGCCGCGTAGACCTCTTTCATCCGCACCGTGGCCGGCTGGAGGAGATCAAGACCCACCGGGGCGATGTCTCCCGCATCCGCCCCCACCAGCGAGCGTTGCACCGGGCCCAGCTGAGAGCCTATGGCGCGCTGCTGTGCCGGCAGGACAAGCGCCCGTCCCTGGAGCTTGCGTTGATCTACTACGACACCGGCAACGATCGGGAAACCGCCGTGGTGGAGACCGCCCGGGCGGAGGAGCTCTGGCAGGAGCTGGAACAGTTGTGCCGCATCTATCGCCTGTGGGCCGAGCAGGAAGCCCACCATCGGGAACAGCGGGACGCGCACCTGGCCGCGCTGGCGTTCGCCTTCCCCGAGTTCCGGGCCAACCAGCGGGCCCTGGCGGAGACCGTGTACAAGAACGCGGTGAAAGGCGGGACCCTGCTGCTGGAGGCCCCGACCGGCCTGGGCAAAACCCTGGGTACCCTGTTTCCCGCCCTCAAGGCCATGCCCGCCTCGGGCCAGGACCGCCTGCTGTACCTGACCTGCCGCAACACCGCCCGGGGCCTGGCCCTGGACGCCCTGGCCCGCCTGCGCTCTGCCCAGCCGGAACCGGGACGCTGGCCGCTGCGGGTGCTGGAGCTTGCCGCCAAGGACGACGCCTGCGAACACCCGGACAAAGCCTGCCACGGCGAGTCCTGCCCGCTGGCCCGGGGCTTCTTCGACCGCCTGCCGGACGCCCGCGCCGAGGCCGCCCAGACCGACGGCCCCCTGGACCCGCCCACCCTCGCCCGGATTGCTGCCGGCCATGACCTCTGCCCTTACTTTCTGGCTCAGGAAATGGCCCGCTGGAGTGACGTGGTGGTTGCCGACGTCAACCGGCTGTTCGACCAGTCCGCGCTGCTGCACGGGCTGATCCGGCAGAACGGCTGGAAGACCACCGTGCTGGTGGACGAAGCCCACAACCTGGTGGACCGGGCCCGGGGCATGTACTCGGTGCAGCTCAGCCAACAGCGCCTGCTGGGCCTGAAAAAACAGGCGCCCACGCCCCTGAAACGGGCCCTCGACCGAACCGCCCGGGCCTGGCAGACGCTGATCCGGGAAGCGCCGGCCGGCGATGACCAGCCGGTGTTCCTGGACGCCTTGCCGGGCCCGCTGACCGGCGCCCTGCAAGGGCTGGTGTCCAGCCTCACCGATTACCTGGCGGACCACCCGCCGGACCTGGCGCTGCAGGAACTGCTGTTCGAGAGCGTCGGCTTCCTGAAACTGGCGGAGCGGTTCGGTGATCACTCCCTCGCGGAGTTCCAGCGCGCCGGCCGGGGCCGCGCCCGGCTGACCATCCAGAACCTGGTGCCGGCGGATTTCCTGGCCGAGCGCTTCGAGGCGTTGCACTCGGCGGTGCTGTTCTCCGCCACCCTGACCCCGGGCGTTTACCACCGGGACCTGCTGGGCCTGGGGAGCGAGGCCCGGTTCACCACCCTGCCCAGCCCGTTCCGGGGCCACCAGCTGCAGGTGCACTTCACCCCGGACATCAGCACCCGGCAGGCCCACCGGGAAGCGTCCCTGGGGCCCATCGCCGACCGCATTGCCCGCCAGTTCCGGGCGCGCCCCGGGCACTATCTGGCGTTTTTCAGCAGTTTCCAGTACGCGCGGCAGGTCAGCGAAACGTTGGCGCGCACGGCGCCGGACGTTCCCCAACGTGCCCAGCAGCCGGGCATGACCCCGGCCGAGCGGGAGGCGTTTCTGGCGGGATTCCGGCAGCCGGGCGGGCAGGTGGCGTTTGCGGTGCTGGGTGGGGTGTTCAGCGAAGGCATTGATTTGCCGGGGGACCAGTTGATCGGCGCCTTTGTGGCCACCCTGGGCCTGCCGCCATTTGATCCCTGGCACGAGATTCTCAAGGCGCGGCTGCAGGCCCGGTTCGGCGAGGGCTATGCCTACACCTACCTGGTGCCGGGTGTGCAGAAGGTGGCCCAGGCCGCCGGCCGGGTGATCCGCACCCCGGACGACGAGGGTGTGATCTGGCTGATTGACGACCGCTTCCTGCAGCCTCAGGTGCGCTCGCTGCTGCCGTCCTGGTGGTTTGAGGCCGGCTGACCGGAGGCGCGGCGCTGTGTCAGAGACCGGTTGATGGTCACGGGCGGCACCGGCCCGGCGGGGGCGCCCTGGCGCTGGGCCTCAATGGCCGCCAGCGCCTGCTCCAGGGTGGCGGCCGCAATGGCGTCGTGGTCCTGGGGCAGGGAGTTGACCGGCACCGGCAGGAACTCCAGCAGCCGGTCGTCGCCGAAGGTGGCCAGTGCCACCGTCTCCGGCAGCCCGCCCGGGCGCTCCAGCCAGACATCCAGCACCCCCTGCAGCAGGGTGAACGAGGCGGTGATCAGCGCGTCCGGCAGGCCCTGTTCGTCCAGCATCTGCCGGGCCATGGCGGCCCCGGAGGCGCGATCGTAATGGGCGCCGCTGTAGAGCCAGGGCTGGTGCTCGGGGGGCATGGCCGCGAGGAATCCCTGTCGCCGGTCCCGGGTCATGGCGAGCTCCGGTACGGCATCCAGCCAGGCCACGCGTCGGGTGGTGGGGGTTAGCACGGACCGGGTCAGCTCGGTGGCGGCGCCCGCGTTGTCGCTCAACACGCAGCGAATCTGCCCGGGGGACTGGGCACGGTCCACCGCCACCACGGGCAGGCCCTCCGCCTGGAGATCCAGATAGAAACGGTCGCCGTCGGGCAGGGCGCTGGCCACGATCAACGCGTCGCAGCGGCGGGCCTTAAGGGCCAGAGCGAGGGCTCGTTCGGTGGCCGGGTCGTCGTCAGAACCGGCGATCAGAAGCTGGTAGCCCCGGGCCCGGGCACCCTGCTCCAGCCGTTTGGCCAGCCGGGCGTAACTGGTGTTCTCCAGATCCGGCAGGATAAACCCGAGGGTGCGGCTGGCACCGCCCCGCAGGGCCGCCGCCTGGGTGTCCAGGCGGAAATCGTGGGCCCGGGCCACGGCCAGCACGTGGTCGATGGTGTCGCGCTTGATCCGCCGGGCCTCACCCTGGCCGTTCAGGACATAGCTGGCGGTGGTGCGGGACACCCCCGCCAGTCTCGCCAGTTCCGCCAGTGTCATGCCGCCTCTCCCCGTCTTCCGTGTGCTTGATTTTTGATCATAACTGTTTCATCATCGATTTTATGCTTGCTGACACGATTCAGCAACCGTTCAACCGTTTCCCGCCGAAGGCCACGGCCACCGGCGAACAACAACAACGCGAGGCACTGTCCATGCTGACGCTGAACGCCAACGACGTCCGCCTCGGCGCCACCGCGCCGGACTGGCAACAGGCCCTGGCTCTGGCCGCCGACGACCTGCACGCAGCCGGTTACACCACCCCCGACTACCTGGCGGGCCTGAAGGCTCGGGAACGCCAGTCGTCCACCGTGCTTGGCAACGGCATCGCCATTCCCCACGGCACCCCGGACAGCCGCACCGCCGTCGTACGTACCGGCATCCGGGTTCTGCAGTTTCCCGAGGGCATTGTCTGGCACGACGGTGCCGTGGTCACGGTGCTGGTGGCCATCGCCGCCCAGTCCGATGAGCACCTCGATATTCTCCGCCATCTGACCCGGGTACTGGACCAGCCCGGGCTGGCGGATGCGCTGGCGAGCGCCCGGGACCCGAAGGCGTTGGTGAGCCTGCTCGCCAAGGCCCCGGTGACGCCCCGCTGCGACATCGACACGCTGTGCCTGCGCCTGGACGCCACCACGGCCAACGAACTGGCCCTGGCCGGTGCCGCCCGGCTGCGGCGGCTGAACTGTGTCGACAGCCCCTTTGTGGCCACGGTGGCGCAACAGGCGCCGGTGGCGCTGGGGCACGGCTACTGGCTGGTGCACCACACCGAACACACTCGGCGACCGGCGCTGGCGCTGGCCGCCCCCGCCGTTCCCCGGTCCGATCTGCAGGGCGTGTTCTGCCTGGCCGGCCCCGGCGACCAGTGCCACGAACTGCTGGAACGTCTGGATGCGTTCCTCGCCGACCCGGCCCCGGTGGCCGGCCAGTCGGCCGAAGCCGTGCTGGCCCGGCTGTCCGGTGAAGCCAACCAGGCGGTCACCGCCCGGGTGGTGCTGCTGAACGCCCACGGCCTGCACGCCCGCCCGGCCAAGCAGTTGGTGCAGGAAGCCCGGCGCTATAACGCCGCCATCCGCGTACGCCTGGAGGAGGGCGATGGCGCCGCCGTATCCGCCACCAGCCTGACCCGGGTGATTGGCCTGGGCGCCCGCCGGGGCCAGACCTTGGTGCTTTCCGCCACCGGTGAGGACGCCGAACGGGCGGTGGCCGGCCTCAGCCGCGCCATCACCGACGGACTCGGGGAAACCGTCTCGCCC
The DNA here is from genome assembly GCF_037080155.1 of Marinobacter sp. C2H3. Classification (NCBI taxonomy): domain Bacteria; kingdom Pseudomonadati; phylum Pseudomonadota; class Gammaproteobacteria; order Pseudomonadales; family Marinobacteraceae; genus Marinobacter; species Marinobacter sp. C2H3. The sequence continues at coordinate 621,498 of NZ_JBBBNZ010000003.1, read as the reverse complement.
CTGCAGCGTTCGACGCCCCGCCCCGAGGTTGCCGAACCGACGCCGGTGACCTTGGCAGACGATGAGCCGATCAAGGCCGTGCCCGCCTCCCCCGGACTGGCCCTCGCTCCGGCCTTTGTATTGCGCCCGCCCGAACTGGATTACCCCGCCCAGGCGAACGACCCGGAAGCCGAGATCCAGCGGCTGAACCGGGCCATCGACGAGGCTGACGGCCAGCTTCGCACCTTGATCCGCCAGGCCGAAGGCGGCGAGGCGGCGCCGATTCTTTCCGTGCACGTGGAAATGCTCCAGGACGATGACCTGTATCAGGCCGCGCTGGAAGCCATCAATACCGACAGTGCCTCTGCCGAGGCCGGCTGGTGGCACGCCATCGACACCGCCGCCCGGGCCCAGGAGGCCCTGGCGGACCGGCTGCTGGCCGAACGCGCCGCCGATCTGCGGGACGTGGGCCGGCGGGTGCTGGCCAACCTGTGCGGCGTGGCCCTGCCGACGCCGCCGGACCAACCCTACGTGCTGGTGGCCGACGATCTGGGCCCGTCCGATGTGGCACGGCTGGACACTACCCGGGTGCGCGGCCTGGTGACCGCCCGGGGCGGCGCCACCGCCCACAGCGCCATTCTGGCCCGCGCCCTGGGCCTGCCCGCGGTGGTGGGTGCCGGGGAGGGCGTGCTCGCCATCGACGATGGCGCCGAGGTGGTGGTGGACGGCGAACGGGGCTGCCTGGTGGTGCGCCCCGGCGAGGAGCGCCGCGCCCGCATCGAACAGCGCCTGGCCCAGCTCGAGGCCCTGCAGGCCCGCGCCCACGCCGACCGCGAGCAGCCCGCCACCACCCGGGACGGCCACACCGTGGAGGTGTGCGCGAACCTGGGCAACACCGCCCATACACCGGACGCGGTGGCCCGGGGCGCGGATGGTGTCGGCCTGCTGCGCACCGAATTCATCTTTATGGCCCACCCCCAGGCGCCGGACCTGGCCACCCAGGTGCGGGAATACCAGGCCGCGTTTGACGCCCTGGACGGTCTGCCGCTGGTGGCCCGGACCCTGGACGTCGGTGGCGACAAGCCGCTGGACTACTGGCCCCTGCCCCAGGAGGACAACCCCTTCCTCGGTCTCCGGGGCATCCGCCTGTCGCTGACCCGCCCGGACATCCTGGAAACCCAGGTGCGGGCCCTGCTGACCGCCGCCGGCGACCGGCCCCTGCGCATCATGTTTCCCATGGTGAAAGACCTGGCCGAATTCCGGGCGGCAAAAGCGATTGTCGACCGGGTGCGGGCCACGGTGCCGGCCGCCGACGTGCAAATCGGGGTGATGGTGGAGATTCCCTCCAGCGCCCTGCTGGCACGAACCCTGGCGCCAGAGGTGGATTTCTTCTCCATCGGTACCAACGACCTGACCCAGTACACCCTGGCCATCGACCGGGGCCACGGCCAGCTGTCCGCGGAATCCGACGGCCTGCACCCGGCCGTCCTGCGGCTGATCCGCATGACCGTCGAAGCCGCCCACGAACACGGGCGCTGGGTGGGGGTCTGCGGCGAGCTGGCCTCCGATCCCCAGGCGGTACCCGTGCTGGTGGGCCTGGGCGTGGATGAACTGTCCGTGTCCAGCCGCCGGGTGCCGCTGGTGAAGGCCTGCATCCGGGCGCTGACCCTCGCGGTGGCCCAGGACCAGGCGGGCCGGGCGCTCACCCGGGCCACCGCCGCGGAGGTGCGAGACACCCTGGAGGCCGAGTGATGGCCCGGATTGTCACCGTCACGCTGAATCCGGCCCTGGATCTGAACGTCACCCTGGACCATTTGGCCACCGGCGCCGTCAATCGCGCCCGGGAGGCAGACCTGATCGCCGCCGGCAAAGGGATGAACGTGGCCCGGGTGCTTGCTGCCCTCGGGCACTCGGTGGTGGTGACTGGCCTGCTGGGGGCCGACAACGCGGCGCCGTTCGAGCAGGCCTGCCGCACCCACGGGCTTGCCGAGCGGTTTGTCCCGGTGCCCGGCCAGACGCGCACCAATGTGAAAGTCGCCGACGCCGAGGGCGCGGTGACGGAAATTAATGGCCCCGGCTTCTACCCGCCGGCGGATGCCCTGGCGCACCTGGAACACACCCTCGCAACCGTGTTGCCGGGCTGTGACGGGATGGTGCTGGCCGGTAGCCTGCCCCCGGGCCTGCCGGCGGATGCGGTGGCCAGTCTGGTGCGCCAGGGCGCGGCGGCCGATGTGCCGGTGTGGCTGGACACCAGCGGTGCCGCGCTCGCCGGGGGCCTGTCCGCCCGTCCCTTCGGCATCAAGCCAAACCGGGAGGAACTGGCCGAGTGGCTGGGCCGCCCGCCCACCGATCCGGACCTGATACCCGAGGCGATTCGCCAGTGCCGGGACCTCGGCATCGCTCACGGGGTGTTTTCCCTGGGAGGCGACGGGGTGATCTGGTGCACCGCCGACGCGGTCTGGGCCAGTACGCCGCCGCCGGTGCCGGTGGCCAACACCGTGTGCGCCGGCGACACCCTGCTGGCGGGCATGGTGCACGGGGTGCTCACCTGGCCCGGCAGCCCGGAGCAAGCACTGACATACGCCACTGCCCTTGCCGCCGAATGCGTCCGCCACCCTGGCGTGGGCAACCCGAAGGCTGAGGATTTGCCGGCGCTGGTGGCGCAGACGCGTGTGGGCCACCGCCCACTGAACCGCACTCGAGAGACCGACACCGGAAACAAAAAGACCGGGGAGATGCCGACATGAATCTGATCATTGTGACTGCCTGCCCCCAGGGCGTCGCCACCGGCTTTCTGGGCGCCCGGGCGCTTGAGCGCGCCGCCCAGCGCCTGGGCTGGACCGTAACCACCGACATCCGTGGCCCTGGGGGCCGCCCGGTGACGCCGCCGCCGGAGGCCATCGTTAGCGAGGCGGACCTGGTGATTGCTGCCCTGAACGCGCCGGCGGAGCTGACCGCTTACGTGGGCAAGCCGGTGTACCGGGTGCCGCTGGCCGAGGCCCTGAGCCAGCCGGATGCGGTGTTGGCAGAGGCGCCGTCGGCGGCGCAGGCGCTGACGGAAGATGCCGCCCGCCCGGCACCGGGCAGGGAACCCGCCGCGGCTAGTGATAACGGCACCCGCCAGCCGGGCGAGCAGCCGCTGGTGGTCGCGGTGACCGCCTGCCCCACCGGCGTGGCGCACACGTTCATGGCCGCCGAGGCCCTGGTGGGCGCCGCTGAAGCCGCCGGTTACCGCATCCGGGTGGAAACCCAGGGATCCGTGGGCGCCCAGGACCCGCTCACCGAGGCGGAAATCCGCGAGGCCGAGGTGGTGATCCTCGCCTGCGACATTGAAGTGGACCCCAGCCGCTTCGCCGGCAAACGCCTCTGGCGAACCTCCACCGGCACCGCCCTCAAGGCGCCGGCCCAGACCCTGGAGCGGGCCCTGAACGAGGCCACCGCTGAAGCCGGCGCCAGCGCCGCCAAAGCGACCGGCTCCGGTGGGTCGGAGCGCAAGGGCCCCTACAATCACCTGCTCACCGGCGTGTCCTTCATGCTGCCCATGGTGGTGGCCGGCGGCCTGCTGATTGCGCTCTCGTTCGTGTTTGGCATCGAGGCGTTCAAACAGGAAGGCACCCTCGCTGCGGCGCTGATGCAGATTGGCGGTGGTACCGCCTTCAAGCTGATGATCCCGCTGCTGGCGGGCTACATTGCCTGGTCCATCGCCGACCGCCCCGGCCTGGCCCCGGGCATGATCGGCGGCTATCTGGCGGGCACGCTCGGCGCGGGCTTCCTGGGCGGCATCGCCGCCGGCTTCCTGGCCGGCTACACCGCCCGGGCCGTCAGCCGCCATCTACCCCTGCCGGAGAGCGTGGAGGCCCTCAAACCGATCCTGATCATCCCCCTGGTGGCCAGCCTGGTCACCGGCCTGGGCATGATCTACGTGATTGGTGGCCCGGTGGCGTCCATCATGACCGGCCTCACCCACTGGCTGGAGAACCTGGGCACCACCAACGCCCTGCTGCTGGGCGCCATCCTGGGGGCGATGATGTGCTTTGACCTGGGCGGGCCGGTGAACAAGGCCGCCTATACCTTCGGCGTCGGGCTGCTGTCCGAAAGCAGCGGCGGCTCCGCCCCCATGGCGGCGGTGATGGCGGCGGGCATGGTGCCGGCCATCGGCATGGGCCTGGCCTCGTTCATCGCCCGGCAGAAGTTCGCTGAGGCGGAACGCCAGGCCGGCCGGGCGTCGTTCGTGTTGGGGTTGTGCTTCATTTCGGAGGGGGCCATTCCGTTCATGGCCAAGGACCCGCTGAGGGTGATCCCGGTGTGCATGGTGGGCGGCGCGCTCACCGGCGCCCTGTCCATGCTGTTCCAGGTAAAACTGCTGGCGCCCCACGGCGGGCTGTTCGTACTGGCCATTCCCAACGCGGTGAGCGCGGTGCTGCCCTACCTGCTGGCGATCGCCGCCGGCTCCGTGGTGATCGGCGTGGGCTATGCCCTGATCAAGGCGGGTCAGGCGGACGTTGCTGCCACCGCCTGACCGCCCGGCCCGGCGTTCCCCGTTGCGGGGTCGCCGGGCCGGCTTGCCCTGTCACGGGCGTCGGCGGGGCACTCAGCCGAAGTGGAAGAACGCCAGCTTGTTGCCGTCCGGGTCCCGCACGTAGGCGCCGTAGAACTGGTTCGGAATCCGCTGCCCCGGCTCACCGTCGCAGGTAGCGCCCAGCTCAATCGCCTTCTTGTAGTAGGCGTCCACCGCCTCCTTGGAGCCCGGCTGAATGGCAAACATGTTGCCGTTGCCCGGATGGTTGGCCTCGCCGTTGTAGGGTTTGCAGACCGCCAGCATGGGAGACCCCATGTTCTTGCCGATGAACGCGATCCGCTCCAGATCCAGCAGAACCTTCGCGCCCAGATCCGCCAGCAGATCGCTGTAGAACTGCTTGGCCTTGCTCATATCGCTGACGCCGATGGTGACGTATCCGATCATGGTGTGCTCCTGTTGTTGGTAGGGGTGACGGTGGGAGAGCCCCGCCGTCGAACGGTGGGTATACGAGTATGGCCGGGATTTGGTGCTTTGGGGAAGGCCGGAAGAACGCCAGCGGCGAAATACTCAGAGGCGCGCAGGAACGTTGATCTGTCACTTGGCCCGGGGGTATAGTTCCTGCTGCTCAGGATGAGCAACGGATCCGGATCGCGCAATGCGCCGGCTCCTTTTATGGAAACCACACCAAGGATAGGGATATGAAATCGTTCAAAATCTTCACGCACCCCTCTGGAACCCGCGTCGCCGTCAAACAGGGCTGGTCCTGCCGGGCTTTTTCTTCGGCGGTATCTGGGCGCTCGTCAAGCATCTGTGGCTTCACGGCATTGTGATTCTGGCCGCCGGTTTCGGGGCCGGCTATGTCGCCGGCCTGACCATGCCAGGCCCAATTGCTGACGTTATCGCCAACTTCGTCGGTCTTGGCATCTGTCTGTTTGTCAGCGCGAACGGCAACCAATGGCGGGAAGCCAATCTTCTGTCCCGCGGCTACAAAACCGATGGCGAGCTGATCGAGGCCGAGAATCCGGACGGCGCTCTCGCCCAATACCTTGAAGGCGCTGCCGTTCCCGCCGTGTAACAGCGGCATACCGGGGCGGGCAGTGCCCGCGCCGTATCCAAACCCCATGGATGAACGCGTTTTGGTGTAAGGCGCCAACAACGCCCCCCTCACTGGCTTCGGAAACACGGACGTGACCCGAATTGCAGACCCGCAGACTCTTGCGCTTCACGAAGCGCTGATGATTGACGGTGGCTGGGACCGGTACAGCGATCAGGAACTGGCTCGCCAACTTCCACCCACTGTTCGCCCGGCGCGACTCAAGGATCAGCTTGCCAACGGTGAGCTGGTGCTGCTCCGCGATACCCCGTCGATCCCCCTTTTTCAGGTGGTGGCCGGCCGCGTTGTGCGCTCGGAAAGCCCCAGCGGTGCCATCAACCCTCTGGCTGCTGATGCGCTCGGGATTCGCTTCGGCGACCGGGATTTTGCGGCCCGCGCGCCCGGATACGGGCAGAGCGACAGCCTGCCACCGCCGCCGGCGTTGACCTACACACCGGAGCCACCGGTGCCTGAGCCGCCGCCAAACACCTTTCCACCCGTTGCGGTGATTTCGGAAAACTTTGCGCTGCCACCGCTCGGGCCCAAGGTGTTTGCCAAGTCCTGCACCCGGCCCAACGGCGATACCGACAGCAACGAGGGTGAGGAGAAAGCCAGTAACTTCGGTGCACTGGCTCTGTTTGCGACGGCTAACACGTCCGGCGCCAGCGCCCTGCGCCCATTGGACCTGGTCGCCGGCTCGTCGATGCGGCTAACGGAGGGGTGGGCTATGGCGATGCGGCTCGGCGCCAGCGTGCTTACCTCCGCCGCCGGCGTAGCCCTGCTGGCGCTGTGGCCGGCAAAGCTCGGCGATGGCACGCTGTACACCGAGGAGGAGCTGCGAGCGATCTCAGAGGCCGCCATCCGGGTGCGATTCCATCTACATATGGATGAGAGCGGCAAGCTCAGGGTCTCCGGGTATCACGCTAATCACGAAACCGGGCACGGCGATACGGTTCGGGTTGTTCAGGCGAGGCGCATCGGCGAGCATTTTGAAGCGGTGGTCGATAACGACGTCACCCTCGTCTGGTACCCGGACGACAGCGGCTATCGCCCGGTCGCGACCACAGAATACCCGGCCGATTCCGGTGTGAATCCTCACCGCATTCTGGTGACGCCGATCCGGGAGGAGGGGCAGGAGGCGATCACGCCGGGGAACTATGAGCGGCCGTTTGAAGATCAGATTGAACGGATCGTGAGCTTTCCTGCGGACAGCGGGATTGAGCCGTTGTATTTGGTGTTTCGGAAGACGGCACGGGATGAAAGAGGCGTGGTAACAGGAAATGGCGAAGAAATCACCGGAATCTGGTTGGAAAGTGCCTCCAGAGATCTTGGGGCACCAATACCGGCAAAAATTGCAGATCGGCTACGGGGGCGCGAATTTGCCAGTTTTGATCGGTTCCGTGAGGCGTTTTGGCTGGAGGTGGCCCGCGATCAAGAACTGATGGGGCACTTCGGTTCTCGAAACCAGAAAGCCATTAGAGCTGGTAGAGCGCCTTTTACCAGGCTTAATGATCAAGCTGGCAAAAGGAACCGATATGAAATTCATCACGTTCTGGAAATTAGAAACGGTGGCCTGGTATACGACGTTGAGAATTTACGTGTGGTAACTCCCTCAAATCACATTGAGATGCATCGGAGGAAATGATGATTCTGATAAAAAAGAAACTGAGCGATTATGCCGAAGACGAATTCCTGGATGCATTGCGGTGGTTCTGGAACGAGGATATTAGCGAAGATGAAGAAAGTAAGTTTGTAAATCAATTCAACGAGTTGGTTGAACACCCATCAAAAAGCGATTTGATCTTTTTTCCTGAGACGGGCCGCGAAGATTCGCCACGAGGCATCGTTGATGAGATCAAGCGGTGGTATCACGAACACGGCAAGGTCTGCTTTCGCGACGAGCAATCAGAATAGCGCGGCATCTCTGTCTGACGGGGGCATCACGCACTCAAGCGGGCTGCTTGATTTTAGGTCTGCTGGTCATTGCGGTTGGTTAGCTCAATCTACCCACGGTACCCCGACCGCTTAAGATGCCGCTCGGCATCACTCCCAAGGTAGCTGCGTATGGCCGTAAAGAAGGCGCGCCATTTGCCGTTGGCGGACTTTGTGAGGTAAACCGCCGCAAGCTGCTGCCTTGCGTTACCCATGGCTACCCCTCGCTGTAGCAACGTCTGTAAATCGCGATTGAGTTGATTTAAAACCTGTTGCCTTAGCCGATTAAGCCTCGGTGCGTTCAGGTTCAGTTCACGTATGGTCTGTTCTGCTTGTTGAACATTGACCCCTGCTTTTACGCAGTGTGCCGCCAGCACAGACAGTTCACCGGTGCTTCGGCTACAGGAGAAAACCGCCGGGAAAGCCGGCAAGTGAATTGGATTGAGGATGACTCCATCAAGATTTTTGTCCGCTTTCGGTATGTCACAGGACGTGTCCGGACTTGTGAAGCGGGTTGCCGCATCAGCAACAGTGCGTTGACTTCCCCCGTGACAGCAACCTAACAGGTTTTGCCACTCCAGGTTCCAGTTTAGGGGACCTTTATGATCCGATTTCGGATGAAAATGTTCAACGCGGAAGTCCGCGTCTCCATTCGCCGCTTTTTCGATCAGGTCAATCTCGCAGTAGGCACACAGAAAACCCTGATCTGCTCTCAACTGATCCTGAACCGCTTGGCGTCGGCGTTCCCGGTTGGCAAACCTGCTCCATGTGTTGTTCGGTTGATTGGCTCGGTAGTGCGCGAGTTCCTCAGGTTGTTCAGGCAACGTCCGTTGGCGAGCACTTTGAAGCGGTGGTCGACAACGACGTCACCCTCGTCTGGTACCCGGACGAAAGTGGCTATCGGCCGGTTGAGACCACAGAATATCCGGCCGTTTCCGGCGTGAACCCTCATCGCATTCTGGTGACGCCGATCAAAGAGGATCGGCAGGAGGCGATCACTGCGGGGGACTATGAGCGGCCGTTTGAGGATCAGATTGAACGGATCGTGAGTTTTCCTACGGATAGTGGGGTTGAGCCGTTGTATGTGGTGTTTCAGAAGAGGGCTGGTGGTGAAAGGCAGACCATTCCAAATTCCCAAACCGAGATGGAGCTCAACGCCCAAGCGGCTGAGGACGTTAAACATGTCACAGCACCGATAGACTTTGATGGCCATGTACTAAATGCTGAGGTCAAGCCAGATGGAAAAGTCGTTGGAGGGCATTCAACGGCACTAGGCGGAGTTAGAGTGATTCCCGGGACCGCATCGTCGCCCAACGCTCACGGCGTTTACAGCGCCAGGATTGAAGTTTCAGATCCCGAGAACCCGGGTAGTTTCTTGCCAAAGACGAATAGTGGTGGCGTATCGACCATGTTCCCGGAGTTCTGGAGCGCCGATCGCATCAAAGTCGAGGTGGATGCTGCGTATAAAAATAAAACGATAATCGGCAATAAATGGACTGGCGTTACGCCAAGCGGTGTTAGGGTTGAAGGCTTTTTGAAACCTAAAACGACGGTCTACCCAAAAATTTGAGGCTATTAGATGACGGTATATTTTTCTTGGGAAAATGCAGGTGGATATTTGATTCCTTTTTGTCGGTCATCAGTTGAAAATGACGACGGCATTAGTCCACTAGCGTGTGTATTAATGGATGACGGCGGTCTGGATATTCCGGACGTTCTGTCCAGTTTAGAAGAAGGACTCGAAAAGATTGAATTAGCGAAGCGCGCAGAGTCAACGGGTGTGGAGTGGGAGCGCGAAACGTGGAGCGTTAAGTTGACGCCCACCGACGCCACAGTGTACTCACTGCATGATGCCGAATACGTTGAAAATATTTCAATCAGTGCCTTCGAAAAGATTTTGATTTCGTGGTTTGAATTTATTTCGGCAGGGCAGGCGGAGGGCGCCAGTAAAAAGGTTGATGTTTGATCATGATAGGGAAAACATCAATCGTGAAACTGTCAGTGCCAACTGGCTGAAAATCCCTGCCCGGTTCCTGAAATAATCATTAAAAATCCTGGGTTTTATCTCTTAGTGATCTCGAGATACTTTTGGAAATATCGATGATTTCCGATTCAATCTCAGGATCAAGGTTTTTATTACAAAGGTACTGAGGAACAACAAGGTCCGCTTGTTCAACGCCCGGTAACTGTCGAATCACATCGAGATAGTACTGCAGCCGATCAGGGTACTCTTGGGGTCGCTGGCGAAGGCCCGTTCTGCGCAATCAGCCAGTTCCACGAACAGGGCATCGTGCTCTGACAGAAACGAAAAGTTGCCGGACGCCGATTCCGTTGCCTTGCTCAATGTATCCCTCCACGACAGTCTTATCGCAGAACATTAGCAGACTCATCAACAAGACAGAAACGATGCGCCAGAGGTGGCGATGACATCGGAGGGGGATTCAAATACAGGGGGTGTTCAGAAACAACGCGGGAAAGTGGTCGGCGTGGCAGGATTCGAACCTGCGACCCCTTCGTCCCGAACGAAGTGCGCTACCAAGCTGCGCCACACGCCGAACAACGGCCGGTATTATACGGAATCAATCCCACTTTTCCAGCCCTGTGATCGCTTCGGATGAAAAATCTCTTCGTCCTGTGTCCTGCGGCCAATCAGCTCACCGGGAATTCGGTGTTGGCGTAGCGCACCAGGGACTTGCGGCGCACGGTGAGCATGTAGCCGAGGGTCAGGGGCCCCACCCGGCCGATCAGCATGGTGGCCATGATGATCAGTTTGCCGGCGGTGTCCAGCTCGCCCGTGAGGCCCCGGGACAGGCCGACGGTGCCGAAGGCAGAGACCACCTCGAACGCGATATCGAGGAACGGGCCTTTGACGGTGACGCTGACGCCGAGTATGCCCAGGAAGATCACGGCCATGGCCAGGGTGGTCACCGCCAGAGCCTTCATCACCGTCTCGTTGGACAGGGAGTGCCGGCCCAAAGTGACGTTGAGGTTACCCCGCAGGAACGAGCGGGTGGCGGACAGGAGCACGATAAACGTAGACAGCTTGATGCCGCTGGCGGTGGAGTTGGGGGCGCCGCCAATGAACATCAGCAGCAGGAACAGCACGCAGCTGCCGGTGGTGAGTGCGCCAATGTCCAGGGAGTTGAAACCGGCGGTGCGGGTGACGGTGGCCTGGAACCAGGCCGCCATCAGCTGGTCGCCCAGGCTGGACAGGCCGCCAAGGGTCTGGGGGTTGCCGATTTCCATGGCGAAAAACAGCCCGGCGGCCACCAGGTTGAGAATCAGCGTGCCCCACAGGATCATCCGCGCGTAAACCGAGAGCCTGGAAACCCGGCGCTTTTCCAGAAGTTCCCGAGCCACCAGGTAGCCCAGCCCGCCGACGATGAACAGGGCGCTTACGGTCAGCAACACGCCGGGCTGGTTCGCATACCCGGTGAGGCTGTCCGGGGACAGGCCGAAGCCGGCGTTGTTGAAGGCGGAGATGCTGTAGAACAGGGCCTGATACAGGCCTTCCCCCCACCCCAGCGTCGGCACCATCTGGGCGGCCAGCAAGACGACGCCGAGCCCTTCAACCGCCAGGGCAAACAGCGCGATGTGGGCCCCGGCGGATTTGGCGGTGGTGATGGAGATCTCGTTGAACGCCTCCTGGGCCGCCAGGTGGTGGCGCAGACCCAGCCGGAAGCCCAGCGCAAGTGCGGTCAGTACGGCGAACGTCATCAGGCCCAGGCCACCAAGCTGTATCAGGGCCAGAATCACCAGTTGGCCGAACAGGGTGAACTCGGAGCCGGTATCCACCACCGTCAGGCCCGTTACCGTCACCGCCGAGGTGGCGGTAAACGCGGCGTCCAGCCAACTGATGGGTGATACGGTCGCCCAGGGCAGCTTCAGCAGGCCGGTGCCAATGATGATCAGGATGACAAACCCTTCGATCAACAGCCCGGGCGGTCGGATGCGATTGGGGCCCTGGCGATCGTTTCGGGGGCGAATGGGGAGCAGGTCCCGGGTCTGAAAGCGCATGGGTGGCTACAGGTACTGTTCGAATTTTCGGAAATCGTCCAGAGTGCCGCCGATGACCACGTGATCACCTTTGCGCAGGGTAAAGGTATCCGCAGGCCGGTGGTGAACGCTGGTGGCCCGCTTGACCACCAGCAAACGGACATCGGTGCCGGTTTCCTCGATCAGCTCACCGAAGGTTCGGTCGTTGAGGCTGTCGCCGGCGACGATTTCCACCACATAGTCCCGATCACCCAGGCCGATGTAGTTCTGCACGTTCGGGTAGTTCAGCTCCTGGGCGATGCGGATGCCCATTTCGAATTCCGGGGCGATCACCCGGTGCACGCCCAGGCGCTCAAGGATCTTCTGGTGCTGGCGGGTCAGGGCCTTGGCCCAGATTTTCTTCAGGCCGACTTTCTGCAGGTGCATGGTGGCCAGCAGGGTGGCCTCGAAGTTGCGGCCAATGGCGATCACGGCGACGTCGTAGTCGGCCAGGCTCAGTTCTTCGATGGCCTGTTCGTCGGTGACGTCGGCGATGACAGCGTGAGTCATGCACTCCGATAACCGATCAACGATCTGTTCGTCCTGGTCGACCCCGAGAACGTCGTGCCCCAGTTGGGTCAGCTCCCGGGCAATGGTTTCGCCGAAGACGCCCAGGCCAATCACGGCGATCTGCTGTTTGCTCTGCACGGCGCTTTCCCTCCCGGACCGGCCCTCTATGTCAGCCCTTACCCTACCAGATTCCGGTGGGATTTTAGCCTAAGAACGTGTATAACAGCGCGTATTCTCTCGTTATCACGCCCCGCGCGGAGCCGCTACGCAGTGAGCATTCGGCCTATTGTCCAGATCCTCGGATTTCTGCTGATCCTGCTCAGCTTTCTGATGACCTTGCCGGTGAACCTGCTGATGCTCGATCAGTCACCGGACTGGCCGGCGTTTGTGAAGTCGGCGGCCATCTGCTTTGGCACGGGCTTGGCCGCCCTGATGGTCACCCGCCGCAGAAATCACGCGCTCAAGCAGCGCCAGATGTTCCTGCTGACCGTGTCGGCGTGGATCGTCATCCCCTTGTTTTCCAGCCTTCCTCTGCTTTGGAGCGGTCTTAATCTCAGCGTCACCGACGCGTTTTTCGAAAGCATTTCCGGGATTACCACCACCGGCTCGACGGTGCTCTCCGGGCTCGACGACCTGCCTGCAGACATTCTGCTCTGGCGCTCCATCATGCAGTGGATGGGCGGCATCGGGATTATTGGTATGGCGGTGGCAATCCTGCCGTTCCTGCGCATCGGCGGCATGCGGCTGTTCGCCACCGAATCGTCTGAGTGGAGCGAGAAGGCGGTGCCGCGGACCAGCAGTCTGGCCCGTAGCCTGGTGGGCGTTTACCTTGGCATCACCATCCTGTGCGTGCTCAGTTACTGGACGCTGGGAATGGGATTGTTTGACGCGGTCAACCACGCCCTGACCACGGTCTCCACCGGCGGCTATTCCACCTCTGATCAGTCCATGGGCAAGTTCGACACGCCGGGCATCCTGCTGGCGTCGACGGTGTTCATGGCCATCGGCGGCATGCCCTTCTTCCTGTTTGTGCGCTTTGTGCATGGCCAGCGCAGCCCCCTGTTCCGGGACTCACAGGTTCGATTTTTCCTGGTGTTGCTGGTGGCGATCGCAGCGGTGCTGGCGGTCTACCGGGTGGTCACCGACCATGTCGATCCTTTTACCGCCTACGTGGAGGCGCTGTTCAACGTAACCTCGGTGGTAACCACCACCGGTTATGCCTCCCAGGATTACACCCTGTGGGGGCCGTTCGCCGTGGTGATCTTCCTGTTCATCACGTTCGTGGGAGGCTGCTCCGGCTCCACCGCCGGTGGCATGAAGGTGTTCCGGTTCCAGCTGTCCATGCTGCTACTGCGGGAGCAGATTCGCCGGCTGCTGCATCCCCACGCGGTCTTCGCCCGGAATTATAACGGGCGGGTCATCAGCGACGACATCGTGGCCTCCAGCGTCGCCTTCTCGTTCATCTTCCTGGCCACCCTGGCGGTGATGACGTCCCTCCTGGGTATCCTTGGGCTGGATCTGGTGACGAGCTTTACCGGTGCACTGACGGCGCTGACCAACGTTGGGCCGGGCCTGGGAGACATCATCGGGCCTGCGGGCAATTTCCAGTCTCTGCCGGACGGCGCCAAGTGGGTGCTGATGATTTCGATGATTCTGGGGCGGCTGGAACTGCTCAGCGTGCTGGTGATGCTGTCACCGGACTTCTGGCGCAGCTAGGGAGACGGGCGATCGGACCGGCACGCCGGCACCGACCGCCCGAGGCAGGGTTAGCCTGCGGTGGGCAGAACCGAGATGTCCGCCACCCGCAGGAACAGGTTGCGCAGGCGGTTGAGCAGCGCCAGGCGGTTGTTCCGGACGGCCTCGTCCTCCGCCATCACCATCACTTCGTCGAAGAAGGTGTCCACCGGAGCCCGCAGACTGGCCAGGGAGCTCAGCGCGCTGGCGTAGTCTCCCTGCTCGAACATCGGCAGCACGGCGTCGGACTGCTCGTTCACGGCCTGCGCCAGGGCTTTCTCGGCCGCATCCTGCAGCAACGCGTCGTTCACCGTTTCGCCTACGTCGTCCCCACCCTGTTTGGTCAGGATGTTGGACACCCGCTTGTTGGCGGCGGCCAGCGCCTGGGCTTCCGGCAGCTGGCGGAAGGCCTCCACGGCTTTCACCCGGCGGTCAAAGTCCAGCGGCCGGGTTGGACGGCGGGCGTGTACGGCCAGGTACACTTCGGCACCGATGCCCTGTTCTTCATAGTGGGCGCGGAAGCGCTCCAGCATGTAGTCCACTACGGCGTCCGCCGCGTCGGCTTCGGTCAGGCTGGTGTGTTCGGCGGCGGCCCAGTCGCACAGGGTTTTCAGGTCGAGCGGCAGTTCGCGCTCAATGATGATGCGCAGCACCCCCAGCGCAGCCCGGCGCAGGGCGAACGGGTCCCGGGTGCCGGAAGGCGGCTGGTTGATCCCGAACAGGCCCACCAGGGAGTCGATGCGATCGGCGATGGCCACGGCGCAGCCGGTCAGGGTGGTGGGCAGCTCGTCGCCGGCAAAGCGGGGCATGTACTGCTCGTTCAGCGCCTTGGCGACGTCCGCCGGCTCGCCGTCGTGGGCGGCGTAATACTGGCCCATGATGCCCTGCAGGTCGGTGAATTCCAGCACCATCTCGGTGACCAGGTCGGTCTTGGCCAGCATGGCGGCCCGCTTGGCCAGCGCCGGTTCGCTGTGGATGGCGTCGGCGATCTTCCCGGCCAGCGCGGCGACCCGCACGGATTTATCGTACAGGCTGCCCAGCTTCTCCTGGAACACGATGGGCTTGAGGGCGTCCACCCGGTCTTCCAGGCGGGTTTTCAGATCCGTCTCGTAGAAGAAGGCGGCGTCCGACAGGCGCGGGCGAATCACCTTCTCGTTGCCGGAGATGACCTGGGTCGGGTCCTTGCTCTCCAGGTTGGCCACAGTGATGAACAGGGGCAGCATCCGGCCCGCGTCGTCCACCACGTGGAAGTATTTCTGGTGTTCCTTCATGGAGGAAATCAGCGCCTCGGCGGGCACCTTGAGGAAGCGTTCCTCGAAGCGGCCCATCAGCGGCACCGGCCACTCGTTCAGGGCGGTGACCTCGTCCAGCAGGGCCTCATCGATGACCGCATGGCCACCGGCTTCGTTCTTTGCCAGGGCCTCAACGCCGGCGCGGATGCGGGCGCGACGCTCGGCGAAGTCGGCCAGCACGTAGCCCTCTTCCCGCAGCACCAGCTCGTAATCGCCTGGCGTGGGAATAATCAGCGACTGCGGGCAGTGGAACCGGTGCCCGCGGGTCTTGTTACCGGGCTTGAGGCCCATGATCGGGGCGTCGATCACCTGGTTGCCGAACAGCAGCACCACCCAGTGGACCGGGCGGACAAACTCGGTGCGATGGGCGCCCCAGCGCATGCGTTTCGGAATTGGCAGCGCCGCCAGGGACTGCTCCACCAGCTCCGGCATCAACTCCACGATGGGGCGCCCTTTTTCGATGGTGCGGTACACCACCCAGGCGCCCTTGTCGGTTTCCAGGGTGTCGAGCTGGTCCGGGGTAATGCCGAGGGAGGTGGCAAAACCGGTCAGGGCGCGGGTCGGGTTGCCGGCGTCGTCAAAGGCGGCTTTTACCGCGGGGCCGCGTTTTTCCACCGGCTTGTCCGGCTGGGCGTCTTCCAGGTCACGGATGCGCACGGCCAGCCGTCGGGGCGCCGCAAAGGCTTCCACCGCACCAAAGCCAACACCGGCGGCGTCCAGGCCCTGGGTGATGCCCTGGGTAAAGGCGTCGGACAGCGGCTTGAGGGCCTTGGGCGGCAGCTCTTCCGTGCCCAGTTCGACCAGAAAATCCTGTGTAGCCATGGTTATGCGTTCCCCTGTGCCTGCGGTGCGGTGTGGCCGTTTTTCGCTTTGCCCTTCTTGTTGGCCTTGCCTTCGGCCTTGGCATCGGCGGCCTCAGCGGCGGCCAGAACTTCCTTGCGCAACGCCTCCGGCGCCAGCGGGAAGCCGAGCGCCCGGCGGCTGTCGAAGTAGGCCTGGGCAACGGCGCGCGCCAGGGTGCGGACCCGCAGGATGAAACGCTGGCGCTCGGTCACCGAAATGGCGTGGCGGGCGTCCAGCAGGTTGAAGGTGTGGGAGGCCTTGAGGACCTGCTCGTAGGCGGGCAGCGGCAGGCCGGCGTCAATCAGCCGGGCGCTCTCCCGCTCGTGCACGTCAAAGCTGTGGAACAGGAACTCGGTGTCCGCCTGCTCGAAGTTGTAGGTGGACATCTCCACTTCCTGCTGGTGGAACACGTCGCCGTAGGTGACCACGCCGTCCGGGCCGTGGGTCCACACCAGGTCGTACACGCTGTCGACGCCCTGCAGGTACATGGCGATGCGCTCAAGGCCGTAGGTCAGCTCGCCGGTGACCGGGAAGCATTCCAGACCGCCCACCTGCTGGAAGTAGGTGAACTGGGTGACTTCCATGCCGTTCAGCCAGATTTCCCAGCCGAGGCCCCAGGCGCCCAGGGTCGGCGACTCCCAGTTGTCCTCGACGAACCGGATATCGTGCACCAGCGGGTCCAGGCCCAGGGCGCGCAGGGAATCCAGATACAGCTCCTGAATGTTGTCCGGGGACGGCTTGAGCACCACCTGGAACTGGTAGTAATGCTGGAGGCGGTTCGGGTTTTCGCCGTAACGGCCGTCAGTGGGTCGGCGGCTGGGCTGCACGTAGGCGGCGTTCCAGGTTTCCGGCCCGATGGCCCGCAGGAACGTGGCGGGGTGAAAGGTCCCGGCGCCCACTTCCATGTCCAGCGGCTGGAGCACCACGCAGCCGTGCTGCGCCCAGAAGTTCTGCAGGGCCAGAATCAGGCCCTGGAAGGTCCCGATGTCCGGGGCGGAGGTGTTGGTTGCCTTGTCTGTCACGACGATTGCCTGCTGATTGGTCCGTGTGTCGCCCCGGCGTTCCGGCGGGGCATCTTCGAAAGCTGCGCATTATACGCCGGCCGGCGCGGCATTTCTAAGCGCGTGTCGGCGGTCAGAAGAAGGTGAGGCCGACCTGGAACAGTTTTTCCACGTCCCGGATGCGGGATTTGTCCACCAGGAACAGAATCACGTGGTCATCCGGCTGTATGCGGAGGTGGTCGTGGGCAATCAGCACCTCGTTGTGGCGCACGATGGCGCCAATGGTGGTGCCCTCCGGGAGCTTGATCTCGTCCAGCCGCTTGCCGACCACCTTGGAGGACCGATGATCGCCGTGGGCAATGGCTTCAATGGCCTCGGCCGCGCCCCGGCGCAGGGAGTGCACGTTGACCACGTCGCCCCGGCGCACGTGGGTGAGCAGGCTGCCGATGGTGGTCTGCTGGGGTGAGATGGCCACGTCGATCTCACCGCCCTGGATCAGGTCCACGTAGTCCGGGTTGTTGATCAGGGTGAACACCTTGCGGGCGCCGAGTCGCTTGGCCAGCAACGACGCCATGATGTTGGCCTCGTCGTCGTTGGTGACGGCGCAGAACACGTCGGTGCTCTCGATGTTCTCCTCAAGGAGGATTTCCTTGTTGGCGGCGTTGCCCTCCAGCACCACGGTGTTGCGCAGGCTTTCGGACAGCATGACGCAGCGGTCGTGGCCACGCTCCAGCAGTTTTACCTGATAGCGGCCTTCCAGGGTGCTGGCCAGGCGGTAGCCGATGTTGCCGCCACCGCAGATAAAGATGCGCTTGTAGGGCTTTTCCAGGGGCTGCAGCTCGCTCATCACCGAGCGGATGTGGTCGGCGCCAGCAATGAAGAAGACTTCATCGCCGTCCTCGATGACGGTATCGCCGGCCGGCATGATCGCCCGGTCCTTGCGGAAAATGGCCGCCACCCGGGTGTCGATGCGGGGCATGTGGGTGCGCAGGTACGACAGTTCATGGCCCACCAGGGGACCGCCCTCGGTGGCCCGGATGGCCACCAGCCGCACCAGGCCGTTGGAGAATTCGAGTACCTGGAGCGCGCCCGGGTATTCGATCAGCCGGGTGATGTGGCGGGTCACCAGGTGCTCGGGGCTGATCAGCACGTCAATGGGGAAGCCCCGCAGGCTGTCCAGGTCCTTGGCCATGTCCCGCTGGTAGAACAGCTCGGTCTTGGCGAGGTAGGCGTTGGCGCGCACCCGGCAGATGGTGGTTGGGGTCTTGTACAGCAGCTTGGTGACCTGGCAGGCGACCATGTTGGTTTCGTCGCTGTTGGTCACGGCGATGATCATGTCGGCGTCTTCGGCGCCCGCCTGGCGCAGGGCGGTCGGGTAAGAGGCCTTGCCCTGAATGGTGCGGATGTCCAGCTTGTCCTGCAATTCCCGGAGCCGAGCACCGTCACTGTCGACCACCGTGATGTCGTTGGCTTCATCCGCCAGGTTTTCCGCGAGGGTGCCGCCGACCTGGCCGGCGCCTAGAATCAGGATCTTCATGGTTCGGGTTTCTCCAGTACCGAGTAGAAGAAGCCATCGTGGCCGCCGATTTCCGGGAACAGCTGGCGGCCGTGGCCGGTGTCCAGCCCCCAGGCGACCGCCGGCATGGCCAAGCGGCTGTCCGGCTGCTGTTTGCCGAATCGCTGGATTATACGGTGGTTTTCCTGCGGGAACACCGAGCAGGTGGCGTACACCAGGCGCCCGCCGGGTTTCAGCAGCGGCCAGAGGGCCTCAAGCAGGCCCATCTGTACGCCGGCCAGGGGCGTGATGTCCGATTCCCGGCGCAGCAGCTTGATGTCCGGATGCCGTCGGATGACGCCGGTGGCGCTGCAGGGTACGTCCAGCAGGATGCGGTCGAAGGGCTCGCCGTTCCACCAGGCCGCGGTGTCGGCGGCGTCGCCCTGCAACACGGTGGCGTCTAACCCAAGCCGGTCCAGATTTTCATCAATGCGGGACAGGCGATCGGCGGATTCGTCGATGGCGACCACGCCGGCCAGGCCGTCACAGGCCTCAAGAATGGCGCAGGTCTTGCCGCCGGGGGCCGCACAGGCGTCCAGCACCCGCTGGCCGGGGTGCAGGTCCAGCAGGCCGGTGCACAACTGGGCGGCCTCGTCCTGAACGCTGACCGCGCCGTCGGCGAAGCCCGGCAGCGCGTCCACCGGCACGGGCTGGGCGAGCTGGATACCCTGGGGCGCGTGTTCGGTAGGCCGTGCGTCCAGGCCGATGTCCGCGAGCCGCGCCAGATAGGCCTCCCGGGTGGTTTGGCGGGCGTTCACCCGCAGGGTCATGGGAGCCTGGGCGTTGTTGGCGTCCAGAATGGCCTGCCAGTGATCGGGCCAGTTGTGGCGAAGCTTGTCCACCAGCCACGCTGGGTGGCTGAAGCGGGCGGCGTCGGTGCCGGGGGTTGGCGCGCCCTCCCGCTCGGCGGCCCGGAGCACCCCGTTCACCAGCCCGGTCAGGTGCGGCCGGCCCAGGGCCCGGCAGGCCTCGACGGTCTCGTTCAGCACCGCGTAGCCCGGGCGTTCGCTGAAGCGAAGCTGGAACAGGGCGACGATCATCAGGAGATGGACGATGCGGTCCTGACGGCGCAGCGGCCGGTTCAGGCGCCCGGTCAGCTCGTCGTCCAGACGGTGGAACCAGCGGCAGGCGCCGTAGCTCAGGGCCTGCAGTTCGGCCCGCTGATCGTCCCCCGCCTCGGCGAGGGCGGGCGGTAGGCACTGGGACAGGGACTGCCCCTGCTCCACCGCAAGCAGCACCCGGGCGGCCAGGGCGCGCAGCGGCAAGGTGGCGGCGTGGTTCATGTCAGTTCAGCTCCTGGCCGGGCATCAGCAGCGGCTTGCCGCCGTTGATCAGATCGCTGACGGTCTGCGCCCGGGCGCCGGGTAGCTGCAGCCGGGTCACCCTCAGTACGCCGGTGCCGCAGGCGACGTCGATGCCGTCCCGTTCCCGCCGCAGCACCGTCCCGGGGGGCTGGTTCGTGGCCTGATCCAGCGCGTTGGCCTCGTGCAGCCGGATCCGCTGGTCGCCAAGGTCGGTAAACGTTCCGGGCCAGGGGTTGAAGGCCCGCACCGTTCGGGCCAGCTCGTCCGCGGGCTTCTGCCAGTCCAGGTGGCCCTCGTTCTTGGACAGCTTGTGGGCGTAGCAGGCCTGGGCGTCGTCCTGGGGCTCGGGATGCAGGGCGCCCTGTTCCAGCGCCGCAAGGGCTTCGACGATGGCGACGCCACCCAGCTCGGCCAGCCGGTCGTGCAGGCGGCCGCCGGTGTCGTCCGGGCGAATGGGTTCCGCCCGCTTGAGCAGCATGGCCCCGGTGTCCAGGCCCGCGTCCATCTGCATAATGGTGATGCCGGTTTCGGGATCGCCGGCGGCGATGGCACGGTGGATGGGCGCCGCGCCGCGCCAGCGGGGCAGCAGGGAGGCGTGGATGTTCAGGCAGCCGTGGCGGGGCACGTCCAGAATGGCCTGGGGCAGGATCAGGCCGTAGGCGGCCACGATCATGACGTCCGGTTCCAGGTTGGCCAGGGCCTCCCGGGCCTCCGGTGTTTTCAGGGACACCGGTTGGAACACCGGCAGCCCGGCATCGAGGGCCACCTGCTTGACCGGGCCGGGCTGGGATTTCCGGCCCCGTCCGGCGGGCCGGTCTGGCTGGGTGTAAACACCCACAACGGTGTGTTCTGTGGTCAGCAGGGCCCGGAGCGCGCTGGCGGCGAAATCCGGTGTGCCCGCGAATACGATGCGCACGTGGCTAGGGTCTCTGTTCCGTTCAAGACAAAAAGACCGGGCGTTGCCCGGTCAGTGATGGTGTTCTGGCGCCGGCCTGGTAGGGGCTCAGGCGCTCTTGCGGTGCTGCTTCTCCAGCTTCTTGCGGATGCGGTTGCGCTTGAGCGCGCTCAGATAATCCACAAACAGCTTGCCGTTCAGGTGGTCCATCTCATGCTGGATGCACACCGCCAGCAGGCCCGTGGCCTCCAGCTCAAACGGTTTGCCATCCCGATCGAGCGCGCGGATCAGGCAATGCTCCACCCGATCGACGTCCTCGTAAAAGCCGGGCACAGACAGGCAGCCTTCCTGCATGGCTTCGAGATCGCCATCGAGCACGGTAATCTCCGGGTTGATAAATACCCGCGGCTCGCTCTTGTCCTCGGACAGGTCCATCACGATGATCTGCTTGTGCACATCCACCTGCGTGGCCGCCAGGCCAATGCCGGGGGCATCGTACATGGTCTCGAACATGTCGTCGATCAGCGTGCGGATCTCATCGGTAACGGTCTCCACCGGCTTGGCGAGGGTGCGCAGGCGGGGATCCGGGTATTCGAGAATGTTCAGAATCATAAGGGTTGCGTATCAGGCCTGTGATTGCGTTGCCGGGCGGCACGGTGCCGCTGTCCGGTTGATGCTCAAATTATCCCGGATTCGGCGATTGAGTACAAACTGATCAGTCGATAGGCAAATTCTTTCACGGTTCCGGCAGAAACCACTCGAAGAACAAAAGATAACATCACAATTTGCGAGACTTCTTCTATAGTAACGGGAACAACAACGTCATAATCTGCAGATGACCGGTTGCCGGCCAACCGAATGCAATGACCATAAAGGCACGCGATCAAGGACTTACACAATGAGGAAACTGCTGTACGCTCTGGCGGCCGTCGCGCTGCTGTACACTTCCTGGGCCCAGGCGGCACCTGAACTGCGGCCCGATCACCCCGAGCGTTACACCGTGGTCAAGGGGGATACCCTCTGGGATATTTCGGCGCGCTTCCTGAAGAGCCCATGGTACTGGCCGGAAATCTGGCAGGTGAATCCCCAGGTGGCGAACCCGCATCTGATCTACCCGGGCGACCAGCTGGCGCTGATTTACGTGGACGGACAGCCGCGGATTACCAAGGTGGCCACCAGCGACGTCGTAAAGCTGTCGCCCCAGGTGCGCTCCGAGCCCATCGATACGCCCATTCCGGCCATTCCGCTGGACGCCATCAGCAGCTTCCTGACCGACACCCGGGTGGTGTCGCCGGACGTCCTGGAGAGCGCCCCCTACGTTCTTGAAGGCGCCGACGGCCGCATCATTACCGGCGCCGGCGACCGGGTTTACGCCCGCGGTACCAAACCGGCCGATAAGGTTGGCATTTTCCGCCGTACCAAGGAATTCGTAGACCCGGATACCGGCGAGTTCCTGGGCCTGGAGGCCCGCAGCATCGGCGCCGGCAAAATCACCGCGGAAAACGGCGACGTGCTGACCGTGGACCTGACCGAATCGAACCAGGAAGTGCGCATTGGCGACCGCCTGCTGACCTCCGTCAACCGTCCGCTGGCCACCCAGTTTGTGCCCAGCGCACCGGACCGCCAGATCAAGGGCACGATGATCGCAGTGGACGGCGGCGTGACCCAGATCGGCCAGTATGACGTGGTGGCCATTAACCGTGGCGAGCGTGACGGACTGGCCCCGGGCAACGTGATGGCGGTGCTGGAAGCTGGCCGGCTGGTCCGGGACCCGGTGACCAATGAAACCATCGAGCTGCCGTCCGAACGGGCCGGTCTGCTGATGGTGTTCCAGGCCTATGAGAAAATGAGCTATGGCCTGATCCTGCAGGCCAACCGGCCGCTGGCGGTGGGTGATAAGGTCACCAACCCCTGATACGGCCCTGATGACACGGCGCGGCGCCAGCCGCGCCCGCTGATACCATGGACGCCGGGCAGGATGCCCGGCGTTGTCTTTCAAGGATGATGTCCCCATGCCCGATTCGCTGCCGGCGGCTGACGCCGCGATTTCTGACTTGACGTCCACCGCCACGCCGGATCTGAAACACCCGGCCGCGCCCTGGATTGCCCTTACCCTGTTGCCCGGATTCGGCCTGCGCTATCGACATGCCGCTTCCGAGGCGTTGGATTCGCTCACGGACCTTCTGCGTCTCGGACCGGCGACGCTGTCCGCCATGGGCCTGGCCCCGGAAACCCGCGATGGGGTGCTGGCCTGGCAGGCGGGCCGCCGGGACGACCCGGTAGTGGCGGGGGTGCTGCGCATTCTGGCGGACTGCGATGGACTTGGCGTTGCCCTCTGCACGCCCGCGGATGCCGCCTACCCGGACCCGCTGAGGCACATTCACGATGCCCCACTGGTGCTCTATCTGCAGGGGGAGGCGAGCCTGCTCGCCCGGCCGCAGATCGGCATTATCGGCAGCCGTAACGCCACCGCTGCCGGCCTGGACCACGCCCGGCGTTTTGCCGCCGAACTGGCCGGCCGGCGCCTGGTGGTCACCAGCGGCCTGGCTCTGGGCGTGGACGGCGCGGCCCACACCGGCGCCCTGGACGCCAACGGCGGCACCGTGGCGGTGATCGGCTGCGGGCCGGATCGCGTGTACCCGCATCAGCACCGCCGTCTCCGTGACCGGATCCTTGAGCAGGGGCTGGTGGTCTCCGAATACCCGCCGGGCACCCCGCCCCGAGCTGGCCATTTCCCCAAGCGCAACCGCATTCTCAGCGGTCTGTCCCTGGGTATTCTGGTGGTGGAGGCCGGCCTCAAGAGCGGCTCGCTGATCACCGCTCGCCTGGCGCTGGAACAGGGCCGGGAGGTCTTCGCCATTCCAGGGTCCATTCACAATCCGGTGGCCCGGGGCTGCCACGCACTGCTGCGCCAGGGCGCCTGCCTGGTGGAAACGGTGGACGACGTGCTGGCGGAGCTTGACGGCGCCTGGGCTGAAAGCGAAGCGCCTGACGATTTGAGCCAGATCAGTCGCGGGCCGGATTTGACCGGTCTGGCGGCACGGGAAATCGCGGTGCTGGAGGCTTTGGGGTATGATCCGGTATCAACCGACACCCTGGGTTCGGCCACCGGATTGTCCGCCGATGCGCTGATGCAGTCCCTGTTGCTGCTGGAGCTGGAAGGGCTCGCTGCCAGCGTTCCTGGCGGCTATCTGCGGCTGGCCTGACACCCGGTGTGCTCATCTTCCCGATCTTCATCCGGACATCGAGACTGTCATGACGACCCGCGAGACCTGCGTTTCTCCCCTGAGTGACTTTCAACAGCGCCTGGCCCGCCGCACCGTGCTGGAAGGCGGCGTGATCGCCTATCCGACCGAGGGCGTGTGGGGCCTGGGTTGCGACCCCTGGGACCTGACCGCCGTGGAACGGATTCTCGAGCTGAAGCAGCGGCCCATGGAGAAAGGCATGATCCTGGTGGCGGCGTCGGTGGATCAGGTGCGTTTCCTGCTGGATCCCCTGCCCCCCGAACTTCAGCGGGAGGCCTGCCAGTACTGGCCTGGCCCGGTAACCTGCCTGGTGCCGGATGTGAATGAACAGGTCCCCGAGTGGGTCCGGGGTAAGCACCGGTCGATCGCGGTGCGGGTCAGCGACCACCCGGTCGTACGCGCCCTGTGTCACGCCACGGGTATGCCCCTGGTGTCTACCTCCTGCAACCCCGCCGGCCGTGAGCCCGCCCGCCACATCTGGCAGGTACGGAGCTACTT
The DNA here is from genome assembly GCF_037080155.1 of Marinobacter sp. C2H3. Classification (NCBI taxonomy): domain Bacteria; kingdom Pseudomonadati; phylum Pseudomonadota; class Gammaproteobacteria; order Pseudomonadales; family Marinobacteraceae; genus Marinobacter; species Marinobacter sp. C2H3. The sequence continues at coordinate 597,063 of NZ_JBBBNZ010000003.1, read as the reverse complement.
TGGCGACGCCGTGGACCGTATCGTCCCCGGCGCCCTGGGGGGCAACCGCAAGCCCAGCCGTATTCTCGATATTGTCACCGGACAACAGCTTCGATAGGAGGCAGCATGGCCCATCAACCGGACAGCCAGGCCGTTAAGGCGTATCTGCTCGGCCTGCAGCAGCGCATTTGCGAGCGCCTCGGCGCCCTGGATCATCAGGCGGACTTTGTCACCGACGCCTGGGACCGGCCCGAAGGCGGTGGCGGCATCAGCCGGGTGATTGCGGACGGCGCTGTGTTTGAGAAAGGCGGCGTCAACTTCTCTCACGTGACCGGCGACCGCATGCCGGCGTCCGCCACCGCCCACCGGCCGCATCTGGCCGGCGCCCGCTGGGAAGCCATGGGCGTGTCCCTGGTGATTCACCCCAACAACCCCTATGTGCCCACCTCCCACGCCAACGTTCGGTTCTTCATTGCTACACCGGAGGACGCCGCGCCGGTGTACTGGTTTGGCGGCGGCTACGACCTGACCCCCTACTACGGCTTCGACGAAGACTGCGTGCACTGGCACCAGACCGCCCGGGACGCCTGCGCACCGTTCGGTGAGGATCTGTACCCGCGTTTCAAACACTGGTGCGACGAGTATTTCTATCTCAAGCACCGGCAGGAGCCCCGGGGCATCGGCGGCCTGTTTTTCGACGACCACAACACCGGCGACTTTGATCGGGATTTTGGTTTCCTGCAGTCGGTGGGAAACAGCTACATTGACGCCTATGAGCCCATCGTTCGAGACCGTATGGACCACCCTTATGGCGAGCGGGAACGGGATTTCCAGCTGTTCCGGCGGGGCCGCTACGTGGAGTTCAATCTGGTCTATGACCGGGGCACCCTGTTTGGCCTGCAGTCCGGCGGCCGCACCGAGTCGATCCTGATGTCGCTGCCGCCGCTGGTGCGCTGGGACTACAACCGGTCGCCGGCGCCGGGCACTGAAGAGTACCGGCTGACCGACCACTTCCTGACGGCCCGGGACTGGCTAGGGGCGAACCATGGCGGATGATCTTTACGCGGTAGTGGGCAACCCCATCAGTCACAGCAAGTCGCCGCGCATCCACAGCCTGTTTGCAACCCAGACCGGTGAACCGGTGGAGTACATCGCCATCCAGGCGCCCCTGGACGATTTTGCCGGCACCGTCGGGGCGTTTTTTGACCGGGGCGGCAAGGGCCTGAACGTGACCGTGCCGTTCAAGGAGCAGGCCTGGGCCCTGGCCGGCCGGCGCACGGAGCGGGCAGAGAACGCCGGGGCGGCCAATACCCTGTACCGGGACGAGAACGGCACCCTGGTGGCGGACAACACCGACGGCGTTGGCCTGGTGCGGGACCTGACCGTCAACCAGGGCGTGACGCTCAATGGCCGCCGGATTCTGGTGCTGGGCGCCGGCGGCGCCGTGCGCGGGGTGCTTGGCCCGCTGCTGGCGGAGGCGCCGGCAACCCTGGTGATCGCCAACCGGACCGTTGCCCGGGCCGAAGCGCTGGTCGCGCTGTTTGCACCGAATGCCGGTGCCACGCGTATGAGTGCCTGTGGCTTCGCCGAGGCCGCGGGCCCGTTCGATGTGATCATCAACGGCACCAGCGCCAGCCTGCAGGGGGACCTGCCGCCGCTGCCCGCAAATGTGATTGGCAGCGGATCGGTCAGCTACGACATGATGTACGCTTTAGGCACCACCACCGTGTTCAATCGCTGGGCCGGGGAGCAGGGCGCGGCCCGGACCCTGGACGGACTGGGCATGCTGGTGGAGCAGGCCGCGGAAGCCTTCCGGGTCTGGCGGGGCGTGCGCCCTGAGACCGGCCCGGTGATGGACACCTTGCGCCGGGACTGACGCCGGCCCGTAACTCGGAACTGTTACCTAGTCGTCGAGGCTGTAAGCATGGACATACTCACCCTCGTAGGCCTGCTGGCAGGCATTGTCATCCTGGTTCTGGCCATGCTGGCGAACGCCTCGCTGCTGACCTTCCTGAACCTGCCTGGGCTGGCCATTGTGGTCGGCGGCACCCTCGCGGTCACCCTGATCAAGTTCCGCCTGGCCACGGTGATGAGCGCGTTTCGGCTGGCCATGACCGCCGCCTTCACCGACCGGGTCGCCCGGCCGGCGGACCTGGTGCGGGAGGTCGGGCGCCTGGCCCAGGTGGTGCGCAAGGAAGGGATTCTCGGGCTGGAGAATCACACCACCGGCGACCCCTTCCTGCGCAAGGCCATCAACCTGTGCGTGGACGGCCACCCGCCGGAGCTGGTGGAGGAGGCCCTGGCCCAGGACACCCAGCAGACCCAGGAACGCTATGAAGTGGCCGAGCGGGTGTTCCGGGGCATCGGGGATTCGGCGCCAGCCCTGGGCATGCTCGGGACCTTGGTGGGCCTGGTGCAGATGCTCAATACCCTGGACGATCCCTCGTCCATCGGCCCGGCCATGGCGGTGGCGCTGCTGACCACCCTGTATGGCGCCTTCATCGCCCAGATGATTGCCCTGCCCCTGGCGGACAAACTCCAGCTCAAGGCGGAGGACGAAGTTCGCAACCAGGTGCTGATCACCACTTCCATGCGCAACATCCTGCGCGGTGACAATCCCCGGGTGATGACCGAGCTGCTGTCGTCGTTCGTGGTGCCGGAACATCGGACCGGCCTGGCCCCGGAGCGTGAAGGCTGATGCCGGGCCCGGCGCCCCGGCGGCCGGCACGGCCCCGCAACGCCACCCCGGCGTGGATCGTCACCTTTGCCGATCTGGCCACCCTGCTGCTGACGTTTTTCATCCTGCTGCTGTCGTTTGCCCAGATGGACGTCGACAAGTACCGGGCCATGGCCAATTCCATGGCCATGGCGTTCGGCAGTGCCAACGTGATCGGTGAGGACGTCGGTGGTGCCCCGGACACGCCGATCCAGCAGGACTCGGTGTCCCTGCCGGAGCCGAGCGACACCCTCACCACCGAACCCCAGTTCATCGATGAGCGCGCCCCGGAGGCGGCGGTTACCCAGATCCCCGGCGGCGTGATCGACCTGGCCACCCGGCTGATCCAGGAGCTGCAGGCCGAGGTGGCCAGCGACACCCTGAGCGTGAACTACGACCCCCGGCAGGTGGTCATCCGGTTCTCCGAGGACGCCACCTTCCAGTCCGGCGAGGCCACCATCAAACCGGACATGATCCCGATCATCGACCGGGTGGTGCAGGTTCTGGCAACCTGCAGCGGCGACGTGCTGGTGTCCGGGTACACCGACGACCGGCCCATCCGCAGCGGTCGGTTCCGGTCGAACTGGGATCTGTCCGCGGCCCGCGCCGTGTCGGTGGTCCATGAACTGGTGCTGAACCGGGCCATCCCCGCCGACCGGGTGATTGCCGCCGGCCGCGCCGAAACCCATCCGCTGGTGCCCAACGACAGCCCGGAGAACCGGGCCCGAAACCGTCGTGTCGAGATTGCCATCCGCAATCCGAGCTGCGATGATCCGGCCGCGAAAGGCGCCACGCCAACCATCAACGACCAGTGAGGACGATCATGAGCGGACCCGACAAACCGAAAGTGATTGGGGAAGAGTGGAGTGACGAACGGGTCAAGGCCTTCCTGGCCATCGAGCCCTATGACACCGGCATCGACCCGGATTTCAACGCGTTGCTCAAGGCCTACTACGCCATGCGGGCGGAGGATTTCGCGCGCTTCATCGGGTTTTTCGTGGACGCCGGGCGCAACCTGAACGCCCGGGATGAGCGGGGCCAGACCATTCTGGATCGGGTGTCCCAGCACCGCCGCAGCGCTGACTACGCCGAGGCCCTGAAGCAGGCCGGGGCGGAAACCGCTTCAGACACGGTGCACTGATCGCGGTCAACGGGAAGGAAGCACCGCCCGCCTGCGCGGGCGGTGCTCAGCCGGTCAGTGGACTTCCACCTCGATGGCCTTGGGGGCTTTCGGAGCGGCCTTGTTGACCGTCAGGGTCAGCAGGCCGTCCTTGAAACTGGCCTTCACGCTGCCCTCGTCCACGTTGTCCGGCAGGGTAAAGCGGCGCAGGAAACTGCCGTAGAACCGCTCGACCCGGTGCACTTTCTTGTCCTTGGTTTCCTCTTCCTGGCGCCGCTCGCCCTGGATGGTGAGCACGCCGTCCTCAACCGTCACCTTGACGTCGTCCTTGTTCATCCCCGGCAGCTCGGCCTCGATGACAAAGGTCTTGTCGGTCTCGCGGATATCCACCGCCGGCGCCCAGTCGCTGCGCTGGAACAGATCCCGGCCTTCTCCGTTGCCGGCCCGGCTGATCCCGAAGAACCGGTTGTAGCGGTTCATCAGGTCTTCAAACTCATTGATCGGATTCCATAAACTCAAGTTACTCATGGGAACACCTCCTCGGGTCACGAACCTGAATAGACACTCAGCTTCGTTTCCGGAAACGCTCCCCGCCGGTGGCGCCAACCGGCAGGTCCTCCGTGAAACGCTGCCTGTGTTCCAATCTAGGTTCGGAGGCCGGGATTTCAAGCAGGCGTTGCGCAAATTTTGACCTGCATCAGCCGGCCCGGTATTCGTCCTTCAAGCGCACGTAATTGGCAGCGGTGTAGGTGAAAAAGCCCCGCTCCTCATCGCTCAGCGCCCGCACCTGCCGGGCCGGCGAACCCACGTACAGATGGCCGGATTCCAGCCGCTTGCCCGGCGGCACCAGGGAGCCGGCGCCGAGGATCACCTCGTCCTCAATTACGGCGCCGTCCATCACCACGCAGCCCATGCCCACCAGCACCCGGCTGCCGATGGTGCAGCCGTGCAGCAGCGCTTTGTGGCCGACGGTGACGTCGTCCCCCAGGGTGAGCGGGTAACCGCCGGGGTTGTAGGTGCTGGCGTGGGTGATGTGCAGCACCGAGCCGTCCTGGATGCTGCACCGGTGGCCGATGCGAATCCGGTGCATGTCGCCCCGGATCACCGTCAGCGGCCACACCGACACGTCATCACCTGTGACCACGTCGCCGATGACCACGGCGGTCTGATCCACCCACGCCCGTTCACCGAATGTTGGTGTGATACCCTTGTGAGAACGTACATTCGTCATCATATAGACCTCATAACGTGTCCGGACGGAGCCCGGTGACGGTGGGGGATGGCTTTCAGAAACTCGCTCCTGGCGGCACATCCCTGTGACGCTCGATCGCCGCCATTCATGGCGGCTCACGGTTTCTGAAAGCCATCCCCCACCGCCACCTCCTGTATGTCGGCACGCTAACGCATTCATTAAAGGCTGAGAAGGGGACCTATGAATAACCCGCTGTTGACCGAGGATCTGTTGCCCAGGTTTGGCCACATCCGCACCGAACACATGGAAACGGCCATCGACCAGATTCTCAGCGAGAACCGCCTGAAAATTGCCCAGCTGGCCGAACAGGAGGAACCCACCTGGGAGACCCTCGTACAGCCCATGCAGGCCCTGGACAACCAGCTCTCCAACGCCTGGTCGGTGATTTCCCACCTGAACGGGGTCATGAACAGCGAGGACCTGCGCAAGGTCTACAAGTCCTGCCTGGAGAAACTGACCGAATACGGCACCGAAGTGAGCCAGAACGCAGCTCTGTGCGAGGCCTACAAGAAGCTGGCCGCCCGGGACGATTTCGCGCAGCTGAGCGTGGCCCAGCGCAAGGCCGTGGAAAACACCCTGCGGGACTTCCGCCTGGGGGGCGTGGACCTGCCGGCGGAGGACAAGAAACGCTACGCCGACCTGGCCCGGGAGTTGTCCGAACTGACCAACAAGTTCAGCGACAACGTGCTCGACGCCACCCAGCACTGGTTCAAGCACATCACCGACGCCGGCGAGCTGGCCGGCCTGCCCGAGAGCGCCTTGGGCGGTGCTCGCCAGGCGGCGGCCCAGCGTGACCTGGACGGCTACGTCATCACCCTGGATTTTCCCAGCTTCCACCCGGTGATGACCTACTGCGAAAACCGGGAACTGCGCCGGGAAGTGTACGAGGCCTTCGTCACCCGCGCCTCTGACCAGGGCCCGGATGCGGGCACCTGGGACAACACCCCGGTGATGGCTGAAATCCTCAAGCGCCGGCACGCCCTGGCCAAGCTGCTGGGTTTTGACAACTACGCCGAGCGTTCCCTGGCCACCAAGATGGCGCGGACCGTGGACGAGGTGATCGAGTTCCTCAACCAGCTGGCTGCCAAGGCCAAGCCCCAGGCGGAAGCCGAAGTGGCCGAGCTGAAGGCGTTTGCTAGGAATGAGCACGGCGTTGACGACCTGCAGGCCTGGGACATCGGCTTCTACAGCGAAAAACTGCGCCAGAAGCGCTACGACATCTCCCCGGAAACCCTGCGCCCCTGGTTCCCCGCGGACAAGGTGGTGAGCGGCCTGTTCCGGGTGGCGGAAAAACTCTTCGGCGTGCAGATTGAAGCCCAGCCGGACGTGGACACCTGGCACGAGAACGCCACCGCCTACCGCATCAGCCGCAACGGCGAACCGGTCGCCTGGTTCTACCTGGACCCATACGCCCGTCAGGGCAAGCGCGGCGGCGCCTGGATGGCCGACTGCCGGGTGCGCTGGCGCAACCTGCGGGGCCAGTTGCAGCTGCCGGTGGCCTTCCTCACCTGCAACTTCACCCCGCCGGTGGACGGCAAGCCGTCACTGCTGACCCACGATGAGGTCACGACCCTGTTCCACGAGTTCGGCCACGGCCTGCACCACATGCTGACCCAGGTGGACGTGCTGGACGTGTCCGGCATCAACGGCGTGGCCTGGGACGCGGTGGAGTTGCCCAGCCAGTTCCTGGAAAACTGGTGCTGGAACCCGGAGTCCCTGGCGCTCATCGCCCGCCACCACGAAACCGGCGAGCCGCTGCCTCAGGATCTGCTGGAGAAGCTGCTGGCGGCCAAGAACTTCCAGTCCGGCATGGGCATGGTGCGCCAGCTCGAGTTCTCCCTGTTCGATTTCCGCTTGCACGCGGAATTCACGGAGACGGCACCGACCAATCCGCTGGACATGCACCGGGCGGTGCGCGACGAGATTGCGGTGATCGAGTCCCCGGCCTTCAACCGTTTCCCGAACGCGTTCTCCCACATTTTTGCCGGCGGCTACGCGGCGGGCTATTACAGCTACAAGTGGGCGGAAGTGCTGGCGGCGGATGCGTTCTCGCTGTTCGAGGAGAACGGCATTTTCGATCCGGAGACGGGCCAGTCCTTCCTGACCAACATTCTGGAGAAAGGCGGTTCCGAGGAGCCCATGGCCCTGTTCAAGGCGTTCCGGGGCCGCGAGCCGAAGGTGGACGCCCTGCTCCGGCAGTCCGGCATCACCGGTGACGCCGCCTGACCGGGCGGCGTTGTATCTGATGGTTGATAGGTGACGGGAGAGACGTATGGCGACCCCAAAACGCTTCATCGCCGGTGCGGTCTGTCCCCGCTGCGCGGAGATGGACAAAATCATGATGTTCACCGACGACAACGACAAGCAGGTGCGCGAATGCGTCGCCTGCGGCTTCACCGACGCCCTGACCGAGACCCCGGACGCGCCCCCGGCGGAGCTCCAGACCCGCGTCAACAAGCGCCGCAATGAGGACGATCACACGGTCCAGCAGGTGGTGTTTTTCAAATCCGGCGGCGGTGACGACTGAGGTCTGGCTCTGTGCCTGCCTCTCCTCCCCAGCTTGCCGGGTTTGAGGGAGGCGAGGCAGCCGGGGGTGTCTTTTCCCTTGGACATGGAACTCGCTGCGCTCAGACACCCATGTCTGGCGGGAAAAGACACCCCCGGCCCCCTCGCGTTGAACTAACGGCGATACCGCTTTGGACAAACAACCAACGCACACCAGGAAAGAGGGGTAAGGTACGGTCTGTGAGGGCCGAAACCCTAGAATCTAATGGCTTGCGATTACCCCCAAAGGCGCTAACTCGTCAGTAACACTGAGAGGGTGCGGGGGGTCTTTTCTGCCGGGAAAAAGGTGTCTGAGCGCAGCGAGTTCTTTTTCCCAGAAGAAAAGACCCCCCGCGCCGTCTCACATACCCCGAGCCAGCAGGCTACAAGCCAAACCCCAAGCCAGACCTCAGAGCACCATGGCCGCCAGCCACCCAAAGCCCAGCAGCGGCAGGTTGTAGTGCAGGAACGTGGGCACCACGGTATCCCAGATGTGATTGTGCTGGCCGTCCACGTTCAGGCCCGCGGTGGGCCCCAGGGTGGAATCGGACGCTGGCGAGCCGGCATCCCCCAAGGCGCCGGCGGTGCCCACCAGGGCCACGATGGCCAGGGGGCTGAAACCCATCTGCACCGCCAATGGCACGTACAGGGCCGCGATGATGGGAATGGTGGAGAAGGACGAGCCAATGCCCATGGTGATCAGCAGACCCACCGCCAGCATCAGGAAGGCCGCCAGCGCCCGGTTATCGCCAATGGCCGCGACGGAACCCTGCACCAGGGTGGCGATATCGCCCGTGGCCCGCATCACCTCGGCAAAACCGCTGGCGGCGATCATGATGAAACCGATCATCGCCAGCATCTTCATGCCCTCGGTGAACAGATCGTCCGCTTCTTTCCACTTCACCACGCCGGACACGTTAAACAGCACAAAGCCTGCCAGGGCGCCCAGGATCATCGAATCCAGCCACAGCTGAACCACAAACGCCGCCACGATGGCCACCAGCGCCATGGTCAGGGTGCGGGGGCTGTAGCTCACGTCCACCCGCTCGGTCCGGGCGATCGCCTCCATGTTGTACTGACGCTCACCCCGGTAGCTGACAAACACCGCGACCAGCAGGCCCGCCAGCATCCCCAGGGCCGGCAGGGCCATGGCGGACATCACGTTCAGGCCGTCGGTGGCCACGCCGTTGTTCTCGATGTTCGCGAGTAGGATCTCTTTCAGGTAGATGCCGCCAAAGCCCACCGGCAGGAACATGTACGGGGTGATGAGGCCAAACGTAAGCACGCAGGCCACCAGCCGGCGGTCCATGTTCAGCCGCGCCATCACGTACAGCAGGGGCGGAACCACCAGCGGGATGAAGGCAATGTGGATGGGCAACACGTTCTGGGAGGAGATGGCGATGGCCAGCAGGATGCCGATGATCACGAAGCGGATGCCGGTAGCAGCAGCGCCGTCGTCCTGTTTGCCCACCAGGGCCAGGGCCCGGTCCGCCAGGGCGTGGGCCAGGCCGGATTTGCCGATGGCGACGGCGAAAGCGCCCAGGGTGGCGTAGGACAGCGCCACGGTGGCGCCGCCGCCAAGGCCGTTATTGAAGGCAGTGATGGTGTCCTCGAGGGACAGGCCGGCGATCAGGCCCCCCGAGATGGCACCGAGGATCAGGGCGACCACAACGTGAATGCGGCACAGGCTCAGCGCGAGCATGATCAGTACCGCGGCAACAACGGCATTCATGGCGAAACTCCGGGTAGGAATGACGGATTATGCCGGCCCCTTGTGGGGGCCGGCGTCACGAAAAGCGCGGTAATGTGCAGGAAATGAGCGGACGTGTCAAAACCGGCGGGGAAATCCCCGAAGCCGGCTCAAGGATGGATCAGTCGCTCACCCGGGCAAAGCGGGGCACCTGTTCGCCGGCGACCTCGACGGTCTCCCGGAACATGGCCAGGGGCCGAACCCACAGGCTGTGGTCGCCGTACAGGCAGCGGTAGACCACCAGCGGCTCTTCGGTTTCGCTGTGCCGGGCGACGCCCAGCACCTCGTAGTCCTGGCCCTTGTAGTGCCGGTACCGGCCGGGCGCGATCGTGGCGGTGGTCATGGCGGGGCCTCAGCTGTGCAGCTTGTAGCGGCCCGGGCCGAGGAACACCAGCGCCAGCGCCGTGAACAGGAAGAAGCCCTGCAGTTCCAGTGCCCAACCGCCCTGGGAACCGAGTGAAAGCAGCTGGCCCATGTGAACCAGGGCAATGGCCACCACCATGTTGATGACGATCAGAATGGCGCCGATGCGGGTCTGGTAGCCCAGGATTACCATCAGCGGGGCCAGCACTTCGCCGATGAAGACACCGTAGGCCAGGAAACCCGGCAGCCCATGGCCGGCGAGCATGCCGGCGATGCCGTCAACACCGTGGAGGATCTTCGCAATCCCGTGAAACAGGATCAGGCAGCCCAGGGTGAGGCGAACAATGAGTTTTCCAAGATCGGCGTTTTCAAGCACGGGGCATCTCCTGTCTCCATGGTCGGTCCGGTGAGCGCCAAGCTTAACCCGTCCCGGCGCCGGCTCAAAGCCCCGGGCCGGCGCCGTTATTGCCCGCGGATCTGGGGATAGAGGCGAACGAGCCGGCCGAGCAGCCGGTTCTGGGTAGCCACCGGCACGTTGTTTTTCTCCATGGCCAGGATCAGGTCTTCCGCCAGGGCGTTGAACTGGGTGTCGGTGATGTGCAGCGATTCGTGGGATTCGCGCATGGTTCGCCCGGTGTAAGTGCAAGGGCCGCCGCTGATCTGGCAGAGCTGGTCGGTGAGGTTGCGGTGGAACTGGGTAATGTCCACGCCCTTGAAGGTGTCGTTGATGCGGTCGTCCTCGACGATCACGTACAGCAGGTCCTCGACAATGCGGGCGATGCCGGTGCGCTCACCCAGGGCGTCGTAAAGCGCCGGCGGCTCGGCGCCGAGGCTGGCGGCATTTACGTCGGCGGGATACTGGTTGGCGGCTGTCCCGGCCAGGTTCTGGCAGCCGCCGGCGGCCATTAGCGCCAGCAACAGGCCAGCGGCGGCAAGGCGATGGCGCAGACGGCCGGCAACGTGAAGCGGATGGGACGGTGTCATCAGAAACTCCCCTGCAGCGAAAGGTACACGCCCTGTTGATCGGTCAGGGTGGCGACGTCTCCCAGGTTCACCAGGGCGGCGGTCAGGGCCAGGCGCCGGTCCGGCACCCAGGCGACAAACAGATCCCACCAGTCGTCTTCCCGGGCGAAACTCAGGTTATCCGGCTTTTGCCGGTATTCGGCCCCCACCAGCCAGGCCCGGTTCAGAAACACGCCGACGCTGCCTTCGGCCTGAGCCCGGTAGCCGTTGTTGCGATCGCCACCGAAGCCCAGCAGCCCGCCCTGATTGGCCCGGGTGATGCGGGCGGTGCCGTTCACCAGCAGGTTGCGGCCAAACACGGCGCCGAAGAACAGTTTGCTGCCGCTGAGGTAGGCGTCGTAGCCGGCGTCGTCCTTTGCGCCAATGGCCTCCGGCACGGTGAAGTCCTTCAGGCGCTTGTACTGCACCCCCGCGGACCACTGGCCCCAGGGCGTGTAGAGCACGTCGCCGGTGAGCTGCACCTTGAGGCCGAGGATGTCCTGCTGCAGCTCGTCCTGCTCAATGCCAAAGCCATCCTTGAGGGCAAACACCAGACTGTCCAGGTCCAGCGTCTGGCGGGCCACCGTCAGTTCAACCCGGTTGTGCCAGTTCAGCCCGGCGCTGAGGACGTCCAGGGTGTAATCGTCCACCGTTGCCTGGCTGATGGCGGCGGTGCCGCCCCACTCGGTGTCGCTGGCGTAGCTGCCCAGCAGGGCCCAGGGCACCAGCCCGCCGCCGGCGCTGCCCTCAATGGTGGTGACGCCGCCGGTGGCCCACAGTCGGCTGCCGATGTCGGCAAAGGCCGTGGTGGGCAGGAGCAGGGCGCTGCACAGCAGCAAGAGGCGGGTATTCATCCGGAATTCTCCGTGGCGTTGTGAGTCAGGTTGGCGCGTTGCTGATGCAGTGTCTGGGCTGCGCCGGGCAAGTCAGCCGCAGGCATTGGCCGGCCGAGCGCGAAACCCTGGGCCAGATTGCAGCCCCAGCCCCGCAGCAGGTGCCAGCTGTCGAGATCCTCAATGCCCTCGGCGGCTACCGCCAGACCCAGACCGTGGGCCATATCAATGATAAACCGGACGATCAACTGGTCGTCCGGTTCGCTGCGCAGACGAAGCACGAACGACTTGTCGATTTTCAGCTCCTGCACCGGCAGCTGGCGAAGCTGGGCCAGGGAGGAATAGCCGGTGCCGAAATCGTCCACCGACAGGTGCACCCCCAGCGCGCTGAGCTGGGCCAGGGTTTCCAGGGCGCGCACCGGGTCGTCCATCAGGGCACTTTCGGTGACTTCCAGGGTGATCCGGGACATCGGCTGGGGCCAGTCGGCAAAGGTCCGGGCCACCAGGCCCGGCAGCGCCGGCCAGGTCAGGTCCTTGGCGGACAGGTTAATGGCGATGCCGATGTCCAGTCCCTGGGCGATCCAGCCCCGGGCGTCGTCCGCGACCCGCTGCAGAATGTGTCCGGTCAGGTCGTGAATCTGGCCGGACTGCTCCGCCAGGCTAATGAACTCATCCGGCGACACCGGGCCCAGACTGGGGTGCTGCCAGCGCACCAGGGCTTCCACTTGAACCAGCCGACCGAGGGACACGTCCAGCTTGGGCTGGTAATGCATGGCGAGCTGGCCCTGGCGAATCGCCCCCTGGAGATCGCCAATGATCTGCAGGCGTCGCAGGTGGTTTTCGTCCAGCCCGGGCCGGTACCGCAGCACCGGGTCGTCGCTGCGTGCGGCGCGCTCGAACGTGAGGTTGACCCGCCGGCGAAACTCGTTGAGGGTGCCGGCATCGTCCGGCAGTTGCAGCGTCACGACGGAGGTCCGCACCGTAAACGACGTGTGGTCAATCTCCAGCGGTGTCTGCAACTGCCGGTGCAGCCGGCGAGCGGCGTCGACCTGGGCGGCATCGGACAGCCGTTCAAGCAACAGCAGGAATTCCCGCCCGCCGGTCCGTGCGACCACCAGCGCGGTGGGCCAATGCTCACGCAGACGATTCGCGACCGCCGTCAACACCTGGTCGCCAAAAGCCAGGCCGAGGGAATCGTTGATGCGGGACAGGTCGTTCAGGCGCAGGCCAATGAGCGAACAGGGCTGATTGGCCACCAGCCGCTCCTCAAGGGCGTCGAGCAGGGCAATCCGGTTGGCCAGGCCGGTCACGTCGTCGTGGGTGGCGGCGTGCCGTATATGGGCTTCCCTGTCCCGCAGCCGGGTAAAGGTGTCCCTGAGAGTATTGCGCAGCTGCAGCAGTTCCCCGCCGACCCTTAGGCGCGGCGGTGTTGCGTCCGCGTCGCCGGTGTGAACCCGCCCAATGGCCCTGGCGTACTCGGCCAGTTGGCGCACCGGACGGCTCAGGGTCCGGGCAATGATCATCGCGACCAGGATGGCGAACACCAGGATGGCCAGAACCAGCAAGCCGATCTCCCGGGCCCGCTGATAATATCGCTGGAGACTGGCCTGGCGGTCGACCATCAGGGTGGCGTGCAGGTCTGAGGCTGGATCACTGTCCCCGAGGGCTATCCTCCGCACGAAAAAGCGCTGGTCCGACACGTCCTCCCGGGTACCGCCGAGGTGGCTGGCCGCAAAGGTGGCAAAGGTGGACGCTTTATCGTCCATGGCGGTCTGGAACTCAACCCGGGTGCCGCTCAGCTCGGCAATGATCCGGGCCAGCGCGTCATCAAGCCGGAAACCCGCTACCAGCCAGGCTCGCAGTCCGGGCGCCTGCACCGGTACGACGAGCAGCTCGTAGCCAGTGCCGCGAAAGGCGACCAGCTCCCGGCCATTGCCGGCGCGGTCAAGGAGCCCGTCCGGCAACGGAAACCGGCCCAGGCGGACGGTGCTGGCAATGACCTGCCCCTCGGTGTCGAGCAACACCGCCAGGTCAGCCCCGGCTCGCTCGCTGTGGTTGTCCAGGGCGCTGATGAGCGTGGCCCGGTCGCCGCTGGCAATCGCAGAGAGAAAGCCAAAATCCTGAACCACGACCTGAAGCCGGGAGCGCTCGAGGTCGGCCCGGCGCTGGAGGACTTCCTGGGTCACCCGAGCGCCGATGTCCAGCTGCTCAACGGCGCGCTTTTTTTCATCGTCGAACAGGTAGGCCGCCATCAGGGCGCCGATCACCAGCACGACAACCACCACCAGCGCCACCATCGCGGTGATCAGGCGACCCCGAAACCCGAGACGGCCGAGTCTTCGCATTACAGATCCTGGAAGCGTCGCTGCAGCCGATCCAGGGCGTTGTCCCTGACCGGTTCCGGGGTCAGTTCGAGGGTGAGGTCTGCCGGCGTGTTCGGGTCAACCGTGCGTTTGACCGGGTGGGTGGTGTCCGCCAGGCGGGGATGCCACAGGGTGACCGGAACCCGACCGTCCACCATATCCTCCGCTTCCGCGGACAGGGTGATCCGGCCGTCGGCGTCGGTCTGGCCGATGTCGCTGGTGGAGGTCACCACGATAAACGCCTGCATCCGGTCATGGATGTTGCAGCCCAGCTCGACGATGCCCGGTTTGTCGAACACGATCGGAGCGTCAGGCCGGTCCGCGTAAAGTTTCAGGTTGAAGGGCTTGGCGGGCGAGAAGGAGTAGACCTGATGCTGCGTGTTGTCGCGATTGGGAAAATCCACCCGGGAGCCGACCGGCACGATCAGCAGCTGGGGATGGAACTGGCGGTCTTTCTGGTAGATTTCGGCCTGGACGGGTTTGACCGGCTCGGCGCCGGTCAGGGCCACCACCACTCCGGCCAACGGACCGTTGGCGTCCCGGACCGTGATCCGGATGTCTTTTGCCCACAGCAGGCCCGGCGCCGCCAGCAAGGCGACGCACAGGGCAATGACAGCTTTCATAAAACCCCGAGTGTCTAGGTGCGGCCAGAGCCCAGCGTAAAGCGGATGTGGTTTCTGACCAGCAGGTTTTCCCAATACTGGCGCATCCAGTTCCACGCGGCATGGTTTACCTGCTCTACGAATGGATCCAGATTCAGCTCATAGTAATCGGGCGAGCCGGCAATCTGAAGCACCGTGACGGTTATCGCATCGTCCAGCTCGTTGGCAAACGGCTCACCGATGAGCTGGTGCACCAGCAAGTTGGCCCGGGTGGCTTCCATGTCCACCAGTTCGCTTGCACGGATGGAACGGTTGTTCTCGTGCATTTCTTCCATCAGACGGTGGCACAGGTAGGCCCGGATCAACAGCCCATCGAGGCCGTCGTAGCGGACCAGCAGCACGGACGGCTGGGTAAAGTAACGGGTGGCGGCACTGACAAACGGCTCGAACAGGGCGGCTTTGCCGGCCTGCCGGGCACAGGCCTCGACGCACTCGATCAACCGGGGGGCCATCTCGATGTACTCCACCGCGAACTGGAACAGGGCGGTGGCCGGGGCATAGTCTTCGATGACCACGGACGCGGGCAGCCGCGACGCCCGTTCCCGCATCTGCTGCAGGAAGGTGCCGGTTCTCGCTTCCTTGCGGCGCGCCGTGTCAATGATGTCGAGGACTGCCTGTGGTGTCATGTCCGGAGTGGCCGGTGTCGTTGCCAGTTGAGGTCGCAAGGCGCCTCCCGTCGTTCATCACGGGTCAGGGGGTGGCCGGTGGTACGCGTGGGCACCCTGCCACGGCCGTTTTCCAGTAGTGTAGTCGACATTCCCGGGATTGCTGTGCGGGCGGGAAAATTGCCCGCGGCGTCAGGGCGCGGTGGCGAACCAGGCGCCGGTGCGCTGGTGCCGGAGAAACAGCCAGCCCATGCCCAGGGCCCGCCCCAGCATCAGGCTGATCAGCGCCAGCCATAGGCCGTGATTGCCCAGGCCCTGGCTCAGCCACCAGACCGGCAGGAACACCCCCAGGGCGGCAAACAGCATGGTGTTCTGCATGTCCCGGGTGCGGGTGGCGCCAATGAACACGCCATCGAGCAGAAAACCCCAGACCGCCGCCATGGGCAGCAGCCAGAGCCAGGGCAGGTAGGCAATGGCGGTGGCGCGCACCGCCTCAATGCCGGTGAGCAGGCCGATCAGGGGCCGGCCCCCGAGCACGAACACCACCGTCAGCAGCAGCGAGCCCCACAGGGACCAGCGCAGGGCGCTGCCGAAGGCGGCCCGGAACCGGCGCCGGCTGCCCCGGCCGACCGCCTCCCCCACCAGTGCCTCGGCGGCGTTGGCAAAGCCGTCCAGAGCGTTGGAGATCACCATCAGAAAGGTGATCAGCACGGCGTTGGCGGCCAGGATCACCTCCCCCTGGCGGGCGCCCTGGGCGGTGAAAAACGCCAGCACCAGCAGCAGGGTGACCGTGCGCACCAACAGGTAGCGATTGACCCGCAGGATGGCCAGGTAATCGGCCAGCCGGCCCAGCAGCGCCGGCCAGGGCCAGGCGCCCCGGGGCCGCCTGGCCAGCACCAGGGCGAAGCCGATCAGGGCGGCACCGTATTCCGCGCAGACCGTCGCCAGCGCCACGCCCCGGCTGTTCCAGCCCAGGCCGGTGACAAACAGCACGTCCAGCACGATGTTCACGCCGTTGGCGACGATCAGCATCACCATGGGCCCCCGGGGCGCCTGCATGCCGATCATCCAGCCCACCAGGGTGTACTGGCACAGCACCGCCGGCGCGCTCCAGATACGGATGGCCGCGTACTCCGCCGCCAGTGCCCGCACCTCCGGCCCCGGCTCCATCAGGGTCAGCCCCAGGGCAATGAGCGGCCGGTGCGTGGCAATCAGCACCAGGCCAATGGCCACCGCCAGCAGCACGGAGCGCAGCAGCAGGGCGGTCTGGGCGAACGGGTCACGCCGGCCCCAGGCTTGCGCCGCCAGGCCGGTGGTGCCCATACGCATGAAGCCGAAGGTCCAGTACAGCAGGCTGAACAGGTTCGCGCCCACCGCCACCGCGCCCAGATACTCCGGCGAGTCCAGGTGGCCGAGCACGGCGGTGTCCACCAGGCCGAGCAGGGGCACGGTCAGGTTGGTCAGCATCAGGGGCCAGGCCAGGGCCCACAGGCGCCGGTCGGTTCGGGTGAGCCATCGGGACATATGCGATCTGATTATGAGTGGTAGCGTGTTAGCACATTTGGATTTAGGCGATTTTTTAACCTTTCCGAACCCCCTGTCTATACTCCGGGAGAGGCCCTGGAGGGGAACCGGGACTCGCCAGGAACAACAAGAGCAACAACAGGAACAACAGCCTCTGGAGACGCGGTATGTGCGTGTGGGCCAGGCGAACGGTAGCGTTGTTGGTTGGATTGGTGACGGCGATGGACGCCAGCGCCGACTGGACGGTGAATCTCCGGCCGGGCGCGACGGGCATCAGCCACGATATATTCGGGCTGCACATGGCCATTCTGTGGATTTGTGTGGCCATTGGCGTCGTCGTATTCGGCGTTATGTTCTACGCCATCGTTGCCCACCGCAAGTCCCGGGGCCACAAGCCGGCCCGCTTTCATGAAAACACCACCGTTGAAGTGCTCTGGACCCTCATCCCCTCGATCATTCTGGTGATCATGGTGGTGCCGGCCACGGCGACCCTGATGGATATCTACGACACCTCCGGCGCCGACCTGGACATTCGCATTACCGGCTACCAGTGGAAATGGCGCTACCAGTACGTGGACGACGACTTCGGCTACTTCTCCAACCTGGTCACCCCCCAGGACCAGATCCACAACCGCCAGACCAAGAACGAGCACTACCTGCTGGAGGTGGACAACCCGCTGGTGTTGCCGGTGGGCCGCAAGATCCGCTTTCTGGTGACCTCCAACGACGTCATCCATTCCTGGTGGGTGCCGGACCTGGGCGTCAAAAAGGACGCCATCCCCGGCTACATCAACGAAACCTGGACCCGCATCGACAAGCCCGGCCTGTACCGGGGCCAGTGTGCCGAACTGTGCGGCAAGAACCACGGCTTCATGCCGGTGGTGGTCAAGGCGGTGCCGGCGCCGGAGTACGCCGCCTGGGTGAGTGACCAGAAGGCCGCCGCCGAGCAGGAACGCCTGCTCACCGAGAAGGACTGGACCCTGGAGGAACTGGTGGCCCGGGGCGAGCAGGTCTATCAGACCACCTGCGCCGCCTGCCACCAGCCGGACGGCTCCGGCGCACCGCCGGCGTTCCCGGCGCTGAACGGCAGCCCGGTGGCCACCGGTGATGCCAACGGCCACATCGAGGTGGTGCTTAATGGTCGCCAGGGCACCGCCATGCAGGCCTTCGGCAAGCAGCTCAGCGAGGTCGATCTGGCGGCGGTGATCACCTACGAGCGCAACGCCTGGGGCAACCACACCGGTGACAAGGTCACGCCCCAGGACATCGTGGCGTATCGCAAACAGCATTCGTCACCCTGACAGGGAGAGCGCCATGAGCACGGTTGCACAGAGCCATACCGAGGGCTACGGCCACGGTCCGGCCCGGGGCATTACCCGCTGGCTGCTGACCACCAACCACAAGGACATCGGGACCATGTACCTGGTGTTCAGCTTCACCATGTTCCTGCTCGGCGGCAGCATGGCCATGGTGATCCGCGCCGAGCTGTTCCAGCCGGGGCTGCAGATCGTGCAGCCGGAGTTCTTCAACCAGATGACCACCATGCACGGGCTGATCATGGTGTTCGGCGCCGTCATGCCCGCCTTCGTCGGGCTCGCCAACTGGATGATTCCGCTCATGATCGGCGCGCCGGACATGGCCCTGCCCCGGATGAACAACTGGAGCTTCTGGCTGCTGCCCTGCGCCTTCCTGATCCTGGTGTCCACCTTGTTCATGGAGGGCGGTGCCCCCAACTTCGGCTGGACCTTCTACGCGCCCCTGTCCACCACCTACGGGCCGCCGAGCACCACCTTTTTCATCTTTGCCATTCACATCATGGGCATCTCGTCGATCATGGGGGCCATCAACGTGATCGCCACCATTCTCAACCTTCGGGCCCCGGGCATGACCCTGATGAAAATGCCCCTGTTCGTGTGGACCTGGCTGATCACCGCGTTCCTGCTGCTGGCGGTGATGCCGGTCCTGGCCGGGGTGGTCACCATGATGCTGATGGACATCAACTTCGGTACCAGCTTCTTTGACGCCTCCGGCGGCGGCGACCCGGTGCTGTTCCAGCACGTGTTCTGGTTTTTCGGTCACCCCGAGGTGTACATCATGATCCTGCCGGCGTTCGGGGCGGTCTCCCACATCATTCCCGCGTTCTCCCGCAAGCCGCTGTTCGGCTACCACTCCATGGTGTACGCGGTGGTGGCCATCGCCCTGCTGTCGTTCATCGTCTGGGCGCACCACATGTTCACCGTGGGCGTGCCGCTCACCGGGCAGATCTTCTTCATGTACGCCACCATGCTGATCGCCGTGCCCACCGGGGTGAAGGTGTTCAACTGGGTGGCCACCATGTTCCGGGGTTCGCTGACCTTCGAGGCGCCCATGCTGTTTGCGGTGGCGTTTGTCATCCTGTTTTCCATCGGCGGCTTTTCCGGGCTGATGCTGGCCATCGCGCCGTCGGATTTCCAGTATCACGACACCTACTTCGTGGTGGCCCACTTCCACTATGTGCTGGTGCCCGGCGCCATCTTCGGCATCTTCGCGTCCGCCTACTTTTGGCTGCCGAAATGGACCGGCCACATGTACGACGAAGTGCTCGCCAAGACCCATTTCTGGCTCTCGTTCATTGGCATGAACATGGCCTTTTTCCCCATGCATTTCCTGGGGCTGGCAGGCATGCCGCGGCGGATTCCGGACTATGCCCTGCAGTTTGCCGACTTTAACCGGGTGTCCAGCATCGGGGCCTTTACCTTCGGCGCCACCCAACTGCTGTTCCTGTTTATCGTGATCAAGTGCGTGCGCGGCGGCGCGCCGGCCCCGGCCAAACCCTGGGAGGGCGCCGAAGGCCTGGAGTGGACGGTGCCGTCGCCCGCTCCCTATCACACCTTCAGCACCCCGCCGGAGGTGCGCTGATCGCAGGAGGCTGCCATGGCGGTGCATCAGACCTACTACGTGCCGGCCCAGAGCAAGTGGCCGATCATTGCCACGGTCGGGCTTGGCCTGACCCTGTTCGGGGTGGCTTCCATCCTGGTGCAGGGGCGTCAGGGCAACAGCACCACGGTGCCCTGGGCGGTGTTTTTCGCCGGGGCCCTGATCATGGCCTACATGCTGTTCGGCTGGTTTGGCAATGTCATCCGGGAGGGCCGGGCGGGGCTGTACAGCCCCCAGATGGACCGCACCTTCCGCTGGGGCATGAGCTGGTTCATTTTTTCCGAGGTGATGTTCTTCGCCGCCTTCTTTGGCGCCCTGTTCTACGTGCGCACCTTTGCCGTTCCCTGGCTCGGCGGCGAGGGCGACCGGGGCTCGTCAGCGATGCTGTGGGACGGTTTCCGGGCCACCTGGCCGCTGCTGGAAAACCCGGACCCGGCGCGCTATCCGGGCCCCCGGGAGGTGATCGGGCCCTGGGGGCTGCCGCTGGTCAACACCCTGCTGCTGGTCAGTTCCTCGGTAACGGTGACCATCGCCCACCACGCTCTGAAGAGCGGCCACCGTGGCCGGGTCAAGGCGTGGCTGGGTGCCACCATCCTGCTGGGCCTGGGGTTCATCACGCTGCAGGCCTTTGAGTACCACCACGCCTACACCGAGCTGGACCTGACCCTGCATTCCGGCATTTACGGCACCACCTTTTTCATGCTCACCGGTTTCCACGGCGCCCACGTGACCCTGGGCTCGCTGATGCTGATCATCATGCTGGTGCGGGTATTCCGGGGCCACTTCACCACGGAGCATCACTTCGCGTTCGAGGCGGCGTCCTGGTACTGGCACTTCGTGGATGTGGTGTGGTTGGGGCTGTTCGTGTTCGTGTACATCCTGTGAGCATGGCCGGCTCAGGGCGTCGGGTGCAGGGTAAGCCCGCCCTGCCAGAGCGCCAGGATGATCACGATCAGCAGCAGCACGCTGAGCAGCACCCGCAGGGCCAGGGAATGCACCACCCGGCGGGTTTTGCCGCCGTCGCGGATCAGGAAGAACAGCCCGCTGAACAGGCTGGCGATCACGGCGAGCAGCAGCAACACAATGATGGCTTTGAGCATGGCGGGGCCCGCCCCGTGGAGACACCTTCCAACACTATAGCAGGGCGACGGGGCCGGCGACGCCTGCTGGTGTTTGCCGGGTTGATGATGCCGGTCCTGATCAGCCTGGGGGTGTGGCAACTGAACCGGGCGGCCGAGAAGCAGGCCCTGCTGGACCGCTGGCAGGCGCAGGTGGATACCCTGCCCTGGGCCGAGGTGGCGCGCCGTCCGATGGCGTTAGACCAGCCGGTGCGGGTGACCGGGCACTACGACGACGCCATCTGGTTGCTGGACAACCGCACCCGGGACGGCCGGCCCGGCTACGAGGTCATCAACCGCTTCGTGCCGGATCTGGGGCCAGCCGTACTGGTCAACCGGGGCTGGGTGCCCGCGCCGGCCCGCCGGGACCAATTGCCAGAGGTGAGCGTGCCGACGGCACCGGTCACCCTGGCCGGTCGCCTGGCGGATTACCCGGAGCCGCCGGTCCTGGGCGACGAGGCCGAGCCCGGCGACTGGCCCCGGCGAGTCCAGCGGTTGCCCAGAACGGTGGCGGAAGCGTCGGTGGGGCCGCTGACCGCCTACTTGATCCGTCTGCGGGACGATACCCAGCGGGGCGCCTTCCGGGCCGACTGGGCGCCAGAGATGATGGGGCCGACGACCCACTATGGCTACGCCGCCCAGTGGTTCAGCCTGGCGGTGGTTCTGGCCGTGCTGACGTGGCGAGCCTGCCGTCGGCCCCGACGCCCCGGATCAAACGCACAAGGAGATGGCCATGAACGCAATCCCGACCCGCTCTGACCAATCACCCTCCGGGGCGGCATCGAACGCGTCGGCGCGACCCACCGCTGCCGACGTTCGCCGCGCCCGGCGCACCGCGGGCCTCCTGTTTGTGCTGGGCTTTGGCCCCATGCTGCTGGCCACGGTGATGTACTACACCGGCTGGCTGACCCCGAACGGCCAGACCAACCGGGGCGAGCTGATCCAGCCGCCGCTGCCGGTGGCCGGCCTGGCGCTGCAGACCGCCGACGGCGAACCCCTCGGTCACCGGTTCGGCCCGGCCGTGGGCGAGCCCCAATGGCTGTTGCTGGTGGTGGCCGGCCGGTGCGGGGCGGACTGTGAACAGCTGCTGTACCTGACCCGCCAGGTCAACATCGCCCTGGGCAAGAACGCCAATCGGGTGTCCCGGGCGGCGCTGCTGGCGGAGGTGTCCGATGACCTGGCCGGACGCTGGAGCGAGGCCTATGGCCGGACCGAGCGGCTGTCGGTAATGCCCGGCCAGACACCTGCTTGGCCCGACGGGCTGGTGCCGGCATCGGCGCCCGGCGTGCTGCTGGTGGACCCCCACGGCAACCTGGTGATGCGCTACGGCCCATCCCACACCGGCAAGGACATACTCACGGATCTCAAGCACCTGCTGAAACTGTCGAACATCGGCTGACCGGGGAGGTGACCCATGCGCGGCATCTACAGTCACAGTCTCCACCAGGCCCAGCCCAGGGCCGAGCCCCAACGCCGGGAGCCTGATCGGGCCCGGCTCCAGCGTTTGGCCGCCTGGGCCACGGCGACCACCCTGCTGGCGTTCCTGGTGATCGGGCTGGGGGCCTGGACCCGGCTGATGCACGCTGGCCTGGGCTGCCCGGACTGGCCCGGCTGCTACGGTTTTCTCACGGTGCCCGGCAGCGACCAGGCCATCGCCCTGGCCAACGCCCGGTTTCCAGCCACCCCGGTGATACCCTCCCAGGGCTGGCCGGAAATGATCCACCGCTACGCCGCCGGCCTGCTCAGCCTGAGCGTGTTCGGGCTGGCGGTCACGGCGATACGGCACCGCCGTCGCCGGACTCCGGAATCCCTGCGGTTGCCGTTGGGCCTGCCGCTGTTCATCGCCGGCTTCGTGACCCTCCAGGCGGCGTTCGGCATGTGGACGGTGACCCTCAAGCTCTGGCCCCAGGTGGTGACCCTGCATCTGCTTGGCGGCTTTACCACCCTTAGCCTGCTGGCCCTGCTCAGCCTTCGGCTGTGGCGGTTGTCCGGACGCGCGCCTGAATCCGGATCCGGGCCCCATCCCACGCGCCGGCCGGGCGCGCCCGCTTCCCGCGGCCTGCTGGCCTGCCGGCCCTGGTTGCATTTGGGCCTGGTGCTGGTCAGCCTGCAAATCGCCCTTGGTGCCTGGACCGCCGCCAACTACGCCGCCGTTGCCTGCGTTGACCTGCCCACCTGCCAGGGCCAGTGGTGGCCCGAGGGTATGGATTTCCGGCACGGGTTTGACGTCACCCAACAGGTGGGCCCGAACTACCTCGGCGGACAGCTTCAGACCCGGGGCCGGGTGGCCATTCACGTCGCCCACCGTTTGGGCGCCGCCACGGTGCTCGTCTATTTTCTGGTGCTGTTACCGGTACTATGGCGTCGCCGGGGCTCATACGGGCTTGGCGGGGCCATCCTGCTGGTGGCGGCGCTGCTCACCGGCCAGATTGGCCTTGGCCTCGCCAACGTACTGCTGCACGTGCCGGTACCGGTCGCCCTGACCCACAACCTGCTGGGCGCGGGCCTGCTGCTGTCGGTGGTGCACCTGGCCTGGCGTTGCCACCACCTGCCGGAACCCCGGCCCCTGCGCCAGCACCGCCCGGCCCTCATCCCCAGGCGTGCGGCGGTGTGACCGGGGCGAGGGCGCCTGACAAACGCCCCGTCTTGGCCTAGACTGCCCGCTTCTCAATACGTAGCACACTTACGATCGGGCCGAATCCATGACCACCGTTGCGCCGTCCTCATCACCGTCATCCGAGCCCTCCCTCTACGGCACGCTGCTGGCCGGCGGGCTCCTGCTGCTGGTGGTACACGGCCTGGGCCGGTTCATCTTCACGCCGCTGCTGCCGTACCTGGTGGCGGACGGCCAGGTCACCGCGCCCCAAGGCGCGGCGGTGGCCACCTGGAATTACCTGGGTTACCTGATCGGCGCCATCCTCGCCATCCGCTGGCACCGCATCCACCACATCCGCCGGATGCTGCCCCTGTTCCTGCTGGTGCACCTGGTCACCACACTGATCCTGACCCAGACCGACAACCTCACCGCCATCGCCGCCAACCGCTGGCTCAACGGCGTCGCCAACGGGGTGGTGTTCGTGCAGGCGCCGGCGCTGATTCTGGAATGGCTGGTGCTGCGGGGCCGGCCCGACCTGAGCGGGCTGGTGTACATTGGCGTTGGCATCGGTCTGCTGGTGTCCAGCGGCCTGGTCAGCGGCACCGCCACCAGCCTGAGCGGCGCCGAACGCTGGTGGCCGGCCCTTCTGCTGTCCGTGCCCCTGGCCTGGTGGGGCACCGTTCGCCTGCGGGCCCTGAACGTCCCGGACCGGGCCCCGGACGATACCGGCCGCCATCCGCCCAACCAGCCGCTTCTGGACCGGGCCAGCATCCCGCTGTTCCTCTCCTACGCCGGCGCCGGCCTGGGCTACATCCTGCCGATGACCTTCCTGCCCCTGCTGGCCAGCCTGGAGCTGCCCGCCGGCCACTGGCTGGTGGACGGCACCTGGCTTATCGCGGCCCTGTTCACCATCCCCGCCTCCTGGCTGTGGAACCACCTCGGCGCCCGCATCGGCGACCTCCGTGCCCTGCGCCTGAACTTCCTCATTCAGCTGCTTGGCGTCCTGGCCGCTCTGGTCAGCCCCGGCCCGGTCGGCCTGGTGCTTTGCGCGGCCCTGGTGGGCAGCACCTTCCTCGGCACCGTCCTGCTCACCCTGCGCATCGGCCGCGCCCTGCACCCGCAACAGGGGCCGCGCCTGTCCGCCGCCCTGGTGGCCCTGTACGGCTTCACCCAGATGGTCGGCCCCTGGCTCACCAAATATTGGCTCGAGGCGGGCGGCACCCTGCTCTCCGCCTTCGGCATCGGCGTCGCCGCCCTGGCCCTCGGGCTTGTGTTTGCGTTTCTGGTGCCTTCTGGGTTTCGGCGGTAGTTCTTTTTGGGGGCGGACCGAGGGCGAGGGGGGTATTTTCCTCTGGGGAAACGAACTCGCTTCGCTCAGACACCGTTTCTCCCGACGGAAAATACCCCCCTCGCCCTCGGTCTTCGACCATTGGGGATACCGCTGGTGGGAGTGGGTTTCGTGGGGCACCTTCAACGGGGGTGGGGGGAACGTGGGTTCCTTCATCTCCGCGACTGGTTGATCAAAAACCTCCGCCGCTTTCAACCCAATCCATGAGAGCCACCCATTCAACCCATCAAGCCAACGCAGCAACCCAATTCATCAGTCCAGCCCATCAATCCGACCCATCAGTTCGGCCCATCAACCCCGGCCAAAGTCATGCTACCCTCTGGCGATATCTCAGCCTTTCGGCAGGGTGTGGGGGGTGTTTGTTTTTTTGGGGCCGAAAAAGGTGTCCGAGCGAAGCGAGTTCTTTTTCAACCCAAAAAAACAAACACCCCCCACGCCCACTCCAAACCCCCAGGCTAAACCCAGCCCAGACAAAACATGCTCCCAATAGACAACCTGCTCCCAGACCTGACGCAAACCCTGGCGGACCACACCACCGCCCTGCTGCAGGCCCCGCCGGGCGCCGGTAAAACCACCCGGGTGCCCCTGGCCCTGCTCGACGCCCCCTGGCGCCAGGGCCGGACGCTGCTGATGCTCGAACCCCGGCGACTGGCCGCCAGATCCGCCGCCCGCTACATGGCAAAACAACTGGGGGAAGCGCCGGGCCAGACCGTCGGCTACCGCACCCGCCTGGACAGCAAAGTCTCCGGCGCCACCCAAATCGAAGTGGTCACCGAAGGCATCCTCACCCGCCTGATCCAGGACGACCCCATGCTCGAACGCTACGCCGCCGTGCTGTTCGACGAATTCCACGAACGCTCCCTGCAGGCCGACCTGGGCCTCGCCCTGGTCCGGGAAACCCAGCAGGCCCTGAGGGACGATCTCCGGGTGCTGGTGATGTCCGCCACCCTCGACACCGCCCCCATCGCCCGCCTGCTCGATAACGCCCCCGTCCTCACCAGCGAAGGCCGGGCCTACCCGGTGGATGTGATCTACCGGCCGGCGGGCCGCAACAGCCGCCTGCCGGACCAGGTAGCCGCCGTCGTGCACGAAGCACTCGCCGACCAGGACGGCTCCTTGCTGGTGTTCCTGCCCGGGGCCGGGGAAATCCGCCGGGTGGCCCAGGCGCTGGCGGGCCAGCTGCCGGCCGGGGTGCATCTGGCGCCCCTGTATGGCAACCTCCGGGCCGAAGAGCAGGACCGGGCCATCGCCCCGGCGCCGGCGGGAGAACGCAAGGTGGTGCTGGCCACCGCCATCGCCGAAACCAGTTTGACCATCGACGGCGTGCGGGTGGTGATCGACGCCGGGTTGCAGCGCCGGGCCGTGTTCGACCCCAACAGCGGCATGACCCGCCTGATGACCGGGCGGGTCTCCAAGGCCTCCGCGGAGCAGCGTAAAGGCCGGGCCGGGCGCATCGAGCCCGGGGTCTGCTATCGGCTGTGGAGCGAAACGGAACAGTTCGGCCTGGCGGAGTACACGCCGCCGGAGATTCGCGAGGCGGATCTGGCGCCGCTGGTGCTGGAGCTGGCCCAGTGGGGCGCCCGCACGCCGGACGCCGTGGCCTGGATTGATCCGCCGCCGGCCGCCCACTGGCAGCAGGCGGTCACCCTGCTGCAGTGGCTGGACCTGCTCGATGCCGACGGCGCCATCACCGACCACGGCAAGGCGGCGCGCGCTCTGGGCCTGCACCCCCGGCTGGCCCACATGGTGTTGCGGGCCCGAGACCTTGGGCCGGGCCTGGCCGAGCTGGCGGCCGAGCTGGCCGCGCTGCTGGAAGAACGGGATCTGCTGGGCCCCGGCGCCGGTGCGGATCTGCACGAGCGGGTGCGGGTACTGCGCGGGGAATCCGGCCATCGCGGTGTCGACCCGCAGCGGCTCAAACAGGTGCGGCAGGCCGCCCGTCGTCTGGTGTCGGGCGCCGGCGCATCGACCGCAACGGCGCCGGCTGCCCCGGCGGTGGGCCGGCTGCTGGCCCAGGCCTACCCGGACCGGGTGGGCCGACGTCGCCCGGGCGACGCGCCCCGGTACCAGCTCAGCAATGGCAAGGGCGCGGTGCTGCGGGACGACGATCCGCTGGGTCGGGAAGACTGGCTGGTGGCGGCGGAGCTGGACGGTCATGCCCGGGAGGCCACCGTGTACCTGGCGGCGCCGGTGGATCTGGCCGACCTGGAACGGGACATGGCCGGCCACATCGAGACCCGTGACGAAGCTACCTGGGACGACCGTCGCGGCACGGTGGTGGCCCGGCGGGTGCGGCGGCTGGGCGCTCTGGTCCTGGCGGAGCAGCCGCTGGCCACGGTCGATCCGGCCCTGGTGCAGCAAGGCCTGATGGACGCCGTGCGCCGCCGCGGCCTGGGTGCGCTCAACTGGACCGCGTCCGCCCGCCAGTGGCAGGCCCGGGTGCAGCTGCTGGCGCGGCTGATTCCGGACGAGTGGCCGGACGTCAGCGACGAGGCCCTGATGGCCCGCCTCAATGACTGGCTGGCCCCGTTCACCGCCGGCCTGACCCGCTGGTCGGCGCTGGCCGAACTGGACCTGTGGCCGGCCCTGAACAGCCTGTTGCCTTACCCACGGCAACAGCAGCTGGACGAACTGGCGCCAAAGGCCCTGACCATTCCCACCGGCCAGTCGGTCACCCTGGACTACCGGGCGGACAACGGTCCGGTGCTGGCGGCCAAGCTGCAGGCCCTGTTCGGCTGGACCGACACGCCCCGGGTCGCCGGCGGCCGGGTGCCCGTGGTGATCCACCTGCTGTCGCCGGCCCAGCGGCCCCTGGCGGTGACGGCGGACCTGGCCAGTTTCTGGGTGAACGCTTACCCGGAGGTGCGCAAGGACATGCGCGGGCGTTACCCCAAGCATCCCTGGCCCGAAGACCCGCTCACCGCCGAGCCCCGCCAGGGCGTAAAACCCCGCCCGGGAGGCCGCGGCTGACGGGGCTTTGCGGCCCCCGGCACGCTATGTACAAATAGCGCTTGCCAGGAACCGGAACCTGCATAAAAATGCCGTCGCTTTTTCATCTGTGTCGTCTGTCTGATCTGCGCGGCGGTTCCCATGCATCTGGTGTCGTTCAACGTCTTCCGTACCCTCGGGTTCCCCGATACCACGGTGCTCAAACCCGAGCATTTTTTGCGCCACAAGGCCCTGCTTCAGGAGGCCGACTGGGTGCTGTTTCCCGAGTACTGGCAGCTCAATGCCCTGGTGCACGGCCTGAAGTGCCGGGTGTTTCCCAGCGAAGCCAGCTATCGCATCGGCCACGACAAGATCGAGATGACCCGGGCCTTCCAGACCGTCGCCCCCGAGCACACCCCCTGGACCCTGATCGAGGCCAACGGCCCCCAGGAGCGGGAAATGCTGTGGGACGCCATGTCCCTGCCGTTCGTGGCCAAGTTGCCGAAAGCGAGCATGGGCGAGGGCGTCTGGCTGATCGAGAACCGTGCCGACTGGCAGCGCTACTGCGAACGCACGGATGTGCTGTACGTGCAGGAGTACCTGCCCATCGACCGGGACGTGCGCGTGGTAGTGGTGGGTGACCGGGTGCTGACCGCCTACTGGCGCACCCAGGCGCCCCAGGGGTTCTACAACAACGTGGCCCGGGGCGGACAGATTGATACCGCCCCGGTGCCGCCCGCCGCCACCGACCTGGCCCTGCGGCTGGCTCGGGCTCTGGGGGTGGATCACGCCGGTTTCGACATTGCCCTGGTGGAAGGCTACCCCTACGTGTTCGAGTTCAACCGGCTGTTTGGCAACCAGGGCCTGGGCCAGGGCAGCGACCTGCCGGCGGCCATTCTGGAGTATCTGAACCGCCAGAGCCGGCCCCAGGATCCGGACACGCCCATCGACCCGCCGCCGCCCTGGCCAGTCGCTGTCTGAGCCGCCGCTGCCGGCGCCTCCGGCATGGGTAAAAGTGCGCATTGGCGCGCCGGCGGCAAAGGCCGGATGATCGCGCGCATTGGATGTGGGTGCTACAGTTGTAGCGCCTTTTTTTGTATTGAACGCCCGGCAACGGGCCCCGTGGAGGGACACACCACCCATGATTGATGCCGTGAACCCGAACATCGCCGATTATTACACCCCCGAGACCTTCAAGCGGATCAAGGCGTTTGCCGACACCAAGGACACCCCGTTCGTGGTGATCGACACCCAGATCATCGATCAGCAGTACGACGAGCTGATTGAAGGCTTCCCGTACGCCAAGGTCTATTACGCGGTCAAGGCCAACCCGGCCCCGCAGATCCTGACCCTGCTGCGGGACAAGGGCGCCAACTTTGACATCGCCTCGGTGTACGAGCTGGAAAAGGTGATGGCCCTGGGCGTGACCGGTGACCGCATCAGCTATGGCAACACCATCAAGAAAGCCCGGGACATCCGCACCTTCTACGAGAAGGGCGTGCGCATGTTCGCCACCGACTCCGAGGCCGACCTGCGCAACATCGCCCGGGCGGCGCCCGGCTCCAAGGTGTACG
Source organism: Marinobacter sp. C2H3 (assembly GCF_037080155.1). NCBI lineage: Bacteria > Pseudomonadati > Pseudomonadota > Gammaproteobacteria > Pseudomonadales > Marinobacteraceae > Marinobacter > Marinobacter sp. C2H3. Next base: position 567,870 of record NZ_JBBBNZ010000003.1, on the reverse strand, counting down.
TGCGGATTCTCACCGAAGGTACGCTGACCGCCGACTGGCCGCTGTCCCGGAAGTTTGGCTGCGAGGCGGACATGGCCATGGACCTGCTGATCCTCGCTCGCAACCTGGGCCTGGAACCGTACGGCGTGTCGTTCCACGTGGGTTCCCAGCAGCGGGAAATCGGTGCCTGGGATGCGGCGCTGAACAAGGTGAAGGTGATCTTCGAGCGCCTGAAGGAAGAGGACGGCATCGAACTGAAGATGATCAACATGGGTGGCGGTTTTCCCGCCAACTACATGACCCGCACCAACGAGCTGAAGGTGTACGCGGCGGAAATCGCCCGCTTCCTGCACGAGGACTTTGGCGAGATCCTGCCGGAGATTATCATCGAGCCGGGCCGCTCGCTGATTTCCAACGCCGGCGTGCTGGTGAGTGAAGTGGTGCTGATTTCCCGTAAGTCCCGCACCGCCCTGCACCGCTGGGTGTACACGGACGTGGGTAAATTCAGCGGCCTGATCGAAACCCTGGACGAGTCCATCAAGTTCCCGATCTGGACCGAGAAAGTCGGCGAAGGCGAGGACGCGGTCATCGCCGGCCCGACCTGCGACAGCGCGGACATCATGTACGAACATCACAAGTACCCGCTGCCCCTGAACCTGGCCATCGGCGACCGCATGTACTGGCTGTCCACTGGCGCCTACACCACCACCTACAGCGCGGTGGAATTCAACGGCTTCCCGCCGCTGAAGGACTATTACCTCTGAAGCCTGGTGCCCGGGAGCCCGGGGTCAGATGAAACTCATCTGACCCCAGTTCACCCCCAATCTCCGCGATAGACCCCGGGGTCAGATGAGTTTCATCTGACCCCTTTTACTCCCCAATCTCATCTGAACCCGGCTTTCCGCCCCCCAAGGTCCAGCGAAAACGCCAGCGGCAGCACCGCCACGCCATAGCCGATCATCACCCACAGCGCATGCTGCACGTTGCCGGTGGCGTCCGCCAGCAGGCCTCCCAGCGTGGGCACGGAGAAGGCGACGGTGTACCCCACCAGAAACGCCCCGGCGGACAGGCGGCCGGTGTCTTCCGGCGTTGTCAGCAGCGGCGGCAGGGCCACCAGGACAATCAGCAGGATACCCGCCGCGAAGCTCATCAGGGTGGCGCAGGCGATGGACCAGACGCCGTCCAGAAGCGTGGCGCCGACGGTGCCCAGAAGGCTGATCACCGCCAGGATCACGATCACCGAGCGTCGGCCGACCCAGACCCGGGCCATGGGCAGCATCAGCAGGGAGGCGAACACCTGGGCGATGTTGAACCAGAACAGGGCGTCCGCAAGGTGGTCAAACTGGCCCTGCTGCTGAAGCAGGTTGCCCAGGTAGGCGTTGAGCCCGAAGAACAGGCAGCCAGACAGTCCCAGCAGCAGCCCCAGGCGCAGGGTCAGCGGGTTGCGCCAGTCTGGCAGCCAGCGGCCCCGGCCCCTGGGACGGCTCAGGTCCCGCCGGGGCAAAAACAGAGCGGCGGCCACCAGCAGCGCGGGCAGTGACCAGACCACCAGCGTGGCGCGCCAGCTGTGATCGAGGGCCGGCATCAGCACCGGCAGGGTCACCCCGGCGCCAATGAATTCCCCCATCAGCATGCCGTTCATGTAGATGGCCGAGCCCATGGCCAGGTGCCGGGGTTCCAGCCAGCGCGGCAGTAGCGCCGGCAGCGCCGGTTGCATCATTGCCACGCCAAGTCCCATCACTGCGCTGGCGATCAGCAGCGTCAGCGCGTCCGGGGCCAGGCCCCGGGCGGCGGAGCCGGCCACCATGATCACCATGGCCAGGGCGAGGGTGTTGCGGGGTCCGGTGCGGGCAATGGCGAGGGCGCCGGGCATGGCGCCAATGGCCAGCATCAGGATCGGCAGGGTGGTCAGCGCGCCGGTGGCGGCCTGGGACAGCGCCAGGTCGTCGCTGATAAAGGGGGCCAGCGGCGGCGCCACCAGCACGGGAATACGCAGATAAACACCGGCCAGCCAAAGCAACACCGCCACCGGCAGCAGGCGCGCTGGCGGTGGCGGTGTCCGATCAGACGGTTGATCAGCCACGGCGGGCCGGATCAGTTGTCGCTGGTGTCCGGCAGGTAGGCGCCGTCCTTGTCATGGACTTCCTGGCCGGTGACCGGCGGGTTGAAGGCGCAGATCAATCGCATATCCTCGGTACCACCGCGGAGGATGTGCTTGTCGTGCTTGTCCAGCGCGTACAGGGTGCCGTCGGAGATCTGGTGGGTTTCGTTGGTGGCCAGATCGGTGATGGAGCCGTTGCCGGCAACACAGTAAACGGCCTCGAGGTGGTGCTTGTACCAGAAGGTGTGCTCGGAGCCCGCCGGGATGATGGTCTCGTGGAAGGAGAAGCCCATGCCGTCCTTTTTCAGCAGCAGGCGGCGACTGGTCCACTGCTGGGCGCTGACTTCACGGTCGGTTCCGATGATGTCCTGCACTCGTACGATTTTCATAAGCATTCCTCGTGGTTTGATGGAATAGCTTTACAGTATAAACACGTCGCTTACTATCGGTTCAACCGCCATTCCCCGTACACCACCATGGCGGACTCCACCGCATCCGCCAGGGCGGCCCGCTGCCGATCGTCCATGGTCTGCCGCTTCCGGCCCCGATCCAGGGCCCGCTGCAGCGCCCGCCGGCTGGTCCGATCCAGGCCCTCCAGCCAGTGCTGGTCGGTCGGCGCCAGGTCCAGCAGATCCCGGCCGGCGTGGTTGCGATGGCTCACCTGCCACCAGTGATCCACCGCCCGGCCCAGCACGATGTAACCGAACTGGCTGTCCTGCACCGGGCCGAGGCGGGCGGTTTTCAGGCCGTTTTTCAGGGCGCCGATGGCCAGGGCCGGCAGCCGCAGCCGATCGCCGTAGAAGTAACTGCCGGCGGCGCCGATCACCCCGCCCACCAGCGCGCCGGTGCCCAGGGAGCCGCCCAGGGTCAGGGCGTCGATGCCGGCACCGCTCACCGCACCGGCGCCGAAGCCGGCGGTGGCCAGGTACCGGCGGTTGACGGCCCAGGCGCGGCGACTGTCCTCGGAGAACAGATCGTGCTCGAGGTGCCAGCTCAGCTCCGCCTCCTGACGCTTCAGGTGTCGGTGCTGGTACAGGTGCTCCACCTCCGTGCGCAGCCGCTGCTCGCGCTGGCGCTGGTGTCGGTACCAGGCGTCCCGGAGCTGCACGGCCAGGGTGTCGTCCGGGGTGTCGCCGGCCTGGCCCCGGGTCAGGATGCGGGTTTCCTGGTGGCTCATCAGGTCCATCAGCGCGTCGGCGATCAGCCGGGCCGAGGCCCGCTGCCGGTGCGACCGCTGGCTGGCGAGGAAGTCGGTTGCCTTCGCCAGCGGCGCCTCCCAGCCGGGCTCCAGTTGCCCGAACGCCCGCAGCAGGCCCAGGTGCTGCTCGAACGGCGCCCGCACCGCATCAAAGCGGCGAACCACCTGGAAAAACTGCCCCAGGGCTACCTGCCAGGCGTCGCTGTGGTCGTCCGGGCCGATGCTGTTGATCAGCGCCAGGCTCGGCCGCCCGGTCCAGCGCAGGATGGTCATTTCCGCCTCGTGCTCCGGGCTGTAGGGCACCGAGCCGTCCACCACATAGATGATGCCGGCGCCCTCGATCAACGGTGTCAGCAGTTCGCATTCGTCGGTGAACCGGCCATCGCCCCGGTGCTGCTGCACAAACGCCCGCACCGTGTCCGGATGGTCGGTGGCGGACAGGCTGTGGGCTTCCAGCCAGGCCAGCACCCGGCGGGGGCGCTGGAACCCCGGGGTGTCCACCAGGGTGTACAGCACCTCGCCGTCCACGCTCATGGGGTAGGCCTGCCGGGCCCGGGTGGTGCCGGGTTCCAGGGCAATGGCGATGGCGTCGTTCTGGGCCAGAGTAGCGACCACGCTGGATTTGCCTTTGTTGGGGTGGCCGACAACGGCAAAGGCCGGGGCATCAACCATGGTGCGGTCCCCCGGCGGCGGGCCACTGGCCGACGCGGGCGAAGCCGGCGGGCAGGCGAGTGGTGAACCTGAGCCAGGCGTCCAGGTGGCGCTGTTCCGGCGCCTGGTCGGCGGCACCGGTCACCGGCGCCAGGGTCACGGTGGTGGCCTCGGGCCAGCGCGATCGGGCGGCTTCCAGAAAGTCCTGCAGTTCACCGGTGGGTGGCTCCCAGCTGCGCACCGCCATCAGAACCTCCGGGCGGACGTCCCGGGCCAGGGACTCACCCAGGGCGGCGATCACGGCATCGTCCTCCGCCAGCGCCGACTGGCCACCGGCGCGGTACACCGGGCCGGGTGTCTGCAGCATGGCTGGCAGGGCAGGCTGATCGGCGCCGGCCCAGGCGATCAGGTGGTGCGTCTCCGGCAGCGGTACCGGTTCAACCCGGGTTCGGGTATCGGGCAGGTCGCTGGCGTCGTTGTGGGCGTTGCCGGTGTCCAGGATCGGGGTTTCCATGCGGTAGGCCAACGCCTGCTGGCCGGGGTGGCGGGCCAGCTCCCGCCGGGCGCGCGTCCGCAGCACCGTCTGGGCGGTGAGGGTGAGGACCAGCCGGGGCAGCAGGACCCACACGGTCCAGGTCATTACCACGAACGGCCACCACTGGCCCCACAGGGCCGGATTGCCGGCGGATTCCGGGCCAGCCCGGAAGAACCGGGTGTGCTCCACCAGGGCCAGGGAGGGCACGGCGTCCGGCCAGAGCCCGGCCCAGGGGCTGGCCACCGCCAACACCAGCCGATGGTAGGCGCCGGCGCCGGTGGCCAGGGTGGTGCTCCAGCCGAAGGCCAGGTCCTGCACCACCACGAGGACCAGCAGGGTCATCAGGCTGGTGAGCGCAAACGCGCTGCCGCCGGCCTGGGCGGCCCGTGCGGTAAACGTCGGCAGCAATCGGGCCGCGGCGCTGTGGTCGGGCGCGGGCAGCAGGCGACGGACCAGGGGCCGCCAGGGCTGCCACCCCGCGAGGGACTGAACGAGGGTCAGTACCGCCAGCAGCAGTTGCAGCAACGCCAGGGCGAGCAGCAGCGTGACGTTGATGCGCTGGCCGCCGTCGAAGGCCAGCAACCCGGCCATGGTGACGATGCCGGCGACACCACCGGCCAGCGCGAACCCGCCGGTGGCCGCGCGCCAGCGGCTGAGCAGGCGGTCGCTGCCGGGCGTTGCCCGGCCGGGGCCGGAGCGCTGGGCAATCCACGCCAGCCAGTGGGCCGCGTCCGCTGGCACGCCCTGGGCCTGGCAGTCCAGGGCGAAACGACGGTCCCGCCGGTGCAGGAACGCCGGCGGCTGGTCACGGTCACGGCGGACCTGCTCGTCGAAGTCCAGCAGCAGTCGGAGGGGGGAGGATCGCATGCGGCAGGGGCGCTCCGTTCGGTCAGCGTCAATTTGGTGCTAGCATATAGGCAACGCTCATCCCGATACCAGCCAGCGCCGACCCCATGCCCCAGTTACTGATGAACCTGCGCCACGTGCCCGACGACGAGGCCGACGACATCCGCGAGCTGTTCGAGCAGCACGATGTGCGCTATTACGAAACCCCGCCCAGCCGCTGGGGCATCAGTATGGGCGGCTTCTGGGTGCACGATGACGACGAGGCCGACCGCGCCCGGGCGCTGCTGGACGAATACCAGGCCAGCCGGCAGCAGCGGGAGCAGCAGGCGTACCTGGCCCGCCAGCAACGCGGCGAGGCCGGGTTCTGGTTCCGCTTCCGGCAACGGCCGGTGGCCATGGTGGCCGCCTGTGTGGCGGTGTTGGCCATTCTGGCGCTGAGCCTGGCGCCATTTTTGTCCATCGGGAACTGATCCTGAATGCCGCCTTCTGACACCCTCCGGCCTGATGACGCCAAGCGCCACGGCCTCACCCGTGAGCTCATCGAAGCCCTGTTCCCGCTGTTTGAAGAGGCCAGCGCCGGGGCCATCGCCGTTGACCAGGCCGCCCGCATCACCTGGATCAACCAGAGCTATGCCCAGTTACTCGGCCTGACCGAACCCGCCCAGGCCATTGGCCAGCCGATCCAGACGGTGATCCCCCACACCCGGATGCCCGAGGTGGTCAACCAGGGCCAGCCGCTGCTGCTGGACATCATGGAGCACGATAACCAGCAACTGGTGGTAACCCGGCTGCCGTACTTTGACGACAAAGGGGCCGTGACCGGTGCCGTCGCGTTCGTGCTCTACGACGACCTCCAGCCGCTGACCCCGCTGGTGAGCAAGTTCCGGCGCCTGCACGAAGACCTGGCCGCCGCCCGCCGTGCCCTGGCCCGTAGCGCCCGGGGCACCCGCTACAGCCTGGGCGACTTTGTCGGTGCCAGCCCGGCGGCCCTGGAAGTGAAGCGCCGGGCGCGCCTCGCCGCGGGGCGGGATGTGCCGGTGTTGCTGCTGGGGGAAACCGGCACCGGTAAAGAGGTGCTGGCCCAGGCCATCCACGGCGCCTCCGCGCGGGCCGACCGGCCGTTTGTCGGGGTTAACCTGGCGGCCATTCCCGAGAACCTGCTGGAGGCGGAGTTTTTCGGGGTCGCGCCCGGGGCCTACACCGGCGCCGATCGGCGCCAGCGGGACGGCAAGTTCCAGCGGGCCAACGGCGGCACCCTGTTTCTGGACGAGGTGGGCGACATGCCTCTGCCGCTGCAGGCTAAGTTGCTGCGGGCACTGCAGGAGAATGAGATCGAGCCACTGGGCTCGAACCGGGTGGTCCCGGTGGATGTGCGGGTGATTGCCGCCACCAGCCGGGACCTGGGCAAGATGATGGCGGATGGCGCCTTCCGGCCGGATCTCTACTACCGCCTGAACGTCCTGGAAATCACCGTGCCGCCTCTGCGGGAGCGCCTGGCGGACCTGGGCGTTCTGTGCGAAGCGCTGCTGGCGGATATCGGCCGGCCCGGCGCCATGGCGGAGATCACGGACGACGGTGTCGCCGCGCTGTCGGACTACGACTGGCCGGGTAACGTGCGGGAGTTGCGCAACGTGCTGGAACGGGCGCTGACCCTGGGGGAGGACGCCAGCCTGCTCGACGCGGCCGACGTGTTCCGGGTGCTGCCGGAGTCCATGGCTCGTGTCCCGGCCTGTGGCTCCCTGAAACCGGTTCGCCCGCTGGCTCGGGTGGTAGCGGACGCCGAAGCCAGCGCCATCCGGGAGGCCCTGGTGGCGGCCCGCGGTAACCGGACCCGGGCGGCCCGTTTGCTGGGCATTTCCCGGTCGGTGCTCTACGAAAAAATCGCCAAAATGTCCTGATTTTCGGACGGTTGTCCGATAATCCAGACAGTTGAGTACGACCAACGTCCCGTAATGTCCGGAATTCCGGTCGCTTTGGCTGGCGCCGGCGCTCCCATTCTCTCCTAACATATTGTTTTTTCGAGACTCTTCCTGTCTGGCACAAAGTCTGCTCCCGGGTTCGGCGCCGAACGTCAGAACAACGCAGACAACAAGACCGGCGACTTCCTGTTGGACCCAAGACCCGTGTCACGGTCTTCTGCCTGTGTGTGTTCTGGCGGCGCTCTACAAAAACAACGCCAGGAGAATTCTCGATGAAGCTGCTCACAACCGTCACCGCCATCGCCGGTGCCCTCGCCATTACCGCTGGATCCGCCCACGCGGACAACCTTCGCTGGAAGATGCCGGTGGCCTTCTCCACCAACCTCCCCGGACTGGGCTCCCCCGCGGCCTGGGTGGCCGACAACCTGACCACCGCCTCTAGCGGCAGCATTCAGGTGCGTGTCTACGAGCCGGGCAAGCTGGTCCCGCCGTTCGACATTCTGGATTCGGTTTCCGACGGCAAAGTGGCCGCCGGCTACACCTGGATCGGGTACGACCAGGGCAAGGTGCCCGCCGTACCGCTGTTCGCCGCGGTGCCGTTCGGCATGAAGCCCTGGGCCTACATCGGCTGGTACTACTACGGTGGCGGCGAGCAGATGCTGCAGGACGTCTACGCCAACAAGGGCTATAACGTGCACGCCCAGCTGTGTGGCATCGTCGGCCCGGAAACCGCCGGCTGGTACAAGAACAAGATCGAGTCCCTGGACGACTACAAGGGCATGAAGATCCGCTTCGCCGGCCTGGGCGGCAGGGTGCTCGAGAAGCTCGGCGCCTCCGTCACCATGATGCCGGGCGGCGAGCTGTATCAGGCTCTGGAGAAAGGCACCATCGACGCCACCGAATTTTCCATGCCGGCCATCGACCAGATCCTCGGTTTTGACCAGGTGGTCAAATACAACCTGTTCCCGGGCTGGCACCAGCAGTTCACCGCCCAGTACATGCTGATCAACAAGGACGAATGGAACCGGGCCACCGACGCCCAGAAAGCGCTGGTGGAGGCCTCCTGCACCGCCGCTACCACCCGTGGCCTGGCCGAGGGCGAGTACAAGAACGGCAAAGTGCTGGCCGGCTTCCAGGCGGAAGGCGTCCACGCCGACCAGATTCCTCGTCCGGTGCTGGAGAAGCTGAAATCCGTCACCGAGGAGGTGCTGAAGGAAGAGGCGGCCAAGGACGCGGACTTCAAGAAAGTCTACGAGAGCCAGAAGGACTTCATGGAAACCTACAAGGTTTGGGACCAGCGGGCGTACCTGCCGGCGGACATGGACTGATCGGATCGCGAACCGATGACGCCGGCACCGGCCGGTGTCCGGAGCACACATGGGTGGCCCTTCGGGGCCACTTGCGGTTTCCATCCAGGTTTGTCTGAGCGAGGTATTTCCGATGACGGTGTCTGATCCGGGGTCTGCGCCCCCTCAACGGGCGTCGGTGGACGCGCCCGACGAATTGCTCCACCACCACACGGCACTGCCGACCACCCGCCCCAGCCAGTGGATCGACGGGCTCATGTCCGCGATTGGCAAAGGGGCGTCCTGGGCCTGGCTGCTGGTGACGGGGTTGATCATTTACGCGGTGATTGGCCGCTACGTATTCGGCCAGGGCTCGGTGCTGCTGGAGGAGCTGGAGTGGCACGTGGCCGGCGCCGGCTGGCTGCTGGGCATGGCCTACACCCTGGTGGTGGATGACCACGTGCGCGTGGACGTGCTGCACGAGCGATTTTCGCTCCGGACCCAGGGCTGGGTCGAGTTGTTCGGCCTGGTGATCCTGCTGTTGCCGTTCCTCGGCCTGGCCATCTATGAAATGGTGCCCTACGCCATTCACGCGTTTGACGTGGGTGAAACCAGCCAGGCGCCGGCGGGCCTGTCCAACCGCTGGATTCTCAAGGCGGTACTTGCCGCCGCGTTCATGCTGATTGTGCTGGCGGCCGTGTCCCGGCTGCTGAAAGTGACCGCCCTGCTGTTTGGCGTTCCCCACCCCATTGCGGTCCCCCGCCCCATTGCCGTCCCCCACGACGGCCCGGCCCAGGAGGACGCAGTCTGATGGCTCTCGAAACCCTGTTTGTGATCGGCATGTTCGCCACCTTTGGCGTGCTGCTGCTGACCGGTTACCCGGTGGCCTGGGTGCTCGGCGGTACCGCGGTTATCTGGACGGCCATCGGCGTTCTGGCCGTGGATCAGTTCGGCGCCAACCTGTGGTTTGACTACCCCTCGTCCATGGGCCTGGTGCCCGAGCGGATCTGGAGCATTGTCGAAAGCCCCACGCTGGTGGCGCTGCCGATGTTCATCTTCATGGGCATCATGCTGGATCAGTCCGGCGTGGCCGAGCGGTTGATGAAGAGCATGGTCAAGCTGTTCGGCAACGTCCGGGGTGGCTATGCGGTCACCGTGATTGTCATCGGCGTGCTGCTGGCGGCCACCACCGGCATCATCGGTGCGTCCGTGGTTCTGCTCGGCATGCTGTCCCTGCCGGTGATGCTCCAGACCAAGTATGACAAGGGCTTCGCCGTGGGCACCGCCTGTGCCACCGGCACCCTGGGCATTCTGATTCCACCGTCCATCATGCTGGTGCTGATGGCCGATCGCCTGGCGGTGCCGGAGGCCTCGGTGGGCGATCTGTTCATGGGCGCGTTCCTGCCCGGCCTGCTGCTGGGGGCCATGTACGTGGCCTACGCCCTGTTGCGGCCGTTCTTCCAGCCCCGGGTCGCCCCGGTACCTGACGATGCGGAACCCGTGACCTGGGCCTTGGCCTGGGAGGTGTTCAAGGCGGTATTGCCGACGGCGGCGCTGATTCTGGGTGTGCTCGGGTCCATTTTCGCCGGGATCGCGACGCCCACCGAGGCGTCCGGTGTCGGCGCCCTGGGCGCGCTGGTGCTGGCGCTCGCGGCCCGGCGATTGAACCTGTCGGTGCTGCGCTCGTCGCTGTATCAGACCACCCGCACCGCGGCGTTTATCTTTGCGATCTTCCTGGGCGCCACCGCGTTCTCCGTGGTGCTGCGTGGCCTGGGCGGCGACGTGGTGATCAAGGACGCGCTACTGGGACTGCCGTTTGGCCCGAACGGCGTCATCCTCACCATCCTGTTCGCCGTCTTCCTGCTGGGCTTTTTCCTGGACTGGGTGGAGATCACGCTGATCATATTGCCGCTGGTGGCGCCCGTGGTGCAGCACCTCGGCTTTGATCTGGTGTGGTTCACCATCCTCTTTGCGATGTGCCTGCAGACATCGTTTCTCACCCCGCCGGTCGGGTTTGCCCTATTCTATATCAAGGGTGTGGCGCCCCCGGAGATCCGGGTAACGGACATCTATCGGGGGGTGGTGCCCTACATTCTCATTCAGCTGGCGGCCCTGGCCATCGTGTTCCTGATCCCCGGCATTGCGACCTGGCTGCCCAGCGTTGCGGCCCATTAAGGAGAGACAGACCATGCGTTTAGAGAACCGGATTGCACTGATCACGGGCGCCGGCCGGGGCATCGGCCGCGCCATCGCCGAAGCCTACGCCCGGGAGGGCGCCCGGGTAGCTGTGGCCGACCTCACCCTGGAGGCCACCGCCGAGACGGTGGCCGCCATCGAGCAGGCCGGTGGTACCGCCATCGGCCTGGCAATGGACGTCACCGACGAAAGGCGAGTGGACGAGGGCGTGGCCGCTGTGGTTAAACAGTGGGGCCGCCTGGACATCGCCCTGGCCAACGCCGGCATCCAGCATATCGACCCCGTTCACAAGCTTGCGTTCGAGGACTGGAGCCGGGTCATCAACGTCCACCTGCACGGCTCGTTCCTGCTGACCCGGGCGGCGCTCCGCCAGATGTACGAGACCGGCGGCGGCACCATGCTGTACATGGGCTCGGTGCATTCCCTGGAAGCCTCCCCGCTGAAATCGCCTTATGTGGCGGCCAAGCACGGCATCCTGGGCCTGTGCCGGGCGGTGGCTAAGGAAGGGGCCGAACACGGCGTGCGCAGCAACATCATCTGCCCGGGGTTTGTGCGCACCCCGCTGGTGGATAAACAGATCCCCGAACAGGCCCGCGAACTGGGCCTGTCGGAAGAAGAAGTGATCCGGTCGGTCATGCTCCGCAACACGGTGGACAGCGAGTTCACCACGGTGGAGGACGTGGCCGAGGTGGCGGTGCACCTGGCCGCCTTCCCTTCTGCTGCCCTGACCGGCCAGTCCATTGTGGTCAGTCACGGCTGGCACATGCAGTGAGATTCAGGAGACACGAATGAGCCATACAGAACAATCCCCGGTGGTCTGGTCGCCCTCCGATGCGGTGCTGACCGGGTCCCGCATGGGCCGTTTCAAAACCTGGCTGGAGCAGCAGGGCCACGGGCCGTTTGCCGACTATCACGCCCTGCACCGCTGGTCCGTCACCGAGCTGGAGACCTTCTGGCAGGCGGTGTGGGACTACTGCGGGCTGGTTTGTGATACGCCGGCGAGCCGGGTGCTGGGAAGCCGTGCCATGCCCGGCGCCGAGTGGTTCCCGGGCATGCGCCTGAACTTCGCCGCCAACCTGCTGCGGCTGGCAGACGGCGAGCAGGCCGATCAGGAAGCGGTCGTCGCCTACTGCGAAACCCGGCCGGCCCTGCGCCGGACCTACGCCCAGGTAAAGGCGGACGCGGGTGCCCTGGAAGCCTTCCTGCGTCAGCAGGGCGTTCAGCAGGGCGACCGGGTGGCGGGCGTGGTCACCAATGGCTATGAGGCCCTGGTCGGCATGCTGGCGGCCACCAGCATGGGGGCCATCTGGAGCTCCGCGTCTCCGGATTTCGGGGTCGGCGCCATCAACGACCGCTTCGGCCAGATCGAGCCGGCGGCGCTGATCGTGGTGAACGGCTACGGTTACGGTGGCAAGGTGTTCCCCCGCCAGGCAGATTTTGCCGAGCTGATCGATAAGCTCCCGTCCCTGAAAACCGTCGTCAGCGTGCAGCAGCTGCCGGACGAGGCGCCCCTGAGCGGCGACCGGGTCACCACCTGGGAAGACGCGCTGGCGGCCGGCGCCGGCCAGCCGCCGTCGTTCACGCCGGTGGCACCGGACCACCCGGTGTACATCCTGTATTCCTCCGGTACCACCGGCAAACCCAAGTGCATCGTGCACGGTACCGCCGGTTTGCTGGTGAACCACGCCAAGGAACTGATGCTGCACGGCGACGTCGGCCCCGGCGACCGGTTCCTGTATTTCACCACCTGCGGCTGGATGATGTGGAACTGGCAGGCCTCGGCGCTGATGACCGGCGCGGCCGTGATCACGGTGGACGGGTCCCCGGGTTACCCGGCCCTGGACTTCCTCTGGAACACGGTGGCCGACGAGCGGGTGACCCACTTTGGCACCAGTGCGCGGTTCATTGCCGGTTGTCGGAAGAGTGGCATTGCCCCGGCGAAAACCCTCGACCAGAACGCCCTGCGGGTGGTGTTTTCCACCGGGTCGCCGCTGCTGCCGGAAGACTACGACTGGGTGTACCAGGACGGCGCCCCGAACGCGCTGCTGGGCTCCATCGCCGGCGGCACCGACATCTGCGGCTGCTTCGTGGGCGCCTGCCCGCTGCTGCCGGTGCGCCGGGGCGAGATCCAGTGCCGGTTCCTGGGCGTGGACGCGGAAGCCTACGGCGACGACGGCAAGCCGGTGCGCGAGGGCCGGGGCGAGCTGGTGTGCCAGCAGCCGCTTCCCTCCATGCCGGTGTCGTTTTGGGACGACCCGAACGATGAACGCTACCGGGACGCCTACTTCAATACCTTCCCGGGCGTCTGGGCCCACGGCGACTTTATCGAGTTCACCGAGCACGGCGGTGCCATCATCTACGGCCGCTCCGACGCTACCCTGAACCCGGGCGGTGTGCGCATCGGCACCGCGGAAATCTACCGGCAGGTAGAAACCATGCCGGAGATCCGTGACAGCCTGGTGGTGGGCCGGCAGATCGACGGCGACGTGGAGGTGGTGCTGCTGGTGGTCACCGCCGATGGCGGCGAGTTGTCCCCGGATCTGCTCAAGGAGCTACGCAACCGCATCCGCGAGGGCGCCAGCCCCCGGCACGTGCCCAAGCGCATCCTGGAAGTGCCGGACATTCCCTACACCCGCAGCGGCAAGAAAGTGGAGCTGGCGGTGGCTCGGCTGATCAACGGTTCGGCCAAGGCGGACAACCGGGACGCCCTGGGCAATCCGGAAGCCCTGGACCAGATCCGCGCGGTGCTGGCGGCGGCGAAGCTGCTGCCCGCCTGACGGTGGTCACGGGGCGGCGCGCATCGCCTTGGAGGCGTGCGCCCCGCCCCGGTGTCAGCCGGTTACGAACGAACCCGTCCGCCATTCGCCAATGGCCATGTAAGAAACTTTCGCAAATTTCCGTATTTTTATCGCCCAGACGCGGGAGATCCGGCGTTTTTAGTCCGTTCTTATACTAAGATCGTAACCGGCTGTCACAAAAAAATGCTATCTTTGTAGTCCTATCAAAAGTTCCGAATCAGTCATGGCACTGGCCGGGGTCCACAAGACGCCCGACCCGGCAATGACCGTCCTGAATCCATCCAATCGCCTGAGGACGAAAATGACAGCATCCAAAGCCAAGATTGTCTATACGCTGACCGACGAGGCCCCCGCCCTCGCCACCCGGTCACTGCTTCCCATCCTGGAAACCTTCGCCAAGCCGGCGGGCATTGAGTTCGAGACCAGCGACATTTCCCTGGCGGCGCGTATCCTGGCGGCGTTCCCGGAGTACCTGGAGGAAGGTCAGCGCGTACCGGATGCTCTCGCGGAACTGGGTGAATACACCAAGGACCCGGACGCCAACATCATCAAGCTGCCGAACATCTCCGCGTCCATTCCCCAGCTGCGGGCGGCCATCAAGGAGCTGAACAAGCAGGGTTACAAGGTGCCCGAGTACAAGGAGCACCCGCAGACCGACGAGGAAAAGGACATCACCGCCCGTTACGGCAAGGTCCTGGGCAGCGCCGTCAACCCGGTGCTTCGGGAAGGCAACTCCGACCGCCGCGCCCCGGCTGCGGTCAAGGCCTTTGCCCGCAAATACCCCCACTCCATGGGTGAGTGGAGCCCGGCGTCCCGCACCCACGTGGCCCACATGCGCGGCGGCGATTTCTACTCCAGCGAGCAGTCCGTGACCCTGGACAAAGCCACCAATGCCCGCATCGTGTTCGAGAACAAGAAGGGCGAGCAGACCGTTCTGAAATCCGACCTGCCCCTGCAGGACGGCGAAGTGCTCGACGGCATGTTCATGAGCAAGAAGGCGCTGGTGAAGTTCTTCGAGGACGCCATCGCCGACTGCGAGAACACCGGCGTGATGTTCTCCCTGCACGTGAAAGCCACCATGATGAAGATCTCCCACCCGATCGTGTTCGGTCACGCGGTGAAGGTCTACTTCAAGGAGCTGTTCGACAAGTACGGCGATCTGTTCAACGAGATCGGTGTGAACCCGAACAACGGCCTGTCTTCCGTGTTGGAGAAGATCAAGCAGTTGCCGGAGTCCAAGCAGGAGCAGATCCAGGAAGACCTGCACGCGTGCTACGAGCACCGTCCGGAAATTGCCATGGTCGATTCCGTTAAAGGCATCACCAACCTGCATGTGCCCAGCGACGTGATCGTGGACGCGTCCATGCCGGCCATGATCCGCAACTCGGGCAAGATGTGGGCCCGGGACGGCAAGCTCAAGGACACCAAGGCGGTGATGCCGGAGTCCACCTACGCCACCATCTATCAGGAAGTGATCAACTTCTGTAAGACCCACGGCGCCTTCGACCCGACCACCATGGGCACCGTGCCCAACGTCGGCCTGATGGCCCAGAAGGCGGAGGAGTACGGCTCCCACGACAAGACCTTCGAGATCAAGGAAGACGGCGTGATTCGCGTGGTGGCCGAAGACGGCACCGTATTGACCGAGCACAAGGTTGAGCAGGGCGACATCTGGCGCGCCTGCCAGACCAAGGACCTGCCGATCCGCGACTGGGTCAAGCTGGCGGTCAACCGGTCCCGCTCCAGCGGCATGCCAGCGGTGTTCTGGCTCGATCACGAGCGCCCGCACGATGCCCAGCTGATCAAAAAAGTGGAGGCGTACCTGAAGGAGCTGGACACCGACGGCCTGGATATCCAGATCATGCCGCCGGTCAAGGCCATCCGCCACACCATGGAGCGCCTGATCCGTGGCCAGGACACCATCTCGGTGACCGGCAACGTGCTGCGGGACTACCTGACCGACCTGTTCCCGATCCTGGAGCTGGGCACCAGCGCCAAGATGCTGTCCATCGTGCCCCTGCTCAACGGCGGCGGCCTGTACGAGACCGGCGCCGGCGGTTCCGCGCCCAAGCACGTGCAGCAGCTGATCCAGGAAAACCACCTGCGCTGGGATTCCCTGGGGGAATTCCTGGCCACCGCGGTGTCCCTGGACGAGCTGGGTGAGAAGCAGCACAACCAGCGCGCCCGTCTTCTGGGCCAGACCCTGGACAAAGCCACCGAGCGCCTGCTGGAGAACAACCAGTCTCCGTCCCGGGTGACCGGCGAGCTGGACAACCGGGGCTCCCACTTCCACCTGGCCCGCTACTGGGCGGAGGAACTGGCCAAGCAGGACGACGACAAGGATCTGAAGGCTTTCTTCGAGAAGCTGTCCAAGCAGCTCGAAGAGAACAAGGACAAGATCCTGGAAGAGATGACGGTAGTCCAGGGCCATCCGGCGGACATTGGCGGCTACTATCACCCGCCGATGGAGAAGGTCTGCCACGTGATGCAGCCCAGCGAGACGCTGAACCGCATCCTGGCCGAGGCGCGGGATTCGGTGAAATAAATGCCGACGGCCGGCTTGTTCTGCGTGCCAGGGCGGGTGGGCCTCTCGTGAGTCGTTACCACGACCCCAAGAACCGGAGTGCTCCCTCGGAGCCTCCGGTTTCTTTTTGGTTCCGATTTCTCCGGCGTTTCCGGCGGCATCGGGCGACCTGGCGGGCGCTGTCCGGGACTCTGGTGTACGTGCTGGTGGGCAGTCTCTGGATCGCGTTTTCCGACCGGGTGGTGGAAGCCTGGTTCGGCGATACCCACCTGCTGTCGACGGTGCAGACGTGGAAAGGCTTCGCGTTCGTGCTGGTCACCGGCGCCGTGCTGTTCGGGGTGCTCAAGCGCCAGCTGAACAAGGATCGCAAGCTGGTGGCCCGGCTGCAGGACATGGCCACCCGGGACGGCCTCACGGGCCTGGCCAATCGTCGGGAAACCACCCGGGTACTGGCGGAGGAGATCGAGCGGGCCCGGCGGTATCGCCGCTCCCTGGCGGTACTCTGGGTTGATTTCGACCGCTTCAAGACCATCAACGATACGCTCGGCCACGCCGCCGGCGACCAGGTGCTGCAATCCGCCAGCCGGACACTGCTGGACAGCGTCCGCGCCGTCGACACCGTGGGCCGGTTCGGCGGCGAGGAGTTTGTGATCGTGCTGCCGGAAATGCGTACCGGTGAGGCCCGGGATACCGCCGAGCGCCTGCGCCGGCGCATTGCCGACCAGCCTATCGCCCTGGCCAACGGGGAATCCGTGCGGCTGACCATCAGCATCGGGGTGGCGGTGTATCCGGATCACGGCGACGATGTGGACGCCCTGTGCGCGGCGGCGGACAACGCCATGTACCTGGCCAAATCCGGCGGACGCAACTGCGTGGTGCTGGCAGTTCGGCCAATGCCAGCGAACCGGCGGGCCACCACACTGGCGTCATCTTCCAACGACAACGCCAAGACCTGATATGAAGTCCATTACCCGCCTTGCTCTGCACACCTGCACCGTCCCCCGGGATCTGTCTGCCATTACCTATCGGGACCCCTCCGGAGAGGACCCGGCGGCGGCCGGCCTGGACCCCGCTGTACCCGAGGCCATCTGGCGCTCCGTGGAGGGCCTTTACCGGACCGGTGTGCACCCCGGCATCCAGCTTTCCATACGGCACCGGGGCCATCAGGTGCTGCACCGGGCCCTGGGCCACGCCACCGGTAACGGCCCGGACGATGGCCCGGATACGCCCAAGGTTCCGATGACCACGGACACGCCGGTGTGTTACTTCTCCGCCTCCAAGGCGGTCACCGGCCTGCTCATGCACATCCTGGCGGAGCAGGGCCGGGTCAACCTGACCGACCCGGTGGCCTACTACTGCCCGGAATTTGCCCAGAACGGCAAGCGCACCATCACCATTCATCAGGTGCTCGCCCACCGGGGCGGCATTCCCGCCATTCCACGGGACACGCCCATTGAGGTGCTGTGGGACCGGGACGCCATCTGGCGCATCCTGTGCGAGGCCCGCCCGGTGGAGGTGGACGGCGCCAAGGTGGCCTATCACGCCATTACCGGTGGCTTCGTGCTGCAGCGGGTGCTGGAGAAGGTCACCGGCGAGTCCATCGAGCAGTTCCTGGATACCCATCTGCGTCAGCCCATGGGCATGCGCTGGTTCACCTACGGTATCGATCGGGCTCACCTGTCTGAGCTGGCCACCAACTATGCCACGGGCCCCAGGCCCGTCTTCCCCGTCTCCTGGGTGGTCAACCGGGCTCTGGGTGGCGATATCAAGACGGTGGAAGCCGTCAGCAACGATCCCCGTTTCCAGGAGGCGGTGATTCCGGCCGGCAACCTGTGCGGAACCGCCGAGGAAATGGGCCGGTTTTTCCAGATGATGCTCAACGGCGGCGTCTGGAACGGCCGCCGTATCTGCCAGGAGCTGACCGTGCGCCGGGCCATCCAGCAGTTTGGCTCACTGCAGATCGACCGGACCATGCTGGTGCCCATGCGCTTCAGCGCGGGCTTGATGCTGGGGGGTAATCCGGTGGGCCTGTGGGGTCCCCACAGCCGGTACGCGTTTGGTCACGTGGGGCTGATTAACAAGCTGTGCTGGGCGGATCCGGCCCGGGACATCTCCGTCAGCCTGCTGAACACCGGGATTCCCATCGTGGCCCACCACCTGCCGGCGCTGGTGCGGTTTGTGTATACCGTCGGCCGGCAGTTCCCGGTGCTCCCGGAGGCGCGCTGGCCGTTGTCGGCGGCCTGAGGGCAACCCTAGAGCGTGCGGACCTGGGCCTCCAGGATGCCGAGGACCGAGGACAGCAGGTCCCGGAAATCGGTCAGGGTCTGGGTCCGCTGGATCACGTCCTCCCGGTACTCATCCAGCCGTTCAAGCTTGGGAATCAACCGCCGCATACCTTCGGTGACGATCTCGTAGGGGTAGTGATGGTCCTGCACGCTCAGCTTGTTGATCTCCGCCACTTCCTGGCTGAGGATGCTGATGATGTCGTAGAGCATGTCCTTGTGGTGAATGCGGCTGGCCTCCCAATAGGCGTCGTCCAGCAGCTCCAGCAGGGACTGGTATTCCCGGAGGGTATCGGCAACGGTGGTTTGGGTCATGGCGCTCTCACGGGTCCGAATGGGCGGGTGCGACCGAACGATGGCCGGACTAAGGGAACTATAGCAGGGCCTGGCGCGTCTCAGTAACCAGAGGCCGTGCACACAATAAGTGAAAGTGTGTTCATTTTTATTGCGGGTCCGCCGGCCCCTTGGCACACTGTGCGCAGTTCAAGAAGCCGATGCGTCTTGGCTGACCCCAGGATCAGAAACTTGCGCCCTCAAAGGATGAGGCGCTCTCAACGGACGAAACGCCATGGAATGGAACCCCCGAACACCTCTCTCCCCGGAATTCCGGCGCGATCTCGATCCGGCGGATCGACGTGCCGTGCGCCTCGACCAGCACGACAGCGTGCGCAGCCACGTGTCCGAGCAGGTGCAGGCCGAAGTGGCCCAGCTGGAGCGCCGGCTGGCGCTGCTGCGCCAGAATCCTTCCCCCCACGCCGATATCCTGACCGCCACTTACCAGCGCCTGCTCGATCGCAAGCGCGGCTTTCTCGAGCACTGGGACCTGGGCCGGCGCCCCGGCTGAGGCGCCGAACGCGCTACTGCGAACGGGCCATCACCGGGGTGGCGTCATACAGCAGGGCTTCATCGCCGCTGCGCTGGTTGCCACAGTAAGCCGGGTTGGCCGTGGTTTTGCCGTCCGTAGTAGTGGTTGAAGGTTCCCCGGTGGACGCGTACACATGAACCTTCTCGTTCTGGTAGTCCATATCGACCCGAATGCAGTCCGGGGTCTGGCCGTTCACCGTGATACCGGGTGACCCGGTCGTACCCTTGGTCAGCGACAGCGTGTCGCGCTGGTCCCCCACAAACTCCTGTAGCAGCTCCAGGCTGCCGGTGGTCTGCCCGGTGATTTCTGTGGCCGCATACTCCGGCGCGTTGTAGCCGGAGGTGCCGAAGCTATTTCCAGCGTAACGGGCACTCCAGAACGCGCTTTTCAGTTCCGGCACGGTCCCGGCGGGGTCGGCCGGTTTGGTCGCGATAAACTGGAAGGCCCGGAAGATCCGGTTGATGTCCGGATTGCTCTTCCAGTCGAGCAGCGGGTAGAGCCACGCCTGGTCTTCCGGTGGCGTCGAGCTGTCCGGATCCGTTTCGGTGAACCGAATCAGGGCGTCGTTGGCCGGCGTGTTGTAGTTGGCGGCGTCGCCGTTGTTCAGGGCCCGGCGCACCAGTGCGCGGCCATCGTTGAAACTGTCCACCTGCCCGGAGGTGATCACCTCGTTCATCAGATCCAACGGGTTGCGGGCGCGGACGTAATCGGTCCCCTCCGCGTTCGGGGTCAGCCCCATCAGAGTGTCCAGGTAGCTCTGGAGCTGATCGGCGAAGCCCTGGTCCGCACCGTCGGTCGCCGGCTCAATCGCCCGGTACAGGTCTCGGAAAATGGTGCGGGGCAGCACCGGTGCCAGACCGCTCTGGTCTTCCAGGGCAAAACTGCGCAGGGCGAGGTCGACGTCGGTGGCCGGATTAGGGTAGCTGGGGCCGCCGCCGCTGTCGGCACCGCAGCCGGACAGACCCAGGAAAATGGCGGGAACGGCGGCGAACAGGCAGGAGTGTCTCATTTTTGAACGTCCCGGGCGTTGCGAGGGTGCAGAGGTGCGCGTTTGGCGCTACAGTGAACGCGACTGGCGGCGACAATAACCCATAAGGCCGCGTTGTACCCGCGTGGAGATCACATTTTGCGGCAACGGCTTTTTCTTCCCGTTCCTGAGCGGGCGTTATCGGCCAGGGGGCGGTGGCTGCTGCTTCTGGTGATGGCGCTGACCCTGGTGTCCGGTGCCGCCTGGGCCGGCCCCTGCAAGGACGGCGTGCTGGAAGTGGCGCCGCAGACCAGCAGCATCCAGGAGCTGGGTGGCTGCATTGCCTACCTGGAGGACGCCAGCCGGGCGTTGACCCTCAGCGACGTCATGGCCCTGCCGGATGAGGCCTTTACCCGTCACGATGGCGGTATTCTCAACTTCGGCTATACCGAATCCGCCTACTGGACCCGTATCGATCTGAAACCCACCGGCGCCGAAGGCACCTCGGACTGGATTCTGGAACTGGCCCTGCCGCTGGTTGACCAGGTGGCCGAATACCTGGTCCGGGACGGCGACGTGGTCAACCGGGCCAACGCCGGTTACAACGACACCTGGAGCGAACGGGATCTGTCGGTGCCCAACCCCACCTTCCGGCTGAGCCTGCCGGCGGGAGAAGTCACCCGCATTTACTTGAGGGTACAGACCACCAACACCTTCCGTCTGCCCATTACCCTCTGGCACCCGGACGCCTACATTGCCAAGGTGTCCGTCGACGAAGTGGTGCGCGGGCTGCTTCTGGGCGCCATCCTGTCCATTCTCGCCTACAACCTGTTCGTGGCTGTGTCCGTGCGGGAGCGCAGCAACATCTACTACGTGCTGTACCTGGTCTCTGCGGTGATTTTCATTGCCACCGAGCAGGTTCACGGCACTCAGCTTTTTGACGAGCGGCCGGCGTTGCTCGACAAGGATTACCTGCACCTGCAGATTGTCATGACCTGGTTCTGGGGCCTGCTGATGGCCCGGGCGCTGCTGGAAACCCGGGAGCACTCCGCTGACCTCGACCAGATCATTCGCCTGTGTCTTTACGCGGTAGGCGTTACCTTCGTGTTGTGCTTCTTCCTGCCTTACCACATCGCCATGCAGTGGATCGTACTGGGTACGGTGTTGCTCAGCCTGATCATGATTGCCGTCAGCTACCTGGCCTGGCGCTACTACAACCCGGCCGCCCGCTCCTACTTCTTTGCCTGGACCCTGGCGCTGGTTGGCTTCGGTGTCTACGCCTTGACGGTCACCGGCTACCTGCCCCTGAACGCCTTCACCATGTACTCACCACAGATCGGCCTGACCGCCCAGATCATCGTGTTCTCTTTCTCGCTGGCGGACCGCATCAAGCGGGTACAAGGCGAAGCCCTGGGCTGGAGCCAGCGGGCGCTGTCAAACCTGGGCCGCTACCAGTCCCTGTTCGACAACGCGGTGGAGGGCATTTTCCAGATGTCCGTGGACCGCCGGTTCCTGGCCGCCAATCCCGCCATGGCGGGCATGCTCGGCTATCCCTCCAGCGAGGCGCTGCTGCGGGACGATCCCGATGTTCTGGACACCTGCTTCCCGGACGAGCGGGTGCGGCGCCTGGTGGTGGATCAGCTCCAGACCCGGGGCACGGTCAAGGGCATCGAGGCTCGCTATGAGACCCGACAGGGGGAACCTCGATGGGCCAGCCTGTCCCTGCACGCTGTATACGATGATGACGGCGCGCCCACGCATCTGGAGGGCACGTTCATCGACGCCACCGAGAGCCACCAGCGCCAGCGGATTGAACGGGAGCGGGAGCAGGAGCGACTGGAAAAGGAGCTGGCCCGAAACTCGGCGGAGGCGAAGAGCCAGTTCCTGGCCAACATGAGCCACGAGATCCGAACCCCGCTGGCGGCCATCATCGGCTACGGGGAGACCCTGCTGGACACCGACCTGACCGAAACGGAGAAGCGCAGCAGCGCGGAAACGGTGGTGCGCAGCGGCCGGCATCTGCTGGACCTGGTGAACGACATCCTGGACCACTCGAAGATCGACGCCAACCGACTGGAGGTGGACGTGGTCCCCGTGAACCTTCCGGAGCTGCTGGACGAGGTGCGGGCGTTCTTCCTGCCCCGGGCCCAGGAAAAGGGGCTGGATTTCCGGATCGTCTGTGATTTTCCCCTGCCCGAGCAGATTCTCACGGACCCGACGCGGTTGCGCCAGATCATTATCAACCTCTGCGGAAACGCTCTGAAGTTTACCGACAAGGGCGCCATCACCCTGACCGTGCGCTGCGACACCGCCGCCGAACGGCTGATGGCCAAGGTGGTGGATACCGGCATTGGCATGAAGCCCGAACAGATGGCCCGGTTGTTTGACCCGTTTGCCCAGGGCAGCGCGGCGATCTCCCGGCAATATGGCGGCACCGGCCTGGGCCTGAGCATTTCCCGGCGGCTGGCGGAGCTGCTGGGCGGCGATATCCGGGTCAGCAGCACCTGGGGCGAGGGCAGCGAGTTTGAACTGAGCATCCGCACCGGAGCGCTGGATGGCGTGCATTTCCTGCGGGATGCGTCGGAGCTGCAGCAGCGTCGCCGGGTGATGCCCATGGTGCTGGCACCGGCGCTCACCGGCCGCATCCTTTGCGCCGAGGACAACGACGTGAACCGGCGCCTGGTGTCGCTGCTGGTGTCTCGGACCGGGGCTGAGCTGGTGCACGTGAATAACGGCGCGGAGGCGCTCGAGCGGGCCACCCGGGAGCTGTTCGACCTGATTCTGATGGACATCCAGATGCCGGTAATGAACGGCCGGGATGCCACCGCCGCCCTCCGGGAGGCCGGCATCAACACCCCGGTGATCGCCTTGACCGCAAACGTCATGACCGAGGATATTGCCGATTACCGGCTCGCCGGCTGCAATGATCACCTGGCCAAGCCCATCGACAAGCGCCGGTTTTACGAGGTGCTGTCCCGCTATCTGGTGGCCGCCCCGCTGGATACCAACCGCGCGGTGGCATACTACGCCGGCAGGGTGCTGCTGGCCGAGGATAACGACGACAACCGCGCGCTGGTGGAACGCCTGCTGACCGGGCATGGCCTGGAGGTTGTCACCGTGGGCCGGGGCGATGACGCCGTGCGCACCGCCCTGGCCGATACCGTACACCTGGTGCTGATGGATCAGCACATGCCCGGCCTGAACGGCGAGGCGGCCACCCGGCTGCTGCGCCAGGCGGGCTTCCGACGGCCGATTGTGGCGTTCAGTGCCGGTGACCGGACGGACGGGCTTACCGAGGCAGGCTGCGACGACGTGCTCGCCAAGCCGGTGGACGCGGACGCCCTGAACCGATTGCTGGCCCGGTATCTGGCCCCTGCCGGAAGCCCACCGGAAGACAGCGTGGATGACGGCCTGAACGATCTGATCGCCCGCTTTCTGGACGGGTTGCCCGGGCGTCGGCAGGCGATGAAGGCCGCTCTGGGCCAGGGCGACGCCGCTGCCCTGCGCTCCGAGGCTCACCAGATCAAAGGCACCGCCGGCGCCATGGGCTACCCCGCCATGACGCGGCAGGCCGGCGCCCTGGAGGCCGAACTGAAGGTGGAAACCCCGAACTGGGACCGGGTTCGCAGCGAATGGCACGCCCTCGATGAAATGATGGCCCGCGCGCTGACCCATCCGGCCTGAGCACGCAGACAATGGCCGCAGAAAAACGGACAATCGACACTTGGTGGAGCGCCCCATGGCAGATAGCGACAACGACCGCGAACAGCATTCCCTGAGCATGATGTACGGTACCTACGCCGACATCCTGTTCGTGCTGTTCCCCTTTCTGGTGATCGGCATGCAGCGGCTGTGGGATGGCCGACTCTACGACACGCTTTTGCAGCCTGACCTGAGCATTGCCGCCGCCATCCTGGCGGGCCTGGCCATTGGCAAATTTGTCCTGGGTCTGGTCAGCAACCGGGACCTGGGCCGCTACAAGGAGCGCATCGTGTTCTTCATCGCGCTCACCCTGTTTGTTGTGCTGGGGCCGGCCATCATCCTGATGCTGAGCATCGTCGGCAACGCCACGGTGCCGGGGTTCGTGGCGTTTGCCCAGCCAGTCCTGCTGATCATCGCCATCTCCCTGTACAGTACGGCGGTCAGTATCAGCAACCTGCTGACCCGGTTTGGCGACGTGACTCGCGCCGGTAGCAGCGCGCGCGATGGCGATTCATCCACCAACCGGGCCCGGCCGGCACCGCTGGACCTGCCCCGCCGTTCCGGCAACGACAGTCTGTAACGTTTTCTGGAGAGTGCTGATGAGCGAACTCAAAGTCCTGGTGGTGGAAGACGAGCCCATTATGCGCCAGCGCCTGGTGGATATGCTGTACAAGGCGGGCGCCACGCGGGTTACCGAGGCGGAGGACATGGCGACCGGGCGAGCCGCCTACGCGGAGCAGGCGGTGCACATTGTGCTGCTGGATCTGGGCCTGCCGGATGGCGACGGCCACGATCTGATGCAGGCGTTCAAGGCCCAACGCCCGGAGCAGCACGTGGTGCTGGTGACCGCCGATGACTCCATCGACAGTATCCAGAAAGCCATCAGCGCCGGTGCCAACGGCTACGTGGTCAAACCCTATTCGCAGGAAAAGATTCTGGATGTGGTGAACAACTACGCCACTGTGCACGGCGAGGATGCCGTGCCGCCGGAGGGTAGCCGGGCCCATTGACCCGGCTGCGGGGTATCGCCTCAAGCCACCTGCTTGGCGATCCAGGAGTTGTAGCGGGTGGCCAGCGCCCGGACGTACCGGGCCTCGGCCCCGTCCAGGGAACTGAGCACGCCTTTAAAGATCCAGCCGCGCTCGTAAAGCCCTAGCACTCGCTGCTCGTCGTCCAGGTTGACCCGCTGGTTCAGCTTCTTGCAGATCGCATCGAGCAGCGGCAGTTTCTCTGGCCGCTTGATCGGACCCTGGCGACTGCTGGTTGCGGGGTTGCCGGCCCTGGGTGTCGGTTGTCGTCTCATGTTCTATCCCCCTTGTTTTGCGTCCGCAAAAACAGAAAACCCCGACGCCAAGGGCAACCGGGGTTTCAGGAGATCTGTTCCCGGTTGCGCCGCAGGCCCCCGGGACGATTCGGAAGCCGTTAGCGATCTTTCACCATGACGCGGGCGGACTGGCCTTTGAGACCGGTCGTCGCGATGTTGATCAGTGAGTGGTGAGCCATGCCTGCCTTCCGTTACGCGTGTTGAGCGTTGTGTGATTCGACTCCAGTGTATCGGCAAACCGCCGCTTTGCAAGCGTCCGCCGCCTTCGGCAAACCCGTACAGACGGCGATCGGCGGCGAGACGATAATGATCGAGTCACGTGTTTTTACGTTGTGCAATCCGCGACGCCCGCCAAGCCGGGTGTCTATGGATCTCTCCTTTTTTCAACGCAGCCTTCTGGCTGCGTTTTTTTTGGTCTTTCGGAATGTTCGTAGCCGCTACTGCGTACCGACAGGCGGCCCCCCGTTGCGGGATAATTCGCACACTACACATCACATTGCTGATTTATCCAACGGAGGTTGAAACACCCGATCATGTCCGATGACAACGGATCTGCCACCCTGAAATTCCGGTCTGATTTTTTCGTCGAAGTGGCGGTGATTGCCGCGCTTGCCGTTTACCTGGTGCTGGCCCGCGGCCAGCGCGTGGGTGATGACCTCGGCTTCACCGTGCTCGGCGCCGTGCTGATGGCCCTGGCCAGCTACTGGACGCTGCACACCTTCAAGGACGGCCTGCAGCTTATGGTGCTACGGCAGCGTCACGGGAAATAATCCGCTGCCAGGTGCTGTGCAGGATCAGGGCGTCGTTCGCGGCCCGGTGAACCGGCAGGCCCAGATCGGTGATCACCTGCTGACGCAGGCCTGACCAGAGCCGGACCTGCTGGCTGTTCAGCAGCATGGAGATGGACTCGAGCTGGAACTCGGGGCGCACGCCAGCGGCTTTGTAGAGCCGATGCAGCCAGAAGCTGTCGAAGGTCCAGGCGTCACAGTACACCTGCTCCGGCAGTAGCCGGTTGAGCTGGTGGGCTACGTCCCGTACCTCGGTGCCTTCCGCCTGCAGCCGGGCCCGGCTGATGCCGTGAATCTGCTCGGCGCTCTCGGACCAGTCCTGCCAGAGCACGTGGGGGCAGATCAGCCAGCTGTGCAGCTCGCCGTCCGGCATACAGATACCCACCTCGATCGGGTAGCTTGCGATCAGATCAAGGCTGGACGCCTCGAAATCGATGAAGGCGGGATGGCACTGGCTGGTCATGTCGTTCGTTTCATACGGTCTTTATGGTCATCCATCGAGTTTAACCCCCCGATCGCCAGGACGCGAACCCAACCGGCCGCGCCACTGTTACAATATGTCCACGCCGTGTAAACATCCGATGACACCCGGTGGCCCGCCACCGGATCCAGGAGCCTGAATGACTGACACCGTTGTTGTGATTTACTCCGGAGGCATGGACTCCTATACCCTGCTGCACCAGGCCAGAACCGACGGCTACGCGGTGCACGCCCTGTCGTTCAACTACGGCCAGCGCCACGTCCGGGAACTGGACTGCGCCCGTGCGGTGTGTGAACGCCTGGGTATTCCCCACAAGGTCATTGATATCCGGGCGATGGCCGAAGTGATGGCCGGCTCGTCCCTGACGTCGGATCTGGCGGTGCCGGAGGGGCATTACCAGGAGGATTCCATGAAGTCCACGGTGGTGCCCAACCGCAACATGATCCTGCTGTCCCTGGCCACCGGCTACGCGGTGACGGTGGGCGCGCAGGCGGTCTGGTACGGCGCCCACGGTGGCGATCACGCCATCTACCCGGACTGCCGGCCGGAGTTTGTCGAAAAAATGGATGCGGTCTGCCGGGTGGCCAACTACGAGCCGGTCGGTGTGGCGGCGCCGTTCATGGCGATGGATAAGGGCGAGATCCTGGCCCGGGGCCTGGCCATGGGGCTGGATTATCGCCAGACCTGGACCTGCTACAACGGTCGCGAACAGGCGTGCGGCCGTTGCGGCGCCTGCGTTGAACGGCTGGAGGCGTTCGCCGCCAACGGCGTCACGGACCCGCTGATGTACGAGGCGAGCGCCTGATGTACCGGGTCAAGGAGGCGTTTTATACCCTTCAGGGCGAGGGCGGTCAGGCGGGCCGGGCGGCGGTGTTCTGCCGGTTCAGCAAGTGCAACCTGTGGAACGGCCGCGAGGCGGACCGTGCCAGCGCCGTGTGCTCGTTTTGTGACACCGATTTCGTGGGCACGGACGGTCAGAACGGCGGGCGTTTCGAGACCGCAGCCGCGCTGGCGGACCACATTCGGAACCTGTGGCCGGATGCCCCCGGTACGCCCTACGTCGTCTGCACCGGCGGCGAGCCACTGCTTCAGCTCGATGAGCCGCTGATTGAGGCGTTTCATGACCGGGGCTTCGAAGTGGGTGTGGAGACCAACGGCACCCTGCCGGCACCGGCGGGCATTGACTGGCTGTGCGTCAGCCCGAAGGCGGACGCGCCGGTGGTGATCGAGGCCTGCGACGAGCTGAAGGTGGTGTTTCCACAGCCGCTGGCCATGCCGGAACGGTTTGAACACATTCGGGCCCGGCACTATTTCCTGTCGCCCATGGCGGCGCCCGCGCCGTCCTCCCCGGCGGACGATCCGGTTCGCCAGAGCAACACCCGCAAGGCCACCGACTACTGCCTGGCGCACCCGCGCTGGCGCCTGACTCTGCAAATGCACAAACTCATCGGCATTGACTGATCAGGCCAGTGCCGGGGAACGCACGGGCGTGGCCGCCGCGTCCTGCGCCTCGACCCGATACTGGCTGGGGCTGACCCCGGTCCACCGCTTGAACGCCCGGGTGAAGTTGGCAGCGTCGGCGTAACCGAGGGCGTCGGCAATCTGGCTCAGGTTCAGGCGGGTACTGGTCAGCAGTTCTCTGGCCCGCTCCAGCCGGACCTCGTCCACCAGGTTCTGGAAACTGGCCTCCTCTTCCTGTAACCGGCGCTTCAGGGTGCGTTCGGAGACAAACAGGGTGCCGGCCACCCGGGCCAGTTTCGGCGGGAACGGGTGGCTGGTTTCGATCACTCGTCGAACCCGGCAGGCAAAGCCGGCGTCCGCCGTAAGGCGCCGCAGGGCGTCCTCGCACTGGGCTCGGGAGGCAGCCGCCAGTTGATCGTCGGTGAACCGTACCGATAGCTCGAGGCTGCTTTCCGGAATCACCATGGCGTCTTCGTCCGCGCCGAACTCCACCGGCACCGGAAGGGTCTGACGGAAGCGTTGGAAGTAGTGGGGTTCGGCGCAGCGGCGGCGAATGCGGGCGCCGGTGATGGCGGTGCCAGTCAGTTGGGGGCCCATGAACGCGAAACCAAACAGCACGGTATCCAGGATGAATCCCTGAAGAGGCCCCAGGTCGACGCCGCAGGTCACCCGGAAGTGTGCGTCGGGGCCAACCCGCTGGCGCTCGATGCGCAGGTGCGGCGCACGCAGGGCGAGAAACCGGGTAACCAGCTGCAGGCTGTCCGACAGGGTTCGGCTGCTCATCACGGCGGTGCCGAGGGCGCCGTGCAGCGGCAGCTTCATTTCCCGGGCCATGAGAATTCCCAGGCCCGGTTCGCCGCTCTCCATGATGGCCCGGGTGACGAACTCACTGGCCTGGGCCTGGCTGACCCGGAGTTCCGGAGAGGCCAGGCGCTGCGGGTCCAGGCCCACCTTCAACAGCAGTGCCTGCTGATCCACACCCAGTGTGCTGAGCAGTTCCGCCAGGGTGTGGAGGTAAATGGCCGGCAAGCCCAGATCCTGGGCCGTCGAAGCGTTAGCGCGCATGACGTTCCTCGTTCAGTCGTTGTTGTTATGCGGGGTCCTTCCTTGGATTATCCCCGATGGTCATCCGATAACCATGGCTCGACTGACGAGGCGGGCGGCCCGATGGGCCAATTGGCCCCTTTGTCAGGCGGCCGGTGTCTGGTGCTGTTCCACGAACGCCCGGAACACGCCGGCGGACTTGCCGGGCACTTCCACCATGGGCAGGTGGCCCACCCCCCGGAACACCTCCACCCTGGCCGCCGGTGTCGCCTTGGCGAACCAATCGACGCAGCGAGTGGGGGTAATCACGTCCCGGTCGCCCCACTGCACCAGCATGGGCGGTGTCGACGGGCCCAGGTACCGAACCGGCGCCAGGGGATCCGCCAGCATGTCAGCAAAAATATGGCGCAGGGACTCGGTACGCCGGAGCAGGTCCGGGCCCAGAATGCCCGCCATGACCACGCCGGTGGCGGTGGGTTTGCCGCTGCCAACGCTGTTGAACATCCGGTAGACGCCGCGCCAGTCCCGGGGGATCAACAGGCCGTCCCGGTCGGACTCGAACGGAGCGTCGGCCGGGGTGTCCGGGTGCTCGGGGATGCCAGCGCTGTTGAGCAGGGTCAGGGAGCGCGGCGGCGTGGCCAGGCGGTGGGCCAGCAGGGCGGCAATGGCGCCGCCCATGGAGCTGCCCGCCAGGTGCAGGTCGTTCAGGGCGAGTCCGTCCAGCCATTGGGCGAACCGATCGGCCTGGGCCTCGTAACGATAGCTGGCGGCGGCCTGATAGTCGCTTTCGCCCAGGCCGGGCACGTCCGGTACCAGCAGGTGCCAGTGTTTGGGCAGCTTCTGCAGCCAGAACGCCCAGTTTTCCTTCATGGAGGCGAACCCGTGGATCAGCACCACGCTCGGGATGCCCGGTTGCGGGCGGCCGCGCTCCCAGAACACCATGCGGTGGTTGTCGATGGTGGTGGTCCGGCGGCGGGCGCCGAGCAGCCAGCGTTGTCCGGTGCGGGCGGCGGGCCAGAGGTTGGGGGTCAGCGTCATATCGGGTCCTGGGTCAATGGGTCCGGGACCAGTATAGCCGGCCATGGCCGCCGGGTGATGGCTCAGTTGCCGTTGCCCGGGGGCAGGCTGGCCAGCCCGGGCTCAGAGCGCCAGGTCGATGATCAGGGGGTTGTGATCGGAGGATCGCCAGGGCCCGGGCGGGGTGCCAGAGGGTAGACCCTCGGGTTCGTCGGCGTTGATGGTCCAGATGCTCGCTGCCCGCACGTCTGGTTGAAGCTGTGGGCTGGCCAGGGCGTGGTCCAGAGAGCCCTTGTGGCCCCGGAAACGGTAGCTGTACTGGCGGCAGTCTGCCGGCGTGCACGGATGGCGCCGGGCCACCAGATTGCCCCAGCCGGCCTCGGTAAACACAGACAGGGGCGTCTCCCGGGTATAGCTGTTGAAGTCCCCGGTGACCAGGGTCCGGGGTGCCGGCGGCAGCGCCGCCAAGCCGTTGAGGACCGATCGGGCCTCCTCCGACCGGGTGTGGGCGAAGCAACCCTGGCCGTCGCCCTGATCGGCGTCGGCGCCGCGGGCGTGACCGCACGCTTTGGACTTGAAGTGCACCGCCACCACCTGGACTGACCGGCCGCCGTTCATCGGCCGGAACGCCTGGACCAGGGGTGGCCGGCCACGGTGGGCAAAGGCGCCCGCGCGCAGACGGCGCGGCGACCCGTCTGGCTGAACCCGGTCGGCGCGGTACAGAAGCACCGTTCGGATGGCGTCAGAGCCGTCCTGGCCTGGGGTGGTTATCATCCGCCAGTCTGGTCCAAGCGCCTGCGCCAACGTGGCAACGGCGCTTTCGGGGCCGTAGCCGTCGTTCTCCAGCTCGCTCAACGCCAGGATGTCCGGGTCCGGTCCGGTGAGTGCCGCCACCAGAGCGGCTTGCTGGCGCTGGTAACGGCGCTGCGTGTCCGCGCCTCGGGGCGTTGGAAAGCCGCCGCCGCGGCCATCGCCGTTAAACAGGTTCTCCACGTTCATGGCTACAACGCGGACGGTCGCGTCTTTTGGGCGCTTCGGCGGCGAGGGCCGGTCGTTGGTGGCGATGGGCTCGGGCGTCCCATCCGGTTGTATCCGCCAGTGGCCAAAACGGAAATCCAGCAGGCCCGTCAGCGCCGGCAGGGTGTCCCCGGCCCGGACCGAGTCCGGGCCGAGGCGGCGGTCAGCCAGCCAGGGAATGGGCGAGGGGAAGCGAACAGCCTGGCCGTCGTCCAGCAACAGGGGCGTTGAGGGGGAATCCCCACCGTCAGCCAGCCCCGGAACCGGAGCCTGATACTCGGTGGGGGTGATCGGGTCCCGGGGCGCCAGGGTAAGCTCGCCGTAGCGTGCCAGGTTGTGGGTGTCGGTAATGACCAGTCCGGCCGGCAGCCGAACCCGCATGTTCTCAAGGCGTTCCAGAGAGTGGGCGGCACCGTCGCTCTGCCAGTGTTCCGGATTGAGGGTGATCGGTTCCGGCAGTGGCAGGCGGTGATCACCACAGACCGTCAGCGCGGTGACGCTGGCCAGTTCGGTCAGGCCGTGGAATTCCTTGATGGTACCGGACACGCGCAGGCGCTGGCCGGGCTCACCGGCGGATCGTCGGGTGTAGACGAACAGGGCGTCCGAGGTGGCCGGGTTGCCGTCACCAACGGCGGCCTGCAGGTACAGGCCACGAAAGCCGCCCGGTCTGCGGCTGTCGCGGGTCAGCAGGCCTTCAACGGTGACGGTTTTGCCCACATAGGGGGAACGGTCGCCGTCACCCTGAACGGCACCGATGGCCAGGGACGGACCGCCGCACGCCGCGAGCGAAGACAGAGGGGCCAGCAGGGCGAACACCAGGGCGGTGCAGGCCGCCCGGCGGCCACAGGCGGGCCGGGTCAATGCACGCCGGCCACCGCCTTGAGGGCCAGCTCCCGGCGGCTGCCAAAGCCGAGCGCGTCGGGATTGGCCAGCTCCAGCTGCTGGATCAGCGGGTCCGGATGACGGTTGTCAAAGGCGATGCCCAGCCTTGAAAGCACGTACGGGGCCAGGGCTGCGCGGGTGCGCAGGGTCAGCTGGCCTTTTTTCATGCCGTAGTCCCGGGCAATGATGTCCTGCTGTGCCGGGGTCAGCCGGCTATCCGGAACCACCGCGAGGGTGACTTCCCGGGTCCAGTCCTGGTCCTGCTCCTGGCGATGCCGGGCCCGTTGGCGTAAAACCTCCGGAGTCTGGCGGAACCGGCTCAGGGCGAAGTCCCGGAACTCCCGGTTGGCTTCACACCAGGCCCGTAGATGCCACTGGTGGCCGGTGCAGACCAGGGTGTGGGGTTCAATCACACTGTCCACCGGCTCGGGCCGGCTCAGGGATGCGTAACCGATGCGCAGGCGACGACCGCCCCGGGTGGCCGTGACCACCGCCCGCATCACCTCCGGCGGAACCGCGTGGCCGGGCACCTCCACCACATGGCTTCCCGGAACGTCTACGTCCAGGGTATCAATGGTGTGGCTCAGGGTCTGCTGGCGGGCCAGCAGATCGTGGTACTCGTCCACGGTGCCCCGGGTGACCACCGGTCGAAAGCCGTTGGCGGGCACGTAACCCTTGATGTGGCGGTCATACTGCAGGTTGCCCGGCGCCAGTTCCCGAAGGTAGGTGTTGATGTCCTTGGACGCTTGCTGGCGGCCGATGCCAAACCCATGGCAGATATGGTTGGTGGTCAGTCGCCCTTCCCAAAGGGCGATGATTTCAATCAGTCGGTAGCGAAGCAGCAGATCCCATCGAATGGGCCAGTCCGTTTTCTTCATGTCCAAAGTGCTCACGGAGTCGTTGATAAGCCTGAAATCATGGTACCCGCTCCCGCCGTGGCGGTCTGTTACGGCCCATTAATAATGTAAAATTATGTAAAACAACGGGGTTTTTCGAGGATGATCGGGCCTTTGTCGCGGCAAATGCTTAGTGTGCGACACGATTGCGGATCGCAATAATGATGGGTCCGGCGAGTGCCGGTGTCCGCTGCTATGCTGGTGGGCAAACGCCAACACATCGCCCGGTCCCGCCGGTTCCCGGAGTTACCCCATGACCCGCATGGTCACGTCCTTGTCCGCGCTGATTCTCAGCATTGTCCTGCTGGTTAGCGGCAATGCCTTTCTGATGACCCTGCTGGGCATCCGTCTGAGTCTTGAGCAGGTGCCGCCGGATGTGATTGGTTGGGTACTGGTGTGCTACTCCATCGGCTTTGTGCTGGGCACCCTCTATGTACACCGGGTCATCGGACGGGTTGGCCACATCCGCGCGTTCGCGGTGTTCGCGGCGCTGGCAGCCGTGACCTCCCTGATGTATCCCATGGCGATCTCGATGGTGTTCTGGGCCGTCTTGCGGGTGATTTCAGGGTTCAGCATTGCCTGCGTGCTGGTGGTAATTGAAAGCTGGTTTTCCAGCCGGGCCACCAACGCCAACCGGGGCGCCCTGTTTGCCGTTTACCAGATCGTGTTCTATCTCTCCGCGGCGGGCGGCCAGCTGGTCGTGAATGTGGGTGATCCCGCCAACTTCCTGCCGTTTTCCCTGGCGGCCATTTTGCTTACCCTGGCGCTGATCCCGCTGTCGCTGACCCGGATGGAGGCGCCGGTGATCGAACAGGTCAACCGGCTGTCGTTCTTTACGCTGGCCCGGGAGTCCTTCACCGGCGTGGCCGGCGCCCTGATCTGCGGCGTGCTGATCGGCGGCTTCTACGCGCTGGGGCCCGTGTACGCCACCCTGACCGGCCTGGACGTGGCCAAGACCTCCACCTTCATGGCCAGCGCCATCATCGCCGCCATGCTGGTGGCCTGGCCCCTGGGCCGGATCTGTGACCGCCACGACCGCCGGCGCGTGATGTTCTGGGTGGCGCTGGTGGCTGCCTCGGCGTCCGGCGCCATTGGCCTGCTGGGCACCATGGATCTGTGGCTGCTGACGCTTCTGGTTGGGTTGTTCACCGGCCTGTCCGCCACCGTGTATCCCATTGCCGTGGCCATCACCAACGACCGGATGGAAAGCAGTCGCATCGTTGCCGCCAGTGCCACCTTGTTGCTCAGTTACGGCGTGGGCAGCGTGATTGGACCCGTAGTGATGGCCGAGCTGATTGGCCTGCTCGGACCCAGAGGGCTGTTCCTGGGTAACGCCGGCTTCCTGGTGCTGCTGGCGCTGATCACCAGCTACCGCATTACCCACACCGAAGACGTCGCTGTGGCTGATCAGGAGCATTACGTGCCGGCCATGCCGGAGGCGTCTCCGGTGCTGGCGGAACTGGATCCCCGGAACGAAGAATTCCACGCTACTGAAACGGCGGCCGAAGAGGATGAACACCTCCGCCAGGTGGGTTAACGCACGGTAACGTGTGTTTTCGAATCACATCTGTATTTTTCTCAATGGTTAGCATACTATTGGTAACTTTCTGGTATTGATAGCAGGCCTCCGGCTGTGAGGGGCCTCGGAAAGGAGCAGTGGCCATGAGAGAACAGTTTCCCTTTGCGGTTGCCCGAGTGACCCGGCGCTGGCGCAAAATGCTCGACGAACGGCTCAAGGACCTGGGCGTCACCCAGGCGCGCTGGAGCACCATGGTGTACCTCCAGCAGGGCGGTGAGGGCCTGACCCAGCGGGAACTGGCCAACCTGATGGCGATTGAGAACCCGACCCTGGTGCGGCTGCTGGACAGCCTGGAGCAGCAGGGCCTTATCGAACGTCGTCCCTGCCCCAACGACCGACGGGCCCGTCGCCTCCACCTGACCGACGCCGGTCGCTCGTTCATGGACGACCTGTCTGAGCGAGCCGCCAAACTCCGGGACGAGATGCTCGACGGCATCAGTGACCGGGAGATCGAATGCTGCATCAAGGTGTTCCACCGGATTATGGAGAACGCCGAGAAGCAGCGTTAAGTTTGCCCTGACCGGTTGCGCGGGTGCGGCGCATCGGCTAGGATTCACCCTCCTTCAGGGGAGTAGCCTCCGGGTCGCGTACCGCGACTGGACGGCCGTCAACATACTTGGGGCTCAATCTCCATGGCGGTCGTGTCCTGCACAGCAGGATTGGCAAGACCTGAGGCGATCCACTTCCGTTGGGCGGAGGGTGGTTCGTCTCATGTCGATAGAATCCGCCCTGGAGTGTTCTGATGGATGCCTTCCTCACATCGACCGCGGCGGTTGCCATTGCCGAGATCGGTGACAAGACCCAACTGCTGTCCCTCTTTCTGGTTGCCCGCTACGCTGCCCGCTGGCCGATTATCCTCGGCATTTTTCTCTCGACGCTGGTTAACCACGGCCTGTCTGCGTGGATTGGTGCGTCTGTGGCGCGCTGGTTGCCGGAAGGCTGGCTACCCTGGATTCTGGCGGTCAGCTTCGTGGCCATCGCACTGTGGTTGCTGATTCCCGACAAGGACGACAGCGAAGATTCCAAATTTCTGGGGCTGGGCGCCTTCGCGGCCACGCTCGTGTTGTTTTTCCTGGCGGAAATCGGCGATAAAACCCAGATTGCCACGGTGGTACTGGCGGCGAAGTTTGATGACACATTCTGGGTTATCATGGGAACCACGGTGGGCATGCTGCTGGCAAACGTACCGGTGGTGATGGCCGGCAGCTGGCTGATGGAGCGGTTGCCGCTGGCCACCGCGCGCATCGGCGCGAGCGTTCTGTTTGCCATCCTGGCGGTGATCACCGTCTGGACCACGGTCATGAACGCCTGAGGTTTTTTCCGGTCAGACCTCACGGGTTTCCTGGTTTTGAGTGAGAGGACAGTCCTAGATCATGCCGTTTCGACAGTTGTGGGCCCTGCGTGCCCGGTGTGTCCTGAGCGCCCTGTTCGGCGTTTTTCTGGTCAGCCCGCTGGCCGCCCAGGCGGAAGGCACGGCCGCCGCGCCGGCGGTTCAGTCAGCCGGTGATGGGGCGGCCGAGGCGGATGACCGAACCCCCCGGGTGGACACCCTTGCGATCCAGGGTGATCTGGCCGGCGAACTGGACACCTACACCACCCATTACGAGGACACCTTCGCCGCCATCGGCACCCGCGAAGCGCTGGGGTTTCTGGAGCTGGTCAAGGCCAACCCCGGCGTGGATCCCTGGCTGCCCGGGGAAGGCACCGTGATCACCCTGCCACGGCAGTATGTGATGCCCATGGAGGTGAAGCGAAACGGCATCGTGATCAACCTGTCTGAATACCGGCTGTACTACTTCACGGATGAGGACCACGTGCAGGTCTATCCGGTCGGCGTGGGTACCGATGAGAACCCCTCGCCGCTGACCGATGCCAAGGTGGTGATGCCGCTGGAATCGCCGGCCTGGTATGTGCCCGAGAGCATCCGGGCCGCGGCGGCGGCCAAGGGCAACATCATGCCCCGCATGGTGCCGCCCGGTCCCGACAACCCCTTGGGCACCCATGCCCTGCTGCTCAGCGCTGACGGCTACCTGATCCACGGGACCAATAAGAAGTTCGGCGTAGGCCTGCCGGTCAGCCATGGCTGCTTCCGAATGTACAACGAGGACATTTCCCGGTTCGTCTATGAGGTGAGTAAAGGCACGCCGGTGCAGATCATTCGCCAGCCGGTGAAGCTGGGACTGTCCAATGGGGAGGTCTGGATGGAGGCCCATCGCCCCCGGGAGAAGTACACGCAAGAGGACCGGGACGCGCTCTGGCAGGCGGCGACCGACGCGCTGGAGGCGTTCCAGGCCAAGCACCCGGACGTTCAGCTCAAACGCCGCGCCATTGAACTGGCGATTGACCAGGGTGATGGGTTGCCAACGCTGATTGGCGAGCGGGTCACGCAGATGGCGTCGGACGACAACTCACGGAAACCGAAGGCGGCATCCGCTCAGGATCAGCCGGAAAACGGGCTGTATTTCTGAGGGCCGCAGGCGGGCTGGCGAGTGACAGGCAGGTATAAAAAAAGGCCGGTAAAACCGGCCTTTTCTGCGTCAGAACCGAGCCATTACTTCTGGCTGGAGGTCTGCAGCATGCGCTTGGCGCGCTCGTTGGCCTGATCAGCAGCCATCTGAGCCGCTTTGGCCGCAGCCAGAGCTTCTTCAGCGGTTTGCTGGGCAGAACGGGCAGCGGCAGCAGCGCTGTTTGCGGTGTTCATGGCGTTATCAGCGGTTTGCTCAGCAGACATGGCGTTGGCGTTGGCTTCGTCAACGGCGCCCTGGTCCGTGGTGGCACAACCTGCAGTCAGAGCGGTGGCCAGTGCAAACCCTGCGATCATAAGCTTACGCATTGTGAATCCCCTTATTGGTCGAGTTATTTCCTGAGTTCCGGAAGCAGTATAGACCACTCCCCATGAAACCGGCTCCGGTGGCTTGACCACCGAATCGTAAAACAGTGTAAATCACAATCACGGAAAATGTTAACTCGCCCCGGGTAATTTTTTGGCTCCCGTGACAGTAACTTAATGGATCTGTCAGATTGGGCCGTTCAGGGAAGAATGCGGATGGGGGTGCCATCGGGCACCAACTGCCAGATTTCATCAATTGCTTTGTTGTTGACCGCAATGCAGCCGTCGGTCCAGTCCAGCCCCGCGAACGCAAAGGCCATGTCGCCGGCGTTGTTGGGCAGGCCGTGGATCATGATGCTCCCGCCCGGGTCCAGGCCCCAGGCGTTGGCCAGCTCCTTGTCCCGGGCATTGGGGTAGGAGATGTGGATGGAGCGGTGGAAGTCGCTGCCCGGATTGCGCCAGTCCAGCACGTAATCGCCTTCGGGCGTCCGCTCATCGCCCTCATACAGTTTGTGGCCTTTGGGGTTGTCGCCCAAGGAGATCGGGTACTGGCGAACCACCTCGTCGTGGTCCAGCAGGTACAGCCGCCGTTCGGACTTGCGCACCAGGACCTGTGTAACCGTCAGCGACTGGACGTCCGGGCTGACAACGTGCGGTGCCGGCATGTGGCTTTCGGCTTTTGCCATCAAATTCTGGGCCAGCGCCGGATGGGCGGCGGCCAGCAGGCCGGCGAGCAGCAGGTAGGAAATGCGTTGTGCCATGAGCTATCGGTTAACCAGTATGACCAAAAATTCACGTTTCGCGACGTTATACCACAGGTGGCCGGGCCGCCGGGTACCGGTTTTGTTACGTTTTTTGGCGTTGTTCGCAGTCTCGGCGATCAGGCTGGGGCCGAACCGTCCATTTTGAGGCCCACCTTGGTGACCCGATCGGCGTCGGTCGCGCGTGCCACCAGGGTCACGGGGCCCAGGGTGACGGTATCGCCGACCACCGGATGCCCCCGGGTTTCCCGGGCGAAGCAGTCGGTCAGGGACATCTCCGGCGGCAGCTCGTCAAAGGCGATGCCGTAGAACTGCTCCACGTCCCCGAGCAGGGCGTCTCCGTTCAGCACGAAGTCGCCAAAGAACGCCCGCTCCGCCAGATACTCAGGCGCGTGCCGCCCGCTCAGCGCGCGCCCGAGCTCCGGCAGCACCGAGGGCGTTGCGAACATGGCCAGCATGTCGCCGCTGACCACCTCGAGTTCGGCGCTGGGTTGCAGGCAGGTCCGGTCGCGGAACACGCCGGCCACCGCGGTGTTGTCGGGGAACCGCAACTGGCCCAGGCGCCGCGGGGTTTCCCAGTTGCTGCCCCGCAGGGGAAACAACATCAGCTCATGGTCCCCCGCCGCCGGGGCGTCCAGGGGCAGCCGCCGGAACGGATCCTCGCCGGCGGGGACCTCCAGGCGCAGCTTGCGGGCCAGGGGTGCCATGGTCGTGCCCTGCACCAGCAGTGAGACCAGCACGATGAAAAAGGCGGCGTGGAACACCAGCTGGGCGTTAGGCAGGTTTGCGATGATCGGAAACAGGGCGAGCACAATCGGCACGGCGCCCCGCAGGCCGACCCAGCTGATAAAGCCCAGTTCCCGGCGTTTGAAGCCGAAAGGCCAGAGGGTGGCGAAGATGGTCAGCGGGCGGATCACGAAGATCATGGCCAGGGCCAGGATCAGGCCGCCGCCGGCCAGGGGCAACAGCTCCGAGGGGGTCACCAGCAGCCCCAGCATCAGGAACAGGCACAGCTGCGCCAGCCAGGACAGGCCGTCGTGCACCTGCAGGATCATGGGCATCATGCGCACCGGGCGGTTGCCGATGACGACGCCGGTCAGGTAAATGGCGAGGAAGCCGCTGCCGCCCAGGGCGTTGGTGCCAGCGAAAACCGCAATGCCGGCGGCCGCCACCAGCAGCGGGTAGAGCGCCGGTGTCAGGCGCATCCGGTTGGCCAGCCAGACCACCGCGTGGCCGCCGGCAATACCCGCAATACCGCCGATACCGAACTGTTCCACAAGCATCAACAGCGCCGACCAGGTGGCGCCCTGGCCGTGGTCGCCGATCAGCGTCACCAGCATCAGGGTGAGGAAGATCGCCATGGGGTCGTTGCTGCCGGACTCGATTTCCAGCGTCGCGCTGACCCGCTCGTTCAGGTGCAGGCCCCGGCCCTGGAGCAGCGAGAAAACGGCGGCCGCATCGGTGGAGGAGATGATGGCGCCGATCAGCAGGGCAGTCAGCCAGTCCAGATCAAACGCCCAGTGGGCGACAATCGCCGCACCGCCGGCGGTCAGGAACACGCCCAGGGTCGCCAGCATCAGGGCCGGCCGCAGGCCCACCCGGAAGGTTTCGGCCCGGGTGCGCATACCGCCGTCCAGCAGGATGACCCCCAGGGACAGGTTGGCGATCACGAACGCCAGTTCGAAGTTGTCGAAACGGATGCCCCCGGGGCCGTCCTCCCCCATGATCATGCCGACCACCAAGAAGATCAGCAGCACCGGCATTCCGACCCGGCTCGACAGCGGGCTGAGCACGATGCTGATCACCAGCATCATCGCGCCAACCAGGGTCAGAATGGGGTCCATGGGTTCTCCGTACGGTGCTTGCGTAGGCGGGCGGGGACCGCTTATGATTCACACGCGGTCGACAGACGCGGGTGTAGCTCAATGGTAGAGCAGAGGCTTCCCAAGCCTACGACGAGGGTTCGATTCCCTTCACCCGCTCCAATCCGGGCCGCCCTTCCTTTCTGTTAATGAAGCTTCAGGCGCGGCTGCATGGCCCGGCTGATCTTGTCCATGAGCCAGATAATACCGGTTCTGAGCAGCCCGTGCAGGGCGACCTGGTGCATC
Organism: Marinobacter sp. C2H3; assembly: GCF_037080155.1. Classification (NCBI taxonomy): domain Bacteria; kingdom Pseudomonadati; phylum Pseudomonadota; class Gammaproteobacteria; order Pseudomonadales; family Marinobacteraceae; genus Marinobacter; species Marinobacter sp. C2H3. Next base: position 527,833 of record NZ_JBBBNZ010000003.1, on the reverse strand, counting down.
CGGTACAGGGACACGTAGAACAGCCTGGCCACCTTGCCTTCAATATACATGCTGCGGCCAGAGAGGTTGCCCATGAGGTTGCCGACCGTGGTGTATCGGCTGAAGTTGATCAGCGAGCCGTGGTCGTTGTAGACGAAGGGCACCGCGTCCTTGCCTTCGAGGCGGTTGCAGAGGGTCTTGAACAGGGCGTCGGCCTGCTGGTGGGCGGCCTGGGCCCGGGGCGGCACCGGGCGGTCCGAGTCCGGCTGTGGGCAGGCGGCGCAGTCGCCGAAGGCGAAGATGTTGGGGTCTTTTGGGGTGCTCAAGGTCTGATCCACCACCAGCTGGTTGCCCCGGTTCACATCCAGGCCGTCCAGCTCGGCCAGGAACGCCGGCGCCTTGATGCCGGCGGCCCAGATGGTCATTTCCGAGGGCAACTCCGTGCCGTCTTTCATCACCAGGCTGTTCTCGCGCACTTCGCTGACCGGTTGGCCAGTCAGCACCTTCACGTTCTCCCGCTCGAGCTCCCGGGTGGCGGCCGCCGACAGACGGCCGGGCAGGGCCGGCAGGATCCGGTCCGCCGCCTCGATCACGGAGATCGAGACGTCCGAGGCTTTCAGGTGGTTCATGCCGTACACCGGCAGCTCCCGGGACGCCATGCGCAGCTCGGCGGCCAGTTCCACGCCGGTGGCGCCGGCGCCGACAATGCTGATGTTGAGCTGGTGCGGCTGGCCCTGCATGGCCTCGTGGTTCTTGCGCAGGAACGCGTTCAGCATCAGATTATGGAAGCGCCGGGCCTGGCCGAGGCTGTCCAGGAACAGGCAGTGGTCTTTCGCGCCCGGGGTGCCGAAATCGTTGGCGGTGCTGCCCACGGCGATCACCAGGGTGTCGTAGCCGATGCGGCGCATGGGCACGACTTCTTCGCCGTCGTTGTCGTAGAACGGCTCGACCAGGATCTCCCGGGATTCCCGGTCAAGCCCGCCCATGCGGCCAAGCTGGAACTCGTAGTGGTGCTTGCGGGCGTGGGCCCGGTAGTTGATCTCGTTGGCGCTGGCGTCCAGGGACCCGGAGGCGACTTCGTGCAGCAGCGGTTTCCAGACGTGGGTGAGGCTGGCATCGACCAGGGTCACGCGGGCCTTGCCCTTGCGTCCCAGCCGGTTGCCGAGGCTGGTGACCAGTTCCAATCCGCCGGCGCCGCCGCCGACCACAACGATGTGGTGAAGCTTTTCCATGGGTGATGCACCTTTGAGTAAAGAGAGCCAAACACTCTCAGCGCCTCGGGGGCAAAAGCGCTTGGCTGTCGTTACTGGCAAGGCGAAGGATAGGGAGCTATTGCAATGGTCGAAGTCTAGCGCGCAGGTCCGGGGGAGTACAATCCGACGGAAGTTGCGTATGGTGTTAGAACAACCAATCCGACAGGAGGTGAATCGTGAAACTGACCGTCAACGGCCTGACCGATGGCCAGCCCGTGCCTGAAGTGTTCGCCTTTGGCGTGCCCAGCGCCGACGACCATATGGCGTTCGGCCCGAACCGCAACCCGGAACTGGTCTGGGACGACGCGCCCGAAGGGACCCGAAGCTTTGTGGTGATGATGTTCGATCCGGACGTGCCCAGCGTGGCGGATGACGTCAACCAGGAAGGCAAGGTGGTCTCGAAGAGCCTGCCCCGGGTGGACTTTTTCCACTGGTTGCTGGTGGACATTCCCGCCAGCGTGCACCGCATTCCCGAAGGCGCAGACAGCGACGGCGTGACGCCCAAGGGCAAGTCCGGCGGGCCGACCCGGCTGGGCGTGCGGGGCATCAACAATTACACCCAGTTCCTGGCCGGCAATCCTGACATGGCCGGTACGTACGCCGGTTACGACGGCCCCTGCCCGCCCTGGAACGATGAGCTGCTGCACCACTACCACTATGAAGTGCACGCCCTGGATGTGGAATCCCTTGGCCTGACCGGCGAGTTCGACGGTGCCGCCGTGCGCGACGCCATGGCTGGCCACGTCCTCGCCAGTGCCCGGGTGACCGGCACCTACACCCTGAATCCGGATCTGCGCTGATCGCAGATCCTGCCTTTCCCGTATATCTTTCTGCTTCACCGGCGGGCATTTCGCCTGCCGGTGGCCGTAAAACCTGTCGTAAAGTGCGCCATGCCGTTGATACGGCTCGGTTTTGTGCGAGTGATTGGCTGGTTGGCTTATGAATCCATAAATAAGCATTATGGTTCATAAGACTTTCCGCTAGTTGCCGTAACGGCGCGGCTTCACTGAAATCAGCAGGTGTTTGATGCCGCTTTTGACTCAGATCAAATATGCTCTAGCGTGCATATTAAGCGGCATCCATTCACAACGACAACAGACAAAACAACAAACGAGGTACGGTTATGGATGGAGTGACGGGAGAGCGCGCGTACGACGGCGCCGGGCGCAAGCCGGGTCTGCTTGACCGCGAGAACACCATCGCGGGTCCCAACTTCAATCGCTGGCTGGTTCCCACCGCAGCGCTGGCAATTCACCTCTGTATTGGTATGGCGTACGGGTTCTCCGTGTTCTGGATTCCCATGGCCAACACCATTCCTGCGGGCACGGCGGCTGCCTGTCCGGACCTGAGCCTGATGCAGGCGCTCACCACCACCACCTGTAACTGGGCGGTGAGCCATGTGGCTTACACCTTCGGGATCTTCATTGCGGTGCTGGGTATTGCCGCCGCACTCTGGGGCGCCTGGCTCGAGCACGCTGGCCCCCGCAAGGCCGGTTTCTTCGCGGCGATCTGCTGGGGCGGCGGTATGGCTGTTGGCGGCCTGGGCGTGATGACCCACCAGCTGTGGCTGCTGTACCTGGGCTGTGGCGTGCTGGGCGGTATCGGCCAGGGCCTCGGTTACATCACCCCGGTATCAACGCTGATCAAGTGGTTCCCGGATCGTCGGGGCATGGCCACCGGTTTTGCCATCATGGGTTACGGCGGTGGAGCCATGGTCGGTGCGCCGCTGGCGGTGTGGCTGATGGGCGTGTACTCCCAGAGCGGCGGTACGGGCGTGGCCAGCACCATGATCACCATGGGCTTTATCTACTTCCTGGTCATGAGCGCCGGCGCTTTCGGCTTCCGCGTTCCGCCCAATGGCTGGAAACCCCTGGGCTGGACCCCGAGCAAGAAGGCCAGCAGCGACGGCATGATCACTCACGGTCACGTGCATCTGAACGTGGCGTGGAAGACCAAGCAATTCTGGCTGATCTGGAGCGTGCTGTTCCTGAACGTGACCGCGGGTATCGCGGTGATTTCCATGGCGAGCCCGATGCTGCAGGACGTGTTTGGCGGCGCGCTGCTTGGCCTTGAAGACACCGCAGCGACCCTGACCACTGCCCAGAAAGCTGCCGTTGCGGCCGCCGCTGCGGGCCTGGTGGGTCTGATCAGTCTGTTCAACAGCCTGGGCCGTTTCCTGTGGGCGTCGGCGTCCGACAAGATCGGCCGCAAGAACACCTACTACACCTTCTTTGTGCTGGGCATCATCACCTACTGCCTGTTGCCGACCTGGGGCCACCTGGGCATGCCGGGCATGTTCGTCATCTCCATCTGCATCATCCTGAGTATGTACGGCGGTGGCTTTGCGACCGTGCCGGCGTACCTGGCGGACATCTTCGGTACTCAGATGGTGGGCGCGATCCACGGCCGTCTGCTGACCGCCTGGTCCGCGGCTGGTCTGGTGGGGCCGGTGCTGATTGCGCTGTTGCGTGAGGCCCAGCTGAAGGCGGGTGTCGAGCGTGCGCTGGTGTACGACCGCACCCTGTACATCATGGCGGGTCTGCTGCTGTTGGGCTTCATCTGCAACAGCCTGATCAAGCCGGTGGACAAGTCCAAGCACATGAGCGAGGACGAGCTGGCCCGGGAGCGTGCCCTGCAGCACGACGACAGCGTTGCCGGCAACGCCGAGAACGCCGCCCGTGGCAAGTTCGGTCCCCTCGGTGTCGCCTGCTGGCTGGCCGTGGGTATTCCGTTCCTGATTGGCCTGTACATCGCCATCGCCAAGGCGACGGCGCTGTTCTGAGGTCTTCCCTAGCCGTCCTCGGCGATCAGCTGGTCAAACGTGATCACGTCGCCGGGGCGGTCAGGGGCATAACCGGGCACCTGGTGGAGCCGTTCAATAAACGGCTCTGACCGCATCAGGCGGATCAGGTGCTGCAGGTTCGGGTCCTGAAGCCGGTCTTTGCGGCACAGCAGCAGATAGTGCTCCGAGACCATGTGAATGAATTCCAGATTGAACTGACGGGCGGCGGCTTCCACACCAAACCCGACGTCCGCCATGCCGGCGGCCACGAACGCGGCCACGGCGGTATGGGTCAGCTCCTGCTGAGGCATCCGGTTGATGGATTTCTCCGAGTAGCCGGCCTGGGCCAACAACAGATTCGACAGGAGCCGGGTGCCGGATTGACGGTCCCGGCCGATGTAGCGGGCCTGGGTGTCCACCAGGTCCTTGAAGCTTTCCACCCGGGGCATCAGGTCGCTGCGCATCATCAGCCCCTCCCGCCGGGTGACAAAGCGGATCAGCCGGAACTCATTCCGGCGCAGATGGGGCTGATAGTGCTTGAGAACCTGCTCGGCGAGGGCGGGTTCGTTGGGGAAGTGGAAGCTCGATACGTCGCAGTCGCCCCGGTTCAGGGCCGACAGGGCTTCTTCGGGGTTCCGATACTGCAGGTTGATTTCCACCGAATCGGAGAACTCCGGCAGCAGGGACACCGCGTAACCGTGGCTGGCGTGCATGCGCAGCACCCGGTGCGCACCGGCCAGGATCTGTTGGATCTGGTCGTTGAATTCGGAGGCCATGCTGTCGATTTGCGGGCCGAGCCGGGCGCGAACCCGCTGTTCCGCCCACAGCAGTTTTTCCCCCAGGGGGGTGAGTTTGGTGCCGTGGCCTTTCTGCATGGCCACCAGGGGCAGGCCGAACAGGTCGGCGGCCCGGTTCAGCAGGTTCCAGGCGTGCCGGTAGGAAATACTGGCGGCACGGGCGGCCTCGGTGAGTTTGCCGCTGTCCCGCAGGCTCTCCAGCAGCCGGAACAGCACCGGTTCGAACCAGTCGCCCTGGTCCGTCTGGAACACCCAGGCGGGGGTCACCGTGAGCTTTTTCTTATGCATTCGGATTCATATTCCGTGTGCGTTGATGGGGTGCTACGTTAGCCGTAGAACTGTATCAGAATAACAATAGGTAGGAATAGCGATGCATATGTCAGAGCAGAGTAACCCACCGTCGGGGCAGGGAATGCTGCCCGGCTCCGAGGAATGGACCCCTGACATGATCCGGGAGGTCGTGGATGACCTCAAGCACATGCCCGGTGCCCTCTTGCCCATTCTCCACGCCGTCCAGAATCGCGTGGGCTACGTGCCCGAGGGCGCGGTGGCCATCATTGCCGACGGCCTGCGCCAGACCCGAGCCGAAGTGCACGGCGTGATCAGCTTTTACCACCATTTCCGCACCCACCCGGTGGGCAGCCACGTGGTCCAGGTGTGTCGCGCCGAGGCCTGCCAGTCCATGGGCAGCCGAGCGCTGGAAGCCCACATCAAAGACCGCCTTGGGGTGGATTACCACCAGACCAGCGCCGACCGGGAGTTCACCCTGGAGCCGGTGTACTGCCTGGGCAACTGCGCCTGCGCGCCGTCCATCCGGGTTGGCGATCGCATCCACGGGCGCATGTCCCCGGAGAAGTTTGACCGCCTGGCGGACAAGCTGACCACCTCGACACTCGAACTCAAATAACGCGGGGAGCCCACCATGACGACCAAGATTTACGTACCCTGCGACACCACCGCCCTGTCCCTGGGCGCCGACGAGGTGGCCGAAGCCATCCAGCGCAGCGCCGCCGAGAAGGGCGTGGCCATTGAACTGATCCGCAACGGCTCCCGGGGCCTGTTCTGGCTGGAGCCCCTGGTGGAAGTGGACGCCGGCGCCGGCCGCGTGGCCTATGGCCCGGTGGAGCCGGACGACGTGGACGAGCTGATTGCCGCCGGCCTGCTCGAAGGCGCCAGCGGCCATGAGCGTTGCCTGGGCAACATCGAGTCCCACGACTACCTCAAGCGCCAGCAGCGGTTGACCTTTGCCCGCATCGGCATCACCGACCCGCTGTCCCTGGACGACTACCGGGCCCACGGTGGCTATGAGGGCCTGGACAAGGCCATCGCCCTGGAATCCCAGGCGATTGTTGACGAGGTGAAGACCTCCGGCCTGCGGGGCCGGGGTGGCGCAGCCTTCCCCACCGGCATCAAGTGGCAAACTGTGCACGACGAACCCTGGCAGCAGCAGAAGTATGTGGTCTGCAACGCTGACGAGGGCGACTCCGGCACCTTCGCCGACCGCCTGGTGATGGAATGCGACCCGTACATGCTGATCGAAGGCATGACCATCGCCGGTCTCGCCGTGGGCGCCACCCGGGGCTTCATCTACCTGCGCTCCGAGTACCCGGTGGCCCACCGCATCCTGGACGAAGCGATTCGCCGGGCCGAAGCGGCGGGCTACCTGGGCAACGACGTGCGCGGCAGCGGCCGGGCGTTCCATCTGGAAGTGCGTCTGGCGGCCGGCGCCTACATCTGCGGCGAGGAAACCTCCCTTCTGGAAAGCCTGGAAGGCAAGCGTGGCCTGGTCCGGGCGAAGCCGCCCCTGCCGGCCATTAAAGGCCTGTTTGGCCAGCCTACCGTGGTCAACAACGTGCTGTCGTTCGCGGCGGTGCCGTTCATCCTGGCCAAGGGCGGCCAGGCCTACGCCGATTACGGCATGGGCAAATCCCGGGGCACCCTGCCGATCCAGTTGGCCGGCAACATTCGCCGCGGCGGCCTGATCGAACTGGCCTTCGGTGTCACCCTGCGGGAAATCCTGGAAGACTTCGGCGGCGGCACCCTGACCGGTCGCCCGATGAAAGCGGTTCAGGTGGGCGGCCCGCTGATGGCCTACCTGCCACAAAGCCAGTGGGACACGCCCATGGATTATGAAGCCTTCGCCAAGCTGGGCGCGGGCATCGGCCACGGCGGCGTGGTGGCGTTCGACAACACCGTGGACATGGGCGCTCAGGCCCGCTTCGCCATGGAGTTCTGCACGGTGGAATCCTGCGGCAAGTGCACCCCCTGCCGGATTGGCTCGGTGCGCGGCGTCGAGGTGATCGACCGCATCCGCGCCGGCGAGAATCCGGAGGCCAACCTGGCCCTACTGGAAGACCTGTGCGAAACCATGGTGGACGGCTCCCTCTGCGCCATGGGCGGCATGACGCCGTTCCCCGTGCAGAGCGTGATGAAACACTTCCCTGAAGATCTGACGGCCTGACCGACTCGAGTGGAGGCACGACATGTTGCAATTTTTTGATCCGACCCAGCACGAGTACAACCCGAACATCGATTACGGGACCCCACCGAGCACGTCGGAAACCCAGGTCAGCCTGACCATCGACGGCATCGACGTGACGGTCCCCGAGGGCACATCGGTGCTGCGCGCCGCCACCCTGGCCGGCATCCAGATTCCGAAGCTGTGCGCCTCGGACAACCTCGAAGCTTTTGGCTCCTGCCGCCTGTGTTCGGTGCAGATTGAAGGCCGCCGTGGCTACCCCGCCTCCTGCACCACGCCGGTGGCCGAGGGTATGGCGGTGGTCACCCAGAACACCAAGCTGGCCAAGCTGCGCCGCAACGTGATGGAGCTGTACATCTCCGACCACCCGCTGGACTGCCTGACCTGCCCGGCCAACGGCAACTGCGAGCTGCAGGACATGGCCGGCGCCGTGGGCCTGCGGGAAGTGCGTTACGGCTTTGACGGCGAGAATCACCTGGACGCCGAGACCGACGATTCCAACCCGTATTTCAGCTTCGATCCGAGCAAGTGCATTGTCTGCTCCCGCTGCGTCCGGGCCTGTGAAGAGGTGCAGGGCACCTTCGCCCTGACCATAGAAGGCCGGGGCTTCGAGTCCAAGGTGTCCGCCGGCCAGAGCGAGCCGTTCATGGACTCCGAGTGCGTCTCCTGTGGCGCCTGCGTGCAGGCCTGCCCGACCTCCACCCTGATGGAAAAGAGCGTGATCGACGCCGGCCAGCCGGAGCACAGCGTGGTCACCACCTGCGCTTACTGCGGCGTGGGCTGCTCCTTCAAGGCGGAGATGAAAGGTGACCAGCTGGTGCGCATGGTGCCGTACAAAGGTGGCGACGCCAACCACGGTCACTCCTGCGTGAAAGGCCGGTTTGCCTTCGGCTACGCCACCCACAAGGACCGCATCAAGGAACCGATGATCCGCGAATCCATCGACCAGCCCTGGCGCACCGTGTCCTGGGATGAGGCCATTGGCTTTGCCGCCAAGCGCCTGAAAGATACCCAGGCCAAATACGGCCGGGAGAGCATCGGTGGCATCACCTCCTCCCGCTGCACCAACGAGGAAACCTACCTGGTGCAGAAGCTGGTGCGGGCCGCGTTCGGCAACAACAACACCGACACCTGCGCCCGGGTCTGCCATTCCCCCACCGGGTTTGGCCTGAAGACCACCATCGGCGAGTCCGCCGGTACCCAGACGTTTGATTCGGTGATGAAGGCGGACACCATCGTGGTGATCGGCGCCAACCCCACCGACGCCCACCCCGTGTTTGGCTCCCAGATGCGCCGCCGCCTGCGCCAGGGCGCCAAGCTGGTGGTCATCGACCCGCGCCGCATTGACCTGCTCAAGACGCCGCACCTGAAGGACGCCATCCACCTGCCCCTGCGGCCCGGCACCAACGTGGCCATGGTCAACGCCATCGCCCACGTGGTGGTCACCGAAGGACTGGAGGACAAGGACTTTATTGCCGGCCGCTGCGAGCCGAAGCAGTACGAGGCCTGGCGCTCGTTCATCATGGAAGAGCGCAACTCCCCGGAGGCCATGGAAGCGGTCACCGGCGTGTCCGCCGAGCTGGTGCGCCAGGCTGCCCGGATCTACGCCGAGGCCGGCAACGGCGCCATCTACTACGGCCTGGGCGTGACCGAGCACAGCCAGGGTTCCACCATGGTGCAGGGCATTGCCAACCTGGCCATGGCCACCGGCAACCTGGGCCGCGAAGGCGTGGGCGTGAACCCGCTGCGGGGCCAGAACAACGTGCAGGGTTCCTGCGACATGGGCTCGTTCCCTCACGAACTGCCGGGTTACCAGCACGTGTCCGATGCCGCCGTACGGGCGAACTTCGAGGCCGTCTGGGGCGTGGCCATCGACAATGAGCCGGGCCTGCGTATCCCGAACATGTTCGACGCCGCCATCGCCGGCACCTTCAAGGCGCTGTACGTGCAGGGCGAGGACATCGTCCAGTCCGATCCCAACACCCAGCACGTGGAAGCCGCCCTGTCGGCCCTGGACTGCCTGATCGTGCAGGACATTTTCCTGAACGAGACCGCCAAGTACGCCCACGTGCTGCTGCCCGGCTCCACCTTCCTGGAAAAGAACGGCACCTTCACCAACGCCGAGCGCCGGATCAACCGGGTGCGCAAGGTGATGGCCCCGGTGGCCGGCATGGAAGACTGGGAAGTGACCATGGCGCTGTCCAACGCGTTGGGTTACCCAATGCACTACAACCACCCGTCCGAAATCATGGACGAGATTGCGCGTCTGACCCCGACCTTCACCGGTGTCACTTACGAGAAACTGGAGAAGCTGGGCAGTATCCAGTGGCCGTGCAACGAGGAGCACCCGGACGGCACCCCGACCATGCACGTGCTGGACTTCCCCATCGGCAAGGGCAAGTTTGCGGTCACCGAGTACATGCCCTCCGAGGAGCGTACCAACCGCAAATTCCCGCTGCTGCTGACCACCGGCCGGATCCTGTCCCAGTACAACGTGGGGGCCCAGACCCGGCGGACGGAAAACAGCCGCTGGCACGAGGAAGACGTGCTCGAGATCCATCCGAGCGACGCCGAGCTGCGGGGCATCCGCGACAACGACTGGCTGGGCATTTCCAGCCGCGTGGGCCGCACCGTACTGCGGGCGAGGGTGAGCGACCGGATGCTGCCGGGGGTGGTCTACACCACCTTCCACCATCCGGGCAGCGGCGCCAACGTGATCACCACGGACGCCTCGGACTGGGCCACCAACTGCCCCGAGTACAAGGTGACCGCGGTGCAGGTGGAAAAAGTGAGCCAGCCGTCCGAATGGCAGCAGCACTTCGAGCGCTTCGACAAACAGCAGCATGAATTGCTGGAGCCGGCGACCGAGGATGCGGATGTCGCAGCCCTCAAGTAATCCGCTGAACGACGGGTCGGCCGACGACCGGCCCCCCGTCACTCGCACCGTCGCCGTCTCCGTATGGGAAGGCGGCGTGCGAGTGGGCGGCGAGGACGCGGTGGCCGAAGAGGTGCCGGTGGCGCTGGTGTACAACGGCGTGTCCCATGCGGTGATGATGACCTCGCCGGCGGACCTGGCGGATTTCGCCCTCGGGTTCAGCCTGACGGAAGGCATCCTGGAGCGCCCGGACGAGCTGTTCAGCCTGGAAGTCCGGCCGGAAGCGGACGGCATTGAGGTGGACATGCACATCGACGGCGCCCGCTTCGCCGCCCTGCGGGAACACCGGCGGAACCTCACCGGCCGCACCGGTTGTGGCCTGTGCGGCACCGAATCCCTGGCGTTTGCCATCCGGCCGCTGCCCCGGGTCACCTCCGGATCGCTGCCGGACGACAACGCCGTCCAGCGGGCCCTGGCCGGCCTTCGGGAGCGCCAGCCGCTGCAGCAGCAAACCGGCGCGACCCACGGCGCGGCCTGGTGCAGCCTGGAGGGCGAGGTGCTGGCGGTGCGGGAAGACGTGGGCCGCCACAACGCCCTGGACAAGCTCATTGGTGCCCTGAGTGCCGAGGGCCCATCCGCGTTCGACAACGGCTTTGCCCTGGTGTCCAGCCGGGCCAGCTATGAAATGGTTCAGAAAAGCGCCCGGGCCGGCATCCGCTGCCTGGTGGCGGTATCGGCACCGACGGCGCTGGCGATCCGGGAGGCCGAGCAGGCTGGCCTGGCGCTGATTGGCTTTGGCCGGCCCGGCCGGCACGTACGTTATACCGAGGGGCAGACTGGCCCCGACGACTCCGAGGAGGCTCTGACGTGAGCAACGACCAACTGCACCACCTGATCAAAATGGTCAACCAGATCAGCGACAACAACCGCTACCACGACAGCCCGGAAGCCGCCGCTGAGGCCGTGGCCACGCACCTGCAGAAATTCTGGGCACGCAGCATGAAGCAGATGATCATCGACTACGCCCAGCAGGACGGCAGCGAGCTGAACGAGATGTCCCGGGCCGCCGTGGCGCGCCTGGAGCGGCCCGCCGACGCGGCCTGACGAGTGTTTCCTCCGTTGGCCCGGGCGGAAGCGAGTCGCCGCCCGGGCCCTTTCTTGGCGTCTTATTCTCCAGCCTGGCGTCACCGACCCTTTAGCGACATGGTCTGAAACGTTTTCAGAGCGGGCGCGGCGAGGCGAGGAAGGGATCGAGTGTGGCTGCCATGTCCTCGCCCAGCGCCGTCAGGGCGTCCGGCGGTAGCGGGCGCTCCGCCATAATACGCAGGGCCATGATCTGGCCCTGAATGAACCGTGCCAGCCGGCGACAATCCACCGACGCGTCCAGTTCGCCCTGATCCCGGGCGCGCTCCAGCCAACGCTTCAACCCTTCTTCGATATCCGCAAGAAACGCGTTTGCCTGCTGGGACATGACCGGATGAGTGCGGCTTGACTCTAGCAGGGTTTTCACAATCAGACACGCTTTCGACGGGCGTCTGCTTTCGTCCGAGCAATCCCGGGCGATGTCACGCAGGTACCCCTTCAGACCGTCAATGACCGACGTGTATGACGCCATATGTTCGGCCAGCGCCTTGGCGCCATGGCCGGCATACCGCGCCAGCGCCTCGGAAAACAAGCCGTCCTTGCTGCCAAAGCTGGCATAAATGCTGCCCGGACGCATATCCAGTGCCTGCTCGATCTGCTTCAGTGAACTGGCGTGATATCCCTTCTCCCAGAACAGTTCTACCGCTTGGTCCAGCGCCAGGTCGCGATCATAGCTGGGTTGCCTTGCCATTCGGATGTCTCACTGAGTATTGAACAACCGCTCAACTATATCTTGAGTGTTCGCTCAAAAACAGATAGTGTTTTGAGCGAACACTCAAAAATTGTACAAGGAGAATACTATGACGACGTTTACACTGCACGATAAAGACAGTGCGCCTGGAGATTCCGTCCCGCTGATGGAGCAGTCCGAAAAGGCGATGGGTATGGTGCCCGGGCTGCATCGCGTGATGGCAGAGTCTCCTCAGGTTTTGCAGGCGTACCAGACACTCCACAAACTGGTGCTTGAAAGCAGTTTCGACAATGACGAAAAGACCGTCGTTTGGCAGACCATCAACGTTGAGAATGCCTGCCACTACTGCGTACCCGCCCACACCGGCATCGCCAAAATGATGAAGGTCTCTGATGACATCATCGACGCCCTGCGCAACGAGACGGCGCTGCCAAATGAGCGGCTCGAAGCGCTGCGGACCTTCACCCTGGCGGTAATGCACAAGCGTGGGAACGTCAGTGAAGAAGAGCTGACCGCCTTCTTCGACGCCGGTTTCGACAAACGTCAGGTGCTGGAAGTCATCATGGTGCTGTCCCAGAAAGTGATGAGCAACTACATCAATCACATCGCCGAGACCCCGGTAGACGAGCCGTTCCAAAAATTCGCCTGGGAAAAGACGCGCTAATTCCCGGCAATTTATTTAGCGCAAAAAAGAATAGGGGGCCACCCGTACATAACTGTAATGGAATTTATAATGATCGCTCAAGAATTTCTGCCTGACGGAGGTAGAGCAATGAAACGATTCGCAGTTTTGGTGGCTCTTTGTTTCACGACTGTGTTTGCCTACGGCGCCGACGCCGCTGTTCCGCCCCTGGTGGACGCGCAATGGCTCAAGGCGCATCTGGGTGACGAGAACCTGGTGGTACTGGATGTCCGGTCAGGGATTGACAACGGCGGCGACCGCAGCCGCTTTCAGGAAGGCCACATTCCCGGCGCGGTGTACAGCAACTACAACGACGATGGCTGGCGGGAAACCCGCGACGGCGTTGCTGGCCTGCTGCCCCCGGTGCGTTCCCTCGAGCGCCTGATCGGCAGCCTCGGGATCAGCAACGATGACACCGTGGTGGTGGTGCCGGCGGGCACCGGCCCGACCGATTTCGGCAGTGCTGCCCGGGTGTTCTGGACCTTCAAGGTTCTGGGGCATCAGCCGGTGACGGTGCTCAACGGCGGCTACGCCGGCTGGAAAGCCGCCGGGTTTGACGTGGAATCCGGCGAGGGCGCGGCCCGTCCGGTGGCCCAGTTCAAGGGTGAACTGCAGGAGGACCTGATCGCCTCTTTGAAGGAAGTGCAGGCCGCCCGGGACACCCAGGCACAGCTGGTGGATGCCCGCCCGGCCGAATACTTCCGGGGCGAGCAGAAATCCCCGGCGGCCAAGGCCCCCGGCACCATTCCCGGCGCCCTGAACCTGCCGCACCAGTCGTTCATTGGCGAGCAGAACCAGGTGTTCTACCTGAACAAGGAGAGCATCGCGAGCAAGGTCAACACCGCCGAGCTGAATGCGGATGAGCGTACGATTGCCTTCTGCAACACCGGCCATTGGGCCGCCACCGACTGGTTCGTGCTGAGCCAGCTGGCCGGCTTCAAGGAGGTGGCCCTGTACGACGGCTCCATGGCCGAGTGGTCCCAGGACAGCAGCCGCCCGATCCAGGTGGCCAAGCGTGGCCTGAGCAAGCTGCTGGATTTCTTCAACTGAGCCGCGCTACATGAACCAGACCGCAACCGCACAGCCGGGGCTCGACAGCCCCGGCTGGCAGACTGACCGTTTTATTGTTGGCGCCGCGCTGATCGGCTTTGTGCTGCTCGGCGGCCTCATCTGGCTGGAAACGGCGCCCTTCCTGCTGGCGCTGTTTGCTGTGGGTGCCCTGCTGGGGATTGCCCTCTACCACGGCGCCTTTGGCTTTACCGCCGGCTGGCGCAACCTGGTGGTGCACAAGCGCGGTGCCGGCTTCCGGGCCCAGCTCCTGTTGTTTGGCCTGAGTTCGCTGATCATGGTGCCTCTGCTCAACAGCGGCCAGCCTGGTATGGTGGGCGCGATAGCGCCGGTGGGCACGTCCCTGGTGGTGGGCTCGTTCATCTTTGGAATCGGCATGCAACTGGGCGGTGGCTGTGGCTCCGGCACCCTGTTTACCGTGGGCGCCGGCAACATCCGCATGGTGGTCACGCTGCTGTTTTTCATTGTGGGCACGGTGCTGGGCTCCATTCACCTGCCCTGGTGGCTGGACCAGCCGGGATTTGATCCGGTGCCCCTGGTGGCCACCTTCGGCGTGCCCGGTGCTCTGATCCTGCAGTTCGTCGGCCTGGGCCTGCTGGCCTGGTGGGTCAACCGCATTGAGCGCCGGGCTCACGGCAATGTGGAGCGGGGCGAGCTGCTCTGGAAGCCCCAGGAACACGGCGTGCTGCGTACGCTGCTCAGCGGCCGCTGGCCGTTCACCTGGGCGATCCTGATTCTGGCGGTGGGCAACGCCCTGACCCTGGCCATCGGCGGCGCGCCCTGGAGCATCACGTTTGCCTTTAACGTCTGGGGTGCCAAGGCCCTTGAAGCCATTGGCGTGAACATGGGGCAGTTCGAATTCTGGACCTGGGATTACCCGGCCACCGCGCTGCGGGATTCGGTGCTCACCAACATTCCGTCGGTGATGAACTTTGGCCTGCTGCTGGGCGCGATGCTGGCCGCCGGCCTGGCGAACCGGTTCAACGCGGCGAGCCAGAACCGGCCCGAGGGCCGTCAGTTCCTGGCGGCGGTGATCGGTGGGCTGCTGCTGGGCTATGGCGCCCGGCTGGGCTTTGGCTGCAACATTGGCGCGCTGTTTTCCGGCATCGCGTCCGCCAGCCTGCACGCCTGGGTCTGGTTCGCCTGTGCCTTCGTCGGTTCGCTGATCGGCATCCGCCTGCGGCCGGTCTTCCGGCTGCCCAACTGAGGAGGATGCGACCATGGCACGCGCTTACAGCCGAGCGAAAATCGTCGCGATCCTGGCGGTCATCCTGGTACTGATCCTTGCCGATCATATCCAGAGCCCGACCTTCGCGTTCAACAGCGGGCACGGCAACGTGGACACTGCCCTGATGCAACGGGACGACACGGCCTGCGCCCCCTGCGGTGCGCCCTGTCCGTCCACCCGCAAATGATCCTGCCAGACACGGCGGTGCCGATAGCGTCACGCCCGGCGCCGCCACATGAGCACTAAACCCTTTGGGCGGAGTTGATCTCCGCCCATTTTTTTAGGCGATCTTGAAATCGAAAACGGTCGTACAGAATACTGGTACTGAACACCTGAACGTGGAAGCGGACAAACCACAGCGCCTGAACCCATCGGCTGTGGGGAAGCAGCGCGGGCCGGACCGACGGGTACGTTGTCCGCCACGCGCTGGAATCACTCTGAAACACCAACCATGAGGTGAGTCATGAGCTACACGCTGAGAATTCAGGACATCCGGGAAGTCACCCACGACGTCCGGCAGATTCGGCTGGAAAAACCGGAGGGGTACACGTTTGTCCCCGGCCAGGCCACCGAGGTGGCCATCGATCGAGACGGCTGGCGGGACGAGGGGCGGCCCTTCACGTTCACTTCCCTCGACACCGACCCCTACCTGGAGTTCGTGATCAAAATCTACCCGGACCACGAGGGCGTGACCGAGCAAATCGGGCGGCTGAGCAAGGGCGACCGCCTGATCATCGGCGACCCCTGGGGCACCATCGCCTACAAGGGCGAGGGCACCTTTCTCGCCGGCGGTGCCGGCGTGACGCCGTTTATTGCGATTCTCCGGGACCTGCACCGCAAGGGCGAGATCGGCCAAAACCGCCTGATCTTTTCTAACAAGACCGAGCGGGACGTCATCCTGAAGGAAGAATTCAAGGCGCTTCTGGGCGACCGGTTTGTCGGCGTCATCACCGAGGAAAACCCATCGGATGATGCGACCTTCTTGGACGGCGTGATCGACAAGGCGTTTCTGAAGTCCCACATCCGAGATTTCGACCAGGCGTTCTATGTCTGCGGTCCCGATCCGTTCAACAAGGCGATCATGGCCGCATTGGAGGAGTTGGGGGCGAAACCTGACGCCCTGATTTTCGAGAAGTAATCAGCGGACCAGTTACCTGTATGGCCGTGTTACAGAGTCTGCATTCCCGGGCGCGTCGGTGAGCAGATTTGAGTTGCTCGGTGGGACTGCACTCTTATGATTTCAAGTTGGTTGGTATCTAACGAACGTGGAAGCGCAGGCTCTGCGTGAGCAAGCGCTGATGGCCTCAAGTCGCTGTTCTCTGAGCTTCAATAAGGTCGATGTGGTGTTGTTGGGCTAGTCCCCTGCTTTATAGCGGGGCGCCGCCAGGGCACTCACCAGCTCAACGAGGTTGTTGGACATATGGGGCGGTTTCGTCATGGCCGGATGGAACGTCTGGTCCTGGCGGCGCACCCAACCCGCCAGCATGCCGGCGTTCATCGCGCCGGACGTATCCCAGGCATGGGCGGCAATCATGGCGCAATCGGCCGGTTCTCTGCCAATACTCTCGACCGCTGACCGGTAGGCGCCTTCTTTTGGTTTCCATTCTTGGCAGTCATCAATCGAGAAGATGTGATCAACCCAATCGCCCAGGCCATTGTTTTCAACCAGCGCGTCCGTGTTGTGCTTTGAGCCGTTGGTGAAAAACAGAACGTCAAATCCCCGATCTTTCGCTAGCGCCAATGCCTCTTTGACATCCGGATGGGCCTCAAGTTGACTGAAAACCGGCAGGATCCGATCAGTAGCTGACTCGGGAGACGACACGCCCGCGTTGGTCAGCAGAACCTGCAGCGTTCCCCGGGCCATCTCGACGAAGGGAACGTAGGCCCCGGTGGCGGAGGTTGCAAACGCGTCCCGCAGCAGTTGTGCGAAAAATACATCTTTCGTGTGCGCAGACAGACCTTCTGAGACGAACGACCGGGATAGGGCGTCCAGCGAGAAGATCGTTTCGATAACGTCGAATACAAGAACCGGTTTATTATGATTCACAATCAGGCCTCCCAAGGAACGTTATAACGATACAGCGTTTGTGTGTCGAAGTACTGACGGAATCGGATGGCTCTCACCCCGATTGTTGTCATTTTAAACCTCGACCTGGCGCGTACTTCTGGACGCGCCTTTTTTGTAACCTCTGACGTAACGCCAAGTCGCCCAGCAGGTGCACTCGAATGTTCCGAGCATCTCTCTCCGCGCAATACATTACCTGCTCATGAGTGATTGCTCAAAAATAATTCCCGGCCTTAAGCGAAGAGCCGAAACGCTGAGAACCGGTATGTCACGCGCAAAGAAAGATGCGTGAGTCAACAGGCGCTGACGCAACTCCGGACAAGGGCCTTGCAGGGCGCAATCCGTTTCATTATCCGCCATCGCTTGCCACGAGCGATTCCTGAACGGACTCGCCTCGAGGGTGTAACAGTTCCTGCATTCCCGTGTCTCTGTTCTCATGACACTGCCGCTGGCTGCGGACAAAGACTCTGCGGACATGGCCGGTGATATTCAGGAAAAACGATCGAAATAGGAGGAGTCGCTATGGGGTCGTACTTGAAGGCGATAGTCGCCGGCTTCATTGCTACCATTATTTTATCCGTCATCATGGTTCTAAAAAGCATGATGGGTGTTTTGCCACAGATGAACGCCATCGCGATGCTGGCCCAGATGGCTCACGGCATGGCTGGCATGCCCGCGTCCCCGGCTGTGGGCTGGGTCCTGCATTTTTTGATTGGGAGCGTGCTTTGGGGCGTACTGTATGCGCTTCTCTATGCAAAGCTTCCAGGAGCTTCGGCCCTGCCCAAAGCGCTGAGTTTCAGCGTACTGGCCTGGTTGCTCATGATGGTGGTGGTCATGCCCATGGCGGGCAAAGGATTATTCGGGTTCGGCATTGGCATTATGGCAGCCGTGGCGACGCTGATATTACACCTGATCTGGGGCTTGGCGCTGGGCGTGATCTATCGAATGCTTACCCGCCCGTCAGGCACTGAACAAGGGCGCCCCAGTCGCGCTTGAAACCTCCTGCTCTGTGGGTGACGGGCCGTTGGGGTTGAGAGGCCGGCAGCGCTTTGATGCGCAGAACGACAACGACCAACGAAAACGGAGATGAGACATGAAGCACGTTTGTGTTGTAGCGGGTGTGGGTCCGGGTAACGGCGAAGCCTTTGTACGGCGTTTCTGCAGCGAGGGTTACGCGGTGGCGATGCTGGCCCGCAGTCAGGACTACCTGAAACAGCTCGAGCGATCGGTGGATGGTGCCCATGCGTTTTGCTGTGACCTGATGGATCCCATACAGATTTCATCCGTGTTGGCGGGTATTGAGCGCAAGTTGGGGCCGGTATCGGTGTTGCTCTACAACGCCGGTGGCGGCGCTTTCAAGACAGTGGAGGAGGCCAGCCTGGAGGAGTTTGAAGCAAACTGGAGGATTAACGTCCAGGGCCTGGTCGCGGCCACCAAGGCCGCACTGCCCCAACTGCGGCAGCACAAAACGGCCAGCATCGTTGTTACCAGCGCCTCGGCGGCAACCCGGGGACGGGCGAATACCGCGCCTTTTGCCTCTGCCAAGGCGGCCCAGCGCAGTTTGGTCCAGTCCCTGGCCCGACAACTCGGGCCAGACAGGATTCATGTGGCGAACGTGGTGATCGACGGTGTGGTGGATCTGCCGCGCACCCGCAAGATGCTGCCCGACAAGCCGGACGACTTCTTTGTGCAGCCTTCGGCGGTAGCGGATGCGGTCTGGAACCTCTGTCGGCAGGATGCATCCGCATGGACCCATGAGCTGGATATCCGGCCATTCGGGGAGAGTTGGTAGCCGCTATGCCGCATCAGGTGGCCCCCGCTGCAGGGCTACCGGATCGGCGTCTACATCTGACATTCGCTCGACCGAAGGAGGCAAACGACATGAGTAAACAGCAAGCTGGCCGTCGCTCCTGGACCGGCGCCATCGGCATTGGCCTCGGCGTTTCCATCATCACGGCCATCGTCATGGTGACCGCCTTAAAGACTGGCCTTTCCCCTTTTCCCAAGCCTCCTTCCCTGGCTTTTGCCGAAACGGTGCTGGGCCGCACATTGCCCTTGCCGATCGGCCTGCTGTTTCACACGGCCTATGTGACCTTCTGGTCCGTGGTGTTCGTGCAGTTCTTCCCGAAACGTGGATTCTGGCCGGCCATGGCGCTCGCCGGCGCACTGTGGGTCGTCATCCTCGCTGTCTTCTTTCCGGCGGTCGGCTGGGGGCTTGCGGGCCTGCACGTGAGCCCCCGGCTGATTCCGGCATCTTTTCTGCCCCACCTGTTGTTCGGCCTGTTGCTGTGGGCGCTGGAAACGTACATGCCACGCAAGCGCGTTTCGACCAGGTGAGAATCAGTATGATCGAGCCTATTGACACCGTCACCCTACAGGACTGTCAACGCAAGGGACGGGATTTCATCCTGATCGACACCTTGCCGCTTGGCATTTTCGCCGAGGGGCATCTGCCGGGCGCAATCAACCTGCCGTCCGATGACATTCTGGAGCAGGCCCCCAAGCGACTGCCGGATCGGGATGCAACGCTCGTGGTCTATTGCGCCAGCGCAGCCTGCAAGCGAGCGGGCCCTGCGGCAGGACGACTCGAGCAGCTCGGCTACACCCGCCTCTTCCATTACGACGCAGGCAAGAAGGGATGGCTTGCCGAGGGCTTAACGTTGGAAGGCCCGCGTTGATGATGCCGTTGTCCGAGACCGGCCGGATGCTGACGATCTACGCGGCAGCGGCCTTCTTCGAGATCGCCGGCTGTTTCGCCCTTTGGGCCGTGCTGCGCCTGGGCAAACCCGCCTGGTGGACGCTGCCCGGCGTGGTGTCGCTGCTGGTCTTTGCCGGATTGCTGACGCGCATCGATGTCGACCTTGCCGGGCGCGCCTACGCCGCGTATGGCGGCATCTACATCGTGGCGTCCCTGGTCTGGCTGTGGGGCGTTGAGAATCAGACGCCGGATCGCTGGGATCTGGCCGGCGCCGGGCTCTGTCTGATGGGCACGCTTGTGATCCTGGCGGGGCGTCACGGTGCGACACCCTGAATGTGGCGCTATCCCTTTCAACGGGCGACAAGGTCAATCCATCTTTTATTTCTTAAGCCCTTCCATGGGCCTATCAAGCTCCTTATACAGTGAATGAACCATGGGGCATCGCTGCGGGTCATTACTGCACCGGCAACGTTCTACCAGATTATCCAGGGTTGTCTCCATCTTCTTCAGGCCGGCGATTTTGCTACGCACATCCTCCAGTTTGTGTTCTGCCATGGCCCGGGCCTCGTCGCAATGTGTCCCGTCCTCTAACTTCAGCAGTTCGGAAATCTCCTCAAGGCTGAAGCCCAGCCATTGGGCCGATCGAATGAAGTGCAGCCGGGCGACGGCCGTTTCATCGTAGTGCCGGATACCGCCAAAGGGTTTCTGTGGCACCGGTAACAGGCCCCGACGCTGGTAATAGCGAATGGTTTCCACATGGGTGCCGGCCTGCTTTGCCAGGGTTCCGATGGTCATGGAATGTGCGGTCATAGCGGTTGACTCTGTAGTCAGGTACGGAAGTATTGTTACGTCGTTGACCAAAGTAACAATACGGAGTTCCCATGGAAAAACCGACAACCGGCAAAGCTTCGCTGTTTGCAGGAGGCGTGGCCGCCATTCTCGCCTCGGCCTGCTGCCTGGGTCCGCTGGTCCTGGTAACGCTGGGTTTTTCCGGTGCCTGGATTGGCAACCTGACGGTTCTGGAGCCTTACCGGCCATGGTTTATTGGCACGGCGTTGGTGGCCATGTTTTTTGCGTGGCGCCGGATTTTTCGGCCAGTGGAAACGTGCCGATCCGGTGATGTTTGCGCCATTCCCCAAGTGCGAACGATCTACAAAGTCGTGTTCTGGGCGGTGTCGGTACTGGTTTTGATCGCCCTGGTTTTTCCTTATTTTCTCCCTCTGTTCTACTGATAATGCGCCTGCCTGTTGGAGGTTATGCCATGAAATTACGTCTTGTCGTCATGCTGTTCGTCACACTGATCAGCCTGCCCACGTGGGCGGCTACCCAAACCGTTACCCTGGCAGTGCCGGGTATGACCTGTGCCGCCTGTCCGGTGACGGTCAAAATGGCGCTGGGAAAAGTGGATGGCGTATCGAAAATTGAGGTGAACTATCCCGATCGGGAGGCCGTGGTCACCTTTGACGACGACCGCACGTCTGTTGCGGCGTTGACCGAGGCAACCCGCGATGCTGGCTATCCCTCAGCGCTCAAGTCACCACAAGCCACAGGGGACAGACCATGAAGGACCCCAAACGGCTGCTGCGGCTGAGTATCATCGGCACTGTCCTGGTAGCGCTGTGCTGTTTTACACCAATACTGGTGATTCTGCTCGGTGCCGTCGGCCTGGCCACACTGACGGGCTACCTGGATTATGTGCTGCTGCCCGCCCTGATGTTCTTCATTGGTCTTACGATTTATGCCCTTTGGCGTAAAAAACAGTGTGATGCCGGTGGTGGAACCTCAACAAAATCGGCAAGGAGTTCCCGACATGAGTAGTGACTTGAATCTGCATATCGCTGTTATCGGCAGCGGTGGTGCGGCCATGGCAGCCGCCCTGAAGGCAGCTGAGCGTGGCGCCCGGATCACCCTGATTGAACGTGGCACCATCGGGGGCACCTGCGTGAATACTGGCTGTGTGCCCTCGAAGATCCTGATTCGCGCGGCACACATCGCGCATTTGCGTGCTGAAAGCCCCTTCGATGCCGGCGTGAGTGCCCAGGCGCCTGTCGTGGATCGGGGCAGGCTGGTCCGGCAACAGCAGGCGCGTGTCGAGGCGCTGCGTGACGCCAAGTACGAGGGTATTCTGCGCGACCATCCGCGCATTACGGTGCTTCATGGCGAAGCCCGGTTTACGGGTTCCCGGAGTCTGTCCGTCAGATTCGCGAATGGGGGTGAGCAAACCGTCCATTTTGATAAAGCACTGATCGGTACCGGTGCGCGGCCTGCCATACCAAAGGTTCCCGGTCTTGCGGATACGCCCTATCTCACCTCAACGAGTGCCCTGGTTCTGGAGGAAATTCCCGATCGGATGGTCGTGATTGGCGCGTCTGTGGTCGCCGTAGAACTGGCCCAGGCGTTCGCGAGGTTGGGTAGCAAGGTAACGATACTGGCCCGAAGCCGGCTGCTGTCTTCGGAAGAACCATTGGTTAGCGATGCGATAGAGGTGGCGTTCCGCCGCGAAGGTATCGAGGTGCTCAGGCAGACGCAGGCGAGTCGGGTGGATTACCTCGACAATGAATTTGTGGTGGAGACCGGCGCAGGCATCCTGCGAGCGGATCAATTGCTCGTGGCTACCGGGCGCACCCCGAATACGGACAGCCTGAACCTGGAAACCATCGGCGTCGAAACCCGGGACGCCAGGGTTATCACGGACGACCATATGCAGACCTCGGTGCCGGGCATCTACGCCGCTGGCGATTGCACTGACCAGCCCCGGTTTGTCTACGTCGCGGCGGCCGGAGGCAGCCGGGCGGCCGTGAACATGACCGGCGGCGACGCCACCCTCGATCTGAACGCCATGCCGACGGTGATATTTACCGATCCCCAGGTGGCCACCGCCGGCCTGACAGAAGCCGAAGCTATCAAACAGGGTTTCACGGTGGATACGCGTTCCCTGGATCTCGAAAACGTGCCACGGGCCCTGGCGAATTTTGATACCCACGGATTCATCAAGATGGTCGCCGAGCACGGATCGGGGCGGTTGCTGGGCGTTCAGGCGGTCACTGGCGAGGCGGGTGAGCTGATTCAGACGGCAGTGATGGCAATCAAAACCGGTATGACCGTGCAGACCGTCGGCGATGAGTTGTTTCCGTACCTGACCATGGTGGAAGGGCTCAAGTTGTGTGCCCAGAGCTTTACCAAGGACGTGAGCCAGTTGTCCTGTTGTGCGGCCTGAACAGCGAGAGCATCCGTACCACGACTCTTGAAATCCGAACTGGTCGGACAGAGGACTACGATTGAACGCACTTGAAAGTGGAGAGCGGGATGACCACAGCGACTGACAACACTCGCTTGCCGGCCGACGCAGTAACCGGCGAAATTACCTTTATGGTAGCGACGGGCGAGCGCCCGTACGTGCACACCGAAGCGCTCACCGGCGAGCCCGAGCCGCGTTATTACGCCGAGCTTCAGCGCCGAGCGGTCACCATTCACAATGCGCGTACCCAGATGCAGGGGCTGTCGCTCGACCGCCATGGCATTGCCCTGTACCAGCAATCGACTGGTGTGGAAGATCTGTATGACGACGCGTCTGTCGAGCAGTACTATTATTCAGAAATCGAAGCCCTGGTTAAGGCAGCGACGGGCGCTTCCCGGGTGGTGATCTTCGACCATACCCGGCGCCGTGATGACGGCGGCGACGGCCGTGCCAAGACCCCTGCCGATCGCGCGCACAACGATTACACCGAGTGGTCGGCACCGCAGCGGGTGAGGGACGTGCTCGGAGAGGAGGAAGACCAGCGTCTGTGCGACGTGCCATTTGTACAGGTCAATGCCTGGCGCCCCATCCGCGGACCAGTCAGGCGTTCGCCACTGGCAGTGCTGGATGCCGCCACCCTTGATCCCGCGGACCTGATCGCCACCGACATGGTCTATCCGGGGCGCACCGGTGAAATCTACCACCTGGCGTACAATCCGGCCCAGCGCTGGCTCTACTTCCCGGCCATGGAACGTGACGAGGTCCTGCTGATCAAGGGGTTCGACTCACGCACCGATGGGCGCGCCCGCTTCGTGCCCCATACCGCTTTTCATGATCCGCGTACCCGGGCCGATGAACCGCCTCGGGAAAGCATTGAAGTGCGCACGCTGGCGTTTTTTGAGTCTTGATGTGGGTTTCTGTGCGCGTCCGCCCAGACATCAAGCATGAGGGATTGCGTCACCGGAAGCGCCAGCGTAGACCCGCCGCGCGGCGCTCAGCCAGGCTGCAACCCCCTTCTTCTGTAGCAGCCGGTAGACGAAAGTCACCTTCAGCGCGCCGGCGAAGCCGTCAACACTCTCTATGACGAACCTCCATTGACGCCATTACGTTTGACATTAGCAAACAGATAAACGTCGGAACCATACTTTGGTATCGCCGGATACCACTGGGCTTGACCATGTACCACAGTACGGACGTTAGTATGAATCAAGAAATCGCGAGGGTGCCCATGACTGACATGACGATTGGCAAAGTGGCTGAGGAGGTGGGCGTCGGCGTTGAGACGATTCGTTTTTACGAACGGCGCCAACTTATTGAGCAGCCACCACGTCCCAGGGAAAGTGGTTACCGCATCTATTCAGGGGCGACCGTGCGGCGGCTGCACTTCATTCGCCGCGCCCAGGAACTGGGCTTTTCCCTGCGTGAGATTGCGGAACTGCTCGCACTGCGCGATGCCGGCAGCGACCAGGCTGGCGCACGTGATGTACGGCAACGGGCGATGTCAAAACTTCACGATGTAGACCAGAAAATTGACCAGTTACAGCGAATTCGCCAAGGGCTTGCGGCACTTGTGGATCGTTGTCCAGGGCAGGGACCGTTGCAGTGCTGTTCCATATTTGACGCACTGGAGCAAAATTCGGGGCCTGCCAGCGGGCCGGCAATGAGTGAGGAGATCGGCATGCAGACAATCAGGCTTTCAATTGGTGGCATGCACTGCAACGGGTGCGAGGAAATTGTCCGTCATGTTCTCGAGCAGCAAACAGGTGTCAAAGGATGTTCCGTCTCCCATGAAAGCGGTGAAGCCAGGGTGGCGGTTGACGAATCACGGATTTCGGACGAGCAACTTGCAGAGGCCGTGCGCGGTGCAGGCTATTCTGCAAATGTCATGAAGACGACAGAGTAATCCCTTGGAATTTTCTGTTGCCTTGCCTCTGGCCGCCGGCCTTGGGTTACTGGCCTTTATTGAGCCCTGTTCCGTGGGCAGTCACTTATTGTTCATTCGCTATCTGGAAGGGTTGCCACAGCGGATGAAGGTTGTCCACACGCTGCTTTTTGCCCTGACGCGAGCCTCGTTGATGGCCGCGCTCGGCGTGGTTGCCGTATTCGTTGGCACCGCCTTCACCGGGCTGCAACAAAGCCTCTGGGTTCTGCTCGGGAGTATTTATGTGGTGGTCGGGCTGCTGTACCTGGGTGGTGGTACGTCCTGGTTTCTTGCGCTCGTGAACCGTTTTCTGCCGCGCATAACCCGCATCCCCGGCGGTCCCGGATTAGGCGTGGTGTTTGGTTTGAACGTGCCGGCCTGTGCCGCTCCTCTTCTGGCGGTGCTGCTCGGCGACGCCGCTACTCGAGCCTCCGGCAATGGCGGTGTCATCTTCGGCGCTTCGACGTTGATGGTTTTCGGGCTGGCGTTCTCCGCGCCTCTGCTGTTCATTGTGTTTACTGCCCGTGGCCGTCGCTGGCTGGAACACCTCACGCGCATTGCAGGACGCATGCCTCGCTGGACCGGCGCCATCATGGTGGCGCTGGGCGCATGGACCTTCTGGCTGGCGCTGGCTTAGCGTCTGAGACCAAGCACCCCCTTCCTGTGCTGACATCCCTCTTATTCTGATGGGTTCCTCGACCCCTTGACTCCGTATCTTGGTACGGGGCCTATCCTTGAATAGTGACCTCATTTCATCAAGGGGATACGTCATGAATACGGCTGCGACAACCGCTGACGAAGGCACCCGGCCCTGGAGTCTGGAATCCACGGCGGAGCCCTATATTCAGCGGGTCAAGGCCCATATCGGTGGGCTGCACTGCTCGCTGTGCACCGGTACGATTGAAAGCGCGCTGGGCAAAAAGCCTGGGGTTCGTCGGGTCGCGGTGAGCCTGACCCACGAGCAGGCGCTCGTGGAGTTCGACGCCCGGGAGAACAGCGCCGAGGCCCTGATGGGCACCTTGCAGCAGATCGGCTATACCCTGAGCGACCCGCGCAAGGTAGAGCCCTTTGAGCGCCAGGAGCAGGCTTTGGCGGCTGAGCGCAATCGATTTGTGGTTGCCCTGGCCATGAGCCTGGCAGCGGTCGGTTTGATTGTGGATTTTACCTCGGCCTGGACTTTCGGGCTTTCCGCGCTGGTGTACGTCAGCCTGGTCCTGTTCGGCTTCGCGGTGTTGCGCGGCCAGGGTAAGTCAGCCGCGCTCACGGGCACGGCTTTGTTGGCGGCAGGCGGACTGGCATTCCTTGCGCTACGTACCGCCGGCGTTTTGGGCGGCTATGAGCCGTTGGCCGTCGGTGTGCTGGCACTGGGTATGGTGTTTGGCGTGGCACGGCAAATGCTGAACATGGCCTTTCAGGCGCTACGCCGTGGGATCCTGAATCAGCACGTACTGGTCGAAATCGGTGCCTTCGCCGGCTTGGCTGGCGGCGCCATCGGTCTGATCGCTTCTCCTGAAAACTACCCCACCGCGGCGTTTTTCGCCGTCTCGGTCATGGTGCTGACTTACCACCTGTTCTCCGAATGGCTGTCGCTGATCGTGAAGACCCGCAGTTCGCAGTCGGTCAAGCGCTTGCTGGATTTGCAGCCGGAGACGGCGCGTGTAGTCATGGAGGGCGGTGAACGGGACCTGCTGGCGGACCAGGTTGAGATTGGTATGCGGGTAAGGATCCGTCCGGGAGAGCGCATTCCCCTGGACGGCGAGGTGATCGAAGGCCGCTCGGCGGTGGACGAGTCGCTGATTACGGGCGAGCCGCTGCCGGTGGAGAAAACCACCGGAGATACTGTGGTGGGTGGCTCCATCAATAACTCCGGCACCCTTGTGGTCCGGGTCACGGCGATTGGCAGCGAAAGTTTCCTCCAGCAAGTGATCAGCAGCATTGAGGATGCCCGTGCGCTCAAGCCGGGATTGCTGCATCTGGTGGACCGTGTGCTGCAGGTCTACACGCCGGTCGTGTTGATCATATCGGCGCTGGCCTTCGCGTTCTGGACGGTCGGCCCCGTCCTGATCGGCAGCGAGCCGGCCCTGGAGCGGGCCGTGTTCGCCGCCTTGACCGTGCTGGTCATGGGTTATCCCTGCGCGGTGGGTATTTCCGCGCCCCTGTCCATCGTGCGTGGCGCTGGCGAAGCGGCGGACAAGGGTGTGCTGATGCGCACGGGAGAGGCCTTCCAGGCCCTGCGCAAGGTAAACAAAGTGGTGTTCGACAAGACCGGCACCCTCACCGAAGGCCGTCCCGCAGTGCGTGCCATGAACAGCGTGGATGGCGACGACGATGGACTGCTGGCGCTGGCGGCAGCCGTGGAAGTGGCCTCCGAGCATCCACTCGGGCGGGCGGTGGTTGAAGCCGCGCTCGAAAGGAACTTGGACTTCCCCGAGGTTGCCGACTTTCAGGCCGAATCCGGCCGTGGTGTCACCGCGCAGGTGGATGGCAAACAGGTGCTGGTGGGTAGCCCACGTTTTGCCGAAGCGGCCGGCGTGGAAATGACGCCCGTTGCCGGGGCCGTGGAAGCGGATGAGGCCCAGGGCCGGACGGTGATCGTGGTGGCCCGCGACGGGCACTTACTGGGCACCCTCGCGCTCGGGGACGCCCTGCGCCCTGATGCCGCCGACACCGTGGCCAGGTTGCAGGGGATGGGCATCCACACCGCGATGGTGACCGGCGACAATGAACGCACGGCCCGTCACATCGCGCATCACCTGGGTATCGACGAAGTTTACGCCAGCGTGCTGCCCGGGGAGAAGGCGGACCGGCTGCGCACCACCATGCAGCAGGACCACCGGATCGCCATGGTCGGCGACGGTATCAACGACGCCCCCGCCCTGATGCAGGCGGACGTGGGCATTGCCATGGGTGGTGGCACCGACATCGCCATTGATGCCGCCGACATCATCATTCTCAACAGCCGGGTGGGTGCCGTGGTGACCGCAATAGACATTAGCCGTTGGGGCTATCGCAAGATGCTCCAGAACGTCAGTCTGGCCTTTGTCTTCAACGGCATTGGTATCCCGCTGGCCAGCACGGGGCTGATTTATCCAGTCTGGGCGATGGTGGCTATGGCAGCCAGCGTGACGGCCATTTTCATCAATTCGCTCTGGCAACGCCCTGCGCTGTTTTTCGACACTATCGCCAGTGTTGGCGATTGAGCGTTGGGCTCGAACGATACAGTTCCAAATGTCCTAAATAATAGGGTGTTACCAAGGTCGGGAGGAATCGTGAGCAAAATAGTTTGGCGCGTAACATACGGAGTAACGGGTTTTGCTGTTGCCATTCTTGTAACCGCCTGTAGTTCGGGCGCCATTAACTGGAACCAGCAACCACCATACACACTGGAGCAAACCTGGGGCGAAAAAGGCAGCGCCCCGGGGCAGTTCAACAACCCGATCGGCATTGCGGTCACGGATACCGAGGTCTTCGTGTCGGATGCGCGCAACGGGCGCATCCAGGTGTTCGATCATTCCGGGCAGTTCAAACGGTCATTCGGCACGCCCGGCGACGGTGTCGGCGAACTCGGGCGACCGATGAACCTGACCATTCACAACGACAAGCTCTATGTGCCCGAGTACATGAACGACCGGATTCAGGTGTTCAGCCTCGCTGGTGAATCTCTGGCCGTGATTGGTGGACCAGGCTCAGGGCCGGGCCAGTTCAATGCGCCGGGGGGCGGGCATCGGCAAAGGTTATGGTCGCTTTGAAGAGGACGGAGGCACGCAGACAGGCCGCACCCCGACCACACTCTCCAGCAAGTACCGTTTCTGGAGAAATGACATGCCGGGCGCACAGGGGTCAGCGGCCGTTCTGGGCCGCGTCATTCTGGATGACGGCGAGGTGGGTCACCACGACGCCAGTCGCGAGGGCGAAGATTATTTGGTAGGACTCACCTATGGGTATGAAGGGCGCAAGTGGTATCGCTGGGCCTCCATCCGACACCGTTTTAACCGCGACGCCGCCAACGGGTTCGAGCGCCCGGATAAAACAAAAGTCGATCTGGTCGGCGGTATTCGTTTTACCCCCACAGAATATCGCGAGCCAGACTGGGTCTGGATGCTGGAGCTTAATTATGAACGTTTCGAGCGCACGAACGAGGTTGTTGATGGCACTTCGCGTGAATTGGGCGGAGATCAGCTTTTTCTGTCCCCTGGATTGATGTGGACTTACCGCAACTTTGCGGCCAAGGCCGGTGTTCAGGCAGGAATTTACGAGGATTTTCCAACAGGTCAGGAGGCGGACGACTATCGCGCTTTGATCGAACTGGAATGGCATCTGTAACTTCAGAGGAGTGATTGATATGCGGACACTGTTATCTGTGATTTTTTTGATGGCACTGGCATTACCTGCCTGGTCAGCCGAATTCCGATACGAGCTAAGCGTTGACGGTTTGGCTTGTCCTTACTGCGCTTATGGTATCGAGAAAAAAATACTGTCCGTACAAGGAGTAGAGAATGACAGCCTCGATATCCAACTGAATGAAGGATTGGTTGTTTTCAACGCAGACACCGACAAACAAATCAGCGAAGACTCGCTGAAAGAACTGGTGAATGACGCCGGCTTTACGTTGCGCGGCCTGGAAACTCGGGCCCTCGAAGACGAGGCCCGCTGATCGGATCGTGATCGTTAGTTGTCGGGCTAGCGTGGGAGGACTCTGCAAACCCGGAACAGAATGGTCGACCATCCCGTCCCGTTGAGACGCGTGTATTCACCCGAAAGACCCGATTGACCAGGGGCTCGGTAATAACCTCTCCGGGACTGCCGATGATTTCGAGCTGGCCATTGGCCAGCACCGCAATCCGGTCGGCAAACTGGGCGGCCTGATTCAGGTCATGCAAGGACATCACCACCGTGAGACCGTGTTCGCGATTCAGCGTGGATAACAACTCCAGCACTTCCAGCTGATAGCCCCAGTCAAGAAACGTGGTAGGTTCGTCCAGCAGCAGAACGTCGGTTTCCTGGGCCAGGGCCATGGCAACCCATACCCGCTGCTGTTGCCCGCCGGACAGCGCTTCAACCGGGCGCTCAGCGAGATCCGTAACGCCCGTCATGGCCATGGCGTCTTGGATTGCGTGTTCGTCAGTGGTGAGATTTCGCTGCCACCATTTCCGATGAGGGAAGCGGCCTAGTGACACCAGATCCCGGACCCGGATACCCTCGGGCACAATCGGCTTCTGGGGCAGCATGGCGAGCCTTAGGGCCAGTTTACCCCGGTGCCATTGGTCAACTGGCTGATCGTCCAGGTAAACCTGACCTGACTGGGGGAGCAACAGGCCAGCGAAACTTTTCAGCAAGGTACTCTTGCCCGAGCCATTGGGGCCGAGCAGACAGGTAATGCCACCCTCGGGAATAATCAGCGAGACGTTGTCTACAACCGTTTTGTCGTCATAAGCCAGCGAGAGAGACTCGGTTCGTAACATGGTGAAGGGGTCCGGCTTCAGGGTTGACGCGATAACAGATACAAAAAGAAAGGTACGCCAAGGACGGCGGAAACGACGCCCACGGGCACTTCATAAGGTGTGAACAGCGTTCGGCCCAGTAAATCCGCCAGTACTGCCAGCACCGCGCCCAATAGTACACACAACACCAGCTGCACCGGAAGGTTGGCGCCGGCCAGCCGGCGGCTGATGTGGGGGATTAGCAGGCCAATGAAACCAACGGGGCCCACCACGCCGACCGCGCTGGCCGCCAGCAGGGTGGCAATCAGCAGAGCAAAGGTACGCCAGCGGTTCAGGCCCAGGCCCAGCGCACGTGAGTGTTGGTCGTCGAGTTGCATCACATTCAGTGGACGTATGAGCAGAACCACACCGATCAGCCCAATGAGTGTCCATGGAAGCAACGTGTGCAGGTGTTGCCACTCGCTACCATACAGCGAGCCGGCCAGCCATTGGGCCACCAGCTCGGTATGGGCGTGGCCCCAGAACGCCAGGGCACCGGTGGTCAGCGCGTGCAACATGCCGGCAATGACCGCGCCGGTCAGCGTCATTTTCACCGGCGAAAGCTGGCCGTGGCGCATGCCGAGGCAAAACACTGCAAGCGCCGTCACCAGTCCCCCGGCCATCGCAAACAGTGGCTGGTATTGAAGGGCAAAGGAGGTATTGCTGTAGGGATTCTCACTGGACACCAGCCAATCGCCAATGATGAAGGCTATGACGGCTACAAGACTGGCGCCGGCGGAGATGCCGAGAATGCCGGCTTCGGCCAGGGGATTGCGGCTGAGCAACTGCAACAGCCATCCCGACAGGGCGAAGTGAATACCGATAAGGGCGCCGGTCAGGGTGCGGGGCAGCCGCAGTTCGAAGACGACTCTCTGCACGTGTTGCGAGCTGTCTCCGGTGAGCCCCGCCCAGACCTGGGACCAGCTCAGGTCCACCGCCCCCAGTTGAACGCCCGCGATAATGACAACAACCAGGCTGAGCCCGCCGGCCAGAAACAGCCTGGCGACAGAACTGGCACCTGAAGGCCGGCTGCCGCGGCGGCTTGCCCGGGTTGGTGTCGTCGCCGGATGGGTCACGTTATGCACTCCTCGGTGAGGTTCGCGCATTGAGCAGGTAGATCAGCCATGGGGCTCCGATAAGGGCGGTCAGCATACCGACGGGTAATTCCTGGGGGAAGGCCAGTTGCCGTGCCAGGATATCGGCTGCGAGCAGCAAGAGTCCTCCAAACAGAGCGCTCAGAGGTAGCCAGTGCTGAATCTGATCGCCCGCCAGTCGCCGGGCGATGTGTGGCGCCACCAGGCCAATAAACACGATCGGACCGGTGAAGGCGACCAGCGCGGCCGCCAGTAGCAATGCCAGTAGCAAAAAAGTCAGGCGCCAGCGACCGACGGCCAGCCCCATGGCCAGCGCCAGATCGTCGTCCAACTGCAACACACGGAAGGGGCGCTGCATGACCAACAGGGCACCAAGCGGTAGCAGCAGCCAGGGCAGTACCATCTGGAGCTGGAGCCAGCCTCGCCCCATCAGGCTGCCCGCCAGCCAATAGTAGAGTTCGGCCGCCTCCGCCCCGGATACCAGCAAAAGGCCGGTAGTCAGTGCCGTTGCCAGCGAGGTGACGGCGATGCCGGCGAGTACCACGCGCTCGGGTTGGAGCCTCCTTCGCCCGGCGATGGCAAAGGTCAGAGCGCCCCCGAGCAGGCCCCCGCCCAGTGCCATCAGCGGCAGCCACATGGCACCCGGTGAACTCAGGGCTCGAAGTGACACCACCGCCAGGGCGGCGGACGCAATCACACCGGTCAGGCCGGGCGATGCCAGGGAGTTCCGGGTAACGCCTTGCATGACGGCCCCGGCAACCCCAAGCGCGGCACCGCCGAGGATGCCGAGCAGGTTGCGGGGCATTCGCAACTCCAGCACGGTAATGCGCGTCAGCAGGTCGCTGGTGCCATCAACCGCTGACAGCAGCCGGGCCGGCGACACCCACTGGGGGCCCGCCATCAAACCCACGAAGAACAGCAACACGAGAAACAGCAGTGTCGCTCCATAGAGTGTGTGGGGGCGTGTGGTCGGAGCGCTACCGATCATTTGCCGGATTCCGTTGCCAGCAACAGACGTTGGATGTCATCAAGAATGCGCTCCCGGGCGATGGGTCCGGCGCCTTCTTTCCAGTAATGCGGCACTTCGTAGACCTGGCCGGTGCTTACCGCCTTGAGATAGAGCCAGATCGGATTCATCGTGAACGCCCGCTGCCGACTGGTGGGTAACAGGAGAATGGTATCCGGATTGAGTGTCAGCAGGGCCTCAAGGCTGATCCGGTAGCCCAGAGGGATGCCACTGTCGGGATTGGGTGGCTTGCCACCGACATTGTCGAAGCCCAGTTGTTCAAGCAGAGCAGTGGGCAGAAAGTGGTCGTAGTAGACAAAGGGCGTTTCACTGCCGCTGGTCAGCAGTGCCACGGTCCCCATGGGCTTGTCATGTTTGCGCTCCGCGAGTGATTGAACGTGTTCGAGGAACCGGTCGTTGAGTGCCTCCGCTTTGGTCGGCTTTCCGAGCGCCTTGCCTGCCAGCTCGACCGCCCGCAGGCTGTCCTCGACCGTTATCAGGTCCAGAGCCAGAAGCGGTGCGATGGCTTCGATCTGATCACCGTCCTTCTCGGTATAGCGGCGGATGGCGATCACAAGATCCGGCCGGACCGACGACAGCACTTCCAGATTGGGCTGGTGTCGCGGTCCGAGACCCCGAACACCGCTTAACTGTGACGCCAGGTAATCGGGCACCCCCTGGAGTCCATAGTCGGTGACCGCGACCGGCGCTGTTCCCAGCGCCAGTGCGACATCCGCACCGAAAGTCGAAATCGCCGCGGGCCGGGTTGCCGCAGCAGGCAACCGCAGGGTTTCCCCGCGGTCATCCGCCAGCCGGATGGTGTGGTTGTCCGCCCAGCCCGATGCAGGCGAAAGCAGGACAACCAGCAGGCTCGTTGCAATCCGTTTCCGCAGTGAAGCCATCAGAAGTCCAGCTGGGCCTCGAGGATAAAGCTTCGGCCTGGCTGGGGCACACGACCAACCGGGCTCACGTCCACGCCCCGGAAGTAGTAATCCTCATCCAGCAGGTTGTTGACCGCCAGGCCGAGGTTCAGCACACGATCACCGCCTAACACGAAGTCGCGACCGACCCGGGCAGTCACCAGGTGGTAATCCGGCAACTCTCCGGCACTGCCATTGCTGGTTTCCTCTTCAGTGTTGTCGGCATCGCTGTAGCTTTTGCTCACGTACACCCAGTTCACGCTGGCGTCCCAGGCCTGGTAGGTGTAGACCGCATCGGCGCTGACTTTATGGGTGGGTGCGTTGGGCAGCTCGTTGCCTTCGTTGTCACCGCTCAACTGTTCGGTATCCAGGAAGGTGTAACCCAGGCCCAGTTCCCACTGGCTGTTGAGGTGCCAGCGGTTTGCCAGTTCGATACCCTGGTGGCGGGTTTCGCCCAGGTTCTCGAAACGACTGGTCGAACGGTTGAACTGAATCTGATCCTCGTAGTCGATGCGGAACAGTGTGGCGGAAGAGAACAGGTCCGGTGTGACCTGCAGGCGTGCGCCCAGCTCATGGTTCCAGGCGGTTTCATTGGCCACGGCACCTTCTCGGGTGGTCTGGGCAATCTGGACCGGCACCAGGGAACGCTGGCTGTTGGCAAAGACAAACAGATCATCAGACGCCTGGTAGCCCACGGTCAGGCCCGGCAGCAGCTCCTCCGCGTTGTTTTCCTCGGTGTTGCCACTGAGGTTGTCGCGGAAATCCATATCGACGTCTTCGTAACGCAGGCCCGGTGTTACTGTCAGGCGGTCATCCAGGAAGGACACGGTATCGCTGACATAGAAGGCCGCGGCCCGGGTGTCCAGGTGCCAGTCGCGCGCCACGGAACGATTACCTGAGGAAAACTCCAGGCGATTGACGTCGAACTCCACATCCTCACTGACAAATTGCGCGCCCAGGGTAATATCGTGACGACCATGACGAATAGCGAGTCTGGGCTCCGTGCCCAGTACGGTAAACAATCGTGGCGAATCCGCAACGTGGGTGGAGTCCAGGCCCGGGTCGAACACATTGCCGGTGCCGCTGAGGTTCTGGCCGAAGAAGAAGGTGCGGTCGGCATCGTGTACGAAGTTGCGCCACTGGAATTCCACGCTGTCCGCCGGCGTGTACGTCCAGGTGAAGGTAGCGCGGGTCATGTCCGCTTCGTAGCCATCGTGTGGGCGCTGGCTCTGGGTGCGGTCCTGCTCGTAGGCTTGCGGTGTCAGGGCGCCAGGCAGTTCGGCGTCGACGCGGTAGTATTGTAGCTGCGAGGCCAGTTCGTTCTTGTCGTTCAGATAGTAGCGGGCATCCAGGATCAGGTTATCCACTTTGGTATCGGAGTGGTCGCGAAAGCCGTCGCCCCGCTGGACGTTGGCCTGAAACTGCAGGTCCAGCTTGTCGGTCGCGCGTCCGCCGACCCGGTAATAGGTATCGGTAAAGACGTTGCCGGTCTCTTCGGCAATGGTTACCCGTTCACGAAGGGTCTGGGAGGTTTCCGCCGGAATCGGCTTGGTAACGAAGTTGACCACGCCACCCACGTTGTTGGGCCCGTAATGAACCGAGGCGCCCCCACGAACAATATCCACAACTTCCAGGCTCGGAAGGGTAACGGGGAAGAGCGACACGCCGACGTTGCTGTAGGGGCCGATGGCAATCGGGTAACCGTCCAGCAGAATCTGAAGTCGTTCACTGCGCAACGGATTCAGGCCACGCACACCGATATTGGGGAGAATGCCCGTGCCGGTTTCGTCAAGCACGGTAACACCGGGTACCGGGCGCAGGGCGTCCTCCAGGTTCAGAGCACCGGTATCCTGAAGCTCCTCTTCCTCCACCACCGTGCGGGCCCCTGTGTAGGTTCTTTCGGACGCCTCTGTCGGCGGCCCCAGCCAGTCTGCGGTGACGTTCAGTCCCGGAAGCAGGGCAGCAGCCTCAGCCTGCTCCTGTGCCACGGCGCCGGGTGCGATGCCCATGGCCAGCAGGGAGACGGGGAGCATGGCGATGGCTACAGACAAAGGGTGGCGCTTTAGTGGCGTTGAAACTTCAAACTTCGACATTGTGTTCTCCAGCACGTGTTTAATTTTAGTGCGCATTGTACTGATAATAATTCGCATTACAATTATGTCAGATTGTCCCACGGGTCAATCGGCTGTCCGGTTACTCGATGAAAACTTCGTTTGGGTGGGGATGCATCAGAAAGGCCTGATGGGAGATGTTCCAGGCGTAGGCCCCGGCGTGGTGGAAGACCACCAGATCGCCAATTCCGAGCGAGTCGACCTCAACCCGGCGGGCAAAGACATCCTTGGGTGTGCACAGTTGGCCAACCAGGGTGACAGGGTTGCCTTTGACGCCAGGTGATTCGAAGGTTGTCTCGGAAGCAGGCAATACCTTAAATGGATGATTGTGCGCCTGCGCCGCAGGGGTCCGGAAGTGGTGTGTCCCTCCCCGGCAAATCGCAAACCATTCGTCGCCACAGCGTTTGACATCCAGGACTTCGCCAACATAGAAGCCGCAGGGGGCGGTGATGAAACGGCCACATTCGAACCGGATGGTCCAGGCCCGATCCGAGTGAGCTTGAAGCAGCTCGTCGAGACCGGCACAAAACCCTGGCCAGTCAAATTGCTGATCGGGCTGTGTATAGTTAATCCCGATTCCTCCACCGACATTGATCTCGGCAAGGTTCAGGTCGTACGTCGTTTCCCAGGCGCGAACCGACTCCAGGTAGTGCCTTATCAACGCAAGATGACGTTTCTCGTCGAGCTGGTGTGACATCAGGTGAAAGTGAAAGCCACGCAGCCTGACCCGGTTCTGCTTCGCCAGCAATGCCAGTGCTTCTGGTATACAGGCTTCCTCCATGCCAAACGGCGTGGGCACGCCGCCCATGGTAAGCCGTGTGGAGGGTGTTTCGGCAAGTTCGAGATTGATGCGCAGCAGAATGTCCTGATGGGTCTGTTTTCGGTCGGCGATGTCACACAGGCGCCGTAATTCCAGCAGGCTTTCCACATGGATCCGTTCAACCTTCTGATCAATAGCCTTTTCGAGGTCCGATGCCAGTTTGCCGGGGCCGCCAAAAATTACCGGCGTGGTCGGGAAATGACGACGCACCCAGTCCAGTTCTCCACCCGACGCTACTTCAAAGCCCCGTACAAAGGGGGCCAAGGCGCCGA
Source organism: Marinobacter sp. C2H3 (assembly GCF_037080155.1). NCBI lineage: Bacteria > Pseudomonadati > Pseudomonadota > Gammaproteobacteria > Pseudomonadales > Marinobacteraceae > Marinobacter > Marinobacter sp. C2H3. Next base: position 491,231 of record NZ_JBBBNZ010000003.1, on the reverse strand, counting down.
GCACCGGCAATGCCGGATTCGCCTTGGCGGCATAAAACATGTCACAGCCGGCCGGCAAGCACTCGACAATGCCCTTTATCCGGTTGCGGAGTCCGGGCAGGTCATACACATAGGCGCACAGCGGGTCGCTTTCACTGCGCTTGAGCGCGTGGATGGCCTGCTGAACGGAGGCAGGTACGTCAGGCATGGCACAGCTCCTCCATGGTCGCCACGGTGATAGGCATCGTCAGCGCCAGCGGGTTGGGTACCCGGGTGTACTGTGACTCACGGTCCGGGCGCTTGAACAGTCGAGTCATCAGGTTACTTTTGTTGGGAATCGGGTCGCCCTCCAGAAGCCTGCCGAGAACATCCGTGGCCCATGGGTCGTCGGTCTCTTCCAGCCAGTCGCGCACGACTCCGGCGAGTGCCTGCCATAACCGGCGTTCAATAGACTTGTCTCCCCCGCAGAGGCAGGCTACGGCCTGGAACAGGTGATTGACCAACAGGCAGTATGCGATCCGTTTCCAGGCTTTGTCCTGACTGTAATGAACCGACGCCAGTGTTTGTTCATCGAGGGTATCCGGCAGTTGTCCCGACCATCGGCCGGGCACGAGCTTCGTTCCCTCCAGGTCACGAACAAACACCTGGACGGGATACCCCTCCCGAATGCCCACAACCACGTTTTGAAGATGTGGTTCAAAGACCACGCCATGATGGAACAGCGACTCGAAGATCGGTGGGATCAGCAAGGCGAGGTACTGCTCGAACCACGCCAGTCTGGCATCCAAAACGGTGAGCCGTTCTGCAACTCCCAGGGTATCGGCAGCTTCGGTGGCCGGGCAGCGACCGAAACGGTCTTCGCTGAAGAGCGCTGCGGCCAGCAATGGTGTGACACCAGGTTCGAGGTACGATTCGATACTGTCTCGCATAATGACGCCGAATCCCTCTGCTATGGTGCGGCGATCAGGCTCTGGGTGATCAGTAAAATCAACCGTCTGGTAGCCGGGCTCATACAGCAGCCTGAACCCGCGCCAACGGGCCAGTGACGGGGCAAGATAGGTCTTGAGTGCGGCGGAGAGGGCTACAGCACTCTCCAATTCATAGACCGCGTTTTTCCGGATGCAGTTGGTCAGTCGGACGTGGGTTGAAAATTTGAGGAAGTAGGGGCTGCCGGGCTGGTACAGCGTGCGAACCGATGCGGTCGGGTAGAATCGTTGACCGGCCTGGCCCAGGGGCAGAAGGCGCCCGGAACGGATACCACTGCGGATGACGGGCTGGCGCATGAGGAAGCGTGCCTGCCAGGGGTGTACAGGAACCGCGACCCAACCGTCGGGCACATCCAGCCCGATGTCCGGACCGGAGGCTGAAACTGGCCCGGCAATGTCACCCCGGGTGCGAAGATCGTCCGGATGAACCGAGAAATAATAGAGAGCAAACCCCGCGCCCATTTCCGGGGAATATTGCAGGATATCCTCCGGGTCGAACCCTTCCCTGGATTTTGGTGCCGGGTGGTAACGGTGCCCGAAACTCAGGGATTGCTCAGACCAGCGGAAAGCCTCCAGCCCCTGCCCCCAATCGGCGGGAACGCGGGTGTATTCGAGAATGCTCCGCATGACGTTCCGGCTGAGAAGAATCTGTCGGTAGAGCTCGCTGTTGAAGGGTTCATTGAAGCGCCGTGCCATTTGATGGAGCAGGATCCGGCCCAATTGCTCCAGCCCCAGGACCCGCCAGCCCCTGAGCGCGGATTTGTAGTATGGCGCAGACAGGTAGCGGTAGTTGCACGTTCGTGAGTCTCCTGCAACCAGAACCAGAAGGGCATCTTCGGAATCGGGGAACCCGATGTGCAGCACACTGGCAGGCTCCAGCGCCAGGCGAACCCGGAGCCCCTGCGGCCAGGACCAGTTCCTTTCGCCGTCCTGAACCGACAGCTCCCCGGAGGGTTCGGCAATATCCCGACAATAACAATTCAGCAGGGCCTCCATGCTGGCCTGGTCGGCCTGATAGTCGCAGTGCTGATCCCTGAAATAATGATGTGAAGCTGTTATGGGCATGGCTTTATTCCTCTTTCAAGCGTTCATGATGGTCGATGGCGGGGGTGTTGGCCCGGTAGGAGTTCAGGGTGACGGTAAGAAGGGTCACCACAGCGCCCAGCCAGAGTGGCGCGGTCTGGTTGCTCATCCCCGCGGCGACCCCCGCGAGTACACCAGCTGCGACACCGGCCCATTTACCAGCGCTGTCAAGGGCGCCAAAGCTTTGGCCAGCATTTTCCGTTCGTGTGAGACGTGCGGTTTCGGCGTTGAGGGCAAAAAGACAGGTCGTCATGCCCAGCCCCATGACCAATCGTCCGGCGAGAATGGCGGCCGTTGTTCCGGCCGTCGCCTGAATAACGTAGGACAGTGCGAACAGTGCCAGGCCCGCGGGCAAGGTCAACGGGTTACCGAAAAACACGCTTCGTCGCAGTGGGCTGACCAGAATAATCAGGTAGATGGCATGAGGGAGGCTGTAGAGAACTCCGGCCATCGCAGCGGTGCTGCCCGTTCGTTCCTGGGTCCAGGGAATGAAGTAGGGAAAACTGGCCACCAATGCGAAATTGAAACCGAAGTAAAGTAACCGCAATCGCAGCCAACTAGCGGATGCCGAAACCCTTTCACGGGAATGTTTCTGGCCACCAGACCCACCCGAAACCGGATCTGGCGGGGCAAGCTTCCATACCAGCAGTGCCGACAGAAGCGGCAGGATGGCCATGTAGAGGTACAGACGCTGGGCTGGGACCCAGGTCATGAAAAAACCGAAAATGATGGGCGCCAGTATCATGGCCGACCTGGCCGAGCCCTGCATCCAGTTCAGTGACTGGGTCAGGTTTTGACCGCGAGCAACGGTGGAAAGGTACGCGCTCGATGCGGCAAAGGTTCCACCCAGAAAGCCCTGAACCATCAGTGCCATGGCAAAGGTGACCACGCCCGGCGCCAATCCGGCGACTACGAAGGCCACGGCCAGACCAATCTGGGCACGCAGCAGCGACCAGCGGCGGCCGAAACGGTCCGCTATCCTTCCCCAGAACGGCGCCGCCAGCGCCGTGCAAACCGTCGGGATAATATAGAACCAGCCCACCCAAACGGTGTGTTCAACCGCAAATGTGTCGGTCAGGATCAGCCCAAAAAATGGTGGCATCCCCAGCGCCACCAGGGCCGCGGTAAAGTGGCTGAGCAGGACCACCGGCAGAACGGACTGGCTCATGATCCGTTCCTGAGAAAGTTCGGGGCCAGCTTACCGTAGAATTTATTGATGTCAGCGGCGCCGGTGCGGGACTTGCTTTCCAGGCTGCCAGCCCTGAGAAGATACTTGGTGTAAAGCTGGCGATCCTCCAGCAGCACCTTGCGCGCTGGCTGGGTATTGACTCCGAGGTCGTCAAGCTGATCGAGGACGCAGATCACCTCCTCACGAAGCACCCTATACCAGTGGGCCCTTGATCCGAGCCCCCGTGCGGACAGGCCCTCAAGAATGACCGCCAGGTTCAGTTGCAGGGTGATGGTGGTAAACATCTGCGCCAGGGGTGTTTCATCATTGACCAGGATGCGTTGATCCCGGAGTTGCGCCACTTTTGACTCGATGGACGGCAACTGTCCGCATAGCCTGTCTGGCCACAGCCTGGGGGCGTCGTTATCCTTGAAAAGCAGCTGCGGTGGCTGCCCCGGAGTGAGCACCACCATGGAGTTCTGCTGGTTGGATTCCAGTGCAATGCCGTAGACAAGCCACAGTCGCAGGTGCACCGTCAGCGTCAAGGCAACGTACTGGCGCACCCACTCTGTCAGGTCGCCACGATTGAACTCGTCCGCCATCATTTGGGCAACGCAGCGACCGTCCGGGCTGTCGGCTAACAGGGAGGCAACGGGCACAATCTGCTGCTGGTCGGAAAACCCGCAAAACCGGCGCACAATACAGCCCAGCCAGGGCAGATCGCCAACGTGCAGGCCTGAGGATTCGTCGGTTACAGAAAAGGTCCCTTTAAGGACCGGGTCCTTGCCGGCTATCTCCTGCAGGATTTTCTGAACCGTATGACCATCATAAAGTGTGCTCGGTTTGACCGTTCGAATGTTCCGGTTGCCCAGTGTGCGAATGGTCAAAGGGACTTTCACGTGGACCTCCGGCGCGGCCTCAACCTGGAGGGTTCGTACCGACAGTGTTGGCTGAACCCAAAGCGCAGGCGCTGGCGCACGGATGACCCTGGCACCGATGTCTGTGTTCGACAGATAGTCACTCAGCGCGGTGTCCCAGAGATGAGGATGCACCGGCAACAAGTGGTGGCTGTCAGCAAGCTGGTTATCCAGCCCTACCTCGCTGAAATCCGGCCAGCAACCCGGGAGCTCGCCCACCGCAGTGACTTTCGAGCCGGGGACGGCAAGCCACCGTAACCGGAAACGCGGGGCAAATTCAGGCGCGTACGCCGCCAGTGCCGCCTCATCAAAGCCACTCTTGGCGCGGGCACTGGGGTAAAACGGATGATCGAGGAAGGCCGCGAGGCGATCGAAGTGGAGCACGCGTTCGGATAGCCGGGGAAAATCCTTCCAGCTTTGCCCCTGATGGCGGATTTCGTCAAACCACCTGGACCGCTCCTCGTAGCAGAAGGAGGCGTGAGACTCCGCCGTTCTGCACTCATCGGCATAGATCTCCAACTGCTCCCCGGAGTCGTCGTGTTCCTCCGCGGTGAGGCAGGCCAGAACCTGTTCGTAGTGATTCACTTCCGACACGCTTCCGACCTGACCTGCGGGCTGCCAGATGAGTGCGTCGCCACTCCACTGCCAACGCTGCATGAAGGTTGCCGGATGGACCGGCAACCACAGGATGCCCTGTGCCAGCGTCCACCGTAACCAGGTGGCCGGCGTTCCCGGGGAGCCGGGCACGCTGTCCACCCCAACTGCCTGAGAATCACTCTGGCAGCCGGCCACATCTTCGCGGATCAGGGCATCGACCAGCCTCCGGGTCAGATACTGCCCGGGGTCTGTTGAAGACAGAGCGGTGTTCCTGGTCATCAACCTATCTCCCACTCTGCTTCAAGATCGGTGGCCCATTCGGCCAACGTATCCTTCACCCGGGCGGGATCGCTCGAAAACAACCGCAACACACCCAGGTAGTCTTTGTTTGAATGAGTCAGTCGGACGTCATCGCCCACTTTCCTCAAAGGCTCGAACTCGGCAATGCCGTCACCGCATGGCTCCCTGCGTTCAGGAGCTGAACGGCGAACCCGTCCGCTGGCAGAGGCACTGAGATAGCGTATCTGCGCCGTCTGGGTGGGGGGGGATAATTCAAGAGGGTTGCCAATATGGGCCTGAAGGATGGCATGGAACAGTCCATGATTCGTCATGCGGTCAAGCAGGAATTCGCGGCCATCCCCCACCGTTCGGTAATTGATCTCGATAAGTCTTGGCCCAGTGGCGGTGATCACAAATTCGGAATGGCAGGCGCCAAGGCCCACACCGAAGTGCCGTACCTGCCTGAACATTTCCTGTAGGTGAGGACTGTCCGGCTGGTAGGGCACCCACGCCGCTTCAAGTTCGACGAAATGGGGAGGCTCGGAAAGCCGCACTTCAAATCCTCCGAGCGCAAACAGGCTGTTTCCGTCGCCAATGGTCTCCAGAGTGTGAACAGGGCCTGAAAGAAACTCTTCCAGCAGCAAGGGTTGCCCGGGTTGTTCCTGCCAGAACTGATCACAGAACGATTGCAGTTGCGCAGCGTTGTCCAGGCGCCTGACGTTGAGGCTGGCAACCCCCTCCCGGGGCTTGGCAATACACGGGAAGGGAACGTCGTCGATCACCTTCCCCAGGGATGTCTGATCATTCACAGCCCTGAACCAGCATGCGCCATCATCGAGCGCTTTCAGATACTGGCGCATGGCGGCCTTGTTTTTTGCCCGGTAACAGGTTTGCCAGTCTTTGCCCGGCAGATTCAGGTAGGCTGCGGCCAGAGCGGTCACCGTCTGCAGGTGATCGCTGTTGGAAAACACGCCCACGGGGGCCGGGAGTTCTGAGAGAAGATCGAGAACAGACAGCGGATTAAATACATCACACTGGAGAATCTGTTCCGGATAGGCGGGAAGGTCCGGTTGACTGAAATAGTGGTGATGAGTCGCCGCCTGGTCTGTCAGCAGGATCACTTTCAGCCCCATCGACTGGGCTGCAGGCAGGAATCCCCGATTCACGGCTGGCGTTGGAACATGAGCAAGAAAAAGAACGGTATCGCGCATTGGAAAACTCTTGTCAGGCTTGAATAAGAATGGTTGCCTCAGTACGAGCTCGGCTCGGTACGGCAGGTCGCAAGGTGAGACTTGAGAAACTTGAAGAGCAGACTGCGGTCTTCTCCCAGGAGAAAGGCTCTTGCTCCCCACGCCTGCCATTCCGTTAATTGCTCAGGACTTCGTGGCAAGGCGCAAAATTCCACAGGACGCCCGCGGCAACTCGCTGCCAGTTCCGCGATCGCGTGATTGACAGACGAATGGAACGGGTCACCAGGGCAGCCTAGTGATTGCGACAGATCGACCGCTCCCGGAAGCACCCAGTCAACACCGGGAACACCCAGGATGGCTTCGCGGTTGTCGATGCCTTCCTGATCCTCAATCATGAGCACAATGAGGACTTCCTGGTTGGCCTGCCTGAGGTAGTCTTTCAGCGGGAGGGTTCCGAAACCTGTTGTCCTGCCGCCGGTAATTCCACGTTGCCCCGCAGGCGCGTACCGCGCCATCTGAACAACGTCGCGCGCCTCTTCGGCATTACGGATACGGGGAACAACAATTCCCTGAGCACCACTGTCCAGAGCCCGGGTAATGGCAGCACGATCAACCCCCGGCACCCGCACCAGGGGTGTGACGGAGGCGCACTCGGCGGCGCGGATCATGTGCTCTAGGGACTCAGGGTTGGTGGACATGTGTTCCGTGTCCAGGATGACAAAGTCATAGCCGGCATGGCCGATCATTTCGATCATCCATGGCGTTGGTACTGCGTTCAGAAGGCCATATGCCGCATCGCCTCTGGTGATCTTTTCGCGCGTACGATTTGTGTTAAGCACTGCACTCTCCGTGTTGTAATTGTATATAACGATAATCGTTTGCATTATCATTTGCAAAACATGCGCATGGACGTCAATGTGTGAGCGTATGTGCGGGGACATTGGGCGCCGGATGTGAGGTCAAAGCTGATATGGTTGGGCGCACAAGCGTGGCAGAAAGGTTAGATCTCGTTGGAACAGTGTTGGCGCCGAAAAGCCGAAGCCACTCCAGTCGGGTGATGCGGTCTCGTTCCGATGTTTTTTAGGTATTGCCTATATTTTGAAGGGCTTCAGTTGTTACGTGCGTGATGGTCAATGCTGGAACCCTGATCGTTGTCACTACCAGGGAGGGGCGTTATTGAGGATCGGGATGGTTTTGAGCGGAGTCAGAGACGCTTAGGAGGGCTTTTTCCCGGAGCTTTGCCGCACAAGCGCTTCCGCGACGCGTTTGCTAACCCGGTTAAGCAGCTCATCATCAGCACCGCCTGAAGAGTGGGCACGCAGCAATCGGTTGCTCTCTTGCAGGTTGCCGATAAACCTCCGACAGTGCCGGCACATCATCAGGTGCAGCTTGACGGACAGCCGTTTGCTGCCATTTAGGTTGCCGTCGAGGTAGTCGCTGGCGATGCAGGCAACGTCTTTGCACATTAACATTCGCCGGTCTCCTGGAAAGTCTCCACCATGAGGAAGATCTTTTGCCTTGCCCTGTGTAGCAGCACCCGAAGGTTAGAGGCGCTGACACCCAGAATGTTACAGACGTCGTCGGATCGGTGCTGGTGAGCTTCATACAGTATCAGGGCAGAGCGCTGGGTTTCCGGCAGCGCAGACAGATGTTTGTCCAGGCAGTCGCTCAGGGCACCGTTCTCCATCAGCGTGTCTGCCGATTCATGAAACCGCAGTTTCGGGGGCAGCTCCCAGCGTCCATGGGCGTTGAAACGGCTGGCGAGGCCTGGCTCCAGTGGTTCGGAAAAATCCATGGCCACTTCCCGGTTAGCGTTTCGCACGCGATTCTTGCAGCGGTTAGCGACAATGCGCTGTAGCCAGGTGTTCAGGCTTGATCGGCCTTCGAAGGTATGGATCGCGTCGATGACGGTGACCCAGCAGTCCTGCACCACGTCTTCAGCGCTGGATGGGTCCAGGTAAAACCGAGCCACCGCGAGCATGCCGGGGGAGTGCGCGCGGACTGCCGTCTGATAGGCTTTGGCGTCTCCCTGTCTGAGGCCGTCGATCAGTGTAGCTTCCTGGTCCTTGAAGTCTGCGGTGTCCATGGCGTATGCCTTTCGTTGATGGCTGTCGGCAGTGGCTTTTTGTCGCTTTATTTCGCGGAAAGTTCCATGGTCCCCGGTACCTGAGTATAAACGATAAAGAGCATTTTCCGGTCGGCGTGTAACATTGGACCAGTGATCGTGTCTTGACCATACCAGCGTATGGCTTTTACACCTCTGACAGGCGTACCTATGAATCGCAACAAAGTGCTACTGCTTCTGATTATCGCGGCCATCGTCGGCGGCTTCCTCGGCCTTGGCGGGGGCGACCTGCTGACCCTGGACAACCTCCAGGCCAACCAGCGGGCGCTGGGCCAGTGGATTGATCAGCACCTGCTGTTGGCGGTGGGCGCATACGCCGCCGTCTACATCGTCGTGACGGCGCTGTCGCTGCCGGGCGCGACCATCATGACTTTGGCGGGCGGCGCCTTCTTCGGCAATGTGTACGGACTGGTCGCCGTGTCCCTGGCGTCCACCGCTGGCGCTTCCCTGGCCTTCCTGGCCGCCCGCTTCCTGGTGCGGGACACCCTGCGCCGGCGCTACGGGGAAACCGTGGCGAGAATGGACCGGGGCATCGAGAAGGACGGTGCATTTTACCTCGCTACCCTGCGCCTGGTGCCGGTGTTCCCGTTCTTCCTCATCAACCTGGCCATGGGCCTGACGGCCATGAAGCTGCGCACCTACGCGCTGGTGAGCTGGGTCGCCATGCTGCCAGGCACGTTCATCTACGTGAACGCCGGTACCCAGCTGGGGCAGCTTGAGTCGATGGGCGATATCCTGTCCCCAGATCTGCTGCTGTCGCTGGCTCTGCTGGGCCTGTTCCCATTGATCGCCAAATTCCTCGTGGCCTTTCTGCGACGCCGCAAAGTCTACGCCGGCTGGCAGAAGCCCGCCCATTTTGACTACAACCTGTTGGTGATTGGCGGCGGCTCCGCCGGGCTGGTGTCCGCCTACATTGCCGCCGCCGTCAAGGCAAAGGTGGCGCTGATTGAGAAACACAAAATGGGCGGGGACTGCCTGAACACCGGCTGTGTACCGTCCAAGGCGCTGATCCGCACGGCGAAAGCGGCGGACACCCTGCGCCACGCCAGCCGCTACGGCCTGGAATCGGTGCCGGTGAAAGGCTCGTTCCGAAACATCATGAACCGGGTTCAGGCGGTGATCGCGAAGGTGGAGCCCCACGATTCCCCGGAGCGCTACGAAAAACTCGGGGTGGACTGCATCGCCGGTGAGGCCAGCTTCGTATCGCCCTGGGAAGTCGAGGTAAAACACCCCGATGGCCGAACCGAGCGCCTGACCGCCCGGAGTATCGTGATTGCCACCGGCGGTAAGCCGGCGATGCCGCCGGTGTCGGGCCTCGAGGCGATGCAGCCGTTGACCTCGGAGAACCTCTGGGCGCTGGAAGAGCAACCCAGGCGCCTATTGGTGTTGGGCGGCGGCCCGATCGGCTGCGAGCTGGCCGAGGCGTTTGCCCGGCTGGGCAGCGAGGTGACCCAGGTGGAAATGGGCGACCGCCTGCTGCCGCGGGAAGACGCCGAGGTGTCCGAGCGGGTGCTCAAGCAGTTCCAGGCGGATGGGGTGGACGTTCGCCTGCAGCACGCGGCGGTAGCATTCGCCTGGGAGGACGGGGAAAAGGTCGCTTACTGCGAGCACCAGGGTGAACGGGTGCGGATCGTCTTTGATGACGTGCTTGTGGCGGTGGGCCGGGCCGCCAACACAGCGGGCCTGAACCTGGAACGCCTTGGTATTGAGGTTCGCAAGAACGGCACGGTTCCGGTGGAGGACGACATGAGCGTGCGCTTCCCGAACGTGTTCGCCTGCGGCGATGTCGCCGGCCCTTACCAATTTACTCACGCGGCGGCCCATCAGGCCTGGTACGCGGCGGTGAACGGACTGTTTGGCACCTTCAAGCGGTTCAAGGTGGACTACCGGGTGATGCCCTGGGTGACGTTCACGTCGCCGGAGGTGGCCCGGGTGGGCCTCAGCGAAGCGGAAGCGAAGGCACAGGGCGTGGCCTACGACGTCACCCACTACGGCTTGGACGACCTGGACCGGGCCATCGCCGACGGTGAGGACCACGGCGTTATCAAGGTGCTGACGGTGCCGGGAAAGGACCGTATTCTGGGGGCCGTGGTGGTGGGCAGCCAGGCCGCCGCGATTCTGGCGGAGTTTACGCTGGCCATGAAACACGGCCTGGGCCTGAACAAGATTCTGGGAACGATTCACCCCTACCCGACCTGGAACGAAGCGGCCAAATACGCCGCCGGGGAATGGAAGCGAGCCCACGCGCCGGAGGGCGTGCTGCGCTGGCTGGAAAAGCTGCACGGCTGGCGGCGAGGCGCGCCCCGTGGCCCGGCCCGGCACCCTGAGCCGGCCCGAAAGCAAGGGTAAGCGCCCGATATCGAAACCTGCAGGCAGGTTGCAACACCATCGCCGGAACGGTGTCTGCCACTGAGATCCGGTTTGATCGAATGAAGGAGCTGTTATGTCTCTGACCGAAGTCCGGGAGTCCCGAAAGCGCATTCCCGTGGTCGAGGTTCTGGAACCCCGGGCCCGGGACAGCTGGACCCACACCCGCAACGGCGACCCCCGGGGTTATATCGACTCCGATGCCTTGCGTGAGCTGTGGATTCACACCGGTACCGCGTGCAATCTCTCGTGCCCGTTCTGCCTGGAAGGCTCCCACCCTGGCGACGGGCGCATTCCGGGCATGAAGCTCAGTGACGTCGAGCCGTTCATCCACGAGGCGATGGATTTGGGGGTGGCGCAGTTTTCGTTCACCGGCGGCGAGCCGTTCGTGATCCGGGATTTCGTGAACATTCTGGATTACGCCAGCCGGCACCGCCCCTGTTTTGTGCTCACCAACGCCACTGAGCCGCTGCTCAAGCGCCGCCACCAGGTGTTGCCGCTGCTGGACAATCCGCACCCGATCCACTTTCGGGTGAGTCTCGATTTCCCGGATCGCGCCCGTCATGACAAGGACCGGGGCGAGGGCAGTTTTGACCAGGCGCTGGCGGGCATCGAGTGGCTGGTGTCCGTTGGGTTCAAGGTGTCCATCGCCCGCCAGACCGATCCCGGAGAGGATCCGGCGCAGGTTGAGGCGGCGTTCCGGGCGATTTTCCGGGATTGGGGCATTCCGGAGGATCTGGCGTTTACGGCGTTTCCGGATCTGGGTACGCCGGGGTCGGACGATGGCAGTCCGGAGGTGACGGAGACGTGCATGGAGAAGTATCCGTCCCGGGAGTCCCGCTCGCATTTCATGTGTACCTATACGCGGATGCTGGTGAAGCGGGGCGATCAGGTGCGGGTGTATGCCTGTACCTTGGTGGATGATGATCCGCAGTACGATCTGGGCGGGACGCTGGCGGAGAGTCTGGACGAGCGGATTATGTTGCGGCATCACCGGTGTTTTGCCTGTTATCGGTTTGGGGCTAGTTGTTCGGCGCCTGGGTGATTTTTTTGCCTTTTGTTTGGTGGGTTGGGAGTTGGCGGCCTGGGGGGTGGGGGTGTGTTTTTCCTTGGGAAACGAACTCGCTTCGCTCAGACACCGTTTCCCGGCGGAAAAACACACCCCCACCCCCCAGACCGCGGCGACGACTTTGCAAAGACCGATAATTTGAAATGAAAAAAAGAATAATGACGAACACGGGGTGCTTTGGCCGTGAATGGGTCGTTGGGCAACTTATTCATCGGGGCGGGCACTTGGGAATTCAGAAGCGGGGATAGGGCGGGCCTGGGTCAAAAAACGTGGAGCGCCAGGGATGGCGCGACCGAGCCCTACAGGGACGTATTCACGGGCGTTTTTTTGACCCAGGCCCGCCCTATCCCTGCAGCCACCAGAACCTGAAACCCCGGACAAGGCCCCGGATAACAAAACCCAGGAAAGCACCCAACAAGGAACAATACACCATGAACACACCCGAAGCCGCCCTGTTCTGGGGCTTTCTGCTGGTTTACGGCATCGTGATGTACGCGCTGTCGCCCAAGAGCCGGAACGCGGAGTCGTTTTATCGGGGGGCGGACGATCAGGGCAATCCGGTGGGGCAGTGGTCGCTGACGGCGAGCATTTTTATCAGTTGGATTTTTGCCAAGTCCGTGACCAACGCGGCCAACTTGGGGGCGGCCTATGGCGTGGTGGGTGGTCTCGCCTATGCCAGCTACTGGCTGTCGATTCCGGTGGCCGGTTATGTGATTTACCTGATCCGGACGCAGACCGGGGCCCGGAGCCTGCAGGAGTTTCTGGTGTCTCGGTTCGGGCGGCTGGCGGCGCTGGCGTTTGCCGCGGCGATTCTGATTCGGCTGTACAACGAGATCTGGAGCAACACGGCAGTGGTCGGGGGCTACTTTGGCCAGCCGGGGCAGTGGCAGTACTACACGGCGGCCATGCTGTTTACCGCCTTTACCCTGGCCTACAGCCTCAAGGGCGGGCTGCGGTCGTCGATTTTTACGGATGTGATTCAGGCGGTGGTGTTTGTGTTCTTTGTCGGCGCGGTGCTGTTCCTGATTGTGCCGGCCAACGACGCCTCCGCCCTGCTTACCAACGGCAGCTTCCGCCTGGATGCGGGCTTTGACCTGCTGCTGGTGGCGCTCCTGCAGATCTTCAGTTACCCCTTCCACGATCCCGTGCTGACCGACCGGGGCTTTGTGAACCGGGAGAAAACCATGCTCCGCAGCTTCGTGGTGGCCGGGTTGCTGGGGTTCGTGGCGGTGTTCATTTTCAGCCTCGTGGGTGTGCACGCCCGCCTGAACGGTATCGACGCCATGGGCAACGCGCCGGCGGCGGTGGGCCAGTCCCTGGGGCTGGCGGCGTTGTTCTTCATGAGCGTGGTGATGATGACGTCCGCCGGCTCCACCCTGGATTCCACGTTTACCTCCCTGGCCAAGTCCCTGGCGGTGGATTTGCCCCGGTTGGCCAAGCGGGTTGGTGAGCGCCTGCCGAGCCGGCGGTTGGGGGCGACGATCATGGTGGTTTTTGCCCTGCTGGGGAACCTGCCCATGTTTGCCGGCACCGACATCCTCAAAGCCACCACCATCTCCGGCACCATGGTCATGGGGCTGGCGCCGGTGTTTCTGTTCTACGGCGTGACCCGCTGGTCGCCCTGGAGTTTTCACCTGAGTTTCTGGAGCGGCCTGGTGATGGGTGTGCTGCTGGCGCTCGGAGGCATTCCCCAGGGCTGGGCCATTGGTAACGGCGCCTACGCATTGCTGCTGGGGGTGAATGCCTGGGGCTTCCTGATCTGCACGGCGGCGTTCTTCCTGCCGCTGCTGCTGCGTCGGCTGGCAGGCCGTGGCCTCGCCACCGGAGAGGTTCGGTCGTGACGGACGGGCGCAGTTGCCCGCTGGCCTATCGCTACGCCCCCGAGACCCTGGAGCGGGACCCGGTGCCCGTGGAGGCCGACGTGGTGTATGTGGTCGGCGGCCTCTACGGCAACCTGGATGCCCTCGACGCCATCGAAACCATGGCAGAGCGGGAGGTGGCGGCTGGCCGGCGGGTTCAGCTGATATTCAACGGGGATTTCAACTGGTTCAACGCCAGCGATGATCTGTTCGAGGCGGTGAACCGCCGGGTGCTGGCCCACACCGCCCAGCTTGGCAACGTCGAGTACGAGCTGGCCAATCCCAGCCCGGGCGCCGGTTGCGGCTGCGCTTACCCGGACTTTGTGGACCAGGGCGTGGTGGACCGCTCGAACCGCATCATGGAACGCCTGAAGACGGTCGCGGCGCGGCATCCGACGCTGACGCGGGCGCTGGCCGACCTGCCCCGTTACCGGTGCTTGTTCTTTGGAGGCCTAAAGATTCTGGTGCTGCACGGCGATCCGGAATCCCTCGCCGGCTGGGGGCTGGCCCACGAGGCGTTTGCCGCCGGTAACCGCACGGAATTGGATCGGTGGTTCCAGGCGACCGGCGTGGACGGCATAGTCTGCACCCACACCTGCCTCCCGGTGCTTTGGCAGGGCCAGGTGCACGATCAGGGGCAGCCTCGCCCCCGCTGGGTAAGCAACAATGGCTCTGCCGGCATGGGCAACCTCAAGGACGATCCACGGGGGCTGGTGGTCCGGCTTTCACCCCTGCCGCCTCTGGACGAAGCGGTCGTCGCAATGACCTGCGAAGCGCCAGGAGGCCCGCTGCACCTTGGCCTGGTGCCTGTGGCGTTTGATTCGGGCCGCTGGTTGAGCCGGTTTGACCGGCTCTGGCCGGCCGGTTCCGACGCGGCGGTGTCCTACCGCGCCCGGCTGGCCTGCGGAACACGGTTGAGCGCGAATGACGTTCGCTTTCCCGCCACCTGACCGGTCCGCGCACGGTGTCGATGTCCTTCTGGCGAACCGGGAATCTCCCGCTATTCTTTAAAAACCGTGCAAACGCATTTGGCCACTCAAGACGAGGGGTTTGCTGGCCCAAACCTGTGGTCCGACTTGAAAAGTATTTTGTGGTCTATATAATTTAGGGCTAACTTTTTGAGCGGAACGATCACGCTATGACATCAGATCCGTCGAATACCACCGCCATCCGCCTTCGGAAACCGACCAAGGAGGATGGCTTCCGGCTCCACCAGCTGGTGGCAGAATGCCCACCGCTGGACCCCAACTCCATGTACTGTAACCTCCTGCAGTGCAGCCACTTTGCCGACACCGGCGTGGCCGCCGAGAAAGACGGCGACCTGGTGGGCTTCATCTCCGGCTACATCCCTCCCGCCAAACCCGACACCCTGTTCGTGTGGCAGGTGGCGGTGCACGAGAAAGGCCGGGGCGAAGGCCTCGCCAAGCGCATGCTCAAGGCCATTGTTGACCGGGATGCCTGCGGCGACGTGACCCATCTGGAGACCACCATCACGGCGGACAACGAAGCCTCCTGGGCGCTGTTCCGTTCTTTCGCCCGGGACATGGGTGCCGAGCTGGAGTATCACGAGTTCTTTGAGAAGGACGCGCACTTCGGCGGCCAGCACGATTCCGAGTTCCTGCTGCGCATTGGTCCTTTCCACCCGTAGTGGCTCCCGCCCGGCGTGCGCCGGACTCCCGATTCTGGCCGGCAGGTGACCCGAGGTGGGCCTGCCACTGCCGCTCGACTGACCGAACCCCTACCTCGAACCTGACATGCTAAGAGGCAAGACGATGGAAATTTTCAAGTCCACTGAATCTGAAGTACGCGTTTACTCCCGGGCCTTCCCGGTGGTGTTCAACCGGGCCAAGAATGCCCATCTGTACACCGAGGACGGCAAGGCGTACCTGGACTTTCTGGCCGGTGCCGGTTCCCTGAACTACGGCCACAACAACGACATCCTCAAGAAGGCGCTGCTTGAGTACATCGAATCAGACGGCGTGAGCCAGGGCCTGGACCTGTTCACCACCGCCAAGCACGACTTCATGGAAAGCTACAAGAGCCACATCCTGGAGCCCCGCGGCCTGGACTACAAAATGCAGTTCACCGGCCCGACCGGCACCAACTGTGTGGAAGCGGCCCTGAAGCTGGCTCGGAAGGTGAAAGGCCGCAGCGGCGTGATTTCCTTCACCAACGGCTTCCACGGCGTCACCATGGGTGCGGTGGCCACCACCGGTAACCAGCACCACCGTGGCGGCGTGGGCGTGCCCCTCGGCAACGTCGACTTCCTGTTCTACGATGGCTATCTGGGCGAGGACGTCGACACCCTGAAGATCATGGACAAGGTACTGTCCGACAACTCCTCCGGCACCGAGCTGCCGGCGGCGGTGATCGTCGAGGCGGTACAGGGCGAGGGCGGCCTGAACGCGGCCCGCGCGGAATGGCTCAAGGGCCTGTCCGAGCTGTGCAAGAAGCACGACATCCTGCTGATCGTGGACGACATCCAGGCGGGCAATGGCCGCACCGGTGAGTTCTTCAGCTTTGAGTTTGCCGGCATCAAACCGGACATCGTCACCGTGTCCAAGTCCCTGTCCGGGTACGGCCTGCCGATGGCGCTGGTGCTGTTCAAGCCGGAGCTGGACGTGTGGGATCCGGGCGAGCACAACGGTACCTTCCGGGGCAACAACATGGCCTTCATCACCGCCCGTGCGGCGATCGAGACCTACTGGAAAGACGACGCTTTCGCCAACGAGGTCAAGGCCAAGAGCGAGGTGCTCGGCAACGGTCTGCAGGCGATCTGCGACAAGTACCCGGGTGAGTTCCACTTGAAGGGTCGCGGCATGATGCGGGGCATTTCCGCCAAGCGCCCGGACCTGACCGGGCCGATCACCAAGCGGGCGTTTGAGAAGGGCCTGATTATCGAAACCAGTGGCCCGAGGGACGAAGTCATCAAGTGCCTGATGCCGCTGACCACCAGCGAGGCCGACCTGAAGCAGGGCATCGCGCTGCTCGCCGAGAGCGTGGACGAGATCATGCAGGAGGGCATCAGCGAGGCGTCCTGAGGGACGCCCGCCAGGCCCCGGCCGTTATCATCCGATCAGCGATCATCAGGACAACCATGCGCAGGACAGCAAAGGCAGAATCATGACAACCGCACAGCATACCGTCGAGAAAATCGGCGGTACTTCCATGAGTAACTACGAGGCCGTCCGGGACAACATCATCGTTGGCCAGCGAACCGGGGACGACCTTTACCAACGCATCTTCGTGGTGTCGGCCTACGGTGGCGTCACCAACGAGCTGCTGGAGCACAAGAAGACCGGTGAACCCGGGGTTTACGCCCTGTTCGCCGACGCCGAGTCCGACTGGGCCTGGGGCGACGACCTCACCAAACTGGTCAAGCTGCTCACCGACATCAACGGCGAGCTGTTTCCGGACCCGATGCTCAAGCAGCAGGCGGACCAGTTCATTACCGACCGCGTCGAAGGCGTTCGTGGCTGTCTGATCGATCTGCAGCGCCTGTGCTCCTACGGCCAGTTCCAGCTGGAAGAGCATCTGCTGACCGTGCGGGAAATGCTGGCGGGCATCGGTGAGGCCCACAGCGCTTTCAATACGGCCCTCAAGCTCCAGCAGGAAGGCGTGAATGCCCGGTTTGTGGATCTCACCGGCTGGCGCGACTCGGAGCTGCTGCCCCTGGACGAAAAACTGCAGCGGGCCTTCGACAGCATCGACCTGAGCCGGGAGTTGCCGATCGTGACCGGCTACGCCCAGTGCAAGGAAGGCCTCATGCGCACCTTCGATCGGGGCTACAGCGAGATGACCTTCAGCCGGATTGCGGTCATCACCCACGCCCGGGAAGCCATCATCCACAAGGAATACCACCTGAGTTCGGCGGACCCGAAGATCGTCGGCGAGGGCAAAGTGGTACCCCTGGGCCGCACCAACTACGACGTGGCGGACCAGCTTGCCAATTTGGGAATGGAAGCCATTCACCCCCGGGCCGGCAAAGGCCTGCGCCAGAACGAAATTCCGCTGCGGGTGATGAACACCTTCGAGCCGGAGCACACCGGTACCCTGATCACCGGCGATTACGTCAGTGAGACGGCCCAGGTGGAAATCGTGGCCGGCGCCAAGGGCGTGTTCGCCATTGAGGTGTTTGATCAGGACATGCAGGGCGAGCCGGGCTCGGACCGGAAGATCCTGGACGTGCTCACCCGCTTCAAGGTGCGGTTCATGTCCAAGGACACCAACGCCAACACCATCACCCACTACGTGGACACTACCCTCAAACACGTCAAGCGGGTGGTCAAGGCGCTGGAGGAGGTGTTCCCCAACGCCGAGATCAGCACACGTAAGGTGGCGCTGGTGTCCGCCATCGGCAGTGACATGAAGGTGCCGGGCATCCTGTCCCGATCCGTGAAGTCCCTCGCCGACCGGGAAATCAGCGTGCTGGCCATTCACCAGTGCATGCGCCAGGTGGACATCCAGTTCGTGATCGACGAGAGCCACTACGAGGATGCGATTGCCGCCCTGCACGGGGCGCTGATCGAACCCCACAATCACGAATACGCCATTGTCGCAGCGTCCCTCGAATAACCGCCTGCCAACGTATCCGGGCGCCGTCATCCGGCGCCCGGCATGAATCCATGGGCCGGTCCCTCACGTAATTCCCAATACATTCTTACACGACGATCGGTGCCATGGTCATTGAACAACTCGACCGGACGGGGCCGTCTCAGACGCCAGCCCGAGACAACGACCGGGATTCCCTGGTTGGGCTGTACTTCCGGGATGCGTCCCGCTATCAGATTCTGACGGAAGACCAGGAAAAGCGGCTCTCCCGCCGCCTGAGCCTGTGCTTCCGAGTCATCCACCGGGAACTGGCGTTGCCGGAGGATACCCCTCACACGTTCCGCGAAATTATTGGCAGCCTCGGCGACGCCGGCGCGCTGACGACCCGATGCCGTCGAGCCTATCACCTGTCCCTCGATTGCCGGCGCACGCTGATTCAGAGCAACCTGCGCCTGGCGGTGCACATTGCCCGTCGTTTTGGCCAGCATGGCATTCCCATGCCGGACCTGATCCAGGACGCCAACGTGGGGCTGATCAAGGCCGCCGAGCGATTTGATCCGTCCAAAGGATTCCGCTTTTCCACCTACGCCTACTGGTGGATCAGCGAAGAGGTCAAACGCTGCCTGCAGCGGGGCGTGCGCGTGGTGCACACCCCTGAGGGCGTGGTGGACGAGATCCGCGAGCTGCAACGGGTGTCGTTGCGGCTCAACCGGGCCCTGGGCCGGGAGCCGTCCCAGGCCGAGCTGGCACGGGAAATGGAAGCGTCACCGTCCCGCATTGGCGAGCTGCGCGCCCTGGCGAGCCGGGAAGTGTCCACCGACGCGCCCCTGCTCGACGACAGCAGCATCACACTGGGCGACAGCCTGGCCGGTTCCAGCCGCATGACGCCGGACCATCCCATGGCGGAACGGGATCGGCGGCGGGCGCTGCGGGCCATGCTCGCCGAGCTGACCGAGCGAGAGCGGGACATTCTGGCCCGTCGCTTTGGCCTGGACCTGCCTGCGCCGGAAACCCTTCAGGTGATTTCCGACAACCTGGGCATCAGCCGGGAGCGGGTAAGGCAGATCGAAAAAGGCGCGTTGAAGAAACTGCAAAGCCGCTTTGTGCGGCTGGATGAGGCGTACGGCGCCTGAGCTCCCTGCTCGGGCGTCGTTGGATAACATCATGGGTCAAGGTCGGTCAGGCGTCACATCTGGCGCCAAGACCGGGCTCGGATCGTCAGTGGGCCAGTAGCCAAATACCAACGGCGACCTGGCAGAGCAGGACCACGGAGGTCAGCAGCAAGCGGATACGCCGGTACCAGTCCGGCCAGTATTGACGCATCCAGCGGACATCCACCACGTACAGGGCGAGATAGGCCAGCCCGTAGAGTATGAACTGCGCCAGTGGCGGCAGCAGCAGGCCAATGCCGGCGGCCACGAAAAACACCTGGCTCAATACCATGGTCACCAGCGGCGACAGCGGGTAGCAGCGGTTTTCCAGCTGCATCGCGATGGGCCAGTAGACCCCGGCCATAAACGCCAGAATGCCGGCGCTGTAGAGGTAGAAGTAGCCCAGGATTTCGTCACTGCGCTCAGGCATCAGCCAGAGGCCGAAGGTGGTCAGCAGGAAGGGAATGAGACCGGCAATGCCCACCAGATAGGCGAGCCGGGCGACGGAAATCACGACGATTGCCTCTGAACCCGAATCCTGAGCGGTTCGATATCGGCCGGCGCCATCCCCACCATTTCATGATAGGCCGAGGGGTGCACCACCTGGGTCTCCTTTACGGTGAAGGCGGCCAGTGCGTCCTGCACTTCCCAGGCGCTTCGGAATAGCCGGGTGGTGCCATCCCGGCCGGAGAGCAGCAGCGTCTGCTCGCCGATGACCAGCCTGGCCATGTAGCGCTGGCCTTCAAGCGACAGGATTTCCAGAAGGTCAATCACCAGGTCCCTGGTGTTCCTGAGTTGTTCGAAGGTGATTCTCACAGTGGCGCTCCGGTGTTGCACGGTACTTCATAGGTCCAAGAGATACGACCCGGGGCGGCCACAGGATCAGTCTGGCAGTGGCCGATGCTCGGCCTTGCACTCGGCGTGCTGTGGACAGGTCACCAGGTGGTCGTTGACCATGCCGGTGGCCTGCATGAACGCGTACACAATGGTGGGGCCGACAAAATTGAAGCCTTCCTTGCGCAGGGCCCGGGACAGGGCCTCCGAGGCCGGTGTCTGGGTGGGCACCTCGCCGATCGAGCGCCAGTGGTTCTGCACCGGCTCGCCCCCCACGAACGACCACAGAAATTCGGTAAAATCCACGCCCCGGTCCCGCAGTGCCAGGTAGCCCCGGGCGTTCTTGATGATGGACGTTACCTTCAGCCGGTTGCGGACGATGCCCGGATTGGTCAGCAGCCGGGCAATGCGGGCCTCGTCAAAGGTGACGATGCGTTCCGGGTCGAAACCCTCGAAGGCCTCCCGGTAGCTGGCTTGTTTTCGCAGAATCACCAGCCAGCTCAGCCCCGCTTGCTGGCCGTCCAGGCACAGTTTCTCGAACAGGGCCAGAGGATCAAACTCCGGGCGGCCCCAGACGGTGTCGTGATAATGCACGTAACCCGGGTCGGTACCGCACCAGGGGCAGCGTTCGTCGACGGTCATGGGCGTTCCTTGGTCTCGGATTTACAGACGACCGGTTGCCCCGGCCGCACGTCGCTGGTCCAGGCCGCCGGCCGTGGCGTGATGGACCGCTGCAGAAACGGTTCCCACAGTGTGGGGAGGCGTTCGGCCTGGCTCAGGGCCAGATCCTCCGGCGGCGGCTCCAGCAGCTGGATGGGGGGCCAGCCGCTGGGATGGTCGGTGCCGTCCCGGCGCCGGTAAACCAGGGTGACCAGATAGCCCTCGCAGTCAAAACAGGCGGCATGCCAGCCGGCGAGTGCGGTGTCGCCGGTGAGTATAAATCCCGGACCGATCTCCAGCGTCTGCAGGTTGCCGGCAATGCCCCGGCCGGTGGCTTTCAGCCAGGCTTCTTTCAGGGTCCAGGCCACCAGAAAATCTTCCGGGTTATCCCGGGCCAGCAGCCAGGTCTGCTCAGCCTCGGAAAACCAACGGCGCACCACCCTCTGCCACTGGGGATGCCGGCCCCGGGGTTCCAGATCGATGCCGAGGGCATCGGAATCGCCCACCGCGCAGGCACACAGGCCGTGGCTGTGGCTGAGGCTGAGCCTCCAGCCCGGCGGCCGGGCGGACTGCACCGGCCGTCCGGTCACCGGGGCGCATGCCTCGGGGCGCTCATCGCTGGCCAGGGCGAGGGCCTGGCGAATCAGCCAGCGGGAGCTCAGGAATTCCCGGCGCCGAGGGCTACCCAGCCGTGCGACGGTCTCGGCTTCCGCCGGCAGCAACCAGCCCGGGGTTGGGGCGGATTCGGCAACCTGATGGCACAGCCAGATGGAGGGCATACGGCAGGGCGACCCTCAGGGCTGAAGACGATCGATGCGCCAGCCACCGTCGGTGCGCACATACTCAAAGCGATCGTGCAGGCGGCTGGGCCGGCCCTGCCAGAATTCGATCCGCTCCGGCACCACCCGGTAGCCGCCCCAGAAGTCCGGCAGTGGCACCTCGCCGCTGGCGAACTTCCGCTTCATCTCGGCCACTTTCTGTTCCAGCAGGCCCCGTGAGGTAATCGCCCGGCTCTGCTCGGACACCCAGGCGCCGATCTGACTGCCTCGGGGGCGCGAGGCGAAATAACGCAGGGACTCGGCTTTGCTCACTTTCTCCACCGGGCCCTGGATACGCACCTGACGGTTCAGGTCAAGCCAGGGGAACAGCAGCGCCGCCCGGGGGTTCTCCGACAGTTCGTGGGCCTTGCGGCTGCCGTAGTTGGTATAGAAGACAAAGCCCTGCTCATCGAAATACTTGAGCAGCACGGTGCGAATGTCCGGCTGGCCGTCTGCACCCGCCGTGGCCAGTGACATGGCGTTGGGCTCCAGAATGCCCCCGTCCCGGGCCTGTTCGAACCAGGTCTGGAATTGGGCTACCGGGTTGTCGTTGAGGTCGCCCCGGTCCAGTCCTTCACTTTCAAAATCACGGCGCATATCACCGATGTCCATCCACGTCTCCTCGTCAGTACCGCCTGCGTGGTGTTACGAACGCAGAGGATAGCGGGTTCAACGTCATGCCGCGAGTGAGGGGCGAGGGTGGTTGTGTCGATAACGGTTACAGAAAAACACGAAATTCCGAACGCCAACGGCCGGCCCCAGCGTATCTAACCGCAGTTTTCGGGACGAAGGCGCTGACAGACCCATCCGGACGGGATCTCTGTGACTCTACTCTGATGGGGACTTAACGTGGGACATTACGACATCACTCTGGTTCTGGCATCGTTCGTGGTCGCCGTTCTTGCGGCCTACACGGCGATTTACTTCGGTCTGCGCCTGGGCATTTCCACCGGCCGGGAACGTGGCCGTTGGTTGGCACTGGGCGGTATTTCCCTGGGTTCCGGCATCTGGACCATGCATTTTGTGGGCATGCGTGCCATGGACATGGGCGTGGAGATGTCGTTCGATGCCACGCTGACCCTGGTGTCCTGGGGCGCCGCCGTACTGGCCTCGTTCCTGGCCCTGCGGATGATCAGCCTGCCGGCACTCGGGCGCGGCGGTTTTCTGGCGGCCACCGTGGCGATGGCCACCGGCATTGTGGTGATGCACTACCTGGGCATGTACGCCATGCGCATGTCCGCGCCGGCGCAGTTCGATGCCCTCTGGCTCCTGGTCTCGATCGTGGTGGCCCTGACGGCCTCCGGTGGCGCCCTCAGCCTGTGCCGGCGGCTGGTGCACGGCAGCGGCCGGTTGATGCTGCAGTTCGGCGCGGCCGTCACCATGGCCGTGGCGATTTGTGGCATGCACTACACCGGCATGCTGGGCATGACGTTCCCGCCCGACGCCGTGCCCGCAGCGGACAACCTCGTCCGTGGTGAGTGGATGGGCATTCCGCTGGCGGCGTTCTGCGTTACTGCGCTGGCGCTGACGCTGTTCCTGACGGTGTCCGATCTTCGCGAGCGCCGCCGGCTGGCGGACGAGGCCCGGGCGGTGCAGGCCCGGGTGGTTGAGCGGGCCTTTCAGGACCCCGCCACCGGCTTGCCGAACCGTTCCGGACTGGAACAGCGCCTGCTTGAAGCGCTGGCACGGGACGATGCCCGGCAACATCCGTTTGCGTTGGTGTGCCTGGACATTGCCAACTTCCGGGAGTTGAACCAGCGGCTGGCCGCCGACGCCCTGGCCGCCCTGGTCGAGGGGCTTGCCCGCGATCTGAGTCGCATGGTTCCGGAATCGGCCACCCTGGCCCGCTACTCCGCCAGTGCGTTCTTCCTCATGCTGCCGGATTACCGGGGGCCGGCGCAGGCGGGCGTCTTCGCCGAACTGCGGGCGTGGCTGCAGCGAACGGAACAGGCCGGCGTATCGGTATTGTGGCGCACGGGGCAGGCGGTGTTCCCGCTCACCGGAAATTCCAGCCGCAAGCTGATTCGCGCGGCCATGGTGCCCAGACCCTCGCAGGAACTGGGCCGGTTTTCCAACGTGCGGGTGAATCCGGAGCTGGTTCTGCCAGGTCGACAAAGGGCGAGCTGACAAACCCGCCGTGTCATGACTATCCTTGTGACAGACCGGGGCCCTGAGGCCCCGGTTGTCCATCGGGCATTGCGCCCCTGATTCGTCGATGTCACCGGGAGAGGTCACGTGGTTCAGAGCCGTCAGCGCCGCCGTCTTGCCAGAAACAGTCTGATTGTTGTTTTGGTGCTCGTCGGGCTCTATGGGGTCGCGGGGTTTGTGGTGCTGCCCTGGTGGCTTGAGCGCAACCTGCCGGCGCAACTGGAGCAACAACTGGGCTGGCAGGCGTCCGTGGATAACGTGGGGCTGAACCCGTTTGCCCTGACCCTCGACGTCCAGGGCGTGTCGGCCAGCGACAGCGATGGCCAGAAGGTGCTCGCCTTCGACGACCTGTTCGTCAACCTCAGCCTGCTCGATCTGGCCCGGGGCATCATCGGTTTCCAGGACATCCGCCTGACCGAGCCTTACGTCCGGCTCGACCTGCTCAAGGGCAACACTCTGAATCTCGCCAGGGACTGGCAACGGGCGCATCCGTCGGCCGCTGGCGATACCCCCGCCGAGGCCCAGGCATCCGCGGATTCCGGGCCGGTGCACCTGCTGTTCCAGGCGCTGACCATCGACGGCGGCGAGCTGCTGTTCCGGGACCTGACCGGCGACCAGCCCGCCGAGTTCCGGATTACGCCCCTGAGCCTGTCCCTGAACGATCTGGCCACCTGGCCCCGGGACGACGATCCCAGCAACTACACCCTGCAGGCGGCCCTGGGCGATCAGACCCTGGAGTGGCAGGGCCGGCTCAGCGTCAGCCCGCTGGCCTCCAGCGGCCGACTGCAGCTGTCCAACGTGGGGTATCAGGTACTGGCCCATTTCCTGGCGCCGTACCTGCCGTACGACCTGCGGGGTGGCAGCGTGACGGTCCGATCCGATTACCGGTTCTCCGCCGGCGACCGCATGCATCTGGCCACGTCCAACGGCGAGCTCTCCCTGAAAGACCTGGCGGTGGCCCTGTCTCCGGAGGCGGAAACGCCCCAGTTGCTCACCGGTTCGGTGTCCGTGGACGCGGTCAGTGTCGATCTCGATCAGCGCCGGGCCCGGGTCGGCCAGGTGACCCTGCGCCAGCTCGATCTCGACGTGCGCCGGGACGAGGATGGGCAGATCAACTGGCTGGCGCCCTTTGCCAAAGCGGACGACGGCGCGCCGGATGCCCCGGAACCGGATACCTCATCGGACGCCGGCCCGTTCCGCTGGTCGGTGGCCGGCATCGAAGTGGCGGAGTCCCGGGTGCGGTGGCAGGACGCCCTCACCCCGGAGCCGGCGGATCTGACCCTGACGGATCTGTCCCTGACCACCGGCGCCCTCACCGATGCTCTGGATGAGTCGGTGGACTATTCCGTGAGCGCCAGCCTGGCCAGCGGCGGCACCTTGTCCGCCAAGGGCCAACTGACCCCCTCGCCCTTTACCCTGCGGGCGGCGCTGTCCGGTAGCGACATTGCCCTGGCGGCGTTCCAGCCCTACGTGCGCCAGCAGGCCAACCTGGCCATCGCCGATGGCACCCTGGCGGTGGACGGCGATCTGGATCTGGACGGCCAGAAAACCCCGCTCACCGGCACGTTCAACGGCACTGCCGAGGTTCAGCGCCTGGCGGTACGGCTGCCGGACGCCGAGCAATCCCTGCTGGCCTGGGACCGGCTGCGGCTGTCGCCCATCGAGTACAACGTGCACCCGGCCCGACTGGAGATTGGCTCGGTGGCCCTGGCCGGCCCGAACCTGAACGTGATCCGTAACGCAGACGGCGTGCACAATCTGGCGCGTGTGGTGCCGGCCGGGGACGCCGCGCCCGAGGACACCAAGGCGTCCACAAGCGGAACAGCGGACGACAAGGCCCAGGGCGAGTCCGGTGCCGACGCACCGGCGCTGATCTTCCGGGTCGGGGAAGTCACTCTGGAGCAGGGCTCGGTGCACTACACCGACCGCACCCTGGAGCCGGCGTTTACCACTTCCCTGACCAACCTCAAGGGCGCGATTACCGGCATCAGCAACATCGCCCCGCAGAAGGGCTCGGTGCACCTCACCGGCACCGTCGGCGAGGTAGGCGATCTGACGGTGGACGGCGCCCTCGGAACGCTGGGTACCGACGACGGCACCACGCTGACCCTGGTCGCCAAGAATCTTTCCCTGCCGGCCCTGTCGCCCTATCTGGCCCAGTACCTGGGCTACGCGGTGGACAATGGCAAGCTCAACCTGAATCTGGACTATCGCCTCAACGGCACCCGGATAGAGGCCTCCAATCAGGTTGTGATGGATCGGCTAGCCCTGGGCCGCCAGGTCAAAAGCCAGCAGGCGGTCAACGCGCCGGTCCGGCTGGGCCTCGCCCTGCTGACCAATCGGCAGGGCGTGATCGATGTGAACCTGCCGGTCAGCGGGGATCTGTCCAACCCGGATTTCAGCGTGGGTGGCGTGGTGATGCGCGCCTTCGTGAACCTGCTGGTGAAAGCCGCGGCCTCCCCCTTTACCATGCTCGGCTCGCTGGCGGATCTGGCTGGCCTGAGCGGTGAGGACCTGGGCTCGGTGGCGTTCGTGCCCGGCAGCACCGAGCTGGCGGACGGTCAGGCGGAGAAGCTGGCGGCCCTGGCCAAGGCCCTGCGCAAACGGCCGGACCTGCTGCTGAACGTGCGGGGTAGCGTGGCGCCGGAGGCGGATGGCCTGGCCCTGCTGCGGGAAGACCTGAGCCAGGGGGGGCAGGCGCCCCTGAGTGACGACGCCTGGGCCAAGGCCCGCGACGCCTACCTGAACGGTGAGCGTTCGCTGCCGCCAGAGGCGCTGAGCAACCTGGCCCGGGAGCGGGGGCTGGCCCTCAGAAAGGTGATGGAAGAGACCCAGGGTGTGCCGGACGATCAGCTGTTTTTGCTGGAATCCGCCCGGGACGCCTCGGTGAACGACGCCGGCAGCGTGGTGGTGCCGTTCCGGCTGGACGTGCGCTAGGCCCCCGGCGGATTACTCGGCGCCGGCCCGGTCATCGGCAAAGCTGGCGAAGAACCCGGGCGGCAGCCGCAGGTTCCACTTTTCCACCAGCAGCCGGTACTGGCCGTTATCGATCAGTGGCTCCAGCAGGTTGATCATGTCGTCGGCGGTCACCGGCCCGTTGGGGCGGGTGACGATACCAAGCTTGTAGGTCTGATCCGGGCGGTCGGAAATCAGCAGTTTGTCCCAATCCTTCGGGGACTTGGCGAGGTGGCCCCGCAGGAACGACTGGCTCATGATCGCCACCTCGGCCACCGACGGCCGATCCGCCTTGATCAGCTTGAGGTTACGCTGCTGGCTGTCGGAAAACTCGATGTGGAACCGCTTGCGCAGCTCCCGGTCGTCGGCCTCCAGGCCGGCGAAGCCATAGTGGTAGCCGGCCATGGCCAGAATATGGCGGTCCGCGATGTCGTCGAAGAAGCTCAGGTCCCGCCCCGGTTTTTTCAGGGCGACGTAGAATTCCTCGTCCATCAGGATCGGCCGGGACACCAGGGCGCCTCGTTTACGCCATTCCCAGTCGCCGCTTTCAAAGAACATGACGTCGAACAGCCCTTCCTGGTAGTCCAGGTAGCGCCGCCGGGGTGAGGTGTACACTGGCTTGAAGTGAACGCCCGGGTGCACGGCCTCAAGGGTTTCGAGCAGGTCGCCCAGCAGGCCCGTCACCCGGTCACCGTCCATGCCAGCGATAGGGGGGAAGTTGTAGACGCCGATGGTAATCTCGGTGTCGGCGAACGCCGGCCGGGTGTTGGCGATAAGGGTCAGCAGCCACAGGGCCGTGAGGAGGGCAAAACGCGTCACGCAGGTCACCGAGGTTGGTGGTATGTCTCTTTGTTCTACATTCGACTGTATCACGAACCATTTTGGTGCGGCATGAACGCCACAGCAAAATGCCCCAGGTTTATGTAAAGAAATGTACCGGCCCGCGAGCCGGTCGGAGGAACCCCATGCCTACAAGCAGTCCGTTTTTTGCCTACCTGTCCCGGCTGCGCTGGATTCGCCGCTGGGGATTGATGCGTAACGCCATCGAGGAAAACGTCGCCACCCACTCGTGGGAAGTGGCTACCCTGGCTCACGCCCTGGCGCTGCTGCGCAATCGCCGGTTTGGCGGCACCGTCAACGCCGACCGGGTCGCCGCCGCGGCCCTCTATCACGACGCCACCGAGGTGATCACCGGCGACCTGCCCACTCCCGTGAAATACCACTCCCGGGTCATGCGGGAAGCCTTTGGCGATATTGAACACAAGGCCGAGGACGAGCTGCTGGCCCTGCTGCCCGAGGCGCTGCGGCCGGCCTTTGAGCCGTATCTTCGGGAATCCGGCTTGAGCGAGGAGGAGCGAACGCTGATCAAGGCCGCGGACCGGCTTTCCGCCTGGCTCAAGTGCCGGGCCGAACTGACCGCCGGAAATCCCGAGTTTGCACCGGCTGAAGCCCAGATCCGCCGACGCCTGGAGCAGGAGGACCTGCCGGAGGTGCGGTATTTCTTCGAGGTGTTCGCTGGCAGCTACGATCAACCCCTGGACCATCTGCTGAAACCGGACTGACCGGGTTGCCCCTGACGGTTGGTAACCGGTGCCATAGGCGCCCCGGTCAGACCGGCCTACAGTGGCGTTTCAAGCACGCTCTGCTTTACTTGAAACACCCTGATAAGAGGCGCATTCCATGAAGGATCTGAACAACAAGGTGGCGGTGGTGACCGGCGCTGGCTCCGGCATTGGCCGGGCGCTCGCCCAGTTGCTGGCCAAACGGGGCTGTAGGCTGGCGCTGTCCGATGTGAACGAAACGGGACTGGCGGAAACGGCCGCCGGCATTCAGGGCGCCGAGGTGCGCACCTACCGCCTGGACGTCTCCGATCGGGACGCCATATACGCCCACGCCGAGCAGGTGGCCGCCGATTTCGGCCAGGTCAACCTGATCATCAACAACGCCGGCGTCGCGCTGTCTGCCACCGTTCGGGAAATGACCGATGACGATTTCCGCTGGGTCATGGACATTGACTTCTGGGGCGTCGCCCACGGCACCCGGGCGTTCCTGCCCCACCTAATCGCCTCCGGCGACGGCCACGTGGTGAATATCTCCAGCGTGTTTGGCCTGATTGGCGTGCCCAAGCAGAGCGCCTACAACGCCGCCAAGTTCGCCGTGCGCGGATTCACCGAATCCCTGCGCCAGGAAATGAAGCTGGAGAACCAGCCGGTGCAGGTCAGCTGCGTGCACCCGGGCGGTATCCGCACCAACATCGCCAACGCCGCGCGCATGGGCAAGTCGGAGAACGCCGAGGCCCAGCGCAAGGGCTTCGACAAGCTGGCCATCACCACACCCGACAAGGCGGCACAGATCATTGTGCGGGGCATCCTGAAAAATGAATCCCGCATCCTGGTGGGTCCGGACGCCTGGGGCATCGATGCCATCAACCGCCTGCTCGGGTCCGCCTATCAGCCGCTGGTGGAACGCTTCTCGCGGCGCAATCTGTACGTATAATCCGGCGGCGGGCGGGATGCCCGCTGTCCATTTTACAGACACATTTTCGGGTCTATACTGGCGGTTCAACCAGGGACGAGGTTCGTATGAATACGCCAGAGCACCCAGACCTTGGCGTGGCGCTGGAACACAGCCGCTCCGGGCTGAGGGACGGCCACCGCCGGTCGCTGACCCGGCTCCTGTTCCTCGTTACCGGCCTATCGCTGGCGGTGTTCGGGGTATTGCAGGTGTTCAACGGTTTCCCGCGAATTGCCCTCGTCGAATGGGCGATCAGCGGTCTGTTGCTGGCCGGGGTGTCCCGGCTGCGGACAACCCGCCGTTTGCAGGCCTGGATCTACGTCTATCTCACTGCCCTGTTCGCCTTCTTCCTCGCCATCATGCTGTTCCCGGATGCCTCTATTTCCGCGTTCGCCTGGGTGCTGATGATGCCGGTCCTCGCCTACCTGCTTCTGGGCAAGCGCGAGGGTCTCTGGCTAAGCCTGCCGTTCATGCTGGCCGGGGCGGTGGTCTATCTGATTTACCTTGGGCGCCTGGGCAGTGCCCACGCCCTGATTGATCTGCTCAACATGGTGCTGTGCGGTGCGCTCATGCTGGTGTTCATGCACCACTACGAGGCCCGGCGGGAAGAGGCGGAGCACCGGCTGGTGGCCATGGCTCAGACCGACAACCTTACCGGGCTTGCCAACCGGGCCAGCTTTCAGTCCACCCTGAACCGCACCATCGCCGAGTGCGACCGCAGCGGCACCGGGTTTGCCCTGGTGATGATGGACATCGACCACTTCAAACTGGTGAACGACACCCTGGGGCACGAGGCCGGGGACCATGTGCTGGCGCAGATCGGCCGGTGCCTGAGCGACCGTTTGCGCGCCACGGATTCGGTGGGCCGGCTCGGCGGCGAGGAATTCGGCCTGATTCTCCGGGACGTGCAGCCGGCGGTTGCCTTCGAGCTGACCGATGAGTTGCGCCAGCGCATTGCCGGCCAGGACCTGCGCTACGGCGACGTCGACATCCGGGTGACGGCGTCCTTCGGTATCGCCCATTGGCCGGAACACGGCCGGGACGCCGCGACCCTGTTCCGGGTGGCGGACCGCTGCCTGTACGCGGGCAAACATGAGGGCCGCAACCAGGTCCGTGGCCTGGTGGCTGCGGCGCCGGACCCAGTGACGCCGAAAGCACCGGCTGGCGAAGCCGGCTGAGTAAGGTATCCTGTTGCCTGAACCCACCCGAACGGTCTGACTGCGGCGAATCATGTGTGAACTGCTGGCCATGAGTGCCAATACCCCCACGGACCTCTGCTTCAGCTTCACCGGCCTGACTCGTCGCGGCGGCGCTACTGGCCCCCACAAGGACGGCTGGGGCGTGGCGTTCTACGAAGGCAAAGGCGTACGCTGCTTCCACGACGCCGGCGCCAGCGCCTCATCCCGGCTGGCCGAAGTGGTCCAGACCCATCCCATCAAGAGCGAAGTGGCCTTGTGCCACATCCGTCAGGCCAACGTGGGTGAGATCTGCCTGGCCAACACCCACCCGTTCATCCGGGAACTCTGGGGCCGTTATTGGGTGTTTGCCCACAACGGCCAGCTCTCGGATTTCCGTCCCCGGCCCGGGTTCTACGAACCGGTGGGCAGCACCGACAGCGAAGCGCTGTTCTGCGACCTGCTCAATCACCTGCGCCAGCACGGTGACCGGGACGGGCCGGAAGACCAGCTGGTGGCGCAGATGGTGGACCTGTCCCAGGCGTACGCCGCCCAGGGCGTGTTCAACCTGCTGCTGAGCAACGGCGACTGGTTGTTCACCTACTGCAGCACCAAGATGGCGAGCATCACCCGGCGCGCGCCGTTCGGCCCGGCCCGGCTGAAAGACGCCGATGTCACCGTGGATTTTGAATCCGAGACCACGCCGAACGACGTGGTGAGCGTGATCGTTACCGAGCCACTGACCACGGACGAAACCTGGGACGTCTACCAGCCCGGCGAGTGGCGCCTGTGGCGGCGGGGAGAGGTGGTGCGCTCGGGCCTGACGCCCGCTCGTCGAGGCGACTGAGCCGCAAACGCACCGCCCCCGCGATGAGGCGGGGGCGGTGCCAAGCCGGCATGGCCTGCCGGCGGTATGGTGCGCCGTTAACAGCCCCCTTACTGAAGCGTACGCCGGTTGCCGTTGCGGTACTGCGGCGCAATGGCGCTCTGGATCTGGGCCTTGAAACGGCCGATCAGCTCGCTGTTGTCCTTGTCCCAGGGATGGAAGCCGGGCTTGAAGTACTCGAGCCAGGTCGGCGCCAGGCTGGAGAAGGTGCCCTTCACCCCCCACATGCGCCAGAGGCCCTTGGCGGTGTCGCGGACCGACACGTTGGCCCGGTCCCGCAGCATCATGCGGCCGGTGTACCAGGAGCCGACCAGCGCCAGCGCGGTGGTGCTGAACACCTGGTAGAACGCCCGCTCGGCGTAGGTGCCGCCCACCTGCTGGAACACGTCGTAGGCTACCGCCTTGTGCTCGGTTTCCTCAATGGCGTGCCAGGTCCACAGCGGGCGCATGCTCTCGTGCATGTCCTCGCGCACGTCATCCCGCTCCAGCAGCATGTCTGCCATCATCGCGGTCATGTGCTCCAGGGCACAGGTGATGGCCAGCTGGTGGCGCTTCGGCAGCTTCTTGGCCACCCCGAGGATCACCCGCAGATCCCGCTCCATCTCCTCAACGGGCATGCCCTGCTCCCGCACGCGGGCGTTCATGGCATCGTGCTCCAGGGAATGCATGGCCTCCTGGCCGATGAACCCACGCACCTCGGCTTTGAGCTTGGGATCGTCGATGCTGTCCCGGTAGGCGCGAACCGAGTCCACAAAGAACTGCTCGCCCTCGGGGAACAGCACGGACAGCGCGTTCATCATGTGGGTCAGGAACGGGCTCTCGTTGAGCCAGTACCGGGGCACCTGCCCGTCAAACTCAAAGCCCATGCGCTGGGGCTTGATGGCGACGTTGTCCGGGGTATGGGAAGCCTGGCCCTTGGTCGGGCGCTTCCGGGCGGTCGTTGCGTTCGTTGATGTCTGCATGGCGTTACTCCTCTGCGACGCGCGCTTTGGCTGATGTCATGGCACCAGTGTGCGGCGGTCAAGGGGCATCGTGAAGGCGAGAAGGGGCCGTCCATCGTTCCGAATGGGACAAAGCGGCGGCCCCGGGCCCCGCCGATTGACCCCGGTGACAGAACGGCGCCGGCACAGGGCCCTCTGCCCGCGGTGCCGGCATCTGATAGAGTCGGTAGCGTCTGATCGACCTCATTCCTCAGGAACGCGCCATGGCCACGTCCACCCCCGAACACGAACGGCAGATGCTGGGTTTTTTCCTGGTGCCCGGCGTCTACCTGCGGGTGATGGCGGAGACCGTCCGCAAACTTGGCCACAACGACCGCCCGCTCTACGAGGGGCTGTCGTTCACCGCCGAGGACCTCAAGGCCAACGACAGCCGGGTGTTCGTGACCGACGCGACGATCATGGCCCAGCGCGCCGTCGCCCTGGCCGGCCCCGACGGCCTGAGCTTTGCCCTGGCCCGGGAACTGCGCCTGACCATCCATGGCACCTTGGGTTTTGCCGCCCTCACCAGCCCGACGTTCGCCGGCGCCCTGGATTCGGTGCGCCGCTACCTGCAGCTGCGCGCGCCCTTCCTGACCATGAAGCAGTCGGTCACCAAGGATCAGGTGCTGGTGCAACTGTGTGCGGAATTCGAGGTGCCGGCGTTGCACGGGTTTCTGGCGGAAACCGTGTGCGCCACCCTCATGCTACTGACCGAGCAGCTGCTGGACCGGGATGACGCCGCCCGTCAGGGGTTCCTGCTGGACAACGGTCGGCTGTCCGGCGTCCGGGTGGCGCTGTCCGGCCCGGAGCCGGCCTACTACCGGCGGTACGCGGACCAACTGCCGGTGGACATTGAGTACGGCCAGCCGGAGGAACTGATGCGTTTTCCCCGGGGCCTGTTGGACGTGCGCATGCGCCTGGCGGATGCGGAGGCCTCGGCCCAGGCCCGGGAGCAATGCGAGTTTGAGCTGCAGAAGGCGTTGCGGGAGCAGGGCGACATTGCCCTGGCGGTGCGCAACATGCTGCGCCTGACCCCGGGGCCGTTGCCCTCCCTGGATGCCATGGCGGAGCGGTTCTGCGTGTCGTCCCGTACCCTGAAGCGGCGGCTGGCGGACCGGGACACGAGTTACCGGGAGATTGTGGAGGCGGTGCTCAAGGATCGGGCCATTCAGTTGCTCCGCTACACCAATCAGTCGGTCAGCGAGATTGCCTACGAGCTGGGCTACGCGGACCTGTCCAACTTCAGCCGGGCGTTCCGGAAGTGGACGGGCAAGTCCGCCAGTGAGTTTCGCGAAGGGGGGCCGGATCCGGCGCCCGAGGTGGGGCCCTGAGGGTTGGTGCTGGCCTCGGTTGGTTCGGGGGTTGGGAGTGGCCTTCGTGTTTTCTGGCTTTGTAAGTGGGGCGCGAGGCGGGGTGGTCCTTTCTTCTGGGGAAAAGAACTCGCTTCGCTCAGACACCTTTTCCCCGGCAGAAAGGACCACCCCACCCCACGCCCGCGTTCCACCGGGTAAACGCTTGGAAAAGATTTTTTGACACGTTTTATCCCTGATCCGGTCGGTTGGGAGGTTGGAGGTTGTTGATTTAGCAATCGGGTGGTTTGCGCCGGGTTGTGTCTCCCGCGTTTCGTCCGTTCAGAACGTCCTTGTACCTTCTTTCCCTAAAAAGACCGTCATCTAAAGCGGTTTCCCGCCAAGCGTTTTCCACCTAAAGTCAGGTAGATGGGGGGTTGGGGATTATGGGACCGCCAGGAAAACGGTGTCTGAGCGCAGCGAGTTCGTTTTCCCAAGGGCCCGTAATCCCCAACCCCCCGTCCAGCCCGTAGGCCCGAAACCACGAAGGTCAACGCCAAAAGCCAAAAGAAGGACCACACCATGAACCACCAGGACACCCACAGCAAAGTCATCGGCTACCTGCTCTGGATCTTCGGATTCCTCGGGTCCCACCGGTTCTACTACGGCAAACCCGTGACCGGCACCATCTGGTTCCTCACCCTGGGGCTGTTCCTGATTGGCTGGATCATCGACTTCTTCCTGATTCCGGCCATGGACCGGGAAGCGGACCTGCGCTTTCAGTCCGGGCCGATCAGCTACAACCTCGCCTGGATACTGCTCACCTTCCTCGGCGTGTTCGGCATTCACCGCATGTACATGGGCAAGTGGATCACCGGCCTGCTGTACCTGCTGACCGGCGGCCTGTTCCTGATTGGCGTGCTGTACGATTTCTGGACCCTGAACGACCAGATCTCCCAGCGCAACGCGGAGCGCCCCCTCGGTTGAGGGCGCAACCCGGGCTGAAATGCAGACGGCGTTGAGGTCCGGGGGGCGCTGACGCTCAGACGGTGAGCGCCCGGACCTTGTCTTCCAGAGACGCGGCGGTGGCCTGCTCGGGGGCGACCGGGGTGTCCGCCAGCAGGTGGATGCGGGACCAGAAGCGGCGGGGCCAGTGGCTCAAGGCGGGGCCGCCGCAGTGGCTGAACACGCTGCCCCAGAGGCCTTTGAGAGCCAGGGGCACCACCGGCACCGGGCGGCGCTGGAGAATGGTTTCCACGCCGGTGCGGAAGGTGTCGATCTCGCCGTCGGTGGTCAGTTTGCCTTCCGGGAAGATGCACACCACGTGGCCGGCGGCGAGTTCCTCGTCGATGCGCTCAAACGCCGCGTTGTAGATGTCCGGCACCTTGGCCCTGGGGCCAATGGGAATGGTGCGGGCCAGGCGGAAGAAGGCGCCCAGCACCGGGGTGGCAAAAATCCGGTAGTCCATGACAAACCGCACCGGGCGGCGCACGGCGCCGGCAATCACCAGGGCGTCCATGTACGAAACGTGGTTGCACACCAGCAGCACCGGGCCCTCTTCCGGGATGCGGTCGAGATTGTGGTGGCGCACCCGGTAAATCGTGTGGGACAGCACCCAGATGACAAAGCGCAGGGCAAACTCCGGCACCTGCTGGTACACAAAACCCGCCACCACCAGGTTCATGATCGACAGCACCAGGAAGAATTCCGGGATGCTCAGGCCGAACAGGCCCAGCATGAGGATGCCCAGCAGCGCGCTGGCCACCATGAACAGGGCGTTGAACACGTTCAGGGTGGCGATCATCCGGGCCCGGGTGTCGGCGGGGGTTTCCCGCTGCACAAACGCATACAGCGGCACGATGAACAGGCCGCCGAAGGCACCGATGGCCATCAGGTCCAGGGCCACCCGGCGGTAGCCGGCGTCGGTGAAGATCGTCAGCCAGTCGCTGGGCACCGGGTGGGCGGGCATGCTCAGGTAGAGGTCGAGGCCAAACAGGCTCAGGCCCAGGGAGCCAATGGGCACGATGCCCAGCTCAATGCGGTGCCCGGAGAGCCGTTCGCAGGCGATGGAGCCCAGGGCGATGCCGACGGTGAACACCGCCAGCAGCACCGTGACCACGGTTTCGTCCCCGAGCAGCTCGTCCCGGGCGAAGGCGGGGAACTGGGTGAGGTAGGCGGCACCCAGGAACCAGAACCAGGAAATGGCGAGAATGCCCAGCAGCACGTTATGGTTGGCCCGGGCGATGGCCATCAGTTTCCAGGTTTCCTGCAGCGGCCGGAACCGCACCTGCAGATCCGGCGCCGCCGCCGGCGCATCCGGCACCTGGCGTGCGGCCAGATAACCCAGTACCGCCACCAGCACCACGGCCACCCCAATCAGCGGCCCGGGTGCGGTTACTTTCATCATCACCCCGGCGCAGATGGTGCCCACGAGAATCGCCACGAAGGTGCCCATTTCCACCAGCGCGTTGCCGCCCACCAGCTCGGATTCCTTCAGCGCCTGGGGCAGGATGGCGTACTTCACGGGCCCGAAGAAGGCCGATTGGGTGCCCATCAGGAACAGCACCAGCAGCAGCATCTCGTACCAGCCAAACCAGAGGCCGACGGCAGCGAGCCCCATCAGCACCACTTCCGCGAGCTTGATCCAGCGGATCACCTTGGCTTTCTCGTAGCGGTCGGCGATTTGCCCGGCGACGGCGGAGAACAGGAAGAACGGCAGGATAAACAGGAGGGCGGCGAGGTTCACCACCACGTCCGTCGGCATGCCCAGCAGTTGGCCGGCACCG
This sequence comes from Marinobacter sp. C2H3, assembly GCF_037080155.1. Lineage (NCBI taxonomy): Bacteria > Pseudomonadati > Pseudomonadota > Gammaproteobacteria > Pseudomonadales > Marinobacteraceae > Marinobacter > Marinobacter sp. C2H3. Next base: position 454,865 of record NZ_JBBBNZ010000003.1, on the reverse strand, counting down.
TAGGTCACCAGCAACAGCAACGCGTTCTTGAACAGGTTGTCGTTAAACGCCCCGGCAAACTGGGTGATGAAAAACGGCAGGAACCGTCGCTCAGACAACAGGCGAAACTGGCTGTGATCTTCCATTACCCGGGGCTTCCTGACATAGGGATGGTCGCAGACTAACCGCGCCCCGGGAGCCGGTCAAGCGCCCTGGACGCGGCCTGTGGCCCGGTTCCGGGTCCTCCTGGCGCTGGTCCCGGTGGGTGGTTCAGGCGGCCACCGAGTCCGCCTGCGCCACCGGCACTTCCAGGCGTATCCGGTCGCCGTCGAGCAGTACGGGGTACACCCGCACGCTGACAGTGTCGTCTTCCAGGCAGCGGCCGGTACGCAGGCTGAAGTGCTGCTTGTACAGCGGCGAGGCCACCACGGGTTCGCCCTGGATGTCCCCGGTTATGCCCCGGGCCAGCACGTTCGCCCCGCTGAACGGGTCGCTATGGCTGATGGCAAACAGCGCCGGCAGCCGGTGTGGCAGGTAGAACACGGCCACGGGGCCGTCCTCGGTCCACACGGCGATGCCGGAGTCGGGGACCAGGTCGGCGACGGTGCAGACGGGTTGCCAGTTCGTTTTTGCTTTCATTTGGTTGCTCCTTGTTGGGTTCGGTGCTCGGTTTGATTTTTTGGACCTGGTTGGGTGGTGGAGGCGTCCGGGTTGGGGGGTCCTTTTCTTTTGGGAAACGAACTCGCTTCGCTCAGACACCGTTTCCTCGACAGAAAAGGACCCCCCAACCCGAACGCTATGAACCAAGCAGATAGCGCTTTTAAAACAAGGACTGGCGGCTTCTCTTGGATGCGCTGGCCCTGCCGCCAGTCCCCAAACTCACCTCTCTCCACATTCTGTTTTTTTAACCCGCGATACCTTCAACCAGCGATACCTTCGCAGTCCGCAAGACCGGTGGCCTGGGGGGCTTTCCTGCAGGGGAAAAGGTGTCTGAGCGCAGCGAGTTCTTTTCCTCGGAAGGAAAGCCCCCCAGGCTGCCGGTCACGCCCGCAGAACCCGCAGGCTACAAGACCACGCCCGCAACCCCCGCAGGCTACGATTCCGAGACAACCTCCAGAACAGGCCGCCGCTGCCCGCGCTCAGACGTCCACTGCTGAACCGGGTCCTTGCGTTCCGGCGCGTTGACGAACTCGCGGAAACGCTTGCGCTTCTCGGGGTCCTCGACGGCGGTCTTCCACTCGCACTGATAGGTGCCCACCAGATCCGCCATGTGCTGCTCCAGCTCCGCGCCAATGCCCAGGCTGTCCTCCAGCACCACCTGCTTCAGGTACTCCAGGCCGCCCTCCAGGTTCTCCATCCACACACTGGTCCGCTGCAAGCGGTCCGCCGTGCGCACGTAGAACATCAGCACCCGGTCAATGGCCTGCACCAGCTGCTCGTCGGACAGATCCGTGGCAAACAGGTCCGCGTGCCGGGGGCGCATGCCGCCGTTGCCACAGACGTAGAGGTTCCAGCCCTTGTCCGTGGCAATCACCCCGATGTCCTTGCTCTGGGCCTCCGCGCATTCGCGGGTGCAGCCGGACACCGCCATCTTGATCTTGTGGGGCGAGCGCAGGCCCTTGTAGCGGTTCTCCAGGAAGATCGCCATGCCCACGCTGTCCTGCACGCCGTACCGGCACCAGGTGCTGCCGACGCAGGATTTCACCGTTCGCAGGGACTTGCCGTAGGCGTGGCCGGTCTCGAAACCGGCGGCGATCAGCCGCTCCCAGATCTCCGGCAGCTCGCCCAGGGTGGCGCCGAACAGGTCCACCCGCTGGCCGCCGGTGATCTTGGTGTACAGGTTGTAGTCCCGGGCCACCTCCCCCAGCACGATCAGCTTGTCCGGGGTGATCTCGCCGCCGGGGATGCGCGGCACGATGGAGTAGGTGCCGTTTTTCTGCATGTTGGCCATGAAGGTGTCGTTGGTGTCCTGCAGGGGCACGTGGTCCGTGGCCAGAATGTGGTCGTTCCAGCAGGTCGCCAGAATCGAGGCGACGGTCGGTTTGCAGATGTCGCAGCCCTGGCCGCGGCCGTACTGTTTGAGCAGGCCCCGGAAGGTGCGGATGCCGTTCACCTTGACCAGATGGAACAGCTCCTGGCGGGTGTGGGGAAAGTGCTCGCACAGGTCGGTGCTGACCGCCACGCCGCGTTTTTCCAGCTCGCTGTCCACCACCTTCTTGAGCAGCGCCGCGCAGCCGCCGCAGCCGGTGCTGGCGCGGGTTTCGGCCTTGACGCCCGCCAGGTCCGTGCAGCCGGCGTCCAGGGCGCCGCAGATGTCGCCCTTGGTGACGTTGTGGCAGGAACAGATGGACGCGGTGTCCGGCAGGGCGTCGGCGCCCAGGGCCGGGGCGTCGCCGGAGTCCGGCAGGATCAGCGCTTCCGGGTTGGCCGGCAGGGTGATGCCGTTGAGGGCGTATTGCAGCAGCGTGTCGTAGGGGCCGTTGTCGCCCACCAGGATGGCGCCCAAAAGGTGCTTGCCATCCTGGCTGATCACCAGGCGGCGGTAGTGGCCGGCCTGTTCGTCGTGGAAGCGGATGTTGCGGGCACCGGGGGTCTGGGCGTGGGCATCGCCGATGGAGCCGACGTCTACCCCCAGCAGCTTGAGCTTGGTGCTCATGTCGGCGCCGGTGAAGGCGGCGCCGCTGTCGCCGTTGAGGGCGGCGGAGAGGGTGCGGGCCATGGTGTAGCCGGGCGCCACCAGGCCGAAGATGCGCTGGTTCCAGAGGGCGCACTCGCCGATGGCGTGGATACGCGGGTCCGACGTGGTGCAGCGGTTATCGATGACGATGCCGCCGCGCTCGCCCACATCCAGGCCGCAGGCCCGAGCCAGGGTGTCCTGGGGGCGGATGCCGGCGGAGAACACGATCAGGTCCGTCTCCAGGTCGGTGTCATCGGAGAAGGTCATCCGCAGCCGGGCCGATCGGCCTTTCACGATGGCGGTGGTGGCCTTTTCGGTGTGTACCTGCACGCCCAGGTCTTCGATTTTCTGGCGCAGCAGTGCGCCGCCCTGATCGTCCAGCTGCACCGGCATCAGGCGCGGGGCAAACTCCACCACGTGGGCCTCAAGGCCCAGGCTTTTCAGCGCGTTGGCGGCTTCAAGGCCGAGCAGGCCGCCGCCGACCACCACGCCGGTGCGGGCGCCATTGGCGCTGTCGCGGATGGCGTCCAGGTCTTCCAGCGTGCGGTAGACAAAGCAGCCGTCCTGGTCGTTGCCGGCAATCGGCGGCACGAACGGGTAGGAGCCGGTGGCGAGCACCAACTGATCGTAGGGGTAGACGCCGTCGGGGGTGGTGACCACCTGGGCGTCCCGGTCTATGGCGGTCACCGGCTCGCTCAGGTGCAGGGTGATGCCGTGCTCCCGGTACCAGTCCTCGGTGCCCATGGCCAGATCGCTGTGGGTGGACCCGGTGAAGTATTCGGACAGGTGGACGCGGTCGTAGGCGTGCTGCTTTTCCTCGCCGAACACCCGGACGTCGAACGCGGCGGCGGCCGGGGACTGCGCGAACTGTTCCAGGAAGTGGTGGCCGACCATGCCATTGCCGATCACGATCAGGGTCTGTTTGCTCATGGGGTTCTCCTCGTCAGAACGCCGCCGGATCAGGCGGCGGCCTCGCAATAGGGTTTGCCAAAAGGCAGTTTGGCGCGCATGTCGGCAACGCTGTCGCCTTGGCGGATGCGCTCCTGGTACCAGTCGCCGTCCCGGGTATCGCCGACCAGAACCGCGCCGACCAGGCGCTGGTCGCGGATCAGCAGGTGGCCGTAATGGCCGGCCTCGCGGTCCTGCCAGACCACGGATTCGGTGCCGGCGTCCGGGCTGTGCTGCCCGCAGGAAAACACGGCCACGCCGCTGATCTTCAGGCGGGTGGCCAGCGCGTCGTCGTTGGTCTCCGGGGCGCTGACGCCCTGTCCGGTGAGGTGGCGGGCCAGCCGCTGGGCCTGCTGGTAGCCGGGCGCGACCAGACCGAAGGTGCGGTCGCCGCGCTGGCAGCATTCGCCAAGGGCGTAGATGTCCCGGTCGCTGGTTTGCAGTCGGGCGTTGACCCGGATGCCCTGGCCACACTCGAGGCCGGCGGCCTCCGCCAGGGACCGGTTCGGGGCAATGCCGGTGGCCACCACCACCAGATCGGTGCCCAACACGGTGTCGTCGTGCAGCTGTACCGCGCGCACCGACCGCTGGCCCAGCAGGCGTACCGGCGCCGTGCCGGTGGTGATGGTCAGGCCCCGGCTGCGCAGGTGGTCGGCCAGGACGGCACCACCATTGGCGTCGAGCTGGCGGTTCAGCAGGTGCGGCGCCCGGTGCAGGACGGTGACGTCCAGGCCCCGCCGGCGCAGGCCGTCCGCCGCCTCCAGGCCCAGGAAGCCGCCGCCCACCACCACCGCGCGGCGGTCGTGGTGGGCCCGGGCAATGAGGGTCCGGGCGTCCGCCAGGTCCCGCAGGGTGGCGACGCCGTCCAGGGCCATACCCGGCAGGTCCGGGCGAACGGCCCGGGCGCCGGTGGCCAGCACCAGGGTGTCGAAGGACTGCACCCGGCCGGTCACCGTGACCACGCAGCGGCGGTCACGGTCGATCCGCACCACCGGCTCCCCCGGGTGGACGTCGATGCGGTGCCGGCGGAACCAGTGGTCCGGCTGCAGGCGCAGGTTCGCCTCGTCGGTGTCCCCGGCCAGCAGCGCGGACAGCTGGATACGGTTGTAGGCGGGCGCCGGCTCGGCACCGAACACCACCACGCGGTCGAAGGCGCCCCGTCCGGCGGCCACCAGTTCCTCCAGGAACCGTTGGGCCACCATGCCGTGGCCGCACACCACCAGCGTTCGCGAATCCTTCCGTGCCATGCTCCGTTCCTCCTTAACCTGCCGCCCCGGATACGGGCGTCGGGCCAAATAAAAAAGCCGGAGCCTCGCAGTCCTGATAGGACGTTGAGGGTCCGGCGCCAATGCCAACAACAATGATCTGATGGTCCGGCCGAGTCCTTGGCCGGGACGTTCATCCCTGGTCAGACCAAAGCGATCTCCGTGCCAGGTTTGCAACTCTTTGAAATACCGTTATTTGGTGTCATTCAGTGGTCTCGCCGCGTGCCCGTTCCGCCCTGGAGTGCACCGCAACGGGGCGTTTTGCACGGCAATGAGGCCCGTGCACCCGCGGTGGTGCCTGGCCCGGGAATTGCTCGGTCTCCGGCAGGAAGCGCGTTCCCCGCGCCGTTAGCATTGCCCAGGAGGGTCCCATGAACGCCCGAGCCAAACGCCCCGCCCCGCCAGCCCCGGATGCCGCCGATTTTCTCATTGCCTCCCGGCAGTGCGAGCTGGCGCACCTGCAGCATTTCCTGGAGCTGGGCCGTCTGATCCAGACCATTGGCGATCTGGTGCATGGGCTCCAGCAGGAGCGGGGCGCCTCCAACGTCTACCTGGGGTCGGCCGGGGGCCGCTTCGCCACCGAGCGACAGGGCCTGCTGCGGGAAACCGACGGCTACCGGCAGGCCTTTGATGGCGCGCTGCTTGAGGCCCGGCCCTCGCTCATCGGCCATCCGGTCAGCAGCCCCTTGCTCAACCACGTCGCGTGCGCCCTGCACGGTCTGTCTGGCCTGCCCCGGTTGCGGTCTCGGGTGGCGGCCTGCGAGATTACGGCGCCGGAGGCGACGGACGCTTACGCCCGGCTGATTCACAACCTGATCGCGGTGGTGTTTGAGGCCGCCGACATGGCGGTGGACCCGTCCATTGCCGGGCTACTGGTGGCCATGGTGCACCTGATGAACGGCAAGGAGCTGTGCGGCCAGGAGCGGGCGGCAGGCTCCGCCGGCTTCTCCAGCGGCCGCTTTTCCGATGCCCTGTCGGAGCGCATGGTGCACCTGGCTGAGGCACAGGAGCGGTGTTTCGAGGTGTTCGAGCAGTTCGCCAGCGACGACGCGGTGGCGCTCTGGCGGGACCTGCGCGGCCACGAAAGAGAGGCTCAGATTGAGCACTTGCGCCGGCTTGGTTGTTCCGTGGGGCCGTACAAACCCCTGGACCAGGCCCTCGCTGACCGCTGGTTTGCGCTGATGAGCGAGCGGATGGACGCCCTCAAATCGGTGGAAAACGCCCTGGAAGCCCGGTTCCACGCCCGCTGCGCCGAACGCTACGCGGAAGCCCGCCATGCCCTGGCCCATCAGGAGACCCTGGTGGCGTCCCTGACCGAGGGCGGCACGCCGGCGTCGCCGCGGCTGGCGCTGTGCGACCCGCACGCGGAACCCGGGCAGGTGGACGCCTGGGCGTCCGAGGAGCTGGCGGGGCCATTTGGCCGCTCGTTGCTGGATCTGGTGCAGGATCAGGCCCGCCGGCTGCAGCAGATGACCGACGAATTGCGCACCGCCAAGGACGCCCTGGACGACCGCAAAACCCAGGAAAAAGCGGTGTTGCTGCTGATGAAGCACCGCAACCTCACCAACGATGACGCCCATCGCCTCCTGCGCAAGCTGGCCATGGACCAGGGCAAGAAACTGCCCGAGGTGGCCCGGGCGGTGCTGGCCATGGCCGACGTCCTGGGCTGAGCGTGGCGGCGGGCCTGCCCGCGCTCAGGCCCGGGCGGCCCGTCTTTCTTCCGGCGCCGGGCTCGCGGCCGCGGGCGCCCGGGGGGTGAGGGTTTCCAGCTTGCGCTGTTTCTCGTACAGGAACCGCAGCACCGCCTGGCGGTAGCGGGCATAGTCCGGGTCCTCGGCCAGGGCCACCCGATCCCTCGGTCGGGGCAGGTTGATGTGCAGATCCTCGCCCACGGTGGCCGCCGGGCCGTTGGTCATCATCACGATGCGATCGGACAGCAGCACCGCTTCGTCCACATCGTGGGTGATCATGATCACGGTGTTGCCCAGGGACTGGTGAATGGCCATCAGCGAATCCTGCAGGTGCGCCCGGGTGAGCGCGTCCAGGGCGCCGAAGGGCTCGTCCATCAGCAGCACCTTGGGCTTCATGGCCAGGGCACGGGCGATGCCCACCCGCTGGGCCATACCGCCGGAAATTTCCCCCGGTCGCTTGTCGGCGGCGTGGGCCATGTTCACCAGTTCGAGGTTGTGCTGGATCCATTCCCGCCGGGCCTTCCGGTCCAGGGTATGGCGGAACACCTGGCGCACCGCCAGCTCCACGTTCTCGTAAACGGTCAGCCATGGCATCAGGGCGTGATTCTGGAACACCACCGCCCGCTCGGGCCCCGGCTCGGTGACCTCGCGGCCGTCCAGCACGCAGCCGCCCCGGCTGGCCCGCAGCAGGCCGGCGACAATGTTGAGCACGGTGGATTTGCCGCAGCCGGAATGACCGATCAGCGAAACAAACTCGCCCCGGGCGATTTTCAGGTTGACGGTATCCAGGGCATGAAAGGTGCCCCGGGGGGTGGGAAAGGTCATGTCGACCCCGGTCAGTTCAAGGTGGGCGTTAGGCATTCCAGGACACTCCTTTCTGGAGGGTGAGCATGAGGCGATCCAGCAGGAAGCCGATCGCGCCGATGGTGAGCACCGCCACCATGATCCGGCTGAGGGAATCGCTGCTGCCGTTCTGGAACTCATCCCAGACGAATTTTCCCAGGCCCGGGTTCTGGGCCAGCATTTCGGCGGCGATCAGCACCATCCAGGCAATCCCGAGGGAGACCCGCAGGCCGGAGAAAATCATCGGGATGGCCGCCGGCAGCACCACCTTGCGCACGTGGGTCAAGAACGGCAGGCGCAGCACCCGGGACACGTTCACCAGGTCGTCGTCCACCTGGCCGACGCCGGTGGCGGTGTTGATCAGCGTGGGCCAGAGGCTGCACAGGGTGACGGTGACCACGGAGGTAACGAACGACTTGGCGAACATGGGGTCGTCGCTGACGTAGGTGGCGGAGACCACCAGGGTCACCAGCGGCAGCCAGGCCAGCGGCGACACTGGCTTGAACAGCTGGATCAGCGGGTTGCAGGCGGCGGCCACCCGCTGGTTCAGGCCAATCACAATGCCCAGGGGCACGGCGATCAGCGTGGCCAGGGCGAAGCCGGTGAGCACGGTGATCAGGCTGGTGACAATCTGGTCAATGAAGGTGGGCGCCCCCGGATAGGGGCGTATCCGGGTCTCGGCGTCCGGGTTCTTGGCCAGGATGCGGGCGTTGCGCTGCTCCTGCATGGCCACGAACTGGTCGGCCCGGGCCTGTTCCGCCTGATGCTCCTGCCAGAGCTGGCCGGCCTGCTCCCAGACGCTGGCCGGGCCGGGAAAGGCGCCGAGGGAGGTCTGGACCTGCGGCGCCAGCACCTGCCACAGAGCCAGGAACAGCGCGATACCCAGAGCCGGCAGCGTCAGGGACGCCAGCCAGGCCCGGGGCGCCGGCCGCCGCTGCCAGAGGCGGCGCAGCCAGGGTTGGGCGGTGGTGTTGGTTGCGGTTGTCATAGCGTTACTCCTGACCCCGGTTACGGGGTCTCCTTGCCTTTCAGTCCGATCGCGAACCGGTCGATGTAGGCGTTGGGCTGGGCCGGATCAAAGGCCACGCCGTCGATCAGTTTGCCCTGGTGCGGGCGGGCAAAATTGTCCTGGCTGAAGTCCGGGAAGGCGTCCGCCGGCAGGGTGCCGTCCTCGATCAGCGAGCGGGCGGCCTGCTCATACAGGTCGGCCCGGTAGACCTTGCGGGCGGTGTCCAGGTACCACTGGTCCGGCTTGTACTCGGGAATCTGCCCCCAGCGGCGCATCTGTGTGAGGTACCAGATGGCGTCCGATGGGTAGGGGTAGGTGGCGAAATACCGGAAGAACACGTTGAAATCCGGCACCGGGCGCACGTCGCCTTTTTCGTACTCGAAGGTGCCGGTCATGGAGTTGGCGATGACTTTCTCATCCGCGCCGACGTAGTTGGGCCGGGCCAGCATCTTGACCGCCGCTGCCCGGTTGGCGTTGTTGTGCTCGTCCAGCCAGTAAGCGGCGCGGATCAATGCCCGCAGCAGGTGCAGATGGGTGTTCGGGTAGGTCTTTGCCCAGTCTTCGGTGACCCCGAACACCTTTTCCGGGTTGTTGGGCCAGATCTCGTAATCGGTGATCACCGGCACGCCGATGCCCTTGAACACCGCCTGCTGGTTCCAGGGTTCCCCCACGCAATAGCCCTGGATGGTGCCGGCTTCCAGGGTGGCGGGCATCTGCGGCGGAGGCGTCACCGACAGTTGCACGTCGGCCTTCAGAGTGCCGCTGGTGTCGCCCCGCTGGGGCGCGTAGTAGCCCGGGTTGAGGCCGCCGGCGGCCAGCCAGTAGCGCAGTTCGTAGTTGTGGGTGGACACGGGAAACACCATGCCCATTTTGAACAGCTTGCCGGCGTTGCGCTCCGCCTCGACCACCGGCTTGAGGGCGGCGGCGCTGATGGGGTGAACGGGGCGGCCGTTTTCCATGGTGAGCTGGGGCTTCATGCCCTGCCAGACGTCGTCCGAGACGGTGATGCCGTTGCCGTTCAGGTCCATGCTGAACGCGGTGATGATGTTGGCCTGGGTGCCGTAGCCAATGGTGGCCCCCAGGGGCTGGCCGGCCAGCATGTGGGCGCCGTCCAGTTCACCGGTAATCACCCGGTCCAACAGCACCTTCCAGTTGGCCTGGGCCTCCAGTTCCACGAACAGGCCTTCGTCCATGAAGTAGCCGTTCTCCCAGGCCACCGCCAGCGGGGCCATGTCCGTGAGCTTTATAAAGCCGAGCTTGAGGTCGGGTTTCTCCGGCGGGCCGATCTCGGCCTGTGCCGCCGGAGCGATCAGGGTGGCCAGCGCCAGGGCGGTGACGGTGGTGAGGGTGAATCGCCGGCTCGCGACGGCAATCCGGTGACATGCAGAGCGTGCGTTCATAACCTGCCTCGTCCGTTGGCCAGGCAAAAAAAAGCCTGCGCTCCGTCTCCGGAACGCAGGCGCCGATGCCTGAGGTAATGATGTGAGAGAAAATCCGGCGCGGTTCGCACAGCGATGCGCCTGATCTGATCGCAGCACCTCCCGTGCCAGCTTGGAAAAGTCGTTGTGTTTCGGGCATCTGGCGATTGATCCTTGCCGATGGTGGCGCTGGCTGGCGAGCCTTCACTGGGACGGGATGGTGCGAAAAGAGGCGCCGTGCACCAGCGTGGCCCGTTCCCCGGGCGGACTGACCGTGGTCCGCCCGCGAATGTCGGGAGCGGCGGCCGCTGGGGAACTGGCCCCGGAATTGCAGCCTTTTGTTGCAGCTATTCATTCATCACGACAGGTCGGCAATGCAGCCCGCCGGAGCCCGAGCGCCTTCAATGCTCGTGGTTCCGGCGGGCTGTTTGCGTTCAGGCCGGGAGGGACGCCATGAACTCAGGGATCGCATCATCGGGGGAGACTCATCGCCGGGGCGCTCGCGCCGGGCAGCCGGTTCGATCCACCTGCCCATACTGTGGCGTGGGCTGCGGTATTCAGGTGCGAACCGCGGCGGCTGGCCCCGAGATTGCCGGCGATCCGTCGCATCCGGCGAATCAGGGCCGGCTGTGTGTCAAGGGGGCTGCGCTGGGCCAGACGCTGGTGCCGGAGGGCCGCCTGCTGACCCCCAGGGTGGACGGCGAGGACGTGCCCTGGCCGACGGCCATTGCGGCCGTGGCCGACCGGCTGCGGCAAGCGCGGGCTCAGCATGGGCCGGGCTCGGTGGCCTTCTACCTGTCCGGTCAGTTGCTCACCGAGGACTACTACGTGGCCAACAAGCTGGCCAAGGGGTTCCTGGGCACGCCCCATGTGGATACCAACTCCCGTCTGTGTATGTCGTCGGCAGTGGCCGCCCATAAGCGGGCTTTCGGCGAGGACGTGGTGCCCGGCTGCTATGAGGACGTGGAGCTGGCGGACCTGGTGGTGCTGGCGGGCAGCAACGCCGCCTGGGCGCACCCGGTGCTGTTCCAGCGCATGCAGGGGTCCGCCCGCACCGGGCGAAAAGTCGTGCTGATTGATCCCCGCCGCACGGCCACCGCCGACCTGGCGGACCTGCACCTGCCGCTGCGACCGGGCACGGATACCTGCCTGTTCAACGGCCTGCTGGTGTGGCTGGCGGATCACGGCGCGCTGGACACGGACTACCTGGCGAACCATTGCAGCGGGTTGGACGACGCCCTGGCGTGCGCGCGGGCGGACGCACCCTCGCTGGCGGCGGTGGCCCGCACCTGCGACCTGCCGGAGGACGACCTGCGCCGGTTCTACACCTGGTTTGCGCGGACGCCGCGGACGGTCACGGCGTTTTCCCAGGGCATCAACCAGTCCGTGGCCGGCACCGACAAAGGCAACGCCATTATCAACGTGCATCTGGCCACCGGTCGCGTCGGCCGTCCCGGCGCCGGCCCGCTGTCCCTGACCGGGCAACCGAACGCCATGGGTGGTCGGGAAGTGGGCGGGCTGGCCAACACCCTGGCCGCGCACCTGGACTACGACACCCCCGGCGCGCGGGACGCCGTCGCCCGGTTCTGGGGCAGCCCGGGACTGGCGGACGGGCCGGGTCTGAAAGCCGTGGACCTGTTCGAGGCGGTGCAGCGGGGCGACATCCAGGTGCTCTGGATCGCCGGCACCAACCCGGCGGTGAGCCTGCCGGACAGCGATCGGGTACGCGACGCCCTGCGCCGTTGCCCGACGGTGATCGTGTCCGACTGCGTGGCGAACACCGATACCAGCGCGCTGGCGGACATTCAGCTGCCGGCCGCCGCCTGGGGCGAGAAGGACGGCACCGTCACCAATTCGGAGCGGTGCCTGTCGCGCCAGCGCGGCTTTCTGCCACTGCCCGGCGAGGCCCGGCCGGATTGGTGGATGTTTCAGGCGGTGGCGCAGGCACTCGGGCATGGGGCGGCGTTCCGCTTCGCCGACAGTGCGGCCGTGTTCCGGGAGCACGCGGCCCTGACCGGTGTGGCCGCGCAACTTGGGCGGGCCCTGGATCTCTCGGCCCTGGCCGATCTCTCCGGGGCGGACTACCAGCGCCTGTCCCCGATTCGCTGGCCCGTTCGGCGTAACCCCAGCGGCGTGGCCGGCACCGACAGGCTGTTCGGGGACGGCCATTTTGCCACCCCGGATGGCCGGGCCCGTCTGGTGCCCGTCCGGGTTCGCGACGCCCTGCCCGAGCCTGCGGTGGCCGCTGCCGGAGAGACGGTACTGACGGTCAACACCGGCCGCTATCGGGACCAGTGGCACACCATGACCCGCACCGGCCTGGCGCCGTCGCTGCTGGCCCATCGGGGCCAGCCGATGATTGACATGCACCCGGAGGATGCCCGCCGGACGGGCCTGACGGACGGCGCCCTGGCGGTGCTGCGCCGGCCCGACGCCCGGCCCGGTGGCCGGAACCCGTCCGAGGCCGCGCAGGTGGTCGCGCCCGTGCGGATCACCACAGCCCAGCGGCCCGGCGAGGTGTTTGTGCCCATCCACTGGAGCCGCCGGTTTTCCGGGTCCGCGCTGGCCAGCGAGCTGATGACCCGATTGACCGATCCGGTGTCCGGACAGCCCGACAGCAAGCGTGGTCTGGCCCGGGTGGCACCGCTGGCCACCGACTGGCAGGCGCGGCTGCTTCGGCACCGGGAGGCCGGACCCTGGCAGGCCGGGCAATGGCCAGCGAATAACGGGGTGCTGGCGTACCACTGCCGTCAGCCACTGGCCCACAGCGATTCCTGGTGGCTGGCGGGCCGTGGCACGCCGGACTGGGCGGAACTGGCGGGGGAATTGCTGGGCGGTACGCCGCAGCTGGTGCTGAGTGACACCGCGGCTGGCCGTTTCCGGGCGGTCCGGATGGCGGGCCCGTCGGTGGTGGCGGTTCTGCTGGTGGAGCCGCCGGCCGGCTTACTGCCGGAGACCGCCTGGCTGGATGGCTGCCTGGGCGGCGAAGCCCTGGCCGACGAGCAGCGGCGCTGGCTACTGGCGGGCGCAGCGCCGGACGGCCCGGACCCGGGCCCGGTGGTCTGCAGCTGTCACCAGGTGGGTCGGAATGAGATTCTGGCGGCGATGGACGAGGGCTGCGACACCGTCCAGTCGCTCGGCGCCCGGCTCCGATGCGGCACCCAGTGCGGCTCGTGCCTGCCGGAGCTGCGGGCGCTGCTGGCCGGGGAGGCCGAGACGGCCGGCTGAGTCCCGGTTACTCGTGCACGTCCATAAATCGGCGGGCCCATTCCACGTTGTCATCCAGGGTGGAATAGCGGGTGGACAGATCGGAGGCGTTGAGGGTGCTTTCCGGCTTGCCGCGCTGTTCCCGCAGGCAGTCGTAGGTGGCCTTGATGGCGGCGAAATAGGCGGCGTGGCCGTTCACCACAATGCGCACGCCGTTGGCCGCCAGCCGCTGCCGGTCCGCCAGTTCCGGGTTGTCGTAGGACACCAGCATCAGCGGCACGTGCAGGTGCTGGCTGATGGTCTCCAGGTGCTCGAAATCCCGGATGCCGACCATGCAGATGCCGTCCGCGCCGACGGCCTCATAGGCTTTCACCCGCTCGATGGTGTCGGCGACACTCAGCTCGCCGGCGTGGGTGCGGGCGAAGATCGCCATGGCCGGATCAATGCGGGCTTCCAGGGCTGCCTCGATCTTGCCGACGGCTTCCTCCGTGGACACCAGATCGGTGGACTTGTGGCCGTACTTGGCCGGTAGCAGGGTGTCCTCGATGGTCAGGGCCGCGACACCCGCCCGCTCCAGTTCGGTCACCGTGCGCATCACGTTCAGGGCGTTGCCGTAGCCGTGATCGGCGTCGGCGATGATGGGCAGCCGGGCCACCCGGCCGATGCGGGTGGCCTGCTCGGTGAACTCACTCAGGGTGATCAGGGCAAAATCCGGCGCGGCCAACACCTGCAACGACACCACCGAGCCGCCCAGGATGCCCACCTCGAAACCCAGGTCCGCGGCAATGCGGGCGGACATCGGGTCAAAGGTGGACGCGGTGTAGTAGCACCGGTCACTGGCGAGCAGGGCGCGAAAGTCTTTGCGAAGGTCGTGTTGGGACGGTGTTGCCATTCGGGGTCTCCTGCCGGGTGGGTCTGGCGTGGCTGCACTTAGCGCACGCACACAATCCCTACAGCATAGCGCCTGAACCGGTAACCCGCAGCCCGACCAAGGGGGCAGGCGGCCTCAGGACAAGTCCGGATGGTCAGGCGGCGTTCGGGCGGTTTCCGTTCAGGCCGTTTCTGTTCAGGCCGTTTCCAGGGTGCGCAGCAGGATCATCGGTACCCGGTAGCGGGCGCCGGGGGTCGGATGGGTGGTGCGCACCGTGCAGGTCTTGCGGTTGACGCGCTCCACCTGGCCCCGGTGGCGCCTTGGGCCCTCGCCGAACACCACCGGATCCCCCACCGACCACCGGGCCCGGAGCGCCGTGGGGCTGGGCGCGTCGAACTCGGTATCCGGCAGGTGCACGCCGGCGGTGTCCGCGCCGGCCCGAAGGTGGTGACGCACCGCCTCCGCCGCGCCGCTGGCGTGCAGGTTGTCCAGGTGCTGGTAGAAAGCCCGGTTGTGCACCGAGCGGTAGCGTCGTTCACCGGCGCTGTACTGGAGAAGATGGGCAAATTCGTGGCAGCAGGTGTGGGCCAGCAGGTTCAGGGTGCTCATTACCCCGTCAAAGTAACCCCGTCCCCGAATCTCCCGGGCCGACAGCCATCCCACCGCCTGCGCCGGCTGCTGCTTGGCCGCCACCATCCGTTGGCCGTAGGTAATCCGATGCACCCGGGCGGACGGATCAAACCGGTGGTAGGTGGCGGCTCCGGAACCAACGCGGACCTGCAGGCCGTTGCTCCGCACCGTGTCCGGCGCCCGCGCCCAGAGCAGATCGCGGGTGGCGTCGCACATGAGGTGGGCCAGATGGCGGGCATCGGTGTTGGCCGGAGGCATCGACGGCATCCTGTGAGCAGAGGCAATCGCCATGGTTTTTTGGGAGGGTGGCACTCGCGTTCTTCGCCCACAGCGGGTGAGAGCTTACGGTGACAGGAAAAGGGTAACGTCGGTGACGAGGAATTGCTATGGCGGGAGGGGTGGGTCTTGCCGGAAAAGCACCGGGAGGCGACGCCTCCCGGCCACGGCTTATGCCTCGACCGGCGAACGCCAGTCGTCAGCGCCGGAGGTGCCAGCTACGGCGTGCTCCCAGGTGACCTTGCGGTAGGACAGGGACACGGTGACCAGCTGGGTGAAGTCCGCGTTACCGGAGTCCTGGCAGTGGGGCATATTGCAGTTGATGTCGATGATGGTGGCGTCTTCCAGCAGCGTGGAGAAGAAATGCTCCTGCTTGCCTTCAACGGAGGTGCGGTACCACTTGAGTTCGACCTTGGGCAGCATTTCGCCGGACGCCAGCGCGTTGTACATCAGCGGCGTGGCTTTGTTCAGCGCGGAGGTAAACTTGAAGGGCTTGTGGACGCGCTGGCCGGAGGGCTGGCCGGACTGCGGGTCGGTGGGCACGGTGACGACGTGGCTGAATTCCTGCACCAGGATTTCGTCTTCGTGGCCTTCCACGTAGATGTTGCCGACGGAATCGGAGGTGAAGGCGCCGGCGGTGATGTTGCCCTGGGTCTGGCCTTCGATGCTGATATAACAGGGAGTTGGCATTGTCTGCTCCTTGACGTTGATGGTAGAGAATCCTGACACCGGCGGTTGCCGATGGCGCAGACCTCTAATCAAGTGCCGTGCCAGCCTGACATTTCCCCGTTAAAACAGTCATCTATCGAATTCCGTGCGATCGCCGAACCTGTCCCGGGCAACAACCCGCCTGGGGATCGGGCGAGGAATGGCTGGCCGGGCAAAACGTTGCCCGGCGGGTTACCGGCCGAGGGCAAGGCTGGCGAGCAGCGCCAGCAGCAGCGCGGCGGACACCCCCTGCCAGAACACCACCGGGTGGCGGGCCATCAGCGGTGGCCGGTGGCGCCGGTGCCAGTCCGGGTCCGGCTGGTGCAGGCCCTGGACGAATTCCGACAACGCCGGATAGCGCTTGTGGGGCTCGGGGTGCACGGCCCGGGCGAGGGCGTCGTCCAGCCAGGGCGGCAGGTCCGGTCGCCGGTCCCGGGCGGGCCGGTAGTGCAGCCGGCGCAGATCGCTGCGCTGGCGGATGCCGGGCACGTCGGTATCGTAGGGCAGCGCCCCGGTCAGCATCTGGTAGGTCATCACCCCCAGGGAGAACTGGTCTGAGCGCCAGTCACCCGGCTCCCCCAGCAGGATTTCTGGCGCGCAGTACAGGGCGGCGCCCCGGGGTACGGCATCCTCGTTCTGGGCGTCAAAGGCGGGCAGACCGGCCACCCGGGTGGCGCCGAAATCGATCAGCTGCGCGGTGCCGGCGGCGTCCAGGCGGACGTTGTCGGGGCGCATATCCAGATGTGCCATTTCCAGCCGGTGAAACGCTCGCAAGCCCTTGACCACCTGTGCCACCAAGGCTCTCACCTCGGCCAGGGCCGGCTTCGGGCGGTCCAGCATCCACTGGCGCAGGGACTCGCCGGCGACGTAATGGGTGGCCAGGTACAGGCAACTGCGGGCCCGCTCCGGCGCAAACGGGCGCACCACGTGGGGGCTGTGGAGGCGCTGGCCGATCCAGGCCTCGGCGGCGAACCGGGCCAGGTAGGCGGGGTCGTCCCGCTGCTCCCGGGACGGCAGTTTCAGCGCAACCCGGCTGTCGGTGGCCTCGTCCACCGCCAAGAGCACCTGGCTGCGGCTGCTGGCGTGCAGGGTGTCCAGAATCCGGTAGCCGTCGAGGCGCTGGCCGGGCGCGAGTTCCGGCGGCAACGGCAGTGCCTCCAGCGCCTGCTCCAGTTCGTTGGCCGCCTGGGTATCCGGCAGGTCGCTTACCTCAAGCACTTGCACCGTCAGGTTGTCGTCGCTGCAGGCGGCCAGGGCCTGGTCCACCAGTGCCCGGGCGGTCGCGTCCAGATCATCGCCGCTGGTCAGCGTGTGGCGCAGGGCCGCATCGTCCAGGAACTCGTAGACGCCGTCGGTGGCCAGCAGGAAGCGGTCCCCCACCGTCACCGGCACGCTGTGATAATCCAGTTCAATCCGGTGCTCCAGGCCCATGGCCCGGGTCAGGCAGCTTTCGGTGCGGGACAGCCACAGCCGGTGGTCGTCGGTGAGGCATTCCAGCCGGTCCCCCCGCAGGCGATACACCCGGGTATCGCCGGCGTGGAACACGTGGGCGGTGGTGGAGTGCAGGATCAGTACCGCCAGGGTGCAGACGTAGCCCCGGTCGAGGTCGTAGCGGTACTGGCTTTGCCGGGTCTGGGCGTGCAGCCACGCGTTGGTGGCGGACAGCACCCGGTGGGCGGCGTGTTTCACCGACCAGGTATCCGGCGTGCTGTAGTAATCGTTGAGAAAGCCGGTGACTGCGGCTTCCGCGGCCACCTGGCTGACGTTGCTGGAACTGATGCCGTCGGCAAGTGCCACGGCAACGCCCCGGGTGGCCAGGGCGCGATCATCGGGGGTCCAGAGGCCGTGGAAATCCTGGTTGGTGGCTTTCCGGCCCCGGTCGGAGCACTGGCCGGCGCGAACCCGCAGCCGGCCGGTGCCAGGCCCGCCGTCAGCCGCCATGGCTGCCGGACAGGGCCGCGTCGCCGACCACGGCCGGGCGCGGACGCTTGGGCGCGGTGCGCACATGGGTGGTGTACAGGGTCAGGCCGGTGAAGGCCAGGCCACCCACCAGGTTGCCCAGGGCGGTGGGGATTTCGTTCCAGATGAAGTAGTCGGCGATGGAGAAGTTGCCGCCCATGATCATCGCGGAGGGGAACAGGAACATGTTCACCACGGAGTGCTCAAAGCCCATGAAGAAGAACAGCATGATCGGCATCCACATGGCCAGGATCTTGCCCGTCACGTTGGTGGAGATCATCGCGCCGACCACGCCCATGGACACCATCCAGTTGCACAGCATGCCGCGGATGAAAATGGTGAACCAGCCGGCCGCGCCGTATTCCGCGTAGCCCAGGGTACGGGCCTCGCCGATGCCGGCAATCTTGGTGCCGATGGGACCCGGATCGGTGCTGAAGCCGTAGGTGAAGATGAACGCCATCATGAACGCCACGGTCAGGGCACCGCCGAAGTTGCCCAGGAATACCCAGCCCCAGTTACGCAGGATGGACGCCGGCGTGACGCCGGGGCGTTTGTCGAGCAGGGCCAGGGGCGTGAGCATGAACACGCCGGTGAGCAGGTCAAAGCCCATCAGGTAGAGCATGCAGAAGCCAATGGGGAAGAGCACGGCGCCAATCAGGAAGACGCCGGTCTGAACCGCCACGGTTACCGCGAACACCGCGGCGAGGGCGAGAATGGCGCCGGCCATGTAGGCGCGGATGAGGGTGTCCCGGGTGGACATGTAAATCTTGGATTCGCCGGCGTCGACCATTTTGGTGACGAACTCGGAAGGCGCAATGTATGACATGGTGATTTCCTCGATTCCTGCCTTGGCACCGGTGCCACACTGGCAAGCCTGTGCCCCAAAAAAAACGGCGCTGACGGCTTCGGGGCCCAGACCCTCGAATGCCGCACAGACGCCGTTGTCCAAATGCAAATGTCACGCTGTACAGGGCCGCCATTGGCCCTGTTACTGGGACATTTGCAGGCGCCGTGCCAAGTACAGACCTGGTGGCAGAAACTCTCTGTAAAACGGTGAGTTACTCAAGTTTTCGCCGGGGCAGGCGGTCGCCACGGGCGATGCGAGACTGCACCGTGTCAGTGCGCGGCCACGGCACCAGTGCCCGTGGGAGGGGCACGGGCAGCCGGCTTACCGCAGCCGGAAGCGCACCGGCAGGGCGAAACGGAAGCGGTCGCCGGCCATGCTGTCCGGCACCGGCGGCAGGGGGGCGGCCTTGGCCAGCATGGCCAGCGCGGCCTGGTCGAGCCGGTCGTGGCCGGAACTGTCCGAGAGCCGGTGGTCGATCAGGGTGCCGTCCCGGGTAAAGCTGAACTGGACCACCGCCGTGCCTTCCTGCCCCAGCCGGCGAGCGCGGCGGGGATACTGATAGAAGCGGCTCAGATGGCGGGTCAGGCGGCTGAGGTAATCGTCGGTGCGCTCGGACGCACCGGCGTTGAGGGTGACGGCCGCATCGCCCCCGTCACCGCTTTGGATGGAGGGCGCCGGTTTCTCCTGGGCCTCGGGCGCCTCTGCCCTGGGCGTCGGCGCGGTGGCCGGGGCAGGCGCCGGCCGAGTGTGTTTCCGGGGTTCCGGTTGCTCGGGGGAGGGTTTAGCCGGTTGGGGTTCGGGCTGTTCCGGTGCGGGGCTCGTCGTCGCAGGCTCGGGTGCGGCCGCTTCGGAGCGCGATTGCTCCGGGGTGGCGGACGTTGCAGTGACAGGCCCGGCCAGGCGAAGGCGCAGGGCCGGGGACTCGCTTAAGACGCTGACGGCCCCTGGCTGTGGCAGCGTGTCCGGGGTCAGGCTGGCCGCCAGCAGGGCCGTCAGGGTAATGGCCGTCGGCAGTAGCCAGAGGGTGGGCCAGCGGCCGATGGGCCGGTGCCGAGAGACTGGCGGGCTTGCTTGAGCCGGTCGGTGGCGTCGGGCCAGGGGCGTCATTCCGCCGGCTCCGTCAGCAACATCACGTCCTGGTAACCCAGGTGTTCCAGCTCTGCCAGCAGGGGTTCGAGCTGCGTCATGGCCAGTTGGCCGGCGGCGGCAATTCGCAGCGGCTCGTCCGCCGCCGGGGCCGGCAGCGATCCGGGAAGTGCATCCGCTGTCAGCGTCTCGCCGTTTACCCGGAAGTGCCCGCTTTCGGTAATGACCAGATCGGCACGCACCGGTGCCCGGTCGCCCCCGTTCGGTCCTGCCGGCAACCCGGGCAATGGCTCATCGGACAGATGCCCGGCCATCAGGAAGAACATCAGCAGCAGGAACACCAGATTGATCAGCGGCAGCAGGGCCTCCTCCAGGCGATCCTGAAGGGATGTGCCGCGTTCGGGGGCTGGCAGCAGTGGCGTCATGGCGTGGCCGGCGCCCTCCTCTGCCAGTGGGCGCGGATGTGGGCGCTGTCCAGTTGGCTCAGGGCCCCGGTGAGGTGGGTCAGTCTGGCCTCGGGTGCCGTAGCCAGATTGACCTCGGTTATGCCAGCGTTTCGCAGGCGGGCGGCGATGGCGTTGGGGTCGCCGGTTGTGCCCTGCCAGCGCAGCTGGCCGTCCGCTTCAACGGTGACGGTGGGCACGGGGTCGCCGGGCGCGCGGGCGGTGGCGGTCTGGTTGTCCAGCGCGAGGGTGGACACCGGCAGCAAACGGGTGGTCAGCATAAAGAAGACCAGCAGGATGAAGACAACATCAATCAGCGGCGTCAGCCGGATCGGCAATGGCCGCCGGGGTGGCTGGTCAACCAGTTGCATGGGCCACCCGGGCGCGCTGATCGGAAGGCGTTCGCCCGGCCCGGGCCCCGTTATCCTCGTGCGCCATGGACGCCGGATTGCCGGTATGGGGTGTCTCATGCGCGGCAGCGGAGGGCTGCGGCGCGCGCCGCATTGGCTCGGCGCCGGCGCTGAGCACGGTGATCAGCGTGTCGTTCAGAGTCTGGCGCAACCGGCGCAGCCGAAAGTCCACCCAGGCGGCGAGCGCGGCGGCCGGAATAGCCACCACCAGGCCGGCGGCCGTGGTCGATAACGCCGTGTAGATGCCGCCGCTGAGCTGGCTGGCGTCGGCCCGGCCGGTGCTGGCGGCCATGGTGCTGAAGGCGTCCATCATGCCAAGCACGGTGCCCAGAAGCCCCAGCAGCGGCGATAGGGCAGCGGTGAGTTCGATGATGCGCAGGGGCGCCTCGAACGGTTTGAGGGCCTGTTCCGCCTGGCTGCCCAGCGTTTCCCGGAGGGTGGCCGAGTCGATGCCGGCCTGGCAAGCCGCCATCGCCTGGCGGACCAGGCTGACCATCGGATTCCTGCGCTGGAGACGATGCGGGGCGAGCGGCAGCGCGTCGATGTCGAGCGTGCCGCGGCTGTGGGTCCAGTCGGCCAGGGCGCGGCGGAGCGGGCGGGTCTGCCGGGGTGCGTAAAGGACGCCGCCGAGCATCAGGTAGATAAACGCTGCCATGCACACCAAGGCCAGCGCGACTAGAGCCAGCATGACCGGGCCGCCCATGTTGAGCAGCGCACTGAGGGGATGGTCTGGGGTCAGGGAAAACATCGCGGTCACCGTTATCAAATGCGGACTGTAATAGTAACGATTATCAATAACATCAACAAGGGCCGCCGTCGTCAACCCGGTGGATTTTGCTAGACTCAGCGGCATGGAGGGAGTAGCGCAGTGATCATCAAAACCTGGCTGGCCAGCCTGGTAAATCGAGCCGTGGCGCTGGTTGTGGCGGCCGTGCTGCTGACCGCCCTGGCGCTCACGGTCGCCAACATGTGGCTCAGCCAGGGTGAGCTGGGGCAGCAGTCCCAGGATCAGTTGGCGACCTTGAGCCGGTTGGTGGCCAATGAGCTGGACGACCGGCTGCGCCGCCGCCTGGACGTCCTTAGCCATGTGGCCAGCAGCCTCAGCATGCCCGCCGGCGCGCTGCGGCAGAACGCCCGAACCCTGCTCCGGCAGCAGGTTGCCCTGAGCCACCTGTTCGATGGCTTGTATCTCGTGGGGGACGACGGAGAGCTGCTGGCCGCGTCACCGGAGTACAGCGGTCTCGTTGGAACCAACGTCTCCTATCGGCCCTATTTCCGAGAGGTTTCACGCCAGCCGACGCCGGTGGTCAGCGCCCCGTTCCTGTCGGCGCAGCGCCAGCGGCCCACCATCATGGTGGCGGCACCCCTGTTTGACGCCCGCCAGCGGTTTATCGGGATGATCGGCGGCACCATTGTACTGTCCGGGGATAACCTGATCCGGGACATCGCCGGGGTGCACCTCGGCCAGAGCGGCTACCTCGAGGTGGTCACGCGGGCCGGTATCCGGGTGATGAACGGCACGGGTGACGCGCCCCTGGGCCGTGTGGATACCGGTAACGCCTTGATAAGAGAGGCCATGGCCGGCTTTGAGGGCACTCGCAATGGCCGCAGCGAAAACGGCGAACCGAGCCTGCTGTCGGTGCAGCAGATGGCCCAGGTGCCCTGGTTTGTTATGGGCGTATGGCCGACCCGGGAGGCGCTGGCCCCCCTCTCCCGCATCGGAGACGCGTTTGTCTGGCTGCTGCTGGCGGTGGTGGCGGTGATGATTCCCCTGTCCCTGTGGGCGTTCGGCCGGCTGTTGTCACCCCTGCGGCGGCTCGGGCGGCAAATCCGGGACCTGCACGAAGGGCGCCGGCAAACCGCGGTGGACATCGCCGGTGGTACCGAAATCCGGCTGGTGGCGGACCTGTTCAACCGCCTGATCGCGGAGCGTGCAGAGGTGTTCGAGCGCCTGCGCCAGGAACAGGAAATGGCCGAGGGCATTCTCGGCGCCCTGCAGGAAGGGGTCCTGCTGGTGGATGTGGACGGTGGCATCCGCTACGCCAACGATGCCGCCTGCCGTTTCCTGGGCAGCGAGGTGGATTGCCGCAGCGGGGACTTTTTCACCAAGATCGAAGTGAAGACCGACGCCGGTACCTGGAGCCGCGACGCGTTCCTGGCCTCGGACGAACTCGACAGCGTGTACTGCACCGTCCGCAACTGGGCCGGTGAGACCTACGACATTGATCTGACCATGCTGCACCTGCGACGGGGCACCCCCGACGAGCGCATGGTGTTTGTGCTTCGGGACGACAGCGACCGGCGCCGCGCCGAAGAACGGCTGTCCTGGGAGGCTACCCACGACGCCCTGACCCAGCTGGCCAACCGCCGCGCGTTCACCGCGGCCCTGGTGAAAGCGCTGGGCGAAGCCGGCGGGCAGCCGGTGCCGACGGTGCTGATGATGATTGATCTCGACCACTTCAAGCCGGTGAACGACCTGGGCGGGCACCTGCTCGGTGATGACTTGCTGCGGCGCCTGGCGGACCGGTTCCGGGAGGCGGTTCGCAGTTCGGACGTGGTGGCCCGCCTGGGCGGCGACGAATTCGGCATTCTGCTGCCCGCCTGCGGCCTCGCCCGTGCCGAACAGCTGGCGGAACGGTTGCGGGCGGATGTCGAAGCACTGGTGCTGGAACAGGACGGCCGCCGTTTCAGCGTGACCGCCTCCATTGGCGTCACCGATGTGCGGGCGACCGATGCGGAACCCCGGGCGGTGGTCGCCCGGGCCGACGAAGCGGCCTACGCCGCCAAGGCTGGCGGCCGCAACCGGGTGGTGGTGTCATCCCCCGCGATGCCGATGGCGTAATCCGGTGCGGCCCGGCCCCGATTGGATCAGGACGTGGCGGCCGCGGATCAGAACGGCGACGACCACCAGCCGGCGGTGACCCCCGCCAGCCACAACAGGCGCAGCGCCAGCAGCGTGAGCACCAGGTTGAACAGCCGGGTAAAGCGGCGGTTATCCAGGGCATTCAGCAGCCGCAGGCCCAGCCAGGTGCCGGTGAAACCGCACACTACCATCGCCAGGATGAACCCCAGCCAATCTGAGAATACGAACCCGGCGGCCCCGAACACCACCGCCTTGGGCAGGTGCTGCAGGGTCATCGCGGTGGCGAAGGTGGCCACGGTTTTGAATCGGTCGGCGTGAATCTGTTTGATGAAGGCCGCCACCAGCGGCCCGGTGGCGCCGACAAACAGGCTGACGAAGCTGGTGAGGCCGGCGGCGATAAACACGCCCAGCGGGCCAAACGCGCCCTTGGGCAGCGCGGGCCCCCAGCACAGGAACAGCACGAACAGGGCAATCGCCAGCTGCCACAGGTGTTCGGGCAGGTGCACCAGCACCAGGGCACCCAGGCCGGCGCCCGCCAGAACCCCGGGGGCGAACGCCGCGATCACCCGCCAGTCAATGTGGCGGAAGGTCATGGCCATGCGCCCGCCGTTGGACCCCAGTTGCACCATGCCGTGCACGGGAATGATCGCCGCCGGCGGCAGCCAGCTGGCCATCAGCACCAGTAGCAGGAGACCGCCACCGGCACCCAGGGCAGCAGTGACCATGGACGTGACGGCGGAGCAGGCGAGCAGGAACAGGGCGACGCCCGGGGACAGGGCATCCGGAAGAAGATCAACAGGCAGTGTCATGGGTCGAACGGTCAGTCCGCTGGCGGGGGCCCTGGGCACAATCCCGCGGTGAAGTCATCCGCTGTGGTGGCGTCAGCGGCGTCCCGCTGCCACCGGCGGCACAACGCTTCGCTGGCCAGCTCCACATCGGCCACGTAATACAGCGACGCCAGCCCGAGCCGGTCCCGGCCGAGGTTATGGAACACCATCCCGAAGGCGATGTCGCCGGCGCTGAACCGGTCCGCGTGCTCGGCGAAATAGGCTGCCGGTCGGGACAGTTCCGGGTCCTCCAGCAGGGCCGTGACGCGGCCGGCGCCACCATGATACGCCTGGATCAGCAGCAGGTGGAACAGCGTTTGCCGTTTGTCGTCAGGCAGGTTGCCGAACCGGGCCTCGAACGCTGGTCGCAGGTTGCGCGCGTTCTGGGCGGTCAGGCGCAGCGCACAATCGATTTGGGCCAGGCGGTGCCAGACGTTGTCCGGGCGGATCTCACAGTCGGACAGCGCCGTGGGTGAGAGCTGAAAAATGCCCCGGGCATTGGCGGCAGAGTGGGCCTGGCTGCGGGCGCCGCTCTCGATCAGGATCTGCCCGGCCAGGTGGTGTATCAGCCCGGCGGGCAGCGACAGGCGGCCGGCCTCGACGCGGTTCTGGTACACATACCAAAGCGCCTCCGCCAGGCTTCGTGGGTGATCCTCCGAGGCGAAATCCAGCGTGTCCCAGCGGCCCCAGAGCCGGTCGTCCGGGTCCGTACCGACCAGACGATCGATCGCTTCGTCCAGGTCGGCGAAGGGCTGGTCGCAGGACAGGGCAAACGGGTAGCCGGCCTGGCCGTCCTCGCCCGGCAGCCAAGTGTCCACGGCGCCCCGCTTGGCCAGGGCCTCGCGGGTGTCGTTCAGCCGGGCCTGGGTCTCTGCCCGGTCGTCGCCGTCGGACAGCCAGGCCAGGAATCGGCCGCGCATGTCGTACAGGATGTGGCGGTCGGGCTCGGCGCAGTAACTGCGGCCTTCGAGCACCCAGCGGCGCAGGGT
The DNA here is from genome assembly GCF_037080155.1 of Marinobacter sp. C2H3. Lineage (NCBI taxonomy): Bacteria > Pseudomonadati > Pseudomonadota > Gammaproteobacteria > Pseudomonadales > Marinobacteraceae > Marinobacter > Marinobacter sp. C2H3. Next base: position 429,919 of record NZ_JBBBNZ010000003.1, on the reverse strand, counting down.
CAGCACGTTCTGATAGACCCCCTGGCTGACCCAGTAGGGCGACGCCCGCACCACCTGCGTCCACGGGCTGGGCTCGCCGGCGGCGGGATCCGGCGTGGTTTCCTCGGGTTCCGAGGCCGGGGCGCTACTGGCCCAGGCGGCCAGGGCCAGCAGGGTGAAAATGCGCAGGCGCTGGCGTAAGCTTTCGGTTTTGCGAGTCATCAAGGCGCCACCTGAACGGGTTGGGCTGTCGCACGGACGGGTTGGGCTCAAGCATTGGGCTCAATCAGACACCACACAATAACAAATGGACCGCGTTATGCAGCAAACCGACTACCTTCGATACGACGCCACCGCCCTTGCCGATCTGATCGCCCGGGGTGACGTCAGCGCGCGTGAGGTGTGCGAAGCCGCCGTTGAGCGAGCCAGCCAGGTGAACGGCACCCTCAACGCCATCTGCCACCCCCAGTTTTCCGATGCGCTGGATGACAGCGTCGTCAGCGCCGGCCCGTTTGCCGGCGTGCCCCTGCTGCTCAAGGACCTGGCTCAGGAACAGGCCGGCCAGCCCTGCAGCTACGGCAGCCGCGCCTTCCGCGCTTACGTGGCACCGAAGGATTCCGAATTCGTCCGGCGGGCCACCGGCGCCGGCCTGCGCATCCTCGGGCGCACCACCACCCCTGAGCTTGGCCTGAAGGCCGTCACCGAACCCGCGCTCTGGGGCGCCTGCCGCAACCCGTGGGACACCACCCGGACCCCGGGCGGCTCCAGCGGCGGCTCCGGCGCGGCCGTGGCCGCCGGCATCGTACCCATGGCCGGGGCCAACGACGGCGGCGGCTCCATCCGTATTCCCGCCGCCTACAACGGTCTGTTCGGCCTGAAGCCTTCCCGAGGCCGCCTGTCCAACGGCCCCTACGCCGGTGAGGCCTGGACCGGCGCCTCCAGCGATCACGTGGTGTCCCGCACCGTCCGGGACAGCGCCGCCATGCTGGATGCGTTGGCGGGGCCGGCGACCGGTGATCCGTTTGTGATTGCGCCGCCGGAGGCCGCCTACGCGGAATTGATCCAGCGGGCACCGGGCCCCCTGCGCATTGGTGTGTTTACGTCCTCCCCCTACGGCACTGAGGTGGCGCCCGAGTGTGTGGCGGCGGTGGAGGACACCGCCCGTACCCTGGAACACCTGGGCCACCACGTGGAGTATGCCCGCCCGGAGTTTGATGGCATGGCCCTGGCCCGTTGCTACCTGGGCCTGTACTTCGGTGAAGTGTCCGCCATGATGGCTCGGGCCCGGGAAACCCTGGGCGCCACCGACGGCGATTTCGAGCTGGATACCCGGCTGCTGGGTATGCTCGGCGAGACCCTGCCGTTGTCCGAGTACGTGCGCCGACGCCAGCAATGGAACGACTTTGCCCGGGCCCTGGGCACGTATTTTCAAAGCTATGACCTGTACCTGTGCCCCACCACCGGCCAGTTGCCTGCCCGGATTGGCGAGCTGGAAACCCCCGCCCATCTGAAGGTTGTGGCCCGGCTGATGCTTTCCCTGCGGGCCGGCCGCCTGGTGCACCGAACCGGCCAGGTGGACCAACTGGTGATGGAGAGCCTCGCCCGCACACCCTTTACCCAGCTCGCTAACCTGACCGGCACGCCGGCCATGTCCGTGCCGCTGCAGTGGACCGCTGCCGGCCTGCCGGTGGGCGTCCAGTTCGGCGCACCCCACGGGGGCGAGGGCGTGTTGCTGCAACTGGCGGCGCAGCTGGAGGAGGCCCAGCCCTGGTTCAGCCAGTACGAGCGCCTGGAACACGCCTTCTGAGCCCGCCTAGCGGTGTCTTTGTGCGGGGGTTGTGATCCGCCGGCGCCGCCACCACGTTTATCTTTCCGTGGGGAACAGGCTATGCTGTGAGACAGGGAGCCCTGAGTTCCCTCACCTGATGGCATCGAGGAGGCGTGTGTTATGAACCAACCGATGGCAATCGACGATCTGGTGTCCGTCGCTCAGGCTGAGGCCATGGGGGAGCTTGATGCCCCCATGATGGCCATTGTCCTGTCCAGCGATCAGAGCTATGACCTGCCCATCAATTCTCTGGAAACCGATGCCGACAAAGCGCGCTGGGGACTGATCCTGCGCGCCGCCCGGGAGCATGTCGAAGCCGATGCGGTGGCCGTGCTCTATCCGGCCTGGACCACCATCCGGCACAAGACCCCGGAAAACCGCGACGAGGCCCAGCCGCCCGCAGAGGACGACGACACCGGCGGGCCGATCGACACCCTGTTCGTGCAGTTGCACACCCGGGATCATGTCTACTGGCGGGGCTTTGAACAGATCCGGGACCCCCGTCACCAGCGCATCATCGGCTTCCGCCGGATCAAGGCGCTGTCCACGGATTACCGCCGGGACGAAGCGCCCTCAGTGGCCGCCTGGCTGAACACCCTGTTCGACCCGCTGCCGGCAGAGGGCGACGAGGTGGCCGTGGACCAGGATCTGTCTGACCTGCTTGAGGAGCCGGAAGTGAGCGCGGCACTGTATCCGCGGCAGTTGCGAGCATTGCATTGACAATGCGGTGATAGCGCAACCGAAACAGGCGCCCCGAAACCGCGATTCAGGGGCGCCAACCCTCCAAGCTGCTTTCTGGCTCACCCTCTGGCCATGCCCCATCGTGATGCGTACAAATCCTCACGGATTCGTGGTGCTTCCTCACTGAATTTGACGCTGTTTTACAGTTGTTGTGCGGCGTTGTTGCTATAGTCTGTCCAGAGTCAATGGTTGGATGACTAACAACACGATAACCTCCGCTCAATGACCTGACCGTTGTACTGGCAGCATTGAACCGTTTGTTGCGCAAGGCCAAGCAGGGAACGTTATGCCAGCGAATGCTGTCCCGGGTCACACGTCTGACTTCCGCGAAGTACACTTTATTTCGGGCCTTCCCCGGTCGGGGTCGACGTTACTCGCCGGCATCCTGCGTCAGAACCCCCGGTTTCATGCGTCCATGAGCAGCCCCGTGGCCGGGCTGCTGAACGGCGTACTGGAACAGACGGGCGCCGGCAGCGAGTTTTACCCCTTTTTCGACGAAGCCCTCCGCAAGCGCCTGTGCCACGCCCTGTTTGCCGCCTATTACGAAGACAAGGCCGCGAACCACGAAGTGCTGTTCGACACCAACCGCCAGTGGACCGCCCGCCTGCACCAGCTCACCGAGCTGTTTGGCGACTTCAAGGTGATCTGCTGTGTGCGTAACCCCGCGTGGATCATGGACAGCTTTGAAGTGATCTACCGGAAAAACCCGTTCGATTACAGCCGCATGTTCAACGCCGCCAGCCGCCAGACGGTGTACACCCGCTGCGAGGCCCTGATGAGTGCCGGCGGGGCGGTGGGCGCGGCGTGGACCGCCCTGAAAGAAGCCTATTACGGCGAATTTTCCGACCGGCTGCTGCTGGTTGACTACGACCTGCTCACCCAGCACCCGGGTCGCACCCTGGAACTCATATACCAGTTCCTCGGGGAGCCAGGGTTTGACCACGATTTTGATCAGGTTGACTACGCCGAAAGCGAGTTTGACGCGACCCTCGGCGTGAAAGGCCTGCACAGCGTCAAAAAGAAAGTGACTTACCAGCCCCGGCGCAGCATTCTGCCGCCGGATCTGTTTGTGAAATACCAGGGCATGGATTTCTGGCAGGACCCCCAAGGCACCGCCGCCCACAGCATTGCCCCCAAAAAGCACCCCCCGACCTCCTCTGCGCCTCGCGACGGACACTGACCACCATGAAAAAACATCTGCTTACCGGGCTTCCCTCCTTGTTGTTGCCCCTGGGGCTTTGTGGTGTGCCGGTTCAGGCCTCGACCGGGTATGCCCGCAGTTACCTGAGCGCGGAGAGGCACCTGGGGAAAAGTCTGGGTAGCAATCTGGGCTTGGCGCCGAGCGCTCTGCGCTCTGCCGGGGTCTTGCCGGTGCCGGAGCGCAGCGGGGCCATGGAGCCCGCCCGCGACGACGTCCTGGGTATTCTCAGTGCACAGCCCGTTCGGGAACTGTTGGTGATCGATGGCGCGGTCCCCGATAAAACCGCGCTATACCGCGCGGTAAAACCGGGCATCGCCGTGGTGGAACTGCGCCGTGACGCGCCGGGCCTGGCGCAGCTGGCGGAGGTGTTAAGAGCTTATCGAAACCTGTCGGCGCTGCACATTGTCTCCCACGCGGACAACGGTCGCCTGTTTTTGGGCAACTCCTCCGTGGACGCCGCCGCCCTGAGGCGCGACGTGTCGATGTTCAATGCCCTCCACAGGGCGCTGGCGCCGTCGGCCGACGTGCTGTTCTACGGCTGTGACCTGGCGCAGGGTGATAAAGGCGCTGAATTCCTGGATCTGTTTCAGCAGAAGGCCCGGGTGAACCTGGCTGCGTCCGATGATTTTACCGGCGGCGCCCGTCAGCAGGGTGACTGGGACCTGGAGATTACCCGCGGTGACGTGCACGCGACGCTGCCGTTCTCGGCGAGGGCGATTGCCGATTATTCGGCGGTGCTTGCACCGTTTACCGGCACCATCGAGTTTGACAACGCGGTCAACGTTGGCCAGTACGGATCGACCTACAACGGGTACTCGAAGGGTGACGGCTCTATAAACGCCACCTTTCAGGCCGGAAGTTACGTCATTGTGTTTGACGGCCAGAAATACAGCACGGCCGCCAGAAATTACGGGCCTCCTGCCACTTATGGTTATACCAGCGAAGGCGAAAGCGCGGCGACGCTCTACTTCCAGGGGCACCCAGCATTCACTGCAAACAGCATCAATCTGGTGAACGCCAGTGGTTCTACAGAGACTTTCACAATTACCGGCGGCGCTGGGGGCGTCATTCCCGGTATTACGATAGTAAATGGTGATAACCAGACGATCGATCTGAGCAGTCTTTCGGCCAGCACAACGAGCGTTACGGTGACGGTCGATGATGGCAACGGATACTTTTATGTTGACCGGTTTACAGTCACCGGCGTCGGAGCCCCGGTCACCCCCACGGTAACGGACGGCAACATCGCCATCAGCGGCGCCTCCGGCACCGGCGGCGCTTACAGAATTGGCGACACGGTGACCGCCACCTGGGACAACAGCGCGGGCGGCGACAACAACACCGGCGTGACCGGTGTCACCATGGATTTCTCCAGTTTTGGTGGCGGATCGGCCGTCGCGGCCACGGAGAGCAGCGGCGTCTGGACGGCAACCTACACCCTGGTTTCCGGCACGGTGGACGCGACCAACCGCAATGTCAGCGTCACGGCCACCAATTCGGCGGGCTCAACCACCACGGCGGATACCACCAACGCCACGGTCGATAACGTGGCGCCAACAGTGACCGATGGCAAGATTTCCATATCGGGCGGGAGCGGCACGGGCGGTGCTTTCAAGATTGGCGACACGGTAACCGCCACCTGGAACAACACGGCCGCTGGCGATAACAATGCCGACGCCTCCTCTGTCACCGTAGATTTCAGCGCGTTTGGCGGCGGTTCGGCGGTTGTGGCGTCCAACAGTTCTGGCACCTGGACGGCAACCTACACGCTGACCGCCGGCGCCATCGACGCGACCAATCGGAACGTATCGGTGAGCGTGACCGACAACGCGGGCAACAGCACCACCGCCGCCGATACCTCCAACGCCACCGTCGATACCCTCGCCCCGGTGGTGACGGATGCGAACATCAGCATCAGCGGCGGCACCGGCTCCAGCGGCACCTATCTGATCGGCGACACCGTAACGGCCACCTGGAACAACACGGCCGGCGGCGACAATAACAGCGATACCATTTCTTCGGCCACAGTAGATTTCTCCCAGTTCGGCGGCGGTTCGGCGGTGGCGGCAACCAACAGCGCGGGCACCTGGACCGCCACCTACACGCTGGTGGCCGGCAGCATTGAGGCTTCCGGCCGCAACGTGTCGGTGTCGGCCACGGACAACGCCGGAAACCGCATTACCCGGGCGGATACGTCCAACGCCTACGTGGATAATGCTGCGCCCACCGTGGGCTCCGTATCGGTGCCGGCCAATGCCACTTACATCGCGGGCCAGAACCTCGATTTTACGGTCAACATTGCCTCAGCCAACGACGTGGTGGTGGACACCGCCGGTGGCACGCCACGGATCGCGCTGACGGTGGGTTCGACCACCCGCTACGCCGACTATGTCAGTGGTTCGGCCTCGCCCTGGCTGGTGTTCCGCTACACCATCCAGAGCGGTGACCTGGACAGCAATGGCATTGCCGTCAGCGGGTCAATCGACGCGAACGGCGGCACCTTGCGGGACGGCTCCGGGAATCCCCTGAATCTCGCGCTGAACAATGTTGGCAGTACGGCATCGGTACTGGTGGACGGGGTGGTTCCGGAAATCAGTTCTGTCACGGTACCGGCCAGCGGCACCTATGTGACCGGTGAAGTGCTGTCTTTCACCGTGAACACCTCCGAAAACGCCACGGTAAACACCGCCGGCGGTACGCCCTACCTGCCACTGACCCTCGGCGCTTCGCCCCGCAATGCCCAGTACGTGTCGGGCTCCGGAACCACGGCGCTCTCTTTCCAGTACACCGTGCAGGCGGGTGACGATGACAGCGATGGCATCGACGTCGGGACGTCTTTGGCGCTTAACGGTGGCACCATCAAAGACGCGGCCGCGAACGATCTCTCCCTGGCCCTGAGCAACGTCGGAGATACCTCCGGCGTCAACGTGGACACCGCCGCACCAACGCTGCAAAGCCTCAGCCCAATGGACGATGCGGCGGCGGTGGCGTCCAACACCGCTCTGGTGATGACGTTCAGCGAGGACATCGCCCTCGGCACCGGCAACATCGTGATCTACGATTCGGCGAACACCCCGGTGGCCACCATTGATGTGGCTTCTGCCGGCGGCCAACTGACCGTCACCGGTAACACCCTGACCATTCAGCCCGCCTCGGCGCTGGCAGAAAACGCGAGCTATTACGTGCTGGTTGGCAGCACTGCCGTCAAGGATCTCGCGGGTACGGCCTACGCGGGCATTGCAGACAGCACCGCCTGGAACTTCACCGTGGCGGACGTCACGGCGCCTACGGCAACCCTTGTCGTTGCGGACAACGAACTGCTGACCGGTGAGACCTCGCTGGTGACCATTACCTTCGACGAGGCGGTGACCGGGTTCAGTAACGCCGACCTTACCGTTGCGAACGGCACCCTCAGTAACGTCGCCTCTTCCGATGGCGGGATCACCTGGACGGCGACATTGACGCCGACGGAGAACACCTACGTGGCCGGCAACGTGATTACCCTGGATAACGCCGGGGTGATGGATGCCAGCAACAACGTGGCCACCGGAACCACCGACTCCAACGATTACACCGTGCGCACGAAAGCGCTGACCCTGCAGGTGACCAGCAATCTGGACACAGGCGATGATGAAACCATCGGTGCCTCGCTGGCGGATGATGAGGCCGACGGAAGCGGCCTGAGCCTGCGGGAAGCGCTGGCCTGGGCCCGGAGCGGTGGTGATACCGTGACCTTTGATCTGGACAGTGGCACGGACGGTTCCCAGGGCGGCACGATTACCCTGAATGGCAACTCACTCGATATCCAGCAGCCGAATCTCCGCATCAACGGCGATGTCGATGGGAATGAGTCGGCCGATGTGACGATTTCAGCCGGCGGTTTCAGCCGGGTGCTGTCGGTCGATGGGGGGATGGCCGGTATCGTGTTGAACGGTCTTATCCTGACGGACGGTTCTGCGATCGGCGGTGGTGGCGGTCTTGCACTCGGTAGTGGTGCCAGCGCGACCCTGTCAGACTCCGGGGTGACCAATAGCGTTGAAGTCGGCGCTGGCGGCGGTGGCATCTACAGCTTCGGAGCAACGCTGACCCTCATCCGGACAACCGTTTCTGGCAACCACAGCGATTCGTACGGCGGCGGCATTCGGGTCCTCGGGGCGGGCGTCCTCCACCTGTTTGACAGTACCGTGTCGGGCAACGCCGCAGACGGCGCCGGAGCGGAAGGTGGCGGTATTCAGTTCCAGGGCACGGACCTGCGGATCGTCAACACCACCATCAGCGGTAACGCCGCTCTTGGAACCGGATCGATTGGTGGTGGTCTGCGGATTGCCAGCGGCAATGCGGCGGTCTACAACACCACCATCGTTGGCAACGCCGCTGCGGACAGTGCCGGAGGCGTCTCGGCCAACGGCATCATTGGCCGGTTCTTCAACTCAGTGGTGGCTGGGAACACCTCGGGCGCGACGGCCGCGGCCGCCACTGGCGGCTCGGCTCTGGCTACCGGCGATACCCCAGACGATGTGGCCGGGACCCTCGAAGAGGGCCGCAACAACTACTTCGGCACGCTAACCACCCTGGCCATTGATACCGGCAACCTGAACGAACAGGGCACGGATTCGCTGCTGCTGGGAACGCTCGCCCAGGTGAACGGCGCCGGCGTGCCGGTGCATCAGCTGCAGGAAGGCAGCGCGCTCTGGGGCGCGGGTAGCAACGCCGCTCTGCCGGCGGATAGCGCTGATCTTGACGGCGACAGCAAGACCGCGGAACCGCTGCCTCTAGACGCTACCGGCGCGCCGCGTATTGTGGCCAGTTCTGTGGATATTGGCGCGGTGGAGGGCTCTATCCCCCTGCCCCTGATCAGCGGATCGCCGACAACAACCATTGCCGTGGGCAGCGCCTACCGGTTTACGCCGCTGGCGAAGGACGTCTATGGGCAACCGCTCACGTTCAGCATCAGCCATCGTCCGTCCTGGGCGTCGTTTGATGCTGCTACCGGCCAGCTCTCGGGCACGCCCGGCGCAGGGGATGTCGGTGCCACAACGAACATTGTGATCTCCGTCAGCAACGGCGACCAGAGCGCCAGCCTGCCGGCGTTCGAGCTGTCGGTGACCGCCACATCCGATACCGCAAACGACCTGGCCTCAGAACCGGCGGTCGGATCGGCGGGGCCGGTCAGCCAGGACAGCAATCCGGATCTGTTTGTGGTTGATGGCTCAAGCCCACAGCTGGAGGTGGTTCCGGGCCGGTGGCCCGAGTACACCGACGACCAGCCGCCGCGGGCCCGATACGCGCTGGCTTTTGTGGACCAGTATGGCCAGCGCCGGAACCTCAGCGTGACCCTGGACGACGCCAGCGCTCCGCTGCCCACTACCGATGGGCCGGACGCCCAGGGGCAACAAACGCTGACGTTCGGCGGCAGTGGCACCGAGCAGGTCGTGCGGGTATCGCCGGATGGCACCACGACGGTGCAGGTGACCAATGGCGGCGTGGTGGTCAGCACCCTGACCAGCGATGCGATGGGTCTGGATATCCGGGTTGCCGGCGATGGCCAGGTGACGTCAGAGGCCCGATTTGAAACCGGGTCTGGCGCAAGCACCCAGGTCACGTTGGTCCAGCCTGCCAGTGGCGGGCTTCAGGTAAGCTCGGCGATCAGAGCATCGGCAACGGCCACGGCGGTTACGACAGAGCATCAGTTTGCGATGGTGCCGTCGGCGATCCAGCTGTCTGCCGATGGTTCGGTGACAATGGACGGTGAACTCATGGATGGCGCGGAGACCGTCCGCCGGCAGGTGCGGATCGAACCGGACGGCACGCTGACCGCGCTGGCCACACGGAGCGATCAACCGGCCCGCGTGATGACGGTTCGGGAGGCCGGGTCGGTCAGTTCGGTCGATGCGGCGGGTGCCGTTCAGTTGTCACAGGGGGCCACAGCGGGAACCATCACCAGCAACAACGTCCTCAGTTACACGGAGAGCGCTGGCGGGCCCACCACCCCTGCCTGCTCGGCGATTGCCCTCAGCAACGGCGCATTGCAGGAGGTGTGCAGTGAGAGCGATCCGGACCTGAACGGCCTGAACCGCAGTGCGGAGGTTCGCTCGCAGTCCTCCTCCGGTGATGCCATGGTCAGCCGGCTCGAAGTCACCGATACCTCCGGCGACAACAGCTCGGTGTTTGTTGAGGCCGCCGTTGGCGGCGATGGGTTCGTCGCTCAGCGCCCGTTGTCCGCTGGCACGCTGACGTTGCAGGTCCGGATCAATGGCACGGCGATACAGGGCCTGCGCGGCCGTGACGGCCTGGCGGACAATGGCGCGCTGTCCCTGCTGCCTAACGGTCTGTCCCTGCTGTTTAACGACCGCGCGACGACGGTTGTCGACAGTGGCACCACCACCTTCTACCTGGACACCCTGATCAACGGCGAGAGCCGTCACGAAGTCGCGGTGAATGGCATCAGCACCCGGGCGACCAGTGCATTGCCGGGCACCCGGACGCTGCTTGGCGATCCGGGCATGAATGGCCCGGCGATCACCACAACTGCCATGGTTGAGGGCCGCCGTCTCGTCGCCGGCGCCGATAGCAAAGGCCTTGCCTGGCACGAGGTGAAAAACCGTCAGGGTGTGTCGTCCCGGGCGGACTTCGCCATTGCCGGGGCGTACACAACCCTCACTGCTCCGGGCGTGGTCCGCAGCCGCGTTCACGTAGACGGCACCGACCGGTGCGCGTGGGTGGAAACCTTTGCCAACGGTGAGTCGAATACCGGATTGGGCAGCTACGATGAGGCGTCGGCGAATTGCTCAACGGCGGATGAGGCCACCAATGAGGGCAGCCCGTTCGAGGCGGGTAACCGGATTTCCGTTCAGGGCACCGGCAATGCGGCCGCTATCATCATCGAGACACCGGTCACCCGGGTCATTACGTTCTGAGGAGCACACGATGGATTACCGTCGGGTATCGAAGTGTACGCTGGTTATGCTGTGTGTTCTGGCGCTGGCCGCCTGCGACAACGGCGGGTCTTCCGGGCCTGGCGAAAGCCCGGCGACGGACACGGTTGTGTTGTCGTTGAACACGGAAGTGGAAGTGTTCCCCGGAGACTCCATCATTGATCCGGCCGGCGATGCCAATATCCGGGTCCGGCATGAGGTGGCCAGTAACCGCAAATTCGTCACCCTGCTGTCGGGCTCGGCGGAGCTTGTCCGTTCCGGCGGAGCCGGAGGATGAGCTAAGCGGCGCGGCACTCTCAGCGCTATATCGGCATCCTCTGCCCCACCCACATCAAACTGGTGATCCCCACCAGAATCAGCAGCGCCGGCACCAGCCGGCGCTCGTACATGGGCCGCTGGGACAGCCAGTAGAGGATCGGGAAGCCGATTGCCAGCAGCCCCAGCTGCCCCACTTCCACCCCCAGGTTGAACCCGGCCAGCGCGACTGCGAGCTGGCCGGTGCCGCTGGTCAGGTCCGCCAGCACGCTGGCGAAGCCGAAGCCGTGCACCAGCCCGAAACCGAACGCCAGCAGCCAGGTGCGCCGTCCCAGGATGGGCCAGATCACGTTGACGGCGGTCACCGCGATAGACAGGGCAATCACCGTTTCCACCCAGGCGCTGGGCAAGGTGACCAGGTGCAGCGCGGACAGGGCCAGGGTGATGGAGTGGGCGATGGTGAAGGCGGTGACGATGCCCGCGAGGGAGCGGAGCCGCGGCTTCAGGCCCATGGATGACGGGTCACCGGGCACCCGCCCCTGCTCCGGCACATTGCCTGCCCGGCCCAACGTGGCCGGAATCGCCAGCACCAGCAGGAACAGCAGGTGGTCCAGCCCCATCAGCAGGTGCCAGATGCCCTGGCCGATGAACAGGGCGAAGGTCTGCCAGCGGGAAGGTGCGGGCGCCGCCAGGTCCAGGGAGCCGGTGTCCGGGCCAATCACGGTGAGCCGCTCGCTGTCTTCTGAGCCCAGGCTCACCAGCGCCCGGTGCAGCGGGTCCACGTCAAACAGCAGCGTGTAGCGGAGCTGGTCGGGGGCGGTGCCGTCCGGGCAGCGAACCCGGTATTGCGAGGCGGCGTAGAACCCGTCGCTGTGCTCTGATACGCCCCAGGTTTTTCCCTCCAGCCGACACGGTTCGCCACTGGCCGAGGTGGTCACCCCGGATTCCACGGTACGGGTCAGTTCCGCCCGGGCGGCGCGCAATTCGGCGCCGGTCACCTGACGGTCGCCATCGGCGTCCAGCGGTACCAGCAGGGCCAGGTCCCGCAGTGCCACATCAATCCGGAGGTTCTGTCCGTTATCCGTGAGATACACAAAGCTGTCGCTGGCCTTGTGGGCCCAGGCGGGGGGGGCGAGCACGACCAGCATCATCAGCAGGCCGACGATCAGCGGTGTGCGTCCGGAGGTTCCCGATGCGGGCAATAGGGCTGTCGTCATGGCCGCAAGGTCTCCTGTGCCAGTGTGGGGCGTGAACCCGACAGCGCCGCCGAAGGGTCAGCTGGCGGATACCGTTGATCACTCTGCTGCCAGCGGTCGAGCCATTGCCGCAGATCGGCTTCAGGCTCCGGCGCATTCGCGGCCCTGGCCGCCAGCAGGAGCAGCCGGGTGTCCGCCGGTTCGCGCTGGGTGGTCCAGTTCTTCTCGGCAAATTCCAGCGCCAGCACCGGGTTGCCTTCAACGTGCAGCTCAAAGCGGGCGTAGTCCCGCTTGTGGAGCAGGTTGCCGCGCCACCGGGCTTCGGAGAACCGCTCTCGCAGATGCGCCACCAAGGGAGACAGGGCCGGATCGCCCAGGGACTTCAGGGCCATGGCCCGCAGCACGGCGAGGGCGTCCACAGCGGGGTAGTCGGCGGTCAGGGCCAGGGTGCGCTTGGGCTGGCCGTGGCGAAGGCTCCAGTCCGCCAGCTGGGTTCGCGTATACAGGTCGTCCGGGTCCTGCAACAGCACTTGTTGCCAGTACATACCGGCGCGGGTGTCATCCAGCTGGTCGGCCAGGTCCGCCAGGGTGCCCAGGGCCCAGAGGCGGCTGGTGCTGTCGCTGGGGGCCGATCGCAGTGCCTCGTTCAAACGATCAAACGCGGTCTGGGCGTTGCCGGTGCGGGCGTCCACCGTAGCCAGGCAACTATCGGAGATCAGGCCGGGGTAGGCGTTGCTGAGATCGTCACACGCAGCGCGGGCGCCATCATAGCGGCCCTGAACGGTGAGAATGCTGGCCAGGGTCAGCAGGGCCTGAGCCCGGTTCGCGCCGTCGCCGTGATCCACCACCCAGCGCAAATCCGTTTCGGCCACGTCAAACCGGTGCTGGCTCTGGGCCAGTGTGGCCCGGAGCACTCGCAGTTCCGGGGTCATCCGGTCTTCGGGCCAGCGCCGCAGCCGCCCTTCGCCGTAGCCGATGAACCGGGGGTCGCCGGTTTTCCGGGCCTGGGCGATGTCCTCCCGGAGCCTTTGTGCCAGGGCGTCCGGGGTGGTGTCGACGGTGCGGGTATCAATGGTCACGGCGGGCAGTTCGGCCAGCACCTCCGTGTCCGGAAATTGGGTCTGGATGGGCGCCGGTGCCGCCTCAGCGATACCTGCGCCCAACGTCAGAAGTAACCACAGCCCGGGCCAGGCCCGGGTGTGGCGGGTGAGCCTGCCCCGGCGCAGTGGCCGGGGCGAGGCATCAGTTGGCCAGGACATCGTCAAACGCCTGGGGGTTGGTCTGGTCGTTGAAGCTGAAGTCCAGACGGTTGATGTTGACCGATTCCCGGTCGTCCCGGGTGTTGTTGATTTCCTGCTTGACGAAGGTGGTGAAGTCCTTCGACGTGGCCAGGGCATCGCCGTTTCCGGAGCCGCCGAAGCAGCCGCTGAGCAAGGCGGCGGTGACCGCCGCCAGCGATAACGAAAGAATAAGTCTCATGATCGCCTCCTCAGAGTCCGTTCGGTGAGCCGGACATCGGCGTACCCAGGTACGGGAACCGGGTCAGCAGGGTGGACGGGTCCAGCTGCACGCCGTCGGTGAACGGTGCGTCCTTGTTGGGGGCGTCCGTGGTCAGGGCACCCATCGCCACCCGCAGTTCCGAGTCCACCACGTCATCCACCGGACGACGGCCGTTCGGGAAGCCCGCGTTATCGCCGCCCAGCACGCCCAGATCGTTCTGGCTGGCCGGCGCGGTCACCGCAATGGCGGTGTTCAGGCGCAGCATCTCGGAGGCGGTGACGCCCACCGGCTGGTTCAGGCCGTCAACACCGGTCAGGAAGGCCGCCACCAGGTCGTTGCGGGGCGTGGCCGGGGCCTGGGCACCGGCACCGCCGAACAGCACTTCCAGCAGCGCCGGCAGCGTGGGGTTGGTCACGTAGGTCAGGAACTGGCCGTCGTCCATCGGCTCGCTGGCGTTGAAGCGGTCCTTGTCTTTCAGGCCGATGACGACCTCATTCACCAGAGGCATGCCGAGACGGGAGACCTGCACGTAGGCGCCACCGGTCACGGATGCGCCTTTGCCCGTGCCGTCGAGGGCAGTCGGCGCCGGGTTCATGACTGTGGCCTGGCGCACGCTGGCGGTGGTCCAGGCGCCAATCACCGGGTCACCGCCGGAGGTTTTGGCTGAGCCGGTCAGGCAACTGGTGGGTACTTCCAGGGCCAGGGAGGTGACGTTCTTGTCGGCCAGGTCGCCGGCGCCTTCGGCATCGCGCGCGCCCAGCGGGTTGGTGTTGACCAGGTCGAAGATTTCACCCAGATTGACGGCGAAGGCTTCTTTGCGCTGGCCCACGAACACCCGGCCCGGGGTTGAGCAGCCAGGCAAATTGATGGCGAAGATGTGTTGGTCGGCGTAGCTGGCGTAGCCGGTGCCGAAGGATTTTTCACCGATGTTGTCCAGCGGCTTGTCGAAATATTCGGTGCCGTTATCGATGTTGGTGGCCATCTGGGCCGCGCCCTGGCGACGGTCGCCGGTGACCACGGTCACGGTGTACCGCTGGCTGGCCTGCACGTTGCCGCTGTCAGTGGCGTCGCCAATGTTTTTCAGGGGTACGGAGACCATCTTGCCGCCCACGTTCAGCTGCAGGTCGTTGAATTCATCCTCAAAGCGGAACTGGTAGGTGATGTCTTCCTTGGCGTCGCCGTTGTTGTCGATGTGGATCTCATAGAGCGCGTCCGGGTCCAGGTCAAAGTAGTTCGGTCCGCCGTAGGCGTCCTGCAGGGGCAGGTAGTTGGCGACCAGGGTCACGAAGCCGCTTCGGCCGGACTCATAGCTGCGGAACATATAGAAATCGGTGGCGTCCACTTTCGGGGTCTTGGTGATGAACGGCGCTTCCCGGTGGCTGGAGGCCTGGGCCAGGCCGGACGACAGCAGGGTCACGAAGCCCAGCGTCGCCAGCCCGGTGGTTTTAAGGGTGATGCTCATGGGTCTCTCCTTGGCACAGTGTTTACAGCGTTGTTGTGGTGCACCGGAAAAACGGGGCGGAGGGAGCGGCGGATGCAGTCGCGGGCAAAAAAAGTCGAACGCTGACATCGGCGTTGTTTTTGCCGGCCGATGCATCCCGTTTGCCCCCGGCTCCGTATGGGTTTTGAAAGCAAGGAGATCGCGAGCCATGGTGGACTCGATGGATGAACAGGAACCGTTGATGCGGTTATTGCTGGCCACGGCCCGGGAAGACCGGCTGGCGTTTCAACAGTTGTACGATCGGGTGTCGTCCCGTCTGTTTGGGCTGTGCCTGAAGCTGGCCGGCCAGCGGGAACTGGCGGAAGAGGCGCTGCAGGACGCGTTCGTGCAGATCTGGCACCGCGCCGGCGACTATCACCGGGATCGTGGCACGCCGCTGAACTGGATGATGGGCATTGCCCGATATCGGACGCTGGACCTGATGCGGGCCCGAAAGTCCCGGGCAACCGTCGGTGATGAGTCGCTCGCGGACCTGGATGACGGCCGTGACGGGCCCCTGGAACAGTCCCTCAAGGACGCTGGCGCGACCCGGCTGACGGGCTGCCTGAATGAGTTAAGTGACGTGCAGCGGGACAGTATCCTGCTGTCGTATTATCGAGGCCTGACCCACGAGGAGCTGGCCCTGGCCCTGAGCTCCCCTATCGGCACCGTGAAAAGCTGGATCCGGCGGGGGCTGATGGCCCTGAAACGCTGTTTGGAACAATGAGGACCCTATGAAACAGACCCCGGAACGCATTGAAGCGCTGGCGGCCGAGTACGTGCTTGGTTCGCTGCAGGGTGCCGCCCGCCGGCGCTTTGAGCGTTGGATGGTCGGGTCCTCCGCCGTGCGCCAGGAGGTCCGTTTCTGGGAGGAGCGACTGGGCGAACTGAGCACGGCCCTGCCGGAGCAGGCGCCACCCGCGTCGGTATGGCAGGGCGTTAGCCGTCGGCTCTGGCCGTCCCGGGAGCGGTCCGCGGCGAGTGTGCCGGTTGCGCGCACCCAGGCTCAGGGGGTCTCTGGCTGGGCGCGTTGGTTCTGGCCGGGATGGAGCCTTGCCGCGACGGCAGCGGCCGTGGTGCTGGCGCTGCTTCTGGGGGTGAACCCTGGAACCCGGGACACCGGTGCCGAGCTGGCGCTGTCCGGTGCCGTGGTGCAGCCAGACGTGGATGACCCGCTCTGGCTGGTGTCCGAAACCGCCAACCAGAATCAGCTGCGGCTGCGTCCGGTGGCGGCGACCGCCGCTAATCCGGGCAAGGATTACGAACTGTGGGTGGTGCCGGAGACGGGTGCGCCCCTGTCCCTCGGCGTCCTGACGGCGGGCAACGTTACCGTGATCCCGCTGGACGACCGGCTCCGCAAAGTGCTGGCCAGCAGCCGCACCCTGGCGATCAGCCTGGAGCCCCGGGGCGGGTCACCCACGGGGGCACCGACGGGCCCGATTCTGCACGTGGCGAAGCTCTATTCGCTGTAACGCCGAACCGTTTCCTGCGACGCCGTCCGGCTCGGTTCAGTGCCGGGCGGACAGCAGCGTGAGGCAGAGCTGGGCATTTTGCACAAAGTGCTCAAACGCCGCGAGCTGCTCACTGGAGGGCGTGTAGGGGCTGGCGGCGTTGTCCGCATAGAACAGCCCGACGACGCGCCCGCCCGCCCTCAGCGGCCCGACCAGCGCCGGCACCCGGCCGAGCCAGCGATCGTAGTCTACATTGGCGGCCTGGGCCGTCGGCTGAAACACCTCGCAGTGGCTGTGCTCCGCCAAGCTGTCCAGGGGGCCCGCGCCGCCCCGGCTGATATGGAAGCGCTCCCGCCACGCCTCGGTGCCCTTACCGCCGACCTTCCGGGGCAGCAGCAACTGCCCGCTGCGATCCGCCATCAGCAAGGCCACCCGCTGCATTCCGACGGCCCGGTGAATGCCTTCGATCACCAACTGGCAGATTTCGTTGATGTCCGGTTTTTCCGACAGGCTCAGGGTCAGGTCCCGGAGAATCTGCAGCTGCAGGTTCGGGTCCACCTGGGGCGCCGATTCCTGACCCGGTGACTCCTGCTGGCCGGGCATCAGAGCGGTGACCTGGGGAAGGCCCAGGGACACCGCCACTTTGGCGGCCTCGGCGGCGTTGATCTTTGCGCGGTCCCGCACCGTGGCGGGCGCCTCACCAATATCCTTGGCCAGCTGTTCGAGCACCCTGTCCATGTCCTTGCCCTGCCAGCCGTCTTCGGACAGCCTCGCCATCTCTACGGTGTGGCGCACCAGGGAGCTGGCCATGGAGGTGGGTTGCCCGGCGGAGACGACGTCCCGGATGAACGGCCCGAGGGACCAGGCTTCCACCAGGCCACGGGTGATTTCCGGAAAGGTGGTGTGCAGCACAGTCTTCTGTGCTTCGGTGGGCGCCTCGCCCGCCCGCAGGTGCTGTTCCAGTTCACTGGCCTGGGGTGTCTCGCAGGACCAGAACGCCAGCTCGCCGATGTTCATCAGCAGGGCGCCGATGAACACTTCTTCCAGGGCATTATCGTTGCGGGACGGCATCAGCAGGCGGGCCTGCACCGCCGCGTGGATGGCCCGGGCCAGGCAGCGCAGCAGGTGGGGGCGGTCGGTCCGCTTCAGCAGGCTGTCCACCACCAGGGAGGAGATGGCCATGGATTTCACCGCGTCAAAGCCGATCAGCGTGATCGCCCGGCTGACGGTGCTCACCTGGGTGCGGGTCTGGTTGTAGAACACGGTGTTGGAGAGCCGCAGCACCTGGGAGGTGAGCTGGGCGTCGTTCAGGATCACATTGGCCAGTTCGTTAACGGTGCTGTTCTGGCTTTCGGTGAGCTCGTCGATGCGGCGCAGGGTGTTGGCCAGCACCGGCAGCTCCACCTTGCTCAGGTAGGTGACCCAGGCTCGGGTCGAGGTCAGTCGCTCGGGGGTGGTGCCGTCGTGTTCAATCACGCTCTTGTTCTCCGGGGGGTGCTGGATCTGGGTCAGTGTGGCTGGCCATCCCGGGCCTCGGGTTTGTGTACACAATGCGCTATAATCGCCGGTTTTAACACTGTTCTTATCCGTCCCACAAGGCACTGAACGTGATTGTATTTGACCAGGTACACAAGTCCTACACGGTGGCGGGCCGGGCGATCCCCGCGCTGCACCCGACGGACATGACCATCAAAACCGGCGAGGTGTTCGGCATCGTCGGGCACTCGGGGGCGGGGAAGTCCACCCTGGTGCGGCTGATCAACCTGCTGGAGCCGCCCACCGGCGGCCGCATCCTGATCGACGGCGAGGACATCACCCGATACAGCGCCAACGAGCTGCGGGCGTTCCGCCGCAAGGTCGGCATGATCTTCCAGCATTTCAATCTGCTGTCCTCCAAGACGGTGCAGGAGAACATTGCGTTCCCGATGAAGCTGGCGGGCATTTACTCGAAAGCGGAGATCCGGGACCGGGTTTCGGAGCTGCTGGCCCGGGTGAGCCTCACCGACCACGCCGACAAGTACCCGTCCCAGCTGTCCGGCGGGCAGAAACAGCGGGTCGGGATTGCCCGGGCGCTGGCCTGCCGCCCCACCATCCTGCTGTGCGACGAGGCCACCAGCGCCCTGGACCCCCAGACCACCCAATCGGTGCTGTCGCTGCTGGCGGACATCAATCGGGAGCTGGGCCTGACCATCGTGCTGATCACCCACGAGATGGACGTGGTGCGCCGGGTCTGCGACCGGGTGGCGGTGATGGATGCCGGCAACGTGGTGGAGATGGGGCCGGTGAGCGAGGTGTTCCTGCACCCCAGCCACCCCACCACCCGGGACTTCGTGTTCGAGAGCGAGAACGTGGACGCCGGCGAGCTGGCCGCGGACCTGCAGAAAGCCAATGGCCGCATCCTTCGGCTGACTTTCAAGGGCGACGCCACCTACCAGCCGCTGCTGGGGAGCGTGGCCCGGGCCTCCGGGGTGGATTTCAGCATTCTTTCCGGGCGCATTGACCATATCAAGGACATTCCCTACGGCCAGCTGACCCTGTCCCTGGTGGGCGGAGATCTTGACCTGGCCATGAAGGCGTTCGACGCCGCGGACGTTCACGTGGAGGTGGTGCGCTGATGGATGCCTTACTGACCAACGTCGACTGGGCCGAAATCGGCCTGGCCAGCTGGGACACCCTGGTGATGGTGGGCCTGTCCCTGCTGTTCAGCGTGCTGATCGGGTTGCCCATTGGCGTGCTGCTGTTCCTCACCGGCAAGCGCCAGCTGCTGGAGCAGCCGGTGGCCTACGCGGTGCTGTCGTTTGTGGTGAACGTGCTGCGTTCGGTGCCGTTCATCATCCTGCTGATCGTGATGATTCCGTTTACGGTGCTGCTGATCGGCACCTCCCTGGGGGTGGCCGGTGCTATTCCGCCGCTGGTGGCCGGTGGCGCGCCCTTCTTCGCCCGGCTGGTGGAAACCTCCCTGCGGGAGGTGGACCGGGGCATCATCGAGGCCACCCAGGCCATGGGCGCCACCGTGCGCCAGATCATCTTCGGCGCGTTGCTGCCGGAGGCGCTGCCGGGCATCATCGCCGGCATTACCGTTACCGCCATCACCCTGGTGTCCTACGCGGCCATGTCCGGCGTTATCGGCGGCGGCGGCCTGGGGGACCTGGCCATCCGCTTCGGTTATCAACGATTCCAGACCGACGTGATGGTGATTACCGTAGCCCTTCTGGTTATTTTTGTGCAGGTGCTGCAGATGGTGGGTGATCGACTGGTGTTGTATTTCAGTCGCCGCTAGTTCCGGTGCAAGCCGGCGGTGGGGCGGGACGGCTGAAAAACGCCCGTAAATACGTCCCTGTAGGGCTCGGTCGCGCCATCCTTGGCGCTCCACGTTTTCAGCCGTCCCGCCCCACCGCCGGCCCCGACGTCTTTCTTCGAGCCAACGCTTATAAAGAGATAGCAACTCAACTAGGAGATGAATATGAACGTGAAAAAGACTTTCGTGGCGCTGGCCGCCGCTGCGGTGACCACCTTTGCCGCATCCGCGTCCGCCGAAACCCTCACCGTGGCCGCCACCCCGGTGCCCCACGCTGAGATCCTGGAACACATCAAGCCGAAGCTGGCCGAGGAAGGGGTGGATCTGAACATCAAGGTGTTCACCGACTACGTCCAGCCGAACATCCAGGTGGACCAGAAGCAGATGGACGCCAACTACTTCCAGCACCAGCCTTACCTGGACGAGTTCAACAAGGGCCGTGGCACCAACCTGGTGGCCGTGACCGGCGTGCACGTGGAGCCGTTCGGCGCCTACTCCAGCAAGATCGACTCCCTGGATGAGCTGAAGGACGGCGCCGTAGTGGCCATCCCGAACGACCCGACCAACGGCGGCCGAGCCCTGCTGCTGCTGCAGAAGGCGGGCCTGATCACCCTCAAGGACGATGCCACCATCACCGCGACGCCCCGGGACATAGCCAAGAACCCCAAGAACCTGGACTTCAAGGAACTGGAAGCGGCCACGCTGCCCCGCATCCTGAACCAGGTGGACCTGGCCCTGATCAACACCAACTACGCCCTGGAAGCCGGCCTGAACCCCACCAAGGACGCCCTGGTGATTGAAGGCGCCGACTCCCCCTACGTGAACATCCTCGTTGCCCGCCCGGACAACAAGGACAGCGACGCCATGCAGAAGCTGGCCAAGGCCCTGCATTCGGACGACGTGAAGCAGTTCATCCTGGAGAAGTACAAGGGCGCCGTGGTTCCGGCGTTCTGATCAGAAGAAGGGGTCAGATGCAGAAGAAGGGGTCAGATGAAAGCCTTCATCTGACCCCCGGTTTATGACCCCCGGTTTACACCGCGAACCGCGCCACCGAGCGGTGCAGATCGGCGCCCAGTTTGGCCAGCTCGTTGCTGGCGATGGCGATCTGCTCGTTGGCGGTGGCGGACTGGTCGGTCACCTCGCGGATGGTGACCACCCCCTGGTTGATCGACTCGGCCACCGAGGACTGCTGCTCCACCGCAGCGGCGATCTGGTGGTTCATGCCCTGGATGTTCGAGACCGCCTCGGCGATGGTCTTGAGCGCTTCCCCGGCGTTGCGTACCACCACCACGGCGGCGTCCGCGCTGTCGCTGTTGCGATCCATGCCGTGCACCGCCTGCTCGGCGGATTCCTTCAGCCGGTTGATCAACTCCTCAATCTGCTCGACGGAACTCTGGGTGCGTTGCGCCAGCCCCCGTACTTCGTCCGCCACCACCGCAAAACCGCGGCCGTGCTCGCCAGCGCGGGCGGCTTCGATGGCGGCGTTCAGGGCCAGTAGGTTGGTCTGCTCGGCGATGCCGTCAATCACATCCAGGATCTTGCCGATATCGCCCACGTCCGCGTTCAGCGTCTGGATGCGCGTTTTGCTGGCCTCTATGTCATCGGACAGCGTATCCACCTGCTTGGCGGTTTGTTTGACCAGATGAAAGCCCTCTTTGGCATGTTCATCGGCCATTTCCGCCGACTGGGCGGCGGAGGCGGCGTTCTGGGACACCTCATGAACGGTGGCGGTCATCTCGTTCATGGCGGTGGCGGCCTGGTCGGTCTCCTCCCGCTGCTGCCGGGCGCCGGCGCTGGTCTGCTCGGTCACCGCAGACAGCTCTTCCGACGAACTGGCAATCTGGGTGACGCCGTCCTGCAATTCCTTGATCAGCGCCCGCAGGTTCACCGTCATGGTCTGGATCACGGTCATCAGACGCCCCAGTTCGTCTTTCCGATCCGGCTCAAGGTTGTGGGTCAGGTCGCCGTTGGCGATGTACTCGGCCTGGCCGACAATGCGGTCCAGGGGCCGGGTAATCAGGGTGGTGATGATCAGGGCGATGCCCAGGCCCAACACCACGGCGGCGGCCAGGGCCACCCAGATGAACGTGCGGGTACGGGACTCCAAATCCCCCATGGCGGCGCGCTGTGCGTCATAGGCGGTGGCAATCAGGTCATCCGCCTGTCGGGCCTGGGTAACCATCTGCTGATCCAGGCGCTCCAGCGCCTTGTCGGAGAGGTTGGCCTCACCGCCGCCGGCCCGGTCGGACACGGCCTGTGCCAGGTTGCCGAGGAAGCCCTGGTAGCCCTTGAGGGTATCTGTCAGGGTGTTAAAACGGTCGGCCTGTTCCGGTGAAAACGCCGCGGCTTCGAGATCGTCGGTGCGCTTCAGGGCGTCGCTGATCTCGCTCTGGGCGTTTTTGCCCTCGGCGCTGTCGTTCCGCAGTTGCAGGTTTTTTTCACTGACCCGGGCGGACAGGAAGTGTTCGGTAATACGGGCGATGCCGCTGAGCTGGTCCGAACTGGCCGTCAGTTGGCGGGTTTGAGTAAGCGCCACGAAAGCCATAATGCACATCAGGAGCAGAACCAGGCAGAAGCCACTGAGCAGCTTGGTTCGGACGGAGGCGTTCAGGAACGCCGCCCCGGGATGAATTCGCATAACGCTAAGCCTCTGATAAATTTATGTATTTTAAATGTGACAATGTCGTAGCTATGGGGTTCCCGTGAGCGGTGCATGACAGGCCACAATCCACAAAAAGTGACATTCTGACCACTAATAACTACACACCGTAGACACTAGAGAGTGGCCTGTCGACTTGTCAGGCCTGAAAATCCCGGGACTTTTCAGTGATCCTCAAGGAACGCTCATGGACAAGCACGAGGTATCGGACGTGGGGCAGGCGTTCGGCCGGGCGATCAAGCTCCGGCGGGTGGAGGTTGGGCTGACTCAGGAAGAGCTGGCGGACCGGGCACAGCTGGCCCGATCGTTTGTTTCAGGGATTGAGCGGGGCACGGTGAAGGCGTCCACCGAAACCGTCTGGAAGCTGTCCCAGGGGCTGACCTGCCGGCCGTCGAGGATCTGGCTGTTGGCGGAAGCGCTGTACTTTGGGGAGCATTGATGGGGCAAAGCAGGGGTCAGATGAAACTCATCTGACCCCGGAGTGTCCGGGGGACTCCAGAGTCTGGTATCGGGGTCAGATGAGTTTCATCTGACCCCAGGTTGCGGAGTTGGAGATCGGGGTCAGATGAGTTTCATCTGACCCCAGGTTTGGCCCCAGGCTCGGGCGATCAGTTGCCGCCCCAGTTGGCCTTCGGGTCCGGCGTCATGCGCAGGTACTTCTTCACGGCCTTGTAGCCTTTCGGGAAGCGCTGTTTGATTTCGTCCTCGTCCTGCAGGGACGGCACGATCACCACGTCGTCGCCCCGTTCCCAGTTGCCCGGGGTGGCCACCTTGTGCTCATCGGTCAGCTGCAGGGAGTCGATCACCCGCAGGATCTCGTTGAAGTTGCGGCCGGTGGACGCCGGATAGGTGATCATCAGGCGCACTTTCTTGTTCGGGTCGATCACGAACAGGGAGCGCACGGTGAGGCTGTCGTTGGCGTTCGGGTGAATCATGTCGTAGAGGCCGGACACGGTGCGGTCGTGGTCGGCGATGATCGGGAAATTCACCGCGCAGCCCTGGGTCTCGTTGATGTCCTTCACCCAGTCGTGGTGGGAATCCACCGGGTCCACGCTCAGGGCAATGGCTTTCACGTTGCGTTTGGCAAACTCGTCCTTCAGCTTGGCGGTCAGACCCAGTTCGGTGGTGCACACCGGGGTGAAATCCGCCGGGTGCGAGAACAGCACGCCCCAGCTGTTGCCCAGCCACTCGTGGAACTTGATGCGGCCTTCGGTGGAATCCTGTTCAAAATCCGGGGCGATGTCGCCCAATCGAATGCTCATGAGGCTTCTCCTGACGGTGAATCATCCGGTAAGTGGAACCGCCGGCACCCGGCGGCGCTGCTCGGAAACGCATATTAGTATGCATGATGGCGGCCGGGCCGGAATACAAGGGGCTTGATGCAACGCAACGGGCCCGGCCAACGTCGGTCGGGCGCGCGTTCCGTGCCGCCGTCATCGCTTCTTTGTCAGCCGTTCTGCCCCAAACGTTCCCGCTCGAAGTGATCCCGGGTCAGTTTCAGTACCACCGGGCTCAGCAGCAGCAGGGCGATCAGGTTGGGCAGGGCCATCATGGCGTTCAGGGTGTCCGCCAGCAGCCAGACGAAGCCCAGGTTGAGGGTGGCGCCCACCGGAACCGCCAGAATCCAGACGATGCGATACGGCACGATGGCCTTCACGCCGAACAGGAACTCGATGCAGCGTTCGCCGTAGAACGACCAGCCCAGGATGGTGGTGAACGCGAAAATCGCCAGGGCCACGGCCACCACGTAGTTGCCCCAGCCGGGCAGCGCCGCCTCAAAGGCCATGGAGGTCAGGGCCGCGCCGGACTCGCCGCTGGTCCAGGTACCGGAGGTGATGATCACCAGGCCGGTGATGGAGCAGATCACGATGGTGTCAATGAAGGTGCCTAGCATGGCCACCATGCCCTGCTTGATGGGGTTCTTGGTCTGCGCGGCGGCGTGGGCGATGGGCGCGGAACCCAGGCCGGCCTCGTTGGAGAACACGCCCCGGGCCACACCAAAGCGGATGGCGGCCCAGACGGCGGCGCCGGCAAAGCCGCCTTCCGCGGCGATCGGGCTGAACGCGTGCTTGAACACCAGCGCGAGCGCGGCGGGGATTTCCTGGGCGTTGATGGCGAGCACGATCAGCCCGGCCACCAGGTAGGAAATGGCCATCAGCGGCACCAGGCCACTGGCCACCTGGCCGATCCGGCGAATGCCGCCGATCAATACCAGGCCCACCAGGACCATCAGCACCAGGCCGGTGGCCCAATGGGGAATGCTGAAGGTGGTCTGCATCACGTCGGCCACGGAGTTGGCCTGCACGGTGTTGCCGATGCCAAAGCCGGCGACAGCAGCGAAGATGGCGAACAGCACACCCAGCCAGGCCCACTTGGGCCCAAGGCCGTTGCGGATGTAGTACATCGGGCCACCTACGTGGTCACCGCGCTCGTCCACTTCCCGGAAGCGTACCGCCAGTACCGCCTCGGAATACTTGGTGGCCATGCCCACCAGGGCGGTCAGCCACATCCACAGCAGTGCACCGGGGCCGCCGAGGAACACCGCGGTGGCCACGCCGGCGATATTACCGGTGCCCACGGTGGCCGAAAGGGCGGTCATCAGCGCCTGGAACGGCGGGATTTCGCCGTCCTCGCCGGTGGCCTGGCGACCGGACCACATGAGCCGGAAGCCCGCGCCGAGCTTGCGGATGGGCATGAATTTCAGCCCGATGCTCAAAAACAGGCCGACACCCAGAATGAGAACCAGCATGGGCGGGCCCCACACCAGTCCGTTCACACTACTGACAAAGCTTTCAATGGCGTCCACAGGGATCTCCCTCTGCCGGGTTTTTCTGGTTATGGAATGCGTTACCCTAGGTGGCGGGCCGTACCGGTGACCCCGCCGGCAGAACCAACTCGGTTCAAGAAGGGTATAACCGATTGAGTTTAGTCAGATATTTTCGTCTGTAAACCGTTGCGGAGGGTTTTGTATGGAGAAGTTATCCACGAACGTGAGTTTTGGCGGCGAGCATCGCCGGTACCGTCACCGGTCGGACACCCTGGACTGCGACATGGAATTCGCCGTCTTCCTGCCGCCGTCTGCCTTGGGGCCAAAGGCGACGCCGGCGCCGGTGCTGTACTGGCTGTCCGGGCTGACCTGCACCGACCAGAACTTTATGCAGAAGGCCGGTGCCCAGAAGCTGGCGGCCCGGCTCGGTCTGGCCATTGTCTGCCCCGACACCAGCCCCCGGGGCGTGGCGCTGCCCGGCGAGGACGACAGCTACGATTTTGGCAGTGGGGCGGGGTTCTACGTCAATGCCACCGAGCAGCCCTGGGCCCGGCATTACCGCATGTACGATTACGTGGTGACCGAGCTGCCGGCGCTGGTGGAGCGGGAGCTGCCGGTGACCGACCAGCGCGCCGTCAGCGGTCATTCCATGGGCGGCCATGGCGCGCTGATCTGTGCGCTGAAGAACCCGGGGCGCTACCGGTCGGTCTCGGCGTTTGCCCCCATCGCCAACCCCACCGCCTGCCCCTGGGGCCAGAAGGCGTTCCGGGGTTATCTGGGCGACGATGAAAGCGCCTGGGCAGAATGGGACGCCACCCGGCTGATTCCCGATGCGAAAGAGCGCCTACCGCTGTTGGTAGACCAGGGCACCGCAGACGAGTTTCTGGAGAGCCAGCTCAACCCGGAGGCGCTGGCGGAGGCCTGCGAGAAGCACCATCACCACATTGATCTGCGGATGCACCGGGGCTACGACCACAGCTATTTCTTCATTGCCTCGTTTATTGACGACCACCTGCACCACCACGCCCGGGCCCTTGGGCTGGGTTGATAGGGGGCATCAGGAGCGGAAGCCCCAGATCAGGCTGAAGTCCATGGACGGCATGATCTCGGGCTCCTCCACCGCGCGGATGTTGTACTCCAGCACGCTGGTGTCCCGCTCGAAAGTGCCGCTGTAGCGGTTGCCCCGGGGCCCGAAAATGGCTTTTACAAACGGGCCCCGGGCCCGCACCGGCCGGCCGGTCACCACCCCCACTTCGTTGTTGTCCAGGCGCACAAGCACTCCCGGCGGATACTCTCCCAGCACCTCCAGCAGCGCCCTCGGAATGGCCGGCCGGAAGCGTCCGTCCGCCAGCGCCGCGATCAGCTTGCGGGCGGCGGTGATGTTCATGCGGTTGCGGTAGGCGCGCTTGGTGATCATGGCCACATACCGCTCTGCCAGGGCAAGAATCTCCGCTTCCGGTCGGATATCGGTGCCGCTCAGGCCCTTGGGATAGCCGGAGCCGTCCGCCTGTTCGTGGTGTTGAGCGATGATGGTCAGCACCAGGTTGTTGTTGATGCCAGCGGCCTTTAGCGCCTCGATGCTGCGCTGGGGATGCAGCCGGATGACCTGGCGCTGCTCGTCGGACAGGATCTTGTTGGACGCGTTCAACTGATCCGCCACCGGCACCAGTGCCAGGTTGGCGGTGAGCGCGGCGGCGGTGAGGGCGGCGATGCGCTTTTCCTCCAGCCCGAACTGTCGGCCGATGAACTGGCACAGGATGGCGTGGAAAATCACCTGCTCCTGCATGGTGGGGCTGATGGAATACAGGTGGATCAGCGCCAGGCTGGCGTCCGGCGCTTCCCGGCAGGTGCGGTCGAGCATCCGGCACAGGCCCAGCAGGCGCTGACGGGCCGAGGGGTCACGCTCGGTGATGGCACTGAGGGTGGCCGAGAGCGCGTGCAGGAACTCCGCGTAGTCGGCAAACGGGTTGCGGTCCCGGGTGTCCTCGACGGGCTCGTCCGCCACTCGCTCGATCTTGCGGGGTTTGAAGCGGCCCCGCTCGAACAGCTGCTCCAGCTGGGTGTCGCTGCTGATCACATAGCCTTGACGCAGCAGCACGTTGCCGGCGGCGTCGTAGACGGTCCAGGGAAGCGGGCGCCCGACCACCAGGGCGCCGGGGGCAATGCGTACCAGAGTGCTCAAGATCGGGTTTCCAGCGGGTGGCGTTTTCCGAAAAGTCTACCTGCGAATACCGGTTCAGTACCAGTGTGCCGGCCTGTCTGCGGGGGCCGGTTCACGCCTGCATGGCAACGTGATATTGAAACGCCTGCTGAATGTGCTGGCGAATCTGCTGATCATCCCAGGGTTTGGTCAGGAATTTGTAGATGGCGCCCTGGTTGATGGCGTCGGTGACGGATTTCAGGTCCGTGTAGCCCGAGAGCACAATGCGCACCGTATCCGGGTGGATGGCCTTCACCCGGCTGAGGAATTCGGTGCCGGACATCTCGGGCATACGCTGGTCCGAGACGATCACCTGCACGTCGTTTTCCGCCAGCAGGTTGAACGCTTCCTGCACGCTGGTGGTGGACAGGATTCGGTAGCCGTCCCGGCGCAGGGTGCGGGCCAGGGCCCGGAGAATGTTGGCCTCATCGTCCAGCAGCAGCAGGGTTTTTTGGCCATCGTTTTCCGCCACAGGCGGCGCATCGCCCTGGCCCCGGTGATTGATGTAATCCACCAGATCCGCGTAGGGCATGGGCCGGGCAAACACATAGCCCTGCAAAAGGTCACACTGGTGGCGGCGCAGGAACGCGGCGTGAGCGTCCGTTTCCACGCCTTCGGCGACCACTTCCAGGGACAGGTGGTGGGCCATGGAAATCACCCCCTGGGTGATGGCCGCGTCGCTGCGGTTCTGGATCACGTCCTTGATGAACGAGCGGTCGATTTTGATCTTGTTGGCCGGCATCAGCTTGATGTAACTGAGGCTGGAGAAGCCCGTACCAAAGTCATCAATGGCAATGCGCACGCCCAGGTCTCGCAGTTCGTGCAGGGCCTGGATCACCTGATCGGTGTCGCTCAGGACCGCCGATTCGACGACTTCCAGCTCCAGGTTGGTAGGGGGCAGGCCGGTGGCGCGGAGCACATCCCGCACGGTCTGCACGAACCCGGCCTTGCGAATCTGGATGGGTGAGACGTTTACCGCCATGGTCAGGTCCCGGAAGCCCAGGGCGTGCAGGCGCACGGTATCCCGGCACGCCTGGTCCAGCACCCAGCGGCCCAGGGCGATGATCTGCCCGGTTTCTTCGGCAAGGGGGATAAAGTCTGCGGGCGACACCAGGCCCTGTTCGGGGTGCTGCCAGCGCACGAGGGCCTCCACCGAGCGGATCTGGCCGGTTCGGGCGTTCACCACCGGCTGGTAGTAGAGCGTCAAAGCTTCCTGGTCGATGGCGTCCTGCAGCTGGTTGCGCAGCTTCACGCGCTGGCTGGCCTGGTCGTTCATCTCACGGGCAAACCACTGCCAGGTGTTTCGGCCCAGCTGCTTGGCCTGGAACATGGCCAAGTCCGCCTGCTGGATCAGCTCAGACGGGTTGGCAATACTGCCGTCGGTGGTGGTCATGCCGATGCTGGCGGTCAGGTGCAGGGTTTCGCCGGCCACCCTATAGGGAGCAGCGAGGGCCTGGATCACGCCCTCCACCACCTGCTCGGCGTCGCCGCTTTGGTTCAGGTCCGGCAGCGCCAGAACAAATTCATCGCCGCTGACCCGGGCCACCGTGTCTCCAGAGCGTACCAGCTCCCGCAGGCGCCGGGCCACCTCGATCAGAATCTGGTCGCCGACCCGGTGGCCCAGGGAATCGTTGATCAGTTTGAAGCCGTCCAGGTCAATGAACAGCACGCCGACCTGGCGCTGGTAGCGCCTCGCAAACTGGCAGGCCTGCACCAGCCGGTCCTCCAGCAGGGCCCGGTTGGGCAACTGGGTGAGCACATCGTGGCTGGAATTATAGGCCAGTTGGTTCTCGATGGATTTGCGGTCCGAGATGTCGTTCTGCACGCCCACATAATGGGTGATGACGCCCTCGTCGTCCCGGATCGGGGACAGGTAAAGATCGTTCCAGAAGGGCGCGCCATCCTTGCGGTAGTTGCGCAGAACCACGGAAATTTCCGTGCCGTTCTTCAGAGCTTTGCGAATTTCGGACAGGGCCTGCTCGTTGGTCAGGTCAAAGTCGTCGCCCTGCAGGAACCGGCAGTTGCGGCCCAGTACCTCACTGGCGGCATAACCGGTCATCCGCTCGAAGGTGGGATTGATGTACACCAGCGGCATATCCGGCTGGCGAGCGTCGGCGACGACAATGCCGTTGGAGCTGGACTCGATGCAACGCTTGATCAGTCGCAGTTCCCGGCTGTTTTCCACGTTTGCGGTCTTGTCCCGGAAGGTGTACAGCGCTCGCGGTGCCTGGCTGATGGTGATGCGCTGGACGGTCACCTCCACAATCAGCGCCCTTCCGTCCTGGCTTCGATGGGTCTCCAGCCGGGCGCCGGGGGCAATCACGATGCCCAGGCTTTCCGGGCGGAGTTCCGCCAGGGCCTCGCCCGGGATCGGATCCGACCGCAGCGAGGCCAGGTTCACGGGGCTGTCGCTGCCGCCGGCAAGCCCGTACATCAGGCGGGCGGCGGCATTCAGTTCGCGAATGGTGCCGTCGTCCGGATCGGCCAGGCACATGGCCGTGGGATTGTTCTCAAACAGCAGCCGGTATTGGGCTTCGCTGCTGGCGAGGGATTCGTTGGCGCTGGCCCGGTCGATGGCGTAGCGGATGCTGCGCAACAGGGTGGAACCGTCCAGCCGGCCCTTGGTCAGGTAGTCGGCGGCGCCCATTTCCACCGCCCGGGCGTCCAGCTCCCGGTCGCCCTGGCCGGTCAGCAGGATAAACGGTGTGGTGATTCCGGCGGCACGGGCCTGCTGGATCAGGTCGAGGCCGGAATCCGGCCCCAGCCGAAGGTCCACCAGGGCGACGTCCACGGTCTCCCGCTGAAGGGCTTCCAGGCCCCCTGCCAGATCGTTGCGCCAGATCAGCCGAGTGGTAATCGGGCTGGCGTCCTCCAGCAGGTCGCGGGTGATCAGATAATCGTCTTCGTCGTCCTCAATCAGCAGGACGCGGAGCAGTGGGTCGGTCATGTCGTTGTCGGTCAGTCTTTTTGTTCGATGTTCCCCGGCTGCCAGTATGCGCCGAGGGCGTTCACAATGTTAAGCAGCTCGGAATAGCGGGCCGGTTTCACAATGTAATCGTCCGCCCCCTGGGCCCGGCAGAAGCGAATGTCGTCGTCGTCCCGGGAGGTGGTCAGGATGACCGTGCGCAGGCCCTTCAGTTCGGGCGTCGCGCGGATTTCCACCAGTGACTGACGGCCGTCCTTGAGGGGCATGTTCAGATCCATCAACAGCAGGTCCGGCAGCGGCGCCGCGCCCGCCATCAGGCGCCGAAGGGTGGCCATCAGCTCCACACCGTTGGCGACAAAGCACAGATGGCAGGTATCGCAGCGTTCGGCGAAGGCCTCCTGGATCATCACCTGATCATCGGGGTCGTCGTCGGCAATCAGGATCATGGGGTGTTTTGGCAAAACGGTCATGGGCGTTGCTCAGTTACCGCGCGTGAATCGTATCCGGAAGGTGGTGCCGGTTCCGGGAAGGCTGTTCACGGTGATCGTCGCGCCGTGCCGGTCCAGGATTTTCTTTACTATGGCCAGGCCAATGCCGGTGCCGGCGTAGCCCTCCTTCTGATGAAGGCGCTGGAACGGGTGAAACAGTTTGGCGGCGTAGCGTTCATCAAAGCCGATGCCGTTGTCACTGACCACCAGAGTCCACGATGCTCCGGTCACCTCCTCAGCATATACGTGAATCGTGGGCGCGTGATCTGGTTTTTGAAACTTGATGGCGTTGCTCAGCAGGTTCTGGAACACCTGCCGGAGCTGCGACGGGTCGCCAAGCACCGGCGGCAGGTCGTCCAGGGTAATCACCGCGCCAGATCGGCTGATGGCCGTTTCCAGGTCCCCCAACACGTCCCGGGCGATGGCGCTGGTGTCGCAGACTTCCGGCGCCCGGGCCCGGGTGGTCACCCGGGAATAGCTGAGCAGGTCTTCAATCAGCTTCTGCATGCGTCCGGCGGCGGACTGCATGCGCTTGAGGTAGTCACGGTCCTTCTCATCCAGCCGGTCGGAGCGAATCATCAAGCGGTCGGAGAACGCCTGGATTTTGCGCAGGGGCTCCTGAAGATCGTGGGAGGCCACGAAGGCGAATTCCTGCAGTTCCCGGTTGCTGCGTTCCAGCTCGGCCATGGCTTTTTCCAGTTGCCACTGGGCTTCCTTGCGCTCCCGGATGCTGCGGTAGTATACCGCCAGGCCTTCTTCGGAGGGGTAGGCGCTGATTTCCAGCCAGTTGTCCAGAGGCTCGTAGTAGCCTTCGAACGAGACGGATTCCCCGGTGCTCACCGCCCGGCGGTATTGTTCCTCAAACACCGTGCCAACGGCCGCCGGGAACACGTCCCAAATCCGGTTGCCCAGCAGTTCACTGCGTGGCGTTCTGAGCAACTCCTCAGAGCGCTGGTTGACGTACGTGAAGCGCCAGTCCCGGTCCACGGTAAAGAACGCGTCAGTGATACTCTCGAAAATGGTGGACTGCCGCTCGGCGAATCGGCGGATCTGCTCCAGGGCCTGATGGCTGGCGGTGACGTCCTGGAAGGCGCCCTGCAGGCGCACCACCTGGTTGCTTTCGTCCTTGATCGGGTGGCCAATGGCCCGGACCCAGCGAATGCGGCCCTTGGCGGTGCGGATCTGAAGTTCTTCGTCGAAGGGAATGCCGGTGCGGATGCACAGCTGCACCGCATCAGTGATGCGCTGGCGGTGCTCAGGCAGGTAATAGGTCAGCGCGTCTTCCAGGTCCGGCGCCTGCCCCTCGGGCAGATCGTGGATGGCGCAGACCGCGTCGGACCAGGTGGATTTGCCGGTCTGCAGGTCCAGCACCCAGCCGCCGAGCATGGCCACCCGCTCGGCCATTTGCAGCAGGGCGTCGTTTTCCCGGAGTTTTTCCTCAATGGCCCGCTGTTCGGTCACGTCCCGGGCGACCACGTAGATCAGGTCGTCGCCGCTGAGGGTGGCGTTGAGGGTCAGCCAGTGTTCCTGTTGCTGGCTGTCCAGGGCGCGGATCAGCAGGTCCTTGACGCTATCGCCCTCCAGCAGGGAGGCGACAGCCGTGGTCACGGTGCGGTGATCGTCCGGGTGCACCAGGTTCAGATAGGAGGTGCCCAGCAGCGCCTCCCGGGCGTAGCCCAGGTTGTCCACGAACGCCTGGTTGATCTCGAAGAAATAGCTGTTCAGATCGACAATGCAGAACATATCCGGCGACAGGGAGAAAAACTGGTCCCGCTCCCGGGACAGGGCTTCGGCCGTCAGCTCGTCGCTGATGTCCCGGCCGACACAGAACAGGACACGTTCGTTGGTGTCCCACTCGGCGGTCCAGGCGACGGTCACCACCTGTCCGCGGCGATGGTACAGGCGAGTGCGAAAGCCGTGGGAGCGCCGCTGCTCGCCGGACACCAGCCGGGCGACCTCCGCTTCGGTGGCGGCCCGATCTTCCGGTTCCAGCAGGTAGGTGTAGTGCTGGCCCACCAACGCCTCGGGTCGATAGCCGAGGACGGATTCGCAGGCGGGGCTGACCTGCAGGAAGGTGCCTTCGGCATCAATGGAGCAGAGGATGTCCTTGGAAAATTCCAGAATCCGCTCGTTGGTGGCCCGCAGCCGGCGTTCTTCGTTCAGGTGCGCCTGAAGCTGTTCGCTGAGGTCTTCGTAGGTGCCGGAGCGACGCTCCGCCTCTCGCCAGAGCAGCTGGCTGAGCATCACCAGAAAACTCAGGCCCAGGCCGGTGAACAGGGTCATCGGCGGCAGGAACAGGCCGGGGCGGGGTGCCGGCCCGCGGGACAGGCCGACATCCACCTGCCAGGCGCCGTCGTGATGGTCGTTGAGGTTCCGGGTGACCAGCACCGATGACGGCGTGGCACCGCCCTGGCCTTTCGGGTTCGCGGTATCCTGCGGGTAACCGTAAACCAGCGCGTTACCGGCGCTGACTCTCAGGGTGAGGTCGTCGTCCAGAACCCGGGCAATCTTGCTCAGGAAGCTGGTGAGATCAAACACCGCCAGCAGCAGGTACGGATCACCCTGCCGGTCCTCATAGGGCACGCCCAAAGCGCCAAGAGCGCTGCCGTTGGGCATCACCAGCGGTTGGCTGAGATGTGGGCTCTGCGTCTGTTGCAGGTGCTCCAGCCAGGCCTGAATGGCCGGCTGACGCAGGAAATCGTGCAGCCAGAACCGGTAGCTGAGCTGTTTGGCCTCGGACAGCAACAGTCGGTCGCGACTATCCAGCAGCAGGATCAGCTTGATGTCGGGGTAATCCCGCAGGTAACCGCCCAGATCCCGCTTCCGGGTGCGGACATCCGGAACGCCCGGCAGGTCGGCCCAACGCTCGGACAGTCGCCGGATCAGCGCCGTCTTGTCCGCCAGCTGGGTGGTGGTGGCCTGAACAATCTGATCCGCCAGCACCTCCGCCCGGTTCAGCCGGTGATGGCTGTTCTGGGTGCGCAGTAGGTGCCAAGTCAGGGTGACGACCAGTATGCCGACGGCGCCAACGACGACCACCGGCCAGTGAATGCGGGTGGCGTGCTGTTGCCAGACTGAACCCAGGCCGGGCAGTACCGCTCCGGTCAGCATCACCAGCGGGCTGATCACCAGCGTGGATTCGGGCACCGTGCCCAGATTCAGCCAGCTCAGCGCGGGGAGCCACAGGGAGGCGAGGGAGAGCAGTCCCACCAGCGCGGCGGCGAGGCCAATAAGCCGGGCCAGGGGCGCGCTCAGCCGGTTACCGGCCATCACCAGGATGGCCAGGGCAATCAGGCTGCTGACGGCGGTAAGCTGCGGTTGAATCCGAATGGGCAGAAAGCTGGCAGGCAGCCCCAGAGCCAGCCACACCGTCAGCGTGGCGGACACCGCCAGCAGCAGGGCGGCGAAGGTGCCCACCAGCCAGCGCCGGCGGAACACCACGCCGAACAGGCTGAGGCCGAGCAGCAGCGCCATCAGCCCGCCACCCGGTGGCAGCACGGCGTGCGGATTGGCGCCTGGCCAAACGGCATCAAGCACCATGATTGTGCCCACCGCCACCTGCACGATGGCCAGGCTGAGCAGGGCGCACAACCAGAACACCACGACGTTGCGGGCGTCAGACATCCAGCACCTGCGGGCCCAGCAGCCGCAGAATCTCGTCGGCGGTGGTCAGGCCGTCCCGGAGTTTTTCAAAGGCGTCGTCCAGCAGCACTTTCATGCCCCGCTCCCGGGCCAGGGTCTCGATCTGCATGGCGCTGGCGCCCTCGGTGATGGCGGCGCGCATGGCGTCGTCCACGGTCAGCACCTCGTGGATCGCCACCCGCCCGCGGTAGCCCTTGTGGCACTTCTCGCAGCCCTGGCCCCGAAAGTAGGTCAGGTCCCCGGTAGCGAACTGGGGGCCGAGTTGGCGCAGTACCTCGGTGGGAGGCGGCACCACCTCCCGGCAGTGATTGCAGATACGCCGCACCAGCCGCTGGGCGATGATGGCCTCCAGGGCCGAGGCCACCACAAAGGGTTTCAGGCCCAAATCCAACAGCCGGGCCACGGTGGCGGAGGCGGAGCTGGTGTGCAGGGTGGAGTACACCAGGTGGCCGGTCATGGCGGCGTGGAAGGCCACATCGGCGGTCTCCTGGTCCCGGATCTCACCCAGCAGGATCACGTCCGGGTCCTGCCGCAGAATCGCCCGCAGCACGCTCGCAAAGTCCAGCCCGATGCGGTCCTTCACCGGCACCTGCCCGGCCATGTCCACGTGGAATTCCACCGGGTCCTCGATGGTCACGTAGTTGCGCTCCGGACTGGCGTTGTGCTGCAGCAGGGCGTACAGGGTGGTGGTTTTGCCGCTGCCGGTGGGCCCGGTGGCCAGGATGATGCCCTGGGGCTTGGCCACCACGTGCATCAGCCGCTTCAGGTTGTGTTTGGACAGCCCCAGGTCTTCCAAAGACTGGGCGGCGGACTGACGCTCCAGTACCCGCATGACCACCTTCTCACCATTGATGGTCGGCAGGGTGGAGATGCGCAGGTCGACGATGCGCATGGGGGTTTTCACGGTGATGCGGCCATCCTGGGGCCGGCGCCGCTCGGTGATGTCCAGCTCCGCCATCACCTTGATGCGGGAGACTACGGACATCAGCAGGTTGGTGGGGATGTGGATCTTGTCCTGCAGCACGCCGTCGATCCGGTAGCGCACCACCAGGGACTTGGTGCGGGGGTGCACGTGGATGTCGCTGGCCCCCAGGCGCAACGCCTCCAGAATGATCGCATTGACCAGGCGGATGGCCGGAGGCTCCTCGGAGCTGCCCAGCAGCTGTTCCAGGGATTCCTGATCGTTTTCGTCGTCCAGGACAATCTCGATGCCTTCATACGGGTCGTCCGTGCCCACCTTGGTGGCAATGTCGTCCAGCTCGCTGGTGTCGCCAAAAATCTCCGCCAGCTTGGCCTGCATCTGGCTGGTTTCCGCCAGCAGCGGGTGAATGGTGTAGCCGGTCATGAAGCCCAGTTCGTCGATCAGGTTCACGTCCATGGGATCCACCATGGCCAGCCGCAGGCGCTGGCCGTGCACCCGCAGGGGCAGGATCAGCTGGCGGGTGCAGATCTTCTGGGGAATCAGCGACAGCAGGCTCGGATCGGCCTGGAACTCCCGCAGGTCCACCTCCTCGAACAGCATGTCGTCCCGCAGCATCTCGAAGACCTTTCTCAGGTCCAGCCAGTCGTGCTGCAGCAGGGTGCGGATCACCGGGTGCTTCTTGCTCTGCATCTCCCGGTGCAGCTGCTGGATCTGCTGGGCGTTCAGCCAGCCTTTCTTGTGCAGCAGGATGGCCAACTGGCTGCGGTTGGTGGCGGTCAGCTTGCTGATGGTTTCCAGGTCTTTGCTCTGGGCCCGGGTTTTCTGCTCCAGGGCTTTGGTGCGCTGGATCAGCTCGTACTGCTCCAGAGCCAGGGCGATGGTCAAGCGGATGTCGTCGTCGTTCCAGGGCTTGAGGATAAACCGGTACACCGCGCCGTCCCGGATCGAGCCCATCACCGCGTCGGTGTTGGCGTGGCCGGTAAGCATGATGCGGATGGTCTGGGGCCAGCGCTCGCGCACTTCCCGGAGCAGGTCACTGCCGTTCATGCCGGGCATCATGAAGTCGGTCATGATCAGCTCGACCGGCTGTTTCTCCAGAATGTTCAGGGCTTCCTGGCCGGAACGGGCAAACAGCAGCTCGTAATTCTCCCGCTGGAACACCCGGCGCAGGGACGCCAGAATGTTGGGCTCGTCGTCCACCAGCAGCAACCGGTAGGGGGCCGCTTTGGCGGCGGGCACGTCCGGACGCTCACCGGTGTCGGCGTCTTTGCCATAGAACAGGTTGGCGTAGCGCTTGGCCATCAGGAGTCCTTGGTGGGTCGGGGTGTGTTAACGGGCAGAACCAGGCGCACCCGGGTGCCGGTGCCTTCCCGGCTGTCCAGCTCCAGGCTGCCCTGATGGGCGCGCACCGTGTCCCGGGCCACGGTCAGGCCCAGGCCGGTGCCGGAACCCACCGGCCGGCTGGTAAAAAAGGCATCGAACACGTTCGCCCGATGTGCCTCGGGAATGCCGCAGCCGTTGTCCTGGATGACAATCTCCACGGCGTTGTCCCGGGCCAGTGTGCGCACCAGAATGCGGCCCTTGCCTTTGTCAGGCTCCGCGTCCCGCAGGGCCTGGGCGGCGTTGTCCAGCAGGTTGAAAAAGGTCTGGGACAGCCGGGACGGGTGGCCGTGAATGTCCGGCAGTTCCGCCAGGCGCTCGATAATGTCCAGATCGTGCTGGTATTCGGTCTGCACCAGATGGATGGCGCTGAGCAGCAGCTCATTGACCCGGCATCGGGTGTAGTCGGCCTGGTCGATGCTGGAGAAGGTCTTCAGATCCTTGACGATATCCGCGATGCGGCGGGTGCCGTCCAGGGATTCGGTCAGCAGGGCGTGGAAATCCGCCACCAGCTCCCGGTTTTCGGGGGTTTCCGGCACCAGCGCCCCCAGTTCGTTGACGTAGTCTGCCGCCACCCTCAGGTTGCTGCCAATAAAGCCGATCGGGTTGTTGATCTCATGGGCCACCCCGGCGGCCAGTTGCCCGACCGAGCGCAGCCGGGCGCTTTCGTACAGCTCCTGCTGGGTCTGTCGGATCACCGAGACCTGCTCGTCCACCTTCTGCTGGAGCTGGCCGGACAGCGCCCGGTAGCGGGCCTCTGAGTCTTTGAGCGCCTCGTTCTGGCGCTGCAGCTCGGCGTAGCCGGCTTCGGTGGCGTCGTGGTGCAGGTTGGCGGCGAGCCGGTACTTGCCGATAAACAGCATCAGGAAACCCACCATGGCCACCGCCGCGTCCCGTTCCCGGGCGCTGCCCCCGCCGCTGAGCCAGCCGATGGTTTCCAGGTTGAACTCCACCGGGGTGGCCTCTACCTCGGGCCGTTCGGCGGTGAGGGTGACCGGCGCCGAGCACAGGCCGCTCAGTGTCTGGTTCAGCCGCGCGAGCTGCTCGTGGCTGAGCAGGTCGGCGAGGGTGGGATCGTCTTCGAAGTTACGCATCGGAGGCGTCTCCGGTGTGGGTCAGGCGCTCGACAAACGCCCGGGCGCTGATGCCATGATCCTCCGCCAGCCGGAACTCGGCGTCAATCACCGGGTACAGCTGTTCCAGCAGCCGGCGGAAGGTGGCCAGTACCCCCTCGCCTTTCAGGGCCGAAGCCATCACCAGCGGCGCCCAGGGGGTGTCGGCCCAGCGCGCCTGCAGCTCCGTCTCCGGCACCACGCCGGGAATGTCCCGCTTGTTGAACTGCACCACCAGCGGCAGGGATTCAATATCCAGCCCGACCTTCTCCAGGTTCTCTTCCAGGTTGCCAAAGGCGATGGCGTTGTTGTCCTGCTGGGAGGGCTGGGAGTCGGCCACGAACACCACCCCGTCGGCCCTGGACAGCACGGCTTTGCGGGTGCTGTCGTGCTGAACCTGGCCGGGCACGGTGTACAGTTTCAGACGCAGGTCCAGGCCGTTGCGGCCCCGCAGTCCGATGGGCAGCATGTCAAAAAACAGGGTTCGGTCGTCCCGGGTTTCCAGCACCATCAGCTCGCCCTTGCGTTCGGGGTTGAGCAGGGAATGCAACTGCATCAGGTTGGTGGTCTTGCCGCTCAGGGCCGGGCCGTAGAACACCACCTTCAAGGCCAGTTTGTTGTCGTCCGGGCTGTAGTCGGGCATGGTCTGGCGCTCAGTGACCGGGTCGGTCAGTCGGAGTCAATGATGATGGAGCCGTCGGCGTCCCGGTGCACCCGGGTAATGCCCGGGTTGTCCGCCTCCAGCCGCAGCAGTTCTTCTTCCCGGGCGCGGATCAGCGCCCGCTGGCGGTCGTTCTCGGCCCGCAGCCGCCGGTTCTCCTGCGACAGC
Source organism: Marinobacter sp. C2H3 (assembly GCF_037080155.1). Classification (NCBI taxonomy): domain Bacteria; kingdom Pseudomonadati; phylum Pseudomonadota; class Gammaproteobacteria; order Pseudomonadales; family Marinobacteraceae; genus Marinobacter; species Marinobacter sp. C2H3. Next base: position 391,130 of record NZ_JBBBNZ010000003.1, on the reverse strand, counting down.
TGGTAAAGATCGACGGCGGATTTCAGCGCCGCCACCACCTCGTAATCATCCCAGGGCTTGGACAGATACCGGTAGACCTCGGCCTGGTTGATGGCCTTGATCATGGATTCCCGGTCGCCGTAGGCGCTCAGCACCAGGCGGATGGCGTCCGGCTGCTTCTGCTTGGCAAACTGCAGGTAGGTGACGCCGTCGGCGGTGGGCATCTGGTAATCGGACACGATGGCGGCGTAGTCGTGCTCCAGCAGCGCCTGCAGGGCGGCGTCCACCCGGTCAAAGGTGTCTACCTGCCAGCCCAGGGGCCGCAGCAGCCGGCGCAGGGCGTTGAGGATGTTGGGTTCGTCGTCTACCAGCTGGATTCGGATCATGCTGGGGTCTCCTCCCCTTCGTCGTCGGGTTCCGGTTTGCGCACATACAGAACGTAGCGGTGGCCGTCCGGTTCGCCTTTCTCGAACGCGGCCAGCTTGTCGATCAGCACGGCGGTCAGGGTTTTGCCTTCGTTCAGCAGCAGCATGCCGGAGGCGGCGTACAGGTTGCGGGCCAGCACCATGCCCGGCTTCACCCGCAGGGTGTCCAGTTCCAGAATCGTCGGATCGGACTGCTCCACGTCCGGGGCCAGCTCCAGCAGCATCTCCAGAAACCGGTTGGTCAGCGCCGGATCGTACAGCCGCTCCCGATACCGCTTGAGCAGCTTCATGGCGTTATCCCGGGATACCTTGCGTTCCAGAATCAGCCCGTACTGCAGCTCCACAAAGTCCACCGCCAGCCTTAGGATGCGGGCGCCCAGAGGGATTTGTTCGCCTTCCAGCCGGTCCGGCAGGCCGTAGCCGTTCCACTTTTCCTGGTGGTGGCGGATGATCCGGGCGGTGTCCCGCAGGGGTTCCAGGGCCAGCAGCAGTTGTTCGCCGGCCACGGGGTATTTCTGGTAATGCAGCCGCTGCTCCTTGGTGAGCAGGTCCGAGGGCGCCAGAAACAGCTCATCCGGCCAGCCCAGCTTGCCCAGGTTGTAAAGGGCGGCGGCCATGGCCAGGTTGCGGGCCAGCTCGTCGTCCAGCCCGGCGTACCCGGCAAAGGCCTTCACCAGGGTGATCACCTTGGCGTTGGGCTGGCGGTGCGGCGGCAGACGCTGGTTGATCAGGGTGGCAAACACTTCGGTGGTGGTCACGTAGCTCTGGCGCAGTTCCCGGTACGCCAGGTCCACCATGTCGGCGGTTTCCTTGAGTTCCTCGGTGCGCCGGCGGACTTTGTCCTCCAGGCTGGCGTTGAGGGTCTGCAACTGGCGGTTCTGTTTGCGGGTGAGCTTTTCCAGGGCCAGCCGGCGCCGCTCGGAATACTGGAATGCCAGGGCCTGGCGGATGATCAGCCGCAGCTCGTCGTCGTCCCAGGGTTTGCTGATGTAGCGGTAGATCTGGCCATCGTTGATGGCGGAAATGGTGGAGGTGATGTCGGCGTAGCCGGTCAGCAGAATGCGCACGGTCCAGGGGTGCCGGCGACGGATTTCCGCCAGCAGGGTGGGGCCGTCCATACCCGGCATGCGGGCGTCGGAAATCACCAGGTCCACCGGTTGCTCGGCGATCGCCGCCAGCGCCTCGTCTCCGGAATTGGCGATCACCAGGGTCCAGGGCTCCCGCCGCAGAACCCGTTGCAGGCTGCGCAGGATGTTTTCCTCATCGTCCACCAGCAGGATGCGGGCGGTTTTCGGAAGCCGCTCCCGGCCGTTGCCTGATGAGTCGGAAGACGGCCCGGGGGCAGGCTGCCCAGGGGCTCTGGATGCCGGCACGGAGTCACTCATGGTTCAGCCACCGTCTCCGGTGTCTGGATGCCGCACCGGCAGGGTAATCCGGAAACAGGTGCCGTGCCCCGGAGTACTGTCCACGTCAATGCGGCCGTTGTGCTTCTCAATGATGTTGAACGACAGGGACAACCCCAGCCCGGTGCCCTTGCCAACCGGCTTGGTGGTAAAGAAGGGCTCGAAAATGCGGCTCAGATGGTCCGGCGAAATGCCGGCGCCGGTGTCCTCAATCTCAACGGTTACCGTGTCGCCCTGATGCCGGGTGCGGATGGTGATCTTGCCAAACTCATCAATGGCGTGAGCGGCGTTCACCAGCAGGTTCATGATCACCTGGTTGATCTGGGAAATGATGCACTCCACCTCCGGCAGGTCGCCAAAATCCCGGACCACCTCGGCCTTGTACTTCAGCTCGTTGTTGACCACGTTCAGGGTGGTATCGATGCCCTTGTGCAGGTCCGCCGGTTTGAACGATTCCTCCTCGATGTGGGAGAAATCCTTCATCGCGGAAATGATGGTCTTGACCCGCTCAATGCCCTCCCGGGATTCCGCCAGCAGGTCCTTGAGATCGTTGCGCAGAAACTCGTAATCAATGTTCTGCTTGATCAGCCGAAGGTCGTCCAGGGAGCGGGCGGTATCCACCGCCTCGGTCAGCCGGAACAGATCGTTCAGATAGGTTTCCAGGCTTTGCAGGTTTGAGTAGACGTACCCCACCGGGTTGTTGATCTCATGGGCCACCCCGGCGGCCAGCTGGCCGATGGCGGCGAGCTTTTCCGACTGCATGAGCTGGCGGTTGGCCTGTTCGAGTCGGGCGTTGAGGGCGTCCTGGTCAGGAGGGGTCTGGGCCGAATGCGTCATAGGATGTCCCTGCCGGTTACCAATCGGAATGGCCTGAAGTGTGATCCAGTTCCAGTATAGTCACGTAACCGTAAGGTTTTAGTAAATTTTGGTATCCCGCAAAGCCCCGGAATTGTTAAGAATCGTAGCCCTCCCGGTACGCGCTGTGGCGGTGTGCGCTATGCTATGGCATTCGATACGAGGTATCCGGTCCGGGCCCATGCTGCACCGCCTGAAGAACAATTTCCGCCTGTCCATCATCACCCTGCTCGGCGTCAGCGGGATCATCGGTATCACCCCGTTCGCGGTGCTGCGATTTCTGCAGTCCAACCTGCTGGCGGCGGTGGTGGATACCACGATCCTACTGGGTGTCAGCGCCGGCGTGGCCTACGCCTGGCTCAGCGGGGATACCTACCGCGCCGGCTATTTCATGGCGGTGGTGTCCGCCTACGGGGCCGTGGTGGTGGGCGGCATCGTCGGTGATCCCGGGCTGTTCTGGCTCTATCCCTGCCTGATCACCAGCTTCTTCCTGACGCCGCCCCGGGCGGCCATGATCATCAATCTCTCGTCCATTGCGCTGATGGTGATCATCGGCAAGGCGTTTCGCAGCCAGGAGCAGATGTGGTCGTTCCTGTCCACGGCCCTGGTGGTGACCGCCTGCGCCTACACCTTTGCCCGGCGCAGCCAGGACCAGCGCCGGCGCCTGGAGCACCTGGCCACCGTGGACCCGCTCACCGGGGTGCAGAACCGGCGCTCCATGGATTCCGCCCTGGACATGGCGGCCGCGACCGCCGAGCGCACCGGGCTGTCGTACGCGCTGGTGATGCTGGATCTCGACCACTTCAAGAAGATTAACGACGACTACGGCCACGGCACCGGGGACGAGGTGCTGACCAACCTGGTCGGGCTGTTGCAGCAGAACACCCGGCGCACAGACCAGCTGTTCCGGTTTGGCGGGGAGGAGTTTGTGCTGTTGCTGCCGGGGGTGGACGGCCGCAGCCTGGAATCGGTGATGGGCAACCTGCAGGGGGTGATCCGCAAGTACCTGCGATCACCCGGCGGGCCGGTCACTGCCTCGTTCGGGGTTGCCCTGCTGCGTCACGGTGAGCCGGTGGACAGCTGGCTGGAGCGGGCGGACGATGCCCTCTACCAGGCCAAAGAAGCGGGCCGGGACCGGATCGTTTTCAGCGATCAGCCGATGGCCGGTGCCCGCTCGGACGCCGACGAGCGATAGCAGAACAGGCGCCAGCCCAGCAGCAGGCTGGCGGTGGCGAGCCCGCCGGTCAGCCCCAGCCAGAACCCGGCCGCCCCCATGGCCGGCCGGATGGCGTCTGTGAACGTGAGTACATAGCCCAGCGGCAGCCCGACGCCCCAGAACGAAAACAGCATGATGAACATGGGCAGGCGAGTGTCCTTGTAGCCCCGGAGGGCGCTGATGCAGGTCACCTGCACCACGTCGGCAATCTGGAACAGGGCGGCGAAGGCGAGCAACCGCACGGTGACCGCCTGCACGTCCGCCTCGCCGGAATACAGCCGGGCAATCTCCGGGGAAAAGCCGTACAGCAGCAGCGCAAACACACCGGCAATGGCCACCGCCAGGATCAGCGAGCTGCGGGAAATCAGCCGGGCGGTGTCCGGCGCCCCGGCGCCCGTCAGAAACGCCACCCGCAGCGTCAGCGCCATGCCCAGGCTCAGGGGCAGCATGAACAGCAGAGAGACCACGTTCAGGGCGATCTGGTGCCCGGCCACTACCACCGGCCCGAGCGGTGCGAGGAACAGCGCAATCACGGAGAACATGCTGGCTTCCACGAAAATGGTGAAGCCAATGGGCAGGCCCACCCGCAAAATGGCGGCCAGCTGGGACCGGTGGGGCGCTGACCAGTCCTGGATCAGGTGAAAGCGCCGGTAGGCGGCGCTGCGGTTCAGGTACACCAGCATGGCCAGGGCGGCCACCCCGTTGGAGATCGCCGTGGCCCAGCCGCAGCCGACGCCGCCCAGGGCCGGGAACCCCAGCTTGCCGTAGATCAGGATGTAGTTCATCGGCAGGTTGATCAGGGTGCTGAGCACCGAGAACACCATGATCACCCGGGTGTGGCCCAGGCCATCGGTGAGGCCCCGCAGGGCGGTCATCAGCAACAGGGCGGGCACGCCCCAGGCAAACGCATTCAGGTAGCCCTGGGTAATGCCGGCGGTGTGGCGGTCCAGTTCCAGGTGGTCCAGCACCGGCTGCACGTTGACCAGCAGCGCAATCATGATGACCGCGCTGGCGGCGGCAATGTACAGCCCCTGCCAGGTGGCCGGCATGATGCGGTGAAACGCCCGGGCGCCGTTGTCCCCGGAAATGATCGGTTGCAGGGCGCCCAGCACCCCCATGAAAAACAGGAACAGGGGCATCCACAGGCTGCTGCCGATGCCCACGGCGGCCAGGTCTTCGGCGCTGGCGTGGCCGGCCATTACGGTGTCGATCACGCCGTTGGCCATCTGGGCGATCTGGGCGATCAGGATGGGCCCGCCCAGGCGCGCCAGGGTTGCCCACTCGGTCAGGGTCCGGCGGGTCAGCGTGGTGCGTTGTTCGGGCAGAGGTTGATGAACGTCGTCCATTCCGGGTCCGTTGCAAGCAGGGGTCGGGTTCGCCAAAAGCAGGCCTGCATCCTACCGGAAAAGCCGGTACAGTACGCGCCTGCACGACTACGAGAGACTACCTACTATGGCGCTTCTGGTTCTGGTCACCGTTCTCTGGGCCTTCTCTTTCAGCCTGATCGGCGAGTTCCTGGCCGGCCAGGTGGACAGCGATTTCGCGGTGCTGACCCGGGTGCTGATCGGCGCCCTGGTGTTCCTGCCGTTCCTGCGCTGGCGCGGGGTGCCCGGTGGACTGAAACTGGGCATTGTGGTCAGCGGCATGTTGCAGTTCGGCGTCACCTACCTGTGCCTGTACCGCTCGTTCAGCTACCTGACCGTGCCGGAAGTGCTGTTGTTTACCATCTTCACGCCGCTGTACGTCACCCTGGTGGACGACGCCCTGTTCCGGCGTTTCTCGCCGGTGGCCCTGGTGGCGGCCGCCGTGGCCACCCTGGGGGCCGCGATTATCCGGTACGACGGCCTGAGTGAAGATTTCCTCACCGGCTTCTTGTTGCTGCAGGTGGCCAACATCACCTTCGCCGCCGGCCAGGTGGGTTACAAGCACATCATGGCCCGATACCCGATCGACCTTGGCGCGCACCGGAGTTTTGGCTACTTTTTCCTGGGGGCCCTGTTGATTGCGTTGCCGTCCTTTCTAATCTTCGGCAACCCCGAGCGCCTGCCCCACACGCCGGTGCAGTGGGGCGTGTTGGCCTGGCTGGGCTTTGCCGCCACGGGCCTCGGCATGTTCCTGTGGAACCGGGGCGCCTGCCGGGTGGATGCCGGCACCCTGGCGATCATGAACAACGCGCTGGTGCCGGCCGGGTTGCTGGTAAACCTGCTGATCTGGAACCGGGACGCGGACCTGCTGCGCCTGGCCCTGGGCGGCGCGGTGATTGTGGCATCGCTGTGGCTGAACGCGCGGTTTCACCCCCGGGCACGGCTGGCCACATAAGCAATCTTTCGCACTCAACTTTGTGCCGGATCCGCCGTTACACTGCGAACCGCGGATGGCCCGGAAGGCGGGCGACCGCCGACCGAACCTAAGAAGGGATGCCCATGCGCAAGAACCTGCCGGTGACCCAACGCGAAGTTAAAATGCGCGATGGCGATCGCCTGATCACCACCACCACCCTCAAGGGTGTGATCACCTACTGCAACGACGACTTCGTCGCCATCAGCGGCTTCAGCCGCGAAGAGCTGGTGGGCCAGGCCCACAACATCATCCGTCATCCGGACATGCCGCCTGCGGTCTACAAGGACATGTGGGACTACCTCAAGGCCGGGAAATCCTGGATGGGCGTGGTCAAGAACCGTTGCAAGAACGGCGATCACTACTGGGTCAGCGCCTACGTGACGCCGATTCTGGAAAGCGGCAAGATGACGGGGTACGAGTCGGTGCGAGTCGCACCGACCCGCGCCCAGGTGGCCCGCGCGGAGAAGCTCTACGCCCGCCTGAACGCTGGCAAGCCGGTGCTCAGCGGCGTTGGCCGGCTGGTCTCGGTGCTGCGCTCGGGTTGGCCGTGGCTGATGTCCCTGGCCGCGAGCCTGGTGGCCCTGAGCCTGGATCAGACCGCCATCGCCGTTGCCTTGGTGGTGCTGGCCCACGTGCTGGGTGCCGGCGTCCTGCTCAGTTCCGTCACCGGCCGCCTCAACCGCCTGCTGGCCCTGCGCCCGGACGCCTTCCGTGACCCGGTGGTGGCCCGCACCTACAGCGACGACTACGGCCTGTTCTCCCAGCTGAGCCTGGTGCTGCTGAGCGAAGAAGCCCGCATTCGCACCGTGCTGGCCCGCATTGACGACCAGGCCGAGCTGCTGTCGGCCCAGGCCAAAGCGTCCAACCGTTACATCACTGAGGGCGCCACCGCCATCGCACGCCAGCGTACGGAAACGGACCAGGCCGCCTCTGCCATGAACGAAATGGCGGCGTCTATCCAGGAGGTCGCGGAATCGGTCAGCGGCAACGCCCGGGAGGCAGAGGAAGCTCGCCGTCTGGCGGGCATGGGCGGCAAACGCAGCGCCGAAGCCCTCGTGGCCATTGAACAACTGGTAGGCCGGGTGAATGGCCTTGGCCGCACCATCGAGTCCCTGGGGGAATCCACCCAGAGCATCGGTGAGGCCACCCGCCTGATCTCCGACATCGCCGACCAGACCAACCTGCTGGCCCTGAACGCCGCCATCGAAGCGGCTCGGGCCGGCGAGCAGGGCCGGGGCTTTGCCGTGGTGGCAGACGAAGTCCGCTCCCTGGCCCGGCGCACCCGGGAATCCACGGTGCGCATCGAGGAGTTGATCGGTGAGTTCCGCAAGCAGGTGGATGCGGCGGTCACCGCCACCCAGGAAGGCGAAGCCGTTGCCGGCCAGGGCCTGGACAAGGTGCGTGAGGCCGAGCAGTCCCTGGGCGCTATCGTCGATTCCATCCAGACCATCTCTGACAGCTTTATCAGCATGTCCGCCGCCTTCGAGGAGCAAAGCCAGGTATCGGACGAAGTCAACCGACAGGTGGTCAACATCTCCGAGCTGGCGGACCACAGCGATCAGCAGGCCAACGCCGCCCGGGACAGCAGCAACGAGCTGAGCAAGATGGCGCAAGGCCTGAAAGACCTGGTCAGCCGGTTCATCAGCAGGAACGGCTAAGGCAACCGCCCCCGCCACCCAGCGTGGCGGCCGGCCCAAGCTGGCATCCGCCGGCCATGGCTGGCAAAATCCCGCCCCTGATGATGGCCCGGTGCCCTGCGCCCGGGCCGCACCGTTTTTACGTCCCGTCAAACCCACAGGAAATCATCATGACTCAGTCCACTTCGTCCGTGGCCAACGGCGATGAGGCACCCCGGGGGCTCTGGTCATCACGGCTGGCCTTTATTCTTGCGGTCACCGGCTCCTCCGTCGGCCTCGGTAACGTCTGGAAGTTCCCGTACATCACCGGCGAAAACGGCGGCGGTGCCTTTGTGCTGGTGTACCTGATCTGCATCGCGGTGATCGGCATTCCCATCCTGATGGCCGAAGTGTTCCTCGGCCGCAACGGTCGCCACAACCCGATCACCAGCGTGCGCCTGGTGGCCGAGCGCAACCTGGCCTCGCCCCTTTGGCGCATCACCGCGATCATCGGCATGATTGCCGCCTTTGTGATTCTCTCGTTCTATTCCATGATCGGCGGCTGGGCCGCCGCCTACGTGGGCCACGGTGCCGTCGGCGATTTTGCCGGCGCCGGCCCGGAGGCCATCAACGGCATGTTCAGCGCCCTGCTGGCCAGCCCCGCCGAGCTGCTGCTGTGGCACAGCCTGTTCATGGCGCTGGTGGTGCTGGTGGTGTCCCAGGGCCTGAAGAAAGGCCTGGAGCGTTCGGTCACCATCCTGATGCCGGCGCTGTTTGTGCTGCTGCTGATTGCCGTGGGCTACGCGGCCACCACCGGGCACTTTGGCGAAGCCGTGAATTTCCTGTTCCGGCCCAACTTCGACAAGCTCACCATCAACGGCGTGCTGATCGCCCTGGGCCACGCGTTCTTCACCCTGAGCCTGGGTATGGCCATCATGATGGCCTACGGCTCCTATCTTGGGCGGGACGTGTCCATCGGCCGCACCGCGGTGATCGTTGGCGTCACCGACACCGCCGTGGCCCTGCTGGCGGGCCTGGCCATTTTCCCGGTGGTGTTCGCCAACGGCCTGGAAGCGGGCGCCGGCCCCGGCCTGATTTTCCAGACCCTGCCCCTGGCCTTTGGCCAGATGCCCCTGGGCAGCCTGTTCGGCACGCTGTTCTTTATCCTGCTGGTGTTCGCCGCCTGGACCTCCGCCATCTCCCTGCTGGAACCGGTGGTGGAGTGGGTGGAAGAAAAAACCACCCTGGGCCGCTCCGGCAGCGCCATGCTGGTGGGCTTCCTGTGCTGGGCGCTGGGTATTGTGTCGATCCTGTCCCTGAACCTCTGGTCGGACGTCACGCCGCTGGGCATGATCGAACGGTTTGAAGGCAAGACCCTGTTTGATCTGCTGGACTACTTCACGGCGAACGTGATGCTGCCGCTCTCGGGCATGCTGACCGCGCTGTTTGTCGGCTGGTGTGTGGCCCGGGAGTGCCTGGAGCACGATCTGGGCCTGAAGGGCGGCGCCTTTGCGGTGTGGTACAACCTGATTCGGTTTGCCACGCCGCTGGCGGTGGCCGTGGTGTTCGTTTACAACCTGCTGTAAGCAGAAAGGCTGCCTCAGGCCTTTCTGAATCCCCTGAAGCAGCCCCAAGGCCTCAAGAACGCCGGCGGGCAGGGTTATTCAGGACCGTATGCGGCAGGGATGCCGCATCCGAGCCTACAAGGACGTATTCACGGCGTGTCCTGAATAACCCTGCCCGCCGGCGTTCGCACTCCGGTCCCAGACCGCGAAGGCCTAAACCTGGAACCGGGCAATCTGAGTATTGAGCCCCTCGGCCAGCCGCGCCAGTTCCTCGCTGGAGGCGGACACCTGCCCGGTGGAGGCGGCGGACTGATCGCCCACATCGCGGATATGGGTGATGTTCTGGTTGATGTCCTCGGCGACGGAGGTCTGCTGCTCGGCGGCGGTGGCAATCTGGCTGTTGTACTGGCGGATTTCCTCCACCGCCTCGGCCATCTCCCGAATCACCGAACCGGCCAGCTCGGCCCGCTCCAGGGTCTGGTTGGCCAGCTTGTTGCCCGCCTCCATACCCTGCACGGACGCGCCGGCGCTGGTCACCAGATTGCCAATCAGCGTCTCGATCTCACTGGCGGAACTCTGGGTGCGCTGGGCCAGCGAGCGCACCTCGTCCGCCACCACGGCAAAGCCCCGGCCCTGCTCGCCGGCCCGGGCGGCCTCGATGGCCGCGTTCAGGGCCAGCAGGTTGGTCTGGTCCGCCACGGACTTGATCACATCCAGCACCGTGCCGATGTTGTTGGTTTCCGCCTGCAGGCTGTTGAGCTGCTCCATGATGCGCTGGCTTTGGGCGTTCAGATCGGTCACGAAGCTCAGGGTCTCCTGCACGGCTTTCTCACCGCTGGCGGACTTCTCGCTGGCCCGGTTGGCGGCGCCAAAGGCGGACTCCGCGCTCTTGGCCACGTCGTTCACCGTGGCCACCATCTCGTTCATGGCGGTGGCGACCTGATCGGTCTGGCTCTGCTGCTCGGCCACGCCCTGACTCGTCTGGGTGCTCACCGTGGACAGCTCCTCGGCGGCGGAGGCAATGCTGTTGGCGCCGGTATCAATCTCCCGGATCAGCCCCCGCAGATTGGTGACCATGGTACCGAACGCGGCCAGCAGCTGGCCGAACTCGTCGCCCCGGTCGCTGCGCACGTCCACCGTCAGGTCGCCGGAAGCCACCTTGTTGGCAATCTGCACCGCCTGGTTCACCGGCCGGGTGATGCCCCGGGTTAGCAACCAGCCCATCAGGGCGGCCAGCACCACCACAATCCCGGCAATCACGATCAGGGTAGTGACGGCGGTGCGGTACTGATTGTCCATGCGTTTTACCTGCAGGTTCTGCAGTTCAGTGGCAATGTCCACCGCGTCCCGGGCTACCGCTTTGAGTCTGTTCTCAATCTGGACGATCTGGTCCGGGCGGCCGCTGATGCCGGCCTGCAGCTGGTCCAGGGTCTGCTTGTACTGGTCAATATCCGCAGCGATGGCGTCGATCCGGGCATCGTCCTCCGGCTGCACCAGCATCTCCTTCAGTGACGGCAGTATTGCGGCGCCTTTGTCCGCGAGATCCTTGGCGCTGTCGATGTATTTGTCATCGCGCCGTAACTGGAAGTTCTTTTCATCGGTGCGGGCGTCCAGCAGGCGGGACTGGACGTCACTGACCTTGGCCACAATCACCGAGCGGTGGTTGTAGCTGTTGAGGGTGTTAATGGAAAACGCCGCCAGGATGACGGCGAGAATCACGACAAAGGCAAAGCCGCCGGCGAGCTTCTTGCCTACGGAGAGATTGTTCATCGACATGTAAGGAAAGTCCTGTCCCGAGAATGGCGAGGGATCGTCTGCGACCGATCGTTTGCAAACTCAGGTATCGGCCGGCAGACGTCGTCCTTTAGGCGCCCGCCGGCCAAATCCGCAGATTTCCATCAAATGGCTGCCATCAGCTCAGGTGGCGAATCGCGCCACCTGCTGCTTCAGGTTGTCCGCCAGGCCCGCCAGTTCCGCGCTGGCGTCGGTGATGTCCCGGGTGGCGCCGGCGGTGCGCTCCCCCACGTCCCGGATGGCGGTGACGTTCTGGTTGATCTCCTCGGCCACCGAGGTCTGCTGCTCGGCGGCGGTGGCGATCTGCTGGTTCAGGTCCCGGATGCTGTCCACGGAGCGGGTGATCACGGCAATGGCCTCGCCGGTGCTGCGGGCGGTGTCCAGGGTGTCCTCCGCCAGGCGGGCGCCGGTGGTCATCACGCGGACCGTGTTCTCGGCGCTGGCCACTAGGCGCTGAATCATCCCTTCAATATCCTGGGCGGAGGTCTGGGTCCGTTGGGCCAGGGAGCGCACTTCGTCCGCTACCACGGCAAAGCCCCGGCCCTGTTCACCGGCCCGGGCCGCTTCGATGGCCGCGTTCAGGGCCAGCAGGTTGGTCTGGTCCGCCACCGCCTTGATCACGTCCAGCACGCTGCCGATGGACTGGGTGTCCGCCTGCAGGGCGTTCAACTGCTGCTGCACTTCCAGCACCTGTTCGTTCAGCTCCGCCACCCGGGAGAGGGTCTGCTCCACCGAGGCCTCGCCGGTGCCGGCCTTGCCGCTGGCGTCGTGGGCAGCGGCGGACGCTTCCTCGGCGTTGCGGGCCACTTCCGCCACCGTGGCTACCATCTCGTTCATGGCGGTGGCCACCTGATCGGTCTGCTCGCTCTGGCGGCTGGCGTCCTCGCTGGTGTCCGCCGTAATGCGTGTGAGCCGTTCTGAGGCGTCGGCAATGGTGGCGGCATTCTGGTCGATTTGTGCCACCAGGCCCCGCAGGTTGCCAATCATCTGCCCGAGCGCGTTCAGTAACTGGCCGGATTCGTCCTGCCGGGTGCTGCTGAGATCCGCAGTCAGATCGCCGTCCGCCACCTGCCGGGCGGCGGCTACGGCGGCACGAATGGGCCGGACGATACCCCGTGTCAGCAGCAGTGACAGCACCACCCCAATCACAATGGCCGCGAGGGTGGCCGCGCCAATGGCCAGGGTGGCCGTGTGCTGCTGGGCCTTCATGGCGGAGGTCTCTTCCGCCTGCAGCGCCTGGGCCGCCTTGCGGCCGTCGCTGGCAACGGTCTCGATGGACTGGTTCAGCGTCTCGGTGCGGCCGATCAGCTCGGCGGCGGCATGGAAGGCGCTGGCGTAGTTGTTGAACAGACCAATGGCCTGCGTCTGCTCCTCACCGCTCAGGGCCGAGGCGCGGATGGACGGCAGGATGCGCTTGAGGCGGTCATCAAACTGCCGGACGGCGTCCGGGTTGTGGGTAATCAGGTAGTCCCGCTCGTCCCGCTGCATCTGCTTGAGCATGGCGGTGGCCAGGTACAGCCGGGACTCGTTGTTCATGCTGGCTTCCAGCACCCGGCCCTGGAGCGTGAGCTGGTCCCGGGCGGTCACGGTCTTGTCCTGCAGGGACACCACCTCGGCGAGCAGCTCGCGGAACTGCCGGGCGTCATGGGCAATCTGCGCCGGCAGCTCGCTGTTGCTGTTGGCGGCCAGGGTGTTGGCCCGTTGTTCGGCACTTTTGAGCAGCGCGGCGGCTTTTTCGGCGTAGGCCGGGTCCTGCTCCAGCAGGAAGTTCTTCTGCTCGGTGCGTGCCAGCAGCAGGTCCGAGGCCAGTTCCCCGGTGAGTGCCACATTGTCCGCTCGATCGCTGTAGCGATTCAGGGCCTGAATCCCGATCAGCCCGGTGGCGACCGACAGCACAATCAGCAGGGAAAAACCAACGGCCAGCCGTCGGCCAATGGTCAGGGTGGGTAAGCTCGAGGGAACCCGCCGGCGGGCGGCCTTGGGAAGCGACAGCATATCTGCATCCTCTCTATTGTTGTTGTCATGAAAGGTGGGACGCGCGGTGACGGTGACGGGCGGGCCGGTGCTCAAACCGGCCCGCCCGGGTCAGATCAGAAGAACAGGTGCGGCAGCCACAGCGCGATCTCCGGGAACGCCATGATGATGCCGATGGCGACAATCTCGATCAGCACGAACGGGATCACCGAGGTGTAGATGTCCTTCATGGTGATGCCCGGGGGTACCACGCCCTTGAGGTAGAACAGGTTGAAGCCGAAGGGCGGGGTCATGTAGCCGATTTCCATGTTGATCACGAACAGGATGCCGAACCACACCGGATCAAAGCCAAGCGACTTTACGATGGGCATGAACACCGGCAGGGTGATCAGCATGATGCCCACCGGGTCGAGCACCATGGCCAGCAGGAATACGATCACCATCATCGCAATGATGATGCCCCAGGCGCCGCCGGGCAGGCCGTGCATCAGGCTCTCGATTAGAGCCTGGGCGCCCATGCTCTGGTAGGCGGCGCTGAAGGCGTGGGCGGCAAACAGAATCCACACGATCATGCCGGTGAGTTTGAAGGTGCGGATCGCCGCTTCCTTCAGGATCGCCCACTTGAGCTGGCGGTACACCGCCGCGGAAATCAGGGAACCCAGCACGCCCATGGCGGCGGCTTCGGTGGGGGTGGTGATGCCGCCGATGATGGAACCCAGCACCATCACCACCACGCCAATGGGCAGCAGCACCGCCCGCAGGGCCCGGAACTTGTCACCCCAGCTGCCCCGCTCCTCCGGCGGCAACGCCGGCGCCAGATGCGGCTGCAGATTGGCGCGCACCAGCACGTAGATAGCAGTCAGCACCATCAGCAGCACGCCGGGCATGATGCCGGCGGCGAACATCTGGCCGACGGACACGCCGGTGATCAGGGCGTACAGGATCATCAGAATGCTGGGGGGAATCAGGATGCCCCAGCCGCCACCGGTGTTGATAACGCCCAGGGCCAGCTTGCGATCGTAGCCCCGCTCCAGCATGGAGGGCAGGGCAATGGTGCCCATGGCGACCACGGCGGCACCGCTGATGCCCACCATGGCCGCAAACACCGCGCAGATGGCCAGCGTGCCCAGGGCGAGACCGCCCCGCAGGCCGCCGAACCACAGATGCATCATGCGGTACAGGTCCTTGGCCACGCCGGTGCGCTCCAGCACCATGGCCATGAACACGAACAAGGGAATGGCCACCAGGGTAAAGCTTTCCATGGTGCCCCAGATCTGCGAGGCCACCATATAGAAGGAATCGAAGCCCCAGGTGAAATACAGGAACACGATGGAAACGCCGCCCAGCACAAACGCCAGCGGCAGGCCCAGCAGCAGGAAAAACAGCAGCGAGCCGAAAAACAGCAGGGTGAGGAGTTCAATGCTCACAGCGGGGCATCCTCTTGATCGGCGGACTCGTCCGGGCGGTAGTAATCCAGGTCAAAGGCAATGGCGATGTCCTGCAGCAGCTTCACCAGCCCCTGCAGCGCCAGCAGCCCGGTGCCCACGGGAATGGCCAGCTTCACCGGCCAGATCGGCGGGTTCCACGCTGAGAACGAGGTTTCCCAGGTGCTCATGGACTCCCGGGCCATCTCGATCCCGAACCACAGCAGCGCCAGGGTAAAAATGAAGAACACCACCGAGGTGGCGATGTCCAGCAGCGCCCGACGGCGGGGCGAAAGCTGGCTGTGGATCAGATCCACGTTGACGTGGCCCCGGTGCACCATGATGTAGCCGCCGGACATCACCGCGTAGACGCCGAAGATCAGCTGGGTCAGCTCGTTGGTCCAGACGGTTGGCGAGTTGAACAGGTAGCGCAGGCCCACTTCCAGCAGGAGCAGGGCGAACATGACAAACACCAGCAGCGCAATCCAGCGCCCGATGTGCTCATTCAGTCGGGTGATGCCCTTCATGAAGGCTGACAGCACGCTCATGGCATGGCTCCGGGACAGGGGGTTGAGTCAGGAAAACCGGCCCGGGGGAAACCCCGGGCCGGCGGTGAGGCGCGATGGCGCCCGGATCAGAGGTAACCGAGGTCGGACAGGAAGCCCTTCAGCTTGTCCAGGGCCTCTTTGGCCTGCGGGCTGCGCTTGCCTTCCTCGTCCCACATGCCCTGAGCGGTCTTGACCAGCTTGGCCTGCACATCGTCCGGCAGGGTGTTGATCTGCACGCCCTGCTCCGCCATGGCCTTGGCCAGGGTGATCTGCTCCTTGTACTGGTACTCGTTGGTCCGTACCCAGAACTGCTCATCCAGCGCGTTCTTGACGATCTGCTGCATGTCCTTCGGCAGCTTGTCCAGCGCCTTCTGGCTGACAATGATCACGTCGGTACCGGCAATGTTCAGGGCCGGCTTTACATGGTACTTGGCCACTTCATACAGGCCCATGCTGTAGGCACCCTGGGCCGCGCCCCAGTGGGCACCGTCAACAATGCCGGAATCCAGGGCGGAGTACAGCTCGCTGCCCGGAATGTAGGACGCCGCCGCGCCGGCTTCGGTCAGGAAAGTCTGCAGGGCGCCCGAGGAGCGGATCTTCAGGCTGGTGAAATCGTCCCAGGTCTTGATCGGCTTCTTCACCACCATCTCGGTCGGGTAGACCTTATCGGTGGCCCAGTAGACGCCATACTTGGCGGCTTCGTCCCGCAGCATCTGCTCGAAACCCAGGTTCTGGTGGAAGTAAGCCGCTTCCCACACGTGGCGGAACGCGAACGGCAGGCCGGAAGCGATGCCCGCCAGGGTCATCTTGTCCTGGGCGTAGCCCGGGGAGATGGTGCCCATCTCCAGAATGCCGCGGCTGACCGCGTCAAAGGTGTCCTTCGCCTTGAACAGGGCGCCGGCCTCAAACAGCTGCAGCTTCAGACGGCCATCGGTGCGCTCTTCCAGCACCCGCTTCAGGCGGCCCAGGCTATCGGTGTAGGAACTGCTGGAGCCCGGCCAGTGGGACTGAACCTTCCAGGTGAACGTTTCCTGGGCGCTGGCCGGAACGGCCGCCAGGCTGGCGCTGACGCCCAGCGTCAGGGCGGAAGCAAGGACGCAGAGCTTGCGTCGGGTGGCTGAGAACACGCTGTTCATGGCGGAACCTCTGTCTTTGTTGTTGGTGATCGGGTTTTATATTTCACTCTGCGGTACTAGCAACTGCATAGTGAATCTTTATTTTTGGAATCTATCACATGTGCGGTCTTTTGCAATAGGATGATGGACCACACCTGTGACCGGTAATAGAGCAAGAATATCCCAAGAGTAACCAAAAGGAGTCTTCAGGATGATAGAAATCGAACGCCAGCCTGGCTACCTGCACCTGATCATTCGGCGGCCCGAGAAAAAGAACGCCCTGACCCGCGACATGTACGCCGCCCTGGCGGACGCCGTGGAAGCCGCCGGCGCCGACGACAGCGTGCACGCCATCCTGATCTCCGGCCACGGCGACGTCTTCACCGCCGGTAACGACCTGGACGACTTCCGCGCCCGGGCCACCGACGCCGCCCCCAAACCCTCCGCCGGCCTCGCCTTTATCGAAACCCTGATGCACTGCGATACCCCGGTGATCGCCGCCGTCGAGGGCCTGGCCATCGGCATCGGCACCACCCTGTTGCTGCACTGCGACCTGGTGGTGGCCGGACGCACAGCGAAATTCAAAACCGCGTTCGTCGACCTCGGCCTGGTCCCGGAGGCCGCCTCCACGGTCACCATGCCCCTGCACCTGGGCGCCCGCACCACGGCCCGGCTGCTGTTAACGGGGGATGTTCTGAACGGAGAGGAAGCGGCGGCCTGCGGCCTGGCGACCGAGGCGGTGGACGACGGCGCCGCTCTGGTACGGGCGAGGGCGATCGCTGAAGGCCTGGCGGGAAAATCCCGGGAATCCCTGAGGGCGAGCAAACGGCTGATGAAAGCCCCCTGGCAGGGCGCCATAAAAGAAGCCTTGGAGCGGGAACGGGCGGTATTTGCCGAGCGGCTGCGATCTGATGATTGCCAGAACGCCCTGGCAAACATCGGCCGGAGATAAATAGGGCGCCGGAGAAAGTTCGATCGAGGGGCGGTGGGCCAGGCCTTCCAGAACCGTCCTCCGCCATGGATGGCGGAGGCCGAGTGTACAGGGATGTATTCACAGCGTGTTCTGGAAGGCCTGGCCCACCGGCCCGATGCCCCCGAATCAGCGGGCGCTGTCCAGGCAACGCATCAGCGCACCCCCTCCCAATAAGGCGCCCGAAGCTCCCGCTTCAACACCTTGCCAATGGTCGACCGCGGCAACTCCCCCCGGAACTCCACCGCCGAAATCCGCTGCGTTTTGCCCAAACGGCCGTTGGCCCAGGCCAACAGATCCGCCTCCGTTTCCCGGGAACCCGCGCGGCGCACCACCAGCGCCAGCGGCGTCTCGCCCCACTGCTCGCTGGGAACGCCAATCACCGCCGCATCCGCCACCGCCGGATGCGCCAGCAGCGCCTTCTCCAGATCCACCGCATAAATGTTGAACCCCCCGGAAATGATCATGTCCTTCCGGCGATCCAGCACATAGATGAAACCATCCTCATCAATCTTGCCCATATCGCCGCTGCGATAGAACACGTCGCCCTCCGGGCTGGTCCACAGCATCTCCTCGGTCTGCTCCGGCCGGTTCACATAGCCCCGCATCATCGAAATGGCCCGGCCCACGATCTCCCCGATCTCGCCCCGGGGCAGCGCCCGACCGTTGTCATCGATGACCCGAACCTCCGCGCCCTCCGTGGGCACCCCCACCGACGCCCACTTGTCCGGATGGGCGGCGCAGTCCAGACAGGTGGAAATGCCGCCCTCGGTCAGGCCGTACACCTCCCGGATGTTGCCGGGCCAGCGCCGCATCGCCTCCTCGATCACCTCCGCCCGCAGGGGCGCGCTGGTGCAGAGTTTGAGCTGGAACGACGACAGATCAAACCGATCAAAGTCCGGCTCCGCCAGAATGCGCTGATACTGCACCGGCACCAGCATGGCGTGGGTCACCCGGTGGCGCTCGGCCAACTCCAGGAACCGGTGGGCATCGAACTTGGCCATCAGCACCAGCGTGCCGCCGTTGAACACCGTCGGCAGCACCGACACCAGCGTGGTGTTCGAGTACAGCGGCGTGGACACCAGATTGATGGCGTTCCCGTCCAGCCCGAAACGGCTCATGCGCACCATCTGCCGCTGCCGGAACCGGTAGTCGTGCAGGATGCCCTTGGGGGTGCCCGTGGTGCCCGAGCTGTAGATGATGTTGAACGGATCATCCAGCGTGACCTCAGCGGGGTTGGCGGTAGCCGGAATGTCGCCCAGCCACTGGGCCAGGGTCTGGCCGACGCCGTCGGTGTCCAGGCCAACCAGCCGGTCGTCCGGCAGATCCAGGCCTGGGCGGACGTCCTGCCAGAGGGCCAGGTTCTTGCCGGAGACGAACACAAAGCGCGCGCCACAATCCCGGATCATCAGGCCCAGCGCCTCCGCACTCGCCATGCCGGACAGCGGCACCATGCAGCCGCCGGCCACCAGGGTGCCCAGGTACAGGGCCAGGTATTCCCGGGTGTTCTCGGACAGGCCCGCCACGCACTCACCGGGTGCCAGGCCCTGGTCCCGAAGCCGGTTAGCGATGCGGTTGACGTTCGCGAGCAGGTCCGCCCAGGTGACGTCACCCCGCTCATCAGTGAGCGCGGTACGGCTACCCTGGCTGTGGGCGTAGCCCTGAATGCGGTGGCCGATGGGTTCCATGGTCTCATCGGCGAGGCGTGGGGCATAAACGGGCAGGTCAGCGAGGGGTTGAGTCATGGCGGCAAAAGCTCCGTTTGGCGGTTGTTGTTTTACTAGATGAAATTAACTTCCAAATATATTGACTCAAAACCGGATGGCGTGACAAATTATCGAAAAGGCCAAGCCTGACCACAACAACAAACGCCTGAACACGAGGAGATCCCCATGGCACGTTTTGATCGCCGGGTTGCACTGGTTACCGGCGCCGGCAGCGGCATTGGCCGGGCCACGGCGTTGCGGCTGGCCCGGGAGGGCGCGGCGGTGGTGATGGCGGACGTGTCGGAAACAGGCCTGGTGGAGACCGAAAACCTCATGCCGGACGGCGCCCGCTTCCTGCGCTGTTCACTGGACGTGTCGGATGAAACGGCGGTGAAGGCGGTGGTGGCCAAGGCCATCGACACCTTCGGCAAGCTCGACGTGCTGTGCAACGTGGCCGGCATTGCCAGCGTTCGCGGCCAGCACCCGCCGGTCACCGGCAACGAGCGGGACGAGTGGGAGAAGGTGCTGTCGGTGAACCTGATCGGCTCCATGCTCACCATCAAACACGCCGCGCCCCACATGCAGGCCCGCAAGCTGGGCGCCATCGTCAACGTGGCCTCCGTGGCGGGGCTGCGCTCCGGCGCCGGCGGCAACGCCTACAGTGCCTCCAAGGCCGGCGTGATCAACCTGACCATGACCGCCGCCTGCGACCTGGGCGGCGACAACGTGCGGGTAAACGCGGTGTGCCCGGGACTGGTGGAAACCGGCATGACCCGGGCCGTGTTCGATTATGCCCGGGCCAACGAGAAAGCCCACAAGCTCGGTTCCCGCTGCGAGCTGCGCCGCTACGGTAACCCTGAGGAAATCGCCGCCGCCATTGCCTTCCTGGCCAGCGACGACGCCAGTTACATCACCGGCCAGGCGCTGGCCGTGGACGGCGGCAACTCCGCCTCCCTGAACCTGCCAGGAATGAAAGTGTAATGAGTCTGGATAACCCCCACATTGCCGGCGGCCACGACCTGCCCGGTTTCCACAACCTGCTGGGCTACCGGCAGGTGTCCTGGGAAGAGAACGAAGCGGTCATCGAACTGGCCCTGGCGCCCCGGCACCTGAACCTGGCCGGCGTCATCCACGGCGGCGTGCTGACCTCGCTGCTGGACATCGTCATGGCGGAAGCGGGCACTTACTGCCCCTATCCCGGCCGGATGCGCAAGGCGATTACCCTGTCGCTGACCACCACCTTTACCGGCCAGTGCTCCGGCGGAACCATCAAGGTGGTGGGCCGCAAGCGCGCCGGTGGCACGCGCATTTTCAACAGCACCGGCGAGGTGTTCGACGAGGCCGGCAACCTGCTGGCCATCGCCGAAGGCACCTTCCGGATCCGGTCAGGCAGCGAGGCGCCCGAAGGCGTGCCCATCTGACCGGTACACCCTGAACCCTGCCTGTCGCCCCGGTGGCGGCCGGCCCACCACACCCTGTGAGAGGACGCGGACATGTTCGAGCTGTCAGAAAAGGCCCGGAAACTTCAGGCCGAGCTGAAGGACTTCATGGATGCTTACATCTATCCAAACGAACACAAGCATCACCAGCAGATCGCGGACGCGGAAAACCGCTGGGCGCCGGTGCCCATCATTGAAGAGCTGAAGCAGAAGGCGAAGGCCGCGGGCCTGTGGAACCTGTTCCTGCCGGAGAGCGAGTTCGGCGCCGGCCTGACCAACTTCGAATACGCGCACCTGTGCGAAATCATGGGCCGCTCCGAGATGGCCCCGGAAGTGTTCAACTGCTCCGCGCCGGACACCGGCAACATGGAAACCATCGCCCGCTACGGCAACGAAGAGCAGCAGGAACGCTGGCTGAAGCCGCTGCTGGCCGGCGAGATCCGGTCCTGCTTTTCCATGACCGAGCCGGACGTGGCCTCGTCTGACGCCACCAACATTGCCTGCGAGATTCGCCGCGAGGGCGATGAGTACGTGATCAACGGCCGCAAGTGGTGGTCCTCCGGGGCGATGACGACCACCTCCAAGATCGCCATTGTGATGGGCAAGACCGACCCGACCGCGCCCAAGCACCAGCAGCAGTCCATGATCCTGGTGCCCCTGGACGCCCCGGGCGTGAAACTGATCCGCCCGCTGACGGTGTTTGGTTACGACCACGCGCCCCACGGCCACGCGGAGATCCACTATGAGAACGTGCGGGTGCCGGTGAGCAACATCCTGCTGGGCGAGGGCCGGGGTTTTGAAATTGCCCAGGGCCGACTCGGGCCGGGCCGCATCCACCACTGCATGCGCACCATCGGGGTTGCCGAGCGGGCCCTGGAGCTGATGTGCCAGCGCGCAAGCGCCCGGGAGGCCTTTGGCCGGCCGCTGTCGGAATTTGATTCCATCCGCAAGGACATCGCCCGCAGCCGCATCGAAATCGAGCAGGCGCGGCTGATGACCCTGAAAGCCGCGCACATGATGGACACCGTGGGTAATAAGGTCGCTCGCCAGGAAATTGCGATGATCAAGGTGATTGCCCCGAGCATGGCCCTGAAGGTGATTGACCGGGCCATTCAGGTCCACGGCGGCGCCGGCGTGTCCCAGGATACGTTCCTGGCCTCCGCCTGGGCCAAGGTGCGTACCCTGCGCCTGGCGGACGGCCCGGACGAGGTGCATCTGGACAGCGTCGCCAAGCTGGAACTGCGCCAGTACCGCTAAGGCATGCAGCGATATCCGTCACCTCGGGGGGTGGCGGGCGGGGCGGTGTCCTTCCGGGGCACGCCGTGAATACGTCCCTGTAGGCTTGAGCAGAACATCCCTGTTCTGCACAGCCCCGGAAGGACACCGCCCCGCCCACCAGGCTGACCGCGAGACTGAACGCACAGGAACGCCTTCGGGGGGTTCCCAGCACTGAGCATGAGGATTGAATAATGACGAATCCGCTTTTTGACATGACCGGCAAAGTCGCCGTCATTACCGGCTCCACCAAAGGCATCGGCCGCTCCATCGCCGAGGAGATGGCCAAGTGCGGCGCCAAGGTGGTGATCTCCAGCCGTAAGGCGGAGGTGTGCGAGCAGGTCGCCAGCGAGTTGAAAGCCCAGGGCTACGAGGCCATGGCCATTGCCTGCCACGTGGGCAAGAAAGAGGACCTGCAGAACCTGGTGGACAAGACCAACGCCGCCTGGGGCGATATCGACGTGCTGGTGTGCAACGCCGCCACCAACCCGGTGTACGGCCCGACCGCCGAGCTGACCGACGACGCCTGGGACAAGATCATGGACACCAACGTCAAAGGCACCTTCTGGCTGACCAACATGGTGCTGCCGCAGATGGCGAAGAAGGGCGAAGGCTCCGTGGTGCTGCTGTCCAGCATCGCTGGCCTGCGGGGCAACACCGTTATTGGTACCTACGGCGTGTCGAAGGCGGCCGAAGCCGCCCTGGCCCGGAACCTGGCGGTGGAATGGGGCCCGAAGGGTATCCGCGTGAACGCCATCGCCCCCGGCCTGATCAAAACCGATTTTGCCAAGGCCCTTTGGGAAGACCCGGTCCGCGTCAAACGCGCCGAGGACAAAACCCCGCTGCGCCGCATCGGTGACCCGGTGGACATCGCCGGCCTGGCCGTGTTCCTGGCCACGAAGGCCAGTGCCTACATCACCGGCCAGGTAATTGTCGCCGACGGTGGTGAAACCATTTGTTGATCCAGCCGTCGAAGGCGGCTTAACCCCAGGCGGTTGCCTAAGGCGGGCACCGCCGAGGCCAAATCAAGGTCGGGGTGGGGGAGGTCTTTGTGCAGGGAGAAACGGTGTCTGAGCGCAGCGAGTTCGTTTCCTGGAACAAAGACCTCCCCCGCCTCGGCCGATGCCCCCGAACCACGCAGTCCGGGAGCGGGCAACAACCAAAGCCCAGTAACAGACAAAGCAAGGTAAACCAACAGCATGACCACGGCCCCAGAGCTGGTTGACGTACTGCCAGCCCATCAATTTGACGAAGCCAGACTGCATCAGTGGCTGAAACGCGAGCTGCCGGACATCGGCGAGCATCTGGAGATCCGGCAGTTCCAGGGTGGGCAATCGAACCCGACGTTTTTGCTGGAGTCGGACGGCCGCCGCTATGTGCTGCGCAAGAAACCGCCCGGAAAAACGCTGCCCTCCGCCCACATGGTGGAGCGGGAGTATCGGGTGATGCGGGCGCTGTCCGAGCACACCGATGTGCCGGTGCCGAACGTGCGGGTGCTGTGCGAAGACAGCGACGTGATCGGCACGCCCTTTTACGTGATGGACTTCCTCGAAGGCCGGATTGTCAGCCACTCCGCCCTGCGGGCGTTGGACCGGCAGGAGCGGATGCCGGCGCACCAGTCCGCCATCGACACGCTGGCGGCCCTGCACTCGGTGGACGTGAACGCCATCGGCCTCGGCGACTACGGCCGGCCAGAGGGCTACGTAGCCCGCCAGGTGGCGCGCTGGAGCAAGCAGTATCTGGCCTCGAAGACGGATGAATTGCCGGCCATGGACAAACTCATGGCCTGGTTGCCGGACAACCTGCCCGCAAAGGACGAAACCGCCATCGCCCACGGCGACTACCGGTTCGGCAACCTGATGCTGGCGCCGGACCGGCCCGAGGTGATCGCCATTCTGGACTGGGAACTGTCCACCCTCGGCCACCCGCTGGCGGACCTGGCCTATTACTGCCTGCCTTATTACCTGCCCTCGGACATGGAAGGCATGCGCGGCCTGAAAGGTGAGGATCTGGAGGCCCTGGGCATTCCCGACGAGCAGGAGACCATCGCCCGCTACTGCGCGAAAACCGGCCGGGACGGCATTGACGACTGGCACGTGTTCCTGGCGTTCTCCCTGTTCCGGCTGGCGGCGATTCTGCAGGGCGTTTACAAGCGCGCGCTGGACGGCAACGCCGCCAACGCCAACGCCCTGGAAGTGGGCAAGCGGGCCAGCCTGCTGGCCGAGACCGGCTGGCAGATCGCCCAGGCCGGGCCGCAACGCTGACACGTCATGAGGAGCCCCCGATGACATCGGACACATCCCCGCTGGTTCAGCGGATTCTGATCACCAACGACGACGGCATCCACGCCCCCGGGCTGGCCATTCTGGAACGGATTGCCCGCCGGCTGGCGGAGGAAGTGTGGGTGGTGGCGCCGGAGCACGACCGCAGCGGCGCCGGCCAGAGCATCTCCATTCACAGCCCGCTGCGGGTGTACCCCTCCGGCGAGCAGCGCTACGCCCTGTCCGGAACGCCCGCCGACTGCGTGCTGTTTTCCCTGGCGGAATGGTTTGGCGAAACCCCGCCGGACCTGGTGCTCTCCGGCATCAACTGCGGCGCCAACATCAGTGACTCGGTGCAGTATTCCGGCACCGTGGGCGCGGCGCTGTCCGCACTGCACATGAACCTGCCCGCCATCGCCCTGAGCCAGGCTTACCTGAATCGGGACGGCGTGGATTGGTCGCCGGTGGAAGCCCACGGCGAAGCGGTAATCCGCCGCCTGTTCGAGCCCGGCGTGGTGCGGGGCTGGAACGTGAATTTTCCCGCCGCGGCCGCCGGCGACGTGCGCGAGGCCCGCTGGTGCCGGCAGTCCTCCGGTTCCATCCAGCGGCCCCGGCTGCTGGCGGGCCGGGACGCCCGGAGCCTGCCGTACTGGTGGCTCGGGTTTGATCGCAGCTCGCGGCACATCGTCACCCCGGATGCGGACGTGACCGTGCTGCGGGACAAAGCCGTGGCCATTACACCGCTGCGGCACGAAGACCCCCTGCCAGGGGGCACAGACACCTTTGATCTGGCCGCTTCGGCGGCCGACGCATGACAACGGGGAGACCGACCACCATGTTTACACGCCATTACAGCGTCTGGCCCAAGGAGTTGCCAAAAACCCTGACCCTGCCGGAGACCAGCGTTTACACCAACCTGGCGATTTCCGCCCAGCGCTACCCGGACCACACCGCCATTGTGTTCTACGACGCCCCCATGACCTACCGCCGCTTGAACGACGAGGTAGAGGCCATGGCCGGCTACCTGCAGGCCCAGGGCGTGAAAAAGGGTGACCGGGTGCTGCTGTATATGCAGAACTCCCCCCAGTACGTGATTGGCTACTACGCCATCCTGCGGGCGGACGCGGTGGTGATTCCGGTCAACCCGATGAATCGCAGCACCGAACTGGAGCACTACATCGCCGACGCTGAGTCCCGGGTCTGCCTGGCGGGGCAGGAACTGGCGGCACACATCCTGCCGCTGATCGGGGATACCCATCTCGAGCACGTGGTGGTGGCCTCCTACAGCACCTACATCCAGCCGGAAACCGACCTGGCGCTGCCGGCGGAAGTATCGGCACCGGCCTGGTCCCAGGACATTGCCGGTGCCATTGCCTGGGACACCGCGCTGGCCGCTGGCCACCGGCCCACCGAGCACACCGCCCGGCCCAGCGACCTGGCGGTGATTCCCTACAGCAGCGGCACCACCGGTGCCCCCAAGGGCTGTATGCACACCCACCGCTCGGTGATGGCGACGGCGGTGCAACGGGCGTTCTGGAACCTGAGCACGCCGGATACGGTGCAGCTCTCCACCCTGCCGTTCTTCCACGTGACGGGCATGACCGGCTCCATGAACAGCCCGATCTACACCGCCTCCACCTCGGTGATCATGACCCGCTGGGACCGCACCACCGCGGCCAAGCTGATCCAGCGTTACAAAGTCACCGGCTGGACCAACATCGTCACCATGGCGGTGGATTTCCTCTCCAACCCGGACATCGGCCAGTACGACCTGAGCAGCCTGAACACCATCGGCGGCGGCGGTGCGGCCATGCCAGAGGCGGTGGCGGAGAAACTCAAACGCATGACCGGCCTGGACTACATCGAGGGCTATGGTCTGTCCGAGACCATGGCGGCCACCCACATCAACCCGCCGGACCGGCCCAAGGCCCAGTGCCTGGGGATACCGGTGTTCGATATGGACTGCCGGATCGTGGACGTGGACACCCTGGAGGAGAAAGGTCCCGGCGAGACCGGCGAGATCGTCTCCTGTGGCCCGCAGGTGACCCTGGGCTACTGGAACCGCCCGGCGGAAACCGAGAAGGCGTTCGTGGAGATCGACGGCAAGCGCTTCTTCCGCACCGGTGACCTGGCCTATTACGACGAGGAGGGCTACTTCTTCATGGTCGACCGGGTCAAGCGGATGATCAACGCCTCCGGCTTCAAGGTGTGGCCCTCCGAGGTGGAGGGGCTGATGTACCGTCATCCCGCCATCCATGAGGTGTGCATCATTTCCGCCCCGGACCCCAAGCGGGGCGAGACCGTGAAAGCCTGCATCGTGCTGACTCCGGAGGCCGAAGGGAAGACCACCGAGGACGACATTGTGTCCTGGTGCAAGGCGCACATGGCGGCCTACAAGGTGCCCACCATCGTGTCCTTCGTGGACGAGCTGCCCAAGTCCCCCACCGGCAAGCTGATGTGGCGGGCGTTGCAGGAACGGGAGTGGCAGTAAGCCATCTGAACCGTTATTAAGCGAACGAAAGTACGCACAGCGAAACACAATTTTGATTTATTGACAGGTTAGACATTTAGTGTAATTGTCTCAGTGAACGACCGCAGGGCGATCTCGTCCTGCGGTCTCATTGCCCAACAGCACATCCGACAACAACAATCACGGAGGCGCGGCATTGAATCTTTTCTTCCAGCAAATCATCAACGGACTGACCCTGGGCAGCATCTATGGCCTGGTGGCCCTCGGTCTGACCCTGGTGTACGGCATCCTGCACATTCCCAACTTTGCCCACGGCGCGCTCTATATGGTCGGCGCGTTCATGTCCTACTTCTTCATGGTGGACCTGGGCGTGAACTACTGGCTGGCCATGGCCGGCTCGGCGGCCGTGGTGGCCATCCTCGGGATTCTGTGCGAGCGCCTGGTGTTTCATCCGCTGCGCAACTCGCCACCGATCCACGACAAGATTGCCGCCATCGGCGTGCTGCTGTTCCTGGAGGCAACCATCCAGATGTTCTGGGGCTCGGATTTCCGGCGCATGGCCTCGCCCTACACCGGCATCCTGAACTTTGACGGCCTGATCATTCCCGAGCAGCGCCTGCTGATCATCGTCGGCGCCTTTGCCCTGGTGATTGCCCTGCAGCTGTTCCTGCGCAAGACCATGACCGGCGCCACCATCATCGCCATGGCCCAGAGCCGGGACGGCGCGTTCCTGGTGGGCATCGATTCCAACCGGGTCGCCATGATGACCTTCGGCATCTCCGGCGCCCTGGCGGCGGTGGCCGCTACCCTCTACGCCCCCATCAACCTGGTGTATCCGGCCATGGGCCACCTGGTGATCATGAAGGCCTTCGTCATCATCATCCTGGGCGGCATGGGCAGCGTGCCCGGTGCCATCGTCGGCGGCATGATCATCGGGTTTGCCGAGGCCTTCGGGGGTTTCTACATCTCCACGGCTTACAAGGACATCATCGCCTTTGGCCTGCTGGTCCTGATCCTGTCGGCCCGCCCGCAGGGTCTGTTCGCAAAGGGGGCGCACTGACATGCTGTTCAAACTCGGACGTTTCCTGATGACCCCGGGCGCCAAGCTGGCCCTGCTGGTGTTCGCCCTGGCGTTCCCGCTGCTGGCGGCCAACGAATACCAGGTGTACGTGATGGCCTCGGCCTTTGTCTGGGCCATTGCGGTCTACGGCCTGAACGTGATCACCGGCTACTGCGGCCAGCTTAACCTGGCCCACGGTGGTTTCTTCGCCTTTGGCGCTTACGCCCTGGGCCTGCTTACCGCCGACTGGGGCTGGAGTTTCTGGCCGGCGCTGGTGGCGGCCCTGGTGGTGTCCGCGGTACTGGGGTTCCTGGTGGGCATCGTGTCCCTGCGGCTGAAAGAGCACTACTTCGCCATCTTTACCCTCTGCGTCGGCTTCATCATGTACCTGCTGATCGACAAGTGGGAAGAACTGACCCACGGCCCGGTGGGCGTGCGGGACATCGCCGCGCCCTACGGCTTCGGATTGGTGGACTTCACCGAGACCACGCCTTTTTATTACCTGGTGCTGGCCTTCCTGGTGTTCACCATCTGGTTCATGGGCCGGCTGTCACGCTCGCTGCTGGGCCGCACGTTCGTGGCCATCCGCAACGGCGATGAGCTGGCCCAGTCCCTGGGCATCAACCTGATGCGCAACAAGGTGCTGGCGTTTGTGCTCTCGACCATCTTTGCCGGTCTGGCCGGCGCCCTGTACGCGGGCATGGTGCGGTTCATCGGGCCCGAGGACGCCAACATCCTGCACACCTTCGACATGATCACCTACCTGCTGGTGGGCGGCATCGGCACCCTGATGGGTCCGTTGTTGGGCACCGTGGGCATTGTCTGGGTCACCCAGTCCCTGCAGTTCATGGAGGAGTACCGGATGATCCTGTTCGGCCCGCTGCTGGTGGTGCTGGTGATTTTCTTCCCCCGGGGCATCGCCGGGCAGTTCCTGAGCTGGATGCACCAGAAGGCCAGAACGCTGGTGCCGGCTAAAAAGGCGAAAGCCAGCAAGGTGGAAACACGGGAATCCGGGGAGGCTAAGACCCATGCTTAAAGTGGAACACCTCACCAAGATGTTCGGCGGCCTGGCGGCGGTCAACGACGTGTCGGTGGAGTTCGAAGCCGGCAAGATCAACGCCATCATCGGCCCCAACGGCGCCGGCAAGAGCACCTTCTTTAACCTCATTTCCGGGCTGCACCAGCCCACCTCCGGCCGCATCCTGCTGGACGGGGTGGACGTCACCCACATGCCGTCGGACAAAGTGGCGCGCCTGGGGGTGGGCCGTACCTTCCAGACCACCAACCTGTTCGAGCAGGCCTCGGTGCTGGACAACCTGATCGTCGGCCACCGCCTGCGCACCCGTTCCGGGCTGTGGGACGTGCTGATCAACAGCCAACGCCTGCAACGGGAGGAGAAAGCCGCCCGGGACAAGGCCATGGAGGCGCTGGACTTCGTCGGCCTCACCCACGTGGCCGGTGAGTTCATTGCCGACATCACCCAGGAAGAGCGCAAGCGGGTGGCTTTCGCCCTGGCCCTGGCCACCGATCCGAAAATCGTGCTGCTGGACGAGCCTGCCGCCGGGGTCAACCCGGAGGAAACCCAGGGCTTTGCCGAGCTGATGCGCAAGATGGTCGATAACGGCCTGACCGTGTGCCTGATCGAACACAAGATGGACATGATCATGAGCCTCGCGGACAAGATCATGGTGCTGGACCACGGCGAGAAAATCGCTGAGGGCACCCCGGAAGAAGTGCGCAACAACCCGGTGGTGATCGAAGCCTATCTGGGAGGGGAAGACGATGCTGCAGCTTGATCACGTGGACGTCTGCTACGGCAGCTTCAAGGCCCTGAGCGACATTTCCATGACCGTGGAAACCGGCGAGCTGCTGGTTCTGCTGGGGGCCAACGGTGCCGGCAAGACCACCCTGTTCAACGCCATCAGCGGCCTGGTGAAACCCAGCGCTGGCGACATCCGGTTTGAGGACAAGCGCCTGAACGGCATGAAGGCGAGTGCGGTGGTGTCCGCTGGGGTGGTGCAGTGCGCGGAAGGCCGCAAGCTGTTCCCGCAGATGAGCGTGCGCCAGAACCTGATGATGGGCGCCTACGTGCACCGCCGCGACCGGGACGGCAACCGCAAGCGCCTGAACGAGGTGCTCGAGCTGTTCCCGATTCTTGAGGAAAAGAGCGGCCAGCCGGCCGGCTCCCTGTCCGGCGGCCAGCAGCAGATGGTGGCCATTGGCCGGGCCATGATGAGCCGGCCGCGCCTGCTGATGCTGGACGAGCCGTCCCTCGGCCTGGCGCCGCTGGTGGTCAAGCAGATGTTCGAGACCATCAAACAGATCAACAGCCTGGGCACCACCGTGCTGCTGGCTGAACAGAATGCCTTTGCGGCCCTGAAAATCGCCCATCGGGCCTACGTGATGGAAAACGGCCGCCTCGTGATGGAGGGCGACCGGGACGCCATGCTCGGCAACGAGCAGGTTCGCAAAGCATACATCGGGGCCTGACACCCCGACCAACACGGAGCCCGGGGCTCCGGAGATCGATCAACGACAAGCGTAACCAACCAGGAGAAAACAATGAAAACACTCAAAAAACTGGGTCAGGCTGTCGCAGTGGCAACGCTGGGTATCGCGTTTACGGCCGGCGCCCAGGCGGGCGAGGTCAGTATCGGGTTCACCGGACCGCTGAGCGGTGGCGCCGCCCTGTACGGGGAAAACACTCTGTCGGGCCTGCGCATGGCCGCAGACGAGATCAACGCCGCCGGTGGCTTTGATCTGAACGGTGAGAAGACCACGGTCAAGATCGTCGCCCTGGACGACCGTTACTCCCCGGCGCAGGCGGCCACCAACGCCAAGCGCCTGAAGCAGGAAAACGGCGCCTCGGTGATCTTCGTGCCCCATTCCGGCGGCGTGTTTGCGCTGCAAGAGTTCAACCAGAAGGACAATTTCCTGGTCATGGCCTACACCAGCGTGCCGACCGTGACCAAAAAGGGGAATCCGCTGACCGTGCGCATTCCGCCGACGTTTGACAGCTACATGGCCCCGTTCACCGGGTACGCCATGGAGCACGAGGGCAAGAAGCTGGGCATGGCGGGCGCCACCCACGAATACGCCAAGATCTGGGCGTCCATGATCAAGGACGAGTGGCAGAAGAAGGGCGGCGAGATCGTGGCCGAGAACCCGATGGACTACAACAAGTCCGCGGACTTCTTCACCGGCGTCAGCCGTATCCTGGCCGAATCCCCGGACGTGATGTTCGTGGGCGGCGCCTCCGAGCCCACCGGCCTGGTGGTGCAGCAGGCGCGGCAGATGGGCTTCCAGGGCGGGTTCATCATCATGGACCAGGCCAAGATTGACGAAGTGGCCAAGGTCGCCGGCGGCCTGGACATGCTCAACGGCGCGGTTGGCGTGGTGCCCCTGAGCGCCTACGACACCGAAGCGGCCCAGACCTTCATCAAGCACTACCAGGAGAAGTTTGACCGCACCCCGGGCTCCGAGGCGGCTTACAACTACCTGGCCCTGAACGCCATCGTGCAGGCCATGGACACCACTGAGTCCACCGACCCGAAAGTGGTCCGTGCGGCCCTGGGCGATGCGCTGAAGGCGCTGCCGGACATGAAGAAGCCCTACGTCGTGAACGATGTCACCGAGGACGGTGGCTTTGTGTCCACCCCGGACATGGCGGTGGTGCAGGACGGCAAGATCGTTCGCGTACCGATGTAATCCTGTGACCGATCCCCGGCCCCGGCGTTCGGCCGGGCCGGTTGGCCGGGAGGGCAAGCCAGCCATGGCTTGCCCTCCTTTGTTTGGGTGGCCGATACTCACAGCCACCGCCAAGCCCGGCGCCGCCCCTGATTACCTGCGGCGCCCGGTTTCCTGATTGACCAACCGAGGAGCAACGACCCCATGAGTGACCAACCCCGTGTGCTGATTGTCGGTGCCGGCGCCATTGGCAGTTTCTACGGCGCCATCCTGAAGAAGGCCGGCTGCTCAGTGAGTACTGTGCTGCGCTCCGAGTACGACGCGGTCAAGGCCAACGGCATCCGCATCACCAGTCCGTTGGGGGATCTCTCCTACCGCCCGGACCAGGTGTATCGGGACGGCGATACCCCGGAGGCGTATCCGGACTACCTGATCCTGTGCGTGAAAGTGCTGCCCGGTCTGGACCGGGTGGCCCTGGTCAAACCCTGGATGGGGCCGGACACCCGCCTGGTGCTGATCGAGAACGGCCTGGGCATTGAGGCGGAGCTGGCGGAGGCCTACCCGGCGCACCCGGTGATCAGCTGTCTGGCGTTCATCGGCGTGAGCCGCACCGGCCCCGGTGAGGTGGAGCACAAGGCCTACGGCAAGCTGGTGATGGGCAACTACCCCAGCGGCCTGGACGACGCGATCCACGCGCTGGCGGAGCGTTTCCGCACCGGCGGCATCGGCATCGACCTGACCGAGCAGGTGGTGGGGGAACGCTGGCGCAAGTGCCTGTGGAACACCCCGTTCAACCCGCTGTCGGTGATCGCCAACGGCGCTGACACCCGCACCATCCTGGACACCGAGGGCGGCGAAGCACTGATCCGCGCGATGATCCGGGAGGTGATGGCGGTGGCGGAGGCCGAAGGCTATCCGATGGACGAGAAGCTGATCGATCTGAACATCGAGGGCACCCGCAAGATGCCTCCGTACAAGAACAGCATGGCGCTGGACTACCTGAACGATCGGCCCATCGAGCGGGACGCGGTGCTGGGCAACGTGGTGGCGGCGGCGGAGCGCCACGGCATTCCGGTGCCGCATCTGAACACGGTGCTTGTGACCCTGCGGATGCGTGCGCGGCTGGCGGGCGAGGCCTGAGGGTTGGCGCCAGCGCTGGTATAAAAGAAGGCGCTGGCCCCGCTGCCGGCGGGGTCAGTGCACGTACAGGGCGAGGTTTTCCGCCACGCAGGCCGGTCGCTCTTCGCCCTGGATGTCCACGGTGGTTTCGTAGGTGGCCAGGGAGCGGCCGTCGCCCATGGGTTTGAGGTCTTTGAGCACCACTCGGCTGCGGATCATCGCGCCGGCGGGCACGGCGGCGGGGAATCGGAGCCGGTTCAGGCCGTAGTTGATGGTGGCCGAGGTGCCGGTGACTGTCAGCACCTGCTGGTTCAGCCGGGGCATCAGGGAGGCGGTCAGGAAGCCGTGGGCCACGGGGCTTTTCCAGGGTGACTCCCGGCGTGCTCGGTCCACGTCCACGTGGATCCACTGGTGGTCGCCGGTGGCCTCGGCAAAGGTGTTGATCATGGCCTGGGTGACTTCCAGCCAGGGGCTTTCGCCCAGGGTGTCGCCGACGTGGTTGGCCAGGTCGGTGATGGCTAGCTCTTTCATGGCTTCATTCCTTTTTTGTGCTCGGACTTTGGCAGCGTCATGCTTTGGGGGAATGCGGCAGCGTTTTACCTTTGGGGGAGCGCCAGCGGGACGGTCTTTCCGAAACACGCTGTGAATACGTCCCTGTACGCTCGCCTCCGCCATCCATGGCTCCGGACGGTTTCGGAAAGACCGTCCCGCTGGCACACGGAGCTTTGGGGCGCTGCCCGCCGCCCGCCGCCCGCCGCCTTCTATAATCTTGGTGCTGCTGCCGATCGTGCTATTAAACGGCGTAGCCCGGATTCTTGCTGTCCAGCAAGCGCTTCAAAGCCGGCCAGGTCAGGGCGGAGGCTTTGCCCAGCTGCTGGGACTGCTCCGCCGTGGTGGCGATGGCCTGTTCGGACGGCAGGTGGGCCGGGCCGCAGGCCAGGGCGCGTACCTGGATTTCGCAGGCCTTCATCAGGAAGTACAGGTAGGTGAACGTCTCCGGTACGTCCCGGCCGGCGGTGAGTACGCCGTGGTTGCGCAGCAGCATCATGGACTTGTTGCCCAGGTCCTTGATCAGTCGCTCCCGCTCGCCCAGGTTCAGGGCCACGCCTTCGTATTCGTGGTAGCACAGGTGGTCCAGGCACAGCATTGCCGTCTGGCTCAGGGGCAGCAGGCCGTCCCGGTGGGCGGACACCGCCACGCCGTCGGGGGCGTGCAGGTGCATCACCGAGCCGGCGTCTTCCCGGCCCATGTGCACCGCGCTGTGGATGGTAAAGCCCGCCGGGTTCACCCGGCTGACGCCGCCGGATTCCACCACTTCACCGTTCTGGTCCACTTTCACCAGGGACGACGCGGTGATTTCGTGGAACAGAAGGCCATAAGGGTTGATCAGGAAATGATGCTCCGGCCCGGGCACCCGTGCCGAGAGGTGGGTAAACACCAAGTCGTCCCAGCCAAACAGGGCCACCAGGCGATAGGCGGCGGCCAGATCCGTGCGCACCTGCCATTCGGCGCGGCGGAGTTCGTCAGCGGGACCGTCGTCGGGGATGGCGCTGTTGGTGTGTTTTGTTGTCATTGATTTCACCTCTCTCATGGTAGTGATCAAGAATGATCAGAGCCGTCGGTCCATCATACGCGGGCTGCACGTTGCTCGGGTAAGGGGCGATGGACAGGGCATTGCAGAACCGTCCTTCGCCAAGGATGGCGAAGGCCGAGCGTACAGGGACGTATTCACAGCGTGTTCTGGAATGCCCTGTGCATCGCCCCGCTACTCCACATCCAGCAAGCTCACTAAGCCCCTAAAAAAAGAGGGCGACCACCAGGCCGCCCTCGTGAAGGGCCTCCGACTGGTGGAGGAGGCCACAGGCTCACACAGGTTGCTCGTTTACCCCCGGGCTTAGCCCGCCTGCAGCAGGCTGGCGTAGCGCTCCAGGTGGAAATCGTCGTCACCCAGCTGGTGGTTGATCATCACCAGACGCTTGGCGTAATGAGCGAAGTTGTACTCCCAGGTCATGCCAATACCGCCATGGGACTGGATGCCCTTCTCGGAGATGAACTGGCCGGCGCGGCCGATCACGTTCTTGGCGGCGGCCAGCACGCGGCGGCGCTCGTCGCTCTGGGGCTCATCGGCCACGCTCGCGGCCAGGATCGCCATGGAGCGCGCCTGCTCCAGCTCGGACATCATGTCCACCATGCGGTGCTGCAGCACCTGGAACTTGCCGATGGGCACACCGAACTGCTTGCGCTGTTTCAGGTAATCCAGGGTCAGGTCACAGGCCACTTCCATGGCACCCACCGCCTCGCCGCACAGGGCGGAAATGGCGCGGCCGGCCTGGTATTCGATCACCTCGGCCGCCTGGCCCTCGGTGCCGAGCAGCGCGTCCGCTGGGACGGTCACGTTGGTCAGGGTGACGTCACAGCCCTTGGCGCCGTCGATGGTCGGGTAGGTGCGGCGCTCGACGCCGTCCGCGTCCGGCTGCACCAGGAACAGGCTGATGCCGTTCGCATCGCGGCTGTCACCACCGGTGCGGGCAGAGACCACCAGCACGTCGGCGCAGTGGCCGCCAATCACCACCGCCTTGCGGCCGTTCAGCACGTAACCGTCGGCGGTCTTTTCGGCGCGGGTCTCGACGTTGTTCAGATCGTAGAAGCTCTGGGGCTCCTGCAGGGCCACGGCGGCGCGCACTTCACCGGCGGCGATGCCCGGCAGCCACTGCGCTTTCTGGGCGTCGTTGCCGGCCTGGCTGATCAGGCCGCCGCCGAACACCACGGACTGCAGGTACGGCTCGATGCACAGGCCACGGCCCAGCTCGGTCATAACACTCTGCACTTCCACGCCACCGCCGCCGAAGCCGCCGAGTTCCTCGGGGAAGGGCACGGCAGTGAGGCCCAGCTCGCCCAGCTGTTTCCAGAAATCGGCGCTGAAGCCCAGCTCGGTCTCGCTGTACTCCAGGCGCTTCTCAAAACTGTACTCACCGCGTACCAGACGAGCCACGGTGTCCTGCAGCATCTGCTGCTCTTCGTTCAATCGGAAATCCATGGTCGCCTCCTTAAAGCCCGAGAATCATTTTCGACACGATGTTCTTCTGGATCTCGTTGGATCCGCCGAAAATCGACAGCTTGCGGTTGTTGAAGTACTGGGCGGCCAGGGGCGCGGCGTTCTCGTCGGAGAGGAAATCGCCGTCGTAGTCCAGGTCCATCTCTTCCTCCACGAACGGGATCGCGTAGGGGCCCAGGGCGCGACGGGCCAGATCGTTGATGGTCTGGCGGATCTCGGTGCCGCGCACCTTCAACATGGAGCTCTCGGCGCCGGGCACGCCGCCGCCTTCCACGGAGGCGATGATGCGCAGGTTGCTGATGCCGGCGGCGGTCAGGTCAATCTCGACCTGCGCCAGGCGCTGGCTGAAGCTCGGGTCCTGGATCAGCGGGCGGCCGTTCTTCTGACGGCGGCTGGCCAGTCCTTTGAGGTGTTCCAGCGCTGCCTTGGACAGGCCGATGCCGGCCAGGCCGGTGCGCTCGTAGGTGAGCAGGTACTTGGCGTAGGTCCAGCCCTTGTCTTCCTCACCCACCAGGTTTTCCACTGGGACTTTCACGTCTTCGAAGAACACTTCGTTGACTTCGTGCTCGCCGTCCAGGGTGATGATCGGGCGTACGGTGATGCCCGGGGTGTTCATGTCGATCAGCAGGAAGGAAATGCCTTCCTGGGCCTTCACCTCGGTGTTGGTGCGCACCAGGCAGAAAATCATGTTGGCGTGCTGGCCCAGGGTGGTCCAGGTCTTCTGGCCGTTGACGATGTAGTGGTCGCCGTCGCGCACCGCGCGGGTCTTCAGGGAGGCCAGGTCAGAGCCGGCGCCGGGCTCGGAGTAGCCCTGGCACCACCAGTCCTCGCCGCTCAGGATGCGGGGCAGGTATTGCTGCTTCTGCTGCTCGTTGCCGAATTTGATGATCACGGGCGCGACCATGTTCACGCCGAACGGGATGGAGCGCGGCACGCCGTAGCGGCAGGACTCTTCGTCCCAGATGTGCTTCTGCACCGGGGTCCATTTCACACCGCCGTACTCTTCCGGCCAGTGGGTGGCGTACCAGCCCTGCTTGCTCAGGATTTTCTGCCAGCGCTGGTGGTCTTCCTTGGACAGGCGACGGAACCCTTTGACCTTGGCCGCGATGTCCGCCGGCAGCTTCTCGTCGAGGAAGGCCCGGACCTCGTCACGGAAGGCGAGTTCCTCGGCCGTGTAGTTCATGTTCATCGGAAAGCCTCTTTTTCAATTTTAGCGAAAGCATATACCGCATAGCAGAATAGGTTAATCATGGATGATCAACTTCGTCCTGTCAATTGCTCGGCGGCGGTCAGAAACGCCCTTACCGTGACAGCAGCAGTTCGTCGGAGACGGTCGGCGCGTCTCCCTCTACCGTCCCGACCACCGCCAGGTTATCCCCCACCAGATCCATGACTCGAACGCGGCCTTTCAGCGGCCCTGCTTGCCAGGCCAGGGGTTGGCCGTCCGGGGTTCGCAGCAGGTGGCCGGGGGCGTGCACGGTTAGCTCGTCGCCGACGGCGACCCCGGCCGCGCGGCCTGCGCTGATCAGCACCCGGCCATCCTCGGTCGGTACGCGCCGGATCAGCCAGGGCGTGGGGCCGCCGGGGGCGCTCCCGCTGGTGTAGGTAGGCGCGGGTACCGGTTTCGCCGAGCTGGCGGCTTTGGGCGGGGCAGCCACGGCGGCAGTGGATGGGGCGGACTCACCCTTCTGCTCCCAGAAGGGGGTTTTCCATTCGGGTTTTTCATAGCCCAGGGCGGCACTGGAATCCGCCATCTCGGTGGGATCGGAGGGGGTGTTGGCACAGCCAGACAGCAGCAGAGCGGACAGGCCCAGCGCGGCGGCCAGGGCACCAGGTTTCAGGGCGCGCGGGCGATGGGTTGATACAGAGCGAAACGGCATGGCGGTCTCCTCAGAAACTGGGGGTGTGATGACACGATACGCCCCACACACAAAAAAAGACGAGCCGGGGGTGCCGGCTCGCCCAGGGGTCAAACGTGTGTGGTTTGCTGCCCCGTCAGAACTTGACGGACAGGTTCAGGCTGCCAGAGGCCACGGAGTTGTCGGCGAAGCCGGAACCGTTGATGGGCTTGTTCGCCACCAGCGGGTTGCCGGTCAGGGTGCCCACATCGTTGCTGCTGATCATGCCGGCGGTGGCCCAGACGCGAACGGCCTTGTTCACCTGGTAGCTGCCCTGCAGGTCCAGCACCAGGGAGTTGTCGTCGTTGGTGCCGTTGTCGATCGCCAGGTTACCCGCAGCCGCGGTCAGCTTGAATTGAGGGGTCAGTTGGAAACCGACCTTGCCGATGATCAGGCTCTCGTTGTAGTCCTTACGGCCGCTCTTTCCGCCCATGCGGTAGACGCTGGTCGGGTTGGCGGTGGACTCCGGGCTGCTGTTGATCATGCTGGAGTAGGTGTCGAAGCCTGAGGAAATCAGACCGCCGTCCTGAGCGCCCAGGTACTGCAGGCCAAGATCGAACGCACCCAGGGTTTTCTCGACGCGCAGGTACTCGGAGAACGACGAGTCGGTGTAAACCACGCCATCCGCGCCCACGTCGCTGTATTTGACGCCCGGTGCGGCTTCGTCGATCTGGTTGTTGCCCATCCAGTTAAAGCCGACGCTGAGCTTGAACAGGTCGTCGCCCACCATGCCGGTCATGTACGGGGAGATGATGTCTGCACCCTGAAGCGGATAACCATCGCTGTAGCCGTGGTTGTTGTTAAACCAGTGCACCCACAGAGCGCCGGTCTGGAAACCGCCCAGCTTGGTAATGAAGCCCAGTGCGGTCATGTCGCCGTTGTCGTTGGCGAAGAAACCTTTCTGATCGCCCCGACGGTCGTACAGGGCCAGAACGGTGCCCACGGACGTCGGCACAATGCCCAGAATCCGGTCCCGGCGATCATCGGAGACCAGCAGGCCGTTGTTCCAGTTGGCTTCCTGACGGCCAACGCGAAGCACCGCCTTACCGGGCAGCGGAATCTGGGCATAGCCCAGGTCCAGGGTGACCAGGGAGCCGCGGTTGTCCGTGTTAAAGGCCTCACTGGCGCCGGTGTTGTAGTCCAGGTCGTCGCCCTGCCAGCGGTCGCCGGACAGCTCCAGGCGGGTGTGCACGGATACGCCGGTTTCTTCGTCCTTGAAGTTGGCGGTGACCCGCAGCAGGTTGGCCAGGCCGTTGTCGCGGGCGTCGGCCGGCATGCTGTCAGCGGTCTGCTCGCCGGACCAGGCGCCGGAGCGAATGGAGTAGGCCTTCGCCTCATAGTCCACGCCGAGGTCGGTCTGCAAAGCCTGGGCCTGGGAGGCACCCATGATGGCCAGGGCCAGCAGGGACGTGGAGCCGATAAGGCGGGTGGAGCGGGACATGGCGCGGGGCGCCGCCGGACGGTGCTTCTGGTGTTGAGTCATGGTTCTAACCCTTGTTGTTGTGATTGGTCGCATGGACGCAGTGTTGCAGGGCGGCGTTGGCCACCCCTGTTTACCGCATTGCAGAGCGCATGCAGCAAATTCGGAACTTAGTGGCCTTTAGCGATCTCGTTCATGCTTAATCCGAGACTCTTTGTGTTTTTGTTATTTATAGGTTTCGCAAAGCGAAATGAGGTACCGCCAAAAATCTAGCAGATGAAAAACGGGCTGTCATCCCGTGTCGGGAAAAAAATCACGGTGCCCAGTGGGAATGAGCTCGGAGGCCGCAAGATGTGCGTTGGGTCAAAATGTGCATAGGTGAAAGAAGGCGTATATGGTAGAAAGAAAACAGCGGTAATAGGCGCAGGAGCTCAGATACCCCGTGAACATGCGAACGTCTCTGCTGGGACACACGGCGATACGGATCAGCGTTGTCACAACGCTGATGGCGGCGCTGCTGTTGCTGTTCTCGGTGGCGGTGTCCCAGCCGGCGCTGGAGCTGAAGTTCGATGGTTTCGCGTCGGTCAAGGTGCTGTCGACGGGTGGCACCGGGGATGCGCCGTCGTCCGAGCCCGGTACCCTGGCGGATCTGGCGCCCCGGATTGCCTTGCCGGTGTGCTGCCGGATCACACCGTCCATTCATCTCGGCTTTGTCCGGCCTCCGAGCCGGATGCTCAGTCACCCCGCGCTGCCTCAAGGCCCGCCTTCCTCCCATGGTGTTCACGCTGATGTCGCCTGACGGCGCTGTTGCCGTCGGCAACCCCCGTTTAGCAACCATGCGAGGTTTTTTGATGAATAGCCTTTTCAGCCCCCTGCCTGTGCAGGACCTGACCCGTACCAGCGCCATGACCACCGCCCGTCCGCAGTCCCGTATTGGCCTGGAGGACGCCGCCGTTCACGTGATGACGGACTACGCCGAGAACAAGCCCGCCACGCTGGCTTCGGACATGATGGTCTCCGAGGCGCGCCTGTGGATGCGGTTGGCGGATACGCCCATCAAACTGGTGGAGAACCAGGCAGGCGATTGTATTGGTATACTTACGATTCAGGATGTGAACGGTGAGAAGCCTATGGTGGTTGCCAACCGCCAGGGCGTGGCCCTTCGGGATGTTCGGGTGCGTGATATCATGCGTGCGCTCGGTGACCTCCCGGCGATTCACTACCGTGATCTGCGAGCCGCGACCATCGGAGACCTGGTGCGTACGTTTGAGGACGTGCACGAGGAATACCTGATGGTGCTGGATGACCGTCAATCCACCGGCCAGGACTACCTGCGGGGGCTTATTGCCGCCCGGGAACTGGCTAACCGGCTCGACCTGTCGCTGGACCTGGAGCACCGGGCTACCCGTTTCTACGAAATCGTGAACGTGGTACAGAACGGTCTCTGACGTCCTGGGTGGTCATGACACCTTGTCGGTGTCGGGCCGAGTCTGGAGCGTGGGCAGGAACGCCCGCGCTCCGAAATTCATCCGAAGACCGAGAGGTAACATTCATGGCCATCAGGAAGCTGCTGATCGCAAACCGAGGCGAGATTGCGGTCAGAATTGCCCGGGCCTGCAGTGAACTGGGTATACGCTCAGTGGCGATTTATTCCGAAGCCGATGCGTATTCGTTACACGTCAAGAAAGCGGACGAGTCTTATCAGATCAGCAAGGACCCCCTGTCCGGCTATCTGAATCCACACCATATTGTGAACCTGGCGGTGGAGACTGGCTGCGACGCCCTTCACCCCGGGTACGGGTTTCTTTCCGAGAACGCCGAACTGGCGGCCATCTGCCAGGAGCGCGGTATCACCTTCGTGGGCCCGTCCTCAGAGGCCATCGCCTCCATGGGCGACAAGACCCAGGCCCGGCAGACCGCCCTGGCCGCCGGAGTGCCGGTGACCCCCGGCTCCGAGGGCAATCTGGAGGATGTTGAGGATGCCGTGGCCCAGGCCGGCCAGATCGGCTACCCGGTGATGCTCAAGGCCACCTCCGGTGGTGGCGGCCGGGGTATCCGCCGCTGCGACAACGAGAAAGAGCTGCGCCAGAACTACGAGCGGGTGATTTCCGAGGCCACCAAGGCCTTCGGCAGCGCCGAGGTGTTCCTGGAGAAGTGCATCATCGAGCCGCGCCACATCGAGGTGCAGATTCTCGCTGACAGCCACGGCAACGTGGTGCACCTGTACGAGCGGGACTGTTCCATCCAGCGCCGTAACCAGAAGCTGATCGAGTTGGCTCCGTCGCCCCAGCTGGAGGACAGCCAGCGGGAGTACATCGGGGACCTGGCCAAGAAAGTGGCCCGCGAGTGTGGCTATGTGAACGCCGGCACCGTGGAGTTCCTGCTGGATCACGATGGCAGCTTCTACTTCATGGAGATGAACACCCGGGTGCAGGTGGAACACACCATCACCGAGGAAATCACCGGTATCGATATCATCAAGGCGCAGATCCGCATCGCCGCGGGCGAGCCCCTCGGGTTCAGCCAGGATGACGTCAGCTATCGGGGGTTCGCGGCCCAGTTCCGGATCAACGCGGAAGATCCGAAGAACGGCTTCCTGCCCAGCTTCGGCCGGATCAGCCGGTACTATTCCGCCGGCGGACCGGGGGTGCGCACCGACGCCAATATGTACACCGGCTATGAAATCCCGCCCTACTACGATTCCATGTGTGCCAAGCTCGTGGTCTGGGCCATGGAATGGCCGGAGCTGATTGCCCGCTCCCGCCGTGCC
Source organism: Marinobacter sp. C2H3 (assembly GCF_037080155.1). Taxonomy (NCBI): domain Bacteria; kingdom Pseudomonadati; phylum Pseudomonadota; class Gammaproteobacteria; order Pseudomonadales; family Marinobacteraceae; genus Marinobacter; species Marinobacter sp. C2H3. The sequence goes on along the minus strand of NZ_JBBBNZ010000003.1, from coordinate 349,746 downwards.
CTTGGTGACATGGGCATCTACGGGGTGCAGACCACCATTCCCTATTACAAGCAGATCCTGGATCATCCGGATTTCCAGGCCGCGAATTTCAATACCGGGTTCGTTGAACGCAACCCGCAGCTGCTGGAATACAGCAGCAAGACCCGCCCGGAATCCGTTGCCACGGCCATCGCCGCCGCCATCGCCGCCCAGGCGGGCCTGTAAAAAAAGAATATTGGAGAGATCCCATGAGCAAGCGAAAGATTCACATTACCGACGTCATCCTGCGGGATGCGCATCAGTCCCTGATCGCCACGCGATTGCGCACCGAAGACATGCTGCCGGCCTGCGAATGGCTGGACAAAGCCGGTTACTGGTCCCTGGAGTGCTGGGGTGGCGCCACCTTTGATGCCTGCGTCCGGTTCCTGAAAGAAGACCCGTGGGAGCGCCTGCGTACCCTGCGGGAAGCCCTGCCCAACACCCGCCTGCAGATGCTGCTGCGGGGCCAGAACCTGCTGGGTTATCGCCACTACGGCGACGACGTGGTTGAGGCGTTCGTGGCCAAGGCGGCGGACAACGGCATGGACGTGTTCCGCATCTTTGATGCCCTGAACGACGTGCGCAACCTGGAAACCAGCATCAAGGCGGTCAAAAAGACCGGCAAGCACGCCCAGGGCACCATCTGCTACACCGTGAGCCCGGTGCACGATACCGACACCTACCTGAAACAGGCCAAGGCCATGGCGGACATGGGCGCGGACAGCATCGCCATCAAGGACATGGCAGGCCTGCTGACCCCGGCGGTCACCGCCGAGCTGGTGGGCAAGCTCAAGGACACCCTGGATCTGCCGGTGTTCCTGCACTCCCACGCTACTTCCGGCATGGCGCCGATGTGCCAGTGGGCCGCCATGGAAGCCGGCGTGGACCACATTGATACCGCGCTGTCCGCGTTTGCCGGCGGCACCAGCCATCCGCCCACCGAGTCCCTGGTGGCGTCCCTGCACGACGCCGGTTTCGACACCGGCCTGAATCTGGAGCTGCTGGACAAGGCCACCCGCTACTTCCGCGAAGTGCGCAAGAAGTACCACCAGTTCGAGAGCGAGTACAACGGCGTGGACACCTCCGTGCTGCTGTCCCAGGTGCCCGGCGGCATGATGTCCAACCTCGCTAACCAGCTCAAAGAGCAGGGCGCGCTGGACCGTATCCAGGACGTGTTCGAGGAGATTCCCCGGGTGCGCAAGGATCTGGGCTACCCGCCGCTGGTCACCCCGACCTCACAGATCGTCGGCACCCAGGCGGTCATCAACGTGCTGTCCGGCAAGCGCTACGACAGCATCACCAACGAAGTGAAAAAGTACCTCCAGGGCTGGTACGGCAAGGCGCCGGCAGCGGTCGACAAGGCCCTGCAGCAGCGCGCGGTGGGCAACGAAGAGCTGATCGAGGAACGCCCGGCGAACCTGATTCCCCGGGAGCTGAACGAGCTGCGGGAACAAGTGGGCGACCTCGCCACCTGTGAGGAAGACGTGCTCACCTACGCCATGTTCCCGGACCAGGCCCGGGCCTTCCTGGAGCAGCGCCGGGACGGCACCCTGGAGCCCGAGCCCCTGGAGCCGATGCCGACCCGCGGCGGCGGTGGCGGCCCCGTGGACACCAAGTTCACCATCACCGTGCACGGCGAGAGCTACGACATCCACGTGACCGGCGCCAACCCGGTGAGCGAGAACGAGCGGCGCTTCTACCTGACCGTGGACGGCGTGCCCGAGGAAATCCACCTGCAGTCGCAGGGCGGCGACGGCGGCGCCAAGAGCAGCAGCGGCCGGGCCACGGCCACCAAGGAAGGCCATGTGACCACCAGCATGCCCGGAAACATCGTGGACGTGCTGGTCAAGGAAGGCGATGAGGTGGCCGCCGGCGATCCGGTGCTGATCATCGAGGCCATGAAGATGGAAACCGAGGTCAAGGCCACCATCGGCGGGTCCGTCAAGGGCGTGTTCATCGCCAAGGGCGACCGGGTGGTGCCGGGTGAGGTGCTGGTGGAAATCGGCTGATGGACAGTGGCTGAGGGAACTCGGCCACCCCGCGGCAGGCACCGGCCGATCGGCCGGTGCCGGAAACGCCCGGTCTAAACGCAGAAAGCCCCTCCGAGGAGGGGCTTTCTGCGTTCTGGCGTTCGGTGTTTCTACGCCGTGGCGTCCGGGCTCAGCTGAACGCCTGGATGCCGGTCTGGCCGCGGCCCAGGATCAGCGCGTGGATGTCGTGGGTGCCCTCGTAGGTGTTGACGGCCTCCAGATTCATCACGTGGCGGATCACGTGGTACTCATCGGAAATGCCGTTGCCGCCGTGCATGTCCCGGGCGACCCGGGCAATGTCCAGGGCCTTGCCGCAGTTGTTGCGCTTGAGCAGGGACACGGCATCCGGCGTGGCGATGCCCTGGTCCATCATGCGGCCCAGCTGCAGCACCGCCTGCAGGCCCAGGGTAATCTCGGTCTGCATGTCCACCAGCTTCTTCTGGATCAGCTGGTTGGCCGCCAGGGGCTTGCCGAACTGCTTGCGCTCCAGGGTGTAGTTGCGAGCCGCGTGCCAGCAGAACTCGGCCGCGCCCAGGGCGCCCCAACTGATGCCGTAGCGGGCCTTGGTGAGGCAGCTCAGCGGACCTTTCAGGCCGTCGACTTCCAGGCGATTCTCATCGGGCACGAACACCTCGTCCATGAAGATGGAGCCGGTGTCGGAGGCGCGCAGGGAGAACTTGCCCTGGATTTTCGGGGTGTCGAGGCCCTTGGCGCCTTCCCGCTCGATCACAAAGCCGGTGACCTTGCCCTCGAACTTGGCCCACACCACGCAGATGTCGGCAATCGGGGAGTTGGTGATCCAGGTCTTGGAGCCGCTCAGCAGGTAGCCGCCGTCAACCTTCTTGGCCCGGGTTTCCATGCCGCCGGGGTCGGAGCCGTGGTTGGGTTCGGTCAGGCCGAAGCAGCCCACGTATTCACCGGACGCCAGCTTGGGCAGGATGCGCTTTTTCAGGGCTTCCTGGCCGTAGGAGAAAATCGGGTACATCACCAGGGAGCTCTGCACGCTCAGGGCGGAGCGGTAGGCGGAATCCACGCGCTCCACTTCCCGGGCGATCAGCCCGTAGCAGACGTGGTTCAGGCCCGGCCCGCCATACTCTTCCGGCAGGGTAGCGCCAAGCATGCCCAGCTCGCCCATCTCGGTGAAGATACTGCGGTCGAAGCGCTCGTGGCGGTTGGCCTCGAGAATGCCGGGCATCAGCCGGTCGTCGCAGAAGCTGCGGATGCTGTCGCGGACCTGTCGTTCGGTCTCGTCGAGCTGCTGGTCAAAGTGGAGCAGATCGTCCCAGGGTGCGGAAGCCATAAGTGTTCTCCTGAAAGTCCTAGTTGGAAACCCGTTCAATGACGGCGGCAATGCCCTGGCCGACGCCAATACACATGCTGATCAGGGCGTAACGACCGCCGGTGCGCTCAAGCTGGCGCAGGGCGGTCAGGGCGATCCGGGCTCCGGATGCACCCAAAGGATGTCCCACGGCAATGGCGCCACCGTTGGGGTTGAGTCGTTCGTCCGTCGGGTCAAGGCCCAGCTTGGTGGTGCAGCCGAGGACCTGCGCGGCGAACGCCTCGTTAATCTCGATCACGTCCATATCATGGAGCGACAGGCCGGCTCTTGCCAGGGCCTTCTGGCTGGCCGGCACCGGGCCGTAGCCCATCACCCGGGGCGACACACCGGCAATGGCGGCGGACACGACGCGGCCGCGGGGTGCAATACCGGCCCGCTCGCCGGCATCCCGGGAGCCGAGGATCAGGGCGGCAGCGCCGTCGTTGATGCCGGAGGCGTTGCCGGCGGTGACCACGCCGTCCGCGAATAGGGGCTTGAGGCCGGCCAGGGCCTCTGCGGTGGACTGCGGGCGCGGGTGCTCGTCGGTCGCTACGCTTACCGGCGGCTTCTTGCGGCCCTGGGGCACATCAACGGCAAGAATTTCATCGGCGAAGAATCCGGCCTGGCGGGCCTGTTCGAATCGGGCCTGGCTCTGGGCCGCAAAGGCGTCCACCTGGTCCCGGCTCAAACCGAGTTCCCGGGCGATGTTGTCCGCGGTCTGGGGCATGGTGTCGGCGCCGAATTCGCCTTCCACCTTCGGGTTGGGGAAGCGGGCGCCGATGGTGGTGTCAAACGCGCGGAAGTCCCGGCTGAACGGCGATTCGCTCTTGGCCAGCACGAACGGCGCCCGGCTCATGCTCTCGGCGCCGCCGGCGACGAACAGCTCGCCCTCGCCGCAGCGGATGGCGCGGGCCGCGTCCACGATAGCCGCGAGGCCGGAGCCGCACAGGCGGTTGACCGTCAGGCCGCCGGTTTCCACCGGCAGGCCGGCAAGCAGGCCGGCGTGCCGGGCCAGGTTGCGGGCGTCTTCACCGGCCTGGTTGGTGCAGCCGGCAATCACGTCTTCATAGGCGTCACGGGCAAACGGGTTGCGCTCCACCAGGGCCCGGATGACGTGGGCCAGCAGGTCGTCGGGACGGATCGGGGCCAGCGCGCCCGCGTGCCGGCCAAAGGGACTTCTCAGTCCATCGTAGATAAACGCGCTCATGGGACGGTCTCGTAATGTCGCAGTCTGGGTTCGCAGAAGGAGCGCCGGTGTTGGCCGTCTCCATTCATTGTCATCGTGCTGGTTGTGCTAGTATAGTTTCGACAAGCGAAATCAAGTTTTGTAAATGACTGTCAGAAAGACTAATCCTCGCGGGTACGAAATGCAAGCCATGACCCACAGCCAGACCTTTCCTTTATACGGGTCCTCCGAATGAGCCGTATTTTACGCTGGAGCCTGTCCCTGACAGTGGTGTTGGAGCTGCTGGCGATCGCTTCCGGCTTCCGGGCCCTGAGCGTGGTGGCCGGTGCCTTGCTGACCGCGGCGTTAGTGGTCGGGGCCGGCCAGTTGCAGGGCTATGCGCGGGGGTTGTTTCTGGTGTCCCTGGCGACACTGTTGCTGGTGGGGGCCAGCGGCCATCTGCCCCCGGAGCTGTGGCTCAAGGCCGGGGCGGATGCCGCCTTCTATGCCGCGTTTCTTGGTAGCCTTGGGCTGATGCAGTGCCTGGTGCGGCGGTTCGATGTGTTGCGGCGCATCCACGATGTGCTGCTGGGAGGAGCGCCGTTCTGGCTGTACCCAAAATACGCCCTGGTCAGTTGCGGCATCGCTTCCGTGCTCAGCTTCGGCATGATGAGCCTGCTGTGCGGCACCCTCTCCGAGACCCTCCGGGAACGGGGCATTGACGGCGAGGTGCGCATCCAGTGGTTACGGAGCGTGCTGATCAGCGCGCTGCGGGGCTTTGCCCTGGTGCCCCTGGTCGCGCCGACCAGCGTGGCCGTGGCCATCCTGACCCGGGAGCTGCCCCAGCTCAGTTGGTCTCTGTTGTTGCCGTTCGGCCTGGTCTCGGCGGCGTTGCTTGTGGGGCTGGGCTGGCGCCTGGAATACCACCGTTTCCGGCAGGTCAGCGAAACCCGCAGCCGACTGGATGGCTGGCCCAGGGACACCGGCCGGCTGGCGTTGGTGGTGGCCGCGGTATTCGCGCTGATGGCGCTACTGGTCACCGTCTGGGGGTTGAAGGTCTCCGTGGCGGCGATGTTTGCGGTACCGCTGGTGACCCTCGCCACCATGCTGGTGATGGATCGGGCGCCAGCAGGTCGAACGCCCCGGACGCGGGCTGTCAGCGTGATGGCGGAGGCGGCGGATCAGGTGTCGGGCATGGCCAATGAAATGTCGATATTTGCGTCCTCCGCGATCCTTGGCGTGGCGGTCACGGCGCTGGTGCCGACGGACCTGTTGAGGGACCTGGCGGACCTGCCCCACGCCGAGCTGCTGCTGGCGGTGGCGGGCCTGCTGATGATGCCGATGCTGTCCATGGTGGGCATTATCCCCATCACCGTTCTGAGCGTTCAGGCTGGTCTGTTGCCGGCCATGATTGGTGCCGGCGTGGACCCGCTGGTGATTTCCGTAGGCCTGGTCATTGGCTTTTCCCTGGCCATGATGATGTCCCCGTTCGGCCCCTCCGTGATGCTGCTGTCCCGGTTTGGCCGGGTAACCCGCTGGCAGGTGGCGTTTCGCTGGAACGGCGCCTTCGTGATGGTGGCGCTGCCCTTGCTGATTGCCTGGATGGCGACCCTGGCGGTGTGGCACGGCGGTGGTTAACGGTGGCCAAGGGGGCGAGGTGCCAGGATGAACCGGTTCATGTTCTGATAAGCGGAATCTAGGTTCACAAATTGACGGTTTTCCTGGTCATACGGCGCTGAATGAAGCCTGTGTTTTGATACGCAATCCGATTGTGTTTCATTTTTGGCACGAGATTTGATTGGTACGTCTGGCAGTTGCGAAGCTGACCGATTAAAATGGCGCATCTTTAGGTATTCACGATACTAATAACGCGGGGCCGTCCCGGTGCTGGAGAGATCCTCCCGCCGGTCGTCACGGCTGGCCCCGGCGCTGGCGAAACCGTTGGAGGCACCAGAATGGCGAGAGCAAAAATGGATTCACCGGAATTGATGGTGGCCTCCGGCGATGGTGTGCCGGTCAAGCCAGAGAAAGATCGGAAGTTTGTTGAGGCGTTGTCCCGCGGACTGGACGTGCTCCGCGCTTTCAGCCAGGGCTCCGTGATCCTGGGCAACCAGGACATCGCGCGTATCACCGGCCTGCCCAAGCCAACGGTGTCCCGGATGACCTACACCCTCACCAAGCTGGGCTACCTGAGCTACAACATCCAGTTGGAGAAATACCAGCTCAGCTCCGGCGTTCTGGCCCTGGGTTACGCCTACGTCTCCAACCTCAAGGTGCGCCAGCTGGCCAAGCCCTACATGGATGAGTTCGCCCGCCAGACCAATATGTCCGTGGGCCTGACCTGCCGCGACCGCCTGCACATGATCTATGTGGAAAACCGCATGCCGCCGGAAGCGTCCCTCCTGCGCATGGAAATCGGCCTGAAGCTGCCCATGTCCACCACCTCCGCCGGCCGGGCCTACTACTGCGCCATTTCCGACAGCGGCCGCAAGCTGATCGACGACGCCATGGCCACCAAGTACGGCGAGACCTGGCCGGAGAAGAAAAAGGGCCTGGAGCAGGCCATGAAGGACTACAAGGAGCACGGCTTCTGCCTGTCCCTCGGCGAGTGGGACCGCAACATCAACTCTGCCGGTGTGCCCATCCATCTGCAGGACGGCACCATCATGGCGCTGACCTGCGCCGCGCCGTCCTATCTGGTGCCCGCCGAAAAGCTGCGGGAATCCATCGCCCACCAACTGGCCATGCTGGCCAGCGACATTGAATCGCTGGGGGTCTGAGCGGCCGGACACCTGAGTAAATAGTCGGGCGCGCCGGCGATTACCCAAGTTGAATCGCGTCGGGCGGGCAGGAACTGACGAAACCGTGCGGAGCCATGGATGGCGGAGCCGAGCGTACAGGGACGTATTCACAGCGTGTTTCGTCAGTTCCTGCCCGCCCGACGCAGGCTCCAAGGGCTGAAACCCGCAACCCGAGCCAGAAAAAAACCGCAGCCGAGAGGTTGCGGTTTTTTTGTGCCTGCTATTTAACTGGCGGTTGAAACGGCGTATAAACTTGTATTAAATCGTACGTATGTTTCGCTAGTTAAAACCACATTCCATATAAGTAAGAAGGCAAGGAGAGGTTATGTCCGAAGTCGTCAGCTATCGCCGTGAAGGTGTCGTCGGTGTGATCACCGTGAACTATCCGCCGGTCAATGCCCTGGGGCACGCCGTTCGCGCCGGGCTGGTGGCCGCCATCGAGCAGGGCCAGAAGGACGCGGATGCCAAGGTGCTGCTGCTGGTGTGTGAGGGCCGCACCTTTATTGCCGGCGCGGACATCCGGGAATTCGGCAAGCCGATGCAGGAGCCGGGCCTGCCGGAGGTGGTGCACATTATTGAAAGCAGCGAGAAGCCTGTGGTGGCCGCCATTCACGGCACCGCCCTGGGCGGTGGCCTGGAAACCGCCCTGGGTTGCCACTACCGCGTCGCCCTGGCCAGCGCCAAGGTCGGCCTGCCGGAAGTGAAGCTGGGCCTGCTGCCCGGCGCCGGCGGCACCCAGCGGCTGCCGCGCCTGACCGGCGCCCAGAAGGCGCTGGACATGATCACCACCGGGGATTTTGTGGGCGCCAGAGACGCGCTCGCCCTGGGCATCATTGATGAGGTCGCCGAGGGCGACGACGTTCGGGGCGCCGGCCTGGCCTATGCCCAGCGCATCGCGGACGAGGGCAAGCCGGTTCGCCGGGTCCGGGACCTGACCGACAAGGTCAACGCCGAGAAAGGCAGCGACGTGTTCAACCAGTTCCGGGACGCGCTCAAAGCCCGCGCCCGTGGCCTGTTCTCCCCGTTCAAGTGCGTGGACGCGGTGGAAGCGGCGTTCAACCTGCCGTTTGACGACGGCATGAAGCGCGAGCGGGAGCTGTTCACCGAGTGCATGGCCTCGCCCCAGCGCGCCGGCCTGATCCACGCCTTCTTCTCAGAGCGGGAAGTGGCCAAGGTCAAGGGCCTGAGCAAGGACACCCCGGTGCGGGACGTGAAGACCGTGGGCGTGATCGGCGCCGGCACCATGGGCGGCGGTATTGCCATGAACTTCGCCAACGTGGGGATTCCGGTCACCATCGTCGAGGTGAAGCAGGAGGCGTTGGACAAGGGCCTGGCCATCATCCGCCGCAACTACGAGAACTCTGCCAAAAAGGGCAAGCTGACCCAGGCGCAGGTGGAAGAGCGCATGGCGCTGATCACCCCGAGCCTGACCTACGACGACTTCAAGAGCGTCGACCTGGTGATCGAAGCCGTGTTCGAGAACATGGCCATCAAGAAAGAGATCTTTGGCAAGCTGGACGCGGTCTGCAAGCCCGGCGCGATCCTGGCCTCGAACACGTCCACCCTGGACATTGATGAGATTGCCTCCGCCACCAAACGTCCGCAGGACGTGGTGGGCATGCACTTCTTCAGCCCGGCCAACGTGATGAAGCTGCTGGAAAACGTGCGCGGCGAGAAGACCTCCGACGAAGTGAAGGCCACCGTGATGGCGGTTGCCAAAAAGATCAAGAAAGTGGGTGTACTGGTGGGCAATTGCCACGGCTTCGTGGGCAACCGCATGCTGCACAAGCGCGGTGCCGAGGCGATGGCCCTGGTGAACGAAGGCGCCACGCCCCAGCAGGTGGACAAGGTGCTGACGGACCTGGGTTATCCGATGGGCCAGTTTGCCATGTCGGATCTGGCGGGCATCGACGTGGGCTACCGCATCCGCGAGGAGCGCCGCAATGCCGGTGAGCACGTAGAGCCGAGCTGGATGGACAAACTGTTCGAGCAGAACCGTCTGGGCCAGAAGACCCAGGCCGGCGTCTACCGCTATGAGGAAGGCAGCCGCAAGCCGATCCCGGACCCGGAAGTGGAGGCCATCATCGAGGCGTTCCGCAAGGAGCAGGGCATCACCCCGCGGGAGATCACCGACCAGGAAATCCTCGAGCGCTGCATGTACGTGATGATCAACGAGGGCGCGAAGATTCTGGAAGAGGGCATCGCCGACCGCGCCCTGGACATCGACATCGTCTGGATCTACGGCTACGGCTTCCCGGCCTACCGCGGCGGCCCCATGTTCTGGGCCGACCAGATTGGCCTGGACAAGATCCTGAACGCGGTAAAGACCTACCAGGAGACCGTCGGCGGCGAGCAGTGGAAGCCCGCCGCGCTGCTGGAAAAGCTGGTTGCCGAAGGCAAGCGCTTCGGGGATCTCTGAGGCCTTGGGACTCTGGGGTCGAAAACGGGTTCAGATGAGCTTCATCTGACCCCAGGTCCGCCAAGTCCGAGGCCACCTCCGGGTCAGATGACATTCATCTGACCCCGGCTTTGAACCCCGGCTTTTACCTCCGGGTTCAGATGAACGCTTTCATCTGACCCCAACATCAAACTCCCGGGGTCAGATGAGGTTCATCTGACCTCTACCCACACTCTGCGGAGACTCACCATGTCAGACGCCGTTATCGTTTCCACCGCCCGCACCGGTCTGGGCAAGTCCTACCGGGGCGCGCTGAACAACACCCATTCGGTCGATATGGCCGGCCACGTGATCGCCGCGGCGGTTCAGCGCGCCGGCATTGATCCGGCGATTGTTGAGGACGTTATCCTCGGCGCCACGTTCCACGAGGGCGCCCAGGGCAAGAACATGGCACGGCTGGCGGCCATCCGCGCGGGCCTGCCGGTGACCACCGCCGGCCTGTCGATCAACCGGTTCTGCAGCTCCGGCCTCCAGTCCATCGCCATCGCCGCGCAGCGGGTGGTGTCCGAGAAGGTGCCGGCCATGGTGGCTGGCGGCGTGGAATCCATCTCCCTGGTGCAGAACGACAAGCTCAACAGCTTCCACGCCACCAACGAGTGGCTGATGAAGCATAAGCCCGAGCTTTACCTGTCCATGATCGAGACAGCGGACATCGTGGCCCAGCGCTACAACGTCAGCCGGGAGGCCCAGGACGAGTACGCGCTGATCTCCCAGCAGCGCACCGCCGCCGCCCAGGAAGCCGGTAAGTTCAACGATGAGATCGTGCCCTACGACACCACCATGCTGGTGAAGGACAAGGAAACCGGTGAAGTCAGCCAGAAGGCCGTGACCTTGAACCGGGACGAGTGCAATCGCCCGAACACCACGCTTGAGGGCCTTCAGGGCCTGGACCCGGTGCGCGGCGAGGGTAACTTTGTCACCGCCGGCAACGCCAGCCAGCTGTCCGACGGCGCCTCCGTGTGCACGGTGATGAACAGCACCTATGCCGAGAAGCACAACATCGAGCCGATGGGCATTTTCCGCGGCTTTGCCGTGGCTGGCTGCGAGCCGGACGAGATGGGCATTGGCCCGGTGTTCGCCATTCCGCGCCTGCTGGAGCGCACCGGCCTGACCATGGACGACATCGATCTGTGGGAACTGAACGAGGCGTTCGCCTCTCAGGTGGTCTACTGCCGTGACCGCCTCGGCATCCCCATGGAAAAGCTGAACGTGAACGGTGGCTCCATTGCTGTTGGCCACCCCTACGGTGTCACCGGCTCCCGCCTGACCGGCCACGCCCTGATCGAAGGCAAGCGCCGCGGCGCCAAGTACGTGGTGGTCACCATGTGCATCGGCGGTGGCCAGGGCGCCGCCGGCCTGTTCGAAGTGGTCTGATCCGGGAGCGTCGCCATGCAGCAGCACATCATCAACACCCAGGACCTGGCCTTCCAGCTGTTCGAGCTGCACCGGGTGGAGCGGGTCCTGCGGTTCGAGCGCTACGCCGACCACAGCCGTGAGACGCTTCAGGCGGCGCTGGACCTCGCCCTCAAGGTGGCGGCGGAAGCGTTTGCGCCCCACGCCCGCCTGGTGGACGAGGAAGAGCCCCGCTTTGAGAACGGCCGGGTGACGATGCGGCCGGAAGTGCAGCGCGCGCTGGATGTGCTCAAGGGCACCGGGCTGATGGCCGCGAGCCAGGATTACGAGCGCGGTGGCATGCAGCTGCCGGCGGCGGTGGCCCAGATGTGCGTGGGCATGCTCAAAGGCGCCAATGTGGGCACGCAGGGTTACGCGGGGCTGACCATCGCCGCCGCCAACCTGATCCTGGCCCACGGCACCGACGAACAGAAGCGGCGCTACGCCGAACCCATGCTGGCGGGGCGGTTCTTTGGCACCATGTGCCTGACCGAACCCCACGCCGGTTCCTCCCTCGGGGACCTGCGCACCCGCGCCGAGCCCCAGGCGGACGGCAGCTACCGGCTCTTCGGCAACAAGATCTACATCTCCGGCGGCGACCACGAACTGAGCGAGAACATCGTTCACATGGTGCTGGCGCGGCTGCCGGACGCTCCGGCCGGGGTCAAAGGCATCTCCCTCTTCCTGGTGCCGAAAATCGCGGTGAACGAAGACGGCACCCTGGGCGAGCGCAACGACGTCGCCCTGGCCGGCCTGATCCACAAGATGGGCTACCGGGGCACCACCTCCACCATGCTCAACTTCGGCGAGCGGGACGGTGCTATTGGCTACCTGGTGGGCGAGCCGCACCGGGGCCTGGCGGCCATGTTCCACATGATGAACGAAGCCCGCATCGGCGTCGGCCTGGGCTCGGTGATGCTCGGCTACACCGGCTACCAGCACGCCCTGGCCTACGCCCGGGAACGGCGGCAGGGCCGGCCGATGGGGGAGAAAGACCCGGCCAGCCCGCAGGTGCCCCTGACCCGCCACGCCGACATCCGCCGCATGCTGCTGGCCCAGAAGGCCTATGTGGAAGGTGGCCTGGCCCTGTGCCTGGAAGGCGCCATGCTGGTGGACGAGAAGAAATTTGCGGAAACCGACGAACAGCGCGCCCAGGCCGCCGGCCTGCTGGACCTGCTGACGCCGGTGATCAAATCCTGGCCGTCGCGCTACTGCCTGGAGGCCAACAGCCTGGCCATTCAGGTGCACGGGGGCTACGGTTACACCCGGGAGTACCCGGTGGAGCAGTTCTACCGGGACAACCGCCTGAACCCGATCCACGAGGGCACCCACGGCATCCAGGGCCTGGACCTGCTGGGGCGCAAGGTGTCCCTGGCCGGCGGTGAGCATTACCAGCGGCTGATGGCCCGCATTGAGGCCACCATCGACGAGGCGCGCCGGCAGGAACGGCTGGCACCGAACGCCGAGCGCCTGGCCGGTGCCGTGGCCGCCATGGCCGCGGCCACCGACCGGATCAACGCCGAGAAAGCGACGGGCAACGCCGAGAAGGCCCTGGCCAACGCCACCGTCTACCTGGACGCCTTTGGCCAGGTGGTGGTGGGCTGGCTGTGGCTACGCCAGGGCCTGCAGGCGCTCGCCGGACTGGCGGGGGACGGCGAGCAGAGCGCCGCCTTCTACCAGGGCAAACTGGCCGCGTGCGATTACTTCGCCCGCTACGAGCTGCCGGCGGTGGAAACCGCTGCCGCCCTGCTGGCGTCCCTGGACACCACCGCCCTGGAGATTCCGGACGACGGGTTCTGAGCACGTAAAACCGACTTATCCAGACAACAACGCACACAGGAGCAGCCATGGATCGTCAAGCCAAAGCGGTGGTCTGCCGGGAATGGGGCCAGCCCGTCCAGGTCGAGACCATCACCGTTGAGGGCCCGAAGCGGGGCGAGATTACCCTGAAGATCGCCGCCTGCGGCGTCTGTCACAGCGATCTTTCCGCCACCACCGGCAAGATTCAGTACCCGCCTCCCCTGGTGCTGGGCCATGAGGCCGCCGGCGTGGTGGTGGAAGTGGGCGAGGGCGTGACCGACTTCCAGGAAGGCGACCACGTGGTCAGCTCGTTCATCTCCATGTGCGGCAAGTGCCGCCAGTGTGTCCGGGGTCGCCCGGTGCTGTGCGAGAACGCCCGCAAGGCCATGTTCACCCTGCCGGACGGTACTGTGCGCACCAAAGACGCCAACGGCGAGCCCCTGAACGTGTTCGGCGCCTGCGGCGTGATGGCGGAGTACGCCACCATGCACGTGGACAACTGCGTGAAAGTGGAACCCGGCGTGCCCCTGCAGAACGCCGCCCTGGTGGGCTGCGCGGTGATGACCGGCGTTGGTGCCGTGTTCAACACCGCCCGGGTGGAGCCCGGTTCCCGCACCGCCGTGTTCGGCATTGGCGGCGTTGGCCTGAACGCCATTCAGGGCTGCGCCACCGCCGGCGCGGAGATGGTGATCGCGGTGGACAACAACCCGAAGAAACTGGCCATGGCGAAGGAATTCGGCGCCACCCACACCGTGGACCTGAACGAGGTTGACGACGCCGCCAAGGCCATCAAGAAGCTCACCGGCGGCGGCGTCGACTACGCCTTCGAGTGCGTGGGCGCCGGCCCGGTGGTGGAGCAGGCCTACAAGGCCCTGGGCCGGGGCGGCACCGCCGTGGTTGTGGGTGTGGCCGATCCCAAGGACAAAACGTCCATCACCACCCTGACCCTGCCGGCGGATGAACGCACCCTCAAGGGTAGCTGGCTGGGTTCGTCCCGTCCGCAGCATGATTTCCCGCGTATTCTGGGCCTGTACAAGGCCGGCAAACTGAAACTGGACGAACTGATCACCCGCACCTACACCATCGATCAGGCCGCCGAGGCCTTCGACGACATGGTGGCCGGCAAGAACGCCCGCGGCGTGATCGTGTTCGACTGAGCGATTTTTACTGAAGGGGGAACGGCAATGAAGGATCTGAGCAAGAACTACATCAACGGTGAATGGGTGGCCTGGTCCGGCGAGACTATCGACGTGCACGAGGCCGGCACCGGCCAGGCCATCGCCCGGGTGCCGTCGTCCGACCGCGTCACCATGGAGCGGGCCATTGCGGCCGCCAATGAGGCGTTTGATCGCTGGTCTGAGAGCACCCTGGAGGCCCGCATCAAGGTGCTGGAGCAGCTCCACGCCGGGCTGAAAGAGCGGGCCGCCGAGATTGCCGAAACCGTCTGCCGGGAAGTGGGTATGCCTATCAAGCTGGCCACCGGCATCCAGGCCGGCCTGCCGGCGACGGTCACCAAGACTTACCTCGACATGCTGCCGTCCTACCCGTTCACCGAGATGTCCGGCAACTCCGAGGTCCAGTACGCGCCGGTGGGCGTGGTCGGCTGCATCACCCCGTGGAACTACCCGTTGCACCAGGTGATCCTGAAGGTGGTGCCGGCCCTGGCCGCCGGCTGCACCATTGTGCTCAAGCCCTCGGAAATCGCGCCCCAGAGCGCGTACATCCTGGCGGAGATCCTGGACGGCACCGACCTGCCCAAGGGCGTGTTCAATCTGGTGTGCGGCCTCGGCCAGAGCGTTGGGGACACGCTGATCAAACACCCGGACGTGCGCATGGTGTCGTTCACCGGCTCTACCCGCACCGGCCATCTGATTGCCCACGCCGCCGCCGACGACTTCAAACGCATTGCCCTGGAGATGGGCGGCAAATCCGCGTCCGTGGTCCTGCCGGACGCGGACCTGGGCGCAGCGGTGAAAGGCACCATCAACAACTGCCTGCTCAATTCGGGCCAGACCTGCACCGCGCTGACCCGCCTGCTGGTGCCGGCGGACAAGCACGATGAGGCCTGCGAACTGGCGGCGGCCGCCGTGGCCAAGATGACCCCGGGCAACCCGCTGGAGGAAACCACCCGCCTGGGGCCGCTGGCGTCCGCGCAGCAACGGGACAAGGTGCTGGATTACATCCGCCTGGGCATTGAGGAAGGGGCCACCCTGGTGGCCGGCGGCGCCGAGTTCCCGGAAGGCTGCGACCCGAACGGCTATTTCGTTCGCGCCACCGTGTTCGGCAACGTCCGCCCGGACAGCCGCCTGGCCCAGGAGGAAATCTTCGGCCCGGTGCTGTGCGTGATTCCCTACACCGATGAAGCCGACGCCATCCGCATCGCCAACGGCACCGCCTACGGCCTGTCCGGCGCCGTCTGGTCTGGCGACCAGGACCGCGCCAAGCGGGTGGCCGGCAAGCTGCGCACCGGCCAGGTGTTCGTCAACGGCGGCGCCTTCAACCCGCTCGCGCCGTTCGGCGGCTTCGGCCACTCCGGCCTCGGCCGGGAGTTCGGCAAGTGGGGCCTGGAGGAGTTTCTCGAGGTGCGGGCACTGCAGCTGTAACCCTGGGGTCAGATGAAAGCGTTCATCTGACCCCGAAGTTCGGCTCGGGTTGGCGGGATAACCCTGGGGTCAGATGAAGGCTTTCATCTGACCCCGGCTTTGGCCCCGGGCCTCAGGCCTTGCCGCCGAGCAGGATGCGGACCGCGGTGCACGCGTCTTCCAGCTCCTCATCCCGGGGCTCGCGGCCGCCGAGGATGTCGCTGTAGAGGCAGGATTCGGCGAGGCGGACCATGAAGGACGACAGGCTGTCGATGTTCATCGGCGGGGTGATGTATCCCCGGGCCACCTGGTCCCGAAGGATGCGGGTGTTGGCCTCCACCGTGCGGCTGCGCAGGGTGGATTTGGACGAGGTCAGGATCTTGAGGGCGTACTCCGGATCTTCATTGATGAACCGGCGCAGGGGCTCGAAGTGCATGACGGTGGAGTTGATGTGTCGGTATACGCCCACAATAAAATCAATGCCCTGGCCGGGGGTGTTGGCCAGCGCGTCCTGCCGGAGCGGTTCGTACAGGGACCAGAGCACCTCGCCGATCAGCAGATCTTTGTTGCCCACCCAGCGGAACAGGGTGGCTCGGCCGATGTTGAGTTCATCCGAGAGAGACGCCAGATGAATGCGTTCACCTTTTAACCACATGCGCCGGGCGCGTTTGAACGCGTCGGCCGGCGTCGGCCTGGTTGTTGTTCTGGCTGTCACAGGAACCTCGTACCACAGTGCCGGACCATTCTAACGACAAAACGGACAACCCGCTATGAAGACACGTATCACCGAACTCTTTGGCATCCGCTACCCGATCATCCAGGGCGGCATGCACCACGTGGGCTTTGCCGAGCTGGCCTCGGCGGTCTCCAACGCCGGCGGCCTGGGCATTCTCACCGCGCTGACCCAGCCGACGCCAGAGGACCTGGCCCGGGAAATCGCCCGCTGCCACGAGATGACCGACCAGCCGTTCGGCGTTAACCTGACCTTTCTGCCCTCGTTCAAGGCGCCCCCGTACCCGGAATTCATCGACGCCATCATCCAGGGCGGGGTCAAGGCGGTGGAAACCGCCGGCCGCAGCCCGGAAGCCTACCTGCCCCAGCTCAAGGCGGCGGGCATCAAGGTGATTCACAAGTGCACCTCGGTGCGCCACGCCCTGAAGGCCGAGCGCATCGGCTGCGACGCGGTCAGCGTGGACGGCTTCGAGTGCGGCGGCCACCCCGGTGAGGACGACATCCCCAACTTCATCCTGCTGCCCCGGGCGGCGGAAGAGCTGACCATTCCGTTCGTGGCCTCCGGCGGCATGGCGGACGCCCGCAGCCTGGTGGCGGCCATGGCCCTGGGCGCCGAGGGCATGAACATGGGCACCCGCTTCCTGGCCACCCGGGAGGCGCCGGTGCACGACAAGGTCAAGCAGGCCATCGTCGAGGCGGACGAGCTGCAGACCCGGCTGATCATGCGCAACCTGCGCAACACCGAGCGGGTGATGAATAACGCCGCGGTGGAAGAAATCCAGCGCATCGAGAAGGAAAAGGGCGAGGCGGAAACCATCGACGACATCCGCCATCTGGTCACCGGCGCCAAGAGCAAGCTGGTGCTGCACGAGGGCAAGCTGGACGAGGCCGCCTGGAGCTGCGGCATGGTGGCTGGCCTGATCCACGACATCCCCACCTGCGACGAGCTGATCGGCCGCATCATCCGCGAGGCCAACGACCTGGTGCGCCAGCGCCTGGCGGGCTTCCTGGAGGACTGAGCGATGACCACCCTGGCACAACTGACGGACGGCGGCTGTTTCTTCGAGGGCCCGCGCTGGCACGACGGTCGCTGGTGGGTCTCGGATTTCTACCGCCACGGCGTGTTCACGGTCACGCCGGAGGGCCGGATGGACCGGGTGCTGGACATGCCGGAGCAGTCCTCTGGCCTGGGCTGGCTGCCGGACGGCTCGCTGCTGGTGGTGTCCATGCTGGATCACACGGTGCTGCGCTGGCATCCGGAGTTGGGCCTGTCCACCTACGCGGACATCGGCGAGTACGCCACCGGCCACCTGAACGATCTGGTGGTCTCGGCCGAGGGCACCGCCTGGGTGGGCAACTTCGGCTTCGATCTGATGGGCGGTGCGGACGTGGCCCCGGCCACCCTGGTGCGGATCGACACCGACGGGACCGTCTCGCCGGCCGCGGACGACCTGTGGTTTCCCAACGGCATGGTGATCACACCGGACGGTGGCACCCTGGTGGTCGGGGAAACCTTCGGCAACGCCATGACCGCGTTTACCATCGGCGCCGACGGTTCACTCACCGACCGGCGACCGTGGGCGGCGTTTGGCCCCCGCCCGGCCCTGGGCAGCCGCCGGGACATGCTGGCGCAGCTGTCGGTTGGGCCGGACGGCTGCTGCCTGGACGCCGAAGGCCAGATCTGGATCGCCGATGCGTTCAACCAGCGATGCATCCGGGTGGCCGAGGGCGGCGCCATCACCCAGGAAATCCGAGCGCCGGAAGGCCAGGGCGTGTTTGCCTGCATGCTCGGCGGCGACGACGGCCGCACTCTCCTGCTGTGCTGCGCGCCGGATTCCGCCGCCAGCCGCCGCAAGGCTGCCCGGGAGGCGGTGCTGATGACCGCCCGGGTAGACGTACCCCACGCCGGCCGGCCCTGAACGGATCTCCGGAATCGCACTGGCGGGCCCGGTGCAGCGCGTCTACAGCCAGAGATCCCCCACCGGCGTCTCCGGGCTGAAGTGGTGGCGGATCTGCGCCTGCAGCAGTTCCGCCGTCGCCAACGCGTCAATCAGGGCGTTATGGGCGGCGTAGTGGGGCAGGCCGTAGCGGGCGCGACTGTCACCGAGCCGGATCGACGTCGCCTTCTGGCCCACCAGCCGCTGCCACCGGCTCGGGCGCCGGTTCGGGTGCACGTGCGCTTCGATGGCCATGGTGTCGATCAGCGGAAACCGGATGCCTTCCCCCAGCCGCCACTGTAGCGCCACGTCCAGGAACGGCCGCTCGATGTCCCGGAAATGCACCACCGGAATGCGGCCGTTCAGCCGCTCGAAGAACGGGTCCAGCACCGCTTCGAGATCCGGCGCCTGGTCGATGTCGCTGTGGGTGATGCCGTGGATGGTGATGGAGGTCTGGTGCAGGGGCAGCCGGGGACGCACCACCTGGTGCCAGCCCCGGCTGACGGCGATGGCGTCCAGGGTGAAGGGCACCGCGCCGATACTGACGATGGAATGCTGGTTCGGGTCCAGCCCGGTGGTTTCAAAGTCCACCGCCACCAGTGGCACCTGGCCGATGGGGGTGTCCGGGGGCGGGCAGCCGGCGCCATAGAATGCCTTCAGGTACGGCGATCGGGCTTCCTCCGCCAGCACGCCGTATTGCTCCGGCCAGGACCGCTGGGCCAGGTCCCGGCGGGATTGGGTGTCAGGCCTGGACATATCGCCCTCCCTGGGCGTTGTAGCGGAACCGCAGAAACTTCTGGGCGTTGCTGACCACCTGGAAAGCGTCCTTCAGGTGGCTGCGCTCGAACGGTGACAGGTCCTCTGGCCGGACGTTGTTGTCCGGTTCCCGCCCGGCCTCGATGGCCAGCGCCTGATGGCGGATGCGCACGATAGAAATGAACTCCAGGGCGTCCCGGAGGTTGCCCACGTCGTCATCGAGCAGCAGGTTGGTCTGAGCAATCGCCTGCAGCCGGTCGAAGGAATTCTGCGCCCGGGAGCCACAGGCCAGGGCGTGTACCCGGATCAGATCGGACAGGGGCGCCGTTCCCCGGCGCTTGAGGTTGAAGGATTTGCGGTGCTGGCCGTCCTCCTCCAGCACAAACGTGCGGAAGAACCCCAGGGGTGGGGTGCGGTTCAGGGCGTTGCGGGCCAGCAGGGTGAGGAAGCGCTGACTCTTGCTGGCGGTGTCCGCCACCAGGGCCTTGAGGGTCTCGGCAAAGTCCGTCTGGCCGTAGATGCCGTCCAGGTCGAAAAAGATGTTGCTGTTCAGCAGCGCTTCGCCGCTCGGGTTCTCCATCCAGTTACGGAAATAGGTTTTCCACACCGCCAGTGGCTGCCGCCACTTGGGGTTGGTGGCCATGATGTCGCCGGTGCAGTACTTGTAGCCGCACTGGGCGAGGCCATCGCTGACGAATTTGGCCAGCGCCAGGAAGTAGGCGTCGTGGTCTTCCGGCACGAAGGCGTCGTCCAGGATCATGGCGTTGTCCTGGTCGGTCACCACCAGTTGCTCGTCCCGGGCCATGGAGCCGAGGGCCATGAAACAGTAGGGCACTGGCGGCGGCCCCAGTTGCTCCTCGCCCAGTTCCAGCAGGCGCTGGGTGAAGCTGCGGCCAATGCCGGCCATGGCGCTGCCAATCATGTGGGAGTTGGCGTCCTCGTTCACCATGCGCACGAAGGTGTCGCGCACGTCCCGGCTGATGCGCTTGAGCCCCCGGACCGTGTTTTGATGGTGGATGTTGCTCACCAGGTACAGGCTGCTCTGGCTCTCGTACTTGACGATGTCGGACAGGGCGATCACCCCCCGGACTTCGCCCCGGTCCATCACCGGCAAGTGATGGACGTTGTTGTGCAGCATGGTCAGCAGCGCCTCGAAGATGAAATCCCGGGCGTCGATGGTGATCAGGTCGGCGGACATGATGTCCCGGATCGGGGTTTCCGAGGGCAGCGCCTCGCACAGGGCGCGGGTGCGCAGGTCCCGGTCGGTGATGATGCCTTCCAGGCGTGGTCGGTCGCCTTGTTCGTCCATCAGCAGCAGCGCCGAGACGCCGTGTTCGGTCATGATCCGGGCCGCCTCCTGCAGGCGCACGGTGGTGGGTGCTGTCACCGGCCGGCGGGAAATCAGACGGGTGACCCGGGAGGTCATCAGGTCGTTGGATTTTTCCCGGCGGGACAGGGCCGAGCGCAGGCGGCTGCGGTCCTCGATTTCCACGTAATCGGCAAAGTTCTCGTCGTTCTCGAACAGTTCCTGAAAGATCGAATCCGGAATCCGATAGATCAGGGTGTCCTCAATCGCGGTGGCCGGAAACCGGGTTTTCTTGTGCATCAGCAGGCCGAACTGGCCGAAGATTTCCCCCTCGCCGATCCGGTTGTACAGCTCCCCTGACCGGCGGAACACCTCCACCGCGCCGCTGCGGATGTAGTACAGCCACTGGTTCGCTTCTCCAAGTTCCAGAATGGGCGTGCCCGCCCGGAAATATTCGATCTCGATGTTTTCCACCACCCGTTCCAGCAGGGACTCGGGCAGGTCGTCGAACGGCGGGTACTGGGCCATGTGATTGCGGATGTCGATGAGTTCCGGCTGCATAACGCTCCCTGGCGGGCCCGAGCGGGTGATCGGCGTGGTTCGGTGTTCGGAAAAATGTCCGTTAATCAACGACTATAGCAATCGACCGCGTCGGTGGCCACGGCCTCGCCATTGACCGGCTGGTAAGCGCTTGCTAGCCTTGCCGCACTTTTTCCAGGTGTCCGTCGCGAAGCGCGACGGATGAAACGGGAAATCGGTGCGCCAGGCTCCCCGCCCGGCAAAGCCGATGCTGCCCCCGCAACGGTAAGCAGGTAAACGGCGACCAATCGCGCCACTGTGCCCTCGGGCATGGGAAGGTGGTCGTCCGGGAACGCGCCAGTTCCGCCTGCCAGCCCGGAGACCGGCCTGGAAAAACACCCGGGGCTGCGGTGGGCGGCCGGGTGGGTTGCATCGGCCTGTTCTGGTACCCGCCCCCTGTGGCGCCCGCCCGGCCCCGCGCCCGCCTGCCCCCGTTCCGCAGCCAAGCCTGAACCCGCGCGGGTGCGCGCGGCTGCGGAGTTTTATCATGTCAAAACTGTCAGTTTCCCTGCTGGCGTCGGCCATTGCCTTCGCCACCCCCGCCGCCTGGGCGGCATCGCCCTCATCCTCTTCCTCACCGGATTCGTCGGCGGCTGAACCGGGCCGGGCGCTTGATCCGATTGTGGTCACCGCCACCCTCGGGCCAGAAACCGTGGGCGAAAGCCTGTCGTCGGTCACCGTACTCAATAACGATCAGATCCGCCGCCAGCAGCCCCGGGAGTTCCGGGACCTGCTTCAGGCCCAGCCAGGCGTGAATGTGGTGTCTGACGGCAGCTACGGCAAGACCACTAGCGTCTTCCTGCGCGGCGCGGGCAGCTCCGGTACCGTGCTTTTGCTGGATGGCATCCGGCTGCGGTCGGCCACCGCCGGTATACCGCCCTGGCAGTTCCTGCCGCCGGACCTGATCAGCCGGTTGGAGGTGGTCCGCGGTGCCAAGAGTTCCCTGTACGGCGCCGATGCCGTGGGCGGCGTTATCCAGGCGTTCACCCTGGATCCGAAACCCGGGAAAGGCGGCTGGGTGGAGGCGTCCGGCGGCTCCAACCAGACCGGCTCGGCGGGCGCCGGTGTCACCCTGAACGAGGACGGCAATTCCCTGCTGGTGGCGGGGGATCACCTGGAAAGCGACGGCACCAGCCTGAGGGAGGGCGGTGAGGACCGGGGCTTCCGGAATACCGGGGGGCTGGTCCGGGCCCGGCACGCGTTCGAGCAGGGCGGCGGAGTCGGCGTCACCTTCCTGCAATCCTCCGGCAATACGGAGTTCGAAGGCGGTGACACCGACTACACCATCCAGGCCGGCAGCCTCTACCTGGACGCGGTTGCCAGCGACACCTGGCGCACCCGGGTGCAGTTCACCCAGTCCCGGGACGAGCAGGAAACCTACGGCGACTACCCGAGCGTGTACGACACCCTGTCCCGCTCCGCCCGCTGGGAAAACACCCTCACCGCCGGCGTGCAGCAATTCATCATCGGCACCGAACTGTCCACCGATGAAGTGGACGGCACCGATACCTTCGCCGAGGACAGCCGCACCAACACCGCCGTGTTCGGCCAGGCGCTGCTGAATTTCCAGAAAACCGACGTCACCGCCAGCCTGCGCATGGACGACAACGACGCCTATGGCCGCAAGGAGACCGGTGGCCTGGCCCTGGGCTATCGGTTGGATGCGTCCCATCGCGCCCGCCTGAGCTACGCCACCTCGTTCCGGGCGCCCACCTTCAACGACCTGTACCTGGTGACGCCGTACTACACCGGTAACCCCGACCTGTCTCCGGAGAAGGGGCAGATGGTGGAAGCCGGCATCTCCGGCCACTACACCACCTTCTTCTGGGATGTGGCGGTGTACCAGAACGACGTGCGGGATCTGATCACCTACGTCTCCGACCCGAACACCTTCATTGGCACGGTGGAAAACGTGGAAACCGCCCGCATTCGCGGCGTGGAACTGAGTGCCGGTTACCAGACCACCCGCTGGGACCTGCGGGGCTCCCTCGCCTACGCCGACAGTGAGAACCGGGACACCGGCAAACGCCTGCCCCGGCGCGCCCGCACCACCGCCCGGCTGGACGTGGACCGGCTGTTCGGCCTCTGGTCCGTCGGCGCCAGCGCCGTGGCCGAAGGTGACCGCTACAGCGACGCCGCCAACGACCTTCCTCTTGCCGGCTTTGCCACCCTGGACCTGCGGGGCAGCTGGCAGTTCCTGCCGGACTGGACCGCGAGGCTGAAACTGGCCAACGTGTTCGACCGTCGCTACGCCACCAGCGTGGGCTACGACAGCGCGACCTTCGAGCCCTTTGACTACCTGGCCGCCGGCCGGACGGTCATGGCCACCGTGCGTTATGATGTGAGCCTCTGAAGACGTGGGAGCAGGCAATGACGGGACGGTGCGGATGAGTCGGGCCGTGGTGTGGCTCAGGCCGGTGTTCGCGGCGATCGCCATTGCGCTCAGCGGCGCGATGCCCGCGGTGGCCGCAGACCGCTGCGCTACCGATGCCCTGGACCGCAACGTTTGCCTGCCCGCCCCGGCCCGCCGGGTTGTGTCCCTCTCCCCCGGCGCCACCGAGCTGCTTTACTCCGCCGGCGCTGGAGACGCTGTAGTCGCGGCCAGCGCCTGGAGCGACTATCCGCCCCCGGCCCGGGATCTGCCCAGGGTGGGTGACGCCAACCGGCTCGACCTTGAAGCCATCGTGGCCGCCCGCCCGGACCTGATCGTGGCCTGGACCGACGGCAACAGCCGGTCCCAGCTGGAGCGTCTGTCTGACCTGGGGCTGACGGTGTTCTGGCTGACGCCCCGGACCTTTGATGACATTGCCCGGGCCGTTGTGGACCTGGGCCAGTTGACCGGGCACGACGCCCTGGCCCGGGACCGGGCGAACCGGTTCCTGGCGGGTCTGGCCGCCCTGCGTGACCGCTATCGGAACGCCCGGCCGGTCCGGGTGTTTTACCAGATCTGGGACGAGCCCCTGATGACCGTGAACCGGGACGAACTGATCAGCAAAAGCCTGGCACTGTGCGGCGCCGTCAACGTGTTTGCCGATGCCGACCGGTTGGTGCCCCGGGTGTCCCGGGAGTCGGTGCTACTGGCCCGGCCGGAGGCCATCCTGACCGCTGCGCCGGAAACCGATGCGGAGCGCGCCCTTGCGGCCTGGCGGGCGTTCCCGGATCTGCCGGCGGTGGCCCACGATAACCTGCTCGTGCTGCCGCCGGACCGCTTGCAACGGCCCACCCTGCGCATGCTCGACGGGGCCCGGGACCTCTGCCTGCGCCTGGAGGCCGCCCGTGGCCGTCTCTGATCTGCTACGGCCGCTGCTGCTGCTGGCCGCCCTCAGCCTGCTCGCCCTATTGGCGTCGGTCAGCCTGGGCAGCGCCGATCTGAGCCTGGGCCAGACCCTGCAGGTGCTGGTGGGCGGCGGCAGCGATCTGGACCGCACCCTGATTCTGGATCTGCGTCTGCCCCGCAGCCTGAGCGCGTTTGCCACCGGCGGCCTGCTGGCCGTGGCCGGTGCGCTTATGCAGGTGCTGTTGCGCAACCCGCTGGCTGACCCTTACGTACTGGGCCTGTCCGGCGGCGCGGCGGTTGGCGCCCTGCTGGCGATGCTGGCGGGGGCGGCCGGCGTTCTGGTGTCCGGGTCCGCGTTTGCCGGCGCCCTGCTCTCGACGTTTCTGGTGTTTGGCCTGGCCCGGGCCACCGGCGCCTGGACGCCGGCCCGCCTGCTGCTCACCGGCGTCGTGATTGCCGCCGGCTGGGGCGCGGTAATGACGCTGATTCTGGCCACGGCGCCCGGGCGCCGCCTGCCCGGCATGCTGTACTGGCTGATGGGGGACCTGTCCCAGTCCGGCCGTCCCTGGCCGGCGCTCTCGGTGCTGGTGGTGGCGTGCGCCCTGTTGCTGCCCCTGGGCCGGACCCTGAACGTGCTGGCCCGGGGCACCGCCCAGGCGGCGGTGCTGGGGGTGGCGGTGCGGCCCCTGGAGTGGCTGGTGTACCTGACCGCCAGTGCCCTGACCGCAGTGGCGGTGACCACCGCCGGTACCGTCGGGTTTGTGGGCCTGATTGTGCCGCACATGCTGCGCCTGGCCCTGGGCAGCGACCAGCGGCTGATCCTGCCGGCCTGTGCCCTGGCCGGTGGCACGCTGCTGGTGGTGGCGGACATGCTCGCCCGCACGGTGGTGGCGCCGGAGCAACTGCCGGTGGGGGTGATCACTGCCCTGATTGGCGTGCCCGCCTTCCTGTTCCTGCTGGCCCGGAGCCGCTGAGATGAGCCTGCGCGCCGATGAACTGGTGATCGACATTCCCGGCCGGGCGTCCGGCACACCCCTGTCACTGGCGTTCAATGGGGGTGAGGTCTGGGGCATCCTCGGTCCCAACGGCGTCGGCAAAAGCACCCTGCTGCAAACCCTGATCGGCCTGCGTCCGCCCCGGGCAGGGCAGGTGTTGCTGGACGACCGCCCGCTGCCACGGGTGCCGCGTCGAACCCGGGCCCAGCGCCTGGGGCTGGTGTTTCAGGAGCATCAGGACGGGTTTCCGGCCACGGTGCTGGAAACCACGCTGGCGGGCCGCCATCCCTGGGCCTCACCCTGGCGGATGGAGTCCGCGGACGATCTGGCCCGTGCCCGGGCCGCCCTGGAGCGCCTGGACGTCATGCCTCTGGCGGACCGCCAGGTGCATACCCTGTCCGGCGGTGAGCGCCGTCGGGTCGGTATTGCCACGGTACTGACCCAGTCGCCTCAGGTCTGGTTGCTGGACGAACCTACCAATCATCTGGATTTGCACCATCAGGTCGCCGTGATGGGCCTGATCCGGTCGCTGGCGGAGGAAGGGCGATCGGTGCTCATGTGCCTGCACGATCTGAATCTGGCGGCCCGCTGGTGCGACCGCATCCTGCTGCTGTTTCCGGGCGGGGACGCCTGCTGGGGACCGGCCCGGGACATGCTGGTGCCGGCGGTGCTGGAGGGATTGTACGGGCAGCCGCTGCGGTCCACAGAGCTGGACGGCTACCCGGTGTTCATGCCGGCGTAACGCCGGAACGTTCGGTCAGGCCGGCTTTGACGGCCCTGGGAGCGCTGCCGGGCGGGTCGCCGATGCGCGCACCGGTTCGGCGGCGGGCAGCCAGACCTCCACGCACAGGCCCGTTTCGCCGTCCTGGCGCCCGGTCAGGGTGAGGCTGCCGTGGTGCAGTTCGGCGATGCGCCGGGCGATGGCCAGGCCAAGCCCGGCACCGGCGCCCTGGCGCTGGTCCAGCCGGGTGAAGCGGCTGAGGGCCCGTTCCCGTTCTTCCGGCGCAATGCCCGGCCCCTGGTCGCAGATGCGTACCAGGAAGCCGCCGGTGTCTTCCCGCACGCAGGTGGTCACCCGAGTGCCTGCCGGGCTGTACTGGATTGCGTTGGCGAGCAGTGAGCGCATCATGGTGCTGATCAGCGCGTCGTGGCAGGACACCGGCGCCAGCGCGCAGCGGTTGTCCAGTTCCGGTTCGATCTGCTTTTTCAGGGCCAGCGGCGTTACATCGGCAATGCTCTGCTCCACCAGCTCGGTCAGGTCCCGGCGCTCCGGGCGGAATCCGACGCCCGAATCCACGCGGCTGAGCAGGAGCATCTGTTCAACGAGATGGACCATGCGGTCCACGGCGGCAATCAGGTCGCCGGCTTCCTCCGGGTTCTGTTCCGCCAGCCGCTCCAGGTTCAGACGCAGGGCCGAGAGAGGTGTGCGAAGTTCGTGGGCGGCGTCGGCGGAGAAGCGCCGCTCCCGTTCCAGGGCCTGGTTCAGGCGCCGAAGCAGGCCGTTGACGGCGTGCACCAGCCCGGAGACTTCCTTCGGCGCCAGGCGCACGTCCAACGGGTGGATGCGCTCCGGCGCCATGTCCCGGATCGGTCGCTCCAGCTTGCGCAGCGGCCGAAAACCAAACTGGATAGCGCCGATCACGGTAAGGATCAACAGCGGCAGGATCACAATCAGCGGCAGCACGTTGCCCATGGCAATTTCGCCGCTGAGCTCATCCCGGACGTCTTCCCGCTGGGCGGTCCGTATCCAGAAACCGGTCGCCGGGTCCTGAAGGGTGAAGGTCCGCCACCGGAAGTCCCCGATGCGCAGCCAGTCATAGCCGGCGATCAGTCCCTCCCGGCCCTCGTCACCCTGAAGCGTGTCCAGCACAGGGGTCCCGTCCGGTGTCCACACCTCAAACGCGATTTTCCGCTCGTATTTATGGCCGGCGCCGCCGGGCAGCACCTCGTGGCCCGCCTCGCTGTGGGATTCGTCGTCATCGTCCGTGTTGACCGCCTGGGGAACGGCCAGCGTTTGCGCAAGGGTGGCCGCCAGCTGGTCCCGGGGCTGGTCCGGGGAGAAATTCCGAACCAGGCCCTGGACAATCCGGGTGCTCTGGGCCAGCTCGGCGTCAAACAGCTCGTCCATCTGGTGGTCGCTGGCAAAGAAACCCCAGACGGCGGCAATCAGGGTAATCACCAGGATGGCGCCGGTAATCAGCAGCGCCAGTTTGCGGGTGAGGCTCATGAGCGGGGGGTACCCTCGCCCTGTCCGGCGTTGAGCAGATAACCCACGCCCCGGACCGTCCGGATGGCCTGCTTGCCAATGCGGCGGCGAAGGTGATGGATGTGCACTTCCAGGGCGTTGCTCTCGACGCCCTGTTCCCATCCGTAAAGCTGCTCTTCCAGCCGGCGGCGGGTGGCCACCTGGTTGGGGTGCCGCATCAGGTAATGCAGCACCTGGAATTCGCTCCGGGGCAGCGTGCTGATCTGGTCGCCCACCGTCAACTCCCGGCTGTCCGGATTCAGGGTGATGTCGCCGACCGTCAGACCGTTGCTCTGGCTGTTGCCGGCGCCGCGTCGGCAGACCGCGCGGATGCGGGCCTTGAGCTCGGCCATGGCGAAGGGTTTGGTGAGGTAGTCGTCGGCGCCGGAGTCCAGGCCTTTGAGCTTGTCGTCCAGGGCGTCCCGGGCGGTCAGGATGATGATCGGCGTCTGGCTGCCTTGCTGTCGCACCCGTCGGACGATCTCCAGCCCGTCCAGGCGGGGCAGGGTGAGATCCAGGATCACCAGGTCAAAGTGTTCGTTGGTGATGGCGTTCAGGGCCTGCTGGCCGTCGTCCACCCAGTCGACGGTGTTGCTGTCTTTGCGCAGCATGTCGAGCATGGTGCGGGCCAGCATGTGATCGTCCTCTACCAGGAGTATCCGCATCTGTCTGTCCGTGGTTGGTCACGCATCGTCGGTCGGGGTAACGCAGACGGGGCCAGGCAATGCCGGGCCCCGCGGCGACCGCTTGGATCAGTCGTCGATCTCTTCCTTCACCGGCTTGCCGTCCACCGGATTGTAGTAGATTTCAACCCGTTTGCCGTCCTTCTGCCAGCCGTAGATCTCGTAGCAGTTGGTGTCGGTGACGTTGAATTTCTTGATTTTGTAGCCTTGGTCTTCCAGGGACTGGCGGAAGGTATCCGCGTTCTGCCAGGTGGACTTGTCCGCGGTGGTGCACTGGGGGTCGGCCAGGGCAACGCCGGACAGGCTGGTGGCCAGCAGAACAGCGGCGGAAAAACGGATGGCTTTGATCATGGTCTCGCTCTCATCGTGGATGTCAGAAAAAACCGTCAGGAACGGGCGTCCGGTCAGGCGTGGTCGTCTTCCGCAGGCGCCCGCTTTTTGCCGGTGATCATTGCGCGCGCCAGGTTTTCACCGTGGCGCCGGCTGGCCACAAACACACCGGCGATGTGTGCGACCACCAAAACCAGAACACTGTTAGCGAGTACACCGTGAACGTCCTGAAGCCAGCCCTCACCCCAGAAGCGGTCGGTGGTCTGCAGCCAGCCCGTAAACGCGGTCAGCGACAGCAGCACCAGCAGGGTGATGATCATGGCGCCGCCGGCCGGGTTGTGGCCAAGGTGCCGGCGCTCGCGGCCGGCGACGATGTCCTTCAGGTAACCGAACACTTCCCGGGGCGGGCGCACGAAGTGGCTGAAACGGGCGTACTCTGGCCCGACCAGGCCCCAGAGCACCCGGAAGGTGAGCAGGCCGGCGATGATGTAACCGGAAATCTTGTGGGGGCCGTTCCATTCCCCGCCGGTCAGCCAGGAGAAGGAATAGAAGCCCACCAGGGACCAGTGGAACAGCCGGACCAGCGGGTCCCAGACGCGATGATATTCAGACATTGTCGGCTCCTTGGATGAGGCCTGTGGGCTGAGCGAGCGAGTGCGCCGTCGTGGGCGCCTGCGCGCCGGCGGACGGGTGGGCCGCTGGCAGGTGAAACAGTATGAAACGGCGGTTCTGGTCAATGGCGCTGCCCAGCGTCGCCAGTTTGTCCCGCCATGCCCGCTCCCGGCGCGGTACCGCCAGCAACAGGGGTTCGGCCGGGGCACCGTTGGCGAGCAGTTGCTGGAGCTGGTCCGGCTGGATCAGCCGCACCTTACCTTCGCCATAGAAACGGGCGGAGAACGGCAGGCGATCCAGGTAGGTTACCGGCACGTCCGGCAGCGATGGGCGTTGCTCGGTGCGCTGGATCATCGCCATTTCCGTGTTCAGATCGTCCGGGTTCAGCACCAGCCAGCCGGTGGCCAGGGTGCCGAGCACCGGCATCATGAACACGCCGGCGGCCACCAGGGGGCGAATCCGCAGGCGGGTATTCTCAAGCGCCGGCGGGGCCATCACACCCGCCGCCAGCACCGCCAGGAAGGGCAGCCCGGGCAGCACGTAGGTCCACAGGATGTTGCCAGAGAACGTAAAGAAGACCGCCGGGGTCAGGGCCGCACCGATCACCAGGCCGGTCACACCCCGGCTTTGCCCTTGCCAGGCGCCGAGATTGGCGGGCGCCTTCCAGCGCCGGCGCACGGCCGCCCACAGGGCGAGCGGCAGCCAGGGCAGGCTGGCGCCCAGCAGGTACAGCCAGATGGTGCCCCGGGGATACTCGTGGGCGCCGCCGTACAGATCGCCGGCCCAGTCGCTTACCAGGAACCGCTTGAAGTGTTCGCCGACAATGAAGTAGTCCAGGAATCCGGGGGTCTTGATCTCCGCCAGGATGTACCAGGGCAGCACCAGAATCGCGGTGGCCACGGTGCCATACAGCCAGGGCAGGCGCTGCCAGAGGGTCTTCCACTGGCCGGTAAGCAGGGCCCAGAAGAACACCGGTACGCCGGTCAGAACCACCGCCACCGGGCCTTTGGCCAGCAGGCCGACCACCAGCCCCAGGAAGAACACCCAACCCCAGGCGGCATGGCCGCCCTGCAGGCGGAGAATCAGCCCGGACAGGGTCAGGGTGGTGCCCAGGGCCAGGAACGAATCGGTCATCACCGTGCCGGCGCTGACGAACCCCAGTACCGTTGTGGCGTAGATCAGCGCGGCCCAGAGGCCCCGTTCCCGGGCGTCGGGGCTGTCCGGTGCCGGGTGCAGGCCGCGGCGGGTGCGGTAGATCAGCCAGACCACGGCCAGGTTGGCCAGCCAGGACGGCAGCCGGGCGGCAAACTCATTGACGCCAAGCAGCTTGAACGACACTGCCTGCAGCCAGAATGACAGCGGCGGCTTGCCCCAGAACGGCACGTTGGTGTCGAACCAGGGGGTAATCCAGTCGCCGGTCTCGGCCATGGTGCGGGCGATTTCCGCGTAGCGCGGCTCGGTGGTGTCCGCCATGGGCAGGAACGCCGACAGCCCGAGCCGAACCGCGAGTGCCGCCACCAGCAGCCACAGCAGAGTGTTAATGGTCCGTGTCATCGTTGGCAACTCGCAGTTTTTGGTAGGCGTCTTCCTGGTGCTCGTCGCTGTCGTCAGCGATGATGTAAACGGGGCGCTGCTTGGTCTCAAGGTAGATTCGGCCCACGTATTCCCCGAGCAGACCCACGCACAGCAGCTGAATGCCGGAGAGGAACGTAATGATGGCAATCATGGAGGCGTAACCCGGCGTGGAGACGCCCATGATCAGCGCCTTCAGTACCTGCCAGGCGCCAAACAGGCCACCGGTGGTGGCCGCCGCCAGCCCCAGCACCAGGGCCACCCGCAGCGGCCGGATGGAAAAGGACGTAATGCCCTCCATTGCCAGGTGCATCAGCTTGAGGTAGTTCCACTTGGTCTGGCCGGCCAGACGCGGGTCCCGGTCGAACTCCAGGGTCACGGTTGGCATCCCCACCCAGGCAAACATCCCCTTGAGGTAGCGGTTGCGTTCCGGCAGCTGGTTGATGGCGTCCACCGTGCGCCGGCTCATCAGCCGGAAATCCCCGGTGTCCACCGGGATGGGCGCGTCGCTGATGCGATTGATCAGCCGATAGAACGCCGAGGCCGTGGTGCGTTTGAGCCAGCTCTCGCCGGCCCGGGTGCGTCGCTTCATCAGCACCACGTCCGCGCCTTTACGCCAGTGCGCCACCATCTCGGGAATCAGTTCGGGCGGGTCCTGCAGATCCGCGTCCAGCAGGATCACCGCCTGGCCCCGAGCGTGATGAAGACCGGCGGTCACCGCGGGCTCCTTACCAAAATTGCGGGACAGCTGCAGCACCCTGATGCCGGGCAGCCGGCGACGGGCCTGAAGCAGCAGGGCCACGGAGTTGTCCCGGCTGCCGTCGTCCACAAACAGGAACTCAATGGTGGTAGCCAGGGCCAGGCGGAGTTCGGTCAGACGATTCAGCAGGGTAGGCAGCACGTCCGCCTCGTTGTGGACCGGAATGACCAGGGTCAGCTCCGGCGCAGCGGGGGCGGTGCGGCCCTGGGTTGAGGGCGGCGAAAGGGCGCTAGGCGTTGTCATGGAACACGTACCGTTGGGCAATCTTGAAATTGAACAGGGTGACCAGGCCGGTGGCCAGAAGCTGGGCGACGGTGATGGTCAGCTCAAAGTGGAGTAGCGCAGAGAAAATGGCCAGGTTCAGGCACCAGCCCAGCATCGCACCGCCCAGGTAGCGGGGAAACGCCACCCGGTGCCGAAGCGCGGAGGTAAAGGTGAACCGGTGCTGTCCCAGGTAGTTCAGAACCAGGCCGACGGTCGCGCCGGCGGCGGTGGCCAGCCTCGGGTCCAGGCCCGCCTCGACCAGCGCCGCCATCACCAGCCAGTGGGCCAGCGTGGCCACGCCACCGGTGACCAGAAATCTGGGCAATCGCGAGCCAGTGCGTGTGTCTGGGGTCAGGTCCATTGGCAGTTCCGATCTGCGTTGTGTCATGGCCGCTGACTCTAGGCGGCATTACTTAATCCAGCCTTAACCGGCGCTTATCGGCGGCCCTCTGGCGCTCAGACCCTCCGGTTCGGGAAATAGGCGCTTATGACTTTTCGGAATACTGGCATGTCGTTCCAGGCGATACCAGTAGCCTCCGTCCTATTTCACGACCTGCGTTCCTTAAGCCCGGTTTAAGCCAAAGGGAGCAGCCTGTTAATCGAGGTTTAAGACCCGGGACCTAGCGTGGAAGCCGTCAAGGGCCGCCTGTCGGAACATCCGGTTCCGTCCCGTGCCCGGGAGCGTTGTATGACAGACCCTGTTTCGTCGTCAGGGCGGGTATCGCTGGACGGTCCGGATGTGCTGCCAGTGCTTCGTATTGGCCGTCGCTGGCTGTCGGAGGTTCGCCCCGGGTCAGCGACGGCCGCCTCGGTGGCCACCTTTATCAGGGACCGGTTCCGGGTGGCTTACGGCGCAGAACCCGCGCTGCGGATTCCCGGCCTGTTGGCGCTGACCTCTGGAGAGGGTCGGCTGATGGCCGCCGTTGGCGCCCGCAACGCCGGCCGGGAGCGGTTGTTCCTGGAGGATTATCTGGTGGTGCCGGTGGAGCAACAGATGCCGGAACCCGGTGTGCCTCGCCACCGTATTGCCGAAATCGCCCATCTGGCGGGCGTGGAAGCCGGCGTCAGCCGGCACCTGTTTACGGCGCTGGCCCTCTGGCTGGACGCCGCCCGATACGACTGGGTGGTCTGTACCGGCACCGGGCAACTGCGCAACAGTGTTCATCGCCTGGGCATCGAGACCCCGGTGCTTGGGCCTGCGGACCCGTTGAGGCTGCCCGACGGCGGCGCCGACTGGGGGCGTTATTACGACCACCGCCCCGTGGTTATGGCCATTCACGTGGGCCGGACCCTGGAGGCGCTTGGCCACTTGGGCCTGACCCGGCGGGCGCTGTTTCTCGGCCGGCCGGAGCTGACCCTGGGGGCGTTGTCTGGCACCGGGTCCGACGCTGGCCGCAGTGACCTGGCGGCCGGCGGCTCCGGGGATTCTGGAGAGTGTGGAGAGCGTTATGGCATCACTGCCTGATGAATTGCGGGCTGCGGCCCGCCGCACCCCGGAGCGCGTGGCCCTCCGGGACGATCGGTCAAGCCTGACCTACCGGGAAACCCTCGTTGCCGCCGAAGCGCTGGCGGGTGAGCTTCGCGCCCGTGGCCTGCATCGGCTCGGGCTGTGTGGCGACAATGCCCTCGCCTGGGTGCTGGCGGATCTGGCGTGCCTGATGGCGGGGGTGGTGTGCGTGCCGATTCCGCCGTTCTTTTCCACCGGCCAGACCGAGCACCTGATCACTCGGGCCGGGCTCGAGGGGCTTCTGGACAGCCGGGTATCGGGGGAGACGCCCATCGACGATGGCGCCGAGGCCCTTGGCCACGGCGTGAGCCTGGTCTGCCTGCCCGCCGTCTCTGCCGCTGAGGGCCTTCCGGAAGGCACCGCCAAAATCACCTTCACCTCCGGCAGCACCGGCACCCCCAAGGGCGTGTGCCTGTCCGAGGCGCAGATGGCGGCCACGGCCCTTGCCCTGCGGGAGCGCCTGGAGGGCGTGGCCATGGCGCACCATCTGTGCATCCTGCCCCTGGCCACGCTGCTGGAGAACATCGCCGGCATCTATCTGCCCCTGTTGATGGGCAGTACCGTTACCGTCTTGCCCCTGGCCAGCCTGGGCATGAGCGGCAGCAGCGGGCTGGACCTGCCTCGCCTGATTGCCGGCCTGAACCGGGTGGCGCCGGACTCCCTGATTCTGGTGCCGGAACTGGCCCTGGCCCTGGTGACGGCGGCCGAGCAGGGGGCCTTGATGGCATCTTCGTTCCGCTTCCTCGCGGTGGGTGGAGGCCGGGTGTCCGCGGACCTTCTGGCCCGGGGGCGCAAGGCCGGGCTGCCGCTGTTTGAGGGTTACGGCCTGTCCGAGTGTGCCTCCGTGGTGGCGCTGAACGTGCCCGGCGCCGAGCGCGCCGGCACCGTCGGCCGGCCGCTGTCCCATGTGGAGGTCCGGACGGACGACGACGGTCATATCCGGGTGCGGGGCAATACCTTCCTGGGCTATCTCGGGGAGCCGCCGGCGGCGCCCGGTGGCTGGCTGGATACCGGCGATCTGGGGGCCCTCGACGGCGATGGCTTCCTGGCGGTGCAGGGCCGGGCCAAGAACCTGATTATTACCGGCTTTGGCCGCAACATCAGCCCGGAGTGGCTGGAGAGCGAGCTGGTCCAGCGCCTGGGCGCGCGGCAGGCGGTGGTGTACGGCGACGGCGAGGTGCACCCGCGGGCCCTGCTGGTGATCCCGGATTCCCGAGGCCCGGACGCCCTCCTGGCCGCCCTCGACGGGCTGAACCACACCCTGCCGGATTACGCCCGCCTGGAGGTCGTCCACGTGCGGCGCGAGCCGCTGACGGCGGCGGACGGTTACATGACCGCCAACGGCCGCCCCAGGCGGCAACGTATCCAGGACGACCTGCCCGATCTTTTGGCCGGCGCCCAGGCCCTGTTCTGCCGGCACCCGAAAGCAGACAGCAGCACCCCAAGCAAAACGGTAAACAACACGGCAACGAACGCCGACACCTCACACCCAACGTGTACGCCAGGAGACACTCATGGCCTTTTTTGATCGCCTGCAATCTGACACTGCCGAAGCCCGCGCCCATGTGACCGGCGCTCCGGTGATCCGCGCCATCCGGGAAGGCCGGTTCTCCCTGGACGGCTACACCTGGTTCCTCACCCAGGCCTACCACCACGTCAAACACACCGTACCGCTGATGATGGCCTGCGGCGGCCGGCTGCCCGAGCGCCTGGAGCCCGTGCGCAAGGCGCTGGTGGAATACATTGAGGAGGAGTATGGCCACCACGAGTGGATCCTCAACGACCTGGCGGCCTGCGGCATTGATAAAGACTCGGTGCGTTACGGCACCCCGGACACGTCCATCGAACTGATGGTCGCTTACCTGTATGACCGCATCCAGCGGGGCAACCCGGTGGCGTTCTTCGGCATGGTTCAGGTGCTGGAGGGGACCTCCATCGAGCTGGCCACGCCCCTGGGGGAGGCCATCCAGAAACAGCTGGGCCTGCCCAGCCAGGCGTTCAGCTACCTCTATTCCCACGGGGCCCTGGACCAGGACCACTTTGATTTCTTCCGCAACCTGATGGACAGCATCACCGATCCGGAGGATCAGCGGGCCATCATCGAATCCGCCCGCATGGTGTACCGGCTGTACGGCGACATGCTGCACAGCATCCCCCTGCCGGCCCGCGCCCGGGAGCACAACCATGCAGCTGCATGACCGGACCTTCCTGCTGCTGGGCGCCACCGGAGGCATTGGCCAGGCACTGATCGAACCGATGCTGGCGGCGGGCGCCCGCCTGGTGGTGGCGTCCCGGCACCCGGAGCGGATTGCCCACCGGGCCGGGGTGTCCCCCGTGCACCTGGAGCTGGGGGCGAAGGATCTCGCGGCCCAGCTGGACCGCCTGAGCGCGGCCTACCCGGACATCGACGGGGTGATCCACTGCGCCGGGCAGAACCGGTTCGTCAGCCTCGGCGAGATGTCCGAGGCGGACCTGGACGCCCAGCTGAACGTCAACCTCCGCTCGGCCCTGCTGGTGGCCCGCCACTTTGTGCCCCGGTTCGAACGGACGGGCGACGGCGCTCTGGTGTTCGTGGGCTCTACCTTTGGCAGCATCGGCTTCCCGGGCTACACCGCATACTGCGCCAGCAAGTTTGGCCTGCGGGGCTTCACCGAAGCTTTGCGCCGGGAGCTGGCGGACACCGCCCTGCAGGTGATCTACGTGGCGCCCCGGGCCACCCGCACCGACATGAATCCGGACGCGGTCAACCGCCTGAACCAGGCCCTGGGCAACGCCATGGATGCCCCGGAACGGGTGGCCGCACAGATTCTGCGTGCCATGAAAAACAACGAGCGCCGGCGCTTTCTGGGCTGGCCGGAGCGGCTGTTCGTGGTGCTCAACGGCATCCTGCCCCGGCTGGTGGACAAGGCCATGCTCAAGCAGCTGCCGGTGATCCGCCGGTTCCTCAAACCGGAATCGCCGGCCTGAGCCGGCGCTGCACGCCGGGCCGGTAATGAACGGCCCGGCGGCTATGAGAAAACGGTATTTCACGCAATATTCACTTTTGATATATCCTTAGAACAAAGTTATCCGGTGCGCCGGAGCCAACCCTGTTCTGACATCAAGGTGAGTGTTATGCGTGCC
Organism: Marinobacter sp. C2H3; assembly: GCF_037080155.1. Lineage (NCBI taxonomy): Bacteria > Pseudomonadati > Pseudomonadota > Gammaproteobacteria > Pseudomonadales > Marinobacteraceae > Marinobacter > Marinobacter sp. C2H3. The sequence continues at coordinate 313,504 of NZ_JBBBNZ010000003.1, read as the reverse complement.
CCCCAGGTCCAGTCATTCTTTGACGAACCGACCAACACCTTCAGCCACGTGGTCCGGGACCCGGATTCCAAGGCCTGCGCGATCATCGATTCGGTGCTGGATTTTGATTACGCGGCCGGGCGTACCGATGTCCGTTCCGCCGACCAGATCATCGCCTACGTGCGTGAGCATGGCCTCACCGTGGAGTGGATTCTGGAAACCCACGTGCACGCCGATCACCTGTCCGCCGCGCCCTACCTGCACGAGCACCTGGGCGGTCGCACCGGCATTGGCGCCCACATCGTGGAGGTGCAGGCGATCTTCGGCAAGGTGTTCAACGCCGGCACCGAGTTCGCCCGGGACGGCAGCCAGTTCGACGTGCTCTTCCGGGACGGCGATCACTTCCAGATCGGCACGCTGGACGCCCGGGTACTGCACACCCCGGGGCACACCCCCGCGTGTCTGACGTATGTGGTCGGAGACGCCGCGTTCGTCGGCGATACCCTGTTCATGCCGGACTACGGCACCGCCCGCTGCGATTTTCCCGGTGGCGATGCCCGCACCCTGTACCGGTCCATCCGTACGGTGCTGTCACTGCCTTCGGAAACCCGCCTGTTCCTGTGCCACGACTACAAGGCGCCGGGCCGCACGGACTATGTCTGCATGACCACCGTGGACGAACAGCGGCGAAACAACATTCACGCCCACGATGGCATCACCGAGGATGAGTTCGTGGCCATGCGCACCGCCCGGGACGCCACCCTGGGCATGCCCCGGTTGATCCTGCCGTCGGTGCAGGTCAACATGCGGGCCGGCCACCTGCCGCCGGCGGAAGCCAACGGGCAGGTGTACCTGAAGGTTCCCATCAATCAGCTCTGAGCGTGCCATGACCGGCTTCAAGCGGTATCTGCCCATTTTGCAATGGGCCCCGGGCTACCGGCCCGACCAGGCCGCCAGCGATCTGCTGGCGGCGGTAATGGTCACCGTGATCATGATCCCCCAGGCCCTGGCCTACTCGGTGCTGGCGGGCCTGCCGCCCCACGTTGGCCTGGTCGCCAGCATCCTGCCGCTGGTGGTGTACGCGGTGTTCGGCACCAGCCGCTCCCTGTCCGTGGGGCCCATGGCGATCACCTCCCTAATGACCGGGGCCGCCCTGGCGCCGATTGCCGTGCCCGGCTCCCCGGAGTACATCACCGCCGCGCTGCTGCTGGCGGTGATGTCCGGCCTGATGCTGCTGTTCATGGGGGTGTTCCGGCTCGGGTTCCTGGCCAACTTCCTGAGCCATCCGGTGACGTCCGGGTTTGTCAGCGCCTCATCCCTGATTATTATCGCCAGCCAGATCAAGGACATTCTCGGCATTGATATGCACGGCCAGAGCCTCTGGGTGCTGGGCCGGGATCTGTTCGCGCATCTCGGCCAGACCCACTGGCCGACGGTGGCGGTGGGGGCCGCCAGCATCGTCCTGCTCTGGGGCGGTCGCCGGTTCGCCAAACCGGCGCTGCAGCGGCTCGGGTTTACCGCCCCCCGGGCCGGTTTGCTGTCCAAGACGGTGCCGCTGCTGGTGGTGGTGCTGTCGATGGTGGTGGCGTGGACGTTCTCGCTGGATGAACGCGGCGTACGCCTGATCGGCGAGCTGTCTGGTGGCTTGCCCTCCCTGGTGCTGCCCACCACCGACGCGGGGCTCTGGCAGCAGCTCGCGGGCAGCGCGCTGCTGATCGGCATTGTCGGATTTGTCGGTTCCCTGTCCAGCGGGCAGTCCCTGGCGGCCAAGCGCCGTGAGCGGATTGATCCGGATCAGGAATTGATCGGCATGGGCGCCGCCAACCTGGCCAGCGGCCTGTCCGGCGGTATGCCGGTGACCGCCAGCCTGTCCCGCTCCGTGGTCAACTTTGAGGCGGGGGCGGAAACCCCGGCGGCGGGTGCCTACGCGGCGGTCTGCATTGCCCTGACCACCCTGTTCCTGACCCCGGCCATTGCCTGGCTGCCCCGGGCCACCCTGGCGGCGGTGATCATCGTGTCGGTGTCTACGCTGATTGATGTGCGCTCGCTGGTGCGCACCTGGCGCTATTCTCTGGCGGACGTCGGCGCCATGCTGGCCACCATCGCCCTGACCCTGGCGCACAGCGTTGAGGCGGGCATTCTCGGCGGTGTGGTGCTGTCTGTTGGCTTGTACCTGTTCCGCACCAGCCGGCCCCACGTGGCGGTGGTGGGCCGGGTGCCGGACACCGAGCATTTCCGCAACATCCGCCGTTACGACGTGCAGCTGTGCCCGAACGTGGCGTTCCTGCGGGTGGACGAGAGCCTGTACTTCGCCAACGCCCGCTTCCTGGAGGAAACGGTGCTGGACCTGGTGACCCGGGAGCCGGCCCTGAAGGATCTGGTGCTGGTGTGTTCCGGCATCAATCTGGTGGACGCCTCGGCCCTCAAGAGCCTGGAAACCATCAACGAGCGGCTGCGGGACGCGGGGGTGCACCTGCACCTGTCGGAAGTGAAAGGCCCGGTGATGGACCGGCTCAAGCGCACCGATCTGCTCGATCACCTGGAGGGCCGGGTGTTCCTCAGCACCTTCGATGCGTGGCGGGCGCTGGCGCCGTCCGGTGAGTGTCCGCCGGCGGGCGTTGCCCCCTGAAGCCCGCCCATGCGGGCGTGAGGGCCTAGCCCCGCCAGCGGGAGCGCTTCTGGAGTTTACGCTGCAGGGTGCGCCGGTGCATGTTAAGAGCCCGGGCGGTGGCGGAGACGTTGCCGTCGTGTTCCCCCAGCACCCGCTGAATGTGCTCCCACTCCAGCTCCTCCACCGAGGGCGGCGCCGGCCGCAAGTCCGGCATCGTCTCTGGCTCAAAGGCCGCCAGCAACTGGTCCACGGTGACCGGCTTGCACAAGTAGTTCACCGCCCCCCGTCGCATCGCGTCCACCGCCGTGGCAATGCTGCCGTAGCCGGTCAGGACCACCACATCAAGTGCGGGATTGCGGGCCAGCAGTTCCGGCAGCAGGTGCAGGCCGCTGTCCCCCGCCAGGTTCAGGTCCAGCACGCAGCGGGCCGGGACCGGGCCGGCCATGGCCGCCAGCGCCTGTTCCGGCGTGTGCGCCAGCACCGTTTCCACGCCCCGCCGGGCGAGCGCCCGGCCCAGCACCGTCGCGAAGGCCTCGTCATCGTCCACCAGCAACCATGGCGTTGCCTCCGTCACGGCGTGTCTCCCATTGGGGTTTCTCCCGTCGGCGTTCTGAAGGTGGGCAGGGTGACGATCAGGCGGGTACCGTCGCCGTTGGCTTCGGCCCGCAGGTCGCCACCGTGTCGGCCGATGGTGGCATTGGAGAGGAACAGCCCCACGCCCAGTCCCTGTTCCGACTCGATGATCGCCTCGCCAAGGCGCTCCGCGCTGCGCTGCAGGCCGGCGCCCCGGTCGTCCACCCGCAGGCAAAGCCGGCCATCCGGCCCCGCGCAGGCGCTGACCTGAACCCATTCGGGGCTCGCATCCACGGCGTTGGCCAGCAGGTTGAGCACGGCCTGGTCCAGGGTGGCATCCACGGCGAGGCTCAGGTCAGGGGCGTCCATGTGCCAGTGAATGGGCTGTTCCGGCCAGAGTAGCGTGGCGGATTCCCGCAGGCGTGCCAGCCAGTCCCGTGCGGGCAGGGTGGTGCGCCGGGCCGAACGGACGTCCCGGGCGGCGAGGGTGAGCTGCTGGAGCTGTTGCCGGCACAGTTCCAACTGGTGCGCCATGCTGTCCAGGTCGTCGGTCAGGCCGGGCGCCGCCGGGGACACCGGGCCGGCCTGATGGCGGGCTTCTTCCAGCAGCAGGCCCAGGGTATTGAGCGGCGTGCCCAGGCGGTGACCGACGGCGGCCGCGGACAGTCCCAACGCGATGATCTGCTCGTCCCGCAAGCGGCTCTCCCGGAACTGCGCCAACTGGTCCTGCTGCCGTTTCAGGCGCCGTAACAGGGCGCCCACCACCAGCGTCAGGGTCAGTGCGGTGACGGCAAACGTGCCCCACATGCCCAGCAGGTGCAGGCGGGTCAGCGGGCTGTCCAGGGCTCCGATGCCACCATGGCCGGTGGCCAGCGTGCCCAGGGGCGAGTGCCAGAGGATCAGGGCGGTATAGGCGCTGATGCCCGCACCCGTGACCGCGAGCGCGACCGCGGGCGGCGCGATCACCATGCCCATGGCGATGGGGAGGAGCAGAAGCGACACGAGGGGATTGATGTAGCCGCCGGTAAACCACAGCCACACGGTGATCAGCGCCAGGTCTCCGAACAGGGACAGGCTCGCCGGCAGCGGTGACGCCAGCGGCCATCGGCGAAGCCACCACCAGGCCGCCCAGGCTAGCAGGCCATAGCCGGCGCTGATGGCCAGGGCGAGCGCCGGATGGGTGACCGGCACCCAGTACTCGGCCACCGGCACGGAGAGCAGCTGAACGGCGACCATCGCCAGCCGAAGGGTAAGCAGGTATTGGGCGGCCTGGCGATTGCCGGCCTGGGGGTACGTGAGCCATTCCATCGCGCCATTATAGCGGCTCAACGGTCGCCGGACCCGGGCTTTTTGGGTAACCTGTTTGCCGTTCCCGGTCGTACCTCCGCCGAGTGGTCGTCGGTCCGGTCGGGCGGTCTGTTTCCGGTGTCATCCCAGGCGAATTCCGCATGCGCAAACGTGTTGTTCCTGTCCTTATTCTTGCCCTTGGTGTGGCGGGCTTCGCCGCGCTGGTCGCGACTCGCCCGGAATCGCCGGTGGTCAGTCCGACCGAACGCAGCTGGCGCGTCGAGGTGCAGACCCTCAGCCCGGGCACCCACCAGCCGGTACTGCCACTGTACGGCCAGGTGGTGGCGCCGTCCCAGGTGGCGGTGACCGCCGCCCTCGCCGGGCGGATTGCGACGCGCCCGGTGGCGGACGGCCAGGCCGTCCAGGCCGGCGAGCTGCTGGTGGCGCTGGACCCGGCGGACGTGGATCCGGTGCTGGCCCAGGCCCGGGCCACGGTCGCGGACCTGGAGGCCCAAGTGCGTTCCGAGACGGTCCGGTTTGCCAACGACCAGCAGGCGCTGAAGAGCGAGCAGGCGATGCGTGACAACGCGCGACGCCAGCGCGAACGGCTGGAATCGCTGGTGAAACGTCAACTGGCGTCCCGGGAGAGTGTCGAGGCCTCGGTTGATGCCGAGGCCCGGGCCGGGCTGGCGGTAACGACGCGCCAGCGAGCCATCGACGAGCATCCGGCCCGGCTAGCCAGCCTCAACGCCCGTCTTGAGGAGGCCAGGGCGACCCTTGCCGCGGCCGAACGGGACGCCCAGCGAGCCCGTTTTACCGCGCCCTTCGATGGCCGGGTGACGGACGTCAAAGTGGCGGTAGGGGACCAGGTCTCCCGGGGTACCCCGCTGCTGTCGGTGTATCCGACCGCCGGGCTGGAGCTCCGGGCCCGTGTGCCGGATGTGTTTCGTGCGGAACTGCAGGCCGCCCTCGACCAGGGCAACACGCTGGAAGCCCGTGCCCGGGAGGGTGACGCCCGTTTTCGCCTGGACCGCTTTGCCGGCAGCTCGGATCCATCCGGTCCGGAGGGCATCTTTACGCTCATGGGTGACGCCGGTGCCCTTCGCCCCGGGACCTTCGTACCGGTTACGCTGGCTCGGCCGGCCCGGGAAAACACGGTGGTGATTCCCTTCAGCGCCCTGTACGGCGCCGATACGGTGTACCTGATGGACCAGGACGACCGCATGCGCCGGGTCCAGGTCCAGCGCATCGGCGAGGCTGTGGGCGCTGGCGGCGAACGTCAGCTGCTGGTGGCCGGTGACGCCCTGACTCCAGGGGTCCGGTTGATAACCACCCATCTGCCCAACGCCATGACCGGCCTGAAAGTCACGGTGGCGGAGGCCGGTCAATGAGCCGAGGCCGCGGCATCATCGGGTTCTTCGTTCATCACCGGGTGGCCGGCAACCTGGTGATGCTGTCCATGCTGCTGGGCGGCGCCCTGGCGCTGTCCCGGATGAATATCCAGTTTTTCCCGAATTTCGCCCTGGACGTGGTCACCGTGCAGGTGGTCTGGAGCGGTGCCTCCGCCGAGGACGTGGAGCAGGGCGTTACCGACCCCCTCGAGCAGCGGCTGCGTAACGTCAACGGCCTCAAGAAGATGACCTCGACCTCGGCCCAGGGCATCGCCTCCATCACCCTGGAGTTTGTGGAGGGCACGGACCCGATCCAGGCGGTGGACGATGTCCGCCAGCAGGTCGCCGAGTTCAACAACCTGCCGGCGGACGCGGAGGAGCCCCAGGTAACCCGGGTGGAGCGTTATGAGCCGGTCGCCCGCCTGCTGGTGTCCGGCGATGTGGACCGGCGGGAGCTGCGCCAGCTGGCGTACCGCTACGAGGACGAGCTGCTGGCCCGTGGCATCGATCGCATCAGCATCCGCGGCCTGCCGGAGCAGCAGATCAGCATCAACGTGCCGGTGGAGCGGCTGGAATCCCTGAACCTGTCCCTGGACCAGATTGCCGACCGGGTGGCCGTCGTGTCCCGGGACCTGCCCGCAGGCCTGCTGGCCCAGCAGGACGCTACCCGGGAGCTGCGCTCCCTGGACCAGCGCCGCAGCCCACAGGCGTTTGAGAATATCCCCGTGCGCGCCGGCGACCGCATCGAGTTGCGCCTTGGGGACATTGCGGTGATCCGCCAGGAAGCCCGGGCGAGCCAGACCACCCTGGAAAACGACGGCAAACCCGCCGTGGAGCTGGAACTGCAGCGGGCCGAAAACGGCAACTCCCTGGTGGCCGCCGACGTGTTGTCCGCCTGGCTGGCGGACACCCGGCCGGCGCTGCCGCCGAACTTGCAGTTGCAGGTGTACGACGAAACCTGGCAGTTGCTGAGCGAGCGCATCTGGCTGCTGATCAATAACGGCCTCGGTGGCCTGGTGCTGGTGGTGGCCCTGCTGTACCTGTTCCTGCCAGGGCGGGTGGCCTGGTGGGTGGCCCTGGGCATTCCCACCGCGTTCCTGGCGTCCATGGCGGTGCTGTGGCTGATCGGCGGGTCCATCAACATGATCTCCCTGTTCGCCCTGATCATGGCCCTGGGGGTGATCGTCGACGACGCCATCGTGGTGGGTGAGGACGCCGACGCCCACGCCCGGCTGGGGGAGGCCTCGCTGTTTGCCTCCGAGGGGGCGGCCAAACGCATGTTCTGGCCGGTGATGGCGTCCTCGCTGACGACGGTCGCCGCGTTCATGCCCCTGCTGGTGGTGGGCGGGGTAATCGGCAATATTCTGGCGGACATCCCGACGGTGATGATCTGCGTGCTGGCGGCGTCACTGGTGGAGTGCTTCCTGGTGCTGCCGGCGCACCTGCGCACCGCCTTTGTGCCCCGCAAGCGGGCGGGCGCCGAGCGTCGTCCCGGGCCGGTGGGCCGTCTGCGCCAGCGCTTCGAGACCGGCTTCGACCGGTTCCGGGAGGGCCCGTTCCGGCGCTGGTCCCGCTTCTCCCTGCACCACCGGGGTGCCACCGTGGCCGCGTCCCTGGCGCTGACCCTGTTCACGGTGGGCCTGCTGGCCGGCGGCCGCATCGGCTTCAACTTCTTTCCCACGCCCGAGCCTTCGGTGTTCTACGCCAACGTCAGTTTTGTGGCCGGCACCGACGACGGCACCGTGGACCGGTTCCTGGCGCAGATGCAGACGGCGTTGAACGACACCGAGCAGGCCCTGGGCGGCCACCTGATCCGGCACGCGGTGGTGACCCAGGGCGCCACGCTGGGCGCCGAAGGCAGTTCCCGCAACGGTGACGAGCTGGGCTCGATCCTGGTGGAGTTGGTACCGTCCGACCAGCGCCGTGTGCGCAATCCAGAGTTTATCCAGGCCTGGAGGAACCGGCTGACGTTGCCGGCGGGGCTGGACAGCCTGAACATCAGCGAGCGCCAGGCTGGCCCGCCGGGGAGGGACGTCAACGTGCGCCTGACCGGCAGCGACGCCCTGGACCTCAAGCAGGCGGCCGGCCAGTTACGCCAGGCCCTGGCGAGCCTGCCCGGCGTGCTGGACGTAGAGGACGACATGCCCTGGGGCCGGGAGCAGTTGATCTACCAGGTCAGCGCCTACGGCCAGGCCCTGGGGCTGACCACCGCCGATCTGGGCCGGCAACTGCGGGCGGCGTTCGACGGCGACGTGGCGCAGATCTACCAGGACGGTCGGGACGAGATGGAAGTCCGGGTGCAGTTGCCCCGGGACCAGCGGGCGCGGCTGTCGACCCTGTCGCGGATGAGCATTCGCCTGCCGGACGGGCGCTTCGTCCCGTTGACCCAGGTGATGAACCTGGACCACCGCCAGGGCTTCCAGGCCCTGCGCCACGCGGATGGACGCCTCGCGTTGGAAGTGACGGCCGCCCTTAATGCCCGGGTGGCCACCACCAGCCAGGTGCTGGACAGCCTCCAGGCCAGCGCCCTGCCGGAGCTGGCCAAGCGTTACGGCGTGCGCTACAGCTTCGAGGGCCGGGCCGCCGACCAGCGGGAAACCATGGCGGACATGCAGACCGGCCTGGTGATTGGCCTCGGCCTGATGTACGTGGTGCTGGCCTGGGTGTTTGCCTCCTGGAGCCTGCCGCTGATCGTGATGGCGATCATCCCGTTTGCCCTGGTGGGCGCGTTGATCGGCCACTGGGTGATGGGATTGCAACTGACCATCCTGTCCCTGTTCGGCCTGTTCGGGCTGTCTGGCATCGTGGTCAACAACTCCATCATCCTGGTGAGTTTCTACGGCGAGCAGCGGCGCAAGGGCCTGGGCATCGACGACGCCCTGAACGAGGCAGCGGTGCAGCGGGTACGGGCGGTGCTGCTGACGTCGCTTACCACCATCGGCGGGTTGCTGCCCCTGCTGTTTGAGACCTCGCTGCAGGCCCAGTTCCTGATTCCCATGGCCACCTCCATCGCCTTTGGCCTGGGGCTGTCCACCGCCCTGGTGCTGTTTGTGATTCCGGCGCTGCTGTCCTGGGTGGAGCAGGGCCGGGAAGCCTGGGCCCGCCGCCGCGGCGGCCACGCCGACCCCCTCGGGGGCGACGCCGATATCGACGAGATCTCGGCCGATGGGCCGGAAGGGGGGCGACCATGACAGAACGGGCGCCGGTGCTGGCGGCCCAGGGGCTGACCCGGGCGTTCGCCAGCGGCCACCAGACGGTGTCGGTGCTGGAGCGGCTCGATCTGTCGCTGGCGGCTGGACAGTCCCTGGCGCTGATAGGCCGGTCCGGGTCGGGTAAAAGCACGCTTCTGAACCTGCTGTGCGGCATGGACAGCGCCGACGCCGGCACCATCACCGTGCTCGGCGAGCGGTTCGAGGCGGGGGATGGCGAGCCTGCCCATGTCAGGCACCGGCGCTGGGCGGCCCTGCGCCGCCAGCGTATCGGCGTGGTGTTCCAGGACGCCAACCTGATGCCCGCGTTGACCCTGCTGCAAAACGTCCGCCTGCGGGCGCAGCTGGCCGGTCAGCCGCTGGCACCCTGTCGGGACTGGCTTGAACGCCTGGGTCTGGCCGCCGAGGCCGATCGCTATCCGGACCAGGTGTCCGGGGGGCAGCGCCAGCGCGCCGCCTTGGCCATGAGCTTCGCCATGACCCCGGCGCTGATCCTGGCGGACGAACCGACCGGCAGCCTGGACCGGCACACCGCCGATGAGGTCGCCACGCTGCTGTTTGATACCCTCGCCCGTTCGCCCGCCGGTGCCAGAGGGACCACCGGAGCCGCCCTGATTCTCGCCACCCACGATCCGGAGCTGGCGGCCCGCTGCGACCGGATTATGGACCTGGGCCACCGGGCGTCCGCCGGGCGAGCCTCCACTGACACGTCGTCATGACCCTCACCGGCGCGCTGCTCAGCCATTACCGACGCCACCCCCTGCAACTGGCTGCCCTGGCCCTGATGATCCTGCTGGCCACCATGCTCTGGTCCGGTGTGCACCAGCTCACCGGCCAGGCCCGGGACAGCCTCGCCCGGGCCGAGCAGTCGCTGTCCGGTGGCCGGGAGGCCGTTCGATCTGACGGCCAGCCGGTGACCGTGGACGATTTTGTCCGGCTCCGACGCGCCGGCGTGTGCGTGATGCCCTGGCTGGAGGTGCCGGATCCGGACGGCCCCGGCCGGCTGGTGGGCATCGACCCGCTGGCGGGCCAGTGCCTGGTCTCGGACAGTCACTCCGGCCGCGCGCCTGCCCTGGACGGCGACCCCTTCGTGGACATTCACCGGGCGGCGACGGTGTCGGCCGCCACGCCGGTCGATTCCCCCCTGCACCTGATTGTCGGCGAGTCCCCCGGCCCGCTGCCGCCGGGCTATGAGTCTGCGCCCTTCCAGCGGGGTCCGGACACCGGCGAACTGGGCCGGAGCTTCCTGCTCAACCTGGACGCGCTCGGGGCGCTGGTGCTGATGATCACCGCGCTGCTGCTGCGGGCGGTGTACCGGCTGGGGCAGGCGCAGCGGGAGACAAGCTTTGTGCTGCTGGCCCGCTACGGCGTGCCGGACCGGGTGATCCGCCGGCGCCTGGTGCTGGAAATCCTGCTGCTCTCGGCCCTGTGCATTGGCCCCGGGGTCTGGGCCGGTTCCGCCCTCGCCCGCCTGCTCGGCAACGGGTTCGGGGCCTCCCTGGAAGGCCTGTTCGACCTGCCCCTGTACGCCGGCGGCACCGACTGGCTGACCCCGGCGCTGGTGATGACCGCGGTGGTAGTGCTGGCCTGCGTCAGCGACCTGCTGGTGCCGGCACGGTGTCGCGCCTGGCTGGACCGTGGCGGCCGGTCGCTGTGGCCGGGGGTGATTCTGGCGGCCGTGGGTGGTGCGGCCGTGCTGGTGGTCTCCGGGCTGGCGGCCACCTTTGCCGCCGTGGCCGTGGTGTTTGCCGGCGTGGGCCTGCTGGTGCCCACGGTGCTGTCCCATCTTGCGGACCGCCTGGCGGCCCGGGGCGTGGATGAACTGCGCCGCTGGCGCTGGCGGGAGCTGGGGGTGATGGCCCGGCGGCTGGCCCTGCCGGTGGTGGCGCTGCAGTTTACCCTGGCCCTGGTGCTGGCGGTGCAGGCCCTGGTGGCCAGTTTTGAGCAGACCTTTGAGGGCTGGCTGGACCAGAGGTTGGCGGCGGACTGGTACCTGGACGTGCCCGCCGGCGCGGACGCCGGCCCGGCGGCGGACTGGCTGGCGGGCCAGCTGGCCGGTGTGGACGGCGCCGCCTGGCACCGCATTCGCCGTGGCTCGGCGACCGTGGCATCGATCGGCGCGGACGACGGCACCCGGGCCTCCCACCGGCTGGATCTGCTGGCGGTGGCCCCCATCGGCCCACTGCTGACCCGGTGGCACCTGCTGGCCAGCGCAGACCGCCCCTGGGACGCACTGGCCCGGGGCGACGGGGTGATGATCAATGAGCAGGCCGCCCGGCGCTTTGGATGGGTCATAGGCGATCGACTCCGGTTGGGCGAGGCCGCCCCGGGGGCCGCAACAGACGGCCTGCCGGTGCTGGGTGTTTATGCCGACTACGGCCGCCCGGAAGGCGAGGTGCTGGTGGCGGGCTCGCGCTGGCCCGCCGGCCAGACGCCCTCGTTCGAGGGGTTCGCCATCGAGCCCGGGACGGCCGATATTGACCGGTTGATCGACGGGGTCACCCGGCGTTGGGGCGGCGAAGCCCCGGAGGTGCAGGAAAACCGGGCCATTCGGGCCAGCGCCAACGCGGTGTTCCAGCGCACCTTTGTGCTGACCCGGGCCATGACCCTGCTTACCCTGGTACTGGCGGGCACGGCGCTGCTGGTGATGGGGCTGGTGTTCATCACCAGCCGGGCCTGGTATTTCCGTCTGCTCCGGGCCTGGGGGCTGTCCGGCCGTGAGGTGTTCAGCCAGTTGCTGCGCCTGTGCCTGGGGCTGACGCTGGGGGTGGCGCTGTTGGCGCTGCCCTTGGGCATCTGGCTGACCTGGGTGCTGGTGGGCCGGATCAATCCTGAGGCCTTTGGCTGGTCGCTGCCGATGGCGGTGTACCCGGGGTTCTGGCTGGAGCTGCTGGTGCTCAGTGCCCTGATTGGCCTGGGCATTGCCGGCCTGATGCGCCGGTCGCTGGCGCGGGAGGCGACATCGTGAGGCCGGTGCTCCGGATTACAGAGCGCGTGGTTGCCTCGGCTCGGGCGGGGCTTACCGTACGACACCGCCTGATGGTGGCCCTGTGGTCGCTGGTTCTGGCGCTGCTGGCTGGGTGCTCCGGCGACGACGGTGCGTCCGGCCCGGGCCTGGCGCCGACCCTCAGTGGCGGCGATGCCGGCGGTTTTCTCCAGCCCGGCCCGGACACCGGCCTGCGTTTCCCGGCGGATTTTGGGCCTCACCCCCGTTACCGGGTGGAGTGGTGGTACCTGACCGCCAATCTGACCACGGCCGAAGGTGAGCCGTTGGGGGTGCAGTGGACCCAGTTCCGCCAGGGCTTCCGGCCCCGGTCGCCGGACCAGGCGCCGCCGCCGGCGGACCAGTGGCCTCTTGAGGCCGCCTGGATGGCCCACGGCGCCGTCAGCTACCAGGGTCAGCATCGATTCGAGGAACGTCTGGCCCGGGGCGATGTGGGCAGCGCCGGCGCGGTGGCCGAGCCGTTCGAGGTCTGGCTGGACGATTGGCAACTGCAGCAGGTGGCGCCGCGCCGCTGGCACCTGACGGTTCGAAGCCGACAGGCCGAGCCCGGGTTTGGCTACGACCTGACGCTGACCCTGAACCGCCCGCCGGTGCCCCAGGGCGACCACGGGTTCAGCGCCAAATCGGCCTCGGGACAGGGTTCCATGTATTTCAGTCTCGTGGACATTCGCATTGAGGGCACCGTCACCCTCGATGGCAAGCGCCTTCAGGTTGCCGGGCAGGGCTGGTTCGACCGGGAGTGGAGCAGCCAGTTTCTGAAACAGGGGCAGCAGGGCTGGGACTGGTTTGCCCAGCACCTGGACGACGGCGACAAACTGATGGCGTTCCGGCTTCGGGACGCGGCCGAGCCGTTCGTATCCGGCACCTGGATACCCGCCGGCGGCGACCCGCAGCCGCTCACCGATGCGGAGCTCACGCTGACGCCCCTGGAACGCCGGGACGGCTACCCGGTGCGCTGGCGCCTGCAGGTGCCGTCCGAAGGGGTGGATATCGAGGTGACGGCGCCGCCGGGACGTTACGTCAACGACGGCCGCTTTCCCTACTGGGAGAGCCCGGTGCGGGTCAGTGGCAACCGGGCCGGCGTGGGCTACATGGAGCTGACCGGCTACGGCGCCACCGACGATTAATCCTGGGCGTTGGCGCCGATGCGGTGGATGCTCAGGTCGGCGCCGTTGAACTCCTCCTCCTCGCTCAGGCGCAGGCCGGAGACGGCCTTGATCACCCCGTAGACCACCAGGCCGCCGCCAAAGGCCACGGCAACACCGACGACCGTGCCGATCAGCTGGGACGCCATGCTGACGCCCCCCAGGCCGCCGAGGCCGCTCTGGCCAAACAGGCCACAGGCGATGGCGCCCCAGACACCGCAGACCCCGTGCAGCGGCCATACACCCAGCACGTCGTCCAGCCGTTCGATGCGGTCCTGGGCCCATTCGAACAGGTACACGAACAGGGCGCCGGCCACGCCGCCGGTGATCAGGGCACCGATGGGGTGCATCAGGTCGGAACCGGCGCACACCGCCACCAGGCCGGCCAGCGGGCCGTTGTGGATAAAGCCCGGGTCCTTGCGGCCCAGCACCATGGCCACCAGGATGCCGCCCACCATGGCCATCAGGCTGTTGACCGCCACCAGGCCGCTGATGCCGTCCAGGGTCTGGGCGGACATGACGTTAAACCCGAACCAGCCCACGGTGAGAATCCAGGCCCCGAGGGCCAGGAACGGAATGTTGGAGGGCGCAAAGGCCACCACCCGGCCGTTGCGGTAGCGCCCTTTGCGGGCACCGAGCAGCAGCACCGCCGCCAGCGCAATCCAGCCACCCACCGCGTGCACCACGACGGAGCCGGCAAAGTCGTGGAACGGTGCACCAAACCGGGTCTCGAGCCAGCCCTGGAAGCCGTAGTTGCCGTTCCAGGCCAGGCCTTCGAAGAACGGGTACACCAGGCCGACGATCAGGCCGGAGGCGATCAGCATCGGATAGAACCGGGCGCGCTCGGCGATGCCGCCGGACACGATGGCGGGAATGGCGGCGGCAAAGGTCAGCAGGAAGAAGAACTTCACCAGGTCGTAGCCGTTGTGGGCGGTAAGCTGATCCGCACCGGCCAGGAAGGTGGTGCCGTAGGCAATGTAATAGCCCACGAAAAAATACATCACCGTGGAGATGCCGAAATCGGTCATGATCTTGACCAGGGCATTCACCTGGTTCTTGTGGCGCACGGTGCCCACTTCCAGGAAGGCGAAGCCGGCGTGCATGGCCAGCACCATGATGGCGCCGATAAGGATGAACAGCGTGTTGGCGCTTTCGGTCAGGGTTTGTACAGCACTCGTGATGTCCACGGGTCAGGCTCCTGAGTGGTTGAGTCCGGGCTTGCATGGAATGAGTGCAGGTTTAGCAACAAGTGTTCCAAAACGAGGCAAACGCCGGTGGGCTGGGGCTCGGGGATGGACACGTCGTGTCGGTCATGCCCCGACGCACAAAACTGTGCGCCACGGGGGTGCGTTCAGGGCAGGAGTGCACCAAGTTGGAACAGGGCGGCCGGGGCGGCGCGAGGGAGGGATGAATCGGGGCCTGGCGGCCAGCTACCACCAGGCCTTGCCCCACATTTCCGGGTTGGCCCAGTGGTCCGGATTGTTCCAGGCGCGTTTGTGGTTGTAGGTGTCGAGATTGTAGGTGTAGAGGGTTTTTTCGGCGTCCGGGCCGGAGGGCGGCTGGCGCCGGAAACCCAGGGCCAGGAAATCCGCCAGGGACCAGGCCGCCTCGTTGGCCACCAGCACGGCAATCTGGTGGCAGCCCAGGTTACGCAGGGTGCCCAGCAGCTGGTCGCCGTCGTCATGAGACAGGGCTTCCAGGGTATCCGTAACAAGCGCCAGGTCCACCGAATGGGCGAAACTGACGGGATTGGCCAGCTGCGCCGGGGTCATGGACTCATGAAGGGCATCGCCCCCGGCCTGCGCCTGCCAGGCCGCGCCGGCCGAATCCGCCGCCGCGCCCACGGTCAGCAGGGAGCGGGGATGAATCTGCCCGATCAGGTCGATCAGGGCCCGGTGGTCTGCAGTCTGGGTATCGGTCTGGGCATCGGTCATGGGGTCAGTCTATCCGGTTTTTGGCCATCGCGCGTTGCCTGACATGGAGCCGTGCGATATCGCCGGGTTACAGGGGCCAGTCGGCCGCATCCACGGTATGCCGGCCCACCGGTTGCTCGGCCTCACCGCCCCAGCGGTCCACATAGGTGCCGTAGGGATCAAACTGCCGGGCCTGTTTGTCCAGGTTGAAGTGACGCCCACCTTTCGGATCGGCGCCCACGCCGGCCACGTACTGCCAGTTGCCGTAGTTGCTGGCGACGTCGTAATCGATCAGCTGTTGCTCGAACCAGGCGGCGCCATAGCGCCAGTCGATCTCCAGCTCGTTCACCAGGCAACTGGCGACAATCTGTCGGGCCCGGTTGCTGAGGTAACCGGTTTCCCGGAGCTGGTTCATGGCGGCGTTCACCAGGGGATACTCGGTGTTGCCCTCGCACCAGGCCTTGAAGCGGTGTCCGTAGAAGGTGCGGTGGCCGGCGGTCTTGCCGGCCAGGCCGTCCCGGTGAAACAGCCGGGCCCCGTGGGCCAGGGCGTACCAGTGAAAGTACTCCCGCCAGAGCAGCTCGAACCACAGCCAGTAGGTGGACTCGTTGCGGGTAACGGTGCGCTCGTACTCCGCGATCTGCCCCGCCACTTCACGGGCGGACAGGCAGCCGTTCGCGAGCCAGGGGGAGAACTTGGAGGAGCTGTCCCACTGGTCCAGGGCGTTGCGGGTTTCCTTGTAGGTGGCGATGTGGTGCTCGCCGAACAGGTAAGCCTTGAGCTGTGCCAGCCCGGCCTCCTCGCCGCCCAGGAACCGCAGCGGATGCAGCGGCTCGTCGATGGCCGGGCACTCGCCCCGGTTGTCGTCGGGAAAGCCCGGGGGCGGGGGCAGGGCGCCGACGGTGCGGATGCGCATCGGGCCGCTCTCGGCCCGGTCCTGCTTTTCCACCTGCCGTCGGAACTGGGAGAACGTTGGCGGCAGCTCCGCCAGTGGCATCGGCAGCTCGCCTTCCGGCAACAGGGAGAGCGTTTCGAACTGCTGGAACACGGTCGCAGGCAGTGCTTGCCGGAGCTGCTGCCATTGCCGGGCCTCGTCGGTGCCCGGCAGGCGGGAGCGTACCACCCGATCGATTCCGTGGGCCTGCACGAGCTTCGGCAGTACCGTGGCCGGGTCGCCAAAGGCGATGTGCAGTCGCTGGCCCATGGGCCGCAGGCTGCGCTCCAGGGCCATCAGGCTCTGCCACAGAAAACGCCAGCGATGCGCGCCCATCGGCCGGCTCTGCATCGGGCCTGGCTGGAACCAGCGGGGTTCCACCACAAACACGCACAGCAGCAGGTCCGAGCGGGCCGCCGCCAGCAGCGCGGCGTTATCGTGCAGGCGCAGGTCCCGGGTGAACCAGTACAGGGTTTTCAAACCGTTCGTCCTCCACATGCGTATTCCCGTGCGGCGAAAAGCAAAGAAGCCGCCAGACGGCCAGTGGACAGGGCTTTCCAGAACCGTCCTCCGCCAGGGATGGCGGAGGCCGAGCGTACAGGGACGTATTTACAGCGGGTTCTGGAAAGCCCTGTCCACCACTGGCCGGGCACGGAGCTAACAGGCTAATGCTTGCCAGACATACGTCCACCTGCCGGATCGGGATTCACCCGTTACAATAGCAGGGACCGTTACCCAAGAAGCCCAATCAGAGGAGCATCACCGTGATCAAATCCCGAGCCGCCGTGGCCTTCGAGGCCAACAAGCCGCTGGAAATCGTGGAAGTGGACGTGGCGCCGCCCCAGGAAGGCGAAGTCCTGGTGCGCATCGTCGCCACCGGGGTCTGTCACACCGACGCCTACACCCTCTCCGGTGCCGATCCCGAAGGGCTGTTTCCCACCATCCTCGGCCACGAGGGCGGCGGCATTGTCGAAGCCGTCGGCCCCGGCGTGAAGAACCTGCAGGTGGGCGACCACGTGATCCCGCTATACACCGCCGAGTGCGGCGAGTGCAAGTTCTGCAAATCCGGCAAGACCAACCTGTGCGGCGCCGTGCGGGAAACCCAGGGCAAGGGTGTGATGCCGGACGGCACTTCCCGGTTCTCCTACAAGGGCCAGCCGCTGTACCACTACATGGGCTGCTCCACCTTCTCCGAGTACACCGTGTTGCCGGAAATCTCTCTGGCCAAGATTCCCAAGGAAGCGCCCCTGGACAAGGTCTGCCTGCTGGGCTGCGGCGTCACCACCGGTATTGGCGCCGTGCTGAACACCGCCAAGGTGGAAGAGGGCGCCACCGTGGCCATCTTCGGGCTGGGCGGCATCGGCCTGGCGGCGATCATCGGCGCCAAGATGGCGAAGGCTGGGCGCATCATCGCCATCGACATCAACCCGGGCAAGTTTGATATTGCCAAGCAACTCGGCGCCACCGACGTGGTCAACCCGAACGACTACGACAAGCCGTTGCAACAGGTGATCGTGGAGATGACCGACGGCGGCGCCGACTACACCTTCGAATGCGTGGGCAACGTCAAGCTGATGCGGGCGGCGCTTGAGGCTTGCCACAAGGGCTGGGGCGAATCCACCATCATCGGTGTGGCCGGGGCCGGCGAGGAAATCAGCACCCGCCCGTTCCAGCTGGTCACCGGCCGGGTCTGGCGCGGGTCCGCCTTCGGCGGCGTCAAGGGGCGCACCGAGCTGCCGTCCTACGTGGAAAAGGCCGAGAAAGGCGACATCCCCCTGGACGTGTTCATCACCCATGAGATGCCGCTGGAGGACATCAACAAGGCGTTTGACCTGATGCACGAAGGCAAAAGCATCCGGACCGTCATTCATTTCTGATCCGGCGCGGTGGGTGACCACCGACCGGTAAATCGCCACAAAAAAGGGGAAAGGCCGAGGCCTTTCCCCTTTTGCGTTACGGCGTGGTGTACCACGCCGCTCTGCGTTTCGGTGGACCGGTCAGGCGCCCTGCAGGGCCTGCACCACCGCCTTGGCCGCGCCCTCGGAGGAGGCCGGGTTCTGGCCGGTGATCAGCTTGCCATCCACCACGATGTGGGGACCCCAGTCGTCGCCGCGGCTGTAACGGCCGTTGTTTTCCTTGAGCATGTCTTCCACCAGGAAGGGCACCACCTTGGTCAGTTGCACAGCCTCTTCTTCCGTGTTGGTGAAGCCGGTGACCTCGCGTCCGCCCACCAGGTTCTGATCCGGTTTGATGAACACGTTCTTGAACACCGCCGGCGCGTGGCAGACTGCGCCGATCACCTTGTCCTGCTCGTAGGCGGTCTTGATCAGGGCGATGGATTTGTCATCGTTCGCCAGATCCCAAAGCGGACCGTGGCCGCCGGGGTAGAAGATGGCGTCGAACCCGTTCATGTCCACGTCCGCCAGTTTCTTGGTGCTGGCAAGCATTTCCCGGGCGTGGGCGTCGTCCATGAACCGGCGGGTGCTGTCGGTAAGCGCGTCTTCCGCCTCGCTGTTCGGGTCCACCGGGGGCTGGCCGCCTTTGGGGGAGGCCAGGGTAATGCTGGCGCCGGCGTCCTTGAACACGTAGAAAGGCGCGGTGAATTCCTCGAGCCAGAAGCCGGTCTTGTGCCCGGTGTCGCCCATCTGGTCGTGTGAGGTCAGTACCATCAGTATGTTCATGGAGTCGCTCCTTTGGCGGTTAGTCGGTGTCGCTTGTGCGTTGACTCACCACAAGACGTGGCGCCGAAAACGTCGAATTCAACCGGCAATACGACCATTCGACCGGAGCGGACCGCCCCATCAACCGTCACAGACTGGCTATACTGTGGTCAGTGTACATTCAGGACCATTGAGGATACGGACGTTATGGCCCGCTGGCTGACCCTGCTGCTCGCCCTGAGCCTGCCCCTGGCCGCCGGCGCCGATGCCGTTGATGCCCCCAGCGCCCCGACGCTGACGTTGACGGTCGGCGTGGACAACGCGCCGCCGTACCGGATCATCGGGCCGAACCGAAAGAGCGGCCTGTACCTGGACATTTTCCAGGAAATCGCCGATCGCCTGGGCTGGCAGTTACGCTACCGGGAGGCGCCGTTTCGCCGGGTGCTTCGGATGGCGGAGCAGGGCGAGGTGGACGTGATGCTGGGCCCCCTGCGCACGCCGGACCGGGAGCAGAAGCTGGTGTTCGTGGCGCCGGCCTTTCCGCCAGAGCGCCGGCTGTTCTTCTACCTGGACGACAGGAACCGCATTACCCGCTACTCGGATCTTTACGGCAAGCGTATTGGCGTGCTCGATGGCGCCCACTATTTCCACCGCTTCGATCAGGATGGCGAGCTGGTCAAGGAGTCTGCGGCGCGCTATCGCAACCTGATGCTGATGATGGAGAAACAGCGGGTGGACGTGGTGATCGCCCCGGAACTGGTGGGGCGCTACACGGTCCAGAATCTCGGGCTGGATGTCCACGTTTCGCCGTTTTTCTTTCCCGGTGAGGCGTCATGGATTGCCGTTGCCAAGGGCTCCCCGGCCGTTGCCTATGTCGACGACATCCGCGCGGCGCTGAAGCTGCTGGAGATGAACGGCACCCGCGAATCGTTGATTCTCAAGTACCTCGAACCGTTTAAAGACTGACGTCAGAGCGGTCCCCGTCTACGACCAAATACCCTTTGGTGTTAAGCAAGCTAACCGGATAGACTCGGGCGGTTATCCCTGATCTTTTGATCCCAAAGCGACACCCAAACCCAACACCGAATGACCGACCGGGGGACCGACTCAGCCATGGCAATCTGGACCAGAACACCCAACCTCGAGCAGATGACCGAGAACAGCCGCAAGACGGCCGTGGGCCACATGGGCATCGAATACCTGGAGATCGGGGACGATTACGTGCGCGGCCGCATGCCGGTAGACGAGCGCACGGTCCAGCCCTTTGGCATCCTGCACGGGGGCGCCTCGGTTCTGCTGGCGGAAACCCTGGGCAGCATGGCAGCCAACTGCTGCCTGAAGGATCCGGATACCGTGGCGGTGGGCCTGGACATCAACGCCAACCACATCCGCCCGGTCAGCAAGGGGTGGGTCTACGGCACCGCCCGGGCGCTGCACATCGGCAGCACCACCCAGGTCTGGGAGATCCGCCTGGAGAACGATCAGGGCAAGCTCACCTGCATGTCCCGGCTGACCATGGCCGTTACCCGCCGGCCGTGAGCGACGCACCGCAAGCCGGCGTCCGCAGCGACGCGACGCGGGGCGTGCTGTTTGGCCTCGGCGCCTACACCCTCTGGGGCTGTTTCCCGCTGTATTTTGCCCTGTTCGAGGGGATTCCCGCGTTCGAGGTGCTGATCCACCGGGTGATCTGGTCCTGCGTGTTCCTGGCCGGACTGATTACCCTGATGAAACGCTGGGCCCCGGTGCGCGCGGCCCTGGGCGAGCCGCGCCGGCTCGGGTTTGTGCTCGGCTGCGCGGTCTTCATTGCCCTGAACTGGGGGGTGTACATCTACGCGGTAGAAACCCGCCAGGTGCTGCAGGCCAGCCTCGGTTACTTTCTGACGCCCCTGGTGAACGTCGCCATGGGGATGGTGATCCTGAGGGAGACCATCACCCGGCTGCAGGCGGTGGCGGTGGCTCTGGCGGGCCTGGCCATCGTCTACCAGCTCGCCCTTCTGGGGGTGGTGCCCTGGATTACCCTGACCCTGGCCTTCAGCTTTGGCAGCTATGGCCTGTTCCGCAAAAAAGTCGCCCTGGACGGCCTGTCCGGCCTGTTTGTGGAAACCCTGCTGCTGGCGCCGATGGCGCTGCTGGCCTGGGCCTGGCTGGCGAGCCGGGGCCAGTCGCATTTTTCCGACAGCGCGCCGGATCTGCTCCTGCTTGTGTCGTCTGGCGTGGTCACGGCGGTGCCCCTGCTGGCGTTTGCCGGGGCCGCCCGGCGCCTGCGGCTGGCCACGGTCGGCTTCCTGATGTACATCAACCCGACCCTGCAGTTCCTGATCGCCTGGCAGGTCTTCCATGAGCCCCTGAGCCCGGAGAAGCTGATCAGCTTCGCGATGATCTGGTGCGCCCTGGCGCTCTATTCGGTGTCCGCCTGGCGGGGACGGTCCCGGCGCGGTGCGTCGTCATTGGCGTCTGGCCGTTAGCCAGCTATCATCAGAACCGACAACAAGAATCCGGGGCCTGCTCCCCGTCATAACCGTCCAACAACAACGGAAGCCAACAGCATGAACCTGAGAAAGACCTTTCTTGCCGCGGTTGCCCTGGCAACGTCCGCGTTCAGCGGCGTCTCGACGGCCCAGGAGACCTACAACCTGAGCCTGGCCCAGACCTGGGGCCCGAACATGGTGATTCTCTCCGAGACCACCAAGCATTTCGCCGAGATGGCGGAAAAGATGTCCAACGGCCGGCTGCAGATCCGCATTGATCCCGCCAACAAGCACAAGGCGCCGTTCGGCATTTTTGACCTGGTGCGCAGCGGCCAGTACGACATGGGCCACACCGCCTCTTACTATTACAAGGGCAGCATCCCCAACGCCATGTACTTCACCACCATTCCGTTCGGCCTGATCGCCCCGGAAATGTACGCGTGGTTCTACTACGGCGGTGGCATGGAGCTCATGGAAAAGGTCTACAAGCCCTACGGCGTGCTGTCGTTCCCGGGGGGCAACACCGGCAACCAGATGGGTGGATGGTACAACAAGGAAATCAACTCCGTTGACGACCTCAAGGGCCTGAAGATCCGGACCCCGGGCTTTGCCGGTGAGGTCATGTCCGCCCTGGGCGCGGCCGTGGTCAACCTGCCGCCGGGTGAACTTTACGGCGCCATGGAGCGCGGCACCATCGATGCGGTCGAGTGGGTCGGCCCGGCCCTGGACTTCCCCCTGGGCTTCCAGCAGGTGGCCAAGTACTACTACTCCGGCTGGCAGGAGCCCGGCGCCGAGGTGCAGTTCCTGATCAACGATAAAACCTGGGACAAGCTGCCGGCGGACCTCCAGGAAATCCTGCGGGTGGCCATGCGCACCGCCGCCTATGACATGTACATCGAGAGCGTACACAAGAACGCCGTCGCCTGGGACGAAATGAAGGAAAAATACCCCAACGTGACCCACAAGGTGTTCCCGCCGCAGGTCATCAACGCCCTGCGTGACACCACGGAGAAGCTGCTGGACGAGGAAAAGGCGAAGGACCCGCTGGCCAAGGAAATCATCGAGTCCCAGCGTAACTACCAGAAGGTGGTGCGCAAGTGGATCGACATTTCCGACAAGGCTTACCTGAACAGTGTGTCCACGGACTGATCCATAGCGACCGTCGGACGTATTGAGTCCAGCCTACAAAGGGGTGCGGCATCGACAGAGCCGCGCCCCTTTGTGTTTGTAACGCTTTTTGTTTGTAACGCTTTCTGGAAAAATAGGCCGCTCTTCATGCAGCGCGGCGGGCAGCGGGCAGGGCCAATGACACAGACACTGCTTTCACTGAGCAATCTCACCAAGCAATTCGATGGCAAGACCGTGCTGGATGCCCTGGACCTGGACATCTTCGACGGCGAGTTCATTACCCTGCTGGGGCCGTCCGGCTGTGGCAAGACCACCCTGCTGCGGCTGATGGCCGGCTTTGAGCACCCGGACGACGGCCGCATCACCCTGGCGGGCGAGGACCTGACCCACACGCCTCCCGAACACCGCCCCCTGAACACGGTGTTCCAGCACTACGCGCTGTTTCCCCACATGACGGTGTTCGATAACGTCGCCTACGGCCTGAAGATGGAAAAGCGCCCGGCGGCGGAGATCCGCGAGCGGGTGAACGAGGCCCTGGCCATGGTGCAGTTGGAGGAGTTCGGCCGCCGCAAGCCCCAGCAGCTCTCCGGCGGACAGCAGCAGCGGGTGGCCATTGCCCGGGCGGTGGTGAAACGGCCGCGTCTGCTGCTGCTGGATGAGCCCCTGTCCGCCCTGGACTTCAAGCTGCGCCGGACCATGCAAGTGGAATTGAAGCGCCTGCAGCGGGAGCTGGGCATCACCTTTGTGTTTGTCACCCACGATCAGGAAGAGGCGCTGTCGATGTCTGACCGGGTGGTGGTGCTCAAGGACGGCCGCATCCAGCAGCTGGGCACGCCCCGGGAAGTCTATGAGCGCCCGGCCAATCTGTTTACCGCCCGCTTTGTAGGCGAGACCAATTTCTTCCCGGGCACCGTGACGACGGTGAACGGTGAGGACATTGAGGTGGATGTGTTTGGCCTGAACCGGCGTTTGCGCAAGCCGTCGTTTCCGGTGGCTCCGGGGCAGCCGGTGCATGTGCTGCTGCGCCCGGAGGACATCCGGGTGCTGGAGCCATCGGACGAGACCCACGGCGTGCCCGGCCGCATTGTGGAGCGCAACTACAAGGGCAGCACCCTGGATTCGGTGATTCACCTGGACGACGGCACCGAGGTTCTGGCCAGCGAGTTTTTTGACGAGGACGATCCCGCCTTCGACTATCGCCTGGGCGAGCCGGTGCGGGTGAGCTGGGTGGACGGCTGGGAGTGGCTGCTGCCGGAAGAGGCGGCGATGCCCGCCGGGGACGACAGCGCCGATGTCTAGCCTGCGTCAGCAGCCGTTCCGCGCGGCCGTCCTGACGCTGGTGTGGGGCTGGCTGCTGTTTTTGGTGCTGGCCCCCAACCTGCTGGTGGTGGGCGCGAGCACCCTGACCCGGGACCCGGCCAATTTCCTGTCCCTGCCCCTGAACCTGGACGCCTATCGCCAGCTGTTCGATCCGCTCTACCTGGATGTGTTCCTGCACTCCCTGACGATGGCCGCTACCACCACGGTGATCTGCCTGCTGATCGGCTACCCGTTCGCCTGGGCCCTGTCCCGGGTGCGCAAACAGCGGCAGATGTTGCTGATCTTCCTGTTGATCGTCCCGTTCTGGACCAATTCGCTGGTGCGCACCTATGCCCTCAAACTGCTGCTGGCCACCAACGGACTGATCAATTCCGCGCTGCTGGGCCTCGGCTGGATCGACGAGCCCCTGCGCATGCTGTACACCGAGGGTGCCGTCATCGTCGGCCTGGTCTACCTGCTGCTGCCATTCATGATTTTGCCCCTGTACTCGGTGTTCGAGGACCTTCGGGGTGAACTCCTGATGGCCTCCCACGATCTCGGTGCCGGGCGCCTGCCCACCTTTGTGCACGTGGTGGTGCCGCTGACCCTGCCCGGGGTGCTGGCGGGCGTCATGCTGGTGCTGCTGCCGGCCATGGGCCTGTTCTTTGTGCCGGACATCCTCGGCGGCTCCCGCAACCTGCTCGTGGGCAACGTGATCAAGAACCAGTTCCTGGACGCCCGCAACTGGCCCTTCGGCGCCGCGGCCAGCATTGTGCTGACCCTGACCATGGCGGTGTTGATGCTGGCGCACCGCCTCAGCAAGCGCCACATTGGTGAGGAGGACTCGCCCTGATGCGTTGGTTGCCCCGGGCCTGGCTGGGCCTCATCTACCTGCTGCTGTACGTGCCCATTGCGGTGCTGGTGGTGTTCTCGTTCAACGATTCAAAAAGCGGTTACACCTGGGGTGGCCTCAGCCTGCGCTGGTACGAATCACTGTTCCGGAACAACGCCATGGTGGAGGCCATGTGGAACTCCCTGTGGCTGGCGCTCTCCGCCGCCACCGTGTCAACCCTGATCGGCGCACTCACCGCCCTGGCCCTGCATCGCTATCGGTTCCGGGGCAAGCGGCTGCTCAACGGCATGCTGTTTGTGGTGATGATGTCCCCGGAGATTGTCCTGGCCATCTCGCTGCTGGCGCTGTTCCTGCTGGTCGGCCTTCAGCTGGGTTACGTCTCCCTGCTGCTGGCCCACGTGACCTTCTGCCTGCCGTTCGTGGTGATTACCGTAATGGCCCGGCTGAGCGGGTTTGACGACCGCCTGCCGGAAGCCGCCCGGGACCTTGGGGCCAGTGATTTCACCATGACCCGGACGGTGCTGATCCCGGTGATCATGCCAGCGTTGCTGGCGGGCTGGCTGCTGGGGTTTACCCTGTCCCTGGACGACGTAGTGGTGAGCACGTTCGTCAGTGGCCCCACCTATGAAATCCTGCCGCTGCGCATCTATTCCATGGTGCGGGTGGGTCTGAAACCGGAGGTGAACGCCCTGGGCACCCTGCTGCTGGTGTTCTCTCTGGTCATGCTATCGCTGTCGCAATGGATAACTACGAGGAGCAAATCATGAAAAAACTCGTGCTGGCCGGCCTGCTGCTGGCGGGGCTCGCGGGCTGCAGTTCCGATGAGCCGAAGGTGCTGAACCTGTACAACTGGTCCGAATACATGCCCCAGGAAGTGCTGGATCGCTTTGAGAAAGAAACCGGCATCCAGGTGGTCTACACCACCTATGACAGCAACGAGGCCATGTACGCCAAGCTCAAGCTGCTGGACGACAGCGCCGCCTACGACCTGGCCGTGCCGTCCACGTATTACGTGAGCAAGATGCGCAAGGAAGGCCTGCTGATGAAGCTGGATCGCAGCAAGATTGAGGGCTTCGACAACCTGGACCCGGAGCTGACCAACCTGGACGTGGACCCGGACAACCAGTACAGCGTGCCGTACCTGTGGGGCACCACCGGCCTGGCGGTGGATACCGCCGACATCGACCAGCCGGTGACCGCCTGGGCGGACCTGTGGAATCCGGAGTTCAAGGGCAAGGTGATGCTCACCAACGACATGCGGGAAGTCTTCCACGTGGGCCTGCGGGTGCTGGGCTACTCCGGCAACAGCACCAACCCTGACGAAATCGAAGCCGCCTATGAAAAGCTCAAAGCGCTGATGCCATCGGTGCGCACCTTCAATTCCGATGCGCCCCGGGTCCCCTATCTGGAGGGGGAAACCGACGTGGGCATGATCTGGAACGGCGAGGCCGTGATGGCCCAGGACACCATGCCGTCCCTGCAGTACGTGTACCCGAAGGAGGGCATCATCGCCTGGCTGGACAGCTTCGTGATTCCCAAGAACGCCCGTAACCCGGAAGCGGCCTACAAGTTCATCAGCTTTGTGCTGCGCCCGGAGATTTCCGCGCTGATCAGCGAGGACATCGGCTACGCGACGCCGAACCTGAAAGCCCGGGATCTGCTGGACCCGGCGGTGGCCAACAACCGGGCCAGCTACCCGAACGAGGAAGATATGAAGAACGCGGAGTTCCAGCTGGACATCGGCGACGACGCGCTCCAGGTATACGCCAAGTACTGGGAAAAGCTCAAGTCCGGTGAGTGATCCCCGGATTGGCCACCCCGGGCCTTAGGCCTGGATCGTTGGGCACAAAAAAACGGAGGCCGAGGCCTCCGTTTTTTTGTGGGGTTTTCTCTCGCTATTTATCGGCGAAGGCGATGTCCCGCAGAAACAGCGCGATGTCCGGAAAGGTGATGATCAGCGCGGCGGCGCCAATCAGCATCACAATGAACGGCGGTGTCCCACGAATCACCTCCAGGTAGGGCCGCTTGAAGATGGCGATGGCGGTGAAGATGTCGCAGCCAAACGGCGGCGTCGCCGAGCCGATGGCCACCTGCAGGGTAATCAGAACCCCCACCAGCACTGGATCAAGCCCGGTGGCTTTGACCGCCGGCGCGAAAATCGGCGTCAGTACCAGGATCACCACGATCGGGTCCACGAACATGCAGGCGATGAAGAACGCGATGGAGATCGTCACCAGCACGCCGATCGGCCCCATCTGATCAATGCCCACTGACTCCAGGATGGTCTGGGGAATCTGGGCGAAGGAGATGATCCAGGAAAAGCCGTTGCCTACGCCCACCAGGATGAACACCACGGCGGTGATCAGGCCGGTGGACTTGGCGATCTTCCAAACATCGCTCATGCGCAGGGACCGGAACACCCCGAACTCCAGCAGGAACGCGTAGAGCACACAGACTGCCGCCGCCTCCGTGGGGCTGAAGATGCCGCCATAGATGCCACCGACGATGATCACCGGGAAAAACAGGGGCCAGAGCGCGCTTCGCACGGCGCTGAATCGCTCACCCCAGGTGGACTTGGGCTCGGTGGGCACCTTGTTGATGTGAGCGTAGATCAGGCAGTAGATGGAGAACATGAGCAGGATCAGCAGCCCCGGCCCGATGCCGGCAATGAACAGCTCGGCGATGGAGGTTTCGGACACCACGCCGTAAATGATCATGCCGATGCTTGGCGGAATCAGGAACGCGATGTCGCTGGAGTTGATGATCAGGGCCAGGATGAACGGGTCCTTGTAGCCGGCCTTGAGCATTTTCGGCCGCAGGGGCGAACCCACCGCCACCACGGTGGCCTGAGTCGAGCCGGAGACGGCGCCAAACAGGGTGCAGGAGGCGGCGGTACTGACCGCCAGGCCGCCCTTGATGTGGCCGATAAAGGCCATGACCATGTCGATCAGGCGGTTGGCGGACTGGCCGCGGGTCATGATGTCCGCCGCCAGGATGAACATGGGAACGGCAATCAGCGAGGCGGGCCGGATACCCCCCATCATCTGCTGTACGAAGGTCTGCATCTGGCCGAAGCCGTCAAACGTCATCACGAAGCCGATCACGGCGCCCACGATCAGCGGAACCATCATCGGGAAGCCCAGCAGCAGCAACCCGACCATGACGATCATCATTATTGTTGCCATGTGTTTACCCCTTATCCTGGCGGTCGGCGTTGTCGTCGGGATCGTGGTCGTCGTAGCCGTCGGTAACGGCGGTCGACAGGTAGACCTCATCGCTGGTGATGTTTTTCACCGCCGTCAGCAGGTACTGAATGCCGGTGATGGCAAAACCCAGCGGGGCCCAGATGTAGATCCACCAGATCGGGAACCCGAGCGCGGGCAGGATGCGGCCCCGACTGTACAGGGTTTCGATGTAGCCGTAGGAGTAGTAGCAGAGCGCGAACATGATGACCGAGGTGACCAGGGCGATCACGATCATCAGCCCTTTGCGGCCTTTGTCCGGCAGGGCGTCGTAGAACGCGGACATGCGGATGTGGCGACCGTGGCGGGCGGCATAACCGATGCCGGCAAAGGTCACCAGTATGATCAGGATGCGGTTGATCTCACCAGAGAAAAACAGCCCTTCCTGAAACACGAAACGGGCAATCACGTTGACGCAGGTGTTCAGCGCCATGAGGATCACGCCCAGGGCCAGCAGGACGGCTTCGACCTTGCTGATGAAGACGTCAATCACGCCCAGGAATCCGGGCAGGCCGGACTCGTAGGTGCCGGTATCGTCTTCAACTTCCGGAGACTTCTCGGACATGGGATTTCAGCTCCGATGACGCGCCCGCACGGAAGACGACGGGGCGGGCGCGGGGTTCTTTCACTCAGTCTAAAAGGCTCCCCGTAGGGAGCCTGGTTCGGTGTGTCGCTCAGTCAGACTGAACGTTTTTCAGGTCTTCCTTGAACTGGTCCAGCAGTTTCTTACCGCTGTCGCCGGTCATCTCGATGAACTTCTTCTCCACCTGCGGTGCCTTGGCCTTGAAGGCCCCCATCTGCTCTTCGTTCAGGTCGGTCACCGTGACCTTATCGCTGGCCTTCTCGATTTTCGCCAGGGCCTTATCAGCCAGGCCGTCGATGTGCTTGACGATCTTGTCGAAGGCGTAGTCGCTGGCGTCCTGGACCAGTTTCTTGTCCTTGTCGGACAGCCCCTGGTAGAAGTCCTGGTTGGCCATCATGGCGGTGGTGAACCAGCCATGGTGGGTGAAGGTCAGGTTCGGGGATACCTCATACAGGCCGCCGGACTGGATCCAGAAGATCGGGTTTTCCTGGCCCTGGATCATGTTGGTCTGCAGCGCACCGTACACTTCGCCCCAGGGCAGCGGGGTCGGGGTGGCGCCGAAGGCTTCGTAGGTGGCGGACAGCAGCGGGTTGGTCATGACCCGGATTTTCTTGCCGTCGAAATCCGCCGGCTTGGTGATTGGCGAGTCCGCGGTGACCACCATCTCCCCTTCCGGGTACATCTTCAGAAGCTTCAGGCCGTGGTCGGCGTACAGCTTCGGGAACATTTTGTTGATGGCTTCGCTTTTGCGGAAGAACTCCACCACCGTATCCATGTCCGTGGGCATCAGGTAGGGGATGAAGAAGATCTGGGCTTCCGGAATCAGCGCGCCGGTAAAGCCCGGGGACTGGTTCACGAATTGCAGGATGCCTGCCTGGGTCTGTTCCATGATGTCGCTGGATTCGCCCAGTTCACCAAACCGGTAAATCTTCAGTTCGTGGTCGGAATGGTCCTCAATGTATTCCTTGAATTTGTAGGCGAATACATCCTGCACGTCGCCTTCGTACTCCTCGTGCGCATAGCGCCAGGTGTCGGCATTGACGACACTGGCGGCGGTCAGACCGGCCAGGGCCAACGCTGAAATCCCGGCCAGTTTCCTGAATTTGCTCATGCTGCTCATCGGGTTGTCTCCGCTCGTTTTTTTCATTAAACCGTTGTTACATTTATAAAGACTGGCAAAACACGGTGGATTACGCAAGAAATCGGCGGAAATAAGTGGCCTCGGTAACGAACCTGGCGGCAAATAGCAAGTCTCTGAATTTACGGCTGATTCGGCCCCTGATGCAGGTCTTTTTAGCGGTATTTTAAAAGCATCAAAGGGGGTTAGGGCGACCGAGTTCAGCGGGTTTCGGCAAGAATATCGAGGGCGTGCCGGCGGGCCGCCGGATCGTGGATGTCCACGGTAAACATGAGTTCATCCACCTCAACGGAGGCCAGGGTCCGGGCCAGCTGCTGGCGGATATCCGCGGCGTTGCCCTGAACCTGCAGCGCCAGGAAATCTTTTACGCCGGCGGCCTCGCCCGCGTTCCACAGCCCGTCCATGGATTCAACCGGCGGTTTCATCCACAGCGGCTGGCCCCGGAACAGGGCCAGGATGCGCTGGTAGCTGGTGGTGGCCAGGTAGCGGGCTTCATCAAGGCTGTCCGCGGCCACGGCGGGCAGCGCCAGCATGCTGTAGGGCCGGTCGAGCTGCTCTGAGGGCTGGAAATAGCGCCGGTACAGGGTCAGGGCTTCCCGGTAGAGGCGGGGCGCAAAGTGGCCGGCGAAGGCGTAGGGCAGGCCCCGCTGGGCCGCGAGCTGGGCGCTGTAAAGGCTGGAGCCGAGCAGCCAGATGGGCACCCGGGTGCCGGCGCCGGGTATGGCTTTGACCGGCTGGCGGGGTTGCAGCGGGCCGAGCAGGTGCTGCAACTGCGCGACATCTTCCGGGAACTGTTCGGCGCCCAGCCCGTCCCGACGCAGCGCCCGGGCGGTGACCGGGTCCGTGCCCGGTGCGCGCCCCAGGCCCAGGTCGATCCGGTCCGGATACAGGGAGGCAAGCGTGCCAAACTGTTCGGCAATCACCAGGGGCGGGTGGTTGGGCAGCATTACGCCGCCGGAGCCGACCCGGATGCGCCCGGTCTGGCCGGCAATGTGGCCGATCAACACCGAGGTGGCGGAGCTGGAGATGCCCTCCATGTTATGGTGTTCGGCCAGCCAGAACCGGTTGAATCCCAGGCGTTCGGCGTGTTGGGCGTAGGCCACGCTGTTGGACAGGGTGGTGGCCACGCTGTCGCCTTCGCGCACGGAGGCAAGTTCCAGCAGGGAATAGGGCAGGGTCTGGCTCATGGGGCTCCTCGTGTCGTCACTGCCGGTCATTGTCAGGGCTGACCGTAACAGTGCGGTCTATCGTATCATTTTCAACGATGGGTTCGGCTTGGCCGCCATCGATAACCCCGATTGAGGAGGCACCCGTGGCTCACGCAAGCGACTACTACGAAAGCGACACCACCCTGGCACAGTACCTCGAATTCCATTTTGGCGAACCTTGGCACGGCGAAGCGAATTTCCCGATGGAGTTGGCCCGGCTTTGCCTGGACGCCCTCGACGGCCGCGACGCCGGCCGCGCCCTGGACCTGGGCTGCGCCTGCGGCCGGGCCACCTTTGAACTGGCCACCCGGTTTGCCCACGTCGACGGGGTGGATTTTTCCATCGCCTTTATCGAGCAGGCCCGTGCCATGGCGAGAGATGGGGTGGTTCGTTACGCCAGGCCGGAGGAGGGCGCGCTGGTGAGCTACCAGGAGCGATCGCTCGCGGCGTTGGGGCTCGGGGACACGCCGTCCCGTGTGGCGTTCCACCAAGGCGATGCCTGCGCCCTCGATTCTCATTACCGGGACTACGATCTGATCCTGGCCGCCAACCTGATTGACCGGCTGTACGATCCGGCGGCGTTTCTTACCACGGTCCACGAACGCATTGCGGATCTGGGCCTGTTGGTGATCGCCTCACCGTACACCTGGCTTGAGGAATACACGCCTCAGGAGGCCTGGGTGGGCGGTTACCGGAAGGATGGCGAGGACGTGAGCACGCTGGACGGGCTCAAAGCCATGCTGGCCCCGCACTTCCGCCTGATGGCGCCGCCCCGGAGTTTGCCGTTCGTGATCCGGGAAACCCGGAACAAGTTTCAGCACAGTTTCTCGGAAGTGACCGTGTGGGAAAAACGCGATGACCCGGGCGCCTGAGGCCCGAGCCATCGCCGGCGAGCGGTGATTTACTTCGCCAGGTCCAGATCACCGGCCTGGTAGTTCACCGGAATGAACGAGTAACCCTTGTCGGCCGTGGTCAGATGGCCGACGCCCGGGAACGACAGGTGGGCGCCGCCCACCAGGTAGCCCTTGTCGGCAGCCCGGTCGAACTCCGCGTTCCGCACCACCACGGCGGTTTTCGGGTCGGAATCGAACTTGATGGCGACGTCCGGCTCGGCGAACTGCACGGCGGCGACGTGGATCAGGTCGCCCCAGAGCATCAGCACCTGTCCGTCACTTTCCACCCGGTATACGGTGTGGCCCGGGGTATGGCCGTGGGTTTCCTCGGCGGAAATGCCCGGCGCCAGTTCGGCACCATCTTTGAACGCCTTGAAGTGGCCAGCGTCCACGTATGGATTCAGGGATGCCATGGCCCCCTGGAAGAAGCCCTTGTCGCCTTCGGCGGCTTGCTCGAGGTTGTCCTTGTTCAGCCAGTAGTCGGCGTCATCGCTGGCGGCGCGCACAGTGGCGTTCGGAAACACCATCTTGCCGTCGGCCACCAGGCCGCCCACGTGGTCCGGGTGCATGTGGGTGATCAGGATCTCATCCACCTGCTCCGGCTGGTAGCCGGACGCCCGGAGGTTGTCCGCCAGTTTGCCGAGGGTGGGGCCGAACAGGCTGCCGGCGCCGGTGTCCACCAGGATCAGCTTGCTGCCTGTGTTGATCAGATACCCGTTAACGGAGGTTTCCAGCGGTGCGGAAAGATAATGGTTCGCCAGGCGTTCCTTGATGTGGTCCACCGAGGTGTTCAGCAGCAATTGGTCCACGGGCAGTTTGACTGTGCCGTCGGAGAGTGCGGTGATCTCGTACTGGCCCAGCGCCATGCGGTAGTAACCGGGCGCCTGTTTTTCAGCCAGGGGCGCGTCGGCGACGGCCTGGCCGGCGAGGAAAACGGTGCTGGCGACAGCGGCGCCGAGCAGTGAGCGACGAATGGTAAGCATGAAACCTGTCCTCCGTGGGTGGCTGCCAATATAGGCAGAAAACAGTTAGGTTCCCATCATACGGAGCATTGCGCCCAGTCGATCAGTTTCCTCCAGGGCCCAGATACAAAAAAGCCCCCGGCAGTACCGGGGGCTCGGAACCGGCAGCGGGCTGCGGTTAGAGGTCTTTGATGGCGCTGGTGGTGGCCTGGAGGACGTCTTTGGCGTCGCCCTTCACCATCAGGCTGTTCTCCCGGATGAACAGGCCGTTGGGGATGCCAGCAAAGCCCGGGGACAGGCTGCGCTTGACCACCACCACGGTGCGGGCCTTGTGCACATCGAGAATCGGCATGCCGTAAATGGGGGAGCCCGGATCCTCGGCGGCCGCCGGGTTCACCACGTCGTTGGCGCCCAGCACGATGGCCACGTCCGCTTGCGGCAGCTCCGGGTTGATGGCGTCCATGTCCTTGAGCTGGTCGTAAGGAATCTCGGCTTCCGCCAGCAGCACGTTCATATGCCCGGGCATGCGGCCGGCCACCGGGTGGATGGCGTAGCTGACGGTGGCGCCGCGCTTCTCAAGCTGGTTGGCCAGCTCCTTGACCGCGTGCTGGGCCTGGGCCACGGCAAGGCCGTAACCGGGCACCATCACCACCTTGCGGGCGCCGTCGAGCAGCAGCGCCAGATCGTCCGGGGTGGCGTACTTGACCTTGCCCTCGTAGAACTCGCCCTCGTCCTGCTTGGGGCCGCTTGAGGTCTGGCCGAAGGCGCCGCCAAACAGCACGTTGGGGAGGGAGCGGTTCATCGCCTTGCACATGACGGCGGTGAGGATCAGACCGGAAGCGCCCACCAGGGAGCCGGTGATGATCAGGCCCTGGTTATCCAGGACGAAACCCGTGGCTGCGCCGGCGAGGCCGGAGTAGGCGTTCAACAGGGCGACCACCACCGGCATGTCGGCACCGCCGACCGGCTGCACCAGGCCAACGCCCAGCAGCAGGCACAGGCCCACCAGGGCCGCAAGCACCAGCGGGTTCGGGTTGGCGTTGTTGATGAACAGGGTGCTGCCGACCACGACGGCAATCAGGCAGATCAGGGTGACCGCTTGCCAGGCCTTGGCGCGACCGGTTTCACCCAGGCTGCCCCGGAGTTTCAGGACCGCCACCAGGGAGCCGGTCAGGGTAACCGCGCCGATGACGATGGACGCCATGATGGCCACGGACCAGCCGGTGGTGCCCAGAATGTTCGCGTCGAAGGCGTGCAGCCAGGTGCTGGAGGCAACGGCCACGGAGGCGGCGCCACCGACGCCGTTCAGGGCGGCGACCAGCTCGGGCATCTGGGTCATGGCCGTGCGCTTGGCCAGCCAGACGCCGATGCCACCACCCACCAGCATGCCGGCAATGATGGTGACGTAGCTGATGATCTCGCCGTCGAGCATGGCAGCCACAACCGCGATGAGCATGCCGATGGCGGCCAGCTGGTTGCCCCGGACCGCGGTCTTCGGCTTGGTCATGCCCTTGATGCCGAGGATGAAGCAAACGGCAGCGGCCAGGTAGGAAAAGTTGATCAATGCAAACATGGTTAGTCCTTCCGCTTGAACATGTTCAGCATGCGGTCCGTGACCAGGAACCCGGCCACGATGTTGATGCTGGCCAGGGTCACGGCGATGAATCCAAGCACGCCCGCCACGCTCGGTGACAGGTCGGTGCTGCCGGCGCTGATGATGGCGCCGACGATGACGATGCCGGAAATGGCGTTGGTGCCGCTCATCAGCGGGGTGTGCAGGGTGGGCGGCACCTTGTTGATCAGCTCAACCCCGATGAACAGGGCGAGAATGAAAATGGTGAAGCTCAGAACGAACATCTCCATTACGCGTCCTCCTTCTGGGACTGGGCTTTCTCAGGGGCCGGTTTGGCCTTGGGCTCCTGGCCGTGCAGGACCTTGCCCTCACGCACCACCAGGGTGGCGGCGACGATGTCGTCCTCGAGGTCCGGCACCAGGGCGCCGTCCTTGGACATGTTGAACAGGAAGCCGGTGATGTTACGGCTGAGCAGCTGGGATGCGTGAACCGGTACCCGGGCCGGGTGGTTCACGTGGCCAACCAGGGTAACGCCGTCCACGTCCACTTTCTTGTTCAGCACCGTGCCTTCCACGTTGCCGCCGCGCTCGGCGGCCAGATCGACCACCACCGAACCGCTCTTCATGCGGTGCAGCATGTCCTTGTCGATCAGGCGCGGAGACGGCTTGCCGGGGATGGCGGCGGTGGTGATCACCAGGTCCGCGCGGGCGACGCAGTCGGACAGCTGCTGACGCTGGGCCTTGTAGAACTCCTCGCTCTGGGCCTTGGCGTAGCCGCCGTCGTTGGAGGTGTCGCCCTCGGGCACTTCAATCTTGATGAAGTCGGCGCCCAGGGATTTCACCTGTTCTTCCACTTCGGGGCGAAGGTCGTAGGCTTCCACCACGGCGCCCAGGCGGCGAGCGGTCGCAATGGCCATCAGGCCGGCAACACCGGCGCCGATCACCAGAACCCGGGCCGGGTGGATGGTGCCGGCGGCGGTCATCAGCATCGGGAAGTAGCGGGGCAGGGCCATGGCACCGGCCAGCACCGCGCGGTAACCGCTGATGCCGCCCATGGCGCTGAGCACGTCCATGGACTGGGCGCGGGTGGTGCGGGGCACCAGGTCCAGGGCGTAAACGTCCACGGACTGGCCGGCCAGTTGTTCCATCAGCGGCTTGTTGAACCAGGGGTCCAGGATGCAGATCAAGGATGACTCCGGCTGGATCAGCCGGGCTTCGTCCGCGTCCGGGGCACGGACCTTGAGGATCACGCGGGCCTGGCGGTACAGGGCCTCGGCGTCGTCGGCGATGATGGCGCCGCAATGGCGGTATTCGTCATCGCTGAAATGGGCGGCCAGACCGGCTCCGCTTTCCACCACGACTTCATAGCCGGCTTCCAGCAGTTCGGTCACGCCCGACGGTATGATCGCAACACGGTTCTCACCGGTCGTCCTCTCCCGAGGTATGCCAATCATCATGAGAAATGCTCCGTTTTAAGGTAAATGACCAGGACGGGGGTATCAGGGTCTCGGAATGGGGCGAGCAGACGGCCGCCGCCGGGATTGCCGGCGGCATAACCGTGGGGAAAAACTGTGAGCTGGCTCGCCATTTCGTGACCTCGTGGGCTGTCCCTGAACAAAAGGCCTAGTACTTTAGTCGAAATGGCGAGCAATTAGAACCGCTTTCGGCAATACGTATTTATCGAAAAAATCGATTCTGACAATGCCAAGGGTCAATTAGGAAACCGGGGTTCACTTCATCTCAAAGCCGCGGCCCACCAGGAAATCCCGCATGTGGGGGCGCAGTTTGCTGGTGAACAGGGGCTTGAGCTGCTCGGACCAGTTGGTGTCCTTGGTGCCGCCGGTGCGCTCCCGGTAGTAGGTGTGCATGCGGTCATCAAAGCCGGCCACCAGAGCCTCGTCGTCGCTGTCGCTGTAGTAGTCTTCCTTGAGAATGGCTTCCACGGGCAGGCGCGGCTTCACCTCGGGGTTCTGGTCCGGATAGCCCAGGCACATGCCGAACACCGGGTACACGTGGTCCGGCAGCTTGAGCAGGCGGGACACCTCGGCCGGGTTGTTGCGAATGCCGCCGATGTAGCACAGGCCCAGGCCCTCCGATTCCGCAGCCACGGCCACATTCTGGGCCATCAGCGCGGTGTCCACCGTCGCTACCAGCAGCTGTTCGGTCATCCCCTCAATCACCTCGGCACCGGCCCGGCCCGCGGCCTCCGTCGGCCGCTTCAGATCGGCACAGAACACCAGAAAATCCGAGCACTCCGCCACGTAGGTCTGGCCGCCGGCCAGTTCCGCAATCGCCTTGCGGTTGTCCGGGTTGGTTACGTGGATCACGGTATAGGCCTGGATGTGGTTGGAGGTGGCGGCGGCCTGGCCGGCCTCGATCAGCGCCCGGAACAGATCACGGGGGATGCGCTGCTCGGTGAACTTGCGGATGGACCGGTGGGTTTTCAGTCGTTCGATGGTGGGATTCATAATGCTCCTTCCTTTACAGGGGAATGAATGAGTGGCGTGCTGGCGCGGAACGCCGGCCCAGAAATCACGTAGGCTGCGCCCGGGTTGCTGGCCAGCGGTTCAGCAGGCGGTTCAGGCACGCCATCGCCGCCAACGTGGCCACCAGGGCCACGGCCATGGACGAAAACCGGTACAGGGCACTGAACACCAGGTCCTGGCCGGGTGAGAGGTACTGCCCGAACAGGATGCCCAGGGTGGTCAGGCCGCCAAAACCGACCGCTGACCCGCTGCCTTCCAGAATATGTACGCGGGCAAACAGCATCAGGCCCAACCAGAACGCAAGGGCCACCAGAATGACGTGGTGGTTCTGATTATACAGAAGAAGTTGCAACAGCAGGGCCAGGTTGCAGCCGAGCAGCGCGCCGACCGCCCGTTTCACGGCGGACACCCGCGCGCCGGGATAGGTCAGGGCGAACAGGATCAGCACCGTGGCCATCTGGGCGGAGAGCGAATCCCGCAGGTCCAGGGTCTGGAACACGGCGAAGGACAGGGTGACGGTCAGGCTGCCGATCAGAGTCTCATGGCGCACCTGCTGCGCCGGCTTGGCGGGCCGGATCGGGGGCTGACGCGGCTCGATGTCAGGAAACAGCGCATGCATCAGCCCGGCAATCAGCACCGCCAGGGCGCTGGCGACCCCATTGCTGAATACCAGATCATACACGTCCGTGTTCGGGTAGCTGGCAAAATGCAGCATGATGCTCAGGGTCAGCACGCCGTTGGCGCCGAACAGGAACAGCGGCCCCCGGGCCATCAGGCGGAAGCGCCCGGCGAACATCAGGAACACCAGCCCGAGGTTGATCAGCGGCATGTGCTGGGTCAGCCCCATCACCAGGGTGACCTCGAGGCCGGTGGCCACCGCGCTGGCCAGAAACTGGCGGACCACATGGGCGTTGAGTACCGGAATCATCGCCAGCAGAAACATCGGGAACACGGTAAAGAATACGCCGTAGTTCCAGCCCATCAGCTTGGCGACCACCAACCCGGTCAACCCGCCAAAGGCGATCCGCAGGGTCTGGCGCAGGTCGTTGGCACTGAGCCGACGCGGCGTGGCCGGGGCCTCAGTAGACATAATGCAGCACGCTCAGCAGGCCGATCTGAGCCCTGCCGATCCAGCGGGCCAGGGGACTGTCCACCGGCGCCAGCTGCACGGTGGCCCGGGCGCCGCTCGGGGGCAGGGTGTCCGGGCGCTGGTCGAGCTGCAGATGCACCCGGATGCGTTGGGCATCCCGCACCCAGCGATCGGTTTGGGGAATGTCGGTCAGGGTGCCGTCGGCGGCAATCTGGCCGTCCCGGACGCCGGCGTCCCGGGTGGTCAGGCGGGCGGGAAAGACCTGGCCGGGAAAGCCGTCCAGGGCGACCCAAGCGCGTTCGCCCGCGTTCGCGTGGCGAAGGCTTTTTTCGCGAAAGTCGGCAACCACATCCAGATCGTTGCCAATCTCCGCCATCACGGGGCTACCGGCACTAACCAGGTCACCGGGGGCCAGCTGTTGGTTGCTGATCCAGCCGGCCTGGGGCGCCCGCACGGTGGTTCGATCCAGATTAAGCCGCGCCGTGGCGAGGACGTTTTGGGCCTGGCGCAGGCGCAGGTTGCGGTCGCCGGTCTCACCCCGTTTTACCGTCAGCGCGGTAACGCTGGCTCGGGCTGCCTGCACCGACGCGGCGGCGGACCGATCGGCGGACATCAGCGCATCGTATTGCTGGCGGGAGATGTTGCCGCTGTTTCCCAGGGCTTCGGCCCGTTGCCGCTGGCGGCTGGCCTGCTCGGCGGCCGCGCGGACGGAGGCCAGCCGGGCCCGGGCGGCCGCGAGGTCGGCGTCCAGGGCGGCGTTGTCCCGGGTCACCTGCTCGAGCGCGAGGGCGGCTTTGCGAACCGCCAGCTGGTAGGGCTCCGGATCGATCCGGAACAGCACCTGGCCGGCCTGGACGGGCTGGTTGTTGGCCACCGCAACGTCTACCACCGGGCCGCTCACCTGCGGGGCAATGCGGGTAACGGTACGCAGTACCCGGGCCTGGGGCGTGACCGGCAGGAACGCGTCCGCGATCAGGTAATAAAGGAAGAGTCCGGCGAAGACAACCAGGGCGATGCGGACCCAGCGGCGGAAGTGTTGGTCGGGTGTCATTGCGGTGTCCTGTTAGGGCTTGTTCAGGCAGAGGCAGGCGTTGCGTTCGATGCGGTCCAGCAGCGTACTGAGATGCTGGCGCTCGGCGCTGGAGATGCCGTCCAGCAGGCGGGCGCGTGCTTCGCTGGCGTGGGCGTCGAGATCGGCCAGTACCCGCTGCCCGGCAGCCGTCAACGTGACTTCCCGCACCCGGCGATCGTCGTTGCAGAGCTGCCTGGCAATCAGCCCCTGCGTCTCCAGTTGCCCGAGGGTGCGTGTGAGGGACGGCAGCTCAATGCTGAGGGCGTCCGCCAGTCGCTTCTGGCTGGTGCCGTTGCCCAGGTGCCGGAGCATCACCAGCAGGGTCCAGCGGGGCGGTGTCAGCCCGAGGGGCGCAACGGTCTGGCTGATCACGGATCGCCACAGGCGGTGGACGTGAGCCAGTTGCAGGCCGAGTTCGGCGTCGGTATTGGTGGATAAACTTAGCATGCGAAGTATGTTATCATCGGATACTTAGCCTGCAAAGTAGTTTTTCGTGTTTGATTGGTTGTTTGTTGTCTGTTCTTTACTGCCCGCGAGGATGCCTTGACCCACGACAGCCCCACACCTCCCGACGCCGCCGCGAATTTTCGCCGGGTCTGCGTCGCCCTGACCGCAGTGTTCGTGGTCTATTCCATGCTTCAGGTCACCGTGCCCGTTCGGGCGCTGGACCTGGGGGCCTCGCCCCTGTGGCTTGGCCTGGTGTTCAGCGCGCCGTTTCTGCTTCCGTTGTTGATTGCCATTCCCATGGGCGGGCTGATCAATCGCTGGGGCGGCCGTCGGATGATGGTCTCTGGCGGAATACTGCTGCTGGCCGGGTTGCTGGTGATGCGCTGGCTGCCGGGCTATCCCGGCCTGCTGATTGGCCAGATGGCGTTTGGCCTGGCGCAGATGAACCTGGTGCTGGCGGCCCAGTCGGTGGTGTCCGGCCTGGCCCGGGGGGAAACCCTCGAGCGGTATTTCGGCTGGTACACCACCTGGTTGTCCGGCGGGCAGGTGGTGGGGCCCCTGATGGCCGGGGGCCTGATTCACTGGACCGGCGGCACCGACTGGCCGCTGCTGGCGGCGGCCCTGGTGGCGCTGGTCACGGTCATTGCCTCGGCCGGGTTGACCGGTTCGGCTGCGGAGCGGGTGCCCGGTGACCGGGCCAACACCGGATTCCGGGCCCAGGGCCGTCTACTGATGGGTAACGGCGCTGTGCAGGTGTCGGTGGGTGTCACCGCCGCCGCCATGTTTGCCATGAGCGTGCACGGCAGCTACCTGCCGGTCTATCTAGAGCACCTCGATATCGGGGCCTCGGTGATCGGGGTGCTGGTGAGCCTGCGCGCGATGTCCGCCATGGTGATCCGCCCGTTCATGACCCAGATAATCCGATGGCTGGGCGGGCGAAGCGTGACCCTGGTTCTGGCTCTGGGGCTGCTCGGCGGTGGGCTGGTCCTGCTGGGGATGACCGGGCAGGCCGTGATGATTGGCCTGTTCTCGGTGCTGGTGGGCATCGGGTCCGGGCTGTCCCAGCCCCTGTCGATGGTGATCATGGCGGAGAACGTGTCACCGGCCCAGCGGCCGGGGGCCCTGGCGATGCGCCTGATGGCCAATCGGGCGGTGAATTTCCTGGCGCCGCTGGCGTTCGGCGCCCTGCTGGGCGCCGGCGGCTTTGGCCTGGCCTTTCCGGTCACCGGTATTGTGGTGGCCGTCGCCGGCGCCTTGCTCTGGGCTTATCTGCGACGGCTGAACCGGCCGAGCTGAGATCAGCCCAAGTGCCGGGCCAGGAATTCCAGGGTGCGGCCGTGGGCCAGTGCCGAGGAGGGCTGGTGGTAGGCCGGGCGAGCCCAGCAGTTGAACCCGTGGTCCGCGTTCGGATACTCGTGGATGGTGGCTTCCCGGTGGTCGGCAAAAGCGCCCCTCACGCTGGCTACGGCTTCTGGCGGGATGTGCTTGTCCAGGCCGGCGAAGTGGAACAGGATCGGCGCTGTCACCTGGGGTGCGAGCTCCAGACTGTTCTGGATGCCGCCGCCGTAATAGCACACCGCTGCGTCCGGCTTGCCGCTGGCGGCTGCCCGGAACGCCAGCCGGCCACCCATGCAGTAACCCATGGCGGCAACCTTGCCGGTTACCTCCGGCCGGGCCCGCAGCCGGTCGACCGCCTGCGCCATGTCCAGGCCGGACTGCTCGACGTCGGCCGCCTGCATCATGCGGAAGGCCTTCGCCGTGCCGTCCTCGTCGTAGTCCAGGTCTACCCGTTCTTCCTGTCGCCAGAACACGTCCGGCGCCAGCACGACGTAGCCATCCAGCGCGTACTGCTCGGCCACCGCCCGGATGTGCCGGTTCACGCCCCAGATCTCCTGAATCAGCACCAGGCCCGGGCCGCTGCCGGCAGGCGGCAGGGCCAGGTAGCCGGAGAAGGTCTTGCCGCCGTCGCTGGCAATCTCAATCCACTGGGTCTGAACGTCGGACATACTCACCTCCTGAACACGTGTCGTGAAAACCATCATGGTGGGAGACGAGGATACGTCGTGTCCTTACGGTTTGTTCACCGATGCAATCTCGTACACTGAGGTGTTGCCGCTGACTTCATTGCCCACAATCAACAGGGCCTTGCCAGTGGGGCTGTGGTCCGCAGGAACAAACTTGAAGCCTTCCGGCCCCAGGTCGCCGGTGTCCGGGGCGTAGCTGCTGTCCGTACCGTCCGGCTGGACGGCCGGGTTTACGTCCCGGTCGTTCACGTACTGCACGAACTCGGGCGCCGCCGGCTTGCTGATGTCGTAGACCATGATGCCGCCCATCCGCTCCAGCCCGATAAAGGCGTAGATGTGCCCGTTGACCTCACCCACGGTGATGGCTTCCGGCTCGGCGCCCTTGTTGTCCGAACGGTCATCCCCGGTGTTCTCGGCGTTGTCGTTGTTGAAGTTCTCGCCATATCGCTCCGCCGTGATGCGGCCGAAGGCGTCGCCGGAATCGTACACCTGCTCGCCGGTGGCCATGTTCCAGATGGAAAACGAACGGCCGCCGTAGGCGTACAGGGTGGTGAAGTCCGTGCCGCCGTTCTTGCGCACGGTGGTGACGTAGGAGAACTTCAGGCGGCGCAGCTCGTCGTCCTCGCCGAAGCCGCCGTTGGAGGCAGACGTCAGCGGGCTGGTCAGGGTGACGTTATCCGCGGCGTAGTAATCCTTGGCGGAAAAGGCGTCCACGCACACGTTGTTGGCGGTGTCGAAGAAGTAGCCGGCGGTTTCGCACGTTGGCTGGTCTGACACGCCATCGAGCCAGTCCTGGCGATCGTCGCCCTCGTTGGCCGTGACCACGTAATCGACGCCGGCGACGGTAAACGCTGCAATCGAGTCCGGCATGTACATGCCCATCACCGGCCAGTTCTTGAGGTTTACGCCGTCCTTCTGGCTGGCGTCCAGGGTGTTGCCCGCCAGTGAGTGGTCCTTGAAGCCGAGGCCATAGAGGCGATCGACCCGGGCGTTGGCCAGGTCAATCACTGCGATGGCATTGTTTTCCTGCAAGGTCACATACGCCGTGCTGCTGTCCGGGCTCATCGCGATGTATTCCGGTTCCAGGCTCTGGGCGACGGTGGGCAGGTTGTCGGGATTGGTGGGGCTGTACCCGTCGATGATCAGCTTATCCAGGGGCAGCTCGCTGGCGCGGGCGTTGCCACTGTTGAAATCGGAGAAGCCGACGTTGACCGCGCTGAAGTCGCTGACGGTTACCAGGCTGACGCTGCCCTCCGGGTCGTGGACAAAGCCCTCATCCGGCTCGCCTTCGTTGGCGACCAGCACCTTGCTGCCGTCCGGGGTGAAGGTCACCATGTCCGGCCCTGCGCCGACCGAGACCGCTTTCGCAAAGGTCAGGTCCGCCAGGTTGATGAACACCACCCAGCCGGCGTCGGTTTTTGGGTTGGCCTGTACGGCGATGGCGGCGTAGGTGTCGTTGGTGGATACGGAGGTAACGTCGCCGACCAGGGCGGCATCTGCGACCACACTGTTGCTTACCAGCAGCGTGGGTATGTCGAGGGTCAGAGCCGGCGTATTCAGGCCACGGATGGCGGCCCCGTCGGCGGCGTTATAGACATTGACCGCACGCACTTTTCCGCTGGTGGAAAAGATCTGGCGATTAACGGCATCAAACGCGACGATTTCTGCGGCGGAGACGTCGAACCCCTGGGACGCGGAGCGGCCAACGCGGGTCAGCTCAATGGTCGTGTCCGGGGTCTCGGCGTTGTCGCCGGCGACCGGTGACGAGTTGCTGTCCGAGCCGCAGCCGGCCAGTCCGATCAACATGAGCGGAAGGCCGACGGCCAGTCCGTGGCGGGAATAACGCATGGTGGTTCTC
This sequence comes from Marinobacter sp. C2H3, assembly GCF_037080155.1. Taxonomy (NCBI): domain Bacteria; kingdom Pseudomonadati; phylum Pseudomonadota; class Gammaproteobacteria; order Pseudomonadales; family Marinobacteraceae; genus Marinobacter; species Marinobacter sp. C2H3. The sequence goes on along the minus strand of NZ_JBBBNZ010000003.1, from coordinate 270,475 downwards.
CAGAGTCAAAAAGGCAAAACCTGACTCTGGCAAGCGTGTTTGACGTTTCCGTGTCTGTCGTGTGTCGGTTTGGTGTCAGCGGGCTTGCCACTGTTTCAACAGGGCCTCGTAGCGGATGGTGCGCCCGGGCGGCTTTTCGTTGGCCAGCTTCGGCTTCGGCGCGCCGGGCTGGGCCAGCCAGTAGTCTCGCCCTTTCACCTGTCCATCCGGCACGACACGGGGCGGGCAGTTCTGCGTCTGAAAATTCCGTTCGATCACTTTCAGGGTGCGGTCCTGCTGCTCGGCGAGGTTGTCCAGGGCCTGCTGCGGGCTGAGTTTGCCGGTAACCGCGTCGGCAATGTTGGTCCACCAGAGTTTGGACAGTCGCGGGTAATCCGGCACGTTCAGGCCGGTGGGCGTCCAGAGTGCGCGCTCCGGGCTCCGGTAGAACTCCACCAGGCCACCCAGCCGAGGCGCTTCCTCGTCCATCTGCGGAGAATCCAGATCGGACTGGCGGATCGGCGTCAGCCCCACCAGGGTCTTTTGCAGGGAGACGGTGTGGGACACCGCGAACTGGGCATACAGCCAGGCCGCCCGCTGGCGCTCCAGGGGCAACGCGCGGGGCAGGGTCCAGGCGCCCACGTCCTGATAGCCGGATTTCATACCGTCCTGCCAGTAGGCGCCCCGGGGCGAGGGTGCCATCCGCCATTTCGGCGTGCCGTCCGGGTTAGTGACCGGCAGGTTTGGCTTGGTCATGTCCGAGGTGAACGCGGTGTACCAAAATACCTGCTGGGCAATTTGGCCCTGGGCGGGCACCGGACCGGCTTCGGAGAAGTTCATGGAGACGGCCTCGGGCGGCGCGAACCGCTTCAGCCAGTCGAGGTATTTCTCCAGAGCGTACACCGCCGCCGGGCCGTTGGTGGCACCGCCCCGCTTCACCGAAGAGCCCACCGGATTGCAGCCCTCCATGCGGATGCCCCACTCGTCCACCGGCAGGCCGTTGGGCAAGCCCTTGTCGCCGGCGCCGGCCAGGGACAGCCAGGCATCGGTAAAGCGCCAGCCAAGGGACGGGTCGGCCTTACCGTAGTCCATATGGCCGTAAACCCGCTGCCCGTCGATTTCTTTGACGTAGACGGTGAAGAATTCGGCGATGTCCTCGTACGCGGACCAGTTCAGCGGCACCCCCAGCTCGTAGCCGTAGCGCGCCTTGAAGCGAGCCCGCAGGTCCGGGCGCTGGAACCAGTCATAGCGGAACCAGTACAGGTTGGCGAATTGCTGATCCGGCAGCTGATAGAGCTTGCCGTCGGCGCCGGTGACAAAGTCCAGACCGATGAAGTCGTTCAGGTCGAGGGTAGGCAAGGTGAACGCCTTGCCGTCGCCGGCCATGAAATCGCTCAGGGCCAGGGCCCAGCCGCTGCGGGAATGGGTGCCGATGTTGTCGGAATCGTTCACGAACGCGTCGTAGCGGCCCTTGGCCGTCATGATGCGCTGCAGGTTGATCTGCTGTATCACCTCGCCTTCGGGCTTCAGGTCATGAGTCACGTGAATGCCGGTGAGCTGGCTGAAGGCCGGCGCCAGCACCGTGGACTCCCAGGCGTGGGTGGGCAGTTGTTCCGACAGCACCGCGATGTCCATGCCCTGAAGCGGCTTGGCTACGGTGACAAACCACGCCAACTCTTCCGCCTGTTGCTCGGCGGAGAAGGTGGATTCGGGAAACGTGTCGGCAATCAGGGCGCGAATCTGAGCCTGCTTGTTGGCGGGCAGGCGATCGAACAACGGGCCGGCCAGGGCGGAGGTGCCAAACAGGCACAGGACGACGGTCAGCAACAGCGACGATTTCATGGTGACCTCTGATTATGTTTGTTTTCGGACACCTATCGAGGATATTTCTTAACCAAACATTCGTCAACGAAAAACAAGAAAAGCTGTCATATTTTGTTCAACTTACTGAAATAAAAATTAAAAAGCTGAATTTGCGGCGCCAGGCGAAAGAGCTAGTTAGGCTGCAACGAAAATTTCTGCGCAAAAAACGCTTTCATTCACTTTTTCTTGGCGGTAAGTTTGTTCTGTTTCGAACCGCATTTGTTGTTAACCGAACATGAATGCGATTCGGCGGCGCGGCCGGAGGGCGCAGTCTGCCGGCCCGTTTTTCAACAACACGTTTCTCTAACAACAACAGGAAGCGAACATGACTCAGAACAACAATGTCTCTCGTCCGGTCCAACGTCGTTCTTTCCGCAGGGCACCCCTGGTGGTAGCACTGTCCCTGGCCGCCAGCGGCCTGGCCACGCAGGCGTCTGCCGAGGTCGCTTTCCAGACCGACAGCGGCTGGGAATTCGGCGTAAATGGCTACATCCCGGTGTTTGCGCTGACCAGCGACAACGACAACACCGAAGAAAACGCCTTCCGCATCACCACAGGTTTCAACCCGGCCACGGCGCAGTTCAACATCCGTGCCCCACGTCAGTTCGGTCTGGATGTGTCTGGCCACTTCCAGCTTAACAGTCATCTGTCCGGCGCCGACGGCGTGCAAAACTCGGGTTTTGGCAAGGTCGATTACGGTCGGGTGTCCGGCGTTGAGAGCCGGGTGGCGGAATTCGCGGTGGCCGGTGATTTCGGCACCTTGAACATTGGTAAGGGCTTCGGCATCTTCGGCGTGCCGGCCATTGGCGACAACGGCAGTGGCCTGGGTGTGGGCCTGTTCAACCCGAACGCGGGCGACGCCACCGCCGGCCGTATTGGCAACGGCTACTTCTACGCCAACTTCAACCCCCGGGTGATCTACACCTCGCCGAGCCTCAGCGGCCTGCAGTTCAAGGTGGGTGTGTTCCAGCCGGAGAAACCGAAGGATGGCACGTCAGCGCTGAACGCTGCCGTGGCGACGGAATCACCGCGCATTGAAGCAAACGCGGTCTACACCGCCGACATGTTCAGCCTCTGGACCAGCGGCTTTACCCAGTCCGTCACCGTCAACGACCCGTCCGTGGACGATTTCACCATGTCCGGTATTGATGTGGGCGGTTCCGTTTCCGTGTCTGGCCTGTCCGTTCGGGGTAACTACTCCACCACCCAGGGTACGGGCAACTACGTGTTCGGTGGACACGGTATTGCCGGTGGCTCCCAGGAAGAGACCGCAGACCAGTGGTACGTTGAGACCACCTACGACATCAACCGGACAACCATCGGTGCCAGCTACGGCGAGGGTTCCGATGACCTCACCGACGTCGATACCGACCTGACCATGCTGTTTGCCCGCTACCGGGCCACCGACAACTGGACCGTCATGGCGGAGATCCAGGATTTCGGCAGCAGCGCGCCGGACAGCGATTACAACGCCTTCATCGTCGGTTCCCAATTCACCTTCTGATGGCCGGGGGCCGGTGCAACGCCGGCCCCATCGGTTGCCCAAACGAATAAAGCCGGGTGCCCGCAACGGGCACCCGGCTTTGTCGTGCCTGCGTGACACAAACGCAGGGCCTAAAAAAGCTCCGGCCGGCAGAGCCGACCGGAGAACACAGCCTGAGAGAGAGGATCAGGCGCTGTGGTGGAGCACGGCTGTCGGGCCGGGGTGAACCAGCTTCAGGCCGGACAGGTAGTGATCAAGGCTGGCAATCTGCTGCTCGGTGGCGTGCAGGCCCTGTTTGGTGCGGCGCCAGAGCACGTCTTCCGCGTTCAGCGCCCACTCCTTCTTGACCAGGTAATCAACCTCGGCCTGGTACAGACTGCCGGTAAATAGGCGGCCGAGATCGTCCACGGACTCGCAGCCCCGCAGGATTTCGTAGGCCAGGGTGCCGTAGGTGCGCACGTAGCGGCTCACCATGATGTCCGGCAGCCAGGGGAAATCCTGCCGAAGACGAGCGGCCAGGCTGTCATGGTTGTCGAAATCGCCGCCGGGCAGGGTGGCGGTGCGGGTCCAGGGGCCACCAGCGCTCGGGAAGAACTGACAGACCTTGTTCGTGACCGATTCCGCCAGCTTGCGGTAGGTGGTGATCTTGCCGCCAAACACCGACACCAGGGGCGCCTTGCCCTTATCGTGGCTGACTTCAAAACTGTAGTCCCGGGACGCCTTCTGGGCGTCGCCGTCTTCGTCGTCCATCAGCGGACGGACACCGGAGTAGGACCAGACCACGTCCTTGGGTTCGAGCTGACGCTTGAAATGATCGTTGATGATCTTCAGAAGGTAGTCGGTCTCCTCCGGGGAAATTTTCGCCTTGCTCGGATCACCCTCGTAGTCCACGTCCGTGGTGCCCACCAGGGAAAACTCGTCCTCATAGGGAATCACGAACACAATGCGCTCATCTTCGTTCTGAAGAATGTACGCTTCGGTGTCTTTGTTCAGGCGTGGGACCACGATGTGGCTGCCCTTAACCATACGAATGGTCTTGGGCGCTGGCATTGGCAGCGCTTCACCGAACAGCTTGCTCACCCAGGGGCCGGTGGCATTCACAATCATCGACGCGGAGACGGTCGCCTCGGCGCTGTTCTGGGTATCCCGCAGGGTAATGGTCCAGTCCTTGGCGCCCCGCTCGGCCCGTACACACTTGGTGCGGGTAAGGATCTTGGCCCCGTACTGCTGGGCCTTCTTGGCGGCCAGCACCACCAGCCGGGCATCGTCCACCCAGCCGTCGGAATACTCAAACCCTTTGGTAATTTCGGGCTTGAGCGGATCGTTGCTGGTGAACTTGATGGACCGTGAACCGGGCAGCAGCTCGCGTTTGGCCAGGTGGTCATACAGAAACAGGCCGGTGCGGATCATCCAGGCCGGCCGCAGGTGCGGGCGGTGGGGCAGACGAAAGCGCATGGGCCACATAATGTGCGGCGAGTTGCGCAGCAGTGACTCTCGTTCAGCCAGGGCCTCGCGCACCAGGCGGAATTCGTAATGCTCCAGGTAGCGAAGGCCACCGTGAATCAGCTTACTGCTGTTGGACGAGGTGGCCGAGGCCAGGTCGTTCATTTCGCACAGAAGGACTTTCAGGCCGCGACCGGCCGCGTCCATGGCGATGCCGGTGCCGTTGACGCCGCCACCAACAACAACGACGTCAAAGTGCTCATGCTCCATAGTCATTGTTACCTTTCTCCTGTTCGCATCGGCGCGCGCGGAGTCACTTCCAGTCACGCTGTCGATAATGATTCGAGTATCTCGAATATTATGCGAAACCGAAAAAGGTTCGTAAAGGAAAAATAGGAAAAAAAGCGAAAAATTGACGGCGCATCACAATTACCGGTGCCGGCAAGCAAAACCAGGGCGGTCAGATGATCGGTGCGTGCGCGGTTTTGGTGCGAAAACGCGCCTAGACGATGTGCAGGTCTACGCTGTGTTCGTCGAGCAGGTGGCGGATTTCCGCCGGCGGTTCACGATCCGTAAACACGTGGTTGGCCTGGGTGATGTTGCCAAGGCGGACCATGGCGCTGCGGCCGAACTTGCTGTGGTCGGCGGCCAGCAGAACCTGGTTGGAGTTGGCAATGATGGCCTGGGCCACACGGACCTCTCGGTAGTCAAAATCGAGCAGGGAGCCATCGTTGTGGATGCCGCTGATGCCGATGATGCCGAAGTCCATTTTAAACTGGTTGATGAAATCCCGGGTGGCCTCGCCGACGATGCCGCCGTCCCGGTTCCGTACCTCGCCACCGGCGATGATGATGTGGAAGTCCTCCCGGGCGGAAAGGATGGACGCCACGTGCAGGTTGTTGGTGACCACCTGCAGGTTGTTCTTCTCCAGCAGGGCTTTGGCGATGGTTTCGGTGGTGGTACCGATGTTGATGAACATGGAGGAATTGTCCGGAATCATCCGCACCAGGGCTTCGGCGATCCGCTCCTTGGCGTCCAGGTCCATGATCTTTCGGGCCTGGTAGGCGGTGTTGACGGTGCTGGAATCAATGCCCGCGCCGCCGTGGTGTCGCCGCAGTTTCTTCTGCTTGGCCAGGTCGTTCAGGTCCCGCCGGATGGTTTGAGGCGTGACTTTGAACTGGTCCACCAACTGCTCGGTGGTCACAAAGCCATTCTGCTGAATGAGCTCCATGATCAGATCCTGTCGTCGACGTTGTGCCATAGTCTTCCCCTGGTGTTCGTGTTCCGCCCCGGTCCACGTGTGCCTGTTGTTGTTCAATCCCGAACGGCGGTAAGGAGGTCTGCAAGGAGTTTACTGATTTTCAGGGGGTTGTGCAGCTATTGGTGGTCGACGGGTGACAAAGGTGTGCGTTTGCGGTCAAAATACCTTGGAAAATTTTTTCAAAAACGTAAAAATACGAACAAATAAGAAATTTCCGAGGCAATGACCATGAGCCAGTACCTGCTTTCCATTGACCAGGGCACCACCAGTTCCCGGGCCATTCTGTTTGATCTCCAGGGCCAGCCCCACGCCGTTCGCCAGCAGGAATTTCCCCAGCAGTTTCCCGCATCCGGCTGGGTCGAGCACGATCCGGAGGAGATCTGGAACTCTGTGCGCCGCACCATCGATTCGGTGGTGGCGGAGGAAACCACCGCGGCGGACGAGATTGTCGCGGTGGGGATCACCAACCAGCGGGAAACGACCGTGGTGTGGGATCGCGCCACCGGCAAACCGATCTACAACGCCATTGTCTGGCAGGATCGCCGAACGGCGGCCTTCTGTGAGTCCCTGAAGGCGCGTGATCTTGAGGCGGATGTCAACGCCCGCACCGGCCTGCTGATTGATCCTTACTTTTCCGCCACCAAGGTCCGCTGGATCCTCGACCACGTGGACGGCGCCCAGGCGCGGGCGGAGCGGGGAGAACTGGCCTTTGGCACCATCGACAGCTTCCTGCTGTGGCGGCTCACCGGCGGCAAGGTCCATCGCACCGACGCCACCAACGCCAGCCGTACGCTGCTCTTCAATATCCATACCCAGGACTGGGACGACGAGTTGCTGAAGCTGTTCGACGTGCCCCGGGCCCTGTTGCCGGAGGTGCTCGATTCCGCCGATGATTTTGGCGTGGTCTCCGAAGGTGGTGCCCTCAACGGCGCTCGAGTGCTGGGCATGGCCGGCGACCAGCAGGCCGCTCTGTTCGGCCAGACCTGTTTCGAAAGCGGCATGGCCAAAAGCACCTACGGCACCGGCTGCTTCCTGATGTTGAACACCGGCGACCAGGCGCTGGCCTCCCAGCACCGGCTGCTGACTACGGTGGCCTACCGGGTAAACGGCAAGCCAACCTATGCCCTCGAGGGCAGTATTTTTATTGCCGGCGCCACCATCCAATGGCTGCGGGATGGCCTGCGGCTGATTCGCGACGCCTGCGAAACCGAGCCCATGGCGGAGGGAACGCCGGTGGATCACGGGGTCTATCTGGTGCCCGCGTTTACCGGCCTCGGCGCGCCTTACTGGGACCCGAACGCCCGGGGCGCCATTTTTGGGCTGACCCGGGACACCGGCATCAAGGAAATTGTTACCGCCGGCCTGCAGTCGGTGTGCTACCAGACCAAGGATCTTCAAAAGGCCATGGAAAAGGACGGCCTGCGACCGGTCAACCTGCGGGTGGACGGTGGCATGGTGGCCAACAACTGGGTGTTGCAGTTCCTCGCTGACATCCTGGGGGCGCGGGTAGACCGGCCCTCCCTGGTGGAAACGACGGCCCTGGGCGCCGCCTATCTGGCGGGGCTGAAGGCCGGGGTCTATTCCTCCCTGGACGAATTGGCGTCACTCTGGCGCTGTGACCGCACCTTTGAGCCGGCCATGACCAAGGCCAAGCGGGATGAGCTGTACGACGGCTGGATTGCGGCGGTCAACCGACTGTAATCCCGCCGTCGTCACACTGTCTGTCGGCGTCATCCCGGACGCAAGGCGGGGCGTCAGCGAACGCCCAGCTCCCGCAGGCGCTTGTACAGGGTGTTTCGGCTGATGTTCAGTTCCCGGGCGGTGCGGGAAATGTTGCCCTCGTGTTTCTGGTACACCCGCAGCGTATCCGGCACCGGGGTCTTGCCGTGGCTCCGCTCCGGTGCGGCCCGCTGGGTGCGTGACGGGTCCGGAGCGGAGATCGGTTTCGGGGTAACGCGGGTGTCATCCGGCCCCTTCTGGGCGGTGATGTGCCCGGCGTCATGGGTGTCCCGGCCGCCGAGGTTTGTCGTCCCTCCCAGGCTTTCCAGAAAGTCCGCCGGCAGGTGCCAGGGTGCGAGGGTGTCTCCGTCGGCGATGGCGATGGCCACGCGAAGCACGTTCACCAGCTGCCGGATGTTACCGGGCCAGGGGTGTTGCTCCAGGGTGTTCAGCACTTCCGGCGCCAGGGTGTCCGGCTGGGTGTCGTCCCGGTAGGTGCGGTACAGGTGTTCGATAAGCTCCCGCCGATCGGTGCGCTCGCGCAAGGCGGGCAGCGCCACGGACAGGCCGTTAATGCGGTAATAGAGATCGGCACGGAACTGGCCGTCGCGAATCCGATCATTCAGGGATCGGTTGGTGGCAGTCACTAGCAGCAGGTCCACCGGCACGCTGTCGGTGCCGCCCACCGGCGTCACCTCCCGCTCCTGCAGCACCCTCAGCAACCGGGCCTGGGCTGCCAGCGGCATTTCGCCGATCTCATCCAGGAACAGCAGGCCAGTATGGGCCTTGCGGATGTAGCCGAGGGACCCCTGCGCCCGGGCGCCGGTAAACGCGCCCGGTTCGTACCCGAACAACTCGGATTCCACGAGTTCCGGCGGAATGGCCGCACAGTTCACCGACACCAGGGGCTTGTCCCGGCGGGCGCTGCCCTGATGCAGCGCTTTCACCAACACTTCTTTTCCCACTCCGGTCTCCCCGGTGATCAGCACCGGCACGCCCCGGGCCAGCACCTTGCGGGCCTGGTCCGCGCAGCGGCGCACACTGGCGTCGCCGTATTCAATCTGCTCCAGCCCCGGAGTGCCCGGGCCGTCCGTGGCCGCCGTGTCCGGGGGGGCGCCCGTACGCTGGGCCGCCGGCGGGCGACGCAGCCGGGCGCTCAGACGCACCTTGTCCCGGGTGACCAACTGAAACGGCGTGCGTTCGGGGTAATCCAGAATGTCGTCGCTCCGGGTTCGGAACAGGTCACTCAGGGCCCGGTTGGCGGTGGTCGTGCCCAGTAACTGATCTGCCCGCTGGTTGCTGGCGATCACCTGCCCCCCCCGATTGCACACGAGGATGCCGGACCAGGGGCTGTCGAAATTGTCGGCGTTGGAACTCAGCGTGATTTGCGGATGGCTGCCGCCAAACTGCTTCATGATCAGGCGGTTTTCCACCGACAGAGAGAGCAGGCGGACCATGCCCAGGGTGTGGGCCTGGGGCAGGTAGGCGTCGCTGAATACGCTGAGTACTCCCGCTAACTCCCGATTGGCACGGAAAATCGGCGCCGCGGACCCGATCAGGGTTCGGTTCAGACGAAGAAAATGTTCGTTTCGCTGCACCTGGATGGGTTCGCCCACGGCAATGGCGGTGCCAATGGCGTTGGTGCCACAGGCTTCCTCCCGCCAGCTGATGCCAGGCTGGAAGCGGTGCCGCAGGCGGATGTCGGTAATCCGCTCATCGCCCCAGCTGCACAGGATGGTGGCGTTCGGGTCCGCCAGAAGGATCAGGCAGCGGCTGTTCGACAGCACGTTCCGATAGTAGGGCAGCACCTCCGCTTCGGTGGCGGATCGCAGTTCCTCCAGCGTCGCGTCATCCGTCAGTGGCAGCGGGGTATCCACGGGCTCCTGGTCGTGATTCAGGCCCCAGGCGACGCAGCGGTTCCAGGAGGCTTCAATCCAGTGTCGGTAGTCGGTGGCGGCGGTTCGTTTCATGGCGGGTAGGTTCGCTTTGTCGGGTCCGCTTGTTCGTTTTACGGCGAAAGGCCCTGGTGTCTTAGCATTCTGACCGGGGGAATGCACGGAAAACTGTTCAATATTGGACAGTTCAACTGTTCAATGAGCTGTTCAGATTACACAAAACAGTGTTAAACGAAAACCATGATTTTCGGTTAGGAACATGCTGCCCTGACGTAAATTGCTAGCGTTTCCAATTAGATACGGGTTTATACCTAGGCTTTGTGAAAAAATGGTACGGCGTTTGCGTTACAGTGCTTCGAAATCGAATTTCCGGGCGCGCCACGGTCGCCCGGCCCGTTTTCACAACAACAAAAAGGTAAGCCTATGTCCCTAACACTGGAGAATGTCTCCCGTGAGGTCGACGGCGTCGATTACATCCGAGACGCCAATCTCACCTTTGAAGCCGGTTCGTTCAACGTATTGCTGGGCCGGACGCTGGCGGGAAAGACCTCACTGATGCGTCTGATGGCGGGTCTGGACAAGCCCACGGCCGGGCGCCTGCTTTATAACGGTCAGGACGTGACCGGCCAGCCGGTTCAGCAGCGCAACATCTCGATGATCTATCAGCAGTTCATCAACTACCCGAACCTCACGGTGTACGAGAACATCGCCTCGCCCCTGCGCCTGGCCAAGATGGCCGACAGCGAGATCGACCGGCGGGTGCGGGAAACTGCGTCCATGCTGCAGATCGAGCCGCTGCTCAAGCGCTACCCGCTGGAGCTGTCCGGTGGTCAGCAGCAGCGCACCGCCATGGCGAGGGCACTGGTCAAGGACGCCACCCTGATCCTGTTCGACGAGCCTCTGGTCAACCTCGATTACAAGCTGCGGGAAGAGCTGCGGGCGGAACTGCGGGCGCTGTTCCGGGAACGCCAGTGCATCGCCGTGTACGCCACCACCGAGGCTAACGAGGCCCTGGCCCTGGGTGGCACCACCACCCTCCTGCACGAAGGGCAGGTGGTGCAGACCGGTCCGGTGATGGATGTGTACCGGGCACCGGTCAGTACGCTGGCGGCGGAACTGTTCAGCGAGCCGCCCATGAACATGATCCGGGGCCGGGTGACCGACACCGAAGTCACCTTCGACGAGTACTCCCACCACGCGCTCACCCGCGAGCTGGCCCAGCTGGCCCCGGGCGACTACTGGTTTGGTATCCGCCCGAGCCACATCGGCCTGGTGCCGGCCCACAACGACGATTTCGAGATGTCCATGGAGGTGGCCCTGAGCGACATCAGCGGCTCGGAAACCTTCATGCACGTGCAGAACCGACATTTTGAGATGGTGCTCCAGCTGATGGGCGTACACCAGTATCACACCGGCGCGCCCATCAAGGTGTACCTGCCGGTGGACAAACTGTTCGTGTTTGACCAGAGCGGTTCGCTCGTTCACACCCCGTCCCAGACGCGTTCAGGAGGACTCTGATGGCTGAAATCACACTCAAGTCCCTGGCCCACAGTTACAGCGATACGCCCGAGGGCCCGGACGACTACGCTATTCGCCAGCTCGACCATGTCTGGGAGAAGGGTGGCGCCTATGCGCTGCTGGGGCCTTCCGGCTGTGGCAAGAGCACCATGCTCAACATCATTTCGGGGCTGCTGCAACCGTCTGAAGGCGACATTCTGTTTGACGGCAAGCGGGTGAACGAGCTCTCGCCCCGGGACCGCAACATCGCCCAGGTGTTTCAGTTCCCGGTGATCTACGACTCCATGACGGTGTACGACAACCTGGCGTTCCCCCTCAAGAACAGCAAGGTCCCGGCCTCCAAGATCAAGGCCCGGGTGCACGAGATCGCCGAAGTGCTGGAGATCGGAGACAAACTCTACAAAAAGGCCCGCAACCTGACCGCGGACGAAAAACAGAAGGTTTCCATGGGCCGTGGCCTGGTTCGGGAGGATGTCTCCGCCATCCTGTTTGACGAGCCGCTGACGGTGATCGACCCGCAGCTGAAGTGGAAGCTGCGGCGCAAGCTCAAGCAGATTCACGAGCAGTTCGACATCACCATGGTGTACGTCACCCACGACCAGCTCGAGGCCTCCACGTTCGCGGACAAGATTGCGGTGATGTACGGCGGCCAGATTGTCCAGTTCGGCACGCCGACCGAACTGTTCGAGCGGCCCAACCACACCTTCGTGGGCTTCTTCATCGGCAGTCCCGGCATGAACCTGATCGAGGTGCAGCGCTGCCCCCGTGGCGTCTGCTTCGGCGGCACCGTGGTGCCCCTGGAACCCTGGCAGGTGGACGTGCTGCAACGGACCAAGTCCAGCAACCTGAAAATCGGCATCCGGCCGGAGTTCATCCAGGTGTCCGAGATGGCTACTGAGGAGACCTTCGAGGCCGAAGTGCTCGATGTGGAGGACCTGGGAACCTACAAGATCGTCACCGTGCGGCTGGACCAGGAAACCCTGAAAGTCCGGCAGAACGAGGACTTCGAGGCCGCGGTGGGCAGCCGTATCCACCTGACGTTCCCGCAGCCGTGGCTGATGCTGTACGTCGACGAATTCCTGGTAGAGGAGCAGTCATAATGGGCAAGATCCAGAACAACCGTGCCTGGTGGCTGGTGCTGCCGGTGTTCATTCTCGTCGCGTTCTCGGCGCTGGTGCCGCTGATGACCGTGGTGAACTATTCGGTACAGGACATTTTCGGTCCGGGCCAGGCTTACTACGTGGGCACCGAATGGTTCACCTCCGTGCTGCATAACGAGCAACTGCAGGAATCGCTGGTTCGCCAGTTCCTGTTCTCCGGCGCCGTGCTGCTGATCGAAATTCCCCTCGGTATCGGTGTCGCCCTGATGATGCCCAAAACCGGGGTCAAGGCGTCCTTGTGCCTGATCCTGCTGGCCCTGCCGCTGCTGATTCCCTGGAACGTGGTGGGCACCATCTGGCAGATCTTTGGCCGGAGCGACATTGGCCTGTTTGGTTGGGGCCTCAACGCCCTGGGGCTGGACTACAACTATACCGCTGACACCGTGGACGCCTGGCTGACCGTGCTGCTGATGGACGTCTGGCACTGGACGCCGCTGGTGGCCCTGCTGTGCTATTCCGGCCTGAGGGCGATTCCAGAGGCGTTCTACCAGGCCGCCGAGATTGACCGGGCCTCCAAGTGGGCGGTGTTCCGCTACATCCAGCTGCCGCGCCTCAAGAACGTGCTGATCATCGCCTTCCTGCTGCGGTTCATGGACAGCTTTATGATCTACACCGAGCCCTTCGTGCTCACCGGCGGTGGCCCGGGCAGTTCCACCACCTTCCTGAGCCAGACCCTGACCACCATGGCCATCGGTCAGTTCGACCTGGGCCGCGCGGCCGCCTTTTCGATCATCTACTTCCTGATCGTACTGCTGGTGTCCTGGCTGTTCTTCACCGCCATCACCCAAGCGGACAAAGAAAAATAAGGAGAAAGTCATGCAACAGACCCGATCCAAGAACCTGGGCATTGCAGCGTTTATTCTGCTGCTGCTGACGCCGGTGTACTGGCTGCTGAATATGTCGTTCAAGACCAACGAGGAAATCCTCAGCGGCCTGACCTTCTTTCCGCAGCAGTTCACCCTGCACAACTACGCGGTGATCTTCACGGACCCGAGCTGGTACAACGGCTACATCAACTCGATGATGTACGTGTCCATGAACGTGATCATCACCCTGCTGGTGGCGCTGCCGGCGGCCTACGCCTTCAGTCGCTACAAGTTTCTGGGGGACAAGCACCTGTTCTTCTGGCTGCTGAGCAACCGGATGGCACCGCCAGCGGTCTTCCTGCTGCCGTTCTTTCAGCTGTACTCCTCCGTGGGCCTGTTTGATACCCACATTGCGGTGGCGCTGGCGCACTGCCTGTTCAACGTGCCGCTGGCGGTGTGGATCCTGGAGGGCTTCATGTCCGGGGTGCCCCGGGAGTACGACGAAATGGCCTACATCGATGGCTACAGCTTTCCGAAGTTCTTCGTGAAGATCTTCATCCCGATGATTCGCTCCGGTATTGGCGTGACGGCGTTCTTTGCCTTCATGTTTTCCTGGGTGGAACTGCTGCTGGCCCGAACGCTCACTTCGGTGGACGCTCAGCCTATCGGCGCCATCATGACCCGCACCGTCGGTGCCAGCGGTATCGACTGGGGCGTGCTGGCGGCAGCCGGTTCGCTGACCATCGTGCCGGGTATCCTGGTGATCTGGTTCGTACGCCATCACGTGGCCACCGGCTTCGCGCTGGGCCGGGTCTAATCGAAGAGGAGACAAGACATGCTCGCGTGGATGAACTGGACGCCCAGCGTCGCCATCTTCTTTTCCGTAATTGCTGCCATACTGGTGATGATGACCGTTTTCGAAATTGTCTCACCGTGCGTGGAACGCAAAGGCTTCCTGCCCATTGCCACCACCCGGGGAGACCGGTTGTTCATCGGCCTGCTCTCGGCCGCCTATATTCACCTGGCCTTCCTCGGCTTCACCACCGTCACCCTCTGGGTGGCCCTGGTGGTGTCGGTGATCTGGCTGCTGGTGTTGCTGCGCTGGGGCTGATAGTGAGAATGAATGTTCGTTATAGATTGTTAGCGAACATTCGCTCCAAAAATTTTTCTTAAAACGGTTGTCATAATTTCGAAAACGAACTATTTTTAAGACTGGGATCGGAAACGATCACCTTCGTTCTCCGGTCAGGAAAGAATAGCGGCTTGGAACGCTATGCACAGGAGGCGAACCGGCACCGGAACGCCTCATCAACAAAAACAGAAACGAGGTTGGATATGTTCAACAACAATAACTATCCGAAGTCTCTGTTGCTCAGCGCCGCCGTTGGCGTCGCAGCGATGGGACTGAGCCTGCAGGTCAGCGCGGACCAGTACACGGACGCAGCTGAGAAGTGGGTGAACCAGGCTTTCAAACGTTCCACGCTCTCCAAAGAAGAGCAGCTCAAAGAAATGAAGTGGTTCGCGAAGGCCGCCGAGCCGTTCCGCGGCATGGAAATCAACGTGGTGTCGGAGACCCTGGCCACTCATGAATACGAGTCCAAGGTTCTGGCCAAGGCCTTCTCAGAGATTACCGGCATCAAGCTGACGCACACCCTGATCCAGGAAGGGGACGTCATCGAGAAGCTGCAGACCCAGATGCAGTCCGGCCGTAACATCTACGACGGCTGGGTCAACGATTCCGACCTGATCGGCACGCACTTCCGCTACGGTAAGGTCGTCCCGGTCGAGGACATGATGAAAGGCGACGGCAAGGACTTCACCCTGCCAACCCTGGACCTCAACGACTTCATCGGCCTGGCCTTCACCACCGGCCCTGACGGCAAGCTGTACCAGCTGCCGGATCAACAGTTTGCCAACCTCTACTGGTTCCGCGCCGACTGGTTCGAGCGCCCGGACCTGAAGAAAAAGTTCAAGGAAATCTATGGCTACGACCTGGGCGTGCCCGTCAACTGGTCTGCCTATGAGGACATCGCCGAGTTCTTCACCGATAAGGTCAAGACCATCGATGGCGAGCGCGTTTATGGTCACATGGACTACGGCAAGAAAGACCCGTCCCTCGGCTGGCGCTTCACGGACGCCTGGTTCTCCATGGCCGGTGCCGGCGACAAGGGCCTGCCCAACGGCCTGCCCGTGGACGAGTGGGGTATCCGCGTTGAGGATTGCCATCCGGTTGGCTCCAGTGTTTCCCGCGGCGGTGCCACCAACGGGCCTGCGGCGGTCTACGCTACCCAGAAATACGTTGACTGGCTGAAGAAGTACGCGCCGCCCGAGGCGGCCGGCATGACCTTCTCCGAGGCCGGTCCTGTCCCTGCCCAAGGTAACGTGGCCCAGCAAATTTTCTGGTACACCGCCTTCACCGCCAGCATGATCAAGGATGGTCTGCCGGTTGTAAACGAGGACGGTTCACCCAAGTGGCGGATGGCCCCGTCGCCCCACGGTCCCTACTGGGAAAAGGGCATGAAGCTGGGTTATCAGGACGTGGGTTCCTGGACCTTCCTGAAGTCCACCCCGGAGAAGCGTCGTCTGGCGGCCTGGCTCTACGCCCAGTTCACCGTCTCCAAGACCGTGTCCCTGGAGAAGACCATCGCGGGCCTGACCCCGATCCGCAAGTCTGACATCAACTCTGACGTCATGACCGAAATGGCGCCGAAGCTCGGTGGCCTGGTGGAGTTCTACCGCAGCCCGGACCGCAACCGCTGGACCCCGACGGGCACCAACGTGCCGGATTACCCGAAGCTGGCTCAGCTGTGGTGGCAGTACGTTTCCCAGGCTGCCAGTGGCGAAGCCACCCCGCAGAAGGCCCTGGACGGACTGGCCGACGCGCAGGATCGCGTGATGCAGCGCCTGGAGCGTGCCAACGTGCAGCCGACCTGCGGCGTGAAGCTGAACGAACCGCGTGACCCGCAGTACTGGCTGGATCAGCCGGGCGCACCGAAGCCCAAGCTGTCCAACGAGAAGCCGCAGGGTCAGACCATTCCCTACGATGAGTTGCTGAAACAGTGGGCCGACGCTCGTCAGAGCTAAGCCCCTAACCGAGCATTGCCTGTCGCGTAACGGACCCTCGGGGCGCGGCAGGCAGTGCACCGTTGTCACGGTGGGTTTTGGCCGGTTTGCTTGACTAGTCCCCCCTTTCAGAGCATCTCAGGATGTCGCACCTTCGCGGCTTCCACCGGCCCTTTTTCCACCCGTTTTCAAAGCCCTTGACGCAGGGCTCAGGGGTGCAACCTATGAAACGGACCTCTGTTATCCATCGCTTGTATGCCGGATTTGGCATTCTGTGTCTGATTATTTTCGGATGGGGATTGTTCAACCTCTCCGTCCTGTCGTCTTTCTCCCGAACCAACAGTGAACTGACCGACCGTGTGTTCCCGCTGGACCAGCAGGTCCGGGACGTGGAAGCCCGGCGCGCGGAGTTGGACAAACAGGTGCTCGCCCTCGCTGGGGCAGACACCATCGACGCGCTCAATCAGCGCCTCGCCAGCGCGGACAGCCAGCGCAAGCCGCTGATCGACGCGATCCGCCAGCTGTCCAATGTCGTCGGCGGCACGGATACGAGTAACCCCGCGGCGGCGCTGGTGGCCCAGGCGGAACAGTTGGAAGGCCGGCTGTCGGCCATGGCCGAGGCGAAACGAACCGCGCTTCGCTCGTCGGCGACCGTCGATAACAAGCTCGGCGGCTTTCTGGTCAACAACGCGGACATCAAACGGTTGCTGATTCGGGAGGGCACCGAACCGGCGGGCAACGACATCTACATCCGGGACCTGTTCACCACGGTGATGGACAACCTGACCAGCATCGAGCTGCTGATCATGCAGCTGGTGAGTACGGAAGATACCGAAAAGCTGACCAAGATCGTTGACGACCTTCGTTTTGCCACCAAGACCTGGGTGCAGGACGTTCAGGCCCTGGTGGACGAAATCCCCCGGCTCGAAACGCTGCCGGCCCTGGTCCAGAACTTCAACGACGCGGTGAACAATGACGACGGCGTCATCGCCGAATACTTCCAGTACCGACAGGGCCGCCAGGCCGCTGCCGCCGAGGTCAAGCAGTCCGAGGCGCTGTTGTCGTCCATGGCGGACACCCTGGATGGCCTGTCCCGTTCCGTAGGCGATCAGGCCCAGGGCGCGGTGAACCGGCTCGACGAGAGCACCGTGCGGGCGGAACGCATCATCTACATCCTGCTGCCCCTGGTGTTGCTGTTGTCGCTGGTGACGTCCGTCCTGCTGGGCCGCATGATCAGCCGGCCACTCAAGGCGACGCTGGCACACCTCACGGCCATGGCCAACGGCGACTACCGGGAGCGGCTGACGATCGCGGCGTCGGGGGAGTTCCAGGACCTGAAGCAATCCGTCAACCAGCTGGCCGACGCCATGGCCAAGGTGTTGGCGCAGTTGCAGCAGGCCGGCCGGGATCTTTCGGACATCGCCAGCGAAAACACGGAGTTCTCCCAGCGGTTTACCGACCGCATTCGGCAGCAGTCCGAAGAGCTGGACGGCATTGCCAGCGCCATGACGGAGATGGAGTCCAGCGCCCGGGAAGTGGCCGGATCCGTCCGCCACACCCATCAACTGGTGGCCTCGGTGAACGACCAGACCGCCCGCAACCTGGACGATGCGGACCGCGGCCGTGAAAGCGTCGACGAGCTGGAGCAGCAGTCCCAGCGCACCTCCGCCAAGCTGGCAACGCTCCGGGATGCGTCCCTGGATATTGGCCGCATCACCCAGGCCATCGACGACATTGCGAACCAGACCAACCTGCTGGCCCTGAACGCCGCTATTGAATCGGCCCGCGCTGGTGAGGCAGGCCGGGGCTTTGCGGTCGTCGCGGATGAAGTGCGGACCCTGGCCCAGAAGACCACCCAGAGCACCGATCTGATCCGGGATCTGGCAGGCCGCCTGCAGGCCGAGGCGGAAGAAGCCGTCGCGTTCATGGATCAGGGGCTGGAACGCCTGTCTTCGGTGAAGGCCGTGATTGTGGCCGTGTCCGACGGTGCCGGGCAGGTGCAGACCGCGGCCCGTGACATTCACCAGGGCGCCGAACAGATTCGCGCCGGCATGGATGAGCAGGAGCAGGTCAGCCAGTCGGTGGCCCGGCAAGTCTCCGACATCAGCGTGGCCGCTGGCCACACCCGGGACGAAATCGGCCGGCTCGTGCGCACGGGCGAGCGCCTGAAACAGTCGGTCAACAACATCGAGTCGCTGGTGTCGTCGTTCCGGACCTGAGGAACAGGCCGGCAGCACCGCGACTGCAGGAGGCGAAGCCCTCTCGGGCTTGCCAAGGACATCAGGGTGAGAGGATCTCACCTTTTTTTCGGCTAGGGATGTTCGTTTTAGAAAATAATTCGCGCCTTAAACGTTCGGTTGCAATCAAATGCACCGGCATGGGGCGCAAGGGTCACGGATATGGAACAGATTGATGAGATCAAGGCTCGGGAAATCCTCGATTCCCGGGGATTTCCCACGGTGGAAGTGGAAGTGCGCCTGCGCAATCGGGTCCGCGGTATTGGGCGGGTGCCGTCCGGCGCGTCCACCGGCAGCCGGGAAGCGCTGGAAAAGCGCGACGGCGATCCCGCCCGCTATCAGGGCAAGGGCGTGCTGGGGGCCGTCGAGGCGGTGAACCGCCGGATCGCGCCGGCCCTGGCCGGCGCCAGCGTGCTGGACCAGAAAGTGAACGACCGCCTTCTATGCGAGCTGGATGGCACCCCGAACAAATCGGAGCTCGGGGCCAACGCCATCCTGGCGGTGTCCCTGGCCATGGCCAACGCGGGCGCCAACTACCGGCAGCAGCCCTTGTTCCGGCACCTGGCGGAACTGTACGGCTACGCCGAACCCTGCGTGATGCCGGTGCCGATGATGAACATCATCAACGGGGGCGCCCACGCCGACAATACGGTGGATCTTCAGGAGTTCATGATTCAGCCGGTAGGCGCCTCCAGCTACGCCGACGCCCTGCGCATGGGGGCGGAGACCTTCCACGCCCTCCGCTCTCTGTTGCGCAAAGGACGGCTGTCCACCGCCGTGGGCGACGAAGGCGGTTTTGCGCCCAACCTGCGTTCCAGCGAAGAGGCGCTGGATCTGATTCTGGCCGCCGTGGAAAAGGCCGGCTACCGGCCGGGCACCGACGTTGTGCTGGCCCTGGACTGCGCCGCCTCCGAGTTTTTCCGGGACGGTCGCTACCACCTTGAGGGTGCGGGCAAGACCTTTGATTCCGAGGGCTTTGCGGATTACCTGATGTCCCTGGCCATGCAGTACCCGATTGCCTCCATTGAAGACGGCATGGATGAAAATGACTGGTCCGGCTGGCGCCTGCTGACGGAGCGCCTGGGGGAACGGGTCCAACTGGTCGGTGACGATCTGTTTGTGACCAATACCTCGCTCATCGCCGAGGGTATCCGCCGGGAGGTGGGCAATTCGGTGCTCATCAAGCTCAACCAGATCGGCACCCTCTCGGAAACCCTCGAAGCCATTGGCATGGCCCAGGACGCCGGCTACACCGCGGTGATTTCCCACCGCAGCGGCGAGACCGAAGACACCTTCATCGCCGACCTGGCGGTGGCCACCCGGGCCGGCCAGATCAAGACCGGTTCCCTCAGCCGGTCTGACCGCATTGCCAAATACAACCGACTTCTGCGCATCGAAGAGGACCTCGGCGCCCGGGCCTTCTACCCGGGCCCGGGAGCCATCCGCTGCGCCCTGGATACCTGATTTGACTCGTTGAGGAGACGCGCCATGACACGACAACCGGTGTTGATTGGAAACTGGAAAATGAACGGCAGCCTGCAGTCCAACCAGGCCCTGCTGGTGCGCATGCTGCCGCGCCTGCGGCCGTTCCGGGACGGCATTGAACTGGCGTTCTGCCCGCCTGCGCCTTACCTGTTTCAGGTGCGGGACCTGCTGGGCTATACCGGCATCAAGCTGGGGGCGCAAACCGTGTCGCCCTTCGTCAGCGGTGCCTACACCGGCGACGTCAGCGCCACCATGCTGCAGGAGCTGGGCTGCCGCTACGCGCTGGTCGGCCATTCCGAGCGTCGGGTGCTGTTTGGCGAGACCAACGAGACCGTGGCCGCCCGCTTCCAGGCGCTGCTGAACGTGGGTCTGACGCCGGTGTTGTGCATCGGCGAAACCGAGCAGGAACGGGACGCGGGCCAGACCCTGGCGGTCCTGCAGCAGCAGTTGCAGGCGGTGATCGACCAGGTCGGCGTGGCCTTCCTCACCCGGGGTGTTATTGCCTATGAACCGGTCTGGGCGATCGGCACCGGCAAGACCGCGACCCTCGAGCAAATTGCCGAGGTGCACCAGGCCATTCGCGCTTTCGTCAATAGTCAGCCCGGCGGTGCCGAGCAGGGCGATCGGCTGATCCTGCTGTACGGCGGCAGCGTGAAAGCCGACAACGCCGGCGCCATCTTCGGCCTGCCGGACGTGGACGGCGGGCTGATTGGCAGCGCCTCCCTGAACGCCGACGCCTTTGCGGCGATTGCCGGTGCCCTTGCCGACGCCAAAGGCATTACCCCGGGCCAGGCCGATGTGGAACGCGAGGTGGAATCATGACCACGTTGACGGTCCCGGACCGGTCACCCCCCGTTGCCCGTTTCCGTTTTCCGGACCGGGGCAGCGTGCCCGAGGTCTTTCTCCACCACTATGGCGCCGGCTCGGCCTCGATCCGGCATGTGCTGATCGACGGTGAGCTGCTGCCCTGGGCCGGCCGCTACGCGGATGTGATCAGCGCGATCCGGGTGCACGAACGCCCGGACGGGCCGCCGGAGCCGTTGTGCCTGGGGCAAGCACCCATGATGGACGCCGCCAGCGCGTTACGGGCCCTGGCCGCCGCCAAGCTGGCCTACGGCGGGGGCACCGGGCTGTGGCCCAGCCTGTCGATCGCGGAGCGCATTGACCACGTCGAACGATTCCTCAGCGCCATGCGGGAACAGCGGGACGAGGTGGTGGACCTGCTGATGTGGGAAATTGGTAAAACCCTGGCCGACGCCGGCAAGGAGTTCGACCGCACCTGCGATTACATTGTGGACACCGTGCACGCGCTCAAGGAACTGGACCGGCGTTCGTCCCGGTTCGAGGTGGTCGGCGGCGTGGTGGCCCAGACCCGGCGCCTGCCGGTCGGCGTGGCGCTGTGTATGGGGCCGTACAACTACCCCTTGAACGAAACGTTCAGCACGCTCATTCCCGCCTTGATCATGGGTAACACGGTGGTGTTCAAGCCGGCAAAGTACGGCGTTCTGATGATCAAGCCGTTGATGGACGCATTCCGGCGATGTTTTCCCCCCGGCGTCATCAACATCGTGTTTGGCAGCGGGCGGGAGATCGCCGGTGCGCTCATGGCCAGTGGTGATGTGGATATGCTGGCGTTTATCGGCACCCATCGGGGCGCCGTTGCGCTCAAGCAGAGGCACCCGCGCCCGCACCGGCTGCGATCGGTGCTCGGGCTGGACGCCAATAACCCCGGCATTGTGCTGCCGGACGCGGATCTGGAACTGGCGGTACGGGAATGCGTCGCCGGCGCGCTGTCGTTCAATGGCCAGCGCTGTACCGCCCTGAAACTGCTGTACGTGCACGAGTCGGTGGCGGAACCCTTTGTCCGCCGCCTGACGGCGGCCGTGGACGCCCTGGTGCCGGGATTGCCCTGGTCCCAGGGGGCGCACCTGACGCCGTTGCCGGAACCCGGCAAGACCCGCTACCTGGCGGACCTGGTCCAGGACGCCCGGGAACGGGGTGCCCGCGTCCTGAACGCCGGCGGCGGTGATATCTACGGCAGCTACTTCCATCCTGCGGTCCGGTATCCGGTTACCCCGGACATGCGGGTTTACGGGGAAGAACAGTTTGGCCCGGTGATCCCGGTGGTGGTGTTCCGTGACGAGCGGGAGGTGATCGAGGCGGTGGGCCGGTCGGACTACGGGCAGCAACTGAGCCTGTTCGGCAATCATCCGGAGACCCTGGGCCGGCTGATCGACCAGCTCGCCGGGCAGGTCGGCCGCATCAACCTGAACACCCAGTGCCAGCGCGGGCCGGATACCCTGCCGTTCAACGGACGCAAGGATTCCGCCGAAGGCACGTTGTCGGTAGCGGACGCCTTGCGGGTATTTTCCATCCGCACCACGGTGGCGACCCGCGCGGTGGAGCGAAACCGGGATCTGGTCAGCGACATTGTGCGGGGGCGGGCGTCACAGATCCTGTCCACCGATTACCTGTTCTGAAGCTGTTCGGTCTGCGTTCCGGCGGGTACACTGAGCGCTCCAAGACCCGCCTGGAGCGCAGTGAGCCCGCCGATGTCCGACCCATCCCCTGAACCGCTGCCTGGGCGGGACGCCAGTGAGGTACCCCTGTCGGTTCAACTGCGGCAGGAGACGGCTCCCGCCCACCGCCGACTGGATCACCAGCCGGTGCTGGCTTGCCTGGTCGGCAACGAGCTGACCCTGGACCGCTACCGGGACAGTCTGTTGGCCCTGGCCCGGGTGTGGGTGCCGCTTGAACGGTGGCTGGATCAGGCGCTGATGGCGAGTCGCGACGACGCCTCTCCGTTTTTCCTCCCCCGACGTCAATCCCTGCTCAGGGATCTGGCGATGTTGGCGGATGGCCATTCCCACTTGCCCGCCGGCCGTTGGATGCCGGTGCCAGACGGGCTGGACGCCGGCTCACCGGCCCACCGGGTGGGCTGCCTGTACGTCCTCTCGGGCGCACAGATGGGCGCGGTTCTGCTGGAACGCTCGGTGGCGGCCGCCTTACCGGATGCACCCCGGCACTTCCTGACGACCCGATTTGAGGACGCGGGCCCACGCTGGCTTCAGTTCCGCCACTTTCTTGACCACCGGTTTCCGCTTGCAAGCGACCAGAGCACCGCAATTGACGCCGCCAACCTGACCTTTGAGGCGTTTTTGTCCGCCCTGGAGCACCCCGCCCGCCCGTCGTCTCTGTGATCTGAAAGCGGCCTCCGGCGTATGTCCTCGGACGATACACAGGGCTGGGTGCCCGGCATCGAGGCGGAATACTCGCGCGCCAGCCGCCATCCATGACCGCCACGGTCGCCGCAACGACCTCCCCGAGAGAGACAGCCATGGGCTCTGACTTCAGTGTTTCCTACACCCTCCAGGAAGGCGTTGCGATGCTTCAACTGCGGGGGCGTTTCGATTTCAGCCAGTACTCCGTGTTCAAGGCGGAACAGGAACGCGTGACCGATCGACAGGACGTCCGGCACATCGTGATGGATTTTGCCGATCTGAACTACCTCGATAGCGCGGCCCTCGGCCTGCTGCTGGTTCTCCAGGAGCGCGCGCGCGAGCGAGACCAGTCCGTCACGATCCGCCACGCCCGGGGCCTGGTCCGGGACATCCTGGACGTTGCGCATTTCGACCGACTGTTCGTTATTGAGGACTGACATGCCAGAGCTGCACGCTGCGATAACGCCACAAGATCGCTTGCACGTACTGGTGGTTGACGACGACGTCACCATACGTCGGCTGCTTGGGTCCTTCCTCCATGCAGAGGGTCATACCGTGTCTTTCGCAGAGCATGGCGGTGATGCCCTGGCGCAGTTTGAGCGGGACTCGGGGTTTGACCTGTTCATGATCGACGTGACCATGCCCGTGATGGATGGGCTGGCGCTCTGTGAGGCCCTGAAAGACCGGCTGGACCGGTGGGTGCCGATCATGATGATGAGCGCCAACGCGGCCGAAAGCGACGAGGTGGAAGGGCTCGACATTGGCGCCGATTACTACCTCACCAAACCCATCAGCTTTCCCTTACTGCGGGCCCGTGTGCGGGCGTCCCAACGTATTGCGCGACTGCAACGTGACCTTGAGACCACCAATGCGCGGCTGGCCGACTACTACAACCGCAGCCGGGCCGACAGCGATCTCGCCCGGGAACTGTTGGACCGCCTGCTTCATCAGGGCGAAGAGAAAGCCCTCGAGGCTCGCTATATCCTCAACCCGGCGGGCGACTTCAATGGCGACATTATCCTGTCCATCCGCAGCCCGTCCCAGCGCCAGTACAGTTTGATCGCCGATGCCACCGGTCATGGCCTGCCCGCTGCGCTGGCGCTGATGCCCGTGGTCGAAACTTTCTCCCGCCTGGCCCGGGAGGGCTACTCGCTGGAAACGGTGGTCCGGGAGCTCAACGCCAGGCTCAGGTCCAGCCTGCCCCACGGGCGGTTTGTTGCGGCGACCGTGGTCATGGTGGAGCCGCACATCCAGCGCATGTCCGTCTGGAACGGCGGCAGCCCCAGTGCCTACGTCATCGACAATACCGCGCGTACCATCGTCAAGCGCTTCCAGCCTCGCCACCCGCCGCTGGGCATCCTGTCTGACGACGATTTCGATGCCCGCACGCAGCACCTGGCCTATCGGCCGGAGCATACCCTGGTGGCCTGCACCGACGGCGTGGTGGAGGCCGAGGCTGCGGACGGCACCATGTTTGGCGCCCGTGGGCTGGAGGCGGTCCTGACCGCGGCCGACCGGAGTGAGGATCTTCTCGCGGAGCTGGGCCGGAGGCTGGATGCCTTTACCGGCGCTGATGGGGCCCGGGATGACCGGAGCGTGCTGCTCCTGCCGTTGGCAAACCTGACGTCGTCCCTGCCCGAAGGTCAGGAGCCTTCAGCCGAGCCTCACTCGGCCAGCGACGTCACGTCAAGGGCAACCGGCGGGTGGTATTTCGCGGTCGGTGTGCGCGGGAACACGCTGAAAGAGGCCGAGCTGGCGCCGATCATCAACGGTTTGTTTGGCCAGATGGGCCTGAGCGGGGAGCAGGCGGACCGGGCGCACGTGTGCGTGACCGAGCTGATCAACAACGCCATTGACCATGGCATTCTCGGCCTGGATTCATCCCTGAAACAGACGCCGGACGGCTTTGAGGCCTACTTTCGGGAGCGTCGAAAACGTCTCCGTGCGCTCCGGGACGGGGTTATCGTGATCCGAACCCATCTGGACCAGCTGGACGATGCCTGGCATTTGCGAGTGGCGGTCAGCGACAGCGGCGAGGGGTTTGGTGCCGCGCCGCTGCGGGATGGGGCCAACCGGGCCCCCCTGTTCGCGGGCACCGCCTCGAACCCGGACAGCGTTCGGCACGGCAGGGGTATCCATCTGGTTCGGCGTCTCGCGGACCGGTTGGCGTTCCACGATGACGGCGCCACCGCGGAATTTCACATTACGGTCACGACACCAACTGCGGCAGCAGGGCCCGGATCTCCGTCATCAGGGAATTGAGGATGCCGTCGGTCTCGTCAAAATGGCGCTGGGCCGCGTCCACGTCACCCCGTTTCATGGCGGATTCCAGCGCCGTGACCCGCTCCATCAGGCCGGCGTCCTCAAAGTAACCGACCAGACCTTTGATGGAGTGAGCCGCATCGTAGTGGGCCACCACGTTACCCAGCATTAGCGCTTCCCGGATGCGGATCAGGTGGGTGGGCAGGTTCTCCAGCAGCAGGCCGAGAAACTCACCGAGCAGATCTTCGTTGCCGAGGAAGGCCTTTTTCAACTGGTCCAGGTCCAGCACCCGGGTGTGGTCCGGGGCGCCTGCGGGCGCCGAAGGGCTGGCGGCTGCCACCGGAGCCTCCCCCGCCACCACCGCGAGGCCGAGATCGGCCAGCAGCGCCCGCACCGACGTCCCGCTGACCGGCTTCGCCAGATGGGCGTCAAAGCCCACCCGCAAACAATGTCGGCGCTGCTGCTCGCCCACGTCCGCCGTGCAGGCAATCATCCAGGGCAGGGGGCGGCCGCGCTCACTGAACTCCTGCCGGGCACGATCGAGGAAGGCTTCGCCGTCCATCCCTGGCATGTGCAGATCCACAAACACCAGATCCGGTTGCAGGTTGTCCAGCAGCGCCAGGGCCCGGCGCGCGGACGGGGCGCTGTACACCACCGGGAAACCCAGGCGCTTGAGCAGGGTTTCCAGGATCTTGCGGTTGATCTCGTTGTCGTCGATCACCAGGGCGTGGGACACCGGCCGGCCTGCCCCGGTGGCGCCACCGGTGGTTGCCAGGGGTGCCGCCAGGCTGTCCGGCGGCGCCAGGGGGAGGCGGAGGGTAAAATGGAAGGTCGAGCCCTGCCCCGGGGTGCTGTCCAGCTCGATGTCCGAACCCATGGCCTTCACAATCTGGCGGGAGATGGCCAGGCCCAGGCCGGAACCGCCGTGGACCCGGGTGGACGAATTGTCGAGTTGCTCGAAGCTCTCGAAGATGCGCGCCTGATGCTCAGGGGCAATGCCCGGGCCGGTGTCCGCCACCGCCAGGTGGAGACGGGCCAGTGACGGCGCGTCCGGGTCGCTCGTCAGCCGGGCGCGCAGCTCCACGCGGCCTTGCTGGGTAAATTTGACGGCGTTGTTCACCAGGTTCATCAACACCTGTTTCAGGCGGGTGGCATCCCCCACCAGCGGGGTGCTTTCCGGCAGGTCCGTGTTCAGCGCCAGCGCGAGGATGGTGCCCACCGAGTCGGCCCGGGGCCGGAACAGGCGCTCCACGTCCTGCAGTATTTCGTCCAGGCGGAACGGCTCGTTGGTCAGCGCCAGGTGCCCATTCTGGATGTGGGACAGGTCCAGCAGGTCGTTGAGTATGTCCAGCAGGTGCCGGGATGACTGGTCCAGGGTGTCCACCAGGTCCGCCAGGGGCTCGGGGATCTGTTCCTGAAGCTGCTCGGTCACCCCCATGATGCCGTTGAGCGGGGTGCGCAGTTCGTGGCTGATGTTGGCCAGGAACTGGCTCTTGGCCCGGTTGGCCCGTTCGGCGGCGTTGCGGGCGGCGCGGATGGCCTGCTCCTGCTCCCGACGATGGGTTACGTTGGCCTGGGAGGCAACAAAATGGGTAATCCGGCCCTGGTTGTTGCGGATCGGCTCGATGTAGATCTCCACCCAGTAGCTCTGGCCGTTCTTGCCGTAATTGAGGATTTCCTGAACCACCGGCTTGCCTTCGTCCAGGTGTTTGCGGATGCGCTCCCGGTCAATGTCAGCGGTGTCCGGCCCCTGCAGGAAATCCCCGGGTACGCGCCCCATCGCTTCGCTGGCGGTGTAGCCGGTCAGGGTTTCGAAGCTTTGATTGACCCACTCGATGCGTTCGTTGGCGTCGGTGATGATGACCGCGTTCTTGCTCTGGCGCGCCACCTGGCTGAACACCTTCAGGTTACTCTGGGCCTGCTCCGCCAGACGCTGGGTGCGGCTCAGCTCGGACTGATCGTTGAACAGCAGTACGCAGGTGTGCCGGCCCTGATCGAGGGTGGACAGCAAGCGCAGCTCCGCCCGCCCGTCCGGCAGGTCCGGAAACTGGATGCGGGTGATCTTGCGCCGCTCGGCGTTGGACTGGCCGAGGCGCTCGGGAGTGAAGTAGCGATCGTAGTCCACGTCCGGGAACAGCTCGGCAAACAGGGTGCGGGTGTCCTGGGCGAAACGTTCGGACAACCGCTGACGCAGGGCCGCGTTCACGTAGCTGATGCGCTCGCTGAACGGGTCGAACATCACCACATAGCTGTTGCTCACGTCCAGCAGGCTGCTCAGGTGCTGCACGAGGGTATCGGTGAGCCGCTGCTCAATGCGCTGGGTAATCTGGCGGGCCAGCAACCGCAGGGCTTCCTGCTGGCTGTCTGACAGCGATCGTGGCTGGGGATCAAACACGCACAGGGTTCCCAGGGCCAGCCCGTCCTGGGTGATCAGGGGGGCGCCGGCGTAGAACCGGATCATGGGCCCGGCGGTCACCAGAGGGTTGTCCCGGAACCGAACGTCCGCCTGGGCATCCTCAACGACCAGCAGTTCGTCCCGAAGAATGGTGTGGCCGCAGAACGAGAGGTCCCTGGGCGTTTCGGCAACACCCAGGGGCCCGGTCGTGGACTTGAACCACTGGCGTTCCTGATCGATGAGGGATACTGTAGAAAACAGCGTGCCGCAGAACATGGCGGCCAGTCGCGTCAGGTCGTCAAAGACGGCTTCCGGCGGCGTATCGAGGATATCAAGACGATACAGCTGCTCGAGCCTGGTTTCTTCGTTATCCGGCCTCTCGGGGGCCTTCATGCTGTTGTCCACCCATTGTTCATGGAGAGTGTGTAACTTAATACGATCATAGCAGGCGGAAGGGTTTGTGAAAGATCGTTATATCAGGCGCGACCACCATGACAGAACGGTTCTCCGACCAGTTTGATTTCAACCGATGTGAAGACGAGCCTATCCGCACCCCCGGGGCCATCCAGTCCCACGGGGCGGTGCTGCTGCTGGATGAGCACAGCCTGGCGCTGACCGGCTTCAGCGAAAACGCGGCGGCGGTCCTCGAGCAGATCACCGGCCAGCCGCAGCCGTCGGCGCAGGCGTGGCGCGCCGATGCCGAGCCCCTGGCTCCTCTGCTGGCGCCCCTGAAACAGGCGCTGGATGCCAAAGCTGCCCCGGCGTTTCCCCTACGCTACCCGTTAGCCGGTGGCCGCCGCCCCTGGCAGGCCACGGTGACCCGGCGGGCAGGGCGCCTGCTGCTGGAGCTGGAAGCGGGCCTTAGGGCCGGTGGTGGCGCCGTCGACACCACGGTGGCGGACCTGGCCCAGTTGATCGGCCAGGTGAAGGCGGCCCGTTCGGTGTCGGAGCTGGTGCAGACCGCCGCCGCCGCCGTGCGCAGTATCACCGGCTACGACCGGGTCATGGTGTACCGGTTCGCCGAGGACTGGCACGGCGAGGTGGTGGCCGAGAGCAGCGCCGAAGGCATGGTTCGGTTCCTGGGCCTGCACTTTCCGGCCGGCGATATCCCTGCCCAGGCCCGGGCCCTTTACCTGGAAAACGAGATTCGCATGATCGCCGATGTGGACGCCCCGGTGGTGCCCATCATCAGCGTGTCCACCCTGGCCCGGGACACCCAGCCGGACCTGAGCGATTGCGCCCTGCGAGCGGTCTCGCCCATCCACCTGCAGTACTTGCGCAACATGAACGTGGCCGCGTCCATGTCCATCTCGCTGATCCGGGACGGCCGGCTCTGGGGCCTGATTGCCTGCCACCATCGCAAGCCCCGCTACCTGCCGGTGGATGCGCGGCTGGCGGCCCGTCTGGTGGGGGACGTGCTCTCCATGTGCCTGCGGCTGGTGGAGGACAGCGACGTGATGAAGGCGCGCCTGCGCCACAACCTGCGCCAGACCGAGCTGCTCCAGCGCTTCGTGCAGAGCGACGAGCTGGTGCCGTCCCTGGTGGCGAACGGCGAGGAGCTGCGCCAGTTGTTCGGGGCCAGCGGGTTTGCGGTGGTGGATGGCAACCGGGTGCACAGCACCGGTGATGCGCCGGACGCCACCGATCTTCTGGTGCTGGCCCGCGGCCTGCGCCGGGAGATGGAAACGCAGGGCCAGGTGCTCTGGTCCACCAGCGAGTGCCGGACCGAGTGGTTTGAGGGCCAGGCATCCCAGGCAGCGGGTCTGCTGGCGCTGGCGCCGGCGTCGGATGACCGGGTGTTGGTGGTGTGGACCCGGGCGGAGGCGCCGGAGCAGATCACCTGGGCCGGCCGGGCCGACAAGCTGCCGGACGATCCGCTGAACCCCCGCGCCTCCTTCGAGCGCTGGTCCGAGCTGAGCCGGGGCAAGGCCCGGCCCTGGACCAACTGGGAGCTGGAAGCGGCCGAGGGCATGCTCTCGGCGTTGCAGAAGCTGGCCCTGCGGCAGTTAGAGCGGTTGCAGCGGTTGTCGGAAAACCTCGCCCGGTCAAACAAGGATCTGGAGGATTTCGCCTTCATTGCCTCCCACGACCTGCAGGAACCGCTGCGCAAGATCGAAGCGTTTTCCTCCATGATCACCGAGGAGCTGGATGCCCCCAAACCGGACACCGACCTGCTCCGGGATTACCTGAGCCGGATTACCGGCGCCTCGTCCCGTTTGCGACACCTGGTGAGCGATCTGCTGACCTACTCACGGGTCGGTCGGCTGGACTACGAGCAGGCGGAATGTGACTGGGCCGAGGTGCTGGGCAAAACCGTGGACCTGCTGGACGTGCGCACGGCGTATGTGGATGCCCGGGTCACGATACGGGGGGAGTTTCCGGTCACCCGGAGCGCGCCGGTGCTGCTGCGCATGGTGTTCCAGAACCTGCTGTCCAACGCGCTGAAATACGGCGACGCCGAGCGCCTGAACGAGATTACGGTGGAAGGGCGAAAGCTGTCGGATGGCAGCTACGATATCCGTGTCTCGGACACCGGCATCGGCTTTGATCCGGAGATGTCGGAAGCCATCTTCAAACCCTTCCTTCGCCTGAACTCCAAATCCCGTTACCCGGGTTCCGGTATTGGCCTGGCCATTGTCCGCAAGGCCGCCAGCCGGCTTGGCGCTACCGTTACGGCGAGCTCGGTGCCCGATCAGGGCAGTGAATTCCGGGTGTTGGTGCCGGCGGAGCTGGCCGCCCCGGCCGGCGCCTGACGCGCCCGAGCCGGAACGGTATCCAGCCTCAGGCGCCGCTGTTTTCCCGGGGCTGGAACAGGTTTTCCCGGGGCAGCGACAGCTGGCATTCCGGCAGTTTGCCCACGGACCAGTAGCGGTCCAGTTGCAGCACCAGCTGGCCCAGGTCCTGGAACCGCAGGGGCAGGCGGATGACCGAGCTGACCCGGCGTTCGTAGAGGGTTTGGATGTCGGTGCTGGTAATGCCGGAGTCCAGGCCGTAAAAGCCAATCAGCGGCACTCGGGATATGGCGGAATGCAGCTTCAGGTCCACCGGCGTGGCCAGGTCCTCCGGCCCCTCGATCATGAAGAAGATGAGCTTGATGTCGAGGTCCACCGTATGGGCCTGGGCCGCCATGGCGTCGGTCAGATCGTCCACGTCGGAAAACGTCAGAATGTGCTCCACCAGGCCGGATTGCACGAAGCTTGCCCAGAGTTCCCGGGGCAGTCGGGGGTGATTGCCAATCAGGATGGCCGCGCTGTTATTCGCCAAGGTGCGCCTCCGTTCTCCTGAGCTGGCGCAGCCGCTGGTTCCAGTCGTCAAACGGCAGGGGTTTGGCCAGCAGGAAGCCCTGGACGGAATCCACCGCCAGGTCTTGCAGGATCGCCAGCTGAGCGTCCGTTTCCACGCCTTCGCCGATCACGGTCAGGCCGAGCCGCTTGCCCACGCACACCACCGCCTCGCAAATGCCCCGGCAGGCCTCGTTCTCGGCCACCTCGGCGATGAACGAGCGGTCGACCTTCAAACACGTGACCGGCAGATCCTTGAGGTAGGCAAAGGAGGAGAAGCCGGTGCCGAAGTCGTCAATGGACAGGCCAAAACCCGCTTCCCGAAGTTCCCTAAGGGTCTCCTGGGCGACCCGCTCCACCAGGACACGTTCGACGATCTCGAACTCGATGACCTCCGGCGGCACGTTGTACTGGGCGGCGAGCCGGCTCATATCGCCGGCGAAACCCGTGTCCAGCAACTGGGCCGCGTTCAGGTTAAAGGCGATCCGGTAGGGTAGGGCCGGCTCCGGCAGGGCGCCGTTATTGGCCAGCAGTTCAAAGGTCTTGCGAATAAGCGCCCGGTCCATCTCCAGCATCAGGTTGGCCCGCTCGGCCGCGGGAATGAACTGGTCGGGCATCAGCAGGCCCCGCTCCGGATGGGGCCAGCGCATCAGCACCTCCACGCCCGCCAGGGTGATGGCGTCGGCGTGGAAGCGGGGCTGGAAGTAGGGCACGAATTCATCGTTATCAATGGCCCGGCGCAGGTCCTGTTCCAGCTCTAGGCCGGTCAGCAGGGCTTCTTCGAGTTCATCATCAAAGAAGCTGACCCGGTCACGGCCGCCTTCCTTGGCCGCATACAGGGCAATGTCCGCGTAGCGCATCATCTCCAGGGGCGAGCGGGCGTGTTCCGGATACAGGGCGATGCCGAAGGAGCCGGTGATGCGCCCGGAAATGCCCCGGATGGGCGTCGGGGCTCGCAGTGCCTTCAGCAGTTTGGTGGCGATGGTGTGCAGTTGCTCTGGTGATTGCACGTCCTCGATCAGCACCGCGAATTCGTCGCCGCCCAGGCGGGCCAGGGTGTCTTCTTCCCTCAGCCCGCGGCTGAGCCGGTCGGCCACCAGCCGCAGCAGCATGTCGCCGACGTCGTGGCCCAGGGAATCGTTGACCTGCTTGAAGTCGTCCAGGTCCATGGCAAGTACCGCGCAGCGGCTGCCGTGACGGTCGGCGCGGCTGACCGCACGCTTGAGCTGCTCTTCGAACATCAGGCGATTGCCCAGGCCGGTCAGGCTGTCGTGCCGGATCAGCTGGTGCATGTCTTCTTCGTGGCGCCTTCGCTGCAGGGTGTGGAGGATGGTGCGCTCCAGCAGCGTCGGAGACAGGTCGGCCTTGGTGACAAAATCCCAGGCCCCGGCCTCAATCACCGCCTCGTTCACCGCAAAATCATCGGTGGAGGTGATCACGATGATGGGCAGGGACTTTACCAGGTCGCTGTGCCGGCGCAGCACCTCGTCGGCCTTGAA
Organism: Marinobacter sp. C2H3; assembly: GCF_037080155.1. Lineage (NCBI taxonomy): Bacteria > Pseudomonadati > Pseudomonadota > Gammaproteobacteria > Pseudomonadales > Marinobacteraceae > Marinobacter > Marinobacter sp. C2H3. The sequence goes on along the minus strand of NZ_JBBBNZ010000003.1, from coordinate 237,905 downwards.
GCTGCCCCAGTAGTAATCCAGGAAAATGGCGTCAAACGCCTGCTCCGCACACAGGGCGAGGGCCTGGTCGAGATCCGGCTCAACCTGGACCGTGGCGCTGAACCGGGTCATCCGGCTCAACTGACGGCTGATGATCAGGGCGTCGTCGTAATCGTCTTCAACGAGCAACACGCGCACATCAAGAGGTTTGGTCGTCATCAGGCAGTGCTACCAGGCTGAACCAGTAAAGTTGCAGTTCACTTACTACGTTGAGAAAACCGGAGAAGGTCACTGGTTTGGTAATGAACGTACTTGCGCCGAGCTCGTAACACCGGTTGATGCCGGTCTGGTCGTCGGAGGTGGTCAGAATGACCACGGGAATGTGCTGTAGGTTCTTGTCTGCCTTGATCTGGGCCAGGGCTTCCTCACCGTTCATTACCGGCATGTTCAGGTCCAGCAGGATCAGGCCCGGCATGGGGTAGGCCTCGCGATCCTGGTAGCGGCCCTCCCCGCGCAGGTAATGCATCAGCTCGCGGCCGTTGTCGACGATGTGGAGCGGTGAGCGAAAGCGGGCCTGCTGGAACGCTTTGCGTACGATCAGTTGATCGTCTTCGTCATCTTCGGCGAGGACGATCGGTACCTGCTGCATAAAGGCCTCTCTGAAACGGGGGGTAAACCAGTATTGTTATAATCCCGTTTTGTGAAGATTGCGTAATATCTCCTGGCGATCACGGGATCGGTTGCCTTAAGCCCCCTACTATCAATGACCTGTGACGCCATGATTCCAAACATACAGCCTGCCGCACTGAACGCAAAGACCCTCCAACGCTTTTTTCTGTTCGGCTTTGTGATCGTTGCCACCGCGGCCGGCTCCCGGCAACTGGGGCTTGAGGGCCTGCCTATTTCCATCATCTGGCCTCCGAGTGGGCTGATCCTGGGCGCCGGCCTGGTGCTGGGATTGCCGGTGGTGGTGTTCAGTGCCGCCCTGCTGGCGGCGTGGCTAATGCTGGCCCAGGGCGCGAGCCTGGCGCCCGCGCTGCTGCTGGCGGGCAGTGAGCTGGCCGGGGCCACGGTGGGCATCTGGCTGGTGCGACGGGTGGCGAATGCCCAGTCGGCGCTGCAGACCCAGAACCGGGAACGGGTGCGCTACCTGTATGCCGGCCTGGCGGCGGCCACGGTCACCGCCGCCATTGGCGCGGGGGCAATGATCCTGGCCATGGGCAACCAGTGGTCGTTCAGCGGCCACGATGTGTTTCTGGTGTATTGGCTCCTCGAAGGCCTGAGCGTGCTGCTGTTTGCGCCCCTGGCGTACTACGTTCTGATCAACCCGCGGCGGTTTATCGATGCGGTGCGGGAGGATATCCGCTCCCGGGTGATGCGGCAGTGGTACCTGTCTGCCCTGGTGCTGACGGCGCTGGTGTGGGTGCTGCCGGATCTTGCCGACAGCACCTACGCCCTGGCCATGGCGTTCGCGTTTTTCCCGCTGCTGTGTTGGCTGGTGCTGACTGCCCGGCCGGCGTCGGTGCTGGCGCTCATTCCACTGATGGCGTTGCTGTTCATGGTGTTCAGCCTCAAGGGGCTGGCGGGATTGCCGGCGCTGGACACCATCAATCAAGTGGTGCGCTCGCTGCTCATGCTCACCGGGTTGATCCTGCTGGTGCAGGTGATTGCCGTGATGAACCATTCCCGCAATCAGTTGTTGGACACCTTCCGACAGCAGGCCAACACCGACTTTCTCAGTGGCCTGAACAACGATCGGGCTTTTGCCGCCCGGGTTGACGGCCTTCTGGCGGCGGTGCGCAATCAACCGCTGCCGGCCATGCCATCGCCCCGGGAGCACTGGCTGGTTTACCTGCAGGTGCTGGATTTTGACAACCTGGAGGATCTGCTGGGCTTTCGCGCCAGCCGTAATCTGGAGCTGATGTTCGCGGCCCGCCTGATGGGCACCTGCGGCCCGGACGCCTACCCGGCCCGCCTGGGCAACGGGATTTTCTCGCTGGTGATCCTGGACGCGGACAAACCGGCCCTGGACCGGTGGCTACAGACCCTGTATGACGCCTTCGATGACCAGACCTTCGGCAGCGAGGGTCATCACACCCGGGTCCGCGTCTCGGTGGGCGCGGTGCGGCTGGACGGCCTGCTGGCGGACCAGAGCCAGTACCTGAGCGCCGCCACCCAGGCGTCCCTGATGGCCCGGGAACGGCTGCCCCGGATCCAGGTGGTGTGGGACGTGGAAGGCCTGATGCGCAGTCGCCGTGGGATGACCCAGCGGCTGGAACTGCTCAAGGACGCCCTGTCCGAGGATCGTCTGGTGCTGTTCGCCCAGCCCATCTGCCCGATCGGCCGGGCCGATGACAAACTGTCCTACGAAATCCTGATTCGCCTGCAGGACACCAATGGCGATTACCTGCCCCCGGGGGTGTTCCTGCCCATCGCCGAGGCCTACGGTTTCATGCGGCAGATTGACCAGTGGGTGATCCGCCACACCCTGCAGGCCCTGGCGGACAACCCGGAGTGGCTTGCGCGCACCCGAAAATGCTCCATCAATCTGGCCGGCACGAGCCTGTCCTCCGATGAGATTCTCGGTTTTGTGGCGGAGCAGTTCGAGGCCACCGGGGTGCCGCCCCACAAGATCGGCTTTGAGGTGACCGAAACCCAGCACATCCAGAGCCGGGACATGGCCGAGCGGGTGACCCAGGGCCTGCGGGCCATGGGTTGTGGCGTGTCCCTGGACGACTTCGGCACCGGCCTGGCCAGCTTTGATTACCTGAAGAGCTTCCGGTTCGACACCCTGAAGATCGACGGTGTGTTCATCAAATCCCTGATCGACAGCGAGCACGACCGCCGCATCGTCAAGGCCACCTGCGACGTGGCCCGGGGCATGGGCCTGAAAACCGTGGCGGAGTTTGTGGAGAACCAGGCTGTGGCGGACCTGCTGGAGGAGCTCGGCGTGGATTATGGCCAGGGCTATGGCCTGGGTAAGCCGGAGCCGCTGGCCGGCCTGTTTCGCCGGCCAGCGGTGGTCACCGCCTAGCGCTCAGCCCGTTGCCGGCGTTCACCTGGCGCCGGCAGCCCTCCCTGGTGACCGGGTGTTAGCTCAGGTGGCTCAGCAGGATCTCGCTGAGCACCGCCGGGCATTCCACCGAGGGCACATGCCCGATCCGCTCCAGGATGATCGGCGCCCCGGCGCCGGCGCACTCGGCCAGGGTCGCCAGGGATTCCGGCGGCGTGGCCAGATCATCGGCGCCGGCCACCAGCGTCAGCGGCGTGCGCCGCTGGCCGAGGCGTTCGCGGAAATCGGTGTCGGCCAGCATCTGGCAGAGCAGGGCGTAGCTTCGGTCGTCGCCCCGGCCGGCGGCGATCGCCCAGCCCTCCACCAGGGCCGGCTGCTGCGCCACCGTGGCCGGCCCGAACCACCGGGTGACAATGCCCGGTGCCATCCGCGCCAGGCCCTTTTGAAGCACGTCCGCGGCGCGTGCCGCCCAGCTGTCCGGCGTGCCGATCACGGCGCCGGTATTGGTCAGTACCGCGCCGGTCAGACGGCCGGCGTGGTTCGTCAGCAACTGCTGGCCGATGACGCCGCCGATGGAGGTGCCGGCAAAGGCGAAGGTCTCGGCACCGGCCAGGTCGGCCAGCGCCAGGGCTTCGCCCGCCAGGTCCTCCGGCGTAATCCGGTCCACCGCTTCGGGCCAGTCCGCGCTGTCGCCGTGGCCCGGCAAATCCCAGGTCAGCACCCGGAAGGTGGCCAGCAGCGCCGGAAGCATCTCATCCCAGACCAGCTGGTTCATGCCCAGGGGGTGCGCCAGCACCAGCAGGGGTTTGGCCGCTTCGCCCAGCAGGCGGTAGCAGAGGGTGCGGCCGTTGTGTCGGTAAAACGCCATGGAATCTTCCCGTTCAGGCTCGTTCGATGAGTGTAGCAATGCCCTGGCCAACGCCCACGCACATGGTGCACAGGGCGTAGCGGCCGCCGGTGCGCTGAAGCTGGTGGGCGGCGGTCATCAGCAGGCGGGCGCCGGACATGCCCAGGGGGTGGCCCAGGGCAATGGCGCCGCCGTTCGGGTTTACCCGGGGATCGTCATCGGCGATGCCCAGTTCCCGCAGCACCGCCAGGCCCTGGGCGGCGAAGGCCTCGTTCAGTTCGATCACGTCGATATCATCGATCCCGATACCCTGCTTCGCCAGCAGTTTGCGTACGGCCGGCACCGGGCCGATGCCCATGATGCGCGGCTCCACGCCGGCGGTGGCCATGCCCAGAATTCTCGCCATGGGCCTGAGCCCGTGCTGTTTCACCGCCGCCTCGCTGGCCACCAGCATGGCGGCGGCGCCGTCGTTGACGCCGGAGGCGTTGCCTGCGGTCACGGTGCCGTTTTCCCGGAAGGGCGTTGGCAACGCGGCGAGCTTTTCCAGGGTGCTCGCGCGCGGGTGCTCGTCGGTGTCAAACACCAGCGGGTCCTGCTTCCGGCGCGCAATGGACATCGGTTCGATCTCGTCGGCGAAGAGGCCGTCCTGTTGCGCCCGGGCGGCTTTCTGCTGGGAACGGAAAGCGAACATATCCTGGTCTTCCCGGGAAATGCCGAACTGTTCGGCGACGTTCTCCGCCGTTTCCGGCATGGAATCGATGCCGTACTGCTGCTTCATCAGCGGGTTCACGAAACGCCAGCCGATGGTGGTGTCTTCCACGTTCTGGCCCCGGGAAAAGGCGCTGTCGGCCTTGCCCATCACGTAAGGGGCGCGGGACATGGACTCGACGCCGCCGGCCAGCACCAGATCCAATTCACCGGCGCGGATGGCCCGGAAGGCCGTACCCACGGCGTCCATGCCGGACCCGCACAGCCGGTTCAGGGTGGTGCCGGGCACGCTTGTGGGCAGGCGGGCCAGCAGCGCCGACATGCGGGCCACGTTGCGGTTGTCTTCACCGGCCTGATTGGCACAGCCCATCATCACGTCGTCGATGGCGGCCGGGTCCAGGTCCGGAGCCTGGGCCAGCACGGCCTTGAAGATATGCGCGGCCAGGTCGTCCGGGCGCACGCTGGCCAGGGTGCCGCCGAAGCGGCCGATGGCGGAGCGGCGGGGATGGCACAGGAATACGTTTGTCATGATGGACCTCACTGCTGGCCTGAATGGAGGGCGTGTGTGCGGGCCTTCAGATCGCGCAGCACCTCCAGCTCCCGGGCGGTCGGCGCCGGCGTGGTGTCCAACTGGTCCGCGAAGCGGATGTCCCAGCCGGTGGCCTCGATCACGTTGTCCCGGGTAACGTTCGGGTGCAGGGAGGTCACCACCAGTTCTTTGGTGTGCGGGTCCGGCTTGAGAATGCACAGATCGGTGATCACCACGGTGGGGCCACGGCCGATGTTGGGCACCTTGTCCCGGGCGGTGCCGTCCCGGCCGAAGCCGACGGTGGTGATAAAGTCCACGTCCTTCACGAAGGTGCGCCTGGAGTGCTTGACGGTAATGAACACTTCCTTCGCGTTGGTGGCGATTTCCGGGGCGCCGCCACCGCCGGGCAGGCGGACCTTGGGCTCGCGGTAGTCACCGATCAGGGTGGTGTTCAGGTTGGCGTACCGGTCGATCTGGGCGGTGCCGAGGAAACCGACGCTGATGTGCCCGCCCTGAAGCCAGTAGCGGAACATCTCCGGCACGGACACGGTGGTGAGGGCGGATTCGCACAGCTCTCCGTCGCCGATGGACAGGGGCAGCACGTCCGGTCTGGTCTGCAGGGTGCCGGATTCATAAATCAGCGTCACATCCGGCGCGTGGGTCAGCCGGGCCAGGTTGGCCGCCTCGCTGGGCAGGCCAATGCCCACGAAGCAGGTCATGTCGTTGGTCAGTGCCCGGGCGGCGGTGACGCTCATCATCTCGGAAGCGGTAAATTCAAGGCTCATCACGCGGCTCCTTTCTCGAATACGTTCTCGTTCAGCCAGGCCTGGAAAGTGTCCCGGTCCCGGGCGATAGCGTCCCAGTCTTTGTAGAAGGCGTTGTCCCGATCGTAGTAGCCGAGGGCGTACGAGGGCCGGGCGCCCCGGGGCGCTTCGGCGATGGCGGTGATGGCCCAGGACGGCAGCACGCAGGCGTTCACCGAGGCGCGCAGATCGTCAACGATTTCCTCCACGGTAACGATGCTGCGCTTGGCCGCCAGCACCACCTCCTTCTGAATGCCGACAATGCCTTCAACCAGCACATTGCCCTTGCGATCCGCCCGCTGGGCGTGAATGACCGCCACGTCCGGGCGAATGGAGGGCACCGCGGCCAGGCGTTCGCCGGTGAACGGGCAGTCGATGAAGCGGATCTGATCGTTCACCTTGGGCAGGTCGCTGCCGACATAGCCGCGCAGGATGGCTAGCGGCAGTCCGGCGGCACCGGCCTCATAGGCGCAGGCCATGGCGGCGTGGCTGTGTTCGAGGATCTCCAGGCGGTTTGGCCAGCCTTTCTCAACCGCATCCCGCAGGCGGTGCAGGGAGCCCACGCCGGGGTTGCCGCCCCAGGAGAAAATCAGCTTTCTGGCGCAGCCGGCGCCGATCATCTGGTCGTAGATCAGGTCCGGCGTCATGCGGATCAGGGTCAGGTCGCGCCGTTGCTGGCGGATGATCTCGTGGCCGGCGGCAAACGGGATCAGGTGGGTAAAGCCTTCCATCGCCACGGTGTCGCCGTGGTCGATGTGTTTGCTCACCGCGTCCTGAAGGGAAAGGAATTCAGCCATGGCAGTGTCTCCATTGTGCTTCGGTGGTACGTTCGTTATGCGAACATAAGTTTAATATGCGAACATAATGGCGCGGCGGGTTTTGCGTCGTCAAGTACAAATTTTCACCAGCGGGCAAAAATGCACGGATGTTCGGATACCGAACGAGCTGTTACCATGCCGGCAGAGCAGCATTCGAGGACATGAGGAGCCTGTGATGGACGAACCGACCCTGAAGCCGGGAGACCGGGATTACGTGGGAGCGCTGGCCTCGGGGCTGGAGGTGCTGCAGGCGTTTGACGCCGAGCACCCGAGGATGACTCTGAGCGAAGTGGCGGCCCGCACCGGAATGGACCGGGCCAAGGCCCGCCGGTTTCTGCTGACCCTGCACGCCCTGGGGTTCGTCCGCCGTTCCGGCCGGGATTTCGAGCTGACGCCCCGGGTGCTGCAGCTGGGTTACGCCTACCAGTCGTCCAACCGTTACCGGGCGGTGGTGCAGCAGGTGCTGGAGGACATCACCGCGGAGCTGGGGGAGTCCTCCTCCCTGTCCGTCCTCGACGGCGATGAGGTGGTGTACCTGGTGCGCTCGGCGGCTCCGCACCGGCTGATGGCAATCACCCTGTCGGTGGGTACCCGTCTGCCGGCGGTCTACACCTCCATGGGGCGGGTGCTGCTGGCGCAGCTGACGGACGAGGCCCTTACGGCGATGCTGGCGCAGGTGCCGTTGCACCACCATACGCCCTCGTCCATCACCGATCCGGAGGCGTTGCGGGCGGCTATCGAGGCGGTGCGCGGGCAAGGCTATTGCGTGGTGGACCAGGAGCTGGACCTGGGGCTGCGTTCGGTGGCGGTGCCAGTGTTTGACGGCGCCGGGGCGCTGATCGGCGCCATCAACATTAGCACCAACGCGGCCCGGGTCAGTCTGGAGACCCTGAAAACGGTCTATCTGCCCCGTCTGCAACAGGCGGCGGCGGACATCCGCGCCATGGCGCGCTAGTCCGGACGATGCCCCCGGCGTTTACGGATAGCGCCCCGTCAGCCGGTTGTCCACCAGCTCTGCAAGAATGGTGTTGGTCAGCCGCATGATGGCGTTGGGGCTTTCCCCGCGACGGCGGGAGGCCAGCACCGGGCTGGTCACGTCGTCCTCCGCCAGGGGCACATAGTCCACCCCTTCCCGCTGCAGCCGGCGCACCTGCTCCGGCACCAGCGCGAACCCCATGCCGGACGCCACCAGGGACAGCGCCGTCTGGACATCATTGACCTGTTGCATCACCCGGGTGCGCAGGCCCCGCCGCCGGAAGAATCCCAGAGTAATGTCGGAAAAGTTCGGCCCCGGGCCGGACGGGAAGGTGATCATCGGCACCTCCGAGAGGTCCGCCAGGGACGGCGGTTTGCGGGTCAACGGGTGGCCAGCGGGCAACGCGGCGATCAACGGCTCGTCAAACAGGTTTTCCTGCTCCACGTCCGGGTCCTCAATGCGCAGGCGCCCGAACCCGATGTCGATCTTGCCCGCCTTCAGGGCCTCTACCTGGTCTCGGGTCTTCAATTCATGCAGCACAATCTCCAGGTTCCGGTTCTGCCGCAGGCGCCGAACCATCAGCGGTAGCTGGCCATAGAAGATGGTAGGCACAAAGCCGATGGAGAAGATGGTTTTCTGGTGCCGGGCAATGCGCCGGGTTTCGTCCACGCTGATGCTCACCCGCTCCAGGATCTGCCGGGCCTGCTCCAGGAAAAACTCGCCCCCCGGCGTCAGCTCCAGGCCCCGGGGTTTGCGCACGAACAGCTGCACACCCACCTCTTCCTCCAGCTGCTTGATCGCACGGGTCAGCGGCGGCTGGGCAATAAACAGGGTTTCCGCCGCCCGGGTCAGGTTGCGGGCCTCGGCCACCGCCACGAAGTACCGCAGGTGTCTCAGCTCCATCCATACCTCCAGGGTATTGGTTATTACTTAATCAATATTGGTTCACATCCGTGAAACTTCGTACGGTTCCAATCACCGGCTTTCTTTTCTGGCGATCTGGAGACCCTGATGCCCGCAACCATAGAGTCCATTGAGGCGATTCTGGTCGATGTCCCGACCATCCGTCCCCACCAGCTATCTATGACAACCATGGGGGTTCAGAGCATGGTCATCGTCCGGATGAAGGATTCGGACGGCCTTGAGGGACTGGGCGAGGCGACCACCATCGGCGGCCTGGCCTACGGCCCGGAAAGCCCCGAGGGCGTGAAGCTGACCATCGACACCTATTTGAAACCGCAACTGATCGGCCAGCCGGCAGAGAACATCAATACCTTGAAGGTAATGGTAGACCGAAGCACCCGGGGCAACAACCTGGCCCGCTCCGCCATCGAAACCGCCCTGCTGGACCTGCAGGGCAAGCGCCTGAACCGGCCCGTCTCCGACCTGCTTGGTGGCGCCGTGCACACCCATCTGCCGGTGCTGTGGACCCTGGCCAGCGGCGACACCGATCGGGACATCGCGGAAGCCCTCGACCTGGTGGAAACCCGCCGCCACAACGCCTTCAAGCTGAAGATCGGCGCCCGCCCGCTGCGGGACGACGTGCGCCACGTGGCCGCCATTAAAGCGGCGCTGGGGGAGCAGGTCAGCGTGCGGGTGGACGTCAACCAGGCCTGGGACGAGAGCACCGCCGCCCGTGGCATGGCCGAGCTGCAGGCCGCGGGCATTGATCTGGTGGAGCAGCCGACGCCGATGAAAGACCACGCCGCCCTGGTGCGCCTGTCCCGGAAGTTCCATCTGCCGATCCTGGCGGATGAAGCGGTGGCGGACGCCAAGGATCTGTACCACCTGGCCGCCGCCGGGTTTGCCGGCGCCGTCGCCATGAAAATTGCCAAGGCCGGCGGCCCGGCCCGGGCCCTGGAGCAGGCCACGGTCGCCCGGGCCGCCGGCATCGGCCTGTACGGCGGCACGCTGCTGGAGGGCACCATCGGCACCGCCGCCGCCCTGCACGCCTGGGCCACTCTGGACACCCTGCACTGGGGCACCGAGATGTTCGGGCCCCGCCTGATGAAAGACGACATCGTCGCCAATCCGCTGACCTTCCGGGACAACGGCGTTGACCTGCCCCGGGGGCCCGGCCTTGGCGTGGTGATCGACGAAGACAAGCTGGCCGAGTACCGCCGGCGCACCTGAGGCCCGACAACCGCCGGCCCGCCCGGCACACGGAGGACACCATGCTGTTTAAAGTCGAAATGACCGTGAACCTGCCCCACGACCTGCCGGCCGAGGTGGCCGCGGACATCAAGGCGCGGGAAAAAGCTTACGCCCAGGACCTGCAGCGGCAGGGCAAGTGGCGCCACCTGTGGCGGGTGGCCGGCAGCTACGCCAACGTCAGCATCTTCGATGTGGCGGACAACGCCGAACTGCAGGACCTGATCAGCCAACTGCCGCTGTTTCCCTACATGGACATTACCGTGGCACCCCTGTGCCGCCACCCGTCCTCGGTACACGAGGACGATCGCTAATACCGGTGCCCTGCCGACAGGGCACCGCTGCCAACCCAACCAACGCTGAGTGCAACAACAAGAACGCACCGAGGAGAACCACCATGACCGTCAAAACCATGAACACCGCCGATGTGAAGGACCTGCTGGAGAAAGTGGCCGGCTTCAACCAGGACGGGGGTAACGAGCGGGTGAAGCAGATTGTTCACCGCGTCATGCACGACATTTTCCAGATCGTCGAGGATTTCGACGTCACGCCGGAGGAGTTCTGGCAGGCGGTCTACTACGTGGGTGACCTGGGCGCCAACGGCGAAGCGGCCCTGCTGGCCCCGGGCCTGGGCATGGACAAGTACCTGGACATCCGCATGGACGCCGAGGACGAGCAGGCCGGCCTGGCCGGCGGTACCCCGCGTACCATTGAAGGCCCGCTGTACGTGGCCGGCGCCCCCATCAGCGACGGTTTCGCCCGCATGGACGACGGCTCCGATGACGCCGCCGAGACTATGATCCTGACCGGCCAGGTGACTGACGAGAACGGCCAGCCGGTGGCCAACGCCGTGGTCGATATCTGGCACGCCGACACCAGGGGCGCCTATTCCTACTTCGACGCCTCCCAGAGCGAGTACAACCTGCGCCGGCGCATCCGCACCGACGAGCACGGCCGCTACACCGCCCGTTCCATTGTCCCCTCCGGCTACGGCTGCCCGCCCGAGGGTTCCACCCAGAAGCTGCTGAACCTGCTGGGTCGCCACGGCAACCGGCCCGCGCACATCCACTTTTTCATCTCTCGGCCGGGCTACAAGCACCTGACCACCCAGATCAACCTGGCGGGGGACGAATACACCTACGACGACTTTGCCTTTGCCACCCGGGAAGAGCTGGTGATTGACGCCACCCGCGTGGATGACCCGGCCCGGGCCGAGGCCTTTGGCCTGAACGCGCCGTTCACCGAGGTGGTGTTCGACATCCAGCTGGTGCCCACCGACAAGCCCGAGCTGCAGACCCGCCACGAGCGCAAGCGCGCCCTGGAAAGCGACGCGGCCTGAAGCGGCCTGTCGCACACTGAGGAGCAAAGACCATGATCCGTCAACTGGACCGACTCGAGAACACCGTCCGCCACGCGGTGGACGCGGATGCCAGCACCGGCCGCTACCGGTGCGATCGCAGCATCTTCACCGATCCGGAGCTGTTCGAACTGGAGATGAAACACATCTTCGAAGGCAACTGGGTGTTCCTGGCCCATGAAAGCCAGATTGAACAGCCCGGCGATTACTACACCACCACCGTGGGCCGACAGCCGGTGATCATCACCCGCACCAAAGAGGGTGACCTCCGGGCCATCCTGAACACCTGCACCCACCGGGGCGCCACCCTGTGCCGGAAGAAGCGGGGCAACAAGACGTCCTTCACCTGCCCGTTCCACGGCTGGACCTTCAAGAACGACGGCACCCTGCTGAAGGCCAAGGACCAGAAGAAGGGCGGCTACCCGGACAGCTTCAACGTGGACGGTTCCCACGACCTGAAGCGGCTTCCAAAATTCGGCAACTACCGGGGCTTTCTGTTCGGCAGCCTGAACTCGGACGTGCTGCCCCTGGAGGAGTACCTCGGTGAGACCACCAAGGTGATCGACGCCATTGTGGACCAGGCCGAGGACGGGCTGGAGTTGTTGCGGGGTGCCTCCACCTACACCTACGAGGGCAACTGGAAGCTGACCGCCGAGAACGGCGCCGACGGGTACCACGTCAGCACCGTGCACTGGAACTACCTCTCCACCATGGGCCAGCGCAACTACGAGAAGGGCGGCACCGAGGCGGTGGACGCCAAGAGCTGGTCCAACGAGGGCGGTTTCTATTCGTTCGAGAACGGCCACATGATGCTGTGGACCCGCCTGACCAACCCGGAGGTGCGCCCGGTGTACCAGCACCTGGATCGCCTGGAGCAGACCCTGGGGGAAGCCCGCGCGGATTTCATCGTGCGCACCACCAAGAATCTGTGCCTGTACCCGAACGTGTACCTGATGGACCAATTCTCCACCCAGATCCGGGTGCTGCGGCCGATCGACGTCAACAAAACCGAGATCACCATCTACTGCTGGGCCCCGAAAGGCGAGCCGGCGGCGGACCGCGCCCGGCGCATCCGCCAGTACGAGGACTTCTTCAATGTGTCCGGCATGGGTACGCCGGACGACCTGGAAGAATTCCGGGGCTGCCAGGAGGGCTACTACGCCAAAGGCCTGAAGTGGAACGACATGAGCCGGGGCGCCAAGCACTGGATCGAGGGCGCCGACGACTGGGCCAAGCGCATTGCGCTCAAACCGATCCTCAGCGGTGCCCGCCCGGAAGACGAAGGCCTGTACGTGACCCACCACCAGCACTGGGTGGCGGAAATGACCAGAGCCGTCGAGACCGAACGGGCGCGCTACATCGCCCTGGCCAGCGACCCGTCAGAGGAGGCCTCCGCATGACCCTGTCTTTTGAACAGATCCAGGCCTTCCTGGTGCGCGAGGCGCGCCTGCTGGACGACCGGGAATGGGACGAGTGGCTGGCCTGCTACCACGAGGACGTCACCTTCTGGATGCCGGCCTGGGACGACGACGATGAACTCACCGAGGACCCCCAGACCGAGATCTCGCTGATCTACTACCCGAACCGCACTGGCCTGGAAGACCGGGTGTACCGGCTCAAGACCGAGCGCTCCGGCGCCAGCTCCCTGCCGGAACCCCGCACCAAGCATTTCCTCAGCGGGCTGGAGATCCTGTCCCGCAGCGAGGACGCGGTGAGCCTGCGGTTCAACTGGCTGACCAAATCCTACCGGTACAAGAAAACCCAGGAATACTACGGCACCTCCTTCTACACCCTGGACCTGAGTGGCGATCGCCCGCTGATCCGGGACAAGAAGATCGTGCTCACCAACGACTGCATCAACCAGGTGGTTGACGTCTACCACCTGTGATCGGAGGGCATTCCCATGACCTACAACGTGGCACTGAACTTTGAGGACGGGGTCACCCGGGTGATCACCTGCAACCCCGGGGAAACCGTGCTGGACGCGGCCTACCGGGCCCAGATCAACCTGCCCATGGACTGCTCCGACGGCGTCTGCGGCACCTGCAAATGCGCCTGTGCCAGCGGTGAATACGAACTGGGGGACGATTACCTGGAGGACGCCCTGACCGACGACGAAGCCGCCGAAGGCCTGGTGCTGACCTGCCAGATGGTGCCCGCCGGCGACTGCGTGGTGGACGTGCCGGCGGCCGCCAGCCTGTGCAGCAAGGGCGCCCAGGGGGCGATTCCGGGCACGGTGGACGAGGTCAACCTGATCTCGCCCACCGCCATTGAGGTGAAAATCCGGGCCGGCGCGGACCTGGGCTTCCTGCCGGGGCAGTACGTGAACATCGGCGTGCCGGGCACCGACGAAACCCGGGCCTACTCGTTCAGCTCCCGCCCGGGCAGCCGGGACTTGAGCTTCCTGATCCGCAACGTGCCGGACGGGCTGATGAGCTCCTGGCTGGTGGGCCGCGCCCGCACCGGCGACGCCGTGGACCTGACCGGCCCCATGGGCGTGTTCTACCTGCGCCCGGTGGAACGCCCGGTGCTGATGCTGGCCGGCGGCACCGGCCTGGCGCCGTTCCTGGCCATGCTCGAGAGCCTGAAGGAAAAAGGCTGCGACCAGCCGGTGCACCTGATCTACGGCGTCACCAACGACGACGACCTGGTGTGCCTGGCCGCCCTGGAGGCGTTCGCCCGGGACATGGAGAATTTCACTTTTAGAACCGTGGTGTCCGGTGAAGACAGCACCCACCCCCGCAAGGGCTATGTGACCGCCCACATGGACGACGCCCCGGTGAACGACGGTAACGTGGACGTGTACCTGTGCGGGCCCCCCGCCATGGTGGATTCGGTGCTCGGCCATTTCCGGGGCCAGGGCATCGAGCCCCACGGCTTCTACTATGAAAAGTTCACCCCGAGCGTGGCCCCGGCCCGGGAGAAAGTGGCATGAGCGGCCGCTTTGACCGGCGGGTGATGGTGGTCACCGGCGCCGCCCAGGGCATCGGGCGTCGGGTGGCGGAACTGGCCGCTGCCGAGGGCGCCCGGCTGGTGCTGGTGGACATCGCCGACTACGTGCAGGGTGTGGCCGCCGACCTGCGGGACCAGGGCGCGGACGTGCTGGCCCTGCAGGCGGACCTGGAGGCCTGGGAGGGCGCCGAGTCGGTGATGGCCCGGGCCCACGAGCGGTTCGGCCGCATCGACATCCTGATCAACAACGTCGGCGGCACCATCTGGGCCCAGCCTTACGAGCACTACACCCCGGCGCAGATCCAGAAGGAAATCCAGCGGTCGCTGTTTCCCACCCTCTGGTGCTGCCGGGCGGTGTTGCCTCACATGGTGGACCAGCAGGCGGGCGTGATCGTCAACGTGTCCTCCGTGGCCACCCGGGGCCTGATGCGGGTGCCCTACGGCGCCGCCAAGGGTGGGGTGAACGCGCTCACCGTGAACCTGGCCTACGAGTACGCCGGCCAGGGCATCCGGGTGAACGCCACCGCCCCCGGCGGCACCGAGGCGCCGCCGCGGTTGACGCCCCGCAATACGGAGGCCCAGAGCGAGCAGGCGCAGGCCTGGTACCAGCGGCTCATTGACCAGACCAACGCCCACAGCTTCATGCACCGTTACGGCACCCTGGACGAGCAGGCCGCCCCGATCCTGTTCCTGGCCTCGGACGCGGCCAGCTACCTGACCGGCACGGTGCTGCCGGTGGCCGGTGGGGATCTGGGATAAAAAAAGCCCCGCCGATGGGCGGGGCTGGACGTGCAGGGCGCCGGCGCGGACTGAATTCCGGGCCGGCGCCGGTCGTGCGGGAGCCGCCTACAGCCAGGTCAGGCCCGCGCTGATGATCACCCCGGTGATGATCAGCAGCATCAGGCAGTAACCCATGATGTCCTTGGCCTTGAGGCCGGCAATGGCCAGCACCGGCAGGGCCCAGAACGGCTGCAGCAGGTTGGTCCAGGCATCACCCCAGGCCACGGCCATGGCCACCCGGGGAATGTCCGCGCCCAGCTGCTGGGCCGCCGGCAGCATGACCGGTGCCTGCACCGCCCACTGGCCGCCGCCGGAGGGCACGAAGATATTGACCACGCCGGCGCTGATGAAGGTCCAGAACGGCAGGCTGGCGGCGGTGGCGATGTGGGCAAAGCCCTCGGAAATGCTCGCCGCCAGGCCGGAGGCCGTCATGATGCCCATGATGCCCGCGTAGAACGGGAACTGGATGACGATGCCAGCGCCGCCCTTGACCGCCTCGTTCAGGCTGTACAGAAGGCGCTTCGGGGTCTGGTGCAGGATGATGGACAGGAACAGGAACAGGAAGTTGACGATGTTCAGGTTCAGGCCGCCGTTGTTCACGAAATACTGGAACAGGAACGCCAGGCCACCGACCCCGATGATCCAGGCCAGCAGGCGGCTGTTTTCCAGGTAATCGGCGGGACGGTTGATCACCACCCGGGTGTCCGGCTCGTCGTCCAGCAGCTTCGGGTCCACGAACACGCTGTCTTTTTCGTCCGGCAGCATCAAGCGGTTGATCGCCGGAATCACGAGGAACATGGCCGCCACGATGGCCAGGTTAAAGAACGCGAAGATGGTCTGGCTGGTGTCGATCACGCCGATCAGGTTTTCGGTGAAGTGCCCCTTGGTGGCGATGACCAGCGGGATGGAGCCGGCCAGGCCCCCGTGCCACACCACAAAGCCGGAGTAAGCGCTGGCGATCAGCAGCGGGTAGTGCACCCGGATCTGCCGGGCCAGGGCCTTGGCAAACAGCGCGCCTACCACCAGGCCGAAGCCCCAGTTGATCCAGCTGGCAATCAGCGCCACAAAGGTGACCAGCACAATGGCCTGTCCCGGGGTGCGGGCGAGGGACGCAATGCGGTTGAGAATGCCCCGCACCAGCGGCGTGCTGGCCAGCATGAAGCCGGTGACCAGCACCAGCAGCATCTGCATGGAGAAGGTCAGCAGGTTCCAGAAACCGTCGCCCCACATCTTCACCACCGCCATCGGGCCGTGGCCCTCGAACACCATGGCCGCCACAAAGGCCACCAGGGTCAGGATGATCACGAAGATGTACGGGTCCGGCAGGTATTTTTCCACCAGGCTCACGAGCGGCCTGGATGCTTTGTTCAGCATCGGGTATCCCCCTGTTGTTGACACGGTTGTTGTTCTGAAAATCCCTTCAAGCGTAGCAGGTTATGGCACACCCTGGGATTCGCCAAAGGGCTCAGTGACAACGGGGATACCCGCTTTCTCAGGGTTTCTGCCGTTGCCGGAAGCGCCGTTCCGCCGGTTTCTGCAGCGGCGCCCGCATGGCCCGGGCAAACGCCCGGACCCCGGACAGCATCGGGCTGACCCCGGCCCACAGGCCCCGGTCCTGCAGCAGCCGCAGGCTGCCGAACAGGCCGGGGGCCGGCTCCGGCTCCGCCGACAGCCCGGCTTCAGACTCGGCGGCCCCGGCGGCCAGGGCTTCAATCAGCCGGTCCAGCCGTTCCGGCGGCACCCGTCCCAGGGCGGTGGCCAGCAGGCACAGGTTCTGCAGGCCGTTCAGGCTTTCCGGCCGGTTGAGCCCGTTGAGCAGCCGTTCCGCCACGTCCGGAGAACTTTCCAGCAGGTTGTTGACCAGCCGGAGCACGCCCTGGTCGTGCAGGTTGCGGGTGAGGCGGTCCAGCTCGTCCCGGGCACCGTCCTCGGGCGCCCGCTCGGGTACGTGGTAGGGAATGGATTTGGCCATCAGACAATCTCCGGGTTGTTGGCGGAACCGGGGGGCGTCACGTAATCCGGCCGCTGCCATTTGCGCTCGGCCTGGGCCCCGTCCTGGGGCCGGGCGCGGTGGTAGCGGGGGTTGGTGGCGGGCAGCGCCGGCGGGCCGCTGGGCTCCAGCACCTCCAGTTTGGCGGCGACTTCCTTATACGCCGGCGTGTTGGTGTCCCGGTCGACGTCGCTGGAGGTGAGCACGTTGATCGCCCGCAGGTTGCGGGTGGCGTTCTCCGGCACGTACACCTGCTTGCCGGTGACCCGGTCGGTCACCACCACCGGCAGCTCGATGGACCCGCGCCGGGAGGTCAGCCGTACCCGGGTGCCGTCCACCAGGCCCCGCTCCCGGGCCAGGGTCGGGGAGACTTCCACAAAGTTGCCGGGAATCAGTTGCGAGAGGCCTTCTGAGCGGGCGGTGAGGTTGCCCTCGTGGAAGCTCTCTAGCAGCCGGCCGTTGTTCACGTGCAGGTCGTACTCGTCGTCCGGCTGCTCGTCCGGCGCCTGCCAGTGCACCGGGTGGAACCGTGCCTTGCCGTCGTCAAAGTGAAAACCGCCGGTGTACAGGTGCTCGGTGCCGGTGCCGTCCGCGGAGATTGGCCACTGCAGCGAGCGCCAGCCGGCCAGTCGCTCGTAGCTGGCGCCGGCGAACAGGGGCGTCAGGCTGGCGGCTTCGTCCATGATTTCGGACGGATGCTGGTAGTGCCAGGGTGCGCCCAGATGCTGGGCCAGCTCCGTGAGAATGCGCCAGTCCGGGCGGGCGTTGCCCAGGGGCGGCATCACCTCGTACAGCCGCTGCAGGCGGCGCTCGGTGTTCACGAAGGTGCCGTCTTTCTCAACGCTCGGGGTGGCCGGCAGCACCACGTCGGCAAACTCGCAGGTGCGGGAGAAGAAAATGTCCTGCACCACGAAGAAGTCCAGCTTCTCGAAGGCGTCCTGAACGTACAGGGCGTTGGCGTCCACCACTGCCATGTCCTCGCCGATCACATACAGGGAGCGCAGGCGCCCCTCGTGGATGGCGTCCACCATCTCGTGGTTGTCCATGCCCGGATTGCCGGACAGGGGTACGCCCCAGCCGTCGGCAAACTTGGCCCGGACCGCCTCGTCGTCCACGCTCTGGTAGCCCGGGAAGGTGTCCGGCATGGAGCCGAAATCGCTGCACCCCTGCACGTTGTTGTGGCCGCGCATGGGGTAGGCGCCGGTGCCCCGGCGGTCGCCGTTGCCGGTGAGCAGCAGCAGGTTGGCGATGGCGGTGGAGGTGTCGGAACCGCCCATGTGCTGGGTGACCCCCATGGCCCAGACCGCGCACACGGTGTCTGCCTCCGCGATCATCCGGGCCGCCTCGGCCAGCCGCTCGGCGGGGATGCCGGTGACCGACTCGCCGTACTCCAGGGTGAAGGGCGCCAGGCTCTCCCGGAACTCGTCAAAGTGATTCACTTTCTCGGCGATGAAGTCGCTGGCCTGCAGGCCGTGATCGAGGATGTAGCGGGCGAAGGTGTTCAGGCAGACCAGGTCGGTGCCCGGGGTGGGCTGCAGAAACAGGTCCGCCCGGGCGGCCATCTCATGGCGGCGGATGTCCAGCACCACGTGTTTCTGGCCGTTGTGCTTCTGCGCCTGGCGAAGGCGGGTGGCCATCACCGGGTGGCTCTCGGCGGTGTTGGAGCCGACGAACAGCACCAGTTCGGCCTGCTTCAGGTCCTCCTCGCAGCCGCTGTCGCCGCCGTAGCCCATGGTCCGGAACAGGCCGGTGGTGGCCGGGGACTGGCAGTAGCGGGAGCAGTTGTCGATGTTGTTGGTGCCCATCACCGCCCGGGACAGCTTCTGCATCAGGTAGGACTCCTCGCAGGTGCACTTGCTGGAGGCCACGAAGGCGAGGCTGTCCGGGCCGGTCTCGTTCTGGATCTCCCGGAAGCGGCGGGCAATCAGGGCGTAGGCCTCCTCCCAGGTGGCTTCCCGGAAGGCGTCGTTTTCCCGGATCAGCGGCTGGGTCAGGCGGTCCGGGGCGTTCACGAAATCCCAGCCGAACTTGCCCTTCACGCAGGTGGAAATGCCGTTCACCGGGGCCTCCGGGTGCGGCTGTACTTTCAGGATCTCCCGGCCCCGGGTCCACATCTCAAAGCTGCAGCCGACGCCGCAGTAGGTGCACACGGTCTTGGTGCGGGAAATGTCCGGTTCCCGCCAGTCCGAGTCCATTTCCGAGAGGGCGATGATGGGCTCGTAGCCGAGGGTGGGCTCCAGGCCCTTGATCAGATCGATGGCCGGCCGTTTGACCGCGTCGGGCATGCCGGTAAGCGGCCCGGCCTGGCCCAGCATGGATTTTTCCATCAGCGCGTTGCAGGGGCACACGGTGACACAGTGGCCGCAGGACACGCAGCTGGAATCGCCAGCGTCCCGGCCGCCGTCCCACAGCACCCGCGGGTGCTCGCTGGCCCAGTCGATGGACAGGGTGCCGGTGACCTGCACCTCCTGGCAGGCCTCCACGCAGCGACCGCACAGGATGCACTGGTCCGGGTCGTAGCGGTAGAACGGGTGGCTGCTGTCCACCTCGTAGGGCTTGGGTTGGTATTCATAGCGCTGGAACGGCAGCTCCGCCTGCACCACCGCGTTGTGCACCTGGCAGTCGCCGTTGTTGTTGTCGCACACCGAGCAGTACAGCTCGTGCCGGGCCACGATCCGGTCCAGGCCCTCGCGCCGGGCGTCCTTCGCGTCGTCGCCGCCAATGTCCACCGCGAGTCCGTCCCGGGTGCGAACGGTGCAGCCCCGCACCAGCTTGCCATCAGCCTTTACCCAGCAGCTGTCGCAGCTCTGGATGGCGCCGAGGGTGGTGTGGTAGCAGATGTGGGGCAGTTCAACCTGGTGGTCCGCCAGGAAGTCGATCAGGGGTTGATCGGCCGGCCCGGTCAGTGATTGACCGTCCACGGTAATCGTACAGCTGTTCGGATGAGGCATGCGCCGGCTCCTGTCGCTGATGAATGGCGGCGCATCCCGTCTGGCGTGGCAGCTCAGCGAATCAACCGGACGGGGCACCCGAAGGAGAACCCTCAGCGTAGGACAGGATGTTCGCCCTGTGAAATGACGCGGGCTAAAAAGTAGCTGGCGATGGTTGTTCTGGATCAATCAGCCCGTTAAACAGCGCCCGGTATCCGGGCACCAGGCCCGAGGCCCGCCAGGCCTCCGGCGGGCAGGGCGAGGGCGGTTCCCGGAGCAGCCGTTGCAGGGTATCGGCGGCGGCCTCGGCTTCCGCCTCCGGGTTGTCCTCCTGGCTGTCGTACCGGCAATCCGCCGGCACGTATTCCCGGTACGCTAGCCGGTTCGGCGCCAGGGGCAGGCAGCCGGCCGCCATGGCCTCGAGCATCGACAGCCCCTGGAAATCGTGCAGGGCGGTGGATACCACGATATCGGCGGTGCGCAGCAGGTGGTCATAATCGGCCCGGTCGGGCAGGAAGCCCCAGTGGGCAATGCGATCCGGGAACTGCTCTCGCAGCCGGTCCAGCGCCTTGGGGTGGCTGCGAAACCGCTCGCCCACCACGCTCAGGCGGAACCGCTGGCCGCGCCGATCCAGCGCCTGCACCAGCCGAAGCAGGCGCTCCGGGCCCTTGTCGTACTCCCAGCGGTGGTTCCACAGCAGGTGTGGGCACTCGGTGTTGATCGCATCGCTACGGGGTGTGAAGAGGTGGTCGTCAATGGGCACCGGCAGCACGGAGGACCGGGCGTCGATGCGACCGACCACGCCCTCCGGGACCGCATCCGGCATCAGGCGCAGGAAGGCCTCCGTGCCCTCGAGAAAGCTCGTTCGGTTCCAGTCGCTGTTGAACAGCACGCGGTCGGCCGCCAGCGCCCCGTACAGGTTCACCATCTGCGGCTCCACGCTGTCCCGCTGGTTGCCGGATACCGGGAAGGCAAACTGGTTTTCGTGCATGTAGAGCACGCAGGGCGTGCGGGCGAGCTGCGGATTCAGGCCTTTGAGGGCCGCCAGATCCACCATGGAGGTGGCCAGCACCAGGTCCCAGGGTTCCTGCAGGCAGGGCTCGTCCAGCCAGCTCAGGGCGTTGCCCCGGATGCGCCAGCGGAAGTAGCGGGCCGGCAATGCCAGGGTGTGCCAGTGGATATCCGGCATGGCATCGGTCAGCAGACGCCGCCAGCGCCGGTGACTGGCGGCGTCGTAGCCGGAGAGCAGCAGGATGCGGGGCCGTGATGCCTCAGTCATTCGGCGAGCGCCGCTCCCAGATCGTCACCTCGGACAGCGTGTGCTGGAACTTGTGCTGGGTTTCCCGGATCACGAACGGCACTTTCGTGGGCTCGCCCACCATCCGGAAGTGTTCGCCCAGGTGCGCTTTCAGGCCGTCCAGGGTGGTGTGGTTTTCCCCGTCCTTCTTGAAGCCGCCAATCCACTCCTCCCGGGGGGTGTGCTCCTCCAGCCAGGTGTAGGGCGAGGCGATGATCAGCAGGCCACCGGCGTTGATGCGCTCGTGGATGGCGTCCAGGAACTTGCGGGGCCGGTACAGCCGGTCGATCAGGTTGGCAGCCAACACCAGGTCATAGCCGGTGAGCTGGGGCTTGAGGTTGCAGGCGTCGCCTTGCAGGAACGAAACCCGGCCGGCGGTCCCCGCGAGACCCAGGTCCGCCAGGGTGCGGGTGTGGTAGCTCACCAGCTCGCCCTCTTCGGCCAGGGCGTAGCGAATGGTCCCCTGCTCGGCCATCTCGACCCCAAGGCGGATGAAGTTGGCGGAGAAATCGACACCGTCCACCCGCTCGAACGCCCGGGCCAGCTCGAAACTGGAGCGGCCGCAGGCGCAGCCCAGGTCCAGCGCCTTGCCGTGGGGCCGATCACCCATGGCGGCCAGGGCCAGCTCGGCCATCGCCTTGGGGAAGTTGTCCACGTTGAACCACCGGTCGCCGTAATGGAACTCGGCGTATTCCGTCAGCAGCTTGTCGCTCTCGTAGTAGGCGTTGGGCTGAACCGCCTCGGCGTCCGACGCAATGTAGCGGAACCCGGCGTGCTGGAAGAAGTGCCGGCGGAACGCATAGCGGGCGGAGAGCCGGGCCTCGTTGCCGCAGGAAATCCAGGAGCCGCCCTTGATCAGGTTGTGCTGGCCATCAAAGGTGGGCGTGGTGAAATCGTCGTACAGTGGGTGCACCTGGAAGTTATCGAACGGGTAGGTGGGAGTTTCGGTCCACTGCCAGACGTTGCCCACCACATCAAACCACTGGCCGTGGCGGAACCGGGTGACCGGGCAGGAGGACGCGCCGTGGTCCAGGTGCAGGTTGGCGTTGGCCGGCGCCTTACCCACCTCCTGAACGCCCGCCTCCTCGCACAACCGGTGCCATTCGTCCTCGGTGGGCAGGCGGATGGGCAGGCCGGTTTCCTCCCGCTTCCACTCACAGAACGCCTTGGCCTCGTGGTAGTTCACCTCCGCCGGCCAGTCCCAGGGCATGTCGACTTCTTCGGTCATCAGGCGCAGGTGCCAGCCATTGTGCCAGCGCCAGAAGGTGGGGTGCTTCGCCTTGGCGAACGTGCGCCAGGCCAGGCCTTCCTCGCTCCAGAACCGGTCCTGCTGGTAGCCGCCGGCTTCCACGAACGCCAGGAACTCCTGGTTGCTCACCAGGTACTGGCTGGCCCGGAACTCGTCGACCTCGGCTTCATGATGGCCGTATTCGTTGTCCCAGCCGTAGTAGGCGTCGTCGTAGGGTTTGCCGAGGCGCACCTTGCCGGCGGGCACCGGCAGCAGTTGGTTTTCCGGCGCCTCGCCGGTCTGCCGGTTAGGGGCCCACTCCGGCTGCGGGCGAACCCGGGCCAGATCGTGCTGGCGGATCAGCACGGAGGAGGTCTCCAGGTGAATCCGCTCATGCTCGATGCCCATCACGATTGGCCACCAGGGGCTGTCCCAGTTGATCGGCAGAGACAGCGGGAGTTGCTCGATCAGCCCCAGTACCGTCTCACGGACCTGGGCCCGGTAGTCCCGCACCGCCTGCACACTGGGCCAGTCGTAGTGCTCGTCGTTCAGATCGTCCCAGCTCATTTCATCCACGCCCACCGCGAACACCGATTCCATGTGCGGGTTGATGCGCTCCGGCAGGGTTTTCGCGAGCACCAGCTTGTTGATGAAAAACGTCGCGGTGTGGCCGAAGTAGAAAATCAGCGGATGGCGCAGGGGAATCGCCTTCTGGTAATAGCCCGCATCGTCCGCCAGGCAATCAAACAGCCGGGTGTAGGTATCAAAGGTGTTGGTGAAGTACCGGGCGATGGCTTCCCGCGTTGCATCCGGCTCCCCCGTAACCAGGTTGGGGGTGCGCAGCAGGCCGGCGGGGCCGGCATGGGTGGTGCGTGAGGGAGCGGCAGGAATCGTGGAAGACATCGGGAACGGTCCTTTTCAATGCGTCGTCGGTTAGGCACGTGAGGGCAACAGAGTGGGATCTGTTCGCCGTTGAACCTTCTACGCTGAATCTCCGGAGAGGGATTTGCCGCGTCGGGCGCCGGCCTGAATGACCACCGGTTCTTGACCACCATCAAGCGCGGCTTCCGCCAAACCGGCTTACTGATCGTAGCGGCTTTGCCGCTGATCTTCACCCTCAGACACTTTGTCCCGGCCACACACGATCCCGGAGGCTCATCATGATGGACCGACTGTTCAAGGACCGCGAGAGCGCCGGCCAGGCGCTGGGTGAGGCCCTCAAGGCCCGCCATCTGCCGGCTAATACCCTCATTCTGAGCCTGGAGATGGACATCCTGAACCTGCGCAAGCGCGGCGCGGCCCCGGTTCTGGTGGCGGTGCCGGTGGGCCCCCAGGGAACCGCCGAGCGGTTTGCCGATATCGCCGATGGCTGCGTGTGCCTGCTGGAGCCGGTGGTGTTCAACTCGGTGGGACTGTGGTACCTGGATTTCCACCAGGTGACCGAGGAGCAGGTGCTCGAGGCACTAGGCAATAGCCACCCCGGACAGCCGACCCAGAATCATCTGTTCCAGGGCCCGGGCCGAGGGTGACAGTGAGCGATCCGCCCGCTTGATAATGCCGATGTGCCGGACCAGCCGCGGGGTGTCCAGGGGAATGAAGCGGAGGCTGTCACTCGCCTTGGGGAACGCCAGCCGCGGCAGGGTGGTGATGCCCCGGCCCGCCTCTAGCATGGCCAGCAGGGAAATCATGTTGGACATGTAGAAATCGCTGTTCTCCACCAGGGACGCCGCCGGCGTGCGCGCCAGCAGCCGGGTGGTGCCGTTGGCGATGAAGCGCTCGCCGGCCAGGTCTTGCCAGCTCAGGCTCGCCTGGTTGGCCAGGGGATGATCCTGGCGCACCACCACCCCCACGTTGTCCTCAAACAGCGGGGTAAACACCAGCCGCTCGTCCTCCGCCCACACGCTGCTGATGCCCAGATCCACCTCCCCATTGGCCACCAGCCGGCACACGAATTCCGCGTTCTCATCGTGCAGGTGAATGTTGATGTTGGGGTATTCGGTGGTGAAGTGGGCGAGGAAGTCCGGCATCAGCCGGCTGGCCACGGACGGCACCGTGGCGAGGGTGACCCGGCCCTGGTGCCCGAGGGCAAAACGGTGCAGATCGCTGGCCAGCCGGTCGTGCTGCTGGATCAGGTCCTCAAACCGTGGCAGGCAGTACTCGCCAAACGGCGTGAGCGTGCCCTTGGGGCTTCGCTCAAACAGCCGCCCGCCAAGGCGTTCCTCCAGCTCCCGGATGGCCATGGAAATCGCCGGCTGGCTGCGGTGCAGGGCCCGGGCCGCGCCCTGGATGCTGCCCTCGGTGTGCACGGCAACCACATAGCGCAACGGCTGGATCTTGAGTTCCGGAATCATGGGATAGCCTGCCGGTGATGGGTCTTCCTGGAGTATAAGAGGTTCTTATAAATTTTCTGAAATTTTTGATTATCCTTAATTGTGAGCGGGCGCTAGGCTACAGGGAATCGTGAAGGAGAACCTTATGGCATCGCAGCACCCGCTTTTCATCAACGGCGAATGGGTCCCCGGGGCCTTGAGCCCCATCCCGAACCAGAACCCCTCGGACCTCAGCGACCGGATTGGCGACTACGACCAGGCCAGCGCCGGGCAGGTGGAAGACGCCATCCGCGCTGCCCGTGCCGCCCAGCCGCAGTGGGGCGCCACCGGCCTGGAGCACCGTTACGGCGTGCTGATGGCCATCGGCAACGAGCTTCTCGAACGCCAGGAAGAGCTGGGTGCCCTGCTGTCCCGGGAAGAGGGCAAGCCCCTGGCGGAAGGTCGCGGCGAGGTGGCCCGTTCCGGCCAGTTTTTCCACTACTATGCCGCCGAGGTGCTGCGCCAGATTGACGAGCGGGTGGCCTCCGTGCGCCCGGGCGTGGAGGTAGAAACCCGCCGGGAACCGCTTGGCGTGGTGGGGGTGATCAGCCCCTGGAACTTCCCGATGGCGACCGCGGTGTGGAAAATTGCGCCGGCGCTGGCCTTCGGCAACGCCGTGGTGTTCAAACCGGCGAACCTGGTGCCCGCCAGCGCCTGGGCGCTGGCCGAGATCATCAGCCGCCAGAACCTGCCCGCCGGCACCTTTAACCTGCTGATGGGCAGCGGCGGCGAGGCCGGCGAAGCGCTGATCACCAGCCCGATGATTGACGCCATCTCCTTTACCGGCTCCCTGGAAGTGGGGCGCCGCGTGGCCGCCGCCACCGCCGCCAACCTGCGCAAGTGCCAGCTGGAGATGGGCTCCAAGAACGCCCTGGTGGTGCTGGAGGACGCGGACCTGGACCTGGCCGTGGAAGCGGCGTTTTCCGGCGCCTACTCGGGCACCGGGCAGAAGTGCACGGCCTCGTCCCGGCTGATCGTGGTGGATGCGGTGCACGACGAATTCGTGGCGAAGCTGACCCAACGGCTGGCGGGGGCCAAGGTAGGCCCGGCGCTGGCGGAGGGCACGGTGATTGGCCCGGTGGCCAGTGCCGCCCAACTGGCGTCCAACCAGCGTTGGGTAAGCCGGGCGCTGGAAGAGGGTGCTACCCGGGCCTTCGGCGGCGACAACCTCGATGTCGGCGTGAACGGCCACTACATGCAACCGGTGCTGTTTACCGACACCACCAACGACATGGCCATCAACCGGGACGAAGTGTTCGGCCCCATCGCCTGCGTGATCCGGGTGCCGGATTACGAGACCGCGCTGACCACCTTGAACGACACCCGCTACGGCCTCACCGCCGGGCTGGTTACCCGCTCCCTGCAGCGGGCCAGCGATTTCCGGGCGCGGGCGGAGACTGGCTGCGTGATGGTGAACCTGCCCACCGCCGGCACCGATTACCACGTGCCGTTCGGCGGCCGCAAGGATTCCAGCTTCGGGCCCCGGGAGCAGGGCCAGTACGCCCGGGAGTTCTACACCGTGGTGAAAACCTGTTACATCAAGGCCTGAGGGGGTTGGCATGTCTCGGTCCGTACTGACCATCGACGGTCTTCAGTATTCCAACTGGTCCCGCGAGATTTTCGAACAGATGCGCGAAGGCGGCGTGGACGCGGTGCACGCCACCCTGGTCTACCACGAGAACTGCCGGGAAACGCTGCTCCGCTTCGGCGAGTGGCAGCGCCGCTTCGAGGCCTACGGTGACCTGATCATGCCGGTGCGGGATCCGGAGGACATCGAGCTGGCCCGGGCCTCGGGCCGGGTCGGCGTGTTCTTCGGCGCCCAGAACTGCTCGCCGATTGAAGACGACATCGACCTGGTGGCGATCATGCGCCGCCTGGGCCTGATGATCATGCAGCTGACCTACAACAACCAGAGCCTGCTGGCCTGCGGCTGCTACGAATCCGAAGACAGCGGCATTACCCGCTTCGGCCGCCAGGCGATTCGGGAAATGAACCGGGTGGGCATGCTGATCGACATGTCCCACAGCGCCGAGCGCTCGACCCTGGAAGCGGTGGAGCTCTCCGAGCGGCCGGTGATTATCTCCCATGCCAATCCGGCCAGTTTCCACCCCGCCAAGCGCAACAAATCCGACCGGGTGCTGAAGGCCATCGCCGAGAGCGGCGGGCTGCTCGGCTTTTCGGTCTACCCGTTCCATCTCAAGAACGGGCCGGACTGCACCCTGGATGACTTCTGCGGCATGGTGGCGGATGCCGCCGAGCTGATGGGGATGGATCATATCGGCCTGGGCACGGACCTGTGCCAGGGCCAGCCGGAATCGGTGCTGACCTGGATGCGTAACGGCCGCTGGTCAAAATCGATGGATTACGGCGAGGGCAACGCTGGCAACGCCGGGTGGCCGCAGCCGTTGTCGTGGTTCAGGGACAACCGGGATTTCCCGGCGATCATCGAGGGACTGAAACAGAAGGGATTCGGCCAGGACGACATTGAAAAGATCATGGGGCGTAACTGGCTCCAGCAACTGATCAACGGAACGCGACCGATGGCGGCATCGGCGGCGTAATCCCTAACCGCTCCAACAACAAAAACAGGACATCCTCATGACGCAATCCATTGGTTCAACCGCCGTTCCGGAAGCGCGCGTCCGCCGCTTCGGGGACCCCGTGGTGCTCTGCCTGACGGTGGGCTTTGTGCTTCTGTTTATCGGCTTGTCGCTGTACGACATCGAGTGGACCGCGACGCTGATCAGCGATGGCTTTGCCTGGACGGCCCGTTCGCTGGGGTCGTTCTTCCAGCTGCTCCTGCTGCTGACCTTCCTGATCGCCCTCGGCGTGGCGGTGTCGCCCGCGGGCAGTGCCAAGGTGGGCAACCTGAGCGTGCCCGAACTGAGCACCTTCAAGTGGCTGTCCATCATCATGTGCACGCTGCTGGCCGGCGGCGGGGTGTTCTTCGCCGCCGGTGAGCCGGTGTACCACTTCGTGGTCACGCCCCCGGCCTTCCACACCACTCCGGCCACGCCGGAAGCGGTGGCGCCGGCGCTGGCGCAGTCGTTCATGCACTGGGGCTTTCTGGCCTGGGCCATTCTCGGCACCCTGTCCGCCATCGTGCTGGCCCACGCCCATTACGTAAAAGGCCAGCCGCTGCAGCCTCGCGCCCTGCTGTACCCGGTACTGGGTGACCGGGTGAACGGTTGGTTCGGCGGGGTGGTGGACGCGGCCTGTGTGATTGCCGTGGTGGCCGGTACCGTGGGGCCGATCGGCTTCCTGGCGACCCAGGTCAGTTTTGGCCTGCACGAGCTGTTCGGCGTATCCGGCGGCTACGGCACTCAGCTGGTGATCCTGGTGGTGCTGGCAGGCGTGTACGTGACCTCGGCCATGACCGGTATCCACCGGGGCATCCAGCTGCTCAGCCGGATGAACGTGTTCCTGGCGCTGGCCATTGCCGCCATCATCTTTATCTTTGGCCCCACCCTGTTCCTGACCAACGCCTTTACCCAGGGCTTCGGGGAATACATCGGCTCTTTCTTTGCCATGGCGACGGTCACCGACATCACCGCCGAGGGCTGGTGGATGCAGTGGTGGACGGTGTTCTTCTTCGCCTGGTTCCTCGGCTATGGTCCGCTCATGGCGCTGTTCGTGGCCCGCATTTCCCGGGGCCGCAGCATCCGGGAGATGATCCTGGCCGTGGGCATCATGGCACCGATTGCCACCACCATCTGGTTCACCCTGCTGGGGGGCTCGGGCATCTTCTACCAGATGACCGGCGTGATCGACCTGGCGGATGCCCTGAGCAAGTTCCAGTTCGATGTGGCCACCCTGACCATCGCCCAGGCCCTGCCCGGCGGCGCGTTGATGGCCGTGGCCATCCTGTTGCTGACCACGATTTTCGTGGCCACCACCGGCGACTCCATGAGCTACGCCATTGCCGTGGTCAGCGTGGGCCATGACGAGCCGGAGCCCATTGTGCGGGCGTTCTGGGGCGTCACCATGGCGCTGATGGCGGCAGTGCTGCTGTACATGGGCGCCGGCCAGATCAGCGCGCTGCAGCAGTTTATTGTCATTACCGCCATCCCGGTGTCGCTGATTCTGCTACCGTCCCTGTATGCCGGCCCGCAATCGGCCTACGCCATGGCCCGGGAGCAGGGCATCATCCCGCCGAAGGGCGAACTGCCGCAGGCCGTTTCCGTACAGCCGGGTGTCGAGGCCAGAGGAGAGTAGATCCGTGAACCACAGTGCCGAACATCTCGCTGACCCCGAACTGCGACCGGCCCGGTGCGTGATGAACCTGGTCCGGCTGGGCAGCTTCCACGCCAGCCGGCTCAGCTTCACGCGCTCCCTGGTGCGCCAGATGGCGAGGGAGCATTGGTCGGTCACCCGCGCCCGGTTTGATCTGGACGACGACGGGCACGGGGTGGCCATCTACCGGCTGGACACGCCCCACAACCGGTACCACGGCGTGGTGTTCTCCCAGGCGCTGGACCCGGAAAAGCGCTCTGACCGTGTTATTGCCGAGGCCTGGGACGTGACCTTTGCCATCGTGGAGGGGGAGGTGGACGACCGCCTCCTCGAGCAGATGGCGGCGAACGTGCCGCTGCAGGAGGCGGGCCGTCAGAACCCGCGCCTGCTGGTGCTCTCCCGGGCCAACAAGAGCCTGCGCAATTTCGGCGATTTCGTTGACGCGCTGGCCTCGGGGCGGCAGCCGGACCCCGCCTGGCTGACCCGGGTGGGCTACCTGTACCGGACCACGGCGGTGTACGGCAATGGCAAGTTCGGCATCGCCGATTACGCGCGCCTGCAGCAAAGCCCGGATTTCCGTCGGCCATTCTCGGCCCAGATGTTTGCGGTGTACCTGCTCCGGCACTTTTCCATCGAACAGGTAAACCACATCGCCGCCATGCGCGCCCCGGACGTGGCGGTGCCCCTGGCGCCGGCGCTGCAACGCTACCTGGGCATTGGCAATTCCACCGGCCTGGGCATGGCACCGTTTCTGATCAACCATCCCCGGCTGATCCAGCAGTGGGTGTATTGCCGGGAATGGGCGCTGGCCCACGCCCGCCAGCGCCGGCCGGACGCGGCCAGCCGGCAGCGCCTGCTGGACCTGATGCACCGGGTCCAGCGGCACTTTGAACAGACCGTGACCGAGGACGAGGCCCAGACCCGTCGCAACCGCGAGACGGTGGCGGCCCTCACCCAGTCCATTGGCTGGCTGGAACGCACCCCGGCGAACGCCACCCTGTGGACGGATCTGCTCGACTGGGTGGCCACCCAGGGCTCCCTGGAGGCGGAAGAGCTGATCAATACCTTGCTGATCGAGCTGTACCCGGACCTGATCGACGCCGTGGAAGATAACCTGGGGTGCGACGACCAGTTGGACCTGCAGCCGGAAATGCGGGTCTCTGCCCTGAAGCAACTGATCGAAAGCCGCTACGGCTGGGCGCTGGACTACGACCCGGACGACCCCAACCACCACTACTGGTTCTGGTACCGGTCCGCAGAAAAGGAAGAGCCCAGGCTGGGCGTGCGCGCCGAAGAGCGGGGAGCGGAAAAGGAAATGCCCGTGGCCATTGGCCCGAGGGTGTACCGGACCCACCAGTTGCTGGGTGAATTCCTGGCGCTGGCGCCAAACGCCTCCGTGGTCGAGTTCCTGATGGCCCATCCACACCAGAAAGAGTGCGTGCGGCGTATTCAGACCCTGGCGCAGACGCCCTACGGCGAGATCCAGGCCAATCTCTGGCACCGGGACATGAAGCCCATGCACCTGCTGCGCACGAAATTGTCATTCTTCGGCGCCAGCCGGTTTGATCCGAAATCCGACCGCTGGGTTCGGGTGACCCTGTTCCAGGGCGCGCCGCTGCTGGACGAGCTGGGTGGCCAATGGCCGGTGGGTGGCCGCCGTCTGGCCGAGCTGGACGACTGGAGCTTTCCGGTGGAACCCCAGGCAGGTGCCCTGTGAACGTCTCCCACAATGAGCTGGAGGGCATCTGCCGCAAGGCGTTTCAGGGTATTGGCTTTTCCGAGGGAGACGCCGCTGACGCCGCCGATATGGTGGCCTGGATGGAAGTGCACGGGCTCGGCGGTATTGCGGCGCTGAAGAAAGGCGTCCATTTTTTGCTCAAAGAGGGGGAGAGCCAGCCGCCGTCGATCATCTATCAGGACGCCGACGTCACCGTGCTGGACGCCCACGGCAACAGCATCCTGGGCAACGCCAGCCTGGCCCTGGAGCTTGGCTACGTGCGGGCCCGGGCCCGGGGGCTGTCGGTGACCAAGATCCGCCACTGCCACAACCGGATCCTGGTGATTGGCTATCTGTCGAGGTTGGCCCGGCGGGGCATGAACGTCACCGCCTTCTGGCGCAACGCCCACGATCCGCTGACCGAACTGGTGGTGGGCTTCCGGGCCGGGCACCCCATTCCCGATCTCTGCTTCTACAGCCTCGAGGCGGTCCCGGACGACATTGAGAAGAACGACGGGATCACCCTGGTGATGGCCAATCACGTGGACCTGATGCCGGGCCTGCGCTCCAGCCAGCCCCTGACCAACCTGATTCAGCACTCAGAGCCCGATCTGGTCGCCCGCAAGGCACAACTGCTGACCGCCGGCATGGAGGTGGACGACGACCTCTGGAAAACCCTGAAGTCACTGGCCGACCGACTGCTGGTGGAGGCGACGGAAGACTCCCGCAGCGGCGCAGGCGCCGGCACCAACGACAACGACTGACCCCGGAGACCCCCATGGCCCTGGACGGACAGAAAACCCCGGTGGCAACCCAGTTGCCGCAATCCAAAGCGCCCCTGGAATGGGCGGTGACCGCCCATGGCATCCTGTTTACCGCGCAGATTCCCATCGACGCCAGCGGCCAGGTGGTCGATGGGGGGATTGAAGCCCAGGCCCGCCAGACCCTGGAGAACCTGAAACACACCCTGGACTGCGCCGGCTGCGGCATGGCGGGCCTGACCCAGGCGCTGATCTACGTGACCGACCGGGCCCATCTGGTAACGGTGAACGCCGTGTACGCGGAGTACGTGTCGTCGCCCTCCCCGAACCGGGCGGCGCTGATTGTGTCGGGTTTTGCCCGGCCCGAGATGCTGGTGGAGATTGTGGCCTACGCGGCGGTGGAGGGTTGAAGTTTCCGTTTCCGGCCCCGAGGGTATAAAGGGAACCCACAACGGACTGGAAAGCGAGGTAACGCATGTCATTGAAAGACGAACTGATCCGCAAGGCCGAAGCGCAACTGGATGCCTGGGAGAAAGAAGCCGACTCCCTCAAGGCGGACGCCAAAGCCAAGGAGGCCGACGCCCGCAGCCAGAAGGCCAGCGCCGACCTCCAGGAAAGCGCGTCCGACGCCCTGCGCTCCGTTCAGTCGAAGATCGACGACGGCCGCCAGAAGCTGGATGAGGTGAAAAAGAGCAGCGAGGACAACGTCGACTCCCTGCGCAAGAAACTGGCGGATCTGGTCGGGCCCTGAGGCCAGCCGCCGCGCCGGTCAGCCGCCGATTTCCAGCACCACCGCCGGTTGACCGGCTCGTAGCGGAGGGTGCGGGCGCTGGCGTCGATCAGCCGTGCGCCGCCCGCCGAATTTCCTCAAGCATGGCGTTCGATGCCGCCGACAGGGGCGTGCGCGAGGGCGTGATGATGCCCAGTGTTCGCGGCACCGAAGGCTGGCACAGGGGGCGCCAGTCCAACCCCGCCACCGAAATCTGGTTGACGCTCAGGGACGGCAGTGCCGCCACGCCCAGACCGGCGGCCACCATCCTCCCCGCCGTTCCAATCTGACTGACCTCACAAAACAGATCCATGGCCACGGGCAAGGTTTCCAGTACCTTCTCGATGGCCTGCCGGGTGCTGGACAGGCGGCTCAATTCAATCAGCGGATAACGCAGCAGGTCTTCCCAACGAACCTCGTCGGCGTCCAGCAGCGGGTGCCCGACGGGGCAGACCGCCACGAACCGATCCTCCAGCAAGGGTTCGAAGTGAAAGCTGGCGGTGTCCGGAGGCTGTACGGACAGCCCGATGTCGGCCCGGCGTTCCCGTACCAGGTCATCAATTTCGCTGGCCAGCACGTCGTTCACGCTGATGGCGATGTTGGGGAACTGCGCCCGGAAATCCGCCAGTACCCGGGGCAGAAAGCCGGCGGCCAGGGTCGGCAATGCTGCCAGGGTCACCTTGCCCCGCTGTTTGCGGAACAGGTCGCCCAGATCGGTGAACGCCTCCTGCCAGTCGCCAATCAGGCGCCGGGCCACCGGCAGAAACACCTGCCCCTCAGGGGTCAGCTGTACGCCCCTGGATGTGCGTTTGAACAGGGCGCCGCCGACAATGTCCTCGAGCTTGCGGATGGAGATGCTCAATGCCGGCTGGGACATATGAAGCTGCTCGGACGCCTCAACGAAGCTGCCCGTTGCCGTGATGGCGATAAACGCCTTGAGTTGACGGATGGAGGGATCCATAAGTTTTATAAAACGATCGTTCCCTATAATTTATTGGACAAATATTAGCCCAGGCGTCAATGATTGCAACACCGTTGAAACCGTTTCTGCACGGCCCTTGGCTGGTCGATGCAGGGCGTTTGATCCGAACGAAAGCAATAACAACAAGGCAGGGCGATGCAGACAACTCATCATTGGCGTCCCGGGCGTATTGCCATCATTGGCTGCGGCACCATCGGCATCAGCTGGAGTGCCTACTTTGCCTCCCGCGGGTTGGTCGTGGTGGCCTTCGATCCCAACCCCGCCCGCCGCGAGGCGTTCCTGCCCGCCGTGTCCGAGATACTCCGCACCCTGCCGGGCGAGCCTGCGCACCTGCCGGTGGTCTGTGACGACCAGGGGGAGGCCGTCGCTGACGCCGATCTGATTGTCGAGAACGCCGCCGAGCGGGTGGACGTCAAACAAACCCTCATCAAGACCCTTCAGGATCTGGCGCCTGCCCGGGCGCTGATCGTTAGCAGCACCTCGTCGCTGACGCACTCCGACATTTCCAGCGCCGCAGCTCACCCGGAACGGGTCTTTACCGCGCACCCGTTCAATCCCCCGCACCGGATCCCCCTGGTGGAGCTCTATGGCACCGATGCCGACGCGGTGGAGCGCCTGCGGGGCTTTTACCAGGGCATCGGCAAGCAGCCGATCGTGCTCAAGCGGGAGATGGTCGGGCACGTGGCCAACCGGCTGACGGCGGCGCTCTGGCGGGAAGCCCTGTATCTGGTGCAGGAGGGTGTGGCCTCGGTGGAAGACATCGATCTGGCCGTGACCGCCGGCCCCGGATTGCGCTGGGCCATTCAGGGCCCGTTCATGACCTATCACCTCGGCGGCGGGCCTGGCGGTATCCGGCACTACCTGGAACACCTTGGCCCGAGCCAGCAGTATCGCTGGGCCAGTCTG
This sequence comes from Marinobacter sp. C2H3, assembly GCF_037080155.1. NCBI lineage: Bacteria > Pseudomonadati > Pseudomonadota > Gammaproteobacteria > Pseudomonadales > Marinobacteraceae > Marinobacter > Marinobacter sp. C2H3. The sequence continues at coordinate 203,810 of NZ_JBBBNZ010000003.1, read as the reverse complement.
GGCCAGCCGGACGTGACACCCGAGTTGACCGAGCAGGTGGTGGCGGGCGTTGAAGCCGCCTGTGCCGGCCGCAGTGTCGCGGAGCTGGCGGACCAGCGCGACCAGCTGCTTGAAGCGATCAACGCCGTGTTTGATCGCGCCGGGCGCGACGCCGACTAGCGCCGGCCAGCGACCCCCCTTTTCCCAGCCTCCGGACGTCCCGCCGGAGGTGACAACAACGACTAACCGGGACCTCGAGGAGAACACAATGAAAGCATCAACCAACAAGAACCGGCTTTCGCTCGTCAAATGGATCGGCACCGTCGCGCTGACGGTGGGCCTGGGCTCCATGGCCCAGGCGGCACCGAAGGAACTGTCGATTCTCAGTGGCTCGCCGGGCGGTACCTGGTACCCGATCACCGCCGGCATCGCCGAGATTTTCACCAAAGAGGGCACTCGGACCAACGCCGAAGTTGGCGCGGGGCTCGCCAACGTTGCCCGGATCAGCGCCGGCCAGGCCCAGCTGGGTGTCACCACCTCTACCGTGCCCCCTGTGGCCCAGAAAGGCGAGGCCCCGTTCAAGCAGCCGGTCACCAACATCCGCGGCCTGGCCGTGCTGTTTCCCAGCTACCAGCACGTGGGGGTGACCAAGGCCTCCGGCGTGACCACCGTTGAGGGCATGAAGGGCCTGCGGGTGAACTGCATGGCCATCGGTAACTCCACCGAAGCCGCGTTCGCCGACCGCCTGAAAGCGGCCGGTATGACGGAGGACGACCTGGACTGTGCCCGCGGCAGCCACACGTTTGCCTCCAACGCCATCAAGGATGGCAACCTGGACGGCTTTACCCTGCTGTCCGGCTTCCCCAATGGCACCTTCACCGAGCTGTTCCACGCCAAGGACATGCGCCTTTTGCCGCTGCCTGAGGCGGAAGCGAAGAAAATGGCGGAGATGAACCCCGGTTACGCCTACACCACGATTCCGGCGGGCAGCTACCCCGGACAGGACCAGGACATCCCCACCGTTCGCTCGGACCTGGTGATGATCGCCAACGCCGATATGTCGGACGATGACGCCTACTGGATCGTCAAAACCATGCTCGACCACATGGCGGACCTGCGCAAGATCCACGCCGTGATGCGGCCGCTGACCGCCGAGTACATGGCGTCCATCAAAGGCCTGCCGATCCACCCCGGAGCCCTGCGTGCCTATAAGGAAGCGGGCATCGAGATCCCCGCGCAATAACGGCCTTTGGTCCTCGTTCCAGTACGTGCCCGAGAGGGGAGCCTTGCAATGATCAGAGCGTATTTTGCCGAAAAGTCGTATCTGGCCCGGTGTTTGTCGGTCGTGGCCATCGCCATGTCCGCGTACCAGCTGGTGACCGCCTACGTTGGCACACCGATCTCCGAAATTCATTTGCCCATCCACCTCGGGTTCGTTCTGGTGCTGGTGTTCTGGCTGTTCCATAAACCGGCCACCGGAGGCCTGCGGTACCTGCTGATCGCCCGGGACCTGATCCTGACGGTCATGGCACTGGGTGGCTGCGGCTACCTGGCCATTAATGCCGGTGAGATCCAGCAGCGGATGCTGTACTTCGATCCGCTGACCACGGCCCAGCTGGTGTGGGGCTGCCTGCTGGTGGTGGCCGTACTTGAGGCGTCCCGCCGCGTCATCGGCTGGCCCCTGGTGATTCTCGGGGTGTCGGCCCTGCTGTACGCCATGTACGGGAACTACCTGCCGTCGCCGTTCTGGCACCGGGGTAACTCGGTGCAGGCGGTGATCGAGACCACCTACCTGACCCAGGACGGCCTGTGGACGTCACCGCTGCGGGTCACGGCGTCCTACGTGTTCCTGTTCGTGCTGTTCGGGTCGTTCCTGGTGGCCTCCGGTGCCGGGGAGTTCTTTACCGATCTGGCCCAGTCCCTGACCGGCCGTTTTACCGGTGGCGCCGCCAAAACCGCCGTGGTGTCCAGTGCCCTGATGGGGTCGCTGTCCGGTAGTTCGGCGGGCAACGTCGTGGTCACCGGCTCCTTTACCATTCCCGCCATGCGCAAGGCCGGCTTCTCCGGGCGGTTTGCCGGTGGCGTTGAGGCGGTGGCGTCTTCCGGGGGACAGTTCATGCCGCCGGTCATGGGCTCGGCCGCGTTCATCATGGCCGAATTTATCGGTATTCCCTATGTGGAGATCGCCAAGGCCGCGCTGATTCCCGCCATCCTGTATTTTGTCTCTGTGCTGGCGATGGTGCATTTTGAGGCCCGCCGGTTGAATCTGAAGCCTGAGGGCAGTTCCGAATCCGCCTGGGCGGTGATTCGCCAGCGGGGCTACCTGTTGCTGTCCGTGGTGACCATGCTGGCGGTGCTGTCTTACGGGTACTCGCCCACGCTGGCGGCGCTTTACGCCCTGGGTATGCTGGTGGTGACCCAGCTGATCTTCGAGCCCAGGCTGCGCAGGGATTTCCTGCTGAACTGCCTGACGGCGATGGATGACGCGCCCCGGGTCATTGCACAGATCACCATTGCCAGTGCGGTCGGCGGCATCATCGTGGGCGTGGTCACCCAGACCGGCCTTGGCCTGCGCATGAGCTCCATCGTGCTCGATTTCTCCCAGGGCTACCTGCCCCTGTTGCTGGTGCTGACCATGCTGTGCGGCATCGTGCTGGGCATGGGCATGCCGACGCCCGCGGCCTACATCATCCTCGCGGTGCTGCTTGCCCCGGGGCTGGTGGATGCGGGCGTGCCGGTACTGGCGGCCCACCTGTTTGTCATGTACTGCGCCGGCATCTCGGCGATCACGCCTCCGGTGGCTCTGGCGTCCTACGCGGCGGCGGCCATCGCCAACGCCGATCCCTGGAAAACCAGCCTGACGGCCTTGCGGCTGGGGCTGGCGAGCTTTCTGATTCCCTTTATCTTCGTGTTCGGCCCGTCGTTGCTGGGCCTGGGCTCCACCACGGCCATGATCGTGAACACGGTGGGCGCGGTGATTGGCGTGCTGGCCATGTCCAGCGCGCTGATTGGATGGTGCCTGGTGACGATGAATGCGGGTCTCAGGCTGGTGCTGTTTGTCGGCGCGATCCTGCTGATCATGCCGGGGGCCATCGGGGATGTGGTGGGCCTGGGGCTGATTATTGGTGTGACCGCGTATTGCTGGCAGCGGGCCCGGCAAACCAGCGCCGACGCCGTGCTGGAACGGTCATGACCTCGGGCCCCGGCGCACGATCTGACGAATTCATCAACGATTTCCTGAAAGGTTATGGAGTATGAAATCACGATTGCCGCTTCCGGACGTGGCGGGGCTCTCTGTGGAGCAACGCCAGATTTTTGATTCCATCCTGCAGACCCGGGGCAATCTGGACGGGCCTTTCCTGGCTTGGTTGCACAGCCCGGGCTTTGCCCGCCGGGCCGAGCAGCTGGGGGCGTTCTGCCGCTACGACACGTCGCTGTCGTTGTGTGAGTCCGAGCTGCTGATCCTGTGTGTGGCGGCGCACCACGCGTGCGTTGGCGAGCAGCAGATCCACGAGCCGATTGCCGCCCGTGCGGGTATCAGTGCGCTGAACATCGAGCGGATACGGAACGGGCGAGTGCCCGAGTTTTCAGAGGAGCGGCTGAACCTGCTGTACCACACCGCCACCGAGCTGCTGCGGTCCAATCGCATCAGCGGTGAACGGTTTGCGGAAGCGGAGGCGTTGCTCGGCCGGCCGGCCCTGGTGGAGGCAGTCGGTGTTATCGGCTACTACTCACTGGTGGCGTATACCCTGAACGCGTTTGAGATGGGGGTGGCTTAGCCCGCCCCATCCACCAGCGCCGCAATGTCTTCGCCAATCTCCCTGTGGGCCAGCAGCTGATCAAACCAGCGGCTGGCCACCTCGCTGCTGGTGAGCCCCAGCAGCGTGCCCAGTACCATCCCCCGATGCACGTTATCGCCCCCGAGGTTGGTGTTCGCCCGTAGCGCCTGCCAGGGATCGTCGTGGTATTTGCAGGCCAGGTACAGCACCACGGGCCAGGCGTCGGAAATGTAGCAGGCGGGTGAATACAGCCGGCCCACCACCTGGGTGTCCGGAAGGTTCCGGCGCACCAGCGCCAGCGTATCCGGCGCGCCGGTCCCCTTGCCGGCGTCGGCAAAGACCTCATCAAGCGAGGCCCCGTCCGCGGGGGCGTCCAGCAACTGGCAGAGCAGGGCAACGTAACCATCGCAGACCCGCATCAGGCTCTCGTCGGGATGGGTCAGCGCCAGATGTTCCCGGCAAAGGGTCTGGATTGCCGGCACCTCGGCGCCCCGCAGCCGCTCGGACAGGGCCAGCGGGCCGATGGTCACCAGCCCGCCGATGGAGGGGGTGTCATGGGTGACCATGGCGCACTGGTGGGCGGGCCGGCCCTGGGCGTAACGGGCAAAGAAGCCCCGGTGGTAGGATTCGGCGTAGGTGTCGTTGTGCCGGGGCGGCTCGGCGGTCATGAAGTCGATGTAGGCGCTCAGGAATGCGTCCCGGTCGTAGTGCCCGCCCGCGTCCGCCAGGCATCGCATCAGCACCCGCGCGCACTGGGCGTTCAGCGTGGTATCGCCCGCCGCCATGCCGTGGTGATAGTGCACGTTGGGCCGGTTCCACAGGTGCGCCCGGCCCTTGAGAATGATGTCCCCGACCACTCGCGGGGCCTGGCCGGTGCGCTCTCCCGCCCGACGCCCCCCTCGCTCCGTGGAGTGCAGCGACATGATGGAGGACGGGTGGTACGCCGGCGCCGCCTCGAATCGCTGGATGCCCCCGGGGAACGCGGTGAGGATGTCCATGGGGTTGTAGTACCAGTGCACCGGCATGGCCAGGGCATCGGCCACAAAGGCGGTTTGCAGGGCGCTGGTGGCGCGTTCGGCGCGGGTCTCTGGAATGGGCATAATCGGGCTCCTGATCTGTCTGAAGCCTTTACGACGACCGGGTTCCGGTGGACCAGAGCCGTCGATTCGCACGGGCGGCCAGACAACTTCGTAGCATTTTGCAAAAACATCGGAGCTTTTTGTTAGACCGAATCCCCGCCACGGCCTAATGTTTTTTTATAGTTTGTTCGCAGACATGTCATCGTTGTCGAGATGAGCGTCCGTGCAGACTGGTTTCTCATCCCAAAAAAAACAGCGAAATACCGGAGAATAATAATGTTAAAAGCCAAATTACTGATCGCGGCTGCCGCGTTCTCATTCGGCGTCGCAGCAAACGCGGCGGCGGACACCGTCACCTTCGGCGTTCAGGCGCCCATTACCGGCCAGTACGCCAACGAAGGCCAGGGCATCGAAAAAGCCGTTCGCTTGCTGGCCAAGCAGTTGAATGCGGATGGCGGCCTTCTGGGCAAGACCGTCGAGGTGGTTGCCTGTGACGACGAAGGCAAGGCGACCCAGGCAGCCCTGTGCGGCCGTGAACTCTCCAACAAGGGCGTATTTACCGTGATCGGCAGCTACACCTCCGGCGCGACAGCGGCGTCCCAGCCCATTTTCGCCCGCGCCAACATCCTGCAGACCAGTGACGGCACCGCCGAGCAGCTGACCCAGCACGGCTACAAGCTGTTCTTCCGGAACGCGCCCCCCAACAGCGCCGAAGCCAAGTTCACCGGTGAGTACCTGGTGAAGGCCAAGCAGTACAAGCGCATTGCCATCATCGCCGACCACTCCAGCTTTGCCAAAGGCCTGGGTGAGGCGGTCACCGAGGCGGTCAAGGCCGAAGGCGGCAACATCGTCTACAACGGCTTCATCAACGCCGGCTCCCAGGACTACCGTTCCGTACTGACCTCCATCAAGTCCGAGAACCCGGACGTGATCTACTTCTCCGGCTACTACTCCGATGGCGGCCTGATCCGCGCCCAGCAGGAAGCCCTTGGCATCAAGGCTGACTTCGTCGGTGGCGACGCCAACCAGAACGTGAAGTTCGGCGAGCTGGCCGGCAAAGCGGCGGAAGGTGCGGTAATCATCAACGTGCCGGCCCCGGAGAACCTCCCGTACCCGGAGGCGAAGAGCTTCCTGAGCGACTACAACGCCGCCTACGGTGAGAACCCGCCGAGCATCTTCACCCTGACCAACGCCGACGGCATGCGCGCCATCGTCAAAGCGGTTCAGGAAACCAAGAGCTTCGAGCCGTCCGACGTGGCCGATTACCTGCACAGCCTGCGGGACTTCCCGGGCTTCACCGGCCCCCTGGGCTTTGATGACAACGGCGAGCGTCTGGGTAGCGCGTTCCAGGCCTTCGAAATCCAGGCGGATGGCAGCTACAAGACCACCTACCCGGCCAACTGATCCGGTGCGACCACTCAAGGGGTAACACGTTCATGGAAACCTTCCTGCAACAGCTCGTTAACGGGCTGACCGTGGGAAGTATCTATGCCCTGATCGCACTGGGTTACACCATGGTCTACGGCATCCTGAAACTGATCAACTTCGCCCACGGCGATCTGGCGGTTCTGGGTGCCTTCATTGGCCTGACGGTAATTACCGGTCTGGCAGGCGCGGGTGGCGCGCCTGCCAACTGGATTGTGATCGTGGCGTTTGTACTGGCTGTCCTGGTGGTGGCCATTGCAGGGGTACTTCTCGAATTCACGGCCTACCGGCCCCTTCGCCATGCCCACCGGCTCTCCGCCGTGGTCTCTGCGCTGGGCGCCTCGATGTTCATTGAAAACGGCATCATGCTGATCTGGAGTCCGCAGACGCTGACCTTCCCGGAAGGCATCATGCCAGAGACCACCTTTCACTACGGTTCCGTGGTGATCAGCGCGACCCAGCTGTTCATTGTCGCGATTTCCTTCGTGCTGATGCTGGCCCTGTACCTGTACGTGAACAAGACGCGGTTCGGCACGGCCATTCGCGCCTCGGCGATCGACCAGGACGCGGCCCGGCTGATGGGCATCAACGTCAACAAGGTCATCGTCAGCGTGTTTGTCCTCGGGCCTGCGCTCGGCGCCATCGGCGGGTTGTTTATCGGCGTTTACTACCGCCAGGCGGTGTTCGACATGGGCTGGATCTACGGCCTGAACGCCTTCATTGCGGCCATCATCGGCGGCATCGGGAACATTCCGGGCGCCATGATCGGCGGGTTGCTGCTGGGGCTGTTCAGCTCCCTTGCGGGCGGCTACATCTCCAGCACCTGGCAACAGGCCATCGTCTTCGGCCTGCTGATCCTGATCCTGCTGGTGCGTCCCACCGGTATCCTCGGCGAACGTGTGGCGGAGAAAGTATGAACACCACGACCCTCCGTCGCGCTGGTGGCATCCTCTGGGTGGTGGGCCTGATGGTGCCCCTGGCCGCCAGCAATAACTGGATCAGCATTCTCTCCATTTTTGCCATCTATGCGGTGGTCGCCCTGAGCCAGGACGTGGTCCTCGGCCGGGCGGGCATGTACGACATGGGCCACGCGGTCTATTTCGGCATTGGCGCCTACACCACCGCCGTCCTTAACACCCAGTTCGGGGTGCCCATTCTCTGGACCATGCCCATTGCGGTGGTGGTGTCGGCCGCTTTCGGGATCATTCTCTCGGCGCCGATCGTGAAGCTGCGGGGGGATTACCTGCTGGTGGCCACCATCGGTTTCAACGAGATCTTCCGCATGGCCATGGTCAACAACGTGGGCGGGATCACCGGTGGACCGGACGGCATCTTCGGCATCGGCGTGCCCAGCCTGTTTGGCTATCCGATCATGAGCCAGGGCGGCATGTACCTGATCAACTGGGTGCTGCTGGGCGTGGTTCTGGTGCTGATGAATAACCTGGACAAGAGTCGCTTGGGCCGGGTATTCCGCTACCTGAAGGAAGACGAGCTGGCGGCGACCACCCTGGGCGTGAACGCGCGCTACTACAAGATCCTGGCGTTCGCGCTGGGGGCCGGCATTGCCGGCGCGGCGGGCACCCTGTTTGCCAGCCAGCTGGCGACGGTAAGCCCGAGCGCGTTTATCTTCATGGAGTCGGTCACGCTGTTTGCCATCGTCATCGTGGGCGGACAGGCGTCCATTCCCGGCGTGCTTCTGGGCACCGTGCTGATGTTTGTGGTGCCGCAGGTGTTTCGTGAGCTGGCGGAATACCGCTACCTGGTGTTCGGCCTGGCCATGATTGTGGTGATGGTCCTCCGACCGCAGGGTATCTGGCCGAGAAGGAGTCGCCCGGAATGACTACAAACGATAATGCACTGTTATCGCTGGAAAATATCGGCATCAGCTTCGGCGGTCTGCGGGCAGTCGATGCCCTGGACCTGACGGTCAAGAAAGGCCAGATCGTCGGCCTGATCGGCCCCAACGGTGCTGGCAAGACCACGGTGTTCAACATGATCACCGGCGTCTACAAACCCACCGACGGCGTGGTCCGCTGGAAGGGGGAGGCCATCAGTGGCCTGCCGCCCTACAAGATTGCCCAGCGGGGCATCCTGCGGACCTTCCAGACCATCCGCCTGTTCACCGGCATGAGCGTGCTGGAGAACGTGCTGGCCGGCCAGCACATGCGCACCAAGCAGACCTGGTTCGCCGGCCTGCTGGCCACGCCGGCGCAGCGCCGCGAAGAAAAGGCCCTGCGCAAGGAGTGCATGGACATCCTGGAGCGCCTGAACCTGGCCCATGTCGCCCACGAAGTGGCCACGTCCTTGCCCTACGGCATCCAGCGGCGGGTGGAAATGGCCCGCACCCTGGCGGCCAGCCCGGAGCTGCTGATTCTGGACGAGCCGGCCGCCGGCCTGAACGACAACGAATCCGCCGAGCTCAACAAGACCATCCTGGATATCCGGGATTCCGGCGTCACCGTCCTGCTGGTGGAGCACGATATGAACGTGGTCATGAACGTGACCGATCACATCGTGGTGATCAGCTTCGGCCGCAAAATCGCCGAGGGCGGCCCGGAGGCGATCCGCACCAACCCCGACGTCATTGAGGCCTACCTGGGCAAGGACGACGATGACGACGACGAGGAGTTATCCGCATGAGCCTGCTGGAACTTGAGGATATCAAGGTATCCTACGGCCACATCGAGGCCATCAAGGGCGTCTCCCTGACCGTCGAAGAAGGCGAAGTGGTGACCATTCTGGGGGCCAACGGCGCCGGCAAGACCACCCTGATGCGCACCATCAGTGGCCTGCTGAAGCCCACCGCCGGCGCGCTCCGCTACGACGGCAAGGACATCACCCAGACCCGGGCGGATTCCATCGTCGAACTGGGCATCGCCCAGTCCCCCGAGGGGCGCCGCGTGTTCGGCACCCTGACGGTGGAAGAGAACCTGATGCTGGGCGCCTACACCCGGCCCAAGGCCGAGGCACTTGAGACCCGCAAGCAGGTGTACGAGCTGTTCCCGCGGCTGCTCGAACGCCGCCAGCAGCTCTCCGGCACCCTCTCCGGCGGCGAGCAGCAGATGCTGGCCATCGGCCGCGCGCTGATGGCCAAGCCCCGCCTGTTGTTGCTCGACGAGCCCAGCCTCGGCCTGGCCCCGATCGTGTTCAAGAACATCTTCAAGGCACTGGAAGACATCCGCCAGACCGGGGTGACCATCCTGGTGGTGGAGCAGAACGCCCGCCAGGCCCTGAAGCTGGCGGACCGGGGGTATGTGCTTGAAGTGGGCAAGATCGTCCATTCGGACACCGCCAAGGCGCTGATGGCGTCTTCTGAAGTTCAGGAGGCGTATCTGGGCAAGGGGTGAGGTTTACGCATCATCTCTCGTCCGGTGGGTGCACAGCGGGCCGCTTTTGCGGCCTGCTGGACTCATCAACGCGCATCATCACTGCCACCAGCCCCGACAACCCGGTACCGTAAGGCGCCATTTTCGACTGACGCAGGAGAAACCGTCGTCGCAAACATCGCCTCACAGGGCCGATGGAGCGACGCGTCCCGACTGGGATAGCGGCTTGATACCTTGCCAAATCAACCCGGATTTATGCATTCCCTAATCATAGCGAATTGCGATATATTTCCCCGATTCTATGACTGTACACAATAAAGATATATATTAAATATCGGGGTGTCCGTTGAACCATTCCTCTCTGACTCGTGTGTTCCCTCTGAACAAGCTGGCCCAGGCCGTTGCGATCGCGCTCGTGACGATGAGCGCGCAGGCCACCCCGGTCGCCGACGGCGAGACCATTACCGCGGACGATGCGTCCGGTCTGCAGTATTCAACCGCAGGTGATGTCACCGTCACCATCGACAGCAGTGCCGAGGGGGATGGTTTAACCCTCGGGGACGGCGGTCTTTCGAACCCCTCCGTTACGAAAGGCTTTTTTGATCCGCCCGGAAACTTCACCCTGAACGTCGACACCTCCGGGGCGGCCAACGGGGTCATCTTTGCCGACGACATCATCTTCGATGCCGCCGCGCCGATGGATACCCTGACCATCAACGCCATCGACGACGACGTGACCTTCCAGGGAAGCGTCACCGGGTCGTTTGGCGGCTTCTCGCCCGTGGATATCAACCTGGGCAGCGGTGCGGGCTCCACGGTGAATATGACGGTGGACACAGCGAACAGCGAAAACCTGACCATCGATGCCCTGATTGATGCGTCGTCGTTGGCCGATACCGCCACGCTGTCCATCACCAACACGAATGGCGGCCTGAACGCCGTTGGCTTTGGCCAGGCCATCGGGAGCACGTTTGCGCTGGACGCCATCAGCCTGGCCGACGCCACCAACGTTAATTTCAACGGCACGGTCAATGTCGGCGGCGGGAATATCACCCTGAATGGCTCAGCTGCGGCGGGCTTTACCAATAACGTGACCGGCAATCTCGTGTTTGCGACCGGTAATTCGGCTCAAGTGTTTCTTGGCTCAAACGCGGGCATAACCGGCAACGTGTCGGCCGCCACGGACGGTGAGGGTAGTCTCTACTTTGATCCCGCATTTTCGAATACCACCCTGGTTACTGGCACGGTGGGATCGTCAACTCAGGCGCTCTTCTCCGTCAATGTTGCAACCAGCTTCACCGGGGGCGTTGTCTCCACGTTTGGCGGCCGTGTGGATGCCCAGACCGTCAATATCGCGGGTGGCTCTGGCACGGTCACCTTCTCGGACGTCCTGGACGCGACCACCATCAACGTTGACGGGCTTGGCGTTGCCAATTTTGAGGGGGCAACCACGGGCGACGTTCTCTTCGCCAGCGGGAACTCAGCCACCGTCAATGTGGGCTCTGATGTCTCGCTGACCGGCAATGTGAACGCGGCAACGGCCGGTGAGGGGACGATCAACTTCGCTGCCCCCACGGGTAATTTTACCGTTATCAACGGCAACATCGGTGCCGGCCAACCGCTCGCCGCGGTGAACGTGACCACCGCCAGCGGGGTCACCAGCACCTTTGGCGGCACCGTTGCGGCGGACACGATCAACCTCAGTGGTACCGGTACGGCCGAATTCTCAGGCGATGCCACGGGTACGGTGAATTTCTCGGGCGCCGCGACCGCCAAGGTCAATGCCGATCAACGCATAGTTGGCGCCGTGACCACGTCGGCAAACGGCCAGGGCACGCTGGATTTTGGCCAGACGACCGTCGATACCCAGCTCGTCAGCGGCGATATCGGTACGTCGGCCCAGCGCTTGGGTACGGTGAATGTCGACGTGAACAGCGGGATCGACGCGTCCTTTGGCGGTAACGTCTTTGCCAATGCCATCAATGTGAATGGCAATACGGGGGGCACCGCGTCTTTTGGTGGCGATGTCACCACCAACACCCTGACATTGGCCAATGATCCCATCGTGTCGTTCACCAACTCGGCTGTCACCGGCAATCTCGTCACCAGCGCCGATAACACTGGCGAGGTGGTATTCGCGGGCACAAACGCGATCAACGGCTTGCTGGGCGTGATTGATGGCAACGAACTGAAATCCGTTAGCATCAACTCAGGCACGTCGACCTTTAGCGATGATCTGGCGGCTCACAGCCTCTCCATTGGCGCCGGCTCCGTCTTCAGAACCAGCCGTGCGATAACCGCGAAAGCGCAAACGGGCTTTACCAACAACGGTACGTTAAGTCTGTCTGATACCTTGACGCTGACCGGTGGCGGCGTTGCCGAGTTGGGCGGCGTGGCGGCCAGCGCCATTGACCTTCGCAGTAGCTCCTACGCGAACGATACTGTCATTAATGCGGCCGCCATGGGCCAGGTCGACGCCACCAACCCCCTTGTGGTCGCGCCCAGCGCCGACTTCACCAGCGGTCGTCTGATCCTCGTGGACACCAATGGCGGCGTGGGTACGGCGGACGACGTTGCCAAGTACGCCGTCGCCGATACGATGTCGGTGGATTACGGGGTTCAGGTCGATGCGAACTCGGACGTGATTTTGACGGCAGCGCAGCGATCCGGTGGGTCGGACAATGCGGATCTGGTCAAAACGTTGGACAAAGTGTTGACCAAGAACAGCTCGCACACCGAGGAGATTGTTTCTAACGTTAAAAAGCTCCTCAAGTACAAGCTGCTGTCGTTCTCTTATGACGTCACCTACAGAACGAGCTCGTCTGATGCCCTGAGTCTTGAGGGGGGGATGTCAGCGGGGAGCTCCCAGGAAGGGACGACCTCCGGCAAGCTGTACACAACGACGGAAACAGAAACCATCTACAAGGAAGAGATTCATGTTGACGACAATAGTGAGGACTATCGAGACCGGCTCTCTGGTACGGAGTACGAAGGTACCAGCGACGATCTTGAAAAGTTGAGAAGGGAATCCGCCCAGCGCGTTCAGGAAAAAAATGCTGACGTGATGAAGGCCCGTGAAGAGAGAGAGAAACATAAGAATAAAGATAAGCAAATGCTCAAAGACTCCTCGGGTGAATTGATTGAGAAAAATCGCCAAAAAGAGCAAGAGAAGACAGAAAGCGGTGAGTCGACTACGGGTGATAAACAGGGTACGGGCACCAATGGCGGCAGTCCTCTTTCCTCGGACCCGAGTGGCGCTTTCTGGGCGAAGGTATCCGTGGGAGACACCAATAAAGACGGCGATAATGGCAGCGGGTATCACGCCGACATCGACAGCATGGTGCTGGGGTACACGAATCAGTATCACCAGAGGACCGGATTGCAGTCTCTGGGCGTTTCGTTCTCCTATTCCAACACCGATATGAATTTCAAGACCGGTTCCGGCGATGGCAGTGAGGTCGACCTGTATCTGGCGGCGCTGTCCGGCTCGCACAACGTTGGCGATCGGATTTATCAGCTGATTGACTGGAGCATCGGTTTCGGACGCTCTTACACGAATACCCAGCGCCTCTCCAGTAACTCGCGGGTAGCGAGTGCCTACTACAACTCGGATATTCTGTTCTCGGACGTTTCCTATTCGGTGCCGCTGGGGTTATACGGCTGGCTGTTGCTGCCGAAGTCGACCCTGTCCTGGGTGCGCGTCGACAACGATGGCTTCACGGAAACCGGCGCGGGCACGGACAATCTCACCATCGAGGGCAGCCAGGTTGATACCTTCACGGCGTCGCAAAGTGCGATCTTCACCCGTGAGTTCAAACTCAAGAAAGGCACGCTCTCTCCGATTTTCAGCCTGGGTGTCAACTATGACCTGAGCGCGGATAATCCGGGCGTCCGTGGCGGGTTGGCGAACAATTCGGCAAGAATTTCGGGTAAGGGCGGAACCCCGGAGCGTTTCAGTGTCGATTATGGCGTTGGCATTGGGTATACCTCAGACAGCCGCAAGCATACGGTTAATTTCGATTATTCGGGGCAGTACAAAGATCATTATGAGAACGACACGGTCTCGCTGACCTACAACTACAATTTCTGATCGGTCCGGTAAGTGAAGTAAGGCCATGCGTTCCCTGATTGTCAGATTCGTCCTTTTCGTTGTCCTGGCCAGCCTGCTGTCATCGTGCAGCAGGCTGACGTATATCCCGGTTCGGGATCCGCTACCGCCGTTTTCCGAGCCTGATATCGATGTGTTTCAGCCGGGGGATATTGTGCTGACCTATCCCATCGAGCCCATATCCTGGCTGATGTCCATGATGGGTAGCTCCAACCCGGATCAGCTGAAAAACCCCTACAACCACGGTGAAATCGTCTTCATCGGCCCGGATGGGCGAAAAATGCTGGGGGGGTTCAGCGGACACGTCATGGGCAGGCCTCTTGAGGACAGGCTGCCGTTGTTTCACAAGGTCGTTGTCCTCCGGAACAACAATCCCGGCGTCGACAACAAGCGCATTGGTCGAGTGATGGCCCGGATTGTCCGCGATCCGCGGTATCAGGCCGCAACGTTTGATTACTCGTTCCGGGACGTGCCAGGAAGAACAAGTAAATTCTATTGCCTGGGCCTGATCAACGAGGTATTCCGGCAGGCAAATGCCCCCATACCGTTCCCGCACCACCCGTTAAAGCGCAATGCCCTTTTGACTCACATTGAGGGACTGTTGAACGAACAAATACAGGACGGCCCGGTGATCGACGAGATCTTCGATAACCCGGACTACGACGTGGTTCTGGAGTGGACCAACAACCAGGACCAGTATCTGGATACCTGGTTCTTTGAGCACATTACGCGATACACGTTCGATATCTACCAGAACGGATGGCGGCTCAGGCAATCCGAGGCGCCGACGGTCAATCTCTTCCTGTGGCTCGTTGATGACGGGGATGAGAGGCTGGATGCCGTAAAGAAGATTCTGTGGACGTTCAAAAGTTTCAACACCGAAGCGGGCATTGACTGGGAGCAGCTCTCGACCGCTGGCAAAACCGACGGTTTGTCGGAAGCGCAAAAAATAGCCCTGCTGAAAACCATCGGTGATCGCTATCGAGACGAATTCTTTGTCCGGGAAACATCACCCGCGGCGGTAACGAGTGCACAGCGCTGAAGCGGACAGACACCAGGAAGCGTCGTTGTTGAGGGGCGGGCTGCTTGTCCTGTTTACGGTGGTGCTTGTCGGCTGTTCAGCCGTGCCACCCGCGATGCAGAGAATTCACAGCGCGGAGCGCCTGGCGAGCGCTCATGGATGGCACCCCGCCACGCTGGATACCGATTCGTTCGAGATTCGTGCCTTTGTTCAGGACCACCCGGCGCCGGAAAAGCGGTTGACCGTCTACATCGAAGGTGACGGTCTCGCCTGGGAAACCCTCACCAAGATCTCCGAGGACCCGACGCCGACCCAGTTGATGGGGCTGAAACTCGCCCTGAATCACCCCGACGGCAACGCCGCCTATCTGGCACGCCCTTGTCAGTTCGTGAAAGACCTCAACCCCCGCTGCCGGCCTCCTGTCTGGACAGGCGGCCGGTTCTCGTCGGACGTCGTGCAGTCAATGAATGAGGCGACCAGCGAATTAAAGGCGATATACGGCGCCAGCCAGATTGAACTGGTTGGATACTCGGGTGGCGGAGCCATTGCCGCCCTCGTTGCCGCACAACGCACGGACGTGGTGCGGTTAATCACGATCGCCGGCACACTGGATCACAAGGTCTGGACCGAGTACCACAACGTGACGCCTTTGCACGGCTCCCTCAATCCAGCGGATTTCTGGCAAGCCCTCCGTCAGGTGCCACAGGTCCACCTGGTCGGAGGAAGCGATACGTCCGTTCCGAAAGCCGTCGTTGAGTCCTATCTGTCCAGGTTTCCGCCGGGTCAGCGGCCGCCACTGGAGGTCATACACGATTTTGACCACCTGTGCTGTTGGGACAGGGACTGGCGACAGCTTTATCCACGGATGGCGGATTGATGCCCGGCGACGCAGGCCAGCGGCGTTTTCGAGGGTAAAAAAAAGACCTGCGCTCTCACGCAGGTCTTTTTTCATCCAATATGGCGCGCCCGAGAGGATTCGAACCTCTGACCTCTGCCTCCGGAGGGCAGCGCTCTATCCAGCTGAGCTACGGGCGCATTCGAAACGGAGCTTGTGGCTCGGCGATTTCGAGTGCGCAATCTTACGTGCCTCGGCGGCGTCTGTCCAGACCCAACGTGCGGTTGTTTTCGGGGGTTCCGGTGGTGTTTCGGCTTAGACCGCCGCATCCGCCGGGCGGGCAAATTCGATGCGGTTTCGGCCGTTGCGTTTGGCCTGGTAAAGCGCGGTGTCGGCGCGCCGCAGCAGGGTGCTGAGGTCGGTTTTCCGGGGGTGGCAGGTGGCGCCGCCAATGCTGGCGGAGAGGTATACGGGCACGCCGTTGATCAGGCGGCCTTCCGCGGTGATGCGTTCAAGCAGCCGTTGGGTAACCGCGCCCACGTCGCCGTGGGTGCTGCTGTCCAGGACCACTCCGAATTCCTCGCCACCGAGCCGGCCGATGACGTCGGTATCCCGGAGTTCCCGCGACAGCAGGCCGGCGAAGAAGCGCAGGGTCTCGTCCCCCACCGTGTGACCCCAGCGGTCGTTGATCTGTTTGAAATGGTCCAGGTCGATCATCAGTACGGTCAGCGGTCGGGCCTTCGATCGCGCCTGTTCAAAGGCCCGGTTGGCGTGACGATAGAAGGCACGGCGGTTCAGCAGCCCGGTCAGGTCGTCCCGGTCGGCCAGCGCCCGCAGCGACGCTTCGGCTTCGGTAAAGGCGAACAGGGGCAGCACCAGCGCCGTTGCCGTGGCGAGCAACAGGTGGTTGATGAGGATGGCCTCCAGCAGGGGCTGGGGATCCGGGTTGCCCAGCCCTGTGAGCGACGCCCCGAGGTAGAGCACCTGGACCACCATGAGGGTGCCGTGCAGGGCGAACAGAATCTTGAGCAGCAGGGCGGGCAGGCCCGGCCGACGTCGCAGGGACTGGAGGCGATACACCGCCTGGCTGAACACCAGGGCGGTGAGCAGGGCGGTCAGCAGCCGTGGCATCAGCGGGTGCCAGGCGTAAGTCAGCACGAGCAGCAGCACGTAGCCGCTGCCGACCCACCGCCACAGTTGGGTGGATCGCCGGGCGCCGGCGATTGGCAGGCCCATCAGGCTGTGCAGGCCGGCCAGGACCAGAAACGGCGATAATCCGAGCAGAAGGTGGGCCAGCAGAACCGTGAGCGTTGGCGCATCCACCACAACCCGGAACGCCGCCAGCAGGCCGCCGACGGCAAACGTCAGGCAGGCGAGGGCCCACAGCCGAAAGCAGCGCTGGTGTTCTCTCAGGCGATACGTCGCCCAGAGCAAACCGGCAATCAGCAGGTTCACTGCCGTCGATGTGACGATCAGCGTAGGCAGGTCCAGGTTAAGCCCGCTCAAGATCCGCGTTACTCCTTCTTGGCCGAGTATATTCCCTCATCTCAAGGGTATCGAAGTCCCGCGCGTGTTGCCGTCACAAATTGTAGGGTTTGGTAGGGGAATGTTTCTTAACTGTCTTTAAAGACGTCATATCAAGCGTTGAGGGGGCGGGCTTCAGGCGTCAGGGTGACCAGGCGCTGGTCGTCACCCACCGACACGTCCCCGTCCTGAATGGTCACCTGCAGCGTCATGGAGCGCTCGGCCAGTGCCGCCAGCGCTTCGGTGCCCTCGGCCGGCAGGTTGATGACGGTGAGGTTCCGGTGGCGGGCCAGTTTGCTGTGGTGCTTGTCCCACCAGACGGGCACGCCGCGGCCTCCGTAGGTGTAGAGGATGACTTCCCGGGCCCGGTTACAGGCCTTGCGCAGTCGGTCCTCGTCCGGCAGGCCCAGCTCAATCCACAGATCGATGTCGCCCGTGAGGTTTTTTACCCACAGTTCCGGCTCATCGTCGGTGCTCAGGCCCCGGGTGAACTCCAGGCCTTCCCGGGCGTTCAGGGCAAACGCCAGCAGCCGGATCATCATCCGCTCGTCGGTTTCCGAGGGGTGGCGAGCCAGGGTGAGGGCGTGGTCGGCGTAGTAGTGCCGGTCCATGTCCGCAATCTGCAGGGTGGCTTTGAAAATGGTTGCTTTTAGGGCCATGGCGGTCTGCCTGAGAGTCAGTGAGTCGGTAAGGTGCTCAGTGTAAAGCATTTTCGGCGCGCCCGGTGGTGGGGCGCCGATCTGCCGGGTTCGCCCCGTTCCGGAGCATTCATCTGGCGCATAACGCCGTGTCGTTATTTCGATTGCCGTACGGGTTTCCCGAGACTAGCTTGTGGCCAGGCATGCGGCGTGCTGTGTCGCCGCTGTTGCAATAATAACCCTGAATCAGCGACGGAAAACGCGATGAAAAAACAACTGACGGCATTCATCGGTGCCCTCGCGCTGCTCACCGCCCCGTTGGCGGTGTCGGCCGAAGCCACCAAAGAACTGAAAATGGCGTACGACGCCGACCCGGTCACCCTGGACATTCACGAGCAGCTGTCCGGCGGCACCCTGCAGCTCTCCCACATGGCCTTCGATCCGCTCATCCGCTGGACCAAAGACCTGACCTTTGAGCCCCGGCTGGCCACCAAGTGGGAGCGGATTGACGACAACACCATGCGGTTTACCCTGCGCAAGGGCGTCAAGTTCCACACCGGTCACGAGCTGACCACGAAAGATGTGAAGTTCACCTTTGACCGGCTGAAGAAAAGCCAGGATTTCAAGGCGATCTTCCAGCCGATCACCGACATCAAGGTGATTGACGACTACACCTTTGACCTGGTCACCGCCAAGCCCTACCCGCTGCTGCTGAACACCGCCACGTACATCTTCCCGCTGGACAGCCAGTTCTACACGGGCACCACCGAGGACGGCAAGGACAAGAGCGCCATCGTGAAGAACGGCAATTCCTTCGCCTCCACCCATCTGTCCGGCACCGGCCCCTACACCGTGGTGTCCCGCCAGCAGGGCGTTCGCATGGAGCTTAAGCGGTTTGACGGCTACTGGGATACCCAGTCCCCGGGCAACGTGGACAAGATCGTGCTGACCCCGATCAAGGAAAACAACACCCGCGTTTCCGCGCTGCTGTCCGGCGGTGTGGATTTCATCGCGCCGGTACCGCCGACCGATCTCGAGCGCATTCGCAAAGACGCCGACACCAATCTGGTGACCATGAGCGGCACCCGCATCATCCTGCTGCACATGAACGAAAACCGCGTCGAGGCGTTCAAGAATCCGAAGGTGCGCCAGGCCATTGCCTATGCCATCAATCAGGAAGGCATTGCCGCTAAGATCATGAAAGGCTTTGCCACGCCGGCCGCCCAGCTGTCGCCGAAAGGCTACCAGGGCCACAACGATACCCTGAAGCCGCGCTACGACGTCGCCAAGGCCCAGGCCCTGATGAAGGAAGCCGGCTATGAAGACGGCTTCACCATCACCATGATGGCGCCGAACAACCGCTACGTGAACGACGACAAGATCGCTCAGGCGGTGGCCGCCATGCTGGCCCGGATCAACATCAAGGTGGATCTGAAAACCCTGCCGAAAGCCCAGTACTGGCCGGAATACGACGCCCGCGCCGCCGACATCATGATGATTGGCTGGCACGCCGACACCGAGGACTCCGCGAACTTCTACGAATTCCTCACCATGTGCCCGAACAAGGACACCGGGGCCGGGCAATACAACGCCGGCAACTACTGCAACCCGGAGATCGACGCGATGGTCCAGCAGGCCAACGTGGAGACCGACCGGGCGAAGCGCGCCGCGCTTCTGCAGGAGGTTGAGAAACGCCTGTACGACGATGCCGCCTTCATCCCGCTGCACTGGCAGGATCTGGCCTGGGCCTCGAAGAAGAACGTCAAGATCGAGCCGATCCTGAACGTGATGAACTTCCCGTACCTGGGTGACCTGGTCGTGGAGTAAGCGCCTTCCCAGGCTGGCCGGCCCCGGCGTTTGTCCGGGGCCGGCCGTATTTTGACAAGCACTTTCCGGACAATTTCCATGTTAGCGTTTTTGGTACAGCGGATTTCCCAGGCCCTGCTGGTCATGTTTGTGATCAGCGTGATTGCCTTTGCCATCCAGGATGGCCTGGGCGACCCGCTTCAGCAGATGGTGGGCATGTCGGTGTCCCAGCAGGAGCGGGAGGCGATCCGCGAGGATCTGGGACTGAACGATCCGCTGCCGGTCCAGTACCTGCGGTTTGCGGGCAACGCCATTCAGGGCGACCTGGGCAACTCGTACTTCTATAGCAAGCCGACCCTCGATGTGATTCTCGAACACCTGCCGGCCACCCTGGAGCTGGTGATTGGCGCCAGCCTGATCATCGTGCTGCTGTCGGTGCCCATCGGCGTCTACTCGGCCATCCGGCCCCAGGCCTGGCTGTCCAAATTCTTCATGGGCGTGAGCACCGTGGGCATTTCCATCCCCGTGTTCCTCACGGCCATCGTGCTGATTCAGCTGTTCTCCATCGGGGTGACGGTGGACTGGTTCCCATCGGATACCGGTTGGGGGCAGTGGCTGAACGGCCTGCTGTCCACCGAGGGTGGCCTGCCGTCCTACGGCCGCGGCGAGGATCTCACCCATCTGTTCGGTACCTGGAATTCCGGGTTCTTCACCAGCAGCGGCCTGCTGCACCTGGTTCTGCCGTCCATTTCACTGGCGTCCATCATGCTGCCGCTGTTTATCCGGCTGATCCGCGCCGAGATGATGGAGGTGCTGCAGAGCGACTATATCCGTTACGCCCGGGCCAAGGGCCTGAGCGCCAGCCGAATCCACTTCCTGCACGCCCTGAAGAACACCATGCTGCCGGTGATTACCGTGGGCGGTGTGCAGATCGGCATCATGGTGGCCTACACCATTCTCACCGAAACGGTGTTTCAGTGGCCGGGGGTTGGCCTGATGTTCCTGGAGGCCATCACCCGCAGTGACATTCCGCTGATCGTGGCCTACCTGATGGTGGTCGGGCTGATCTTCGTGGTCACCAACACCGTGGTGGACCTGATCTACGGGCTGGTCAACCCGACCGTGAAACTGACGGGGAAGAAAGCATGACAACGGCAACCGTGTCCCGCTGGGAGCGCTTCCGCGGGTCCTTTTTCTGGTACAGCTTCAAGCGCGAAAAAGTCGCCATTCTTAGCTTCCTGGTGCTGCTGCTGATGGTGCTGGCGGCGGTGTTCGCGCCGTGGCTGGCGCCCACGGACCCCTACGATCTGGCGCAGATCAACATCATGAATTCGGAACTGCCGCCGGTGTGGATGGCCGGCGCCGATCCGGCGTTTCCGCTGGGCACCGACGCCCAGGGCCGTGACCTGCTATCCACCATCCTGTACGGCACCCGGGTGTCTCTGCTGATTGGCTTTGGCGCCGTGTTGCTGCAGGGTGCGCTGGGCATTCTGTTCGGCCTGCTCGCCGGCTACCTGGGCGGTAAGGTGGACGCGGTGCTGATGCGCATTGCGGACGTGCAGCTGTCGTTCTCCACGCTGATGGTGGCGATCATCGTGGGCGCCGTGTTCAAGGCCAGCTTCGGCAACCTGATGTTTGGTGAGATCGCCGTCTACATGCTGATCTTCATCATCGGTGTGGCCGAGTGGCCCCAGATTGCCCGTACCGTGCGCGCTTCGGTGCTGGCTGAGAAAAAGAAGGAGTACGTGGACGCCGCCAAGGTGATGGGGTTCGGCACGGGGCGGATCATGTTCCGTCACATCCTGCCCAATACCCTGTCCCCCATCTTTGTGATCGCCACGGTCCAGATCGCCAACGCCATCATCTCCGAGGCGGCGCTGTCCTTCCTGGGCCTGGGTATGCCGGAAACCCAGCCGTCCCTGGGCTCGCTGATCAAATCCGGTTTTGACTACATCCAGAGCGGCTCCTGGTGGATTACCCTGATCCCGGGCCTGGTGCTGGTGGTGCTCGTGCTGGTCATCAACCTGCTGGGTGACTGGTTGCGGGATGTCATGAACCCACGGCTGTACAAGGGGTAACGCCATGGCACTGTTGGAAGTGAGCAACCTTGATGTCCGGTTTGCGGTGCGCGGCGGCGATCTGGAAGCCCTGCGGGGCATCAGCTTTTCCCTGGACAAAGGCGAGCGGCTGGGCCTGGTGGGGGAATCCGGCGCCGGCAAGTCGGTGGCGGCGTTCTCCATCCTTAATCTGATCGCCAAACCGGGTTACATCGCCGGCGGCCAGATCCGCTTTGACGGTCGGGACTTGGCCGCCATGAGCGAGCGCGAACTCCGTGGCATCCGGGGCAACCGCATCGCCATGATTTTTCAGGATCCGATGATGACCCTGAACCCGGTGCTGACGATCGGTACCCAGATGGTCGAAGCGCTCCAGGCGCATCGGACGATCAGCAGGAAAGAGGCGAGGGCCATTGCCCTGGACCGGCTGCAGAAGGTGCAGATCCCGTCCCCGGAGAAGCGCCTGGACCAATACCCCCACGAGCTGTCCGGCGGGATGCGCCAGCGGGTGATCATTGCCATCGCGCTGCTGCTGGATCCGGAGATCATCATCGCCGATGAACCAACCACGGCCCTGGACGTGACCATCCAGGCGGAAATCATGGCCCTGCTGTTGGATCTGTGCGAGCAGGAGAACGTCGCCCTGATGCTGATCACCCACGACCTTGGCGTGGTCTCCCAGGTCACCCAGCGCATGCTGGTGATGTACTCCGGCCGCATCATTGAACAGGGCCCGACCCGGGAAATCATCAATGACGCCCAGCACCCCTACACCCAGGGGCTGATCAACGCCCTGCCGCAGATGGGTGAGCCGGGCCAGCGGCTGTTCCAGATTCCCGGGTCCATGCCGTCGCTGAAGAACGTGCCGTCCGGCTGCCCGTTCCACCCCCGCTGTCATTTCGCCACCGACCAGTGCCGGCAGGCCATGCCCGAGTATGTGCGGTCGGGCAACGTCGATGTGGCGTGTTACGAAGTCGCCAACCTGATTGAGCAGGAGAAACGCATGCAGGAGGCCGAATCGTGACCTCCCCCCTGGTTCGTATCCGAGCGCTGGAAAAGCGCTTCGACCTGTCCGGCAGCCTGCTCGAGCAGCTCCGGTTCGAGAACGGCCGGCTCCGGCGCAAGCAGGACGCGGTGCACGCCATCAACGGCGTTGATCTGGACGTCCACAAGGGCGAGACCCTTTGCGTGGTGGGCGAATCCGGCTGTGGCAAGTCCACCGTCGCCCGCACGGTAATGGGCTTGCTGTCACCCAGCGCGGGGGAGATCCACTACGACGGCGAGCGTATTGATCATCTGGACGGCAAGGCGGTTCAGCCCTATCGGCGCAAGATGCAGATGATCTTCCAGAACCCCTACGCATCGCTGAACCCGCGCATGACTATCCAGCAAACGCTTGAGGAGCCCATTCGTTTCCACTATCCGCATTGGTCCGCCGCGGAGGTGAAGGACAAGGTGCAGTCGGTCATGCAGTCCGTCGGCATCGACCCGGACTGGGGCAGCCGGTTTGGCCACGAGTTCTCCGGCGGCCAGCGCCAGCGCATCGCCATTGCCCGGGCGCTGGCGGTGGACCCGGAATTCATTGTGGCGGATGAGCCGATCTCGGCTCTGGACGTGTCCATACAGGCGCAGGTGCTGAACCTGCTGATGGATGCCCAGGAACGTCATGGCCTAACCTATCTGTTCATCACCCACGATCTGGCCGTGGTCGAGCACTTCGGTACCCGGGTGGCGGTGATGTACCTGGGCCGGGTGTGCGAACTGGCCGATACCGCGACGCTGTTTGCGGCACCGCGCCACCCCTATACCCAGGCGTTGCTTTCGGCCATTCCCCGGCTGGAGGACGACCGGCCCAATCACATCCGGCTCAAGGGCGAGGTGCCGACGCCGGTCAACCTGCCGTCCGGGTGTGTGTTCCACGGTCGATGCCCCTACGCCAACGAGCGGTGTCGGCAGGAGGTGCCGGCCCTCATCGCCACCGACGAGGGCGGGCGGGTCGCCTGTCACGCGGTGGAGGAGGGGCGGCTGTAAGGGATCGGAGCCGGTGAGCTATGATGCTTCTGACCGGTTCCGGTTCTCTTACTGACCCCAGGGACACCCATGGAAGTACGCTGGCTCGAGGATTTCATGGCGCTTGCGCGCACCCGGCACTTTTCCCGGGCGGCGGAACAGCAGCACGTCAGTCAGCCGACGTTCAGCCGTCGCATCAAGCTCCTGGAAGAGTCCATGGGCACGACGCTTATCAACCGGCAGACGCTGCCGTTGTCGCTGACCCCGGCAGGGGAGGTGTTTCTCGACCTGTGCGAGCGGGTCGTGCGGGACGTGCGGGACACCCGGGACCGGATCGCGGCGCTGGAGGCGGAAGCATCGGCCCGCATCAGCGTTGGCTCCACCCAGGGCCTGTTCTCCCATTTTTACCAGGGCTGGGCCCGGGAAGCGGGCATCGCCGAGCGGCTGCAACTGAACCTGAAGGCCACCAGCTGGGTGGGCGAGCAGTTCCTGGACGCCCTGGAGAACGGAGAATGCGACATGGTGCTGTGCTATTGGCACGCTGACCTGCCCTGGGGGCACCGGCTCACCGCCGAGCGCTTCGACTGGCTGGTGGTGGCGCCCGAGGCCCTGGTGCCGGTCAGCGTTGCCGACGAGCAGGGCGAGCCCCGGTTCCGGCTTCCCGGTTCCCCCGAACAGCCGCTGCCGCTGATTGCCTATCACAACCGGGGATTCCTGCAGTCGGCCATTGAGGCCCATCTGTCGCGCCAGCCCACGCCCGCCAATCTGCTGCCGCTGAATGAAAACACCCAGTCCGCCAGCATCAAGGCCTTGGTCAAGCAGGGGTTTGGCATGGGCTGGCTGCCGCGGCGGATGACGGAAAAGAGCGAGCAGTTCGGCCGCCTGGTGCGGGCCGGCGACGAACGCTGGGACGTGCCCCTGGACATCCGCCTGATCCGCCGGCGCGACGCCCGCTCCGACGACCTTCTGACCCTCTGGAACCAACTGGAACGCCACCATGCCTGAACCGGATCTGTTGTCCCTCCAGCTCGATCACCTGAGCGAACTCCAGCGCCGCTATGACGCGGCGCTGGCGGCGCATGGGTACGACAGCCTGCTGATTGCCTCGGGCGCCGCGCCCTACCGCTACGGCGACGACCAGGCCTGGCATTTTCAGGGCTACGGCCCGTTCCTGCACTGGACCGGCCTGACCGGGCGAAGCCACTGCTGGCTTTGGGTGCGTCCTGGGCGATCGCCGGTCCTCTGGCTTCACGAGCCGGAGGATTTCTGGCACGCCAACCAGCCGCTTCCCCGGGAGCCCTGGCAGGACATCGTGGATGTCCGGCCACGGCCTGAGCCCTCCGCGCCACCACTGCCCGCCCCGGGTCGCCTGGCGATCATTGGGGACCCGGCGTTGATTGCGGATCTGCCCGGTGACATCAACCCGGCCGGTCTGCTGCAGGCGCTGGATGAGACCCGGGTGCACAAGACCCCCTATGAGCGGGCGTGCCTGGCGGAGGCCAACGTTCGTGCGCTGGAGGGCCACCTGGCCGCCCGTCGGGCGTTTCTCGACGGCGAAAGCGAGTTCGGCATCAGCCTGGCTTACCAGCGGGCCACCGGCCAGCGGGAGGCGGACGCGCCGTACCACAGCATCATCGGCCTGAACGAGCATGCCGGCACCCTGCATTACCAGTATTACGACACCCGCCCACCCGCGGCCCCGCGCAGCCTGTTGATTGACGCGGGCGTGCGTTACCGGGGCTACTGCTCGGACATTACCCGCACCACCGCCGGCCCGGGGGAATCCCGTTTTGCAGCCCTGGTACACGGGCTGGAATCCCTGCAACAGCGCCTGTGTGGCATGGTGGCGCCGGGCGTGGACTACGTGGACATCCACCGAAAGGCACACCAGGGGGTGGCGGCCCTGCTGACCGCCGCCGGCCTGGTGACCGGCCTGGATGAGGAGGCACAGGTGGCGCAGGGCGTGACCCGGGCCTTCTTTCCCCACGGCATCGGGCATTTTCTCGGCGTCCAGGTGCACGACGTTGCGGGCAAACCCACGCCCCCGCCGGCCGATGCGCCCTTTCTGCGCCTGACGCGGGTGCTCGAGCCCGGCATGGTGGTGACGATTGAACCCGGGCTGTATTTCATCCCGTCCCTGCTCGACGGGCTTCGGGCACACCCGGTCGGCCGCCACGTGAACTGGTCTCTCGTCAATCAGCTCCGGGGCTGCGGCGGTATTCGCATCGAGGACAACGTGGCGGTGACGGGGGAGGGCGGCCGGAACCTGACCCGCGCATCCTGAGCCGCGGTGTTTTTTTATACACAGGGGGTTGCAATCACGCCTGCGAATAACAATAATTATCACTAACTTTCTAACGGCGTGAATGAGCTTCTTCTTATGTACGTTTGCCTCTGCCAGGGAGTCACCGATCGCGAGATTCGCGAAGCCGCGGAGAACGGCGTTACCAGCATGCGCCAGCTCGGCAAAGAGCTGGGCGTCGGTCGCCAGTGCGGGCGCTGCGCCTGCATGGCCCGGGAAATCCTGCGGGAAAGCCGCACACCGGATTACCTGTCCCTCGCCAACCTGCTCGCCCAGCCTGCCTGACGGCGCCCCTTGTCATGGCCAGTCGCCCCTCGTGAGGGCGCTGGCCTGCTCAACCCGTGTTGCACCCTCACCCCTGTGCCTTGCCCGTTCGATGGGAATGGGTGCTCGTCGCAATCGCGATTTTTTATCGCGGCCAAACCGACTATCCTTGTAAATCAACAGGCAAGCCATGCCCCCTGCGGGCGTCGCTTACGCCATGACCGCACCCATACGCCCGAAAAAGGATTCCCGTCATGAAAGGCGACAAGAAAGTCATCCAGTTCCTGAACAAGGTCCTCGCCAACGAACTGACCGCCATCAACCAGTACTTCCTGCATTCGCGCATGTACAAGGACTGGGGCATCACCAAGCTGGCGGCCAAGGAATACGAAGAATCCATCGACGAGATGAAGCACGCGGATCTGCTCATCGAACGCATCCTGTTCCTCGAAGGCCTGCCGAACCTGCAGGACCTCAACAAACTGCTGATCGGTGAGAACGTTCAGGAAATGATCGAGTGCGACCTCAAGCTGGAGCACATCGCCCACAAAGACCTGAAAGACGCCATCCTGCACTGCGAGCAGGTGCACGATTTCACCAGCCGGGAGCTGTTCCGGAACATTCTGGACAGCGAGGAAGAGCACATTGACTGGCTGGAAACCCAGCTCGACATGATCGACCGCATGGGCATCCAGAACTACGTCCAGCTCCAGTCCGAAGCGGTCGAGTAAGCCAGCATGCCCGACATGGACCTGTCCTGCTTCAAAGCCTACGACCTCCGCGGCCGGGTACCGGACCAGCTCAACCCGGGCCTCGCGGAGAAGATCGGCCGCGCCTATGTGGCCGTGACCGGCGCCCGCAACGTGGTGATCGGCTACGACATCCGCCTGTCCAGCCCGGACATCGCCGATGCGCTGGCCTCTGGCCTCCTGGCCGCCGGCGCCAATGTCCACGACATCGGCCTGTGCGGCACCGAGCAGGTGTACTTTGCCACCAGCCATTTCGGCATGGATGGTGGCATCATGGTTACCGCCAGCCACAACCCCAAAGACCACAACGGCATGAAAATGGTCGGCCCGGACTCCCGGCCGATCAGCTCGGACAACGGCCTGAACGACATCCGCGACCGGGTGCGCCAGCCGTTTACCGACGCCGCCGAGCCGGGCCGGTACGAAACCCTCGAGGCCATGAGCGCCTACGTGGACCACCTGCTGGGCTACGTGGACCCGACCTCGCTGCGGCCCCTGAGCATCGTCTGCAACGCCGGCAACGGCGGCGCCGGCCTGGTGATCGACGAGCTTGAACAGCACCTGCCGTTCGAGTTCATCAAGGTGCATCACGAGCCGGACGGCCACTTTCCCAACGGCGTGCCCAACCCGATCCTGCCGGAAAACCGCGCCGCCACCGCGGACGCCGTGATCGCCAACGGCGCGGCCATGGGCATCGCCTGGGACGGCGATTACGACCGCTGCTTCTTCTTCGATGAAAACGGCCGCTTCATCGAGGGCTACTACATCGTCGGCCTGCTGGCGGACCAGTTCCTGCGCAAGACCGGCGGCGGCAAGGTCATCCACGACCCGCGCCTGGTCTGGAACACCCAGGACCTCGTGCGCGCCGCGGGTGGCGAAGCCATCGAAAGCAAAACCGGCCACGCCTTCATCAAACAGCGCATGCGCGACGAAGACGCCGTCTACGGCGGCGAGATGAGCGCCCACCACTACTTCCGGGACTTCGCCTACTGCGACAGCGGCATGATCCCCTGGCTGCTGGTGGCCGAGCGTCTGTGCCAGTCCGGTCAGACGCTCTCGTCTCTGATCGACGCCCGCATCGAGGCCTACCCGGCCAGCGGCGAAATCAACCGCACCATCGCCGATCCCCCGAAGGTGATCGCTGCCATTGAGGCGAAATACTCCGTGGGCGCGATTAAGGTCAGCCACGTGGACGGCCTGAGCATCGAGTTCAACGACTGGCGCTTTAACCTCCGGATGTCAAACACCGAACCGGTGGTGCGCCTGAACGTGGAGTCGCGGGGCAATATCCCGCTGATGGAAGCGAAAACCGAAGAATTGCTGGCGGAAATGCAGAGGCTGAACGGCAAGGGCTAGCTGGCGGGCCACCCGCCAAAGCCTGGGGCGAGACGGACGGAAGGCGGTTCAGAAACTGTACTTCGCCAGGGATGGCGAAGTCCAAGCGACACAGGGACGTGCTCGAGCGGGTTTCTGAACCGCCTTCCGGCCGGCTTGCAGTGCACCGCTGCCAAAACACCAGTGCCCGAACCCGGGCGACGGCAGAAACCGGGCCAACCACCCATCACAGCCAGTCGTTCAGCATAATCCCGATACCGAACCGCTCGATCCGGTGGTTGTAGTCGATCAGGCTCTCCCCGTACCCGTTGTAGTACTGGAAAAAGCCCTTGATGGTATCCCCCATCGGAAAGCTGTACCCGAACTCAACCGAGGTATGGTTATTGTCCGACCGCAGGTTGTTCATCAGCTTGAGCGAAAACGTGCGGTCCTCATCCAGCTTGTACACCGCGTGGTAATTGGCGTAACCCACGTACTTCTCGATGTCCGGGTTATCGTCATCGCTGCCCTCAGGAATCCGGTACCAGGGCTGCACCATGAACAGCCAGCGCCCATAGCTGTAGGCCGCCGTCCCCATGATCCGGTTCCAGCTCCGCGACCGTGGATTGGACTGCCCGTTGGACTGGTGGTTGAAGCCCAGGGTAACCCCCGACAGCGTCCCCGGCCCCAGGTCCCAGTCCGTCTGGTAGCGCAGGAACACCTCCGGCTCGTAGTTGGTCTCCCGGAAGGGCGCGGAATCGTCCTGGTTGTACACCTGCCAGAACGATTTCTGGGTGTAGCCGAACCACAGCGTGGTGCGATCGTTCAGCCAGCCGGTCAGCAGCGGAATCTTGAAGCTGATCTGGTACTTGGCCTCTTTGCGGTCCAGATCGTAATCGTAGTCTGCCGGGCCCCGGGTCGGGCTGCTGGCGTCCGGGTTCGGGTTCTTCATCCACGTGATGGGCAGGATGTAGGTCGGCCGGTGGGCGACAAAACTCCCGGAAAACGAAAACATCGCCTGCTCGGCGGCCAGGTACCGTTGCAGCAGGTTCTGCATTGCATTGTGTTCTTCGTCGGCATCCCCGGAGGCATCCTCCCCCGGCAGCTTCTGTTTCAGTACCGGCACCGCCTCGGCGGCGTCCTCTTTCGCCTGCTTGACGTCGGATTCGGACGCCGTCGCCTGTTTCTCATTGGCGTTGAAGATCTTGTCGTAGCAGGCCAGCCGCGCAACGCCATTCTCGATCAGGGCGCAGTCGTCCGGCGTCGTCGCGGGCTTGTCCGCCGCCAGGGTGGAGACCGGCAGCAGGCCCAGACCGCAGGCCAGCAGGGTAGTGCGGGAAACGGAGATCATGCAGAGGTCCTCAGGAGGGATTCAGGCTGAGCCAGGTGTTGCCGATGCCGTAGGCCCAGACGCCCGCCAGGGTCACGGCGAGAAGGGTAAACAGAAGCTTCTGCCGCTGGCGGTGCTTCGGATCGGTCAACGCGACCCAGCGCAGGTACATCAGGCCCAGGAAGCTGCCGAACACCCCGAGACTGGCCACCGTCGGAATCAGCAGCCAGGCGGTGGCGAAACCCTCACCGCCCTTGGCCTGGCCGGACAGCCACAACATGGTGGCCAGCAGCACCGCCAGGGAGCCGAACTCCACCGTCAGCAGGCGCTTGCGCCAGCGCGTTGCCGTCTGCGCCTCCGGCGCGTTCGGTCGTTTGTCGTCGGGAAAATCGGCCATGATCGCGGTCCTGCGTGTCCGTGAGGTGCGGCTATGGTAGCACGCCCGGCACGGCCGGGTTGACGCCGGGCCGGGCCTGTACTTTTTTTAATTGAGAGCACAGGAATCGGTGTTCAACGGGCGCATCGTCGCCGGGGGCAAACCATGATACGGATCGGTCTGTTGCTGTGGATGACACTGTTGGCCGGAAACGCGTTGGCCATCAGCGTGGAGGACGAAATCCGCCAGCGCATCGCGCCGGTGGGCGAGGTGTGCCTGCAGGGCCAGGGCTGCGGCCGGCCGGCGCCGGGGGCCAGTGCGGGCGCCGAGCCTCGCAGCGGCGAAGCGGTGTACACCAGCGTGTGCAGCGCCTGCCACGGCGCTGGCATTGCCGGGGCGCCGAAAATGGGGGATAAAGCGGCCTGGGCACCGCGGATCGAACAGGGCCTTGAGACGCTCATCCAGCATGCCATCAACGGCATTCGCGGCATGCCCCCGAAGGGCGGGTGTGCCAACTGCCCGGATGAAGAAATCGGTAACGCGGTTACCTATATGGTGGATCAGAGCCAGTAGCGGGACGGCTCAGGCGCCCAGGTCGCCCAGCAGCGCGCTCAGGGTGGCCTTGCCTTTTTGCTGGTTGGCTTCCCGGTCCAGGTCCCCGAGGCCCTCCCAGCGCACGTCTTCCTCGGGCAACTCGTCCAGAAAACGGCTGGGAATGGTCTCGATCTTCTCGCCGTACTGCTTGCGGGCGGCGGCGTAGGTGAGGGTGAGGGTCTCCCGGGCCCGGGTGATGCCGACGTACATCAGCCGGCGTTCTTCCTCGATGTTGCCTTCCTCAATGCTGGAGCGGTGGGGCAGAATCTCTTCCTCCAGGCCCATGATGAACACGTGGGGGAATTCCAGGCCCTTGGAAGCGTGCAGGGTCAGCAGTTGCACCTTGTCGCTGTCGTCCTCTTCTTCCCGCTGTTCCATCATGTCCCGCAGGATCAGTTTGGTGATGGCGTCTTCCACGCCCATCTCGTCGGCGGTGCCCTTGCCGTCATCCAGCATCCGGCGAATGGATTCCACCAGGTACCAGATGTTCTCCATGCGCCGCTCCGCCTGCTTGGGGGTGCCGGAATGCTGGTGCAGCCACTCCTCGTACTCGATGTCGGTAAACAGCTGCTTGATCACCGGCACCGGATCCTCGCTGTGCAGCCGCTCGCAGGTGCGATCGACCCAATGGGCGAAGCGGCGCAGCCGGTCCAGGCCCCGCTCGGTGACGTGGGTCTCGACCCCCATGTCGCCCAGAGCCTTGAACAGGCTGACGCCCCGGGAGCGGGCGTAGTGGCTGAGCTGTTCGAGAGTTCGGGGGCCGATTTCCCGGCGTGGGACGTTCACCACCCGCAGGAACGCGGCGTCGTCGTCCGGGTTGATCAACAGGCGCAAGTAAGACATCGCGTCCTTGATCTCGTTCTTGGAGAAAAACGACTGCCCGCCGGACATCCGATAGGGAATCTGATAGGCCTGCAGCTTCATTTCCAGCAACCGGGACTGGTGGTTGCCCCGGTAGAGCACGGCGAAATCCCGGAACCCCAGGCCCTTCTTGAGCTTGCGGTCAAGGATTTCCGTGGCCACCCGCTCGGCTTCCGCATCCTCGTTCCGGCAGCGCAGGATGCGGAGCTCGTCGCCGACGGCGTGTTCGCTCCAGAGGGCTTTCTCGAAGACGTGGGGGTTGTTGGCGATCACCTGGTTGGCGCAGCGCAGGATGCGGCTGGTGGAGCGATAGTTCTGCTCCAGTTTGACGATTTTCAGGCTCGGGAAGTCGCTCTTGAGTTGCACCAGGTTTTCCGGCCGGGCACCGCGCCAGGCGTAGATCGACTGGTCATCGTCGCCCACCACCGTAAAGGCCGCGCGCTCGGCCACCAGCAGCTTGACCAGCTCGTACTGGCACAGGTTGGTGTCCTGGTACTCGTCCACCAGCATGTAGCGGATCTTGCGGCGCCACTTGGCGAGCACGTCCGGACAATCGCGGAAGAGGGTGACTGGCAGTAGGATCAGGTCGTCGAAGTCGACGGCGTTGTAGGCCTTCAGGTATTCGTTGTAATGCTTGTAGACGATGGCGATCCGCTGTTCCCGCTCGTCCGCGGCCTTGCTGAGGGCCTCCGCTGGCCCCCGCATCGCGTTCTTCCAGGCGGATATGGTCATCTGCACCTGGTTCAGCTCGTCGCCGGCATCTGCACTGGCCTCGCGGAGCATGAGGTCCTGCAGCAGGGCCTTGGCGTCTTCGGCGTCAAAAATGGAAAAGCCGGGGTGGTAGCCCAGGTGGGGGTGTTCTTCCCGGATGATGTTCAGGCCCAGGTTGTGAAACGTGGACACCGTGAGGCCCCGGGCCTGCTTGCGGTCGACAATCCGGCCGACCCGCTCTTTCATTTCCCGGGCAGCCTTGTTCGTGAAGGTGACCGCTGCGATGTGGCGTCCCGGAATGCCAAGCTGTTCAATCAGATAGGCAATCTTGCGGGTAATGACGCTGGTCTTGCCGCTGCCGGCGCCGGCCAGCACCAGCAGGGGGCCGTCGGCGTATCGGACCGCTTCGCGCTGTCGGGGGTTGAGGTTATCCACAAGTACCGGGCCCATTGGAACCAAAGAGGGTTGGGAAACGTGCGCTATTCTACACCAACACGACCTGTATATTGGGGATCCATCGGCTATGATTCAGGGAAGGATGACGCCGCCGGATGCAAAAGGAACTCCAGCCTGATGACCCTGCCCCAGGACACCCAGAGGCCCGATCAGCTGCGCGTGCTGGTATTGACTGCCCAGCACGCGGATTTCCTTTGGCTCGCCTCCCTGCTGGCAGCCGACGCGGAGCTCGAGGCCGACGTGACCTGGTGCCCGGATCTGGTGGACTGCGACGATCTGGTGCGCAACGCCAGCTTCGACGTGCTGGTCTGGGACTGCGCCTTTCACAGTGGCGACGCCGCTTCCTTCCTGCAATACCTGGCGGTGTCCAGCGACGACAAGCCGGTGCTGGCGTTGAGCGCGGAATCTCCGGGCGAACGCGCCCCGGCGCTGCTGGCGGAGGGCGCCTCCGACTATCTGAGCCGGCAGGCGCTCGATCGCTGGCAACTGGCCCGGGCGGTGCGCTGCCTCTGGTACCGGGAACAGCTGGCCTGTTCCGCCCGGGGCCACCTGGGCCGGGCTCTCGCCACCGGGGTGATCAACCGTGACCTGTTCTTTGATCGCCTTCAGCAGGCCCTGCTTCGGGCCGAGCGGGCAGGCCACCGGCTGGCCCTGCTGCACCTGAACGTGGACGATTTCCGCAGCATCAACGAATCCTTTGGCTACCAGAAAGGCGACCAGTTGATGATCCGCCTGGCGGAGCGGCTGCGGCGGGCGCTGCGGCGAGTGGATGCGCTCATGCGAATTGGCGGTGACGAGCTGGCGCTGATTATCGAGCGGGTGGAGGATTCCCTCGACATCACCCGCATCATCCGCAAGGTGGTCACTGCCCTGGAAGAACCCATCGTGATTGACGGCAATGCCCTGGTGATCAACGCCAGCCTGGGCGTGGCCACTTACCCGGAATCCGGTGACAACGCCGAGAACCTCATGCGCCGGGCCAACCGGGCCATGTTCGAGGCCAAGCGGGACCCGGGCACCAGCTACCGGTTCTACGATCGCCAACTGCACATCTCCGCCGGCCACCAGCTGCGCCTGGAGGCGGATCTGCGCAACGCGCTGCGGGGCGGCGAGCTGGAGGTGTACTATCAGCCCCGGGTAGACATGGCCACGGAGGAGGTTCGGGGGGTCGAGTGCCTGCTGCGCTGGAACCATCCCCAGCGGGGCCTGGTGGGCCCGGACGAGTTCATTCCGGTGGCGGAGCGCAGCGGGTTGATCGTGCCGATCGGCTACTGGGTCATCGAGCAGGCCTGCAAGCGCCTGCAGGCGGCGGCGGAGCTGGGCTTCCCGGGGCTGGTGTTTGCCGTCAACCTGTCGTTCCGCCAGTTCCACGATCGCAAGATGACCGAAACCATCTTCCGCATCATCTTTAACGCCAACGTGGACACCAGCCTGCTGGAACTGGAGCTGACTGAAAGCGCCATGATGCACGATCCGGAGTACGCCCAGCGCTGCCTCCGGGAGTTGAACCAGCTCGGTATCAGCTTCGCCCTGGACGATTTCGGCACGGGCTTCTCCTCCCTGAGCAATCTCCAGCACCTGCCCATTTCCCTGG
Source organism: Marinobacter sp. C2H3 (assembly GCF_037080155.1). Classification (NCBI taxonomy): domain Bacteria; kingdom Pseudomonadati; phylum Pseudomonadota; class Gammaproteobacteria; order Pseudomonadales; family Marinobacteraceae; genus Marinobacter; species Marinobacter sp. C2H3. The sequence goes on along the minus strand of NZ_JBBBNZ010000003.1, from coordinate 169,672 downwards.
TGAAGATCGACAAGTCCTTCGTGCAGGCCCTTGGCCACTCGGCGGACGCCGAGCACATTATCCGGGCCATCATCAGCCTGTCCCACAGCCTGCAGATGAGCGTGGTGGCCGAAGGTGTGGAAACCGAGGGGCAGTTGGACTTCCTGCGCCAGGCCCACTGCGACGAAGTGCAGGGCTATTACTACGCCCGGCCCATGCCCTGGAACGACCTTGTGCAATTCCTGAGCAACCGCGAGGCCGCCGCTTGCTTGCGGCAGTGAGCCGCTGTACCTTTCCCGGTTAATTCGATTGCTACGTGATTCGCAGAGGTTGCATGAACAGTATCTCCCGCCGCATCGCCGAGGAGCTCGGCGTCCGTGAACAACAGGTGAACGCCACCATTGGGCTGCTGGACGAGGGCGCCACGGTGCCGTTCATCGCCCGCTACCGGAAGGAAATCACCGGCTCCCTGGACGACAGCCAGCTGCGGACCCTGGAAGAGCGGCTGCGCTACCTGAGGGAACTGGAAGACCGCCGCACGGCCATTCTCAAGAGCATCGACGAACAGGGCAAGCTGACCGACGAGCTGCGGGCCGCCATCGGCGAGGCGGACACCAAGAACCGCCTCGAGGATCTTTACCTGCCCTACAAACCCAAACGCCGGACCAAGGCCCAGATTGCCCGGGAAGCGGGCCTGGAGCCGCTGGCAGACGCGCTATTTAATGATCCGACGCTCGATCCGGAAACGCTGGCGGGGGACTACCTGAACCCCGAGGCCGGCGTGGCCGACACCAAAGCCGCCCTCGAGGGCGCACGCCACATCCTGATGGAGCGCTTCGCCGAAGACGCCGAATTACTCGGCAGCCTGCGGGATTACCTGTGGCAGCAAGGCCAGTTGAAAGTGACCGTGGTGGAGGGCAAGGAAAACGAAGGCGCCAAGTTCCGGGACTACTTCGATCACATCGAACCGCTGCGCAAGGTGCCGTCCCATCGGGCCCTGGCGGTTCTGCGGGGCCGGAACGAAGGCGTGCTCACCTACACGCTGACCGTGGAAGGCGAAGACCCGGACCGGCGTCAGCCGCATCCCGCGGAGCAGCGCATTGCCGCCCGCTGGGGCATCCGGGACCAGGGCCGGGCCGCCGACAAATGGCTAGCGGAGGTGGTGCGCTGGACCTGGCGGGTCAAGCTGTCCACCCAGATTGAGACCGATCTGATGGCCCAGGTGCGGGAAGCCGCCGAAACCGAGGCCATTAACGTGTTTGCGGCGAACCTCAAGGATCTGCTGCTGCTGGCGCCCGCCGGCCCCCGGCCGACTCTGGGCCTGGACCCGGGCCTGCGCACCGGCGTCAAGGTGGCGGTGATCGACGGCACCGGCCAGGTCGCCGGCCACGGCGCCATCTTTCCCCACGCGCCCCAGAACAAGTGGGACGCGTCCATCGAACAACTCGCCCGGTGGTGCCGGGAGTACCGCATTGAGCTGGTCGCCATCGGCAACGGCACCGCCTCCCGGGAAACCGAGAAACTGGTGGCGGATCTTTGCAAGCGCTACCCGGAGCTCAAGCTGGCCCGCATCCTGGTGAACGAATCCGGCGCCTCCATCTATTCGGCGTCCGAGTTTGCCTCCCGGGAGCTGCCGGACCTGGACGTGACCATCCGCGGCGCCGTGTCCATTGCCCGCCGCCTGCAGGATCCGCTGGCGGAACTGGTGAAAATCGAGCCCAAGTCCATTGGCGTGGGCCAGTACCAGCATGACGTGTCCCAGGTACAGCTGTCCCGCAGCCTGGACGCGGTGGTGGAAGACTGCGTGAACGGCGTGGGCGTGGACCTGAACACCGCCTCCGTGCCCCTGCTGGCCCGAGTATCCGGCCTGAACCAGAGCATCGCCCAGAACATCGTCGATTTCCGCAGCCAGAACGGCCTGTTCCGAAACCGTAAACAGCTGCTGAAAGTCACTCGTCTCGGCGACCGCACCTTTGAGCAGGCTGCCGGCTTCCTGCGCATCCACGGTGGCGAGAACCCCCTGGACCGGTCGTCCGTTCACCCGGAGGCCTACGGCGTGGTCGAGGCCATCGCGAAGAAGCACCAGCGCAAGGTGGGCGATATTATTGGCGATTCCGCGTTTCTGCGTGGTCTGAATCCCCAGGATTACGTAACAGAGCAGTTCGGGTTGCCCACCATCAAGGACATCATCGCGGAGCTTGAGAAGCCGGGCCGGGACCCGCGCCCGGAATTCCGCTTCGCGCGCTTTGAGGATGGCGTCGAGACGCTGAAGGACCTTCAGCCGGGTATGGTGCTGGAAGGCGCCGTGACCAACGTGACCAACTTCGGCGCGTTTGTGGACATTGGTGTGCACCAGGACGGCCTGGTGCACATCTCGGCCCTGTCCCACACGTTTGTGAAAGACCCCCGCGAGGTGGTCAAGGCCGGGGATATCGTGAAAGTGAAAGTCATGGAAGTGGATATCCCCCGCAAGCGCATCGGTCTGTCGATGCGCATGGATGACCAGCCGGGAGAGACCCGGGAAACCGCTGGCCGGCCCGCCCGCGAGGCCGGCCGCGCGCGCCCGAAACCGGATGCCGGTGGTCGCAGCCCGTCCGGCAACGCTGGAAAGGGCGGCAAGGGCGGTCAGGATCGTCAGCCCCAGGGCGCCATGGCGGGCGCCCTGGCCCAGGCGCTGGCTTCCGCACGCAAGGATGGGCGTTAACCCGTTATCGTTGTGTTTCATCGAGCGCGCCGGCGTCAGCCGGGGCGCCACTGCAGGAGTCAACCATGGCTGAATCCCGCCATTCGCTGTTTCGCGCGTTGTCCCGGTCCCAGTGGTCCGGCTTTCTCAAAGGGGTTGAAAAGGAAGGCCTGCGGGTCGACCGCAATGGTTTCATTGCCCAGACGCCGCACCCCGAGGCCCTGGGTTCCGCGCTGACCCATCCGCGCATCACCACCGACTACTCCGAGGCCCTGCTGGAGCTGATTACCCCGGTGTGTGACAGCACCGACGCGATGCTGGCGTCGCTCCGGGATATTCACGCGTTTGTGCAGCAGCACCTTGGCGATGAGGTGTTCTGGGCCGCCAGTATGCCTTGCGAGCTGGATGGTGATGAGAGTATTCCCATCGCCCGCTACGGCCGTTCCAACATTGGCCAGCTCAAGCACGTTTACCGTCAGGGCCTGGCGGTGCGCTATGGCCGCATCATGCAGAGCATTGCCGGCGCCCATTACAACCTGTCCCTGCCGGACAGCTTCTGGCAGCACTGGCAGTCGGTCCTGGGCGACCAGCAGTCCCTCAGGGATTTCAAATCCGAGCAGTACTTCTGGCTGATCCGCAACTTCCGCCGGCGCAGCTGGCTGCTGATGCTGCTGTTCGGCGCGTCGCCGGCGCTGGACGCCAGCTTCGTGGCGGGGGTGAAGCACTCTCTCAGCCGGTTTGATGACCGTACCTGGCAGGGCGATACCGCCACCTCCCTGCGCATGGGCGATCTGGGCTATCACAACAACGCCCAGGCCTCCCTCAACATCTGTTTCAACGAGCTGGCCACCTACACCGGCACGCTCGACCGGGCGATTCACACCACCTGGCCGCCCTACGAGGCCATCGGTACCCGCCGGGGCGATCAGTTCATCCAGATCAACACCAGCATCCTGCAGATTGAGAACGAGTACTACAGCGCGGTTCGGCCCAAGCGGACCACCGAGCGAGGCGAGAAGCCCATTCAGGCGCTGGACGCCCGGGGCGTGGAATACATCGAGGTGCGCTGCCTGGACCTGGATCCGTTTTCACCGGTGGGCGTCAACCGGGCGCAGATCGATTTCCTGGACCTGTTTCTGCTGGACTGTCTGCTGTCGGATTCGCCCCGCATCGGCGACGCCGAGTGCGACCGGCTGGACGACAACTACAAATCCGTGGTTGCCCAGGGCCGTGATCCGTCGCTGACCCTGTGTCAGGGCGGCCACCGCACGCCGGTGTCGGATCTGGCAAAGGCCCTGCTGGACCGGCTGGAGCCGCTGGCGGAGCAGCTCGATGGGTGGGAATCCGGGCAGCGCTACAGAGCCGCTCTCGCGGCCCAGAGCGAGAGCCTGGCGGCCGGTGTGCCGTCCCAGCGGGTGCTGGATGCCATGGCCGACTCGGGCCTGGGGCATCGGGACTGGGTGATGGCCCAGTCCCAGGCGCACCAGCGGCAGCTGCGGGAAGAGGGGTTGAGCGCCGTGACCCAGGCGGAATTTGATGCCATGGTGAGGGCGTCCATGGCCGAACAGGAAGCGCTGGAGGCGTCCGATACAGAACCGTTCGACCAGTTCCTGGCGCATTACCTCGCGTCGTAACCCAGGGCCCGGACCGGTGGTCTGAACCAGCGATGGCGGACCTGCCTCACAGATTTGGCGAGGGGCATTTGTCAGCCGACGGGGTGGCTGTTAATTTTTGTAACAGCACCCCGGGCATCGGCCCGGATCCCCTGGCGAACGCCGGCGAAGGAGGCACAGGCCATGCCCAGAGACATCAAGCTCGGTTGGGATGTAGAAGCCCTGAACAAGGCATACCGTCAGGGCTACATGGCAGCGTCAGTGGGCATGGAGCGCAGCCGCTGCCCTTATCGCGGTGACGTCGTGATTGCCGCCTGGGAAGCGGGTTGGGAAGACGCGACGGCGGCCCGCCCGAACGCGGGGCAGGGCGACGACTTCCTATCCAATATTGCCTGACCCGCCTCAGCGCTGAACCACAAACTCCGTAAACAGCACCTCATCCACGGTGATCTCCGTCTGCTGCGTCGCGAGCGCGGCATTGATCCGTTCCTTGGCCTGTTCCGCCAGCGTGGCTTGCCCGTCGGGTGAGGTCAGTGTGTCCACGCTGGTCTGTTCCCCAAACAGCATCACCAGTTCGTGCCGCAGCCTGGGCATATGCGCCTCAATGGCTTTCCGGGCGTCAGGCAGGGATGTGCGCAGGGTGACGGAAGCCTTCAAATACGTGGCCCGGGCGCCAGGCTGGCCCACGTTGGTGACAAACGCCGGGTCCATTTCGATGTAGTCCGTGGCCTTGACGGCCTCGTCGCCGCCCTCCTCGCTGGCGGCCTGTTCGCCGTTGGCCGCCTCGGATTCGGCAAGGGCGGGAAGCGTGAGCAGCAGGGCCCATGCGGCGATCAAGGCAGTCAGGAAATTCGGTCGGCGTTTCATAGGCTTGAAGTTCACCATGGTTTAGGGTTTAGTGAGCGATCTGTGTCCTATTCTTCCTTCGAGGTGGTGCTTTGGCAAGCCGATGGCTCCCGGGTGGTGTGTTTCTGGTGTGTGCGGCGCTGTTGGCTGTCGCGTTCTACATGCAGTACGTCATGGGCCTGGAGCCCTGTCCGCTGTGCTGGCTGCAGCGTTTTGGCTTCATGGGTGCGGCGCTGGTCAGCTTGGTGGCGCTGCTGATTGGGCCCAGGAACTGGGGGCTGCGGGTGTATGGCCTGTTCCTGGCGCTGACCGCCGGCGCGGGCCTGGGTGTGGCCATCCGCCAGCTGTGGCTGCAGAGCCTGCCGCCGGATCAGGTGCCCGCCTGCGGCCCGTCCGTGGATTACATGCTGGAAGTGCTGCCCTGGAAAGACGTGCTGGCCACGGCGCTTCAGGGTACGGGTGACTGTGCCAAGGTCGTGTGGCGGTTTATGGGCCTGAGCATCCCGGGCTGGACCGCCGTATGCTTTTCTTTGCTGGTTATTCTGGGCTTGTGGTGCCTGCTCCGGCCGGGTCGCCGGCGCGAATGGGTGAACGGCTGATGCCCTGACGCTGGAAAGGGTTGCGGCTGTCCGCAGCCTTGGGGTACCTTGAATCTCCCGCTGCGGACACGGTATCCGGGCGGCTCGGATGCACATGACGGAGAGCAGGGGTATGTTGGAACATTGCCAGAATGCCAGGGAGCGCTGGGGTGGCGTCAGTGAGCTGATTGACCGCTGGCTCAGGGGCCGCCAGGAACTGCTGGTGCAGTACTGCGATCTGTCGTCCCACGCGGAGCTGGCGCCGTCTGATGGGCTGCGCGACCAGTTCGTCCGCCTTTGCGAGATGCTCGTGGACTACGTGTCGGCCGGCCACTTCGAAATTTATGAGCAACTGATCCAGGAGGCCCGTGAGTACAATGACGGCGGCCTGGAGCTGGCCTCCCAGCTGTACCCGCGGATTGAGCAGACCACCGAGGTGGTGCTCGCGTTCAACGACCGCGTGGACGGCCGGACCCTCACCGAGGCTGACCTGACATCACTGTTTGCGGAATTGTCCCGCCTGGGCGAAACCCTGGAAAGCCGGTTTGAGCTGGAAGACTGCCTGATCGAGCGGCTGCACACCGCACACAAGAACAAGGTCGAGCCCGCCTGAGACAGCGAGGTCGCGCCGGTCCCGACACACCGCGGGCCGGCAAGAAAAAACCCGGTAGCGGCCAAGCCGCTACCGGGTTTTTTGTGGGCCGCTAATCGCCTTACTGGGCCGCCGCGTCGCCGGCTTTGGCGTCGTCGGCGCTGTCGTCCGGGTTGATGTCCAACAGTTCCACGTCAAACACCAGGGTCTCGTTGGGGCCGATCGCCTGATTGCCGCCCGGGCCGTAAGCCAGGCTGGACGGGATGTAGAGCTTGTAGCGTGCGCCTTCGCTCATCAGCTGCAGGCCTTCGGTCCAGCCCGGAATCACCTGGTTGAGGGCAAAGGTAACCGGCTCGCCGCGCTCGCGGGAGCTGTCAAACACGTCGCCGGACAGCAGGGTGCCGGTGTAGTGGACCTTCACCGTGTCGTCGGCGGACGGCTTCTTGCCGTTGCCTTCCTTGATCACTTCGTACTGGAGGCCGGAATCGGTGGTCTTCACGCCGTCTTTCTTGGCGTTTTCCGCCAGGAACGCCTCACCGGCTTCCTTGTTCTTCTGGGCCAGCTCTTCCATCTGCTTCTGCTGCTTGGCCTGCATTTCCTTCTGGTAAGCCATCAGCGCTTCTTTGATCTGGTCACGGGTCAGACGCTTGGCCTTGTCGTCACCGGCGTTGCCGTGCTGGATGCCCTGGATGAACTGGTCCATCTGCAGGTCCGGCAGATCGTTGCTCATGCGCTCGCCCAGAACCAGCCCCATACCGTAGCTGACTTTCTGGATGGTGGTGTCGAGTTTCGGCTCGGCCGGTGTTTCCGGCTGGGTGGAGCATCCGGCCACCACGCCGGCCATGGTCAATGCGAGCAGGGTTTTCTTCATGTCCAGGTCCTTAACGGTTGGAAAGTGTTCGAGGGAGAAACTCCCGGGTTGTCGTTATTGAACTGCCAAAGGTAACGGGTTACGAGGCCTGATGCCACTGAAACTCCGTTAACCCCCGGCCGGTGGCGGATTAGCTGCCGGCGCTGGGGACGCGGTTGTTTGGGCCCAGGGAAAACGGGGCGCTGTAGGGGGATTGCCAGTCGGTTTCCGGATCCATGTCTCGGCCTTTCTCTGGCCGCTCAATGGCCAGGGTATTCCAGGGGCCTTCCACGGGGGGTTGGTCGGCGTAGTGCCAGTTGCCATCGTTGTCCTGCCACTTGAACACGATGTCCGGGCCGTTGGTGGGTACGGGCGAAGGCACGAGGCCCTCGAATGCGGGGATGTCCTGTAGCTTGTCCGGGCTGCTGCTGGCCACCGGGGCGGTCACCTCGTCCGGATCGTTGATGCCGAACAGGATCAGCAGCACCAGAAAGCCCAGCGCCGGAAAGGCCAGACGAATCAGCCATTTCATGAGCATGGGGATGCCGCCCCCGAGGCGGTGGTCGGAGCCAGGGCATTGGCCAACTGGCGTAGCAGGGCCTGGGACGTGTTCGCCGCCTGCGCGTCCGGCGCGGCGGCAGCCAGGTTGGAGTGGATCAGCGTCTCGGATCCGGGCATGTCGGCCTCAGCCTGTGTTGTGTTCATGAATGCGTGCCACGCCAGCGCCAGTTCCACTTGCTCGGCGGCCAGCTCGGCGCTGGCGACGCCCTCTCGCAGGGTCTGGCAGGCCGAAGCCTGTTTGGGAAGCGCCTGTCGGATGGCCCGAAGGGGACCGGTTACACGGGCCCGCCACTCTGTTACCGTAGCGGGCTCATCGCCGGTGTACGGCTGGTGACGCGTGGCGTGCCAGCCGGCACAGACGATCCGGGTGACGCTCCAGCCTTCACCCTGAAGAGCCAGGCAGGCTTCCCGAACGTCCGGCTGTCGCCAGATGCTCAAAGCGTAACGCCAGAGCGGCGTTTCCGGTTCCAGATCCTTGGGTAACTCCACGGCGAGCCTGCCCCGACGATCTTGCGCTGATAGAATGAGTTTATGTTAACGATTACTGATCTCAGTTTACAACGAGGCGGCGTCTGGTTGCTAGACGCGGTGAACCTGACGGTGCAACCCGGCCAGCGCGTGGCTATTGTCGGTGCCAACGGGGCCGGCAAATCGAGCCTGTTCCGGCTCCTGCTGGGCGACCTTCAGGCGGAGCAGGGCTCGGTCTCGCTGCCGGGTGGCTGCCGCATTGCCCACATGGCCCAGGAGGTGGCGGCCTCGGAACGGTCGGCCCGGGATTACGTGCTGGACGGGGACATCGAGCTGCGCCGTCTGGAGGCGGAGCTGGCCCGTGCGGAGCAGGCCGGTGACGACCTCGCGATGGCCCGGCTGCACGGCGAGCTGGACGTGCACGAGGCCTGGTCAGCGCCCCGGCGGGCAGAAGCGCTGTTGCGAGGTCTCGGCTTCAGCGACGCGGATGCGGACCGCCCGGTGTCGGCGTTTTCCGGCGGCTGGCGGATTCGCCTGAACCTGGCCCAGGCGCTGATGCGACCCTCCGATCTGCTGTTGCTGGACGAGCCCACCAACCACCTGGACCTGGACGCCTGCCTGTGGCTGGAGCAGTGGTTGGCCCGCTACACCGGCACCCTGCTGTTCATCTCCCACGACCGGGATTTCATGGACCGGGTGGCCACGCATCTGGCCCATTTCGACCAGCGCAAGCTGGTGTTCTACACCGGCAACTACTCGGCCTTCGAACGCCAGCGGGGCGAGCGGTTGGCCCAGCAGCAGGCCAGTTTTGAGCGTCAGCAGGCCCGGGTGGCCGAAATCCAGCGCTTTATCGACCGCTTCAAGGCGAAGGCCACCAAGGCTCGCCAGGCCCAGAGCCGGATCAAGGCACTGGAACGGATGGAGCGGATCGCCCCGGCCCACATTGATTCCCCGTTCAGCTTCGAGTTTCCGGTAGCGGACAAAATCTCCAATCCGCTGCTGTCGATTCGTCACGGGAAGGCGGGGCACGGCCAGACGGTAATCCTGGACCCGGTGAACGTCACCCTGCTGCCCGGCAGCCGGATTGGCCTGTTGGGCCCGAACGGCGCCGGCAAATCGACGCTCATGAACGCCCTGCGGGGTGCGGATACCCTGATCGGCGGCGAGCGCACCTGCGGTGAACACCTGGCCATCGGCTACTTTGCCCAGCACCAGCTTGAATCCCTGGACCTGGACGCCAGCCCCTTCCTGCACCTCCAGCGGCTGTCGCCGAAGGCGTCCGAGCAGGCCATCCGCAACTTCCTCGGCGGCTTTGATTTCCACGGCGACGATGCCCTAGCGCCGGTGCGCTCGTTCTCCGGGGGTGAGAAGGCCCGAGTGGCGCTGTCGATCATTGCCTGGCAGCGGCCCAACCTGCTGTTGCTGGACGAGCCCACCAACCATCTGGACCTGGAAATGCGTCAGGCCCTGACCATGGCCCTGCAGAATTTTGACGGCGCGATTGTGGTGGTGTCCCACGACCGGCACCTGCTGCGCAATACCGTGGACGATTTCTGGCTGGTGAGCGATGGCCGTGTCAGCGTCTATGACGGAGACCTGGACGACTACGAGCGCTGGCTTGCGGACCGCCGTAAGGCCCAGGAAACGGCCGGAGAGGAGCGTCCGGCCACAGGCCCCGTCGGTGGCGCCGGCGAATCCGCCGAAGACCGCAAGGCCCGCAAGCGCCAGGAAGCCGATCTGCGCAAGACCCTGAGCCCCTATCGCAAGCGCCAGTCTGAGCTGGAAGCCGGGATAGAGCGCGCTCAGGGACGGCTGTCCGGGATTGAAGAGGCACTGGCGGACCCGGCGCTTTATGAACCGGGCGGCCAGGCGCGCCTGAAGACGCTGCTGGCCGAGCAGGCTGACGTTCGGCGCCAGATGGACGCGGACGAGGCCGAATGGCTGGAACTCTGCGAAACCGTCGAGGCGTTGGAAGCACGCCTGGAGCGCGTTGACTGAGCGCGGCTGAGCCCGGGATTGCCCTGTTGCGTCAGTCGATGGCGTTGTCGCCGCCGTCCCTGATGGTCAGCTTGAGGTTCTGTTTGGCCAGGTAGTCCCGCTCGTTGGTGAGGTCCGCCAGGGTCAGTGGGCGGTCGTCCAGCCAGCCTTTCGGAAACGCCAGGGTGAGCTTGTCGCCATGGGCTGTCAGCCGGGCCTCCGGTGGCGGCTCCAGGTTGCGCGGATGCTGGATCAGTACCGCCAGCCGAAGCAGCACGCACAGCCGCCGCAGTCGAAGGCTTTCCTCGGGTTCCAGGCCCTCGAAGATCGACGGCGCGAACTTGCGGCGATGGCCCCGAACCAGAATCGCCAGATCCTGCTGGAACTGCTGGCTGAATCCCGGCAGGTCCGAATACCGGAGCAGGTAGGCGCCGTGTTTGTGGAACTGGCTGTGGGAAATGGTCAGGCCAATCTCATGCAGTCTGCAGGCCCATCGCAGCACTTCTTCATCGTTGGCGTGGGCGATGCCCCAGCTTGCCGCTACCTGCTGCCACAGCGCCACGGCGGTTGCCTCTACCGCCGCGCCGTGTTCCTGATCCACGTGGTAGCGTTCCTGCAGGCCGCCGATGGTGCGCTCGCGCACGTCTTCGTGCTGAATGCGCCCGGCGATGTCGTACAGCAGGCCTTCCCGCAGCGCGCCGTCGGTGAAGGTCATCCGGTCAATATCCAGGGACTGGAAAGCGCCCATCAGGATGGCAAAGCCGGCGGGGAAAATGGACTGGCGGTCGTCCCGCACGCCGATGTCCTGCAGGCGGTCGGTGTGGCCCATGTCCACCAGACGCTGACGCAGCTCCTGCATGCCGGAGCGGGTAATGGTGCCGTCGGTCAGCTTGAGGCTGGCCAGCACGCTGGAAATCGCCTTGATGGTACCGGACGAGCCAATGGCACTCTGCCAGCCCAGGGCCCGGTAGCGGCGCTGGATGTTCAGCAGTTCCTGCTCGGCGTGGGTGATGGCCAGGTCCATTTGACGGCGGGAAATACGGCCGTCCCGGAAATACTGGTGACGGAACGACACGCAGCCCATGTGCAGGCTTTCGAGCTGCTCAGGTTCGAAACGCTGGCCAATGATGAACTCGGTGCTGCCGCCGCCGATGTCGATGACCAGCCGGCGCCCTTCGTCGTCCGCCAGGGTGTGGGAGACGCCCAGGTAAATCAGGCGAGCTTCCTCCCGCCCGGCGATGATGTCCACCGGGTAACCCAGAACGTCTTCCGCACGGCTGATGAACTGATGTGCGTTGCGGGCCACCCGCAGGGCGTTGGTGCCGACCACCTGCACGGATTCCCGGGGCATGCCCTGCAGCCGCTGGGCGAAGCGCCGAAGGCAGTCCAGGGCTCGCTGCTGGGCGCTCTCGGTCAGCCGGTTACGCTCATCCAGGCCGGCGCCGAGCTGCACCTTCTCGCCCATCTTTTCCAGGGTGCGGATTTCGCCGTGGACCAGCCGGGCTACCACCATGTGAAAGCTGTTGGAGCCCAGATCGATGGCGGCGAGGGTCTGTGGCGCGCCGGTTTCAGCGGCGCTGGCCTCGGTGTGGGCAGGGTAGTCGGCCGTCACGTGGGTCGGATTCCTTATGGCGCGGAACGTGCCGGTACTATAAGCGATCTGTCTCGCCGCTGTCAGCAGCGAATGGGCGCCGCCCGGCAGGCCCGAGGCGTCCGTAAAACCCGTGGTGGGAGTTGTACGGCTTCACATCGGGACGACGCATCGCGTAAAGTATGGCATCCAGAGCGAAACCGAGGCGGCATTGTTCGCCGTTCTTGTCATTCTTAACTGCATCTCTGTGGGGCGGTCGTCTTTACCGGCCTGTGTCCCGGTTCCGGGGCGCCCGGAGATGCCTCAAGCAGGAAAGGGTAATGAGCGCAAATATTGTTAACGTCACCGATGCGTCCTTTGAGCAGGACGTCCTGAAGTCTGATGTCCCCGTACTGGTGGACTACTGGGCGGAATGGTGTGGCCCCTGCAAGATGATCGCGCCGGTGCTCGAGGAAATCGCCGACGAGTACGATGGCAAGTTGAAGATTGCCAAGCTCAACATCGATGAGAACGAGCAGACCCCGCCCAAGTTCAACATCCGGGGCATCCCCACGCTGATGCTGTTCAAGAATGGCAACGTGGACGCCACCAAGGTGGGCGCGCTGTCCAAATCCCAGCTCGCCGCCTTCCTCGACAGCAATCTCTGATCCGCTGTTGTTGCAAAGCCGCCCCTGAACGCTGCGTCACGGGCGGCTTTTTCGTGTCATGACCGCACCATTATCAACGATCCAGACGGCGCCTGAAGCCCCGGTTGCTGGCCTGCTGCTGGCCGGCGGCCAGGGCACGCGCATGGGCGGGCTCGACAAGGGCCTGGTGGACTGGCGGGGCAGGCCCATGGCTGGCTGGGTGCACGATGCCCTGGCATCGGCGGTCTCACCGGTGCTGATCAGTGCCAACCGATCCCTGGAGGTTTACGAGGGGCTGGCGCCCGGCCGGGTGATCACCGACGCACCCGTGCACCGGGGCCAGGGACCGCTGGCGGGCCTGCTCCGGGGCCTGGAGGAGACCGAGCGGCTGGGTGTGGCGGCGCTGCTGGTGTGCCCGTGTGACACGCCGGAGATCACCCCGGACACCTTGCGCCGGTTACTGGCCGCCTGGCGATCGGCGCCGGAACGGCCGGTGGTGGCCGAGTCCGAGGGGCGCCAGCACCCCCTGCACGGGGTGTATCCCGTGTCCGTGCGGGAGGCGCTTGCAACCTGGCTGAACAGCGGAGAGCGCCGGGTGATGCGTTTTGCCGAGTCGGTGGGCGCGGCGGTGCTGGATTGCCCGGGCGCCTCGGCTGCCTTCCGCAATCGAAACCGGCCGGAGGATCTGGGCCCGGGCAAGACCGGCCGGTAGCGGCGGTTTTACTCCCAGGCGTTGGCCCGGTCCCGGTCTGACGCTTTCTGCTCGACCCAGTGTTCGCCGCTGGCGGTCAGTTCCTTCTTCCAGAAGGGCGCGGAGGTTTTCAGCGCGTCCATCAGGAATTCACAGGCGGCAAAGGCGTCGCTGCGATGGGCGCTGGCGACGCCGACAAAAACAATCTGATCGCCGGTGGCGAGACGGCCGACCCGGTGGATCACTCGCACGGACTGAACGTCCCAACGCCGGCTTGACTCGTCAATCAGCCCCTGGATCACCTGCTCGGTCATGCCCGGGTAATGCTCCAGTTCCAATCCGGTCACGCCCTGGCGGTCACCGCTGTCCCGCACCAGCCCGGTAAACGTGGCAACGGCGCCGGTGCCATTGCCGGTCGCCCGGAGCGCCTGGTACTCCGCACTCGGGTCAAAATCCTCGGTCTGCACGCGAATCATGTCAGCCTCCGGTAACCGGGGGAAAAAACGCCACCTCATCGCCGGCGGCCACCGGCGTGCCCGGCCGGGCCATGGTCTGGTTAACGGCAATCATGACCGGCTGGCCGCCGGTCAGGCTGGCCCAGGCGCCGCCCCGGGCGGCGAGAGCGTCCAGCAGGTCCCCCGCGGTCAGCCCGGTGGACGCTGGCCACTGCAGGGTGTCGGTATCGAGATCTTCCCGCAGACGGGCGAAGAAGCGAATGGTCAGGGTGTCGGACGCCATGATCAGCTCACCAGTTCATCAAACGAATAGAAGGTCAGGGTATCACCCTCGGCCAGGGTCGTGTGCTCTGGCACCACCGCCAGGCCGTCGGCCCAGCAGGCGGAGCTGAGCATGCCCGAGCTTTGGTTCGGAAACGCTTCGACCGCGACCCGGCCACCGCGCTCGGCTTTGCGGGCCCGAACAAACTCCCGGCGTACAGAGGCGGCTTCGACGGAAAACGCCGCCGGCAGCCGCTCGCCAAGCACCGGCCGATCTACCCGGCCCAGGCAGCGGCGGATCAGGGGCATGGCCACCACCAGGAAGGTCACCAGCACGGCCGCCGGATTGCCGGGCAGGCCCAGCACCGGCGTGCCGCCCAATACCGCGAATGCCAGTGGCTTACCGGGTTTGATGGCCAGCCGCCAGAGGGTCAGCGCGCCGTCTTCTTCCAGAACGGCGCGTATGTGGTCTTCCTCGCCCACTGACACGCCGCCGCTGGTGATGACCAGGTCGGCGCTGGCCGCGGCCTCCCGCAGGGCGCTACGGGTGGTGTTCCGGGTGTCTCCGAGGGTGTCGCAGCGAACCACCTCGCAGCCGGCCTGGGCGAGCAGGCCAAGCAGGGTGTACCGGTTGGTGTTATAGATCTGCCCCGGCCCGAGGGGCTGGCCCGGCTCCACCAGCTCGTCGCCGGTACTCAGGATGGCCACCCGAAGGCGCCGGCGTACCGGTACCTGGGCCACGCCGATGGAGGCCAGCAGGCCCATTTCCTGGGGTCGAATGCGGGTGCCGGCGGCCAGCGCCACGTCTCCGGCGGCCAGATCCTGCCCCGCCCGTCGGATGTTCTGCCCGGCAGTCACGGGGCTGCGGATCTGGATGCCCTCGTCTGACACCGAGACGTTTTCCTGCATCACCACCGCGTCCGCGCCGGCGGGGATTTCCGAGCCGGTAAAGAGGCGGGCGGCGGTGCCGGGCGCCAGCGGTTCGGGTGCCGTACCTGCCGGCCAGCGGGCGGAAACCGGTAGCGCGCGGTCGGTGAGGTCGGCGGCGCGCAGCGCGTAACCGTCTACCGCGCTGTTGTCCGCCGGCGGTACGTCGGCCGGTACGGTTTGGGCGCTGGCGAGAATGCGCCCGAGGGCGGCGTCCAGAGGCACCCATTCGGTTTCCTGAACGGTGGGCGCCTGGGCCAGAATGGCGGCGATGGCGTCGTCAACGGAGGTCAGGGCAGGGCCTGCCATAGTGTGCTCCTGAAGGTCTGGGCGTCAGCGGCTGGCGCGGGCGCCGATCACGTCGCCCAACCGGGCGAAGGCCGGGTTCTGGGGTTTGCGGCGCACCAGGGCGGAGAAATTGCAGGGCTTGTGGCGGCTGTCGAGCTGACTGCGCACAATGCCGTTCCAGCCGGTGCGACAGGCCCCGGTGGAGCCAGGCAGACAAAAAATGACGGTGTGGTTGGCCAGGCCACCGAAGGCCCGTGACTGGACAGTAGACGTGCCAATCTCCTTGGCGGACAACCGGCGGAACTCCTCGCCGAAGCCGTCAATGGTCTTGTCCAGGAGGGGGCCAACGGCTTCTGGCGTGCTGTCCCGCTCGTGGAAGCCGGTGCCGCCGGTGATCAGGACCACGTGAATCTCGGGATCGGCAATCCAGCCCGCCAGCAAGGCGCGTACCAGATACACGTCGTCCGGCAGGATGCGCCGGGCCACCACCCGGTGGCCGTCCTCGGCGGCGCTGTCCTCCAGGAACTGGCCGGACGAGTCCTGATCGGCGCCCCGGCTGTCTGAGACGGTCAGGATGGCGATGTTCAGGGGAAGGAGATCTTGGGTGGCTTCGCTGCTCATGGTGATGGGCTCCGCGTGGATGCTGTTTCCCTTAGAGTGCCGCCAGAGCGGGGCGATTGGAAGATGCATGGGGCTTCATAACCCATAGGGGTTAACCCTGGCCTGGCCGGCGGGATAAATTTGGCGCAATTTTGTTCGGCGCACTTGACAGGCGCGGCTGCGGTGGCCGATGATCCAACCTACCCGGTGAACGGTCGTTCCCACTCTACTGGCTTCAGCACTTAATTCCGGACCTTGTCTTCCCCGGGCTGCTCCATCTAGCCAGCGACTGACTCAGCGTTTGTTATTACTTAACCTTGTAACAAAACCCAGGCAGGGCACTCCTGTCTTCTCAATCGTCTTTTATTCCCATTCCTGAAAACTCAATACACTATGAATCTTACTGAACTCAAGCAGAAGTCCATGCCCGAACTGCTCGATATCGCGCAGGAAATGGGCCTGGAGAACCTGGCCCGCTCCCGCAAGCAGGACGTCATTTTCACCATCCTGAAGAAACACGCCAAAAGCGGCGAGGATATCTACGGGGATGGTGTGCTTGAAATCCTGCAGGACGGCTTTGGCTTCCTGCGTTCCGGTGATGCCTCCTACCTGGCCGGCCCGGACGATATCTACGTGTCTCCCAGCCAGATCCGCCGCTTCAACCTGCGCACCGGCGACACGGTGTCTGGCAAGATCCGTCCCCCGAAGGATGGCGAGCGCTACTTCGCGCTGCTGAAGGTCAACGAGATCAACTTCGACAAGCCGGACAACGCTCGCAACAAGATCCTGTTCGAGAACCTGACGCCGCTGTTTCCCCAGGAGCGGCTGGTGCTGGAAGCGGGCAACGGCAGTACCGAAGACCTCTCGTCCCGGGTTCTGGATCTGGTGGCACCCATCGGTAAGGGCCAGCGAGGCCTGATCGTCTCCCCGCCGAAGGCCGGTAAGACGCTGCTGATGCAGGGTATTGCGCAAGCCATCACCCGTAATAACCCGGAATGTCACCTGATGGTGCTGCTGATCGACGAGCGCCCGGAAGAGGTCACCGAAATGCAGCGCACCGTGCGCGGCGAAGTGGTGGCGTCTACCTTCGACGAGCCGCCGGCCCGTCACGTCCAGGTCGCGGAAATGGTGATCGAGAAGGCCAAGCGTCTGGTCGAGCACAAGAAGGATGTGATCATCCTGCTGGACTCCATCACCCGTCTGGCCCGTGCCTACAACACCGTGATTCCGTCTTCCGGCAAGGTGCTCACCGGCGGTGTTGACGCCCATGCCCTGGAGAAGCCCAAGCGGTTCTTCGGTGCCGCGCGGAATGTGGAGGAAGGCGGCAGCCTGACCATCCTGGCCACGGCCCTGGTGGACACCGGTTCGAAGATGGACGAGGTGATCTACGAAGAATTCAAGGGTACCGGCAACATGGAAGTGCACCTGGACCGCAAGATGGCCGAACGGCGCATCTACCCGGCCATCAACATCCGCCGCTCCGGCACCCGCCGCGAGGACCTGCTGATGTCCGAGACCGATCTCCAGAAGGTGTGGATCCTGCGCAAGCTGCTGCACTCTATGGACGACGACATCGGTGCCACTGAGTTCCTGCTCGACAAGCTCAAGGACACCAAGACCAACGACGAGTTCTTCCAGTCGATGAAGCGCCGTTAAGTCGGTGTCTTTGTGCCCTGGCGTTTTGCGCCGCACCCTCTGAGTTGTCGGTTTTGCGCTCAGGCATTGTTGCCGTCAGCGAAGGGTCACGCCTCCCCGGACACGCCGTGAATACGTCCCTGTAGGCTCGGTCTTGCCATCCCTGGCAAGACACGGTCCGGGGAGGCGTGACCCTTCGCTGAGGTTGAGCGGCGTGCGCGCATCACGATAAACC
The DNA here is from genome assembly GCF_037080155.1 of Marinobacter sp. C2H3. NCBI lineage: Bacteria > Pseudomonadati > Pseudomonadota > Gammaproteobacteria > Pseudomonadales > Marinobacteraceae > Marinobacter > Marinobacter sp. C2H3. The sequence goes on along the minus strand of NZ_JBBBNZ010000003.1, from coordinate 152,216 downwards.
GACGTCAGGTGGATTCTCCGGCACAGTTTTCCCCTGTTGGTGGCGGGCAGTCGCCTGAGGCATGGCGAACGGGGCGGGGGGGGGGGGGGGGGGGGGGGGGGGGGGGGGGGGGGGGGGGGGGGGGGCGCGCCCGCCCCCGGGCCGCGCGCGGCGGGGGGGGGGGGGGGCGCCCCCCCGCCCCCCCCGCCCCCCCCCCCCCCCCCCCCCCCCCCCCCCCCCCGCCCCCCCCCCCCCCCCCCCCCCCCCCCCCCCCCCCCCGCTCCGTTCCCGCACCCGGTCCAAAGGTCCGAACGCGGCCAAACTCCGTACTTTGGTCAGCATTAACGCGGAGCGACGAATGAAATACAGCGATTTGCGGGACTTTATTCACCAGTTGGAAGCGCTGGGTGAACTCAAACGGATCTCGGTGGAGGTGGACCCCCACCTGGAAATGACCGAGATCTGCGACCGCACCCTCCGCGCCGGCGGGCCGGCGCTGCTGTTTGAAAACCCCAAGGGCTATGACATGCCCGTGCTCGCCAACCTGTTTGGTACGCCCCGCCGGGTGGCCCTCGGCATGGGCCAGGACAACGTCACCGCTCTGCGGGAAATCGGCAAATTGCTCGCCTTCCTTAAGGAGCCCGATCCCCCCAAGGGCTTCAAGGACGCCATCGAAAAACTGCCCCTGTTCCGGCAGGTCATGCGCATGAGCCCCAAAGTCCTGCGCTCCGCACCCTGCCAGGACATCGTCATTGAAAAAGACCAGGTCGACCTGTACCAGATTCCCGTCCAGCACTGCTGGCCCGGGGACGCTGGACCCCTCGTCACCTGGCCGCTGGTAATCACCCGCGGGCCGGACAAAGAGCGCCAGAACCTCGGGATCTACCGGCAACAGGTGACCGGCCGCAACCGGCTGATCATGCGCTGGCTCAGCCACCGGGGCGGCGCCCTGGACTACCAGGCGTTCCGCAAGGCCAACCCGGACAAACCCTATCCTGTGGCGGTTGCCCTCGGCGCCGACCCAGCCACCATCCTGGGCGCGGTGACGCCAGTACCGGATACGCTCTCTGAATACGCCTTCGCAGGCTTGCTCCGGGGCGCCCGAACCGAGCTGGTGAAAGCCGGCCTGAGCGACCTGCAGGTGCCCGCCAGCGCGGAAATCGTGCTCGAGGGGTTCATCTACCCGGACGATATGGCGCCGGAAGGGCCGTTTGGCGACCACACCGGGTATTACAACGAAGTGGACCAGTTCCCCGTGTTCACCGTGGAACGCATGACCCATCGTCGGGACCCGATCTACCACAGTACCTACACCGGCCGGCCCCCCGACGAACCCGCCATTCTTGGCGTGGCACTGAACGAAGTGTTTATTCCTATCCTGCAGAAGCAGTTCCCGGAAATCGTCGATTTCTATCTGCCGCCAGAGGGCTGCTCCTACCGTTTGGCCGTGGTCACGATGAAAAAGCAGTACCCCGGCCATGCCAAGCGCGTGATGATGGGGGTATGGTCGTTCCTGCGTCAGTTCATGTACACCAAGTTTGTGATCGTTACCGACGACGACATCAACGCCCGGAACTGGGAAGACGTGATTTGGGCGATCACCACCCGTATGGACCCGGCAAGGGACACCACCCTGGTGGAAAATACGCCCATCGACTATCTGGATTTTGCCTCGCCGGTGTCCGGGCTGGGCTCGAAGATGGGGATGGACGCCACCCACAAGTGGCCTGGGGAAACCGATCGGGAGTGGGGCACCGCCATCACCATGACGGACGCGGTGAGGGCGCGGGTGGACGAGATATGGGCGTCGTTGGGTATCGACGCGCCGGCCGGCACTGACGCTTCTGGGCATTGAAACCCCGGACGCCTGCCCCGATACCTTTTTTACAGGGTTAATACGTCGCGCCCCAGTCTGACGGACGGGGGCGCCGGTTCAAGCATAAGGGAGAATACCGCCACTATGGCCGCCGATCATCCGCCGCGCGAAGTCCAGGCACAGGTCCGCAGCGTGCGACCGCTCAGCCACGATGTTTATCGGATTGAGCTGGCGCTGCCCGACGGGGCGCACCCCGCCTTCCGGGCCGGCCAGTACCTGTCCGTGAACCTGCCCGGTGCGGATCCCTGCTATTTCTCCATCGCCAGCAGCCCGGCCCAACCGCTGATTGAGCTTCATATTCAGGCGTCGCCGGATTGGGTGTCTGCCCAGCGGGTGATTGACGCCCTGATGGCCGGTGGCCCGGTCACGCTGGCGCTACCCCACGGTCGGGCCTGCCTCTCGGCGGTGCCGGATAAGCCGCTGATCCTGGTCGCCGCCGGCACCGGTTTCGCCCAGATGAAAAGCCTGGTGGACTATCTGCGGGAGCAGGGCTTTCAGCGCCCGGTTACGCTGTTCTGGGGCGTGCGCAGGCAGGAGGACATGTACCTGAAGTCCCTGGCGGAAACCTGGCAGAAGGACTGGCCGCCGTTCCGGTTTATTCCGGTGGTGGGTGACAGCGAGGACAATGACTGGAGCGGCCATCACGAGCAGCTGGTGAAGGCCGTTCTGGCCTCCGGCGCGGACTGGCCGGGCACGGAGGTGCACGCCAGCGGTTCTCCGGCCATGGTGTACACGCTGATGGACGCTCTGGTGGCGGCGGGTTTGCCGCAAAAGGCGTTTTTCTCGGACGTGCTGGAGTACGCGCCCCGGTGAGTTAGGGCTGGGGTCAGAGGAAAAAGGGGCCGGATCAGGACGTTCATTGAACGCTCGGATCCGGCCCCTTTTTCATCTGACCCCGTTTTACCTTTAAGCCCGGGGCATCGGCAGATCCGGCAGGCCATTGTCCTGGGCCAGGCCCTGCATCAGCAGCTCCATGCTGGCGGCCTGCTCACCCATGTGGGCGTTCAGCCGGCTCAGTTCGGCGAGGGCTTCACGGCTGCGGCGCAGGCGAAGGCTGGCCTCAAAGTATTCCCGGGCTTTGCCCCAGAGCTCGTTCCGCAGGCTCAGGCGGCCCAGGGCGAGCAGCAGTTCGGGGTTGTTTGGGCGGTCCTTCAGCCACTGTTCGGCCAGCAGCAACTGTTCGTCCAGTTTTTGCCCGGACAGCCGACCGTATAGGTTGATCAGCTCGTCGCTCCAGTGGTTGCGCAGCACCTTGCGGAGCAAGGTCTCAGCCTGTTGCTCATCGCCCAGGCGGGCGAGCAGGCGGGCGTAATCGCGAATCGTGTGCTCGTCCCGGCGCAGGAAGCCTGGCAGTTCGTCCCAGAGGCGGGTGATGGGCTCGAGGGTGGCGTCCGGGTCCGCCTTACGGCGCCGCTCGCAGTCCTCGGCGGCCTGCTCCAGCAGGTTGTGCCAGGCTTGCCGTTCCAGATCGTGCAGCTCGCTGTCTGGAATGACATCCCGTTTCTTCAGTTCCGGCAGCAGCCGGGCCAGTTCCCGCCAGTCTTCCAGGCGCAGGTAGGTATTTTTCAGCAGCTTGAGCACGAACGGGTGATGCGGCGACTGTTTGCGCAGGCGTACCAGCGTGGCCAGCGCCTGTTCAAGACGGTTGCCCGCCAGCTGCAGTTGGGCCTGGGTGATACCAACGGCAAGGTCGGAGCCGGGGGTACTTTCGAAGGCCTGGCGCAACAGGTCATCGACGGCGCCGTGGTCGCCGGCCTCAAAGGCGGCTTGGGCGGCGGCCAGATAGTTGATCAGCGGGGTGTCCGTCTGGGGCGCGGAGGCGGTTAGCAGTTTACGGGCCCGGGGCCAGTTGCCTTCCGCCAGCGCGAGCAGGCCCTGGGTGGTCCGCCGGCGGGCCCGACGTTCATTGCTGCGTGCCAGCCAGCCGGCCACCAGGCCCCCACCCTGGCGCAGCCGGCCAATCAGCCGCAGGCCAATCACGATGGCCGCCACCAGTGCCATCAGCGCCACCAGGCCGACCCAGAAGTTGGTCTCCACCAGATAGTGGCCCAGGCTGATCCGGATGTAACCCAGGTCGTACTGGACGCCCAGGGCCAGCAGTGTGCCCACAAGCAGGGCCACGAGGACAATCAGGAGCAGGCGAATCATGACGCCGTGCCTTTTGCATCGGTGGTATTGGCGGCCGGGGTTTTAGGGCCGGATGCCCCGCCGGATGTGTCGCTGGCGCCTCCGGACTGCGATCCTCGGCCATCCAGACGTCGCTTCAGCAGGTCCAGGGAGCGGCTGATGTCCGGCAGGGCAGGGTCCACGTTCCGGCCCGCCAGTTCGGTCAGGGAGCCGGCCAGCGCCTGGACGCCGGGGTATTCCGGGTTGTACCAGTCGTCGATGGTGCGGCGGGCCTTTTCCAGGGCCTGGACGTACAGGGTCTGATTGCCCCGCAGCACGGCCATTTCGGCTTCCTCCAGCATTAATTGCAGGTTCAGCCGGGCATAGGCGCTCTGGTCCGGAGACAGCAGCGGTTTGACCGGTTCATCCAGGCGGCGGACCACCACAATGCGGGAGAGCGTATCCGTGACGGCGTTCCAGGCCCGAGTGAAGACGCTGGGGCCGCCCTCGACGGCGTCCCGGGCGCTTTCGCCCCCACCGTCGGTACCGGCAACGAAGCCGGGTGCTGCTTCTCGGATCAGGGCCTGGTCGGTAATCTGCTGGACCTGATCAATCGCCGCTTCCAGTGCCAGGTAGAGGCCGGTGCGATCCACGTTTTCGATGCTGCGCAACGCCATTCGTTCCTTGGCAACCGCTTCGCGCACCGGGTATACGCCCACATCATCGGATTCTTTCAGCACGTCATCGGCGGCCGCCAGTGCCTTGGCGGCGCCGCGGATGTCTTTTTCCACCTGTAGACGCTGATTGGCGATGCGGAGCAAATATTCGGCTTCCGCCAGCAGCCAGTCTGTGCGGGTCCGGTTGCCGGCATCCAGCAGTGTCTGGGCGTTGTGGTCGATCTGCCGCTGCTGGGTGGCGATGAGCTCGCGCTGGGCCGCCAGCTTGTCCTCCAGGGCTTGCAGCCGGCTGGCACGCTGGCTGCCCAGGTCGCCGAACTGGTCCTCAAACTGGCGGGTGTCCTGTTGCAGCTGCTGCAGTCGTTGCACCGTGGCCTGGTGTTCGCGCCACTGCTGCCAGTTCCACACCGCCAGGGCGATGGCCAGGATCAGTGCCAGTGTCGCCAGCAGCCAGAGCGGCCAGGTACGACGGGGCCGCGCGGGCGGCTGCTGGATGGGGGCCGGGAGTTGGTCTGTGGTGTTCGTCACGGGTGTCCTTACGTTCCTGTCCGTTGGGCGTTGTCCGGGGGAATCCGCTCCGGTGTCTCAGCGCTGCGGTGAAAGCTCGGCGGCCACCGCGGCCACAATATCCCCGTCGGCCATGCCGGCTGGGAGTCTCGATCGGGCAAAGCCGGCAGCCCGGGCGCTTCGGGCCACGCGTTCCGCCGGCACAATCATCAAACTATCGTATAGATTATGGCCGCCGTTCGCACCCTGTGCATTGACGGCGCCGCCCGGCCGGTTGGCCACCAGGGCCGCCAACTGGTCGATGGTTTCCCCGGAGAGCGCGACGATGGCCTCTGGGGCAAACTCGTCCAGCGCTGCCCGCAGCGTGGGTTCATCGGGAGTGGCGGGCTGCCGTCGGTACAAGGGGAGCGCGGTCACCCGGGCGCCCCGGCGTTCCAGCGTGTCGCGGATCAGTTCCCGGCCGTGTTCACCCCGGGCGATCAGCACGGATTGCCCCTGGACGTGGCGCAGGGAAGGCAGCGTGAGCAGGGCCTCGCTGGTCCAGCCGTCTGCGGGCCGGCGCACGGACAAGCCATGGCTGGCGAGAACCCGGGCGGTGCCGGCGCCCACTGCGTACCAGCGCAGCCCGGTGGGTAGCTGCGGCCACCAGGTGTCCAGGGCCTCCAGCAGCCGTCGGGCGGCATAGGGGCTGACCACAATAATATGGGAAAACCGGTCCAGGTCTAAAAGCAGTGACCGCTGCTCGGGGGTCTCCGGCAGCGGCTCGCGCACGATCAGTGGCAAGGTGCGGATGTGCGCGCCGGCGGCCTCGAAGGCCTGGGCGAGCCGGGACGCCTCCGGTTCCGGCCGGCAGATCAGCACCCGCCGGCCGACCAGGGGGTGGCTCTCAGCGTGGGGTGTGGCCATAGATGTCCGCCAGTACCCGGTCCGCGCCCTGGGCCAGCAGCTGTTCCGCCAGATCCCGCCCGAGTTGTTCGCCGTCCCGGCGGTGGGCCCGGCCTTCGGCCCGGAAAATTTCCCGGCCGTCCACCGAGCCGACCAGCCCGCGAAGCCAAAGGGTGTCGTTGTCTTCCAGCAGCGCGTAGGCGGCGATGGGCACCTGGCAGCCGCCTTCCAGCCGGCGGTTCAGGGCCCGCTCGGCGCGGACCCGGTCGGCGGTATCGGGGTGATCCAGCGGCGCCAGCAGATCCCGCAGTTCCCGGTCGTCCAGACGGCATTCGATGCCCAGGGCGCCCTGGCCAACGGCGGGCAGGGACAGCGTATCGGGCATGCAGTTGCGGATGCGGGCTTCAAAACCCAGCCGCTTGAGGCCGGAACTGGCCAGTATGATGGCGTCGTAGTCGCCGGCGTCGAGCTTGGCCAGGCGGGTATTGACGTTGCCTCGCAGCACGTTGATGACCAGGTCCGGGCGGTGGGCCCGCAGCTGGGACTCCCGGCGCAGGCTGGCGGTGCCGACCACGGCGCCCCGGGGCAGGTCGTCGACCGAAGCGTAGTGATTGCTTACAAAGGCGTCGGTGGGGTCTTCCCGTTCGCAGATGGCTACCAGCCCGAGGCCTTCGGGAAACGCCATGGGCACGTCCTTCATGGAGTGCACGGCCAGGTCGGCGCGTCCGTCAAGCATGGCCTCTTCCAGTTCCTTCACGAACAGTCCCTTACCGCCGATCTTGGCCAACGGGACGTCCAGGATCTTGTCGCCCTGGGTCTTGATGACCACCAGTTCCACGCCGATATGGTCGTGCAGGCGTTCCAGCTCCGAGCGGATGTGTTCCGCCTGCCAAAGGGCCAGGGCGCTGCCCCGGGTAGCGATGCGAAGGGTGCGTTTGGGCATGTCACTCACAGTGGAAATCGGAAATGTTCTGCAAGGGTAACCCGCGCGGGCAAAAATGTCCCGCCGTCAGCCCGGCCGGTGTGTCTGCAGCCACTGGCGCACATCGGCCGCATGACGGCGGCTGACGGGCAGGGGCGTGCCGTCGTGGGTCAGCCGGACCTGGTGCTGACCTTCCCGCGTTCGTTCCAGGGCCCGCAGGAACCGGACGCCCACCAGGGTGTTCCGGTGAATTCGCAGCAAATGGTCGGGGTAGGCCGCTTCGAGCTCTTTCAGCGTGAAGTCGCACACCGTCTCACCCGCGGTGTGGTAGAGCGTGACGTACTTCTGGTCCGCCTCGCAGTAGCGCAGCTCCGCCAGCGGGATCAGCTCGGTGCCGCGGTGGGTTCGCACCGCAAGCTGGTCGGCTGGGGCCGGCGTCGCCGCGGTCGCCAGCGCCTGCTGCTGAACCCGGTTGACCCGGCCGATACGGGCGAGGGCGTCGGCCAGTGCTTCCCGCCGCACCGGCTTGAGCAGGTAGCCTGCTGCCTGCACGCCAAAGGCCTGCAAGGCATAGTGATCGTAGGCGGTGCAGAAGAGGATCGCCGGGGGCTGCGGCAGGCGGCTCAGGCGCTGTGCCGCCTCCAGGCCGTCCAGGCCGGGCATGCGGATGTCCAGTAGAAGAATGTCTGGTGCCTGCTCGGCGACCTGCTGAAGGGTCTGGTCGCCGTCCGCCGCTTCGCCGCAAACCCGGTAGCCGGACAGTTCCCCCAGCAGCCGGCGCAGGCGTTCCCGGGCCAGCGGTTCGTCATCGGCAATCAGTACGGTCAGCTCGGATCGGACTGGCTGGGTCATGGCGTCTGTCCGTTGCGGGTCATGGATTCCGTGGGCGCTGCCCGGGATGGCTCCAGCTGGTCCCGGACGCTGCGGCGCGGCAGGCGCAGGGTCACGGTGTACACGTCATCATGCTGGCTGTGTTTCAGCACCGCCGGTTCGCCGAACAACGCCTGCACCCGGGACTGCACGTTGGCGATGGCTACCCGGTTGCCCTGGTGGGGGCGATGGTGGGTATCGCGCTGGGGTTCCGGGGCCGGATTCTGCACGATCAGGTACACAAAATCACGGCGCTGGGACACCTCCACGCGCACGGTGCCACCCTGGGGCCGGGGCTGAATGCCGTGGTAGATGGCATTTTCCACCAGCGGTTGCAGGGTCAGCGGCGGAATGGCCTGTTGTTCGAGGCCGGGGCTGATGGTCCACTCCACCGTCAGCCGGTCCCCGAGCCGGAGCGCCTCAATGGCCAGATAGCGCCGGCACAGCGCCAGCTCCCGCTCCAGGGGAATCAGCCGGTCGGTGGTGCGCAAGCTGGCCCGGAACAGCTCGGACAGGTCCAGCACCGCTTCCTCCGCCAGATCCGGGCGGGTGGCAATCAGACTGGCGATGGTGTTCATGCTGTTGAACAGGAAGTGGGGCTGGATGCGGGCCTGCAGTGCCGCCAGGCGCGCGCCCATCTCGGCCTCGCGCTGCTGCTGCCACTGGTGTTGCAGGTAGAAGTAGCGCAGCACCATCAGCACAATCAGCAGGGCCACCAGCAGTTTGCGGGCCACGGTATGCCACACAAATCCCTCGCCGGCGGGGTTCAGCACGCCCTCGGCAAACAGGCTGAAGGCGAGCACGTCCAGCAGCACGATCAGGACCATCACGAGGGTGGCCCGGGGCACGGTCAGCCGGGCCAGCCAGCGGCGTAGCAGGCACAGGACCGCCGCGCTCGTGAGGGTGGTCCACTGCACGAACAGGGACAGCAGGCCGAAGTAATTCCAGTCGATCCAGCCGGTGTCAGCCTGCACCACCGCGAGCACGAGCACCAGCAGTTCGCTGGTGATCAGCAGCAGGAACACGGCGCGGACCCGGCACAGGTCGGGCACGTAGAAATCGTTGCCGGCGGCGGGGGCGTCGTCGTTCAGGGCGGTCTCCTCCAGCGTCACGGCAGTGGTATACTCCCGCCACTGCCCATGAATCCCATGCCCGCAAATGATGCCGGGCCGAGACCAGGAAAGATAGACCATGACCGACCCGAAAACGCCGGATCAGACCACAGCCTCCGAAAAACCCTGGGGCGGCCGCTTCAGTGAGCCGACCGACGCGTTCGTCGAGCGTTTTACCGCCTCCATCGGGTTCGATCAGCGCCTGTATCACCACGACATCACCGGCTCCATTGCCCACGCCACCATGCTGGCAGCGGTCGGCGTGCTGACCGAGGGGGAGCGCGACCAGATCATCGAGGGGCTGCAGAGTGTCAAGGCGGACATCGAGGCGGGCAAACTGGAGTGGTCGGTGAGCCTCGAAGACGTTCACATGAACATCGAGGCCCGGCTGACCGACCGCATCGGCATCACCGGCAAGAAGCTGCACACCGGCCGCAGCCGGAACGACCAGGTGGCCACCGACATCCGCCTGTACCTGCGGGATGAGATCGACGTGATCGCCGAGGAGCTGCGGCGCCTGCAGGCCGGCCTGCTGGACCTGGCGGAGCGTGAAGCGGATACCATCATGCCCGGGTTTACCCACCTGCAGACCGCCCAGCCGGTCACCTTCGGCCACCACCTGCTGGCCTGGTATGAAATGCTGGTGCGGGACGCCGAGCGCCTGCAGGACTGCCGCAAGCGGGTGAACATCATGCCCCTGGGCGCCGCCGCCCTGGCCGGCACCACCTACCCCATCGACCGGGCCATGACCGCTCGCCTGCTGGGTTTTGACCGGCCCTCCGAGAACTCCCTGGATTCCGTATCGGACCGGGATTTCGCCATCGAATTCTGCAGCTTTGCGGCCCTGCTGATGACTCACCTGTCCCGGTTCAGCGAGGAACTGGTGCTGTGGACCTCCGCCCAGTTTGATTTCATCGACCTGCCGGACCGCTTCTGCACCGGCTCGTCCATCATGCCCCAGAAGAAGAACCCGGACGTGCCCGAACTGGTGCGGGGCAAGACCGGACGGGTCAACGGCCACCTGGTCAGCCTGCTGACCCTGATGAAAAGCCAGCCGCTGGCCTACAACAAGGACAACCAGGAAGACAAGGAGCCGCTGTTTGACACGGTGGATACCGTCAAGGGTTGCCTGAAGGCCTACGCCGACATGGTGCCCGCCATCCGGGCCAAGGCCGACAACATGCGGGTGGCGGCCAAGCGCGGTTTTTCCACCGCCACCGATCTGGCGGATTACCTGGTCAAGAAGGGCGTGCCGTTCCGGGATGCCCACGAAATCGTCGGCAAGTCGGTCGCGTTTGGCGTGGCAGAAGGGCGGGATCTGTCGGACATGTCCCTGGACGAACTGCGTCAGTTCTCGGACATGATCGGAGAAGACGTGTTTGACGTGCTGACCCTGGAAGGCTCCGTGCAGGCCCGGGACCACCTGGGCGGTACCGCACCGGATCAGGTCCGGGCGGCGGTCGGCCGGGCCCGGGCGAGCCTGGGCTGACCAGAAAGCCTGCCCTGAAGGCTTGGCCCCCGGATCGCTCTTGGGGCCGGTTCAGCCGCCGATACGGCCGGTGGTGAGGTCCACCGCCGCCGGCGTCAGATCGGACAGCGGCCGGGGCCGGGACAGTCGGAAGCCCTGGCCGAAGTGAATGCCCAGGGCCCGAACCTTGCGCAGGGATTCGTCACTCTCGATAAAGGTGGCCACGGTGTCCTTGCCGGCGGCCTCCGCAATCCGGTGCAGTGCGTCCACCATGACCTGCTGCACCGGATCATCCTCCAGATGGTCCATCATTCGCCGGTCCAGTTTGATCAGATCCACCGGCAGCCGGGCCGCCAACTGATAGCTTTCCACGGACGCGCCGGCGCCATCCAGGGCCACCCGGCAGCCCACCCGGTGCAGGGCATCGCACAGCACCGCCACGTCGTCCGGGTACTGGGTGGCGTGGGCTTCCCGGATTTCCAGCACCATGCAGGCCGGGGCGTAGGGTGAGCGTGCCAGTTCCGCCTCCAGAAAATCCGCAAAACCGTCGTCCAGCACGCTGGCCAGGGACAGGTTGAACCCGCAGTACTTGATGCGGGGCTCCAGCAGCCGGTGTCGCCCCAGCCAGGCCAGGGTCTGGCGGATCACCTGCCGGTCCAGCTTGCGGGCCAGATCGAACCGCTCCGCCACCGGCAGGAACTGGTCCGGATGCAGCGGTGCCTGGCCCTCGTCCCCCGGTATCCGGCACAGGATCTCGATGTGGTCACCCCAGGTGGCGCTGGCCACCGGTTTGAGAGACTGGAACTCCAGGGTCAGGCTGCCGGCATCCAGCGCCGTACGAATCTGCGCGAGGCGCTGGGCGGTTATCGCATCGTCCACGCCTTCGCTCAGGGCCTGCGCGGTGTGAATCCGGTTCCGGCCGGAGCTCTTCGCGGTCTGGCACAGATCGGCGGCCTGGCCGAGCAGGGTCTCCGGATCGGCGGGGGCGTCGGGGTTCAGAATCAGCAGCCCGCCGCTGGCGGTGGTGCCCAGGCTGTGCCCCTGCCACTGGAAGCGGAACTCGCCCACCAGCGTCAGAATGCCGTCGGCAATCTGCCGGGCCTTGGGTTCCGGGCAGTGTTCCATCAGCAGGGCGAAGGTGTCGCCGGATAACCGGGCCAGGGCATCCCGCTGGCGTACCCGGGCGCTGAGATTGCCGGCCAGCTCCCGGAGGTAGCGGTCGCCGGTGCCATTTCCGGCCTGCTCATTGAATCGCTCGAATTCGTCCAGATCCAGATAAAGCAGGCTGACGGCAGTGTCCCGCCGGGGTGCCTGTTCCAGGGCCCGGGCCAGCCGGTCGAGAAACGCTCGCCGGTTCATCAGCCCGGTGACCGGGTCGTGGCGCAGGCGGGCGCCGTCGGTGGCGCTGTGCTGGGGCCGATGATGCATGGGCCGGCCCACCTGCACGGCGCCGATAACCTCGCCGTGGTCCCTGGTCAGCGTCTGGTAGTGAAACTCGTGTACCGGCAGTTCCGACGGCTGGTGAGTCAGCGGCATTTCAATCACAAAACCGCCCCGTTCGAAGGCCCGGTGCCAGAGCCGTTCAATCAGCCGCAGCTCGTTGGGGTGGTTGGCCAGCAACGTCGGGAGCGCATCGCCGGGCCGGGGCCTCTGGCCGAAGGCGCGTTGGAACTCGCGCGCGTAGGCGTCGTTGCAGTACCGCAGGGTCAGTGCGGTATCCACGGCGACCACCAGATCGGCGGTGGCCTGGCCAGTGGCGGCCAGCAGCGCCCGGGCTTCGCCCAGCGCCTGGTTGGCCTGGGCCTGGCCGGAAATGTCCACCAGGGTGCCGGCCAGCCGGGACTGGCCGTTGTCCTGACGCAGCCGCTGACCGCTGATGCGGGCCCGGCGAACGGTCTGGCGGGCGGTCAGCAGGGACACGTCCAGGTGGAATGGCCGACCGGTCCGGATGCAGCGCCGCACCAACGCCCGCAGCCGCAGCTGGCTGCCCTGGCAATAGAACAAGGCCTGCTCCGGCGTCAGGGCCGTGCCCGGCCGGATGTCCAACTGGTGGTAAACGCCGTCGCTCCAGAACAGCTCATTGCGGGCCAGATCCAGTTCCCAAAGGCCAAGGCCAGCGTCGGCCTGCGCGGCGTGCAGCAGGCGGGGGTCCATGGCGCTCGGGTCCCGCACGCTGATGGTGGCCGCCGCGGCCTGGTCGGTGTCGCGAACGCTGTGCTGGAGGGACAGGGTGGCGGTGAAGAAAAATCCCTCCCGATGGCGGAACGTTACCCGCACCGGCTCGCCCGTCGCCAGGCGGTCTCGGTTGGCCGGCATCATCGGATTGTCTTCCCGGGAGGCCAGGATCCGGTACACCGGCTCACCCACAAGCTGGTCCGGCGTGTGGCCCAGCATCGCCTCACAACCGGTGTCGGCGTGCTGGATGATGCCGCCATCGTCCAGGGTGATCAGGGCGCTGGCGTTGGCGCGGCCAGAGCTGTCCGGCCGGTCTCGGCGAATCTGGAGTTCTCTCAAACTGACGGTCTCTTTAACGGAGCTGCGCAGAATCTGGATATCCTGCACATCTTTTATTTTTCTGTCGGTTTTGCCACGATTCGACCATCATACTCAGACTTTTGTCGAAAAGAACCTCTGCGCCGGAGCTACCTTGACCCGCCACGCCGCCATCGCCCTGGACTTTGATGAGGGCATTGATCGCAAGACCCTGCGACGGCTCCGGGACCGGTTTCTGGCGGTCAACCGGGAGCGCTGGGCGCGTGCCCATTCGGCGCTGACCTACCGCCAGCAGACCGTTCTTGAACTCCTGCCCCTGGCCTTTCACCTCAACCATCCCGCGCTGCCCGGTTACCAGGATGTGGCCTGTCCGTTTGGCCTGAGCCAGTACCAGCCGGCGCCGGAAACCCTGAACGCGGCCCGCCGCCTGGCCAGGACGTTCGCCGTGCGGGATCAGGGCGCGCGGGTGCCGGACATCCACGCGCTGTTCCTGATGGGCAGCCCGGGTACGCTCGGGCACTCCGTGGCCAGTGATCTGGACGTGTGGCTGTGCCATCGCCCCGATCTGCCCGAGGATGGCGCCCGGCAACTGGAGCGCAAGGCGGAGCGGCTGTCGGCCTGGGCCCGGGAGTTTGGCGTTGAACTGCACGTGTTTGTTTTCAGCGCCGATGATTGGCGGGCCGGCCGGCAACGGGTGGAGGTGACCGGGGAAAACTGCGGCAGTGCCCAGCACTTTCTGCTGCTGGATGAGTTCTATCGCACCGGCATCCACCTTGCTGGCCGTGTGCCCCTGTGGTGGCTGGTGCCGGCGGAGGACGAACATCGCTACGACGACTGCATCCGCCGTTTGGTGGATTACCGGTTTGTCCGTGCCGACGACTACATCGATTTTGGCCCGGTGCCGTCGGTTCCCCGGGAGGAGTTTCTCGGTGCCGGTGTCTGGCAGTTGTACAAAGGCATTGATGCGCCCTGGAAAGCCATTCTGAAGCTGCTGCTGATCGAATGCTACGCGAGGCGCCCCGAGTGGCCGCTGCTCAGCCTGTCGTTCAAGCAGAGGGTGTTCGGCGGCGAGCTGGACGCTGACGCGCTGGACCCCTACCGAATGCTCTTTGAGCGGCTCGAGCGGTTTCTGGACGGGGACCATGCGACCGACCGGCTGGCGCTCGCCCGCCGAAGCCTGTACCTGAAGTCGGGCCTGCCCCTGAGCCGACTCGAGGGAGACAGCACGGAGGATTGGCGCGCCCGCCTGCTGTCTGGTCTTGTCCGCTGCTGGGGCTGGACCGGCGCCGAGCTGGCCTGGCTCGACGACCGCCGGAGCTGGCGCGCCGAGGATGTGGTCAGCCTTCGCCGGTTGGTGGTCGCCGAATTGACCCACAGCTATCGGCTGCTGTCCCGGATGGCCCGGGAAGCCGGCCAGCAGGCCGCCATCACCGAGCAGGACATGAACCTGCTGGGGCGCAAACTGTATGCGGTGTTCCAGCGCAAGGCTGGAAAGATTGAGCAGATCAATCCGGGGCTGGCGCCGTCTCTGGAAGAGGAAAACCTGTCGTTTCATCACCAGGCCGAGCAGGGCGTGGCCGGCGATGGCTGGCTGCTGTACCGGGATCTGGAAGATCCGTCCGACGCTTTCTGGAAGCCGGTTATACGGCGCTCGGGCAACCTCAGTGAGCTGGTGCTCTGGGCCTATTTCAATGGCCTGCTGACCCGGGCCACCCGGCTGAACGTACGGGCCGGGCCCGGCAGCGCATCGGTGACCGAGCTGCGTGAAATGCTGGCGGCGCTGACCGGGTTCCTGCCGTTGCCGGTCCGGCCCGCCACCCGGGAGGCGCTGTCCCGGGGCGTCAGGCCCCTGCGGCATTTGCTGATGGTGAACGTGGGGGTGGATCCGCAAGCACACCTGACGGACCGCGGGTTGCACCGGCTCAGCGCCCGCCACGACTCCCTCGGCTTCAGTGGTCTCCGGGAGAACCTGGTGCTGAGTATTGATCAGGTCACACTGAACAGCTGGCGGGAAGTCAGCATCCAGCACTACGCCGCCGGCGACACCGTCATTCAGTGCCTCAACCACATCCTGGCAAGCACCGCCTGGAGCGGCGGGCGGGTTCCGGAAGTGCACCTGTTCAGCGTCAGCCGTGGCCACGGCAACGCCATCGCCCGCCGCCTTCAGACCTTGTTCGACGACCTGCTAGGGCGTTTCTTTGCCGGCGACAACGGCCCCCATCCCCTGCGCTACGTGATTGAAATGGAGCGACGTTACTTCCTGCTCCAGTTTCAGCATCGAGAGCCCGGCGTGCAGAGCTTCAATGACAAACCGGCCCTGCTGGCTGCGCTGGCGGCTCCCCAGGACGACTACCGGCCGGTGGTGTTTGACCGCCACGCCCTGGAAGAAGAGCCGATGCTACGAGCGGTCTGTGAGGCCACCGGCTCGGGCTCGGTTCAGGTGTTTTTTCGTCCCGGCCCGGACCGGTGCGATCTGTGGGTGGTGGATGAGCAGGGCTCGGTGCTGACCCTGGGGCCGGTGGCCCAGGCGCCCCGGTATGTGCTGCTGCCGCTGCTGCGATTTCTGGACAACCTGCTGGAGCGTCGTTTATTACGCCAGCCGGATATCGGCCGAGCCGCCGGCGAGGTGGCCTTTGCGGAGCTGGTCAACCAGGACGGCCGCTGGGTGGCCCAGCCCCGGCGTACGCCGGATGCCGGCTTGCCGCTGCCAGGGCTGGAGGTGCAGGCGGTTGGTGTGCGCCTGCCCGATGACCGGATGGCGTTCAACCTGTACTGCGGGGATCAGGAATTTACCGTGGAGGAGTATGGCGAGCGGGTGATCCCGGCCGTCGCGCATTACCTGGGCAGCCGCCGCCGGGGCGGCGAGAGCTATCCGGTGTACCTCACCGACCTGCACCTGCCCCACGATCTGGACGCCGGCCTGTACCAGCCGGATATCCAGACCTGCCAGTACCTGCAGTATCGCCAGCAGATCGAGAAAGCCCTGACCGACCACCTTCCCGCCCCGTGATCTCGCTCGTAAGGCCGGGTGTCGGGTATACTTCGCGGCAAACGACCTTACGAAGAGGCGCTCATGCGAATTCAGAGCATTACGGTTGTCGCCGTGTTTCTGCTGCTGGCCGGCTGCGGCCAGAAGGGCCCGCTGTACCGCGACACGACACCGGCGCCGGTGGCAGACACCGTGCAGCCCGTGGACACCGGTACCGCCGACAGCCGCCGGGATCCGCCCGGCCAGTGACCGGTTTGGTCACCCCGGATCATCCGCGCCTCTGACGACCCAGACCGCGCCCCAGGACGCATCAGGACACCCATGGATCACTTTACCTATCGAAACGGCGAGCTTTACGCCGAAGACGTGCCCGTTCGCTCGCTGGCCGAGCAGTACGGCACCCCCGCGTACGTCTATTCCCGCGCCACCCTTGAGCGCCATTTCCGGGCCTACGATGAGGCCCTGGAAGGCCGCCCCCACCTGGTGTGCTACGCGGTCAAGGCCAACAGCAATCTGGCGGTGCTGGACGTGCTGGCCCGGCTGGGTGCCGGTTTTGACATTGTCTCCGCGGGCGAGCTCGAACGGGTGCTCCGGGCCGGCGGTGACCCGGCCCGGGTAGTGTTCTCCGGCGTCGGTAAGCAGGCCTGGGAAATGCGCCGGGCCCTGGAAGCGGGCGTGCGCTGCTTTAACGTTGAGTCCGAAACCGAGCTGGACCGCCTGAATCAGGTGGCCGGGGAACTGGGCGTGCGCGCGCCGGTGTCGCTGCGGGTCAACCCGGACGTGGACGCCGGCACCCACCCGTACATTTCCACCGGTCTTAAAGAAAACAAGTTCGGCATCGATATCGCCGACGCGCCCCGGGTCTACGCCCGGGCCGCCGCTCTGCCCAACCTGGACGTGCAGGGCGTGGATTGCCACATCGGCTCCCAGCTGACCTCGGTGGCGCCGTTCCTTGACGCCCTGGACCGGGTGCTGGCGCTGATTGACCGCCTGGCCGCCGACGGCATCAGCATTCGTCACCTGGACCTGGGGGGCGGCCTCGGCGTCACCTACCATCAGGAAACCCCGCCGGCGCCCTCCGAGTACGCGGCGGCGGTGATCGACCGGCTCGGTGACCGGAAACTGGAGCTGGTGCTGGAGCCGGGCCGCTCCATCGCCGCTAACGCCGGCATCCTGGTGACCCGGGTGGAGTTCCTCAAGTGCACCGAACACCGGAACTTCGCCATCATAGACGCGGCCATGAACGACCTGATCCGGCCGGCCCTGTACGGTGCCTGGCAGGCCATTATCCCGGTGGCGCCCAGGGATGACGTGGACGAAAAGGCCTGGGACCTGGTGGGCCCGGTGTGTGAGACCGGCGACTTCCTGGGCAAGGACCGCAAGCTGCGCCTGGCCCCCGGCGACCTGCTCGCCGTGCGTTCCGCCGGCGCTTACGGGTTTGTCATGGCGTCCAACTACAACACCCGCAACCGGCCCCCGGAGCTGATGGTGGACGGTGACCGGGTGCACCTGGTCCGCCGCCGGGAAACCCTCGACGATCAGCTCGGTCTCGAGCACCGGTTGCCGTCATGAGCGGGCCGTCAGAGCATCGTGATGAGGGGCAGGGCAACCGCCGCAGCCAGGGCCCCAGCCTACGGTTCACCAAGATGCACGGGTTGGGCAACGACTTTGTGGTGATCGACGCCATCAGCCAGCCGTTCCGACTGCGCCCGGAGATGATCCGCGAGCTGGCGGACCGTCACTTCGGCATCGGTTTCGACCAGTTGCTGGTGGTGGAGCCGCCGGGGCTGCCGGACGTGGATTTCCGCTATCGCATTTTCAACGCCGACGGCTCCGAGGTGGAGCAGTGTGGCAACGGCGCTCGCTGTTTCGCCCGGTTTGTCCGGGATCAGCGTCTGACCAACAAGCGGGTGATCCGGGTCCAGACTGCCAAGGGCGTGATTGAGCTGCGGGTCAACAAGGACGGCTCGGTGCGGGTCAACATGGGGGTGCCGGAACTCAATCCGCCGGCCATCCCGTTTGCCGCCGACCGCCGCAAGGATGTGTATACCGTGGACGTGGCTGGGCAGACGGTTGAGCTTACGGCGGTTTCCATGGGCAACCCCCACGGTGTTCTGGTGGTGGATGATGTCGACACCGCGCCGGTGTCGACCCTCGGGCCACAGTTGGAACGCCACCCCCGGTTCCCGGCGCGGGCCAACATCGGATTCCTGCAGGTCATCGATCGGGGCCACGCCCGGCTTCGGGTGTTCGAGCGGGGTTCCGGCGAAACCCTGGCCTGCGGCAGCGGCGCCTGCGCTGCGGTGGTGGCCGGCCAGCTCCGGGGCCTGCTGGACAGCCGGGTGGAGATGGAGCTGCGGGGCGGTCGCCTGGTCATCGAATGGCCCGGTGAAGGGGCGCCTGTTATGATGGAAGGGCCAGCGGCCACGGTGTTCGAGGGCCAGCTGCGGCTGCCCGGCGAGGCGCCGTCCCGGCGTCGCCGGAATGGCCGGTCAACAAGAACACGATCCTGACGATCGGGAGATCCCCATGACAGATTCAGCGGCCCGCCAGAAGGCCGACGCGCTATCCCCGGAACTGGTTGCCGACTACCTGCGGCAGCACCCGGATTTCTTCCTGGAGCAGGACGAGCTGCTGCGGAGCCTTACCCTGCCCCACG
This sequence comes from Marinobacter sp. C2H3, assembly GCF_037080155.1. Classification (NCBI taxonomy): domain Bacteria; kingdom Pseudomonadati; phylum Pseudomonadota; class Gammaproteobacteria; order Pseudomonadales; family Marinobacteraceae; genus Marinobacter; species Marinobacter sp. C2H3. The sequence continues at coordinate 133,673 of NZ_JBBBNZ010000003.1, read as the reverse complement.
ACAGCGGCCGGGCGATCTCCCTGGTGGAACGGCAGGTGCACCTGTTCCGGGAGCAGCGGGATACGCTCCGTCACGAGCTGACGGAGCTGTTGTCCATCGCCCGTCACAACGACCGGCTGTTTGAAAAGAGCAAACGCCTGTTGCTGCACGTGATCGAGGCCCGCAACCTGACCGAGATGGCGGCCGCCATTGACGACAGTATCCGCTCCGATTTTGGCCTGGACGCGGCCAGCGTGCTGCTGTTTGCCGAGCCTGCCGTCGCCGGTCGATCTCCGGTCGAAGGTGCACTGCACGTGGTCGCGCCCGAGCAGGCCCGAGAACGGCTCGGCTCGCTGCTGGACGGCGAGCGCGCCGTCTGCGGGCAGTTCCGGGAAGCCGAACGGACCTTCCTGTTTCCAGACCGGGACGCGCCCATCGCCTCCGTAGCGCTGGTGCCGCTGCGGCATCAGCAGCTGGTCGGCGTGTTCGCCGTGGGCAGTTGCCAGCCCGGGTATTTCGACCAGAGCATGGGCTCGCTGTTTCTGACCTACATCAGCGACACCCTGAGCCGTCTGCTCCCGCCCATGGTGCAGCGCCACCTGAGCGCCAGCCCGGTTGCCGACATGGCGCTGGAGTCCCGATAGGGTGGGGGATTTGCATCGGCTCCGCGAACCGCCGTCGGCGCTGGCGCAGCCGGTGAAGGCGTTCATTCACTACCTCGCCTCCGAGAAGCGGCACTCTCCCCGTACCTGCGACAGCTACCAGCGAGACCTGTGCCGGCTGGCGGGCTGGTTGGGGGAGTCCGGTGTGGCCGGCTGGGCCGATGTCCAGACCCAGACGCTGCGTCGCTACGTGGCGACCCTGGCCCGGGAAGGCCTGAATGGCCGCAGCATTGCACGCCACCTCTCGGCCATCCGTCGCTTCTTCGATTATCAACTTCGGGAAAAGGCCGTCACTGACAACCCGGCGGTCGGCCTGAAGGCCCCCAAGAGCGGCCGCCGCCTGCCCGGTGTGGCCGATGTGGACCAGCTCGCCCGCCTGCTGGACGCCGCGCCCGAAGACCCCCTCGAGATCCGCGACCTGGCCATGTTCGAACTGATGTACTCCTCCGGCCTGCGGCTGGCGGAACTGGTGGGCCTGGATCTGCCGGCCCTGGACCTCCGGGGCGCGGAAGTCCGGGTGCTGGGTAAAGGCGGCCGTGAGCGCCTGTTGCCGGTGGGCAGCCGCGCCCGGCAGGCCCTTGAACAGTGGTTGTCGGTGCGCCCGTCGCTGGCCGATGACGGCCAGCCGGCGGTGTTTGTCAGCCGGCGGGGCGATCGCCTGAGCCGCCGCAGCGTTCAGGCCCGCCTGACTCGTTGGGGCCTGTGCCAGTGCGCTGACCAGAAGCTCCATCCCCACCTGCTGCGGCATTCGTTTGCAAGCCACCTGCTGGAGTCCAGCGGCGACCTGAGGGCGGTCCAGGAACTGCTCGGTCACGCGGACATTGCCACCACCCAGGTCTATACTCACCTGGACTTCCAGCATCTGGCGCGGGTATACGACCAGAGCCATCCCCGGGCGAAGCGAGGCGCACGCCGGGCCGACACCTAAGGAAGAGCAGTCCATGGCAACCGACTCGTCCTGGAAGGACAAATACCTCCAAGAGCTGGACGACGCCGAGCGTCGCCAGCAGCAGTGGCAAGCCGAACGCAACACCCTGGAGCGCATGCTGGTCCGTACCAGCCTGGCGTCCGAAGGCCAGAGCCCGACCCTGGACAGCTTGCTGGAGCGGCTCAGGGACGATCTTCGCAAACGCCGGTGGAACGTCGATAGCTGGCGCGAACTTCAGGATCAGATCGACCGGGAGATCACCCGCCTGGACCAGGCGCCGGCGGCAACGCGGCTCGCCCCGGAAGCCTCGCCGGTGGACAGCCCCGCCGCCCGCGCGCCGTCTCCTGATCTCAACCTGGATGACCGCAATGATCGCTTGCGTATCGCCCGCCGGGTGGGCCAGCTTCTGGGCCAGATGCTGGCTCAGGTTACCCTGGAGCCGGAAGCCGAGGCCCGGGCGCGAAGCCTGCAGGCGTCGCTGCTGTCCAGCGACAACTGGGAGGAGCTGCGGGAAGGCCTGAACCACGTTGCCGATCTGGTGATTGCCGCCATTACCCTGAGTAAACGGGAGTTTGAGGCATTTCTGCGGCGCCTTGACGAGCGGCTGGACACCCTGCGGGCCCACTGCCGGGCCCAGGCGGACGCCCACAGTGACCGGCAGACCGCCACCGACGCCCTGGACAAGGGGCTCCGGCTGGAGTTGGAAGGCGTCGGCCAGTCCCTTCGGGATGCCGACGACCTCGACAGCCTCAAGTCATCGGTCAGCGGCCATCTGAACGCCATCGTGGCCGCCCTGGATCGCTTCCGGGCGGAGGACGCCACGAGGGAAAAGCATCTGAGCGAGCAACTGGCGGCCATGCAGGAAAAGGTGGCGGCGATGGAGGCCAATTCCGAGCAGATGCGCGAACAGGTGCGCCGCGAGCGGATGCGGGCCATGACCGATCTGCTGACCCAGTTGCCGAACCGGGAGGCGTGGCAGGAGCGTCTGGCGTTTGAGTACAACCGCTGGCAGCGCTACGGCCACCCACTCAGTGTGGGTGTGCTCGACATCGACCATTTCAAACGGGTGAATGATTCTTTTGGCCATAAGGCCGGAGACCGGGTGCTGCAACTGGTGGCCCGGGAGCTTCGGGAGCGGCTGAGGTCCACCGATTTTATTGCCCGCTACGGCGGCGAGGAGTTTGTCCTGCTGTTTCCCGAGACCCCGGTGGCGGAGGCCGGCCAGGTGCTGGATGCGGTGCGGGAGCATATCCTCGGTCTGCCGTTCCATTTTGGCGGCCAACCGGTGCAAATTACCGTATCCGCCGGTGTGGCTGGCCTGGTGGACGGCGACGCCGAGGATGCCGCCTTCGACCGGGCCGACCGGGCGCTCTATCAGGCCAAGGACGACGGCCGCAACCGGGTCGTGATTGAGCGGGGCGCCTGAGTGAGTCGACGTATGAACCGGACGCTTCGGGCAAGCCTGGTGATGCTGTGGGCCCTGTGGCTGGCCCTCGGTGCCCTGCCGCTGAGGGCCGACCCACCCCAGCCGTCACCGTCGCCGGTCCTTGGCGAAGCGGACCTGGCGTGGCTGCAAAAGCAGACTCGGTTTGTGGTCGGGGTCTACAGCGGCCAGATTCCCCTGGCGTTTGATACCGGCGACGGCGTTCTGGCTGGCACCTACATCGATTATCTGGCCCGCCTTTCGGACAAACTGGGGGTGCCGGTTCAGCCGGTGGTGCTCGACAGCGCCACCGGGAAACCGGTGGATGCCTCTGCCCCGACGCCGGACGCGGTACTGACAACCCTGCCGGCCAACGCCGAGGTGCCCAGCGGTCGACGCACGACGCGCCCGCTGATGAGCCTGACCTACGGCCTGTTTGCCGGTGCCGGCGATGCGGGGGTTCAGTCCCTGGCGGACCTGGAGGGTGGCCGGATTGCCATTATCACGGGCGATCCGAACCAGTACGCCATGCTCGACCCGGTCAACGATTTCTCGCCGGTGCTGGTGACCGGCGTGGGCGAGGCGATCAGCGCCGTGCTGTCCGGCAAGGCCCAGGCCATGGTGGGCCCGGTGCCGGTGGTGTCGGACTACCTGCAGTCCGCGATGATCAAGGGCATTGGCCTGGCACGGCTGCTGGAGAACAAGCCGGTGGACGTGGTGCTGTCGGTGCCGGTGGGCAAGCCGCGCCTTTACCGGGTGCTGGACCGGGCCATCGAAGCCATCAGCCTGCAGGAGCACCGAGCCATTCGCCGGTCCTGGCTGCAATCGGATGTCCGCTCCCTGTCCGAAGAGGGCCTTGCGCTGTCCGCCGCCGACCGCGACTGGCTGCAGGCCCATCCGAAGCTGCGGCTGGCACTGCGCTCGGACTGGCCGCCGTTTGAGTTCTCCCAGGACGGCCGGGCCAGTGGCCTGGTGCCCGACCTGGTAAGCCACCTGGAAGACCGCCTGGACGTGACCTTCGAGCGCACCATGATCGACAGCCGCACCAAGGCCGAACAGATGCTCGAGGACGGCGAGGTGGACGTGCTGCCGGGCCTGTCACGCACCCCCCGCACCGAAGACCGTTTTCTGTTTACCCGGCCCTACCTGAGCGTGCCCATTGTGCTGGCGATCCGGGACGACGGCCGCTTCATCGGTGACCTGCGGGAACTGCGGGATGAAAAAGTCGGGGTAGTGAACGGTCACGCCGCCCACGATTACCTGTTGATCAACCATCCGAACCTGAACCTGTACCCGATGGATTCGGTGGAGCAGGGGCTGCTGGCCTTGTCCAACGGTGACCTGGACGTGATGGTGACCCAGATTCCGGCGGTGAGCTACACCGTCGCCCGCCTGGGCCTCTCCAACCTGCGCATCACCAGCATTACGCCTTACCAGTACGATCTGCGGCTGGCGGTTCGCAAAAACCAGCCGGAGCTGCTGAGCATCCTCAACAAGGCGCTCTCCAGCCTGGATAAATCGGAAACCGAGGCCATCTACAACCGCTGGATCCACCTGGATATTGAGCAGGAAACCGATTACACGGTGGTGCGCCGGGTGGTGCTGATTGCCATCGTGGTGGTGCTCATCTTCCTGTACTGGAACCGCAAGCTGTCCCGGGAAGTGGACGAGCGCATCCGCTCGGAGAACGCCCTGCGCCGCAGCGAGGACGAACTGCGGGCCGCCAAGCTCGAAGCCGAGCGGCTGGCCCGGCAGGCCGAGGCCGCGAGCCGGTCCAAAAGCGAGTTCCTGGCCAACATGTCCCACGAAATCCGGACCCCGATGAACGCGGTCATCGGCTACAGCGACCTGCTCAGCAATACGGTGACCGACCCTCAGCAGCGCAACTACCTGGACGCGATCCGGGCCGGCAGCCGAAGCCTGCTGATGCTGATCAACGACATCCTGGACCTGTCCCGCATCGAGGCGGGCAAGATGCGGCTGGATTACGCGCCGGTCTCCGTACGCCGCCTGCTGGGGGACGTCCGCCATATCTTCGACCTGCGTGCCCGGGAGCAGGGCATCACCCTGGAAGTGAGCGTGGGCTCGGGCCTGCCCGATACCATGGTCCTGGACGAGACGCGCCTGCGTCAGGTGCTGTTCAACCTGGTGGGTAACGCCATCAAGTTTACTCACGAGGGCGGGGTGACCGTGCGGGCCCGGTCCTCAGCGCTGGATGCGGAAACCGGCCCCGACGGGGTGGAGCGACGCTACTGCCGGCTTACGGTGACGGTCCGGGATACGGGCATTGGCATCGCGCCGGACCAGCAGGAGCGCATCTTCGACGCGTTCGAACAGCAGGAAGGCCAGAACACCCGCCGATACGGCGGCACCGGCCTCGGCCTGGCGATCAGTCGCAAGCTCGCCCGCATGATGGGCGGCGAGCTGTCCGTGGACAGCGAGCCGGGGGTGGGTTCGGTGTTTACCGTGACCCTGCCCAGGGTAGAAGTTGCGGCGGAACAGGCGGCCGATGAGGGCGAGCCGAAAGAGGAAGAGCGCCTGCTGGCCCAGACCCTGAGCATGCAGGAGCGGGGTTGGCTGCGGGAACAGCTGGGCCGGGATTTTGGCAACGAGTGGGAAACCGTTCGGGAAAGCGGCGATCCGGAGCAGATGAAGGATTTCGCCCGGCGGCTCACTGCCTGGGGCCAGCGCCACCGCTCGCCGTCGGTGGCCCGCTATGGGGAAAAGCTGCTGGCGGATGTGGATGCGTTCAACCTGGATGCGGTCAACAGCGCCCTGGACGCGTTTCCAAAACTGCTGGGCCGGAAAACCTGAGGTTACAGGCAGTCGAACTGGGAGCGACGGTCGAAGGCGACTGAAACCATATCGTAACCGGACTCGGACAGTCGGCGGATCAGTTCCTGGTCTTTAAGCAGCGTCATGCACACTTTGTGGACGCTGGCCTGGAGTTGCTCGGTGGCCGGTTCGCTGGCGGGGAAGCGAAAATCGACGATCAGGTATTTGCGATCCACCGCGGAGGATGCGGGAATATCCTGGCGTTCAACGCTCTGGTAGCCGATATAGGCGATCTGGTCCCGGGGGAACACCTGGCTCATCAGCACGTCGATGTTCTCGGCGTGCGCCACCGGGGCCGACAGCAGTGCGCCCGCAAGACACAGACTGAGGGTTCGGGAAGTGGCCATGGGGTTCGGCTCCTGGCGGCGATGGACGGATTGTAATTAAGTGTAACCTGACGTTACAGAACATTATCGCAAAGCGGGTCGCACTTTGCGTCATCGACGGGCACTATTTTTCAATTGTTTGCAGTCCCGCGCCCCGCTCCCTCCGGGCCGGGGCGCTTCGACTAAGATCAAGCAGAGAACCACAGGTTCATCGGCAGGAGGAAACACGATGTATCAACTGGTGTTCAGGGGCGAGTGTGTGGCCGGAACCGACCAGCAGACGGCCCGTAACAACGCCCGGGCCCTGTTCAAGGCGACGGTGGAGCAGGTAGAGCGAATGTTCAGCGGCCAGCCGGTGGTGATCCGCAACCGCCTCGAGCAGGCGCAGGCGGAAAAGTATCGGGCGGTGCTGGAGAAGCACGGGATGATCGCCTACGTGCAGCCCATGGCCGGCACGGCGCCGGAGGCCTCAGGTGAACCCACACCAGAGCCGGCGCCAGCACCCGCTGCGGCACCCACGCCCAAACCGGCCGCCCGGGCGCCCGAAGCGCCGGCGCAACGGGCCGCCGGCGCGCCGTCAGCCCGGCCGGCCGTGTCGGTGGCGGTCGAACCCGGCGAGCGCCTGGCGGTGGCCGGGGAGCGGGTGGACGACATCCTGGCTGGCTCCGGCCTGACGCTGGACCCGGTGGGGGTGACTCTGGCCCCGGCCACGGTATCGGAGCCCCCCATGTTCGAGCATCTGGACGACTGGAGCCTGGCGCCGGTGGGCGCGGATCTGGGTCATGATCGGGAGGCGCCGCCGGTGGCTACCCCGGACATCTCCCACCTGTCCCTGGTGGACGATGCCGACACCCCGAAGCGCTGATGCCATGATCCGCAGGTCGTCTTCAAGGGCGCCGGACGTTCGTGCCTGTCTGTGGGGGTTGGTGTGCCTCGCGGCCCTGACCCTGGGCGTGGCGCCCGCGCTGTCTGCCGCAGCCGCCGGTGGTAACGACGGCCGTACCGGCGATGTCAAAGCGCGCCCCATGGTCGCCCTGGTCCTCAGCGGCGGCGGCGCCAAAGGCATGGCCCACGTGGGTGTGTTGCGGGTGCTGGAGGAAATGCACGTGCCGGTGGACCTGGTGGTGGGCACCAGCGCCGGGTCGGCCGTAGGAGCGCTGTACGCGTCAGGCATGCCGGTGGCGGAGATCGAACGGCGCTTCATGAACCTGGACTGGCTGTCGAGCTTCCGGGACGATCCGGGCCGCGTCTACAAGCCCATCCGCCGCAAGGAATCCGAGTGGCGCTTTCCGCTGGCGCCCGGACTGGGACTGCGCGCCGACGGCGTGCACGTGGGCGGTGGCCTGGTGGCCGGCCAAAACCTGGGCTTTATCCTCAATGAACTGACCGAAGACGCTACCCTGGTGGACGACTTCGACCGGCTGCCCATCCGATTCCGGGCGGTGGCTACCGACCTGGCCACCGGGGAGCCCGTGGTGATTGGCCATGGCAACCTGGCCGATGCGATCCGGGCCAGCATGAGCATTCCTGGCGTCTACAGCCCGGTCGAGCGGAACGGTCGGGTGTTGGTGGACGGCGGCATCGCCAACAACCTGCCGATCAGCGTGGCCAGGGACCTTGGGGCGGATGTGATCATCGCGGTGGACATCACCGACCCTCTGTCGGACCCGGACCAACTGCGGGAAGCGTTTTCCGTGGTGGGGCAGCTGACCACCCTGCTGACCCGGCGGAATACGGACCAGCAGCTGGACCTGCTCGGGCCAGGCGATGTCCGGATTCATCCAGACCTCGAAGGGCTGACCTCGTCGGATTTCTACCAGGCCCCTCTGCTGTTTGAAATTGGCGCAACCGCCACCCGTCGCCACGCCGTGGCGCTGCACCGGCTGTCGGTGTCCAGCGAGGCTTGGGCCGCCTATCGCTCCCGCCTGGCCACCCGCAGGGTCAACGATGGCGCCATCGCCCGGGTGGAAATCGATACGCCCCGGAACCTCGCCCGGGACTTCCTGCGGGAGCGCATCCGTCAGCAGCCGGGGGAGCCTCTGGACGTGCCGGCGCTGCAGGAGGACCTCAAACGCATCTACGGGCTGGGCTATCACGAGACGGTGTCCTACTCCCTGCTGCCTTCCCCGGACGGCCCGGTGCTGCGCATCCGGCCCGCCGAAAAATCGTGGGGGCCGAACTACCTCGCCTTTGGCCTCAACTACGAGGACAACGTGGACGGCGATACCCACTTCAACCTGGCCTCGGCCCTGCGGGTAACCGAGCTGAATCGGCTGGGGGGCGAGTGGCAGACCGGCGTGCAACTGGGTACGGACCCCTGGATCCGCACCCAGTGGTATCAGCCCCTGGCCTATGGCTATGACCGGTTCCTGATCCTGGGTGGCCAGTACAGCCGCACCAACGTGGCGCTCTATGAGGACACCGAGCAGGTGGCGGAGGTGGACGTCGGCCGCCGCAGTGCCGATCTGGGTGTGGGCATGGAACTGGGGGGCAACGCCGAGGTGCGGCTGACCTATGTGCGCGGCTATGCCACCGTCGACAAGCAGATTGGCGGTGAGCCGGTGCCGGACAACTCGGTGAACAGCGGCAGCCTGCAGCTTCGCCTGGTGCACGATTCCCTGGACGACGCCTCATACCCCACCAGCGGCGGATTCGCCGGCCTGCGGGCGCGGTTTGAACGCCCGGGGCTGGGATCGGACCGGCGGTTTGATTCGGTCACCAGTCTGCTGATGGCGTCGGGGGACTGGCGTGGGCTGAGCGTGACCGGCCTGCTGTTCGCCGAGGACGTGCTCAAGGGCGAGGCGGGCATTGAGAATCAGGTGCGCCTGGGTGGGTTCCGGCGGTTGTCAGCATACGCGCCAGGGCAGATTACCGGCACCAGCGCGGCCATGGCCGCTGTCTACGCCCGGCAGCGCTTCGGCGGGCCCATTGTGCCCTGGTTTGCAGGCACTGGCCTGGAAGCGGGCAACGCCTGGGATTCCCTCGGAGAGGCGAGCTGGACCGATTCGGTCAAGTCCGTGAGCGTGTTCGCCGGCGTGGATACCTTCTTCGGGCCGGTCCAGGCGGCGGCCGCCTACAACTCCGCCCAGGACTGGACCGCCTACCTGAACGTGGGCTTTACCTTCACCCAGCTCTTCTACGAATAGCGCCAGGCGCGGACCCCTGTGAACGGCGGACGGATTTACGCGGAGCGCGAGGAGGCGGCGATGGCGTCCAGCACCTGCTGGCACTGCTGCAGGGCGAAACGGTGCAGGATGCCGGCCAGACGGTCGTCGTCCCGGTCCCGGATGGCGTCGATGGATTCCCGCATGTGGGCCAGGTTGTCTTCCAGCACCTGCAGGCCGCCCCGCTGAAACGCCACGAACGCGCAGCGGCGAGCCGAGGGCCAGAGGTCGTCGATGGCAGTCACGATGAAATAATTGTCGGCGTAGGCCAGAGACGCCTGGGTGTATTCAATGCCCAGGGCGAGGAACGCTGGCAGATCGTTGCGGTTGAAGCAGTCCCGCATCTGCTCGTAGAGCGCTTCGAGCCGCTCCATGTCGGCCGGCTGCCACTGGCGGGCCAGCTTTCGGCCGGTGTGGGTCAGGTACAGTTCCAGAGTGTCGTACAGGCTGCGCACGAAGTGTTCGTCCAGGGGCGTCACAAACGCGCCCTTGCGTGGCACGCTGCGGATCAGGTGGCGCTTTTCCAGCACCAGCAGGGCCTCGCGAACGGAGCCGTTGCTCACGTTCATGTCTTTGGCCAGGGTGCTCTCGTACAGGCGCTCACCGGACCGGAACTGGCCGAAGGTGATGCGGTCTTCCAGGTGGCGGGCCACCTGTTCGGTCAGGGTCTCACGGGGCTGGAACGCGGTCATGGGGTACAACGGGCCTGCACGGACAACGATGCCCGAATAGTCGCACAGGCTGGCGCCCACTGCCAGTGCGTTACAACAACGGTGCGCCCAGGCGGATGGCCCGGCAGGTCAGCCGGAACAGCAAGGAGCGCTCCTCGTAGTCGCCGGGCGTCATCAGTTGGCAATGGGCCAGATCGTCCTCCAGCATCCGGGCCACAGAGTCGACGAAGTCCCCGTCCACCATAATGGCGGTAATCTCGAAGTTCAGGCGCATGGACCGGTTGTCCAGGTTGGCGGTACCAATTGCCGCATAGCGGTCGTCCACCAGCACCACCTTCTGATGCATGAAACCCGGCTGGTAGCGATAAATGTTGATGCCTGCCTGGCAGGCCTGGACCAGGTATGAGTAAGCGGCCAGGCGGATCACCGGGTTGTCGGACACCTCCGGAATCAGGATGCGCACGTCTACGCCGCGCAGTGCCGCGAGTTGGAGCGCATTCATCACCTGGAAGTCCGGCACGAAGTAGGGGGAGGCAATCCAGATCCGTTCCCGCGCATTGTTGATGCAGTTGAGGAAAAACAGGGTGCAGGTTTCCCAGGTATCCGCCGGGCCGCTGGGCAGGATTAGCACGTCCTCGGCGCCGGGCGGGGGCTGGTTGTTGTACGTCCAGTTCAGCTCGGGCAGTTGGTCGCTTGCCCAGTTCCAGTCTTCCAGCCAGGCCAGCTGGAGGCCCGCCACCGCCGGCCCTTCCAGGCGGCAGTGGGTATCCCGGAACGGGTCCTGCTCCAGTGCCGTGCCCAGGTATTCGTCTCCCAGGTTGATGCCGCCCACGAAACCGGTGGTGCCGTCGCACACCAGCAGCTTGCGGTGGTTGCGGAAGTTAATCTGGAAGCGGCGGCGGCGGACGTTGCCGTTGCCGAAAGACGCCACTCTGGCACCGGCATCGGCCAGTTCCCGAAGGTAGCGCCGGGGCAGCCAGACGCTTCCGATGTCATCGTACAGAAACCAGACCTCCACGCCCTCCGCCAGTTTTCGCTCCAGGATGGCCTTGATGCGCTGCCCAACCCGGTCCGAGCGCACCAGATAGAATTCCAGCAATATGTAATGACGGGCGTCTTCCATGGCATCGAACAGGGCCTGGAAGGTGGCCTCGCCGTCCTTTAGCAGGGTGCAGCGGTTGCCGCTGGTGAACGGTTGGCGGCCAAGTTTGCTGAGTACGGCCAGCTCGTCGCGGCCGGCTCCGGTGGCGTCGGCCGGGGCCGGGCAACCGATCTGTTCGAGCTGGTTGAACAGGTCCCCCAGCGCCTGGTCACCCAGGCGGCGCGCCTTGATGTACCCGCCAAACCGGCTGCGGCCAATCAGCAGGAACAGCGGCACGGTAAGGTAAGGCAGGCCGAGCAGGCCAATAATCCAGGCAAGGGCCCCCTGGGAGGTGCGGTAGGTCAGCAGGATCCGGTACACGCACCCGAGGGCGGCCAGGTAGAACAGGGCCAGTCCGATGGCAAGCAGTGACAGGTGTTCCATGGCCGGAGTGGCTCCTTGGTTGGCCCCGCAGGCGTCTGCCGGGACGGCACGGAAGTTGGTTCGCGCCGGTTGTCTGGCAGGCTGTCGATGGTAATGTATCCGGTCTGGCATGCATCCTTCAAACGCGGAGACGAACTGACCATGACTGTGGCGCTTTATCATCGGATTACGGGGGAGGGCGCGCCCCTCATCCTTCTGCACGGACTGTTCGGCTCCCATGAGAACCTCGGCGGCATTGCCCGCCGGCTCCAGGACCAGTGGCAGATCCATGCGCTGGACGAACGTAACCACGGCCAGTCGCCCCATACCGAAACCATGGATTACCCGGCCATGGCCGAGGACGTGATTGCCTACATGGATGCAGCCGGCCTGGACCGGGCGAGCTTCCTGGGCCACTCCATGGGCGGCAAAGTGGCCATGCAGGTGGCCTTGATGGCGCCGGAGCGGGTGGAACGGCTGATTGTGGCCGACATCGCCCCGGTAACGTACAAGCCCCGTCACGACGCGATTCTGGAAGGCCTGAGCGCGGTGGTACTGGACGGAGTGCGCTCCCGCAGCGAGGTAGACGAGCAACTGGCGCCCTACGTGGACAGCGCGCCCACCCGACAGTTTCTGCTCAAGAACCTTGAGCGGGTGCCCCGGGACGAGCAGACCGAGGGCGGCCCGGTGTTCCGGTGGCGCCTGAACCTGCCGGTGATCGAGGCCTGTTACGGCAACCTGGCAGCGGCCCCGGCGGGTGACGGGCCCTTCAACGGGCCGGTACTGTTCCTCAAAGGCGCCGATTCTGCGTACATTCAGGAGAAACACCGTGACACGATCCTGCGGCTGTTCCCAAACGCGGAGGTTCGTGTGATTCAGGACACCGGCCACTGGCTGCACGCGGAAAAGGCCGACACGTTTGCCGCGCTGTGCCGCCGCTTTCTGGAGGCCGGCGCGAACGCCGGTTGAGGAGCTCCCATGAAATGGCTGCTGACGCTGCTGATCCTGTTCATTCTCACTGGGGGCTTTCTGCTGAGCCCGTCTCCGGTGGACAGCGCGGCCTGGCAGCCGCCCGAGGCACCGGCGCTGTCCGGTCCGCTGGCCCCCAACGAGCGGCTGCAGGACGCCGATCTGCTGGCGCGAGGGCAGGTTAACGGGCCCGAAGACGTGGCCATCGGCGCGGACGGCCTGCTGTATACCGGTACCGCGGACGGCCGCATCGTGCGGATTTACCCGGACGGTCACACCGACACCTGGCTGAATACCGGCGGCCGCCCCCTGGGTATGGCGTTTGACCGTCGCGGCCGGCTGATTGTGGCGGATGCCGACGAGGGGCTGCTGGCCATCGGCCCGGACCGGATCGTGACCATTCTGGCGCGGGAGCAGGGCGGTACCCTGTTCCGGTTCACGGACGACGTGGCAGTGGCACCGGACGGGCGCATTTACTTCACCGACGCCAGCGACCGCTTTCACCAGAAAGACTACCGGTTGGACCTGCTGGAAACTCGCCCCCACGGCCGCTTCCTGCGCTACTCCCCGCGAACCGGACAGGTGGAGAAGCTGATTGGCAACCTGTATTTTGCCAACGGCGTTGCGGTGTCCCCCGACGGTTCGTTCGCGCTGGTCAACGAGACCTGGAAATACCGCATCCTGCGGTACTGGATCAAAGGCCCGAAGGCCGGCCGCACCGAGGTCTTCGCGGACAACCTGCCGGGCTTTCCGGATAACCTCTCGATCGACGGTCAGGGGCGGGTGTGGGTGGCGTTCCCGACCCTGCGCAACGCCACCCTAGACGCCCTTCATCCCTATCCCTGGCTCAAGAATCTGGTGGCCAAGCTGCCTGACACTCTCCAGCCCAAACCCCGGACGTATGGGCTGGTGGTGGCCTATGACCACCAGGGCCGGCCGCTGCTGAGCCTGCACGATACCGCCGGCAGCCACCTGAAGGAGATCACCTCGGTGACCCCGGGCAACGGATCGCTATACTTTGGTTCACTACACAACGATCGGATTGGCCGGCTACCCTTGGGCGCCTTTTCCGCTGCCGGAGACGACCAACCATGAACCCGATTGACTGGGATCTGCCGGACCCGTTCACCCTGGACATCGACGTTCAGGCCGCCGACACCGACCGGCTAGGCCACGCCAACAACGTGGTGTACCTGCGCTGGCTGGAAGACGTCAGTTGGGCACACATCGAAAGTCTCGGGATGACCTGGGCCCTGCACGAAGAAACCGGCAAGGCCATGGCCATCACCCGCACGGAAATTGACTACCTGGCCGCCGCCAACGCCGGCGATCGGCTCGTGCTGGGCACCTGGCTGACCGGATTTGACGGCCGCTTCCGATCTGCCCGGCAGTTCCAGCTGGTGCGGCCGGCGGACGGCAAGACCCTGGTCCGGGCCATGTCCACCCACGCCTGCGTGGATCTGAAAACCCAGCGGCCATCCCGTGCCCCGAAGGCGTTCGCCGAGATCCTGGCGGGTGCGTCGGTGGCGGGAGGACGGGGGCTGCCGGACGCCTGAGGCTGGCCTGGCCCTGGAATTCTGCTAGTCTGAAGTCGGCACCTCAGCGGTGCGCCAAGGCGGACATCCCTGCCACTCTGTCACAGTTGGAGACGTTCATGGAACACAACGCTGAACCGGCCCGGGCCGGGACCATGCGCCGGGTTGTTTACGACCGTTTTGGCGAGGCTGACGTGCTGACGGTGGTGAGCGGTGCCGTCCCCGAACCGGGCGCCGGCCAGGTGCTGGTACGGGTGCACGGTGCCGGTCTCAACCCGATCGACTGGAAAACCCGAAAGGGCCTGGGCTTTGCCGCCCGCCAGATCGAGAACGCACTGCCCTGGACACCCGGCTACGACATCGCTGGGGAAGTGGTGGCGGTGGGGGATGACGTCACCACCCTGGCACCGGGTGATCGGGTGATGGGGATGGTGGGTTTCCCCTCCGGGGGTGGTGCCTACGCCGAGTACACCCTGGCCCAGGCGGATGAGCTCGCGGTCGTTCCGGACGAGCTGGACCTGGTCACCGCCGGAGGCGTGCCGCTGGCGGCGCTGACCGCTTGGCAGGGGTTGTTCGAGATGGGCAAGCTGGAGTCCGGCCAGAAGATCCTGATTCACGCCGGCGCCGGTGGCGTTGGTCATTTTGCCGTCCAGTTCGCCCTGGAGCGGGGCGCCCACGTGATTGCCACCGCCTCGGCCCGCAACCGGGACTTCCTCGCGGAGCTGGGGGTGCACGAGGTGATCGACTACCACGACAGCGATTTCACCGAGGAGTGCTACGGCCTGGACATGGTGCTCGACCTGATGGGCGGCGACATTGGCAAACGGTCGCTGCAAACCCTCGGCGAGCAGGGCGTACTGGTCACCATCCCCACGGTCACCGCCGACGAGATCATCAGTGCCGCCGAGGTCATGGGACTTCGGGCCCACGGTATGACGGTGCGCCCGGACGTGTTCCACCTGGAGGAAATTGCCGAGCTGATCGAAGACGGCGATGTGCGGGTGCACGTTGACCAGAGCTTTTCGCTGGATCAGGCCCGGGCCGCCCACGAAACCCTGGAAGGTGGGCACGTCCGTGGCAAGCTGGTGCTTGACTGCCGCTGATCAGTTGGCGGGCGCCTGGGCTTCCCCGGCCTGGGCGTCCTTTTCAGTGTCTTTGTCTTTTTCCTTTTCCTTTTCCTTTCGCTCCTTCGGCGCCTGGGGCGGGACCAGGCTGATCAGAAGCCAGTCGTCCTCCGGTTTGAGACCGTCCATCTGCCGCACCGGCACAATCCGGTCTTTGCTGTCGAACACGAACAGCACCAGGGCCTGGTGCTGGTAGGTCTCCAGGAACGCTTCGTAATCAAAGGTTTCGCTGAGCTGGGTGGTACGCACGCTGTAGCCCTGGCTGACCAGGCTGGCCAGCTTGGCGTAGCTGACGCCATCGAACAGGCCGCGGGTCAGCTGGATTTTCTCGGCGGTCTGGTGCCGGGCGTTCTGGTCCTGGTCGCCCTCGGACAGGGTGAACACGTGCTGGCTGCCGAACCAGTCCAGGAAGTGGTACGTGGCCAGGGAATTCATGTGTTTGTAAGGGGATACCACCAGCAGGTTACCGATGCCGGTCAGGTCGAGGTGGGTGGCGGCGTGCTCGGACACCGGGTTGCCGAAGTACACCGACAGATTCGCCATCCGGGCCTGCCGGACGTTTTCCCAGTTGGTGTCCGCCAGGGTCACCGGCACCTCATGCTTGCGCAGGGCCTGGGCGATCATCCGGGCCACCGGGTTGGCACCGAGAATCAGATAGCCGTAGGCCGCCGGCTCCGCCACGCCAAGCAGGTGCGCCAGCGGGCGGGCGGTCAGGCTCTGCAGGGTCACGGTAGCGATGATCAGCATGATCACCAGGGGCACCAGGGCGCTGGCGCTGTCATAACCCAGGCGCTGGAGCTGGAACGCAAACAGGGCGGACACCGCCGCGGCGACGATGCCCCGGGGCGCGATCCAGCTCAGGAACAGTTTATCCTTGAGCGTCAGGTCGGTGCCGATGGCGGACAGGAAAATGCTCAGCGGGCGGGCGACCAGGACGAGGGCGCCGATCACCACCACCAGGCCCCAGCCGAGGTCGGCAATGGCGTTGAACTCCACCCGGGCCGCCAGGATGATAAACAGGGCGGAAATCAGCAGCACGCTGAGAGATTCCTTGAATTCCAGAATGCTCTCGATGGGCACCTGCTTCATGTTGGCCATCCAGATGCCCATGATGGTAACCGTCAGCAGCCCGGATTCGTGGGCGACCTCGTTGGAGAACGCATAGACACCCAGCATAAACGTCAGGGTGCCGGCGTTGTGCAGGTACTGGGGAATCCAGTGTTTGCGTAACACCAGCCCGTTCAGGTACCCGGCGACTGCGCCCACCAGCAGGCCGACCAGAACGGTTTTGCCGAACAGCACCAGGGCGTGTTCAAACACATTACCCTGGCCCCAGGACACAATGCCCTCGAACACCAGAACCGCCAGCAGGGCGCCCACGGGATCAATAATGATGCCTTCCCAGCGTAGGGTGTTAGCCAGCTTGGCCTTGGGTCTCACTGATCGCAGCAGCGGCGCGATCACCGTGGGCCCGGTTACAATCGAAATGGCGCCAAACAGCAGGGACACCTGCCAGGATAGGTCGAGCACCCAGCGGGCCGCCAGGGTGCCGGTGATGCAGGCCACCACCGAACCCACCGGCACCAGGTTGCGGACCATTTTGCCGTGGCCGCGGATTTCTTCGAACCGAAGGGTCAGGCTGCCTTCAAACAGGATGATGGCGACCGCGAGGGACACCACCGGGAACAGCAGATCGCCGAATACTGCCTCGGGCACCAGCACGCCGGTTACGGGCCCGGCCACCAGGCCGCCGGCCAGCAGGAACAGGATCGCAGGCATGCGAACCCGCCAGGCGAGCCACTGGCAGGCCAGAGACAGCACGCCAATGGTGGCAAGCAAAAGCACGGTGCTGATGGGCATGGCGGTGTCGGTTCCTTCCATCGGGGCGGTCCTCAGGGTTGGGCGTTGCGGGCCAGCCGGGCGAGCAGGCGGGCGGCGGCGATCAGGCCGAAACTGCCGGTGACGGGGCTGGCGGCACCAAAGCCGGTGGCGCAGTCCAGGCGCACGGGGCCGGCGGTGTCCGGTTTTTGCAGGCAGACTTCACCGTCAGCGGCGGGGTAGGTCAGTTGCTCCAGCGAATACACCGCCTCAATGCCAAACCGGCGTTTGGGATTGCGGGAAAAGCCGTATTCCCGGCGCAGCAGATTGCGCACCTTGGCGAGCAGCGGGTCCTGGGTGGTTTTGCTGAGATCGGCCACACGGATCTGGGTCGGGTCCATCTGCCCGCCCGCGCCACCGGCGCAGATCACCGGCAGTTTGCGGCGCTGGCAGTGGGCGAGCATGGCAGCCTTGGCTTTGACGCTGTCGATGGCGTCAATCACGCCGGACAGGTCGTCGGTGAGCAGCTCGGCGACGTTCGCCGGGGTCAGGAAGCCGAAGTGCACCCGGATATCGGCGTGCGGGTTGATGGCCCGCAGGCGCTCGGCCATGGCGTCGGTCTTGGTGCGGCCATACTGGCCGTCCAGGGCGTGCAATTGGCGGTTGGTGTTGGAGACGCAGATGTCGTCCATGTCGATCAGGGTGAGGGTTCCGACGCCGCTGCGGGCCAGGGCCTCGGCGGCCCAGGAACCCACGCCCCCGAGGCCGACCACAGCCACGTGGGCGTTTCGGAACGCCGCCAGTGCCCGGCGGCCGTAAAGCCGCTCGATGCCGCCGAAGCGAAACCCGTAATCGTCGTTCATTCAGCCTCCGATTCCCGCCCGGCAACGCCGGACTGCCCGTGGGAGGGGCATTGTAACCCAGCGCCGGAGCGGGCACGACTGCACTGCGGGGAATCACGGATGGGGCGGGGGAAACGAAAAAAGCCACGCGTAAGCGTGGCTTGAAAGAAAGGCCCGGATCTCTGGGAGCCGGGCTGGACTAGTTCAGAGACACTAATCAACGTACCTATTGTCAGACAACGTAGGCCGAGCCGGAAGGTCACAACTTGCCAAAAGTCGGTCATTTCCGGCCAGCCATGGCCCGTTAAGCCGCCCAGTGGTCGTCGCTGAACGCCATCAGAGTGTCCTTACCGCTTTCAATATCCGCCAGTAACCACTGAATTTCCGGCAGCAGCTTGTCGAAGAAATACTGCGCGGAGGCCTGCTTGGCTTCCAGCAGTGGGCGGTGGCCGGTGCCTGCTTCCAGGCGCTCGGTGGCCACGGCGGCCATCCGGGACCAGAGATAGCCAATGACCGTCAGTGCCATCAGCCGCAGATACGGCGTGGCAGCGGCGCCGGCCTGCTCCGGGTCCTTGGGGGCGTTGCTGGCGAGCCACATCGTGGCCTGTTCCAGTGCCTTGACGGCGCCCTTGAGCGCTTCCCGGTGGGGCGCCTCCGGATTGGCCTTGAGGTAGCCCGTCAGCTCGGCAAACAGGGTGCGCACCAGCTGGCCGCCCTTGAGGCTGAGCTTGCGGCCGACCAGGTCCATCGCCTGAATGCCGTTGGTCCCCTCGTAAATGCGGGCAATGCGGCCGTCACGCACCAGCTGCTCCAGCGGCCAGTCCTGGGTAAAGCCGGAGCCCCCCAGTACCTGCAGGCCCCAGTTGGCGTTGTTGTAGCCTTCGTCGGTCAGGAACGCCTTGACCACCGGGGTGAGCAATTGCACCAGATCGTCCGCCTGCTCTCGCACCGCCTCGTCCGGGTGCGCCACCGACAGGTCCAGCTGCTGGCCGGTGAACAGGGCCAAGGCGCGCATGCCCTCGTTCAGGACTTTCTGGCGCATGAGCATTCGGCGCACGTCCGGGTGCACCAGAATCGGGTCGGCCGGGCCGTCCGGGTTCTTCGGTCCGCTCAGGGACCGGCTCTGCAGGCGCTCGCGGGCAAACCCGAGGCTCTCCTGATAAGCCATTTCCGCCAGGCCCAGGCCCTGCATGCCCACCATCAGCCGGGCCTCGTTCATCATGGTGAACATGGCGCGCATGCCGTCGTTGGGTTCGCCCACCAGCCAGCCGGTGGCGCCTTCAAAGTTCATCACGCAGGTGGCGGAGCCCTTGATGCCCATCTTGTGCTCAAGGCCGCCGCAGAACGCCGGGTTGCGCTCCCCGGAGCCGGGCAGGAACTTGGGCACCACGAACAGGGAAATGCCCTTGGTGGTGTCCGGCGCCCCCGGCAGCTTGGCCAGCACCAGGTGCACGATGTTGTCGGTCAGATCATGCTCACCGCCGGTGATCCAGATCTTGGTGCCCTCGATGGCGTAGCTGCCGTCCTCGTTGGGCGTGGCGCGGGTACTGATCAGGCCCAGATCGGTGCCGCACTGTGGCTCGGTCAGGCACATGGTGCCGGTCCACTCACCGGAGATCAGCTTTTCCAGATAGGTCTGTTTCAGCTCGTCCGAACCGTGGGTGTGCAGGGCGCTGATGGCGCCGTGGGTCAGGCCGGGGTACATGCCCAGGGACAGGTTGGTGGAGCAGACCATTTCATCGACGATGAATTTCAAGGTGTGGGGCAGGCCCTGGCCGCCAAACTCTATGGGCGCATCCAGTGCGGTCCAGCCGCCCTCGACGAAGGTCCGGTACGCCTCCCGGAACCCGTCCGGCGTGGTGACATTCTTTGTGTCGGTATCGTAGTGGCAACCTTGTCGATCACCCACCTGATTGGTGGGCTGGATGACATCGGCGGCGAGCTTGCCCGCTTCTTCGATGACCGCGGTCATCAGGTCCGGGGTGGCGTCCGCGTAGGGCGCCAGCTCATGCAGGCGGTCCGCGCCCAGTACGTCAAACAGCAGAAACTTCAGGTCTTCGATGGGGGCCTGATAGCGCATCACTCTCTCCTTTTTTTGATCGGCAAGCCGCGGGCGCGGGCGGCCGTCAGCCAGCGCCCATTCAAACCATCGATTAATACGATCGTTTGAATTTCTGGGATTATGGATTGACCGGAAATTTATGATGAAAGATTTCTATGGAAGCGGTTTGGACGATTAATAACCCTGTTAATCAGCGATTTGCTACGATTTGGGTTCTTCGAAAACGCGCAGCAACATTCCACGCGGGAGCCCGACCGACAGCGCCATGACCGACGCAATCCCCACGACCAACCTAGTGATCGCCGGCATCAGCGGTGCCGTTGGGGGTGCGTTGGCCAGACACTGCCTGCAGGCCGTGGAAGATGTCCGAATCCTCGGGCTCTGCCGGCGGCCGGACGCGGTGGATACCACCGGGCTCGATGATCGGGTGTTCCTCCAGGCCTGGGACGCGACCACCGCCACGCCGGACAGCGTTCGTGAAAGGGCGGAGGTTGCGTTCGGCGCACCGGAGGCAGGCATTGATCTGATCATTTATGCGGCCGGGCTTCTGCACGACAGCGACCTGTTCCCGGAAAAGCGCCTGGAGGATGTGTCGTCCGAGGCCATGGCCAGGGCGTTTGCCGTCAACTGCACCGGCTTTGCCACGCTCATGCGGGGCCTGGTGCCCTTCCTGCGGCACCGTCGCCTTAAAAAGGTGGTGGCGATTTCCGCCAAGGTCGGGTCGATTGGCGACAACGGTTTCGGCGGCTGGTACGCCTACCGCAGCGCCAAGGCGGCGCTGAACATGGTGGTGCGGAACCTGTCCATCGAGCTTGGCCGCCGTTCCAGGCCGATCGCCTGTATCGCCCTGCACCCGGGTACGACCGAATCCCGGCTGAGTGAGCCGTTCCAGGGTTCCCTGGCCCAGCTGACGGTGCACACGCCGGCGCAAACGGCCGAGAACCTGTGGCGGGTGATCGACGGGCTGGAGGATGCGTCCAACGGCCAGTTCCTGAGCTGGAACGGGGAGGAGTTGCCGTGGTGAGCGTTGTTCGGACAATGGACGACCATCAGGCACAAAAAAACCGCCCGGGACGCGTCGCGGGCGGTCTGGATGACGGACAGCTGGGTTACCGGATGAACGGGTTCAGCATGCGGGTGAACGTACCAGTAAGCTTGACCGGCGCGCTCAGCACCGACAGGGTGATACAGTCTTCACACCCCACCGCGACCGGCTTATGCTCGTCTTCGTCGGTCAGCACCACAAAATCCCACTGGTTGAACACCCCGTTCTGGTCGGCAAACGCCCCCTGCAGAACGATGGTGGTCTCTTCACCCCGATGGGTGTGGGCAGGTGCTTTGCCGCCGGCGGCCAGTTTCTGAAGAACCACCTGCTCCCGCTGGCCGGGGAACCGGTCGGTGATGTCCAGCACGCTGACGTCTCCCAGCTGACGTTTCCAGGGCAGCTCGCCCAGGTCTTCCCCCAGCAGCTTCTGTAGCGGCGACATCCGGTTTGCGGCCTGATCAACCAGGCGGTTTGCATCCGGTTCCTGGTCAATGCGGGCGAGAATGGTGTCGAACATGTTCTCGGACACGCTGACCTTCGGCTGCGTTTCCATCATCACCGCGCCAAGGCTGTCCAACGTGTCCACCCGGCTCCGACAGTGAGGGCACTTGTCCAGGTGGAGCCGGATGCACAGGGCGTGCGGCTCGCTCAGGTTGCCTGCGCTGTATTCCATCAGACTCAGGCTGTCGGGATGGTGCCGTGTCATACGTTCTGATCCTGCAAAATCACTCTCAGTTTATTCAGCGCCAGGCGGACGCGGCTCTTCACCGTACCCAGCGGAATGTCCAGTTCGTCTGCCACCATCTGGTGCGACTTATTCTCCATGTACACCTTGGCGATGACCGTGATCTGCTCCTCGGGAAGGTGGCTCAGGGACTCGCGAATGCGTCTTTCCGACATCAGCCGGTGCAAAGACGTGACCGGCTCATTCTCGTTCTCGCCGGGAATCTGCCAGAGATCCTCGGTTTCCACCGGCATTTCCGCGCTGGTCCGCTGCATTTTACGCAGCATGTCGATGCGCTGGTTCCGGGCGATCGTGAAGATCCAGGTGGATGCGGCCGCCTTGCGCCAGTCGTACAGGCAGGAGCGCCGCCAAATGGACACAAACACCTCCTGAACCAGTTCCTCGGCGTGACTGGCCAGCCCGTTCGCCATGGCGTAGTACTTGATCTGCGGGCCAAAGTGCTCGAACAGCTTGTGATAGGCCTCGCGATCCTGTGATTTACCCACCCGCTCAAGCATCTGACTCCAGGCGTCTTTGCTTCGCCCTTCAGGTCTGGCGGGTTTCGGTTCCAGTGTCGTCACTGGACGCTCCTTGACAGTCGCACGTTCTGAGCTCTTGTTGATCATCATTCTATGCACTCGTCGAGGGTTTGTCAGTGACAGAAATACGGATCGCGGATGCCCTCTGGATCACCCGAGCGTGAAAAAAAGTGGCTGGTCTGAAAATAGCCCTGGCTGAGAGGGGGCGGTGGCCCCGTCGGACTCCGGCGAGCCCTCTGATGACACAGTGACGACAGTGGCAACGGATCGACGTCGATGAAGCGATTGTCCTGCACACTCCGGCCCGCTAGGCTTGGATGAAAAGCCGCGTTGACGTTGTTCGGGCGGCGTTCGTCCTTTGCCAACAGTGAGTCCAGCGTTCATGACACTGCCCGGGAAACAGGGACCGTTGCCGGTGATCCGCGCCCACTATGCGGACATTCTGTGCCAACTTGCCGAAGAACTGGGGGTGGCCCGTGCGCCCCTGTTGGCCAGCGCCGGTATCCGGCCTGTGCAACTGGGGCACCCGGACAACTTCATTACCCTGGAACAGTTCACCGGCCTGTGCCGGGAGGCCCTGGCCCGCTGCAAGGACGACGCCCTGGGCCTGGCGTTCGGGCTACGGCTGAAGTTTACCACCCACGGCTCCCTGGCCCAGGCCGCCATCAGCTGCGACACCCTCGAAGAAGCCATCGGCGTGCTGATCAAGTATTTCCGCACCCGGTTCGTATACATGGACCTGACGTTTTTCGAGGAAGGCGATGAGGCGGTTCTGCAGCTGGACCCAGGGCATGGCCTCGCCGACCTCGAACGGTTCAACGTGGACGTGGTCATGGCCTCGCTGCTGGATGTGAACCAACTGCTGTTCGGCAATCGGTTGATCCTGGATGGCGAGTGCCGGGTGGTTTATCCGGAGCCCACGGATCGGGCGCCGTATCATCGACTGTTCGGCGACCAGATCCTCTTTGGCGCTCGCGCCAACCAGCTCCGATTCAACCGGCGGTTGCTGTCCCTGCCCATCGCGCTGTCCAATCCGGTGGCGCGGCGGGTGGCGGAAGCCCAGTGTGAGCAGGAGCTGAAATCGATCGACGCCAGCATCACCGTGACCGAACGGGTGCGACGGCTCCTCGCGCCAGGCGGCGATGGCCGTATCCCGGACCTGGAGACCGTGGCCGCGCAGCTGTCCATGTCTGCCCGAACCCTCCGACGCCAGTTGGCTTCAGAAGGCGTGCGCTTCCAGACGCTGCAGGATGCGCAGCGACACCGGCGGGCGCTGGTCCTGCTGCAACGGCCCGGTCTGACCATTGAGGCCGTGGCTGAGCAGGTCGGGTACAGCGATCCCTCCAACTTCGGCCGGGCCTTCCGCAAATGGGAAGGCGTGTCCCCCAGCGCCTGGCGCGCCCGGCTGGCCCCGGACGATCACTCTTCCAGGTAGGTGTAGCCGTCAAGCCCGACCGACAGCTCGTCCAGCAGCGCGGCCTGCTGGCCTGGCGCCAGGCTGCTGGCGGCAAACTTGCGCTGGTAGGCGGCCAGCAACTGCCCCGGCTCGAAGTTCACGTAGCGCAGCACCTTGGCGACGGTGTCGCCGGTGATGGGCTCGCCGATCTCGTAACCGCCCTGGCCGTTGAGCCGCACATCCACCGAGTGGGTGTCGCCAAACAGGTTGTGCATGTCTCCGAGGATTTCCTGGTAAGCCCCCGTCATGAAAAAGCCGATCAGCATGCCGTCATCGCCGGCGTCGTCCGGCAGGGGCAGTGTGGTCTCGATGCCCTGGCCGTCCACGTACTGGTCAATGCGGCCGTCCGAGTCGCAGGTGATGTCCTGAATCACCGCCCGGCGCACCAGCGGGCGGTTCAGACCCTGTATCGGCATCACCGGGAAGATCTGGTCGATCCCCCAGACGTCCGGCAGGGATTGGAACAGGGAGAAGTTCACGAACAGCTTGTCCGCCAGCTTTTCGTTCAGCTCGTCGATGATTTCCCGGTGCGCCCGGTTGGCGCTGTCCAGCCCCGCCCGCAACAGCTGGCAGCAGCGGCTGTACAGGGTTTCGGCGTGGGCACGCTCGGGCAGGGACAGCAGGCCGTGGGCAAACTGGCTGTGGACCTCCGCCATGGCGTGCATGACGTCGTGGTGGATCTCCGTGAGCGACCGGGGCGAGGCCGGGTCCTCCAGGCTGGCCAGATCGCGCCAGAGATCGTGCAGGGGGCCGGCGTCGCTCTCCGCCGGTGCCGACGGCGTGCGGTGCTCGGGGCCTTCCCGGTCGATCACGTTGGTCACCAGCACCGAGTGGTGGGCGGTGAGGGCGCGGCCGGACTCGCTGATCAGGTCCGGGTGCGGGATGCCCAGGCGGTCGCATTCGGCCTGCAGCACGTGGATCACGTTGTAGGCGTACTCGTGGACGCCGTAGTTCATGGAGCAACTGCTGCGGGAGCGGGTGCCCTCGTAGTCCACACCCAGGCCGCCGCCGATGTCGACGGTGCCCACCGGAGCGCCCAGCCGATGGAGCTCGGCGTAGAAGCGCGCGCACTCCTTCAGGCCGGTCTGGATGTCCCGGATGTTGGCAATCTGGGAGCCCAGGTGGAAATGCAGCAGCTGCAGGCTGTCCAAGGCGCCGGCGTCCCGCAGGGTATGGATCACGTCCAGCACCTGGGTGGCGGACAGGCCGAATTTGGATTTCTCGCCGCCGGTGTTCTGCCAGTTGCCCTTGCCAATGGTGGCCAGGCGGGCCCGCACGCCAATCAGCGGGCGCACGCCCAGTTCACGGGCCTGGCTCAGGATCAGCGGCAGCTCGGAGCGCTTCTCCACCACGATAAATACCCGGTGGCCGAGGGCCTGGCCGATCAGCGCCAGGCGGATGTACTCCCGGTCCTTGTAGCCGTTGCAAACGATCACGGAACCGGGCCGGGCCATGGCCAGCACCGCCATCAGCTCCGGCTTGCTGCCGGCCTCCAGGCCGATCTGTCCGGCGGACGCGGCGGGTTCGGCGGCCAGCAGTTCTTCCACCACACGGCGTTGCTGGTTCACCTTGATGGGGTACACCGCGGTGTAGCGGCCGCCGTAGCCCTGGTCGGAGGCGACACGGTTAAAGGCGTTGCACAGTTTGTTGACCCGGTCGTGCAGGATGTCCGTGAAACGGATCAGTACCGGAAGCTGGACGCCCTCGCCGGCGAGGGAACGGGTCAGCTCCGGCAGGTTGATGGTAGCGTCGCTGTGGCCACGGTCCGGGCGGATAAGGACCTCACCCCGATCGTTGACGTCGATGTAGCCGTCGCTCCAGTGGGCGATATTGTAGGCCTGGTGAGCCGGGGTGCCGCGAGTGTCGCTCATGCTTGCTATCCTGTCTGGAAACGGGCCGGCGCGGGGCCGGTCTGATGGCCGTCATTGTAGGTGTAACGCGCGGGGGCTAAAAGTCGCGGCTGCGGAAATTAGCGCCTACAATACGCCGCTTTGCGCCGGCCCCGGCGCGCGGCCAGATGCTGGCGCGCGCCATCCGGCCCGCAGTCACAACGGGAGGCACTTCATGACGGCATTGAACGATGGCTGGTTTACCGAGGTATTCCAGGACCAGGGCACCGCATTTTCCCTGCAGGTAAAGCGCAAGCTGCACGAGGAGCAGACGCCCTTCCAGAAGCTTGAGATCTACGAGACCGAAACCTTCGGCAACCTGATGGTGCTGGACGGCTGCGTCATGCTGACCAGCCGGGACAACTTTCTGTACCACGAGATGATGACTCACCCGGCCCTGTTTACACACAAGGACCCGAAAAAGGTGGTGATCATCGGCGGCGGCGACTGCGGCACCCTCAAGGAAGTGCTCAAGCACCCGGGTGTGGAAGAGGCCTGGCAGGTGGAAATTGACGAGCGGGTGACCCGGGCGGCGGAGAAGTATTTCCCGGAGCTGTGCGAATCCAACGGCGATCCCCGGGCCAACTTCTTTTTCGGCGACGGCATCCAGTGGGTGCGGGACCAGGCACCGGACAGCGTCGACCTGATCATCATCGACAGCACCGATCCGGTTGGCCCCGCCGAAGGCCTGTTCGCCCTGGATTTCTACCGGGACGCCATGCTGGCCCTGCGGGACGGCGGCCTCATCGTACAGCAGAGTGAGTCGCCCCTGCTGCACACCGACACCATCATCCGGGACATCCACACCGACATGCGCAAGGCCGGGCTCAAGCACGTTCAGACCCTGCCCTTCCCGCAGCCGGTATACCCGACCGGCTGGTGGAGCTGCACCATGGCCAGCAAGGATAACCCGCTGCGCTATTTCCGTGAGGAAGATGCGCGGGACCGGCCGTTCGTGACCCGCTACTATAATCCGGGCGTGCACCAGGGGGCGCTGGCCATGCCCCAGTTCATGGTGGACGCCCTGACCGACGACGTGAACCCGGCCGAGGGCTGAGGTCGGAAACCTCGGAGGGGGGCAGGGATGTTTACAAAATGATAGATACCTCCGTGGAGAGGGATCTAAAAAGCGCTGTAGATCTCTTTGACGAGGGTGCCTTTGAAATGGCCCTTGTTAAATTCAGAAAACTGTCGGATCAGGGCTGTTTTCTTGCAGACGCTTACCTTGGATATATATACGAAGTCGGAAATAGGGCGGTGCCTAGGAACTACCGAGCGGCGCTTTCTCATTATCAGATATCGGCTGAAAAAACGGGATCTCTGTTGGCGTTCTTTGGTTTGATAAGGATCTATTTTTACGGACTTGGTGTGGAGAGAGATTGCGTCAAGGCGATGGGTTATTGCGAGACGGTTTGTAAATCTACAGAAAGCCCCTACGCATACTTCTATATGGGGAAAATTTGTTTGGATGAGAGTTGGTCGGGCTATGACCTCGAGAGGGCCAAGAGATGCTTTGATAAAGCGTGGAATCTTGGTTACATACCCGGCCTGGGATATTTAGGGCTCGCCGAGCAGAGGTCTGGCAGGAATATCTTGGGAATCCTCATGAGAGTCAAGGCACTACTGTTGGCCGTGATCGTAACTGTAAAAAATTCGAACGACCCAAGGATAAGGAGAATCTAATTTTCTAGAACGTCCGACGTTCGGGAATGCGGCTATTTATTGAATAGATATGTCTTCCGAAATTTCTCTGAAATCCGAGAACGGGCCCCTCTCGGGCAATGGAATGTCGGGATGAGTGCTGCAGCGATTCGCTGGAAGATTCAGCGCCGTGGGAGTACCTGGCGAAATATTGAAAATCGAAAAGACATAAAAGATGCAGGTGATACAAAAGTGTTCATACACTGAATTAAAAAGGGGCGCCCGAGGGCGCCCCTTTTTCGTGATCGTCTCTGGCGTTATTGCTTGCCGTTGACGAACTCCGGGTAGGCTTCCATTCCGCATTCGGACAGGTCCGTACCCTCGTACTCTTCCTCTTCGGAGACCCGCAGGCCCATTACCGCTTTCAGAATGCCCCACACCACCAGGCTGGCGACAAACACCCAGACGAAGATGGTGGCGGCACCGATCAACTGGCCGCTGAAGCTGACGTCGCCGTTGGTGACCGGTACCAGCAGCAGGCCCAGCAGACCACACACGCCGTGCACGGAGATGGCGCCGACCGGGTCGTCGATGCGCAGTTTGTCCAGAGCGATGATGCTCAGGACCACCAGGACGCCGCCCATGGCGCCAAACAGGGTGGCGGTCAGCGCGCTCGGGGTGGACGGCTCGGCGGTGATCACCACCAGGCCGGCCAGCGCGCCGTTCAGCAGCATGGTGAGGTCAGCTTTGCCGAACATCAGGCGAGCGGTAATCAGCGCAGCGACGGCGCCGCCGGCAGCCGCGGTGTTGGTGTTCAGGAACACCATGGCCACGGAGTTGGCGTTGGCGATGTCACCCAGCTTCAGCACGGAACCGCCGTTGAAGCCGAACCAGCCCATCCACAGGATGAAGGTACCCAGGGTGGCCAGCGGCAGGTTGGCACCCGGGAAGGCGCGCACTTCGCCGTTCGGGCCGTACTTGCCCTTACGGGCGCCCAGCAGCAGAACGCCTGCCAGAGCCGCCGCTGCACCGGCCATGTGCACGATGCCGGAGCCGGCGAAGTCACTGAAGCCCAGGTCACCCAGGGAGTACATGCCGAACACCGCGTTGCCGCCCCAGGTCCAGGAACCTTCCAGCGGGTAGATGAAACCGGTCATGAACACGGCGAACACCAGGAACGTCCACAGCTTCATGCGCTCGGCAACCGCGCCCGAGACGATGGACATGGCGGTGGCCACGAACACTACCTGGAAGAAGAAGTCAGAGGCGCTGGAGTAGATGGCGCCGCCGGCGAAGCCGTCTTCACGGGTGGTGAAGCTGGACAGAACCGAGGGGACGTCCACGTCCTGAATGCCGCTGAGGAACAGGCTGCCGCCGTACATGATCGCGTAGCCGCACACCAGGTACATGATGCAGGCGATGGCGTAGAGGGCCATGTTCTTGGCCAGGATTTCCGTGGTGTTCTTGGCGCGCACGAGGCCGGATTCGAGCATGGCAAAGCCAGCTGCCATCCACATGACTAATGCGCCCATCACGAGAAAATAAAAGGTATCTATAGCGTACTGCAGCTCGAAAACGTTGTTTTCCATATCAAGCCCTCCGCACAAGGCTTCTGGTTATAAGATTTTTTGCGTTGGCCGGGTCGGTCGTCAGGGGCGGGTCAGACCGCCTCTTCGCCAGTCTCGCCGGTCCGGATCCGGATGGCCTGCTCCAGCTCGGTCACGAAGATCTTGCCGTCGCCGATCTTGCCGGTGTTGGCCGCCTTGGTGATGGATTCGATGACCTGGTCCAGCAGGTTGTCGCCGATGGCGATTTCCACTTTGACCTTGGGCAGGAAATCCACGACGTATTCCGCGCCGCGGTACAGTTCGGTGTGGCCTTTCTGCCGACCGAAGCCTTTGACTTCAGTGACGGTTACGCCTTGTACGCCAATCTCGGATAGTGCCTCACGGACATCATCCAATTTGAAAGGCTTGATGATTGCTGTCACAAGTTTCATTGCTTTCTCCTTGGTAAGGCCGTCCCAACATGGAGGCCCGCCGGCCGGTTGTTGAGCTCGGAACGCTGCCACCTCGCACGTCAATTGTGCGGATTGCGTACGGAGGCTTTAGCATCGGTTGTGCCAACGCAAAAAAGAGCTTATTTAACAACGCATTAGAGTTTTTCTGTTCCACTTTGGCGCAGCGTATCGCACTAAAACAGGGCGTAACGCCCGCCCGTGGCCCACTTTGGCGCGCACCGGTAGGGCCGATGGCGCGCGGGCATTATATCGTCCCGCGGGCACAGTATGGCAGGTCCCCCGCTGTGTTACACTCGGCTCACCGGTTTTGGCCGTCCGCGGCCGCAACGCCAGACATCAGAGAGGTGCAGTGTGAAAGGTCCCCAGGACATCTTTGCCCAGATCCAGGGCCAGCTTGGCCAGTTCGTACCGGATATGGCCCGGGCGGCCCGGGAAGATTTCGAAACCCAGGCCAGGGCGGCGGCCATGACGGTGCTGTCCCGCCTGGAACTGGTTACCCGGGAAGAGTTCGACGTGCAGCAGGCGGTGTTGATGAAGACCCGTGAAAAGGTCGACGCCCTGGAACAGCGGGTGGCGGAACTGGAACGCGCCCTGAACGCCCGGTAAATTCCCTTTATACCCTTTGCGGTGGGCCGGATGCCCGCCGCCAATGCCATGGAAGGTTGTTATGCTCGCCGTCGTCCATTCCCGCGCCAGCCTTGGCGTGTCCGCACCCGCCGTGACGGTGGAAGTGCATCTCTCTGGTGGCCTGCCCGCCCTCACCCTGGTAGGTCTGCCGGAAACCGGCGTGCGCGAGAGCAAGGAGCGTGTCCGCAGCGCCCTGCTCAACGCCGGTTTCGAGTTTCCCGCCCGCCGCATCACCATCAACCTCGGCCCCGCCGATCTGCCCAAGGAAGGCGGCCGCTTCGACCTGCCCATTGCCCTGGGCATTCTTGCCGCCTCCGGGCAGATCCCGGCGGAGCCCCTGGAACGCTGCGAAGTGATCGGCGAGCTGGCCCTCGACGGCGCCCTGCGCCCGGTCAAGGGTGTGCTGCCGGCGGTGCTGGCGGCCCGGGACGCCGGTCGCGAGCTGCTGGTGCCCCAGGCCAACGCCGGGGAGGCGGCGCTGGCGTCACGGGGTGACGTGCTGGCGGCCAGCCATCTGCTGGCGGTCAGTGAGCACCTGCACAAGCGGGCGACGCTGGTGCCCGTACCCCGCTCGGAAATGACGCTGGATGACGCCGTGCTGTCCGGCCCGGACATGGCCGACGTGCGCGGCCAGTCGGTTCCGCGCCGGGCCCTGGAGGTCGCGGCCGCCGGCGGGCATAACCTGCTTCTTTTCGGCCCGCCGGGCACCGGTAAGAGCATGCTGGCCAGTCGCCTGCCCGGCCTGCTGCCGCCGCTGACGGACGACGCTGCCCTGGAGGTGGCGAGCGTGCACTCGGTGGCCGGCCTGCCGGTGCGGGAGGGCCGCTGGCGGGAGCCGCCGTTCCGGTCGCCCCACCACACCGCCTCGGCGGTGGCCATGGTCGGCGGCGGCTGTCATATATAGGAATAGGAGCGACGTTATAGCAATAATTGCGATGGTGTAGATGCTTCCGTTAAAGTCAATGCTCATCTTAGTATCAGGAGCGACTTCATGAGAGGCGGAAGTGTCAGAACGATTTGAATGGAATCTCAAACGGGTCAATAGTTCCCTTCGACTCAAGGATAGTCTGACAGGGAATGTCGGAAATTGGATTGCATGGTGGTATTGCGGCATTTATAAGAACCAACAGGCCGGGTCACAACCAAATGTCCTCGTGGCATTCAGGGAGCTTTGGGACTCTGGCTATCTCTCAGATGACTTCATATTACGTCGAGTGCCCCTTTCGACCTTAGGTCATGTCCGACTGGGTACTGTATGGCAGAACGGTGTTTGTCGCCGAGAAGCCGAATTTGATACATGTGAATTTGACGTAGATTACCGGTCAGCAAAGTGGCAGTTTTCGTCCTTTCACTATGCTAGTCAAAACAACATTGCTCCTCCCTATCCGTTTACCTTGTATCCACTCCGATACAAATCAGACCGTAATTGGTTAATCGAATTTGACCTTGAGACTGGAGGAAAGCTAATAATTCCCTGTCTCGAATTCTTTTCCCGGTGCTATGGCCGCTCGGTAGAGTTGCGGCGAGTATTGGCTACTTATCCATGGTATGGAACTGAGGGTGGTGATGGTAATCGGTTATACGCGCCGCTGGACCAACCAGAGGAAGACGGCAAGTGGAAGGTGAAGCTGAGGAAGCGCCTGGCAAACGGGGATGTCTTGTTTCTTGCGCACGTGAAATATGATCGGTACGCAGAGTCTAGGGCGAAACAGATATACGCTCAGATTGAAGCACTCCATGATCCCTCTGGTAAGTACCCCGCTTTTCTGAGGGTTGGCCCGTGGTTCAAGGAACTCGCCCGGCTTAAGGTGAAAGGTATCTGGTTCGAAAATAGAAAATCGTTCCTGGGGCTCCAAATTGTTGGAGCTAGCGATCCCAGTGGTGTCCCAATCGAGAGAAGCCGGGACAATAGAAATAATGCCGAACAACCGGCCGACATAGACTCGCAAAAGCAAGCCTGGCAAGGCGCGACAGGGCGCTCAAGCGTTACGCCTCCTCAGATTATCGACCTTACGAAAGATAATGAACCCGATCAAAGTGCTGGAAGCATAGAAGTCGAGGAGCCAAAGTTTGAGGTGCTTGGTACTCAGAGGCTGGTCACTAACTATCGAGACAAGCAGGCCAAAGATACTGCTGGTAGCAAATTGAAAGGCGATGGTTCAGAGAGCTACTCAACGGGAGAGCATCACGGCGAGGGAAAGGGTGTTGGCTACGCGTCTATACGTGCGGAGCCAGTTATGGAATCTCAGGGTGTAATGCGCGATATGTGGAATGCGATAGTATTCCTCAGTGAAGCGCATCCTAGAAAAATTCGAAAAGTTGAATGGTTCACGTTTGAAGATGGTTACAGCTCTGATAAAGAGCCAAAGCTCATTGCCTTGGAATCGTTTGACGCAGATGAATCGGTTCAAGGCGATGAAGAGTTGCCTAGAACCATCCTAAACTGGCCGTATATAGATCGACATCAATCTAAGCTGAGAGGTGTATTGGTTGCTCGGCTCTCTCTACCAGACAAGTCGGTTCATATTGTCGAAATTCAAAGGAGGCGAAAACGAAGTGCCACTGGAATCTCTTGGGATTCTGAGGAATCTTTTAGGGGGTTGGTATTTGTGTTGAACGACCAGAAAAGCTTTGAGTGTTGGCTGCGCACCTTGCTTTCTAGAGTCCGCCACGTGACCGGTGTGTTTCAGAAATTAGTCAACGACTGCCCTGGAGACGCAGCTTCCTTCCAGCATCGCCCTGCCAAGAAGGAGCGGGTGCCATGTGAAAGGGCTGTGCTGCTCGCACTAGAGAAAATTGGTTTCGTTTTATAGAAAGTATTTGCTAAAAACCGTTACGAGTTCGTTGTAAAGGGAGAGAATCTCAGTGGCAAAGAATCATAAAACCCTGTGGGAGCTGGAGGAGCACTCTCTGGGTAAGCATCTGGTTTTCAAGAGTTATCTGAATGCTTGGTTGCCTATACTCTCAAAGTGGCACGGTCGACTTCTAATAATAGATGGCTTCGCGGGTCCGGGAGAATATGAGAATGGTCATGTTGGTTCGCCAATTATCGCATTAGAGGCTGCAATGTCTCACCGACATCAGGCAGTTCGTGATCAGGAGATCATTTTTTATTTTGTCGAATCCAATAAAAAGCGGTTGGAGCACCTCAAAGCTCTTGTTGCCGATAAATATCCATCATTGCCGAAAAATTTCAAAGTTCGATATGCTGGCGTCTCATTTGATGATGCAATGAGCGAGTTACTTGGCTATATAGAGGAACAGAACAAGCGGTTAGCACCTTGTTTTGCCATGATAGACCCGTTTGGTGTATCTGATACCCCAATGTCTGTAATTCATAGAATTTTGCAGAACCCAAGAGCAGAAGTTTATGTATCAGTTATGTATGAATTCATTAATCGATTTCTGAAATCCAAAGAATTTTCTCCTCATCTTGATGAATTGTTTGGAAGTAAGGAATGGGTCCAGGTTCAATCGATATCTGATAAATCGCAGCGAAAGGATCTACTCTACGATTTGTATAAGCAGAAATTGAAAGAATCAAAAGCAACCAACGCTGTACATTTTGAATTGTTTAAAGGGAATAGGCACGTTTACAGCATATTCTTTGCAACACAATCATGGAAGGGGGCGGATAAGATGAAAGCTGCTATATGGAATGTTGCGCCCTCAGGTGACTTTGTATTTCGGGGCGGAACTAACGCCCAGTTGGATATTTCTTCTCCAGACTTTACGCCATTGATGGATGCCATTTCGGAAGAATTCGCTGACCGGTGGGTTACTCCAGCGCAGATTGCCCATTTTGTAGGGTCCGACCGAACTATATATCACTCTTCTCAATTCAAGAAAAACGCTCTTAAGCCGCTGGAGCAAAGGGGACAGTTGATCATTCATCCTGATGACGCCTCAAAGCGAACTCGACGTTTCACCTATCGGGATGATGTTCGGCTGAAAATAACGGTCTGAGCGCAGAGGTACAATCAGAGAACAGAATGTTTCCGCGCTTCACCTATTGCTCGAATGCACTTGGCTAAAACCCTTGCGTCATCGACCTCTCCATTCCAAACTTCTGAAAGTGCCTGCATTAATTCTTCGTTTTGTCGCGGGTCGACCGCCGACCTGACGCCCAGAGCCTTGCCAATTTTAATGATTTTTTCACTTTTCTTGGCCCAGTTTCGATTCAAAACTCGACTTATGAATGCTTGGCTAACCTTTAGCTCTTTTGCGACCTGAGCTTGAGTTAGTGAGTTTTTGTCCATGTGACTCTTTAAAGATAAGGCCAAGTCCTCTTGCGTGAACATATTCAGATATTCATATTATAGTGAATGATCGAATATGATACTCTATAAACTGTGTAGCTGCGATCTGGTTTTCTGTACAGTAGACTTCATCGAGGGAGGCGAACATGAGCAACAAAAGCGCGATTGAGTGGACAGAGCACACATGGAACCCAATGACTGGGTGCACGAAAGTATCGCCTGGCTGTAAGCATTGTTACGCTGAGGAGATGGCCAAG
This sequence comes from Marinobacter sp. C2H3, assembly GCF_037080155.1. NCBI lineage: Bacteria > Pseudomonadati > Pseudomonadota > Gammaproteobacteria > Pseudomonadales > Marinobacteraceae > Marinobacter > Marinobacter sp. C2H3. The sequence continues at coordinate 99,374 of NZ_JBBBNZ010000003.1, read as the reverse complement.
CGCCTAAAGGCGATGGGCACCCCAGGATACGAGAATGGTTTTGAGCTCTCTCTTTTGACAGAGCGTCTTGAGCAGCCGTTACGTCGGAAAAAGCCAACCAAATATTTCGTTAACTCGATGAGCGATCTTTTCCATGAGGCCGTTCCAGACAGATTTCTTGACCAAGTCTTTGATGTCATTGCTCGTACTCCACAGCACACATATCAGATACTGACCAAACGCGCTGACCGGATGGCGGATTACTTTAAGTTGAATGATGCTCCGAAAAACGCTTGGCTGGGCGTCTCTGTAGAGGATGTAAAGTATGGTGTGCCAAGAATTGATCATCTAAGGAAAGTTGACGCCACGGTGCGATTCCTTTCTGTAGAGCCGCTGCTTGAGGACATAGGCATAGTTGATCTTGCTGATATCCATTGGGTAATTGTTGGCGGGGAATCCGGTCGTAACGCCCGGCCTCTGAGAGAGGAGTGGGTCGACAATGTTCAGCGCCAGTGTGAGGCTCAGGGCGTCGCCTTTTTCTTCAAGCAGTGGGGAACGTGGGGCTCAGACGGAAAGAAAAGAAATAAGAAGGCGAATGGTCGCGAATTTCAAGGCAGAGTCTGGGACGAGATGCCTCGTATCGCGGCGATAAACGTATAGACACGCGATTTTCTTGTGCTAAAACATAGAATAATAAGGTGGCCGGATGCCAAAGAAAAAAGGTTACGATTGGTCAGATATTGCCAATCCGCCTGTGCTGGACAGCCATAGCTCAGTAAAGCATGAAATAATTTGTGATTATCTTCGGAGATATATCGCAGTTTTTACAAAGAATCCGACTATTGATCGTTTTCGGATAAACGTCATAGATGGGTTTGCTGGCGGTGGACGTTATCGTTCGCCCGCTGGTTCAGATATACTTCCTGGTTCTCCGGTGCTTCTTATGCAGACAATGAAAGCTGCAGAAGCTGAAATCAATTCGGCCGGAAGAATCAAGCCTTTTGTTTTGGATGCCACCTATTTCTTCGTTGAGATTGATTTCGAGGCAGTTGCGCAACTGAGATTCGCACTGACGGAATCTGGTCTATCAAGTGAGAAGAATGTTCACATTTTCCATAATGATTTTTTGAAAGTCTTGCCAGCAATCTGTAATGAAATTAAGAGTAAAAGCAGGCAGCCCAGAAATATTTTCATTTTAGATCAATACGGCTACAAAGATGTTCCTCCTCCCGTGTTGAGGCAATTGTTCAGGCAATTTCCAAGCGGCACGGAAGTGCTGCTTACATTTTCGACAGATAGCCTGATTAATTATATGTCTACTAAATCGAGTTTCGTTAAGGCGTTGGAAAGGTTAAATTTAGAAGGAATTCTTAAGCATCCAGACCTTCAGAGCTCGATAGAGATAAAACATAGTCGGTTGCTAATTGAGCAGTTGCTTTATGACGAAATACAAAGTCAGTGTGGTGCATCTTTTTATACGCCATTTTTCATTGTTTCTCGAAAAAGCAACCGCGCATATTGGCTTATTCATTTGTCGTCGCATCCAACAGCGCGCAATGAAATGTTGCTAACACATTGGCAAAGTCAGAACGCTTTCGAACATCACGGAGCCGATGGGCTCAACATGATGTTGGGGTATGATCCGACCTTTGAAGCGATTGCAGATCAGAGAACTTTCGATTTTATTTTTGATGATGATGCAGATAGCCGCGTATTAAACGCATTAGCTGAGGACATACCTGAGTTTCTATCTGCATCGGATACCTTTACTGTTCAAGATCTGATTTTCAAAACCTGCAATAGGTCACCAGCTACTCTCGCCCAATATAAGCACGCGCTGTTTCGGCTGCAGCAGGCTAAAATACTCCAAGTCCTAACTGTCACGGGAAAAATGCGGAGATCAGCTAACTCCATTTCTTTCGAAGATCGCTTGCTGGTCACTAACCAGCTCTATTTCATGTTGTGATAAATTGTTATAGAAGTGTTATATCCGGCTCTTTAGGGCGATATCCTTAGTTCCTGAATCTTGGCGTCCAAGACTCAATTAAATCTTCGTCCTCTTCATCGGGCAGCTCATCAATCGAGATAACCGTCAGGGTTCTCATGTATTGACCGAGCCCCTTAACTTCCTCATATGCATCAAAAGGTTGATCGCAATCGAACCACGAGGATAGGTTCGTTTCGCCATCAGTCGCAGCGCCTTTGAGGACGTTATCTTGCAGTTGGTTAAATCTGTAGGTAGCGGTATCACGAGGCAACGGCGTATCTTTCCTGATCCAGCTCAGCCCTCTGATTTCCTTCAACTCATCGGACATAAAGCAATATTTGATTATATTGCCTTCACTAATTATCACGGCAACCGCGTCGGGCGTTCTTTGGGCATATCGAATCGCGGTTGCAGTTAGAGATGTACTGCATAGGCTGGAAAGAGACGCGATCGCCGTTAAGCCGCTCTGTGCCTTGTCCATCGCAGGATCGAATAGAAATGACGGCATCAGTAGACCAGCGGCAAAATGATCGGCTTCTTGCTCGCAGCGGTCACTAGAAGTGAACCCAGCATGGGACTCGTGTATGCCGGATGCCAGGAGCTTTTCGGGGTGACCTGGTATGGAATAATGCCCTAGCTCATGAGCAATGCAGAAGTTTTGGAATCCGAGGCTCTCGATATAAGTGGCATACTGGATGCCGAAAAAATTACCGGCCTGTACCAACGTACCGGAAACGGTTTTCTTTTCAGGCGGCAATGCTTCGACTTCAATTCCAAGATTTTTGGCGATCTGCAATGGATCAATCGGGAGAGAGTTAAAATGTTCCCGTGCAAGCTCTTCGCCAAGTTTGGTAGCAGTCCTTCGCCAAATCTCGTCCACTATGAAGGTCCTCTATGCTTTATCCTTGTTACGTTTGGCAAGCCGGGCCATGAAATCGCGGGCCAGCTCTCGGTCATCGTCTGTGAGATTTTGATAGTCCCGGAATATTTCCACGTCGCCGGTGAGGTTCCCAGTCATCTCGTCTACTCGCCCCATAAGGTAGTCGATCGAGACATCGAGGGCATCGGCTAGCTTCCTCAAGTTATCAAAAGACGGCTTCCTAGCACCAGACTCAAAATGTGAAATAGCAGTAGAGGGCAGTCCAGCCTTCTTGGCAAGCCCGTCCTGACTGAAGTCGCGTAGCTTTCTGGTATCGCTCAGCCGCTTCTTAAATAGCTTTCCATCGGGTGTTGACATCTACTTGACGAATCCGTAAAGTTTAAATTGACGAACGTTTCGGGCTGGCAGGGCCTTTCTTTTTAGCTTTGCGCTTGACGAATTCGTCAAATAATATATGACTATTTATGAAGTTGCAAGGAGAATCTCAATGGCAGACAGAGCTGTCTTCAAGACTGGAAAGGACCGTGATGGTGACATCACTAAACTGTGCAATGAAGGCCAATCCTGGTCACCGCGGAGCAAATCCGACGCGATCCGGGATATCGAGAGTGGCACTCATACCTATTATGTGCCCTGGAAATCCGGCCGCACAGAAATACGGGTCGTCCCGGGTATCACGGGGAAATACCTCAGGACTGACCGTGATAACACGTCTAGAAACAATCTTGATGACTTGCCTGATTGCTAGTCGGGCATGCAATCATAATGGACATCAAATCGATAAATTCGCTGCGGGAGATAGGGTTACAGCTTGATCGTGACCAGTATCCGCGCGTGCACAATGGCGGGATTGTAAAGCCCGGCGATGCCGTCATTGCACATTCAACACCGGGTGAGGACACTGATTATGTCATCCAACAACAGAGAAGATCCGAAGCCAGACCGCGGGAAAGGACCGCCAGATGGCAAAGGTCGACCAGTCGATCCGGGGAGACCTGTGAAGCCGCACCGATCTTCGAGTCAAGCCTTCGTACCACATACGGTGCTGATTTAGAGGCAGTTCTGGCCGCCTACCCTGACACGGTGGTGTGGCATCGGGCGGAAGGGTTGTGGCTGCTAACAGAGAGTACGGTACTCCCCGGACTTGGAAAGAAGGCCACATTCCTTATTGCCCTTCCGTTCTCCCGCGACCTAAAGCCGAGAAGTTGGGGGTTCTGGACTACCGCTGTATCTTGGCAATGGATTGGCCCGCGACACACAAACTTCCCGGACGGATCGATATGCGCCTTTGATCCTGTTGATCGGACATGGGCGCCTGGCGAAAGCATTGTTCAACTGATTGATTTATATTCACTTTGGGCTTTCCGGCATGAGCATTTGAGAATTTTCGGACGGTGGCCGGGTCGTCAATCCGTACCACTCGCCTATGAAAGACTCGACGAGCTTCATGACGACGAATTTTGCGGCTGCAACAAATCGCAAAAGCTTTACAAGGATTGCTGCAAAACGGAAGACCTTTCCCGGCGGGTGGCAGTCGCTTTTTGGCAGTTTTTCCACCATGTGGGCGGGCGTATCTTCCGTAAGCCTCCTGAGCTGATCTACAACGTCATCCGAACACGCAGTGAGCCGCCACCGATAATTGAGACTTTAATTAGCCCTCAGTGTTTGCGGTGATATCGGGCACTTCCCGAATTTCTGGCCACAGGTTTAAATTAAACATGGTCGGACGCTGGGTGGATGCCCTCGTGTTCAAATAAAGCAGGGGCGTCTACTGGGTTGGTGCGCTATGAGCTTGCCAGCATTGCTAATTTTTTTCAGCTAACTATAAAGGTAAGTGCCAGCTTACAAAAAATAACTCATAAACACGCCTCGTTACACAGAAGTTGTAATTCTCTCCTAGTATGGTGTTGGTGGCGACATAACTTCAGTGTTTTCTGAAGGTGTTAGCCGCAAGGGACTTAAACGAAAACATGGAGGCTTAAAATGCTAAGGCTATTTGTCTTATTCACGTCATTAATCACTATTTCACTCACTTCACTTCAGGCTCATGCTAGCAATAATGGAACTGCTGCATGTGAAACTCTTTCGGAGCCTTTTAAGCAGCTTGCTACAATGACGCTAGACCCCGCTGTGGGTAATCCCCCGAAAGTCGCACTTTGTCATCGAGTCGCCAATGCTGAGAAGCATTATGCTAAACAGGCCAATGACAAGGCGATTCAAGAGCTGGACAAATACATTGCCAGCATCAGCAAGCGAAACGGAAAGTTTGTTGAAGAAAGCTATGCAGCCGCATTAATCTCCGAAGCTGAGCGGGTGATCTCTGTCATTTCTGGCGACTTTGAACCAGAAACAATGACTATAAATGGTGGCGTGTTTGGCTTTAACGACAAGGCACCAGTGAGTGGCGCAACCGTTAGCGTCAGTTTCATTGAATCGGGATCGACTTTTACAACAACCACCGATAGCGATGGCCTTTTTTCGATTGAGGATCTGACGGAAGCCGGGGTTTACGTTGTTGATGTGACAACAGCTGATGGTAAAACAGGTACCGCGCAAGGCAGCTTGCTTGAAACTGAAAACACATCTTCCGTCCTCGTCACTGTAGACCTCGCGGGTAGTGGCGCAATCTATGGCACCGTTTATGACGAAGCCGGGTTCCCTGTTCCCTCCGCTCTCGTAACAGCCATCTTTCCTGATACAGACAGGAAGTATTCGGCAATATCGACAAGCGACGGATCATTTACTCTGACAAATGTGCATGGTGATGGGACCCTGATTCTCGTTGGTTTCAACAACGACACTGGTGCAAGTGGCTCTACCACTGGAGTGCTCTCGAGCTTTGCCTCACAGATTACGCGCAACGTGACAATAACTGCTCCTCAGACAGTCAATCCCGAGTTTCTGAACGCGGGGTTTGAGAATGGCTTAGAAGGCTGGTCCACCGAAGGTTCAGTGACCATCGTCGATCGAAACCTTATTTTCACAACCCCCGATTCTGGCAACTAAGGGAGAATTACGATATGGATATTATGAGCAAAGCTACGCCAAAGTTGGGTGTCGTTATCTCTTACACTGCAATTATACTTCTCGGCGGAGCACAGAATGCAGCTGCGAATGGCTGCCCGGTAACTCAAGCTGTGGTTGTCAGTAATGCTGGTTCACAATCAGCTAAGGGGAGCTTGAGCCAAGCATTTGTAGTCCCGCCTGCTTATGAGCAAGTCTCTGGCCGTATTCGGTTTCTTTCAAACGAGTGGCCGCAGTACTTTGGTACAGAGTACAACGATACTTATCTCGCTCGATTGACTGCGCCAGGTAAAGTCGAAATCATAGCCAGTGGCAACGTGAACAGCTCGTCCTGGTCGTCAGGTTTGCTTGGATACAACGGAGCTACGCCTGAAATTAGATACAACACCGACCTCTCCGGGCTAGTAGGCCAGACGGTCCAGTTAGCATATGAGGTGCAGGATGTTGGGGATACAATCGTAGACTCTGCTTTGGCCATCGACGCTGTACAAGTTATCCGCACGGATCAATTTGTGCCGGTCGCAGGGCAAGGTGGGGCGTTGACTGGCGCATCAACAATCAGTGGATCATTTGGCCAGGCAGTCAAACTGACATTCACTAACCAAAACATCCTAGGTACGACAATTTCCGTCAAGGATGCGTCTCCGTTTGGACAAACGAAGGAGTCAATCATCCTGCCTCAGCAGAGTGTCACTTTTACGTTTGTGGCCTTTGGAGAAGAGCCAATGGGATGGGATTTCGAGGTGTCGACAAATTCTGATGCATTCGTGGTTTCATACGGTGTTGAGTCAACCTGGACAGAGGGGATGCCGCAGAACCCATGCTATTAAGACTCCTGGTTTTTACACTTTTAGTTATCGGAACCGCGTGCGGCACTCAAACGCAGCATGCACATGCTCAGGAGAGTCATGCTGCCACAGTAAACTTGACCGAAGATGCGATTGAGGCTGCCATCATCTCTGACGGAGCAATTTGGCTGAAACTCACACCGAGTGGGAGTAACCAAATGGCAACGATGACGAGGGATCACCTAGGCAACCGTGTAATGGTTAACGTTCTTGGCCACGAAGCGATGTCGCTAATGGTCGTTCACGAGATCGTCTCGGATAGGTTGGTAATTAAGTCCCCGTCGCAGGAGCTCAAAGCGGCAATCGAACCCTATCTGGTTGAAGCAAGATAGTAGCAATTAGGGGGGGGCAAATTCTGCCCCCCCCCCTAATTGCCTGCCGTTCAAAGTATTTAAGATGTCGACAGCGGATCCGTTTAGCGACAGTGTGATGGTGTTTTTATCCAAACAGCACGCAAGTCGCTAGCAATGAGTGCAAATTAGTAACGAGACTTACTAAATAGTAAATTCAGCTACTAAAGCGCACTAACCGGGGTGCATCTGACTCTGCAAGAGGACCTATGTCCACCAACGCATGACGGAAAAGAGCTTCTGGAAAGCCTCGATGCCTACACTGCCCATGCCAACGAACTGGCTCAACCGCTCCCTCAGGAGCTTACACCCTTGGAAGGCCTCAAGGGCTCAGTCAAATGCTACGACCGGCCAACTGATCCTGTCTGGGAAGAATTCCTTGTACCCGATGAGTGAGGGCATAGCGGACGATTTCATGGAAGATCGAGAGCAGCCCAAGAACGGACGAGAATAATGGCTATCGATAAAGAAAAAGCCAAAGGACATGTAGCTCTCAAGGGATTCTTTGGTATCTGTCGCGAGTGGGACTGCACCCAGGAAGAGATGAGGCAGATGCTCGGTGGGGTGTCCCGGAGCAAGCTGGCCAATTATCGGAAGTTGCCGCACGTTAAGCTCTTGCGGGATACCTTAGAGCGCATCAGCTACATCCTGGGCATCTACAAATCCTTGAGAGTCATGTATCCAACGGCCGGGCGCGCCAACCGTCGGGTTCGACTGAAAACCAGTGAAGATCCTTTCGCTGGAACGTCTGCCCTGGACTTTATGGCGAGAGGCTCCATGAAGCACCTCATGGAAGCTCGACGCTACTTTGATGCAAAGCGGGCGGGGTAACCAACCACCGTAGAGTGAGAATAATGCTGATCCCACACATCACCGGTCATACTGCACTAGGATGATATGGATGGAAATCTAGAATTTCATTTTGAGATGCACTCCAATGATGAGCCACGAATCCCGAGACGAAACACTTCTACAGCATCAGAAGGGCCTGATAACGGCGCTGAAGATTTTGGACTTATGGGGTATTGGAGAAGCAGATCAAGGGTTCATTTTAAACATCGATCGGGATCTTTTGAACTCATCGGAGGTGCTCAACGGACTAACCGAGCGCCAATTGTTAAAGATCTCCTATATACTGAACATCCATGCCTCACTCAGAGAGCTGTTCCAGAATCCGGAGAATTTCTACGGTTTTATGCAAGCGGTTAACCACAACTCACCATATTGTGGCCGCACACCGTCGGATTTTGTGGTGACCGGGGAACTCGACTCGCTCAAGAAAGTTTTTGAAAGCCTGGAACGGCTGAAATATGGACAGTGATACAGAGCAAGTGGCCCCTGACATAGCTGAGCAATTAGGTGTGTCCGGAGACGAACTGTCTGAGCATGCGCTTTTGGAAAGTTATTCCAAGGAAGACGTTAGAATTCTCTTTGAAGCGCTCAGAGACAGAATGGTCGCCGTGATTGGTAACGATCCTGACAATTTGGCCCATTGGTTGAGAACTGACAACCTTGCATTCAACGGCAGACCGATTGATCACCTGGGCACAATTGAAGGCTTCCGGGATGTCATTCGTTACCTCGAGTTCTTTTCTCGGTAGGACTAGCCGGGCCCGGTTGGGTTGAGCCCATTATCCAATGGCCGGAACGATAAATGGGCGCGCTGGTATACCAGTTCCTCAACTATTCATAGGGACAGTCGGGACTTCCCCATTCCATACCAACTGGACCGCCAACCGCGCCCTGGAGTTTGCGGTACTTGATCCATTTGATCGCGATCTCATCCAAAATCTCTGAGGGAATCTCAACGGTGAGACTTTCGACAACCCGGTCTTTGTAAGTCTCTTTCGAAACCTCGAAAGAAGCCGGTTTCTCGAGCGAGAGGAAGACTGAACGAGGCTCCGATGACAGGAGCTCTTCGTTGTAAAGATGAAATTTATCGCCTGCCGCGATAGAGGCTTTGGTACTCATTTGTCACCTCCCAGTATCAACGTTTTGATTGTATTCTGTCGTTGTCTAACTCGAAAGAAAAGCAAATCGCCAGCGGTAGCTAGCTGGACTTGACCTGATGAGCCTTCCGGCTAATTTGTTTGACCAGTGACGATGCTGAATGTCGGATGAGATTTACGTCTGCCACTGTAGTTGCCCCCGCTAAATCAGTACCTACCACGCGCTGATATTGCTCATCACACTGATTCCTTCACCAACACCAGCAGAAAATAGAGCTTTCGACAGCAATGAAACAACAGGATGCGAATTCTTGAGCTAGAGGTATCGATGGATTAAATCTATCCCTGGATTGGGTACCGGTATGTAATGGACTTGGCCGTTGACGATCAGCGCCAAACCAGAATCGTCTGCGTATTCCATGGTTTTCAGTAATAACTGCACCATGTGTTTGGGGACTTTTATGTCGTGAAAGTACTCCAAGGCAACAGGAAGCCATTGGTGCAGTAAGTCCTCGTGGTTCCATTTCTGGCGCATCATGGTTGCGAGAAGATACTCAAGTTTCTTTCGCCGATTTTGGCGGACTCGAGTAACATCCCTCCGAGCCGACAAGGCGAACTCGTACTTGTCGTTTAAGTAATTTATAAAACCGGTAACCGCAGCTCGTTGCCCGGGACGTTCGCTGAGGTAGCAGTCCAACAGATCTTGGTTCGGTAGGGGACGGCCCGATTCGGCCGCCACCCGGAGGATGCCTACCGCTGGGGTTAGTGCCAGTCGAACCGAGCGTACAGACGTTTTGCCTTCGCGCTGACGTTGGCGAAGTCGATTAGCGTACCCATTGATTGCCTGAGCAGCCTCCGTGTCGAGTGAAAAGGCTGACAACGCCCTTTCGATTTGATCCTCTTCCGAGGCGGCTTTTCGTATAGCTTGATCTGGGTAGATCCCATGAATTAGGGAAAGCCATTTCATGGGACGTCTTACTCGGCGCAGACCCTCGGGTTTGAAATGGGTAACGAGAGCTCGGTATGCTGGGACGGTGTCACCCCATATCCTTTCGATCTCCAGGAAGAAAAGTAAGTATTTGTGTACCGACAGGGCCGCTGTTTTACTTCCATACGTCAGGATCAGCCAGTTCCCAAAGCGAGTGAACTCATCAGCCAGATGACAACCAGAGAAGGCTTCGCGATCAATGTTAATACGTCGTGTTGCACTGCTGAGCCAGTAGCACTCTTCGCAGCGGGTAACACGACCTGCGGGCATCGATTTCCCGCAGACTCTGCAAGGTACTTCTCCAATCTCATTGCATAGCTGGCAGAAAGGACGACCATCAGGGGATGTGTAGCATACTGACCGAAAGCGGCGACATGTCGAGCAGGTTCTAAAGCCCTCCCTCTGGCAGCGCGGACACAAACGCTGATGGCTTCCGAGGTGGGAGACTCGTGAACGCCGGGAGGATGATTCGCCGCAGGCATCACACGGAAAGTGGGGTCGAAAATATGGAGAGCAAGCGTTGCAGACTCTGCCATATCTGGTCTTTAGACCCGTATCGAAATTAACCTTTTGACACCGAATACAGGGTTTCGACGCCTCGCACTTTGAACAAATTGCGCCAGGAACATCTTTAGGTAAGCGTCGTGCGTTGCCGCATTGGGGACAAAACCGCACATGGAAGACACGTGCGTAGCACGTCGAGCAGTAGCGGTGAGAACGCACGACTCGGTGGATCTTTGCTACGACTCGTCCGCACTCGTCACAGAGCTTCTGTTTTTGCTCAAGCATTTCCATTATCCCCCCAGCTTTCGTTGCAGGCGAACCCAGGTCATGAGCACTGATCGACGTGATCGAGGTGTGGGAACTGCTTTGTTTGGTGACCTGGGTTGCCGGCTTTTGAGCGGGAGCCGTAAAACAAGCTCTAAAAGAGGTGGAGGAATGCTCCCATGAACGGACCGCAGACAGTTGGCCGTCACCCCCGCGCACAGAAAGGTTTGTAGTAGGTCATCTTGAGCGATCAGCATGAGGCGATACGTTCGCTCGAACAGGAAATCGCGCTCAATGGGCAGCAGCAACTCCAGCGGTAAAGCGAGCAAAGGCGTATTATCGTGATGGTCATGTAATATCTGAAGAGACCTCAGTGCAGTCGCTAAACGGGATTCAGGCTGTCGCAGTGCAAGCCGAACGAGGCTTGTGAAAAAGCGGGCTACGGCAAACCATTCGCTTGAGGTCAAAGATTGACCAAAGTAGCTGCCGCCGTGGGAGGAGCCTGCAACCAGTTCTGCCGTTGCCTGGAAGAGATTGGTTGAGGTGTTAAGTCGATAGTGGGGCGCATTGCGGAGGTCGAACCGGCAGATCGGACACACGGCAAGTGTGCCAGCGCCAGCATTGAGCCTGTGAGGCTGCACTGGCGCCAGGCATTGGTTGCAATGGCTCATCAAGGGTGTCTGGTGCTCCCGGCAAGCGTATTGCCACGCAAACCGCCAATGGCGTCTGAAGTAAGGCTTCGAGTCCTCTTGGAGACAGGCAGGACAGTATTGAAGGCCGCCCCGCCGTTGGCGATTTCTGGAGCCCAGCCCCAATATCCATGGCCAAGTCCCCAATCTTTGGAGTCTACGGCCAGCCACAGCCTCAGCTTCTATACGCAGAGAGGCTAACTTGAAGGAGGAGGCCGGAATACCAGAAGCTGCAGAAAGAGGCGGAATTTTTCGGTCGTCTAGGCCTCGGTCAATATCAACTGCCCAAACCCGCCATTCTGGCCAAATCGAACCTGTTAGCACTAGAGGGTCGCAACCTTGGGTGAGCGCTGCTCGCGTCAGCCAGGAAGAAAGCGTTTCCGAAGGCATTATTGGCACTGAAAGTACCCAAGGTATCATCAGGTGACAATCTCTCGAATCCCCTTCGTCGGTCGGAGCCAAGACTGTGCCTCAACAATGTCACGAGTAATCAGCTCCGCTCCGGACTGAATCGCCTCCTTAGCACATTCGACCAGCAGTCGATGTAGGTCCCCCAGATTTCCCCCTGAGATAGTGTGCAGAACCGAGGCCAGCTCTGGCTGGTGTAGGCGCGAAGGTCGCTCCAGGGGCAGAATTTGCTCGAATGAGGCAAGCAAACGCTGGAAGTCTGGATTAAGTTGCCACAGAGGCAGACTTAAGACATCGAACCGACTAGCGTGCTGAGGGTCGCTATGTAATACCCGTACAGCCTCACGCGTACCCACTCCCACAATAGGGATAGCCAGTTCGTTGCAGAGAAGCTTTATTGCATTCATAACTTCGCGTTGCTTAACTGGTGTTCCGGTAAGCAGGGAGTGAAACTCATCAATGACCAGCATCTGAACGTGACACGATCTGCACAAGTGTATGATCTGATATCGCAATTTGGCGGTGGGATCGCTAGCACGATACGGAGTAAAAAAGCGCTCTAGGATTGACATGTACAGCCCTTTCTCGTCAGCGCTCGGTGGTGCCTCTGCCAGAACTATGGGTTTTACGGGCTCGGCCTCTTCGTTCACGTAGCCTTTCCCACATAGATCCATAAAACGGTGGATGATGGTTGTTTTGCCGTTGTTGGAATCGCCAACTAACAAAAGGTTGGGCATGCGAGGTCGCTTGGGCTTGTGAAGCAGGCCCTGGAGTGAATCGATAATCCGAATGGCGGAGCTGTAGCCGACCCATCGTGGCTCATCCAGAAAGTCGATACGCTCCTGTTGAGTCAGGGCCAGGATATGCCGGAAGTCAGGATGAATGTGGTGCTTCTCGCTCATGCGATGTCTCCATACGTATCGATGTCGCCTTCAATCAATCCGTCGTATTGGTGAAGCTGGGGCGAAGGAGCGAGGTTTTCAGGCGAGCTTTTTGGTGTTAGCTTTCGCTCGTGTTCTTTGCGGCGTTGGGCTTTACGGCGGGCTCTCTTGCTATTTTCCTGGGCTTCCTCCACTTGTACCCTAAGTTCAGAAATCGACCGCAGGATTTGGTGTTCGTTGATACTCGAGAGACCTTCTCGCTTAAGTTTTTCTCGTGCCTGCTGGTATTCCCAGATACTCATTGTTGGCAATGCCTGGTCGGCAAACGGTATTTTGAAGTATTGGCCGATATCGGGATCGAAGAACCAAAGGCAGCTGATATCCCTGGGGTCACGGCGGAAAACCATTTGTCGCTTTCTACCTGTATCCGGATCAGTTGAATTGATCCATGGGCGGAGTGCTTCAGCGTAGTAACGCATACCATCAATCGTTACTCCAAAAGCCTGCACGGTCCGTCGGAATGAGGGTAAAAAGTCCAGAAGGGCAGTCATGCGATCAGCTGGTTGTGGAGGAACGCCTACTCCAGGCGTATTTGCATCCCCAAATATTCCTATTTCCCACTTACGAGATGGCGACATTCCTAAGTTTGTATGCAGCCGTTGGTGGTACACCTTACATATCAGCGTGATCAACCAAGTTTCAAACTCGGTTTTAGTTAACGCTGCATGCTTCTCTGCATCATATCCTTCCCTTGCCTTGATTGAAGAGAAGGTGGTACCCGGAAGTTCATGGATTTCACGGAGTAATGTACCGAGAAGTCGTTCAATATGACCACCATAGCGAGGTTGCCGGACTGGGCGAAATTCCAGATCGATGCCGTAAACTAAACAGGATTGTTGGAAATTGTTGGAACGAAAATCCGCCCCATTATCCACATGAATGGTTTTTGGAATGCCCCAGACCGGCCATTGAGCATTCACGTGATTAAGAAGAAGCCACTCATCTTTTGGCAGTATGCTGTTTGCGACACACATGGCGACAGAGGTCTCTGAGGGCGGATCAAACGATAGATAATAGCCGGTCACCATGCGAGTGCAGACATCGACGGCCAAGGTAATCCAAGGGCGGCCTATGGGTTTACGATAAACGTCATCGACCAAAATAATGTCCGCTGGAGTATGATCGATCTGCACAACGGCTAAGGGATAATCGGCATTAGGGAATCGACCTGGGACGGGCGTGAACCGGTTCCGAGCCCTTTCCCGGAAACCTCGCGCTCTCAGCCTATCCTTTTCTGAGATCTGGGCGATCCTCGCTCTGACAGTCATATGGGATGGTGGAGTAATCCCTCGTTCGCTGCATCGAAGATGGACCTCTATAACCGCCTTTTTTACTGGGGGCCGCTGAAGGGTGAGGTAGTAATCCTTAATCACCTGAGCAATGATATCGTCGGCCTCTTTAGTGATCCGGCGATTACCGGCTTTCCAGCCCCGCTTCATTGGAATCAATGCAGTTGCCGAACCATAAGCCTTGTATCGTTTGAGCCAGCGATAGATGGTCGCGACATTCACGCTGACTTCTGCTGCACGTTTTTCGGCCTGCTGTCGCCCAATGTGGGGTTCGTTAATTAGTGGTTTAATCGCAGAAAACCGTTTTTGCGCTATTTGCCAGTCTTCATCGACAATGTCGGAGAGATCTTGTGGGGCTTCAGGCGACGGATTTTCAACAGCATCAATGATTCGCAGCTCACCAATTCTCAAAGGCACGCTTCGGCCTGTTTCGACGTTTGTTCCAATGACAGAGTCGAAGTCAATGAGCTGGATGATGCGGTATACAGTGCCCTGGCTTTGCACCAGAGCTCCCACCTCTATGTCGATCCGGCCCCGTCGAGGTTCGAAAGATTCGTTGTAAGGTGCCTTTGAGTCAATGTTGCTCATAAGTCGGTATCCAGATTTCGGTCAGTTCGTCGAGTGGACAGCTGACATCCCAATTCAGTTGCCTTGTCGCCAGCAAATGTCTGATGTGAGAAATACCTTCTGCGCGATAGATCCCCATGAAGTGACGTGCCAGAAGATAATCGACAGTGGTGCTCCCCATCTGACGCACGGTTTCCAGGAGCATCAGGCTTTCTTCTGATGGGAACTGCATATGCTCATATCTTCGCAGCAAGCGGATATTGTTTAAGGCAACGCCTCGAATACGTGATTCATCGATGATATGAAACACCCACCCTTGCTGTCGGGCATAGCGCCACGCAGCTTTCCATTTTGGTAACCACTTCCGCCAGTTGGCTCGCCATTCCTTTTCCGGTTTGACTTCTACCAGTACGGGCTTGGGATAGTTGTCATAGTTGTGATTCCCCAGGCGGTAGTACACCAGGTAGTCAGGTGTATATTGGTATAAGCGGTTATTCACGCCTTGGAACGGCACAGATACTGGCTGAGGAATCACATCGAGCACGGAGGCGCAGAACTCCATTCTGTAAAGAAAATCTCGCTCCAGGGTCGATTCGAAAGATATGGAAGTTTGTCCTCTGAACGCTACCCGACCGGAAACGCTTCTTCGCGTAGGACCGATTCGGCGCACTTGCCGTGGCCGAATGATGTCGCAGTTATTCCTAATCAAATGCGGTTTCATGGCAGTTATTTTGACCTTTTCTGTCGCATCTTTTTCCATAATGCTACTTCAAACCTATTGAAAGTCTGTCTGGAGTGTCGCACTTAATACAATATATTACAGCGGCAGCAGCCCGCGCCCCGGGGAGATCTCCCTGGCCCATCGCGGTGTGCTGTTCCTCGATGAGCTGCCGGAATTTGAGCGGAGGGTGCTGGAGGTGCTGCGGGAGCCCATGGAAACCGGCGAGATTGCCATCAGCCGAGCGGCTCGCCAGGTGCGTTTTCCGGCGCGGTTTCAGGTGATTGCCGCCATGAACCCGTGCCCCTGCGGCTACAGCGGCCATCCGGCCATTGAATGCCAGTGCTCGGCGGGGCAGGTGTTGCGCTACCGCTCGAAAATCTCCGGCCCGCTGCTGGACCGGTTTGATCTGCACGTGGAGGTGCCGGTTCAGGCCTCCGAACGGCTGATGCAGTCTGCCCCGGCGGAAGAAAGCACCGCAGTGGTGCGCGCCCGGGTGGAGGCGGCGCGGGACCGCCAGGTCCGCCGTGGCACCATCAATGCGGAGCTCACCGGCGCGGCGCTGGCGCAGGCCTGTGCGCTGGACGCCAGCAGCGAGCGCTTGCTGGCGGGCGCCATGGAGCGGCTGGGGCTCTCGGCCCGGGCGCTGCACCGGATTCTTCGGCTGGCCCGGACCCTGGCGGATCTGGCCGGGGCCGACGCCATTGCCGGCGAGCACCTGGTGGAAGCCCTCGGCTACCGGCAGCTTGACCGGCAGGCCGGCGGTGCGCGCTCGGCGGTCTAGCGCGCCGGAGTCTGGTAAACTGGGCGCCACTGTCTGCACACTGACTTCATTGATATCACGACGCCAGCCGGCCTGATCCGCTGACCAGAGAAGGACTGCCCATGAGTGACCACGACAAACCGACCCGGACTTCCCCGAACACCCCGGACGGCGCCGAAGAGCCGGTGACCACGCGCCGGGGCATCCGCAGCTTTGTGCTGCGCCAGGGCCGCATGACCGACGGGCAGAAGAAGGCCTTCGACCGGGGCTGGTCGCGTTTCGGCCTGGGGCGGGAGCAGGGGGTGATTGATCCCCGGGAAGTGTTTGGCCGGGACGCGGTGCTGAACCTGGAAATCGGGTTTGGTATGGGGCAGTCCCTGGCGGAGATGGCGGAAGCCGCGCCGGAGCAGGATTTCATCGGGGTGGAGGTGCACCTGCCCGGGGTGGGCTCGCTGCTCAAGGACATCGAGGCGAAAGGCCTTGAAAACGTCCGCATCTACAGCATCGACGCCAATGACGTGATAGACCTGTGCCTGCCGGACGCCAGCCTGGACCGGGTGATGGTGTTTTTCCCGGACCCATGGCCCAAGAAGAAGCACCACAAGCGCCGCCTGATCCAGCCAGAGTTCATCCAGCGCATCCGCCATAAGTTGCGGGTAGGCGGCGTGCTGCACCTGGCCACCGACTGGGAGAACTACGCCGAGCACATGATGGAGGTGATGAACGAGGCGGAGGGCTTTGCCAACGCCGAGGCCCCCGGCGCTTTCTCACCCCGCCCTGAACATCGGCCGATGACCAAGTTCGAGAAGCGCGGTGAGCGCCTCGGGCACGGCGTCTGGGATCTGCTGTTCCATCGCACTAACTAGGGTCACACCAACCGGATCGCACCGACTACGTCGGCCGGCCTTACAGAAACCGTTCCAGCAGGCTGTTGAGGTAACGCTGGCCGGTTTCGGTGGCCTGTAGCCGGTCCGGGGCGATCAGCCCCTGGGCCCGCAGTTCGGTCAACCGGTCCCCGAAGACGTCAAGGGACAGCCCCGTGCGCTGTTCAAACAGGGCGGTGTCCACGCCGCCTTTCAGTCTCAACGCGTTCATCAGGAACTCCAGCGGCCGTTCGTCCGGGGCAATGGCGTCCTGGCCGGCGGTGCGGCTGCCGATCCGCTTCAGGTAGGCTTCCGGCTGGCGGGTTTTCCAGTACCGCAGGATGCGTCCGTCCGCCAGGCTGAGCTTGCCGTGGCCGCCGGCCCCCAGGGCCAGGTAATCCCCGAAGGTCCAGTAGTTCAGGTTGTGCCGGGAGGCGAGCCCCGGGCGGCTCCAGGCGGACACCTCGTAATCGTCAAAGCCGTGCTGGCGCAGGAAGCGGGCGCCTGCTTCGTAGATGTCCCAGAGCCGGTCGTCGTCCGGCAGCGTCGGCGGGCGCCGGTAGAACTCGGTGTTGGGTTCCAGCGTGAGCTGGTACCAGGACAGGTGCTCGGGACGGTGGTCGAGGGCGGCGCGCAGGTCCGCCAGCGCCTGCTCCCGGGTCTGGCCGGGCAGGCCGTGCATCAGGTCCAGGTTCAGGTTGTCGAAGCCGGCGCGGCGGGCCGCCTCGGCCGCCCGGTGGGCGCCGTCCGGATCGTGGATGCGGCCCAGCACTTCCAGATGCGCGGCGTTGAAGCTCTGCACCCCGATGGACAGCCGGTTGATGCCCGCCGCCCGGAAGCCGTCAAACCGGCTCTGGTCGACGGTGCCGGGGTTGGCCTCCAGGGTGATTTCCGCGTCCGGGGCAAACGGCAGCCGGGCCCGGAGCTCGGCGAACAGGCTCTGGTAGAAGGCGCCGCTCATCAGCGATGGGGTACCGCCGCCGATAAACACGGTCTGGATGGGCCGATCATCCAGCAGCGGCAGGTCGGCGGCCAGGTCCTCCAGCAGCGCGTCCCGGTAGGCCGCCTCGGGGATGTCGCCCTGGAGCGCGTGGGAATTGAAGTCGCAGTAGGGGCACTTGCGCACGCACCAGGGCACGTGCAGGTACAGGCTCAGGGGCGGCGAAACCGGCGCGGGCGACAGCGCCATGGTTTCAGTGCTCCCCGCGGAGGTTGTCGATCAGTTGGGCCAGGGCGCGGCCCCGGTGGCCGATGCGGCCTTTGTCCGCCCGGGACAGTTCGGCGGCGGTGCACTGGCGTTCAGGCACCCAGAACACCGGGTCGTAGCCAAAGCCGCCATCGCCCCGGGGCGCCCGCAGCACCTCGCCGGGCCAGCGGCCGTGGCAGATGATCGGGGTGGGGTCGTCCGCGTGGCGCAGGTACACCAGCACACAGTGAAACTGGGCGCCGCGCTGATCGTCCGGGACGCCCTTGAGGGCCTCCAGCAGGGCATCCACGTTGTCCTGATCGCTGGCGCTGTCGCCGGCGAAGCGGGCGGAGCGGACGCCGGGGCGGCCGCCGAGAGCATCCACGGCAATGCCGCTGTCGTCCGCCAACGCCGGCAGGCCGGTTTCCCGGGCCGCGTGGCGGGCCTTCAGAATGGCGTTTTCCACAAAGGTGGCCGCCGGTTCTTCGGCCTCACCGACGCCCAGTTCGCCCTGGGCAACGGGGGCCAGCCCCAGCGGCGCAAGCAGCTCCGTCAGCTCGGCGATCTTGCCGGGATTGTTGCTGGCAATAACCAGGCGTTGGCTCATGGGGGGCTCCTCGGGCTGGCGGCGACGGTCAGGCGCCGTCGCGGGTGATGCGGTAAATGGCGATTTCCCCGAGCAGGTTCGGCCACAGCCGGGCCAGCCGGCTGTTCTGGTGATGGCCGTCCACCACCCGGCGGCTCTTGATGCGGATGCCCTTCTGGCGGCACAGGGCTTCAAAATCCTTGAAGGTGCACAGCCGGATGTTGGGGGTGTTGTACCACTTGTAGGGCAACGCCTCGGATTCGGGCATGCGGCCGCTCAGGGCAAGCCCCCAGCGCAGGCGCCAGTGGGCGAAGTTGGGGAAGGTGACAATGCCTTCGCGGCCGAGCCGGAGCATCTCGTCAATCACCTTGTCCGGGCGGCGAACCGCCTGCAGGGCCTGGGTCATCAACACCACATCGAACATGCCGTCGTCAAAGTTGTCCAGGCCCTGGGTGTCCAGGTTCTGCTCAATCACCGCCACGCCCCGGCCCATGCAGGTGGTGATGTGGTCCGGGTTGATTTCCAGGCCAAAGCCGGTGGCCTGGCGCTCCCGCTGCAGGAAGTCGAGCAGGGTGCCGTCGCCGCAACCCAGGTCGAGCACGTGGTTGCCGGGCTTGATCCACTGCTGGATGATCTCGAGATCCGGTCTCATGCGCCCACCTCCCGGGCCACGCGGTCCATATAGGCGGTGAATACGTCGGTGTACCGGGGCGTCGGGATCAGGAACGCGTCGTGGCCCCAGGGCGCGTCGATTTCTGCGTAGCTGACCTTTCGGCGGGCGCTGAGCATCGCGTTCACCAGTTCCTCCGAGCGCTCCGGCGGAAACCGCCAGTCGGTGCTGAAGGACAACACCAGAAATTCGCAGCTGGCGTCCGCGAGCGCCTTGGACAGGTCGCCACCGTGATCATAGGCCGGGTCGAAATAGTCGAGAGCGCGGGTCATCAGCAGGTAGGTGTTGGCGTCGAAGGATTCGGAGAAGCGCTCGCCCTGGTAACGCAGGTAGCTTTCCACCTGGAACTCGGCGTCATAGCCAAATTTATAGGCCTCTTCCCGCAGCTCCCGGCCGAACTTCTCCCCCATGGACGCGTCGGAAAGGTAGGTGATGTGCCCCACCATGCGCGCCAGCATCAGGCCGCGGCGGGGCAGGGTGTTGGCCTCGTAGTAGCGGCCGTCGTGGAAATCCGGGTCGGACGTAATGGCCTGGCGAGCCACTTCGTTGAAGGCAATGTTCTGGGCGGTCAGCCGTGGCGTGGAGGCAATCACCAGCGCGTGCCTCAACCGATCCGGGTAATCCAGGCTCCACTGCAGGGCCTGCATGCCGCCCAGGGAGCCGCCGATCACCGCCGCCCACTGGCGGATGCCCAGGCGGTCGGCCAGCAGTGCCTGGCTCTGCACCCAATCGGCAACGGTGACCACCGGGAAGTCCGGGCCGTAGGGTTTCCCGGTGGCCGGGTTCGTGCTGCTGGGGCCGGTGCTGCCGTGGCAGCCCCCCAGGTTGTTGAGGCACACCACAAAAAAGCGCCGGGTATCGACGGGCTTGCCCGGGCCGATGCAGCTGTCCCACCAGCCGGGTTTGCGGTCGTTTTCGCTGTGGTAACCGGCGGCGTGATGATGCCCGCTCAGGGCGTGACAGATCAGCACCGCGTTGCTGGCGTCGGCGTTCAGTTCGCCGTAGGTCTCGACCACGAGGTCGTACTGCGCCAGCGTCTGGCCGCAGGCCAGGGTAATGGGCGTGTCAAAATGGTGGGACTGCGGGGTGACTATCCCGACAGAATCCGAAGGATGGGATTCGGGCATCGGCGCGCTGGCTTCCTGGTTCGGTCCGTCATGTCTGGAGAGGCGGGGCGGACGGCGCCGCAAAAACCCGCCAGCCGAGCAGTGTATAGCCGGTGCCGGTGCCCTGCAACCAGACCCTCGGTCAACGCCCTAAGGGGCGCTCTCGAGGGCTGGCGGGGAATCAGAGTGCGCCGGAGATGTTGACCACTTTCTGCTGGATCAGCGTCGGCGCCGGCTTGCGAATCTGCCGGGCCATGGCGTCAGCCAGTTCCAGCTGGCGGCGAAGATCAGCAATGGCGTGGTTTAGCCGCTCCCGTTCGGCGCGGCTGTCCCGATCGTTGCGTACCATGTCCCTCAGGCGGCGGATCTGGTGCTCCAGCAACTGCTTTTGCTCCATGGAGTATTGGAGAATGGGCAGCAGGGCCTCCTGGGGCCAGCGATCGACGTCCCGACGCGCCCGCTCGTGCAGGGTGCGGGCTTCGCCCACCATCACGTTCAGGAAGCGCCGGACCAGCAGCGCCTGGGCCGCCAGCAGGTTCTTGGGGCTGAGGCGAAAGCGCCGGGCCTTGCGCCGCAGTTCGCGGATGGCGATGACGTGGCGGCCGGCCCGAAGCGGGATCGGCTCCAGGTGCCGGGCGCGGGTGTCCTCGTTGTAGCGGCGGTATATGGCGCCGACCATCTTCTCGGCCAGGTGGCCTTCGCTCATCAGGTTGTTCAGGTCGCTTTCCAGGCGCTCGAAAAACTGGTCCATGGCCCGGTTCATGCCCGCGGTGGTCCAGCTGCCGGTCATGGTCGTTCGCACCCGCTCGGCGTGGGCCTCGAACCGGGCCTCGCTGACCATGTCCCTGAGGGTCGCGCCCTGGGATTCCATCAGCCGGCGGCTGGAGCGCAGGGTGATCAACTTTTTGTAGTAGAAGTCGTAGTCTTTTTGAGCCCGCTCGGCGAGGCGGCCGAGGGCGGCCTTGTCGACGGTGGCGCCGGCGCAGGCATCCAGCTCCTCTTCCAGCGAGCCCAGGCGGGTCTGCATGGCCGCCTGGCTGTTTTGCAGCATGCCCAGAATGTCGTTGATCAGGCTCTGGGTGATCAACTGCTCCTTGTGCATCAGGATGCGCTGGATGATCAGGTGTTCGAGCTGGCCGATATTGGCGCGCTCGAACAGGGCGTCGTCGTGGCGCACCCGGGCCAGAAGGCCCTGCTTGGCGGACAGCGGAATCACGTCGTGCTGGCGGATGCCCAGGTGGTCGGCGGTGTACTGGCGGATCCGCTCAATGGCGGCCTGGGTGTGCGCCTCGCCTTGAAGATCGTCCCAGAGCACGTCGATCTTGTTGAGCACCGCAAACCGGCCGGCGCGATGGTCGGCGTGTTCGGTGTCAATGTGGTCGCGCCAGATGGTCATGTCGCTGGCGGTGACACCGGTGTCGGCGCTGAGCACGAACAGCACGGCGTGGGCCCGGGGCAGCAGGCTGATGGTCAGTTCCGGCTCGGAGCCCAGGGCGTTCAGGCCCGGGGTGTCCAGGATCCGCAGGCCGCGCTCAAACAGCGGGTGGCGGATGCTGATCTGGGCGTTGCGCCAGGCGGGCACCAGCACGTTGCCGGGCTCGTTGCGGTCGGCCTCCAGCATGTCCTCGTCAAAGCCGAGCGCGCGGGCCTGGTCCGGCCGCACGCTCTTGACCCGGGCGACTTCCGCGAGCACCGAACGCATGACTTCCGGATCGGTGGCGTCCAGCTCGTGGCGCACCCACTGCTCCGGGCGGTTGCGCCACTGCTGGAGGGAGTCGTCGTCGGTGCGGGTCTCAATCGGCAGCAGGCGCAGGTAGTTTTCCTGGCTGCTGCGATCAAAGAACAGCTCGGTGGGGCACATGGTGGTACGGCCCGCTTCCGAGGGCAGCATGCGCTGGCCGTAACCGGAGAAGAACAGGGCGTTGATCAGCTCGGTCTTGCCCCGGGAGTACTCGCCGACGAACGCAATGGTCAGTTCATCCTCGACCAGCAGCTCCAGGCCGTGCCGCAGGCGGGCGCTGATGTCGTCGGAGAACAGGTCATTGTCCTGCAGCCAGAGGCGGTAGCGACCGATCTGCCGGATCAGTTCCTTTTTCCAGTTGTGGTAGGCCTCGACCTGCTGAGACAGCGTGCCCTGCGCGTTCATCGGAATGTCCTTTTTCTTTTTGTCCCGGGCGCCGCCGAGGCAGCACCCTTGCGTTCAGATCGAGTCTACCGGAGCCGTGATCGCTTCCTCTGTAAAAAAATGTAGTTTTGCGGGACGGTTTACATTCCCAGGCCGATGCTGCCAAGGCCTCCCGCCAGCGTGCCCAACTCTTGGGTCAACTTGCTCAGGCCTGTGACCAACTTCATATGGTCCACTACCGCCGTCAGCACCTGCAGAATCAGAAATATCACAATGGGAGACAGGTCCAGGCCTCCCATGGGTGGAATCAGGTTGCGCACCGGGCGAGCCACCGGTTCGATAATCTGGGCTACCAGTTGAATACCGGGGTGGCCGCTATGGGGCGCGATCCAGCTCACTACGACGGTCACAATCAGCGCCGCAAAGTAGATTTTTATCACCAGGTCCATGATGTTCAATACCGCCCAGACCACCAGTTTGATGGGGTTGATGCCCGGGATGGCGCCGGTGAGCAGAACAATAATGAGGAAGAGCGTGAGCGCCTGGACCAGTACCGCCAGCACCAGCGCGGCGCCGTCGATTCCGCCCCAACCGGGAATGACTCGGCGCAGTGGCCGCAGCAGCGGGTTGGTCGCCTTGACCACGAACTGGGAGATCGGGTTGTAGAAGTCCGCCCGGGCCAGTTGCAGCAGAAACCGCAGCAGTACCAGGGTCATGTAGAACGTCGAGGCAATCAGCAGGACGGTGATCAAGATGTCTGCCAGCATGAAGCAGGGTCTCCCTCAGGGTTAGTGTTTGCCAGCCAGTTCTTTGGCCATCACGTGGGACCGGTCGAACGCGGCTTTATAGGCTTTGTTGACCAACTCCCGCAGGCCTCCGTCCTCAAAGGTGTGAATGGCGGCTTCCGTGGTGCCACCGGGGGACATCACGTTTCGCTTGAGCTGGGCCGGATCATGCTCGCTGCGGGCGGCCATTTCGGCGGCGCCTGCCATGGTCTGGATAGCCAGAGCGCGGGCCGTCGACGCCTCAATGCCAGCGTCGGTGGCGGCCGACTCCAGGGCCTCAAGCATGAGGAAGAAATAGGCGGGGCCGCTGCCGGACAGGGCGGTGACGCTGTGCAGCAGGGCTTCGTCGTCCACCCACAGGGCAGAGCCGATGCTTTCGAACACCGATTGCACCATGGCCTTCTGCTTGTCCTTGACCTGGGCGTTGGCAAACAGGCCGGCGGCACCCTTACCCACGAGGGAGGGGGTGTTCGGCATCACCCGCACCAGCGGCAAGCCGCCGCCGAGCCACTCGTCCAGGGTGTCCGTGGTCAGGCCGGCGGCGATGGACACCATCAACGGCCGGGTGTTCTGGACCACCGGAGCGATGTCCCGGCACACGTCCGCCATCACCTGGGGCTTGACCGCCAGAATCACCATGTCCGCCTGCTCGGCGCAGTAGCGGTTGTCGGTGGTGACGCTCACGCCGTAACGCTTGCGCAGGGCCTGGAGGTGGCTGTCCTCCGGGGCGCTCACCCAGAGATTTTCCGGCTTGTAGCCTTTGTCCAGCATGCCGCCGATGATGGCGCTGGCCATGTTGCCGGCCCCGATGAACGAGATGGTGGAAGATGTGCTCAAGGTTCACTCCAGCGTTTGGTCGGTTAACGGTCTGCCCGGATGATAACAGGAACCGCCGGCTTCAGCGCGGCGGGGCTTTGGGCGGCCTTGCCCCAAACAGGGCGGTGCCCACCCGGACCCAGGTGGCGCCTTCGGCAATGGCGGCTTCCAGGTCGCCGGACATGCCCATGGACAGGGTGTCCAGCGGGCCGGCCTCCGGCTGGGTCCGGCGC
The DNA here is from genome assembly GCF_037080155.1 of Marinobacter sp. C2H3. Lineage (NCBI taxonomy): Bacteria > Pseudomonadati > Pseudomonadota > Gammaproteobacteria > Pseudomonadales > Marinobacteraceae > Marinobacter > Marinobacter sp. C2H3. The sequence continues at coordinate 74,856 of NZ_JBBBNZ010000003.1, read as the reverse complement.
AACTCCGCCAGCGCGTCCGCCATGGCCCGGAAACGGGCCCGCAGCTGGTCCTCGGGCTGGTCCGGATCGGGAATCACCATCAGTCCCCGGAGCGACAGGCCGGGCAGGGCGCCGACGCCGGCAGCGAGTTCGGCCAGCTCGGCCAGCCGGCAGCCGGCCTTGCTGTCTTCGTTATCAATGTTCACCTGCAGGCACACATTCAGCGGTGGCTGATCCGCCGGCCGCTGCTCGCTCAGGCGGCGGGCAATCTTCAGGCGGTCAACGCTGTGCACCCAGGCAAAGGCTTCGGCGATCGGTCGGGTCTTGTTGGATTGAATCGGGCCAATGAAGTGCCAATCCAGATCCGGCAGGTCGGCCAGCGCGTCGATCTTGTCGAGGGCTTCCTGAAGGTAGTTTTCCCCGAAGGCGCGCTGTCCGGCCCTGTAGGCAGCGCGCAGATCTTCCGCTGGCCGGGTCTTGCTGACGGCCAGCAAATGCACGCTGTCCGGGGCTCTTCCGGCGGCCAATGTTGCTTTTTGTATGCGTCGGGTTACGCTCCCGATGTTGTCTGCTATGCTGCTCATGGTGTGAGTTTGCCGCGTCTGGAATAAAAGAAAAACCCCTCCGAGGAACCCTATGGATATTACTGAACTGCTTGCCTTTTCGGCCAAACAGGGTGCGTCCGATTTGCACCTGTCAGCCGGCCTGCCGCCGATGATCCGGGTCGACGGCGATGTGCGACGGATCAACCTGCCTCCGATGGAACACAAGGAGGTTCATGGCCTGATCTACGACATCATGAACGACAAGCAGCGCAAGGATTACGAGGAGTTCCTGGAAACCGACTTCTCCTTCGAGGTGCCCGGTGTGGCCCGTTTCCGGGTTAACGCCTTTAACCAGAACCGCGGCGCTGGCGCCGTGTTCCGGACCATTCCCTCGAAAGTGCTTACCATGGAAGATCTGGGCATGGGCCAGGTTTTCAAGGACATTTCGTCGGTTCCCCGGGGACTGGTGCTGGTGACCGGCCCCACCGGTTCGGGTAAGTCCACCACGCTGGCGGCCATGATGGACTACATCAACGACACCCGCTACGAGCACATCCTCACCATCGAGGACCCCATCGAATTCGTGCACGATTCGAAAAAGTGCCTGGTCAACCAACGGGAAGTGCACCGGGATACCCTGGGCTTCAACGAAGCGCTGCGCTCGGCCCTGCGGGAAGACCCGGACATCATCCTGGTGGGCGAGCTGCGGGATCTGGAAACCATTCGCCTGGCCCTGACCGCCGCCGAAACCGGCCACCTGGTGTTCGGCACCCTGCACACCACCTCAGCGGCCAAGACCATCGACCGGGTGGTGGACGTGTTCCCGGCCGAAGAGAAGTCCATGGTTCGCTCCATGCTCTCCGAATCCCTGCAGGCGGTTATCTCCCAGACCCTGATGAAAAAGATGGGCGGCGGTCGGATTGCCGCCCACGAAATCATGATTGGGACATCGGCCATACGGAACCTGATCCGGGAAGACAAGATCGCGCAGATGTACTCGTCGATCCAGACCGGCGGCGCTCTCGGCATGCAGACCCTCGACCAGTGCCTGGAAAAGCTCCTGCAGAAAGGGCTGATTTCCCGTGAAGCGGCGCGGGCCAAGGCGAAAATGCCGGATAATTTCTGATTGTGAAGGTTGGGTAGAAAAATGGAATTTGAAAAACTGTTGCGGTTGATGGTGGAAAAAGGCGGCTCGGACCTGTTTATTACCGCCGGCGTGCCGCCGAGCATGAAGGTGAACGGGAAGGTGTTGCCGGTTACCAAGAGCGCGCTCACACCGGAGCAGACCCGGGAATTCGTCTACGGCGCCATGAACGACAAGCAGCGCGCCGAATTTGAAGAAACCCACGAGTGCAACTTCGCCATCAGCGCCCGGGGCATCGGCCGTTTCCGGGTGTCCGCGTTTTTCCAGCGCAACCTGTGTGGCATGGTGCTGCGGCGCATTGAAGTGAAGATCCCCCAATTGGATGAGCTGTCCCTGCCCGAGGTGATCAAGGACCTGGCGATGACCAAGCGGGGCCTGATCATGTTCGTAGGCGCCACGGGTACCGGTAAGTCCACCTCGCTGGCCGCCATGATCGGCCACCGTAACCGCAACAGCCGGGGCCACATCATCTCCATTGAAGACCCGATCGAATTCGTGCACCAGCACCAGGGCTGTATTGTGACCCAGCGCGAGGTGGGCATCGATACGGACAGCTTCGAGGTGGCCCTGAAGAACACCCTGCGCCAGGCGCCGGACGTGATTCTCATCGGCGAGGTGCGCACCCGTCAGACCATGGAATACTCGGTGCAGTTCGCCGAAACCGGGCATCTGTGCCTGGCCACCCTGCACGCCAACAACGCCAACCAGGCCCTGGACCGGATCATCCAGTTTTTCCCGCCGGAGCAGCACAACCAGATCTGGATGGATCTGTCCCTCAACCTCAGGGCCATTGTCGCCCAGCAACTGGTGCCCACGCCGGATGGCAAAGGCCGCAAGGCGGTCATTGAAGTGCTGATCAACTCTCCGCTGGTTGCAGACATCATCCGCAAGGGCGAGGTTCACAAGCTCAAAGAGCTGATGGCCAAGTCCAACGAGAGTGGCATGCAAACCTTCGATCAGGCGCTCTACCGTCTGTATGCCGAGGGTTCCATCACGTACGAGGACGCCCTCGCCCACGCCGATTCGGCCAACGACCTGCGCCTGATGATCAAACTCGGAGCGGACGCCGCCGGCGCCGACAAGCTCTCCTCCACCGTCGACAAACTGTCGATTCAGGACGATTGAGTCGCCTTTTCAGGCCTGTTCGACCAAAGTCGTAATTTGTTAGGGTCGCAAATGAGTAGTTATTGCATTTGAGGCCATTGGCCCGGGCTGCGTATACTCCGGGCCGGAAACAATAAGGAGTTACCATGAACAAGAAGTCCCACGTACTCGCCCGGGCCGTGCGCCTCGCCACGCTCGCCGCCATCGCTGCCCCGGCAACCGCCCTGGCCGGCGGTTTTTCCCTGAATGAGCAGAGCGCCAGCGCCATGGGCGTGGCCAACGCCGGCACTGCCGCCAACCCGGAAAACGCGACCACCGTGCTGTTTAACCCGGCCGGCATGAGCCAGCTGTCCGGCACCAACCTTTCCTTTGGTGCCGCGGTTCTGGATATTGATGCCGAGGCGAAGGACGGTGCAAAAGCCACCAACCAGTTGGGGCTTCCTGTGCAAGGCTCGGGCGGTGGTGATATTGCCGACCCGGCCGTGCTGCCGAACGTTTACCTGACTCATGAAGTGAACGACAACATTGACGTTGGCTTCGGCATCCATGCGCCCTACGGGCTCGCCGCGGATTACGAAAATGATTTCGTCGGCCGTTTCTTTGCGGATAAGACCGAGCTGACGGCCATCGAATTTACGCCGTCCATTGCGGTGAGCAACGGGCAGGGCCTGTCGATGGGCGCCGGTATTAACATTATTTACGCCGAGGGGCGTCTGTCGCGTTCCCTCGACAACTCAGCGGCCGGCTACGCGGTTTCGGGCGGGACGAATCCGAACCTGTACGATGAAGGTTATGCGGACGTGCAGGGCGACGACGTGGGCGTTACCTTCCGGGTTGGCTTCCTGTACGAGCTTTCGCCAGAAACCCAACTGGGCCTGACCGCGCAGACCGGGACGGAACTGAAGCTGAAGGGCGACGCCGACCTGACGAACTACGTGAATCCGGCTGCCGGAGTCTTCACACCCGTCAATGTATCCGAGAAAGTGAAAGTGCCGCTGGCTATTCCAGAAAGCATCACCTTCGGCGCACGCCATCAACTTACCGACAGCGTCACGCTGCTTGCGGGCGCGACCTTCTCGAAATGGAGTCGTTTCGAGGAACTGGACATTATCAGTGATGAAGTAGGTGGCCCGGTGACTGATGCGCCGCAAAAGGGTGCGATCATTAACCACGTGACCGAGAAATGGCAGGATACGTGGCAGTTCAACGTTGGCGCCATCTGGCAGGCGACGCCCCAGTGGGCCCTGAAAGCGGGCTACGCCTGGGATGAGTCGCCGGTGAACGACAAGTACGTTACTGCACGGGTTCCGTCGGAAGACCGCCATTGGCTGGCCCTAGGAGCCCAGTGGAAAGACGCGCAGAGCGGCTGGACCGTGGATGCCTCCGTTGGCACGCTGATCTTTGCGGATAATCCGAAGGTGAACGATCGCAACTACAGTCATGAAAACCCGTCTCAGGTGGCTGAGCTTCAGCCGGGTGTTCAGGATCAAAGCAACTACCAGGCCGAATACGACCTGAGCGCCTGGAGCGCCGGGATTCAGGTCAGCAAAGCGTTCTGATTGATCGTTCCGGTATGAAAAACCGGCGCGGGGCCACGAGCCCTTCGCCGGTTTTTTTTGTGCCTAGCGGCAGGGGCCGTTTAGGCCTGCTGCCAAGCGGTCGCCCGTATGGTCGCAGGCGGGTGGCCGGGGTCGGTGGTGTGGTGACGGCTCAGGGCGATACCACCTGCCCCCGGTAGATCACGGCGGTCTTGCGGGCCGGGACATCCGGGGCGGCCTCGCCGGGCGCCGGCAATTCCGGATCGGCGATGACCTGGCCGCGATAACGCCGTTTCGGGGCGTCGTCTTCGGCGTCGTCGTTGGCCAGCCCGCCGAGTTCCGGCACCCGGGCCACTAGATCATCCCAGGTCCGTGACAGATGGGGCGATCGGGTCTTGCCGGCAAATTCCGCCAGTCTTTGGGCCAGGTGCTGCTCGGTCAGGTGCAGTTTGACGCCGAATTCGGATTGAATCAGCCGGCGACAGCGGTGCACCAGCTTGAGGTGGTTGGGGTCCAGCAGCCAGCCGCGTTCCAATGCCAGAGTGGTCATGATCAACGCCTCGATCCAGTGTCACAACATAGCGCCCCACGGTGTAGACCGGCCGGGCGCCGACATCTGATTCAAAGCGAATTTCATGCCGATTCCCGGCACCGGTGCTGTGGCGGGCGCTGCCCGCCGGTTTTTCCGCTTATCCTGCGTCGGGCGACGGCAACAGCGCCGTGATCTGGTGCACCGGGCGGCCCGGGTGACCTGTTTTGGGCCAGGGTGGCGTCAGTGGGCCTCGTCCCAGTTCAGGCCGACGCCGGCTTCCACAAGCAGCGGCACATCCAGCAGAGTGGTATCGGACATGCGCCGGATCAGGCCGTCGCGGACCGCCTCGACGACGTCTTCATGCACCTCAACGATCAGTTCGTCGTGCACTTGCATGGTCATGCGGGCCTGCTCGGGGTAGGTGTCCATCAGCCAGCGATCCACTTCCACCATGGCCCGTTTGATGATGTCCGCCGCCGTGCCCTGCATGGGCGCGTTGATGGCGGTGCGTTCGGCCGCCTGCTGCAACTGCTTGTTGCGGGCGTTGATCTCCGGCAGGTACAGGCGGCGGCCAAACAGGGTTTCGACAAAACCATCCTCATGGGCCTGCTGGCGGGTGTTGTCCATGTAGCGCAGCACGCCGGGGTAACGGTCAAAGTAGCGGTCGATGTACTGCTGGGCCACGCCCCGCTCAATGCCCAGCTGGCGGGCCAGGCCAAAGGCGGACATGCCGTAGATCAGGCCGAAGTTGATGGCCTTGGCGCTGCGGCGCTGGTCGCCGGAGACCTCGTCGACGGACACGCCGAACACCTCTGAGGCCGTCGCCTTGTGGATGTCTTCCCCGTGTTCGAAGGCGTTCAGCAGGCCTTTGTCCCCGGACAGGTGGGCCATGATGCGCAGCTCAATCTGGGAGTAGTCCGCGGCAATCAGGCGATACCCTTCGGGCGCGATGAACGCCTGGCGGATGCGCCGGCCCTCCTCGGTACGGATCGGGATGTTCTGCAGGTTCGGCTCGGAGGACGACAGCCGGCCGGTCGCGGTGACCGCCTGGTGGTAGGAGGTGTGCACCCGTCCGGTACGGTGATGAATCAGCTCCGGGAGCGTGTCCGTGTAGGTGGATTTGAGCTTGCTCAGGCTCCGGTGCGCCACGATCAGCCGGGGCAGCTCGTGCTCGTGTGCCAGCTCCTGCAGCACGGGCTCGGCGGTTGAAGGGGCGCCTTTGGGGGTCTTCTTGACCACCCGCAGGCCGAGTTTGTCGTACAGGATGGCCTGGAGCTGTTTGGTGGAACCCAGGTTGAAGGTTTCCCCGGCCACCTCATGGGCTTCGGCTTCCAGCTCTGCCATTCGCTCGGCCAGCTCCTGGCTATGCCGGCGCAGCGTGCTGGCGCTGATCAGCGTGCCCCGCTGCTCCATGCGGGACAGCACCGGCACCAGCGGCAGGTCAATCTCCCGGTACACCGCCTCGAGGCGCCCGGTGTCCTTCAGCCGGGGCGCCAGAGTCTGATGCAGGCGCAGGGTGATGTCGGCGTCCTCGGCGGCGTAGGGGCCGGCCTTGTCCAGGTCAATCTGGTTGAAGGTCAGCTGTTTGGCGCCCTTGCCGGCGATGGATTCGAAGGTGATGGTCTGCTCGCCCAGGTACTCCCGGGCCAGGCTGTCCATGTCGTGCCGGGTGGCCACCGAGTTGTAGACGTAGGATTCCAGCATGGTGTCCTCGGCGATGCCCTCGAGCACGATGCCGTGGTTGGCCAGCACGTTCTTGTCGTATTTGAGGTTCTGCCCGACCTTTTTGCGGGACGGGTCTTCCAGCAGAGGGCGCAGCTGTTCGAGCACCGCGTCCCGGTCGAGCTGGTCCGGCGCGCCCATGTAATCATGGGCCAGAGGCACGTAGGCCGCCTCATGGGGCTCGATGGCAAACGAAACGCCGACAATCTCGGCGTCCATGTAGCGCAGGCTGGTGGTTTCGGTGTCAAACGCGAACAGCTCGGCTTCAGACAACCGGTCCAGCCAGTCGTCAAGGCGAGCCTGCTCGGTGATAACCTCGTAGCGCGGTTCGATGCCGGCGCTGTCGCTGTCGGGAGCCGGGTCGTCCTTGGCAGCGCTATCCTGTGGCTCGCCCCTTTTCTCCAGTTCCTCTACCCAGCTGCGAAACTCGTATTCCCGAAACAGCGCGATCAGGTTCTCGTCGTCCTGTTGCGGCAGCCCAAGGTCCTCAAGGCCGAAGTCCAGGGCCACGTCGGTCTTGATGGTGGCCAGCTCCCGGCTCAGGGGCAGGGTGTCGGCCGCGTCCCGCAGGGACTCGCCAATCTTGCCCTTGATCTCGTCCGCGTGGGCCAGCAGGTTATCCAGGGAGTCGTAAGTCTGCAGCCATTTCACGGCGGTCTTCGGACCGCATTTGTTCACGCCCGGAATGTTGTCCACCTTGTCGCCCACCAGGGCCAGGTAATCAATGATCTGCTCGGGCGTCACGCCGAACTTGTCCACCACGCCGTCCCGGTCCATGCGGGTTTCGGTCATGGTGTTGATCAGGGTGACGTGGTCGCTCACCAACTGGGCCATGTCCTTATCGCCGGTGGAGACCACCACGTCGATGCCCTTGCTGGTGGCTTCGTTGGCCAGGGTGCCAATCACGTCGTCCGCTTCCACATCCGGTACCACCAGCAGGGGCAGGCCCATGGCACGGACAATGTCGTGGATGGGGGCAATCTGCACCGCCAGGTCGTCGGGCATGGGCGGCCGGTTGGCCTTGTAATCCTCGAACAGGTCGTGCCGGAAGGTTTTGCCTTTGGCGTCAAACACCACCACCACTTTCGAGCCCGGGAAATCCTGCTCCAGCCGCCGGAGCATGCTGATGACGCCCTTGATCGCGCCGGTTGGGTGGTTCTTGCTGTTGGTCAGGGGCGGCAGGGCGTGGTAAGCCCGGAACAGGTAGGACGAACCGTCTACCAGCACAACGGGCGGGGTGGTTTGCTCATTCATACAAGTACGGATCCGGAATCTGATTGAAGCGGAGGTTCGCTTGTGCAAGTCTTTGGCTGACGAAATGGACAAAAGGGTAGCACGAATATGAAGCGATTCGCCTGTTCACTCCTGATGCTCGCGTGCCTGCCGCTGGCGGCTGTGGCTCAAGGTAAGGATGCCAGTGCGGCGGATACCTCCGGGCAGGACGGGGCGCTTGACCAAGTGCCCGTGGAAACCCCCAAGGAGCCGGTGGTGATCTCCGATTACCAGCCGTCGGACCAGGGTCCCCAGATTGTCATTCGCCCTGGTGATAAGAAGATATTCTATGAATACCGCGTCAACGGCCAGCTCATGGAGATCAAGGTGGTTCCGGACGTCGGGCCCGCCTACTACCTGGTGCCTGCCGACGGCGGCGGCTGGATGGAAGAACACAAATCCGACCTGCTGGTACCAAGCTGGGTCCTGTTTCGCTGGTAGGTTGTCATTTCGGGCCAGGGTGTGACCCCCGAGATGAATGCCGGGTTTTAGTATGATCATTCTAATTTATCGCCGTATTGTGAGTCCTGACTGATGAACAGGGCCGCATACGGCGCACCGTGGCGAGCCCCCACCGTTTCACAGAACGTTGATGAACACGTTTGAAACCGCAAAGGGAGTAACGACCATGGGTAAACTCAAGACCTACCAAGAGCAGCTTCAGGACATCGTTGAGAAGGGCATCAACGCGGCTGAAGAGCAGCAGAAGAAACTGGCGTCCAAGCCGTTCGAGTACGCCGAGAAGCTGGAGTCCGAAGCGCGTGAATACAGCGTGAAAACCCTGCGCAAGCGTTACGACGGTTACAGCGAAAGCCTGTTCGAGCAGCTGCGCAGCCTGAACGCCCGCTTTGGCAACTTTGCCGCGGACCTGGTGGCGAAGCTGGAAAAAGAAGCGGCTGAAGGCGCTGACGCCGTATCCGACGCCGCCGAAGACGTGGCTGAGGCGGCCCAGGACGCCAAGAAGTCCGTAGAAGCCAAGAAGCCGGCTGCGCGCAAGACCACCGCGCGCAAGACCACTGCCGCGAAGAAGAGCACCGCCTCTGCCTGATCGGCGGACCAGGTGAATAGAAAAAGGCGCCGTTCGCGGCGCCTTTTTTGTTTGAGCGCGACGGTTCCGGTGCGCTCGCAGAAACGCCGTTGTCAGGGCGCTTCTGGCGTCTCCAGAGAGAGCGTGTGGCGTTCGCCGGTAATGGCTTCCAGGCGCCGGATGTCTTCGAGATAGTCCTGCTTGAGCGCCTCGATCTCTTTTTCCTGGCTGGCGATCTCTCGCTCCATGTCACGAATCTGCGATCCCAGGCGGTCGATTTTCTGGAGGGTCGCCTCCGGAATGGCTTGGCCGCTGCGTTCCATATCGGCCGCTTTGCTCTGCTCGGCGTCCAGCTGGGAGGACACCACCGAGATGTTGCCGCGTTTGAGCTGGATCAGTCCCTGCATTTCGCCGATCTTGCGCTGCATCGCCTTCACCGCCTGATCGGGATGGCTGTAGCGTTTGAGCAGCTGTTCGTCGGCCTCGCGCTGGCGGGCCTGCTCGGCCTCCTGGGCTTTGCGGGCTTCCCGCTCGGCGAGCTCTTCCTTGGTGGGCTCAGGCGGAATGGTTTTGACCACGCGGCCATTGCTGCCGAGGATGTCGTAGCCCCGACGGGTGGCTTCCTGGGGAATGGTGTTACCGATGACCACCTGGCCGTTGGCGTCCGTGTACCGGTACATCTGGGCGGCGGCGGTTTGCGGCAGCGCCAGCCAGAGTCCCAGGGTGACGGTGGCACAAACAGGCAGCAGGCGATGGGCCATGGCTCACACTCCGTATTGGTCCCGGTAGCGGGCAACCTGCTCGGCGTGGCCGGAAAACTCCGGGCGGGCCTGCAGGTAGTCGAGGATTTGTTCGAGGCGGATGATGCTGACCACCGGAATCCCGTAGGTCTGCTCGACCTCCTGGATGGCAGAGACCTCGCCGTTGCCACGTTCCTGACGGTCCAGGGCAATGAGTACGCCGGCCGGCGTAGCACCGGCATCGTGGATGATGCCGATGGCTTCGCGAATGGCGGTGCCGGCGGTGATCACGTCATCCACAATCAGAACCCGGCCGTCCAGTGGCGCGCCCACCAGGTTGCCGCCTTCACCGTGGTCCTTCTTCTCCTTGCGGTTGAAGGCGAACGGCTTGCTAGTGCCGGCCAGAGCCAGGGCCAGGGCGGTGGCGGTGGCCAACGGAATGCCCTTATAGGCAGGCCCGAAAAGGATGTCATAATCCAGGCCGCTCCGGTCGATGGCGGCGGCATAGGCTTTGCTTAATGCAACGAGGTCCTCGCCGGTGTTGAACAGGCCGGCGTTAAAAAAGTACGGGCTGATGCGCCCGGATTTGAGCGTGAATTCGCCAAACCGGAGCACATTCCGGCGGATGGCAAATTCGATGAATTCTCGCTGATAGTCGTGCATGGCAAGGCTTCTGGCGGGTCTGTGTCTTTAATTAGTGCGTAAAACCGGTATCATACACACAAACCGAATCAGGGAACACGTATGCGGGTAGTATCGATCAGCGTCAACGGCCTGGCGCAGGCGGTGGACAAGGGTTTCTTCGACTGGCTGGCAGATCAGGACGCTGACGTGGTGTGCGTTCAGGATCACCGCATGCGCGCATACGAAATCGAGGATTACAACCTGATTCCGGAGGGCTACGAGGCCTACTTCATCGACGGCGAGGAGAACGAGCACGGCGGTGTGGGCATCTACACCCGTCATTTCCCCAAGGCCATCATGTACGGCTTCGCCAACGAGCAGGCGGACCGGGAAGGCCGCTTCCTGCAGGCGGATTTTGACAAGGTCTCGGTAGCCTGCGTGCTGGCCCCCTGCGCCCTGGGTCGGGAAGAAGAGCTGATTGGCGACGATGACCTCACGGTGCTGGACCACAAGGACGAGTTCATGGACGCGTTCGGTCTGCACATGCAGAAAACCCTGCGCAAGCGCCGACAGTTCATTTTCTGCGCCAACCTGCAGACCGCCCACCATGTCACCGACGCCAGCCCGCTGTACCACAAGTTCGATTTTTCCGGCTTTCTGCCCCACGAAAGGGCATGGCTGGACCGTCTGTTCGATGAAATGGGCTGTGTCGATGCGTTCCGGGAAGTGAACAAGCAGAGCAGCCAGTTTACCTGGTGGCCGGAACAGGCCGAGGGTGGCCGCCGCAATGCCGGTATCCGGGTGGATTACCAGCTGCTGACGCCGGGCATTCGCAAGAGCATCCGGGATGGCTGGATCGATACCTCAACCCGCTTCTCCGATCACGCCCCGGTGATCATGGATTACGACATCGATATCGGTTTTTAAGTCTGGAGGGCGGCGCCAGTGTGGCGACCTTTCCCCAGACACGCTACGAGCACGTCTATGTGAGCTTGTTTCGGGCCGTCCCTGGCCCTCTACAGTCTGGGGAGAGGTCGCCACACTGGCGCCCCAGACCCGCTTGTTAGCCTTCCAGCGCCGCTTTCTGAATCTCAAACAGCTGCTCAATACCCTGCTTCGCCAGCCCCAGCATGCTGTCCAGCTCGGACTGCTCGAAGGGTGCGCCTTCAGCCGTGCCCTGGATTTCAATGAACCCGCCACGGTCCGTCATGATCACGTTCATGTCGGTTTCCGCCTCCGAATCCTCCGGGTAGTCCAGATCCACAACCGGCGTGCCTTTGTAAACGCCCACGGACAGCGCCGCCACCATCTGCTTCAGCGGAGAGGCCTTCAGCCGCTTTTCCGCGACCAGATAGTTCAAGGCGTCGACCAGGGCCACGCAGCCACCGGTGATCGCCGCCGTGCGGGTGCCGCCGTCGGCCTGGATGACGTCGCAGTCCACCGTAATGGTGTGCTCACCGAGGGCGGAGAGGTCCACCGCGGCGCGCAGGGAACGGCCGATCAGGCGCTGGATCTCCACGGTGCGCCCGCCTTGCTTGCCACGGGCGGCTTCCCGGCCCATGCGGCTGCCGGTGGAGCGGGGCAGCATGCCGTATTCGGCGGTGATCCAGCCCTTGCCTTCGCCGCGCAGGAAGGGAGGGACCTTGTTTTCAACGGAGGCGGTGCAGATCACCTTGGTGTCGCCGAACTCTACCAGCACCGAGCCTTCGGCGTGGCGCGTGTAGTGCCGCGTGATGCGAACGTCTCTGGGCTGTTCCGGAGTTCTACCACTGGGTCGCATAGTGTGTCCTGTCTCTGGTGAAAAGGTCCGGCCGGGGCCGGTATCCGTCGATGCGGGCCGGGAGTATAACACGGATGCCCAGGCCTCCCGGGCGGCGCTCGCGTCGTTCTGGCGTACCCTGCTACACTCCGGCGACTGCCTGAATTGTTGAGGAGCTGACATGATCCGGAGTATGACTGCCTTCGCCCGTCAGGACGCCAGCGGTGAGTGGGGCACGCTGACCTGCGAGATCCGCACGGTCAATCACCGTTACCTCGAGCCGGCGTTCCGGTTGCCGGAGGCTCTGCGCGAGCTGGAAACGCCGTTCCGGGATACCCTGCGCTCCGTCCTGGGCCGGGGCAAGGTGGATGTGTCCATGCGCCTTCAGGCGACGGATGCCGCTGCCAAAGGCTTCGAGATCAACGATGACATCGCCCGCTCCGTCAACGACGCCGCGAACCACATCAACCGGATGCTCGACAACCCGGCCCACATCAGCGCGCTCGACATTCTGCGCTGGCCTGGGGTCCTTTCCGTTCCCGAACAGGATTTTGGCGAGGCCAAGGCCGCCGCGCAGTCGTTGTTTGAAGCCACGGTGAAGGCCCTGGTCGATGTGCGTGAGCGCGAAGGAGAGCGGTTACGGCCGCTGTTCGACGAGCGGCTGTCCGCAATGGCCGAACGAGTGGCCGAGGTACGTGGCCGGATGCCGGACTTGTTGGCTGCCCAGGAGGCGCACCTGCGGGAGCGTTTCGAGAAAGCGCAGGTGGAACTGGACCCGGAGCGGATCACCCAGGAAATGGTGCTGCTGGCCCAGAAAAGCGACGTGGCCGAGGAGCTGGACCGCCTTGATGCCCATATCGCGGAGGTTCGTGACACCCTCAACAGCAACGATGCGATCGGCCGCCGGCTCGATTTCCTGATGCAGGAGCTGAACCGGGAGGCCAATACCCTCAGCAGCAAGAGCCTGGATGCCGCGGTAACCCGGGCGGCGGTGGACCTGAAGGTCCTGATCGAGCAGATGCGCGAGCAGGTGCAGAACCTGGAGTAAGACGCGTCGTCCCGGAACCAGACGCCCCCGGTTCAGCCGCCAGACGCCACCGGCAGCCAAGCGGCCAGGGCCAGCAGCGTCACCAACAGCACCGGCGGTGTGATCAGCAGGCCGATCTTCATGTACTGTCCCCAGGTGATCCGATAGCCCTTGCCTGCCAGCACGTGCAGCCACAGAAGGGTGGCCAGGCTGCCAATGGGCGTGAACTTCGGCCCCAGGTCGTTGCCAATGACGTTGGCGTAGACCATCAGCTCCCGGGTAACCGCCGGCACCTGGGCCTGGTCGATGGCCAGGGCGCCGATCAGGGTGGAGGGCAGGTTGTTCATCAATGAGGCCACAATGGCCGAGAGAAACCCGGTGCCGACGGTGGCGATCACGTTGCCCTGAGCGCCCAGCCAGGTCAGCAGCCGGGCGCCGTGGTCGGTGAGCCCGGCGTTGCCCAGTCCGTACACCACCAGGTACATCCCGACCGAAAACCACACGATCTGCCAGGGTGCGTGCCGCAGAACCCGGCGCACCGGGATGACTGCGCCCCGGCCGCCCTGCCACCAGCGCCCGGCAATGGCCATCAGGGCAATGGCGGCCGCGCCGGTGATCACCGAGACCGGAACGCCGATCGGCTCGGCGAACAGATAGGCGAGCAGCAGCAGGATCAGCATCGGGAACGCGCTGCGGAACACCAGGGGGTCGTGGATAGCGCTGCGGGGTTCGTCCAGGGTGTGCACCGGGTAATCCGTGGCCACCGGTCGGCGAAACGCCAGCCACAGAACGCCCAGGGTGGCCGCCACCGACGCCAGGTTGACCGGTACCATCACGGCGGCGTATTCGCCGAATCCCAGGTTGAAATAGTTGGCGCTGACGATGTTCACCAGGTTGGAGATCACCAGCGGCAGGCTGGCGGTATCCGCCACGAAGCCAGTGGCAATAATGAACGCCAGGGCCGTGGCCGGCGGCACATCCAGGCGCACCAGAATGGCCAGGACGATGGGCGTCAGCAGCAGCGCCGCGCCGTCGTTGGCGAACAGGGCGGAGATCAGCGCACCCAGCAGGATCACCAGGGGAAACAGCCGGCGCCCGCTGCCGCCGCCCAGGCGGGTCACATGCAGGGCGGCCCAGCCAAAGAAGCCGGCTTCGTCCAGAATCAGGGAAATCACGATCAGCCCGACAAAGGTGAAAGTGGCGTCCCACACGATGTGCCAGACCACCCCGACATCGCTCCATTGGACCACCCCCAGCAGCAGAGCGAGCACCGCGCCACCCATGGCGCTCCAGCCAATGCCGAGGCCCCGGGGCTGCCAGATAACGAGGGTGAGAGTGACAATAAATAGAGCAAGGGCGGTCACGGATGAACAAGTCCTGTGTCTGGAGTGGTGGTGGCGTCAGCGGTCTTTGAGTGCGATGACGGGGCGTGGCCGGCGGTCAGCGCCGCACAACCTCGCCGTCCTCCTTGGTGAACGACTCTGGGGGATGATCCAGTAAGTCGAGCACCTGCTCCGACGGGCGGCACAGGCGAACGCCCCGGTCAGTCACCACAATGGGCCGGTTGATCAGAATCGGGTGCGCCATCATCGCATCGATCAATTGGGCATCGGTCATCGTCGGGTCGTCCAGGCCCAGGTCGTCGTAGGGTGTGCTCTTGCGCCGGAGCAGATCCCGTGGCGTGATGCCCATGCGGGCGATGAGGGATTCCAGGGTGGCCCGGTCCGGCGGGGTCTGGAGGTACTCGATAACGGTGGGGTTCTCACCGGAGGCCTGAATCATCGCCAGGGTGTTTCTGGAGGTGCCGCAGTTGGGGTTGTGGTAGATGGTGACGGTCATGGTGGGCAGGCTCCGGTTGATTGAGTGGGTGTGCAGACGTCCGGGTGTCCGCCGCAGCAGTCCTGAACCAGGAACTGCACGGTGGCGTTGACGTGCGCCAGGCTGGCCCGGTACACGATGGTCCGGCTGTGGCGCTGGGAGGTCACCCAGCCAGCTCGAGCCAGTACCGCCAGATGGGCGGACAGGGTGTTATGGGGCACGCCGAGCTGCCGGGCAATATCGCCGGCGGGCAGTCCGTCCGGCTCGGCCCGGACCAAGAGGCGAAAGGCCTGCAAGCGTGTGTCCTGGGAAAGAGCGGCAAAGCTGGAGAGGGCGTCTGATGTGTCCATTCGTCCAATATTATGGACATGTTTTGTGTGCGTCAATCCTGGCCCGGGTCGTGCGTGTGCGGTTGCCTCGGAATGATCGTATAATTGCGCGCTTTATCGCCGCCGGTGCCCGCCGGTCGGTGCGATCCAGACAGTGAACGGGAGCGGTACTATGAGCCGGAGTGTGAGCCAAGGCAGCGAGCAGGGGACGCTTTTTGTCATCTCGGCGCCCTCGGGGGCGGGCAAAACCAGCCTCGTGTCGGCGATGCTCAAAGCGGACGCCCGGCTGGGTGTCTCCATCTCCCACACTACCCGGACCATGCGTGTCGGTGAGCAGGATGGGGTGAACTATCACTTTGTCGCCCGGGAGACGTTCGAGGCCATGATTGGCCGGGGCGAGTTCCTCGAGCACGCCGATGTGTTCGGCAACTATTACGGCACCTCCCAGGTCTGGGTGCGGGAAACCCTGGCGACCGGACAGGACGTGATTCTGGAAATCGATTGGCAGGGGGCAGAGCAGGTGCGCCGGCTGATTCCGGAGTGCGTCAGCGTGTTTATCGTGCCGCCCTCGGCGGCGGTGTTGCGGGAGCGCCTGACCGGCCGCGGAACGGACGCGGCCGAAGTGGTCGAACGCCGGCTGGCGGAGGCAGCGGACGAATGCGCCCATGCTGCCGAGTTTGATTACCTGGTGGTAAACGACAATTTTGATGTGGCCCTGGCGGATCTGCTGGCCATTGTGCGCAGCCAGCGCCTGCGTATGCCTGTTCAGCAGGCCCGCCACGGTGATTTGCTCTCGGCTCTCAGCGCTAACCGCTGACGCGCAGTGCTGTATACAAAGTGATCCGGCCGCAGTAAACTACGCGGTCTGCTGAAATTGTCTTTTTAACGTCGGGGAAGTTATGGCACGAGTTACCGTTGAAGATTGCCTGGAGCACGTAGACAACCGTTTCCAGCTTGTGATGCTGGCCACCAAACGCGCCCGCCAGATTGCCACCCGCGGCTCCGAGCCGATGGTGCCGGAAGAGAACGACAAGCCGACGGTGATTGCCCTGCGTGAAATTGCCGAAGGCAAGGTGTCCCGCGATCTTCTGCTGGAAGACGACGAGGATTGAGCCACGGCTCCCGGGGGGCAGGAGAATTACCTATCCCCGGCCAGACCCCATTGAAATCCCCTCCGGCCGTTTTATAGTGTAGTAACAGAACGTTGCTGGAAGGATCAGGAAGGACCCGGATGCGTGCATTCGGGTTTTTTTGTCCCCGGGATCTAACGGTGTGGAGGCGTAGTGCCCGCAGAGTCTACGGTTGAAGGTCTGGCCCGAGAGCTCAGTACCTACATGGATACTCAGCGCATCAACCAGGTGCGACGGGCCTACTATTACGCCGAACAGGCCCACGAAGGCCAGATGCGCAAGAGCGGCGATCGCTACATCACCCATCCCCTGGCCGTCGCCCGCATCCTCGCCGACATGAAGCTGGACCATCAAAGCCTGATGGCCGCCATGCTCCATGATGTGATTGAAGACACCGGTATCCCCAAGGACGCGCTCATTGAGCAGTTTGGCGATGACGTCGCCGAACTGGTGGACGGGGTCAGCAAACTGACCCAGATCGAGTTCCGCTCCCGGGCCGAAGCCCAGGCGGAAAACTTCCAGAAAATGACCCTGGCCATGGCCCGTGACATCCGGGTGATCCTGGTCAAGCTGGCGGACCGGCTGCACAACATGCGCACCCTCGGCCCCATGCCCTACGAAAAGCGCCAGCGCATTGCCACCGAAACCCTCGATATCTACGCTCCCATTGCCAACCGGCTGGGCATGCACTCCGTGTGTACGGAACTGGAGGACCTGGGGTTTGCGTCCCTGTACCCCATGCGCGCCCGCTACATATCCAAAGCGGTCGAGACCCTGCGGGGCAGCCACCGGGAAATCATCGACGACATCCGCGGTAAGCTGGAAGAAAAACTCCGGGAGCGGGGGTTGCCCGGGCGTATTCTGGGCCGGGAGAAGCACCTGAACAGCATCTACAACAAGATGAAGTTCAAGCACAAATCCTTTCGGGAAATCATGGACGTGTACGCCTTCCGCATCATCACGGACACGGAAGACGACTGTTACCGCATCCTCGGCGCGGTGCACAGTCTGTACAAGCCACTGCCCGGACGGTTCAAGGACTACATCGCCATGCCCAAGGCGAACGGCTACCAGTCCCTGCACACCACCCTGTTTGGCATGCACGTCAACATCGAGATCCAGATCCGCACCGAGGAAATGGAGCAGATCGCCAACAACGGTATTGCCGCCCACTGGATGTACAAGACCGAGCCTTCCGGCGTCATGAGTGTCAACCAGGCCCGGGTGGACCGATGGGTGAAAGGGCTGATGGAAATGCGTGAGCGGGCAGATGACTCACTGGAGTTCATCGAGCACGTGAAGGTGGACCTGTTCCCGGACGAGATTTACGTGTTTACGCCCAAGGGCCGGATTCTGGAGCTGCCCAGCGGCGCCACCCCCGTCGATTTTGCCTACGCTATCCACACGGACATCGGCAATGCCTCGGTGGCCTGCCGCATCAACCGGAAACTGGGCTCACTGAGCCAGCCGCTGCAGAGTGGGCAGACGGTGGAGATCATCACCGCCCCGGGGGCCCGCCCGAACCCCGCCTGGCTCAGCTTTGTCGTCACCGGCAAGGCCCGCAGCAGTATCCGACACGTGCTCAAGACCCAGAAGCGGGTGGAGTCCCTGGAGCTGGGGCAGAGTCTGCTCAAGCGGTCCCTCAAGGGCTTTGGTGTGAAACTCTCGGAAGTCAGCGATGCCCAGAAGCAGGCGGTGGTCAGCCACAACCAGGTGAACACCTTTGACGATCTGGTCAGCGATATTGGCCTTGGCAACCGCATGGCCTACCTGGTGGCCAGACAACTGGTGGCAGGCGCGGACAGCGAACCGCTGGCGGAGACCCGCAGCGCCGAGCGTGCACCGGTGACCATTCGCGGCACCGAAGGTCTGCTGGTTCGCTTCGCGAGTTGCTGCAAGCCGATTCCGGGCGACCCGGTGGTGGGGGTGATGGACTCCGGCAACGGGCTGGTGATTCATTCCGACACCTGTTCCCGCCTGCCCGACGACGATGAGGGCCGTGCCCGGCTGACCCACCTGAAATGGGCCAAGGACATCACCGATGAGTTTTCGGTGGAGCTGAGGGTCGAACTGGAGCGCCAGCGCGGCGTGATTGCCGAGGTGGCGAACGCGGTGGCCATGGCCGACGGCAACATCGAGCGAATCAACGTCGAGGACCAGAACGCCCGTTTCGGACTAGTCAGCCTGGTGGTGCACGTGCACGGACGCAAGCACCTGGCACGGGTGATGCGCCGCATCCGCAACATCCGGGCGGTCAATCACATCAGCCGGGTGCGCCACTGAGGCGACCAAACAGCGGTTGACACTGCCGGCGTGCAGGGGCGAGCATTGGCGTTTTGGAAGAGAGGAACTCTGCAATCATGACCAACAAGTCTGTCATCCAGACCGAAAACGCTCCCCAGGCCATCGGTACCTACTCCCAGGCCGTGAAGGCGGGCGACACGGTGTACCTGTCCGGCCAGATCCCCCTGGTTCCGGAGACCATGGAAGTGGTGGCTGGCGACTTCGCGGCCAAGACGCGTCAGGTGTTTGAAAACCTCAAGGCCGTGTGCGAGGCCGCCGGAGGCGAGCTCAAGGACATCGTCAAGCTGAACATCTACATGACCGATCTGGCCAACTTCGCCACGGTCAACGAGATCATGGCCACCTACTTTCAGGAGCCATACCCGGCGCGGGCCGCCGTGGGTGTGGCGGCCCTGCCCAAGGGCGTTCCCATCGAAATGGAAGCGGTGATGGTGCTCAGCTGAGTGCTGAGATCATTTCCCGATAGCCGGCCCGGAAATTCGGGTAATTAAATACGAACCCGGTATCCCGCAGGCGCTGATTGCTGCAGCGCTTGCTGCCGGCCCGGCCGCCGGTATGGGCATCCTCAGCCGGCGGCGCACACGGCACTTCCCCCCGAACCCAGTCCACCACCACATCCAGGCGAACCGGCTCGTTGTCGCTGGCCACGTACACCGGTGCCAGCGTCTGGCCGCCGAGTGCCAGCGTGGCCAGATGCTCAACCACCCGGGCCGCGTCCACCTCATGAATCCGATTGCTGTAGGGGGCGGGCGCGGTGGGCGCGAGTCGCCCCGCCATCACTTCCTCAAGGAACCGGCCGCGGGTTGGCCCATAGATGCCGCTGAAACGCACCACTGTTGCCGGATGTCCGCTGCCCAGTGCCAGCCGTTCTCCCTCCAGCACGCAGCGACCACTAAAGCGGCGGGGCTCTGTGGGGCTGTCTTCGTTAACCTCGCTGTCGTCATCCTGGGCGTAGACGCTGGTGCTACTGATGAAGAACAGCCGGTGTAGGGGCCCGTTTCCCGAGTGTTTGAGGGCGCTCAACAGGTTGGCCAGCCCGTCCACGTAGGCCGCGCGATAGCCGGCGTCGTCGTATCTGGACGGCGTGAGGCAGTAGATAACCACGTCCAGATGCGACGGCAGCGCGCCAGCGAGGGTGTCCTGCCGGGTCAGATCGGCGCCGATGCCGGTGACACCGTCGGGCACCTGGCCGGGATTGCGGCGCAGGCCAAACACATCGGCTCGGCTCAGCAGTCGGGTGGCGATGGCGCCGCCCAGCTTGCCGCAGCCGGCCACGAGGATGCGTGGTCGAGGGGATGAGTCGGTGATTGCCATAGACAAATTCAATCCTTATGCTTTAACTCATAAACAGATGATCGCCCGATCCGCTCAGATACCGGAGCCGTACCATGACGCTAACCGAGCTACGCTACGTCGTCACCCTTGCCCGAGAGCGGCACTTCGGCCGCGCGGCGGAGCGATGTCACGTGAGCCAGCCGACCCTGAGTGTGGCAGTTAAAAAGCTGGAAGATGAGCTGGGTATTCCGCTGTTCGAGCGCTCCAAGAGCAGCATTCGAGTCACCGAAGTGGGCCAGCGCATCATCGAGCAGGCCCAGCGGGTGCTGGATCAGGTCAACGTCATCAAGGACATGGCCCTCGACGGCAAGAACCAGCTCAACTCACCGCTAAAAGTGGGTGCCATCTACACCATCGGCCCCTACCTGTTTCCGCATCTGCTGCCGGAACTGCGCCGGGCGGCGCCCGAGATGCCACTGTACATTGAGGAAAACTACACCGCCAGCCTGCGTCAGAAGCTGCGTCATTCCGAGCTCGACGCCATCATCATTGCCCTGCCGTTCGAGGAGCCCGAGGTGCTGACGCTGCCCCTTTACGACGAGCCGTTCGTGGTGTTGCTGCCCGGGGATCATCCACTTGCCGCTGAAAAGCAACTCACCGCCGAGCAACTGGCCAAGGAGCAACTGCTTCTGCTCGGCCCTGGGCACTGCTTCCGGGACCAGGTGCTGGAATCCTGCCCGCCACTGGTGGAGGCGGTCACCCGACGCGTTGATACCGGCTCCCCGGCGCTGGTGACGGAAGGCAGTTCCCTTGAAACCATCCGGCACATGGTCGCCTCAGGGCTTGGTATCACCGTGCTGCCGTTGTCGGCGGCTACGGCCATGCAGTATCAGGAGGGCATCCTGGCGGTGCGGCCCTTTGCGCCGCCGGTGCCGTTCCGGACGGTGGCGCTGGCCTGGCGGGTGACCTTCCCCCGGCCGAAGGCGATTGACGTGTTGTCGCTGGCGGCCAGCCAGTGCCGTGTGATCGAAAAGGCCAAAACCGAGTCTCCGGCCGCCGTTGACGGCTGAGCACGCCATGGTCGCCCTCGACGATATTCCGGTCACCCGCCTGAAGGGCGTGGGCGACGCCCTGGCCGGTCGCCTGGCGAAACTCGGAATTGAATCCCTCCAGGATCTGTTGTTCCACCTGCCGCACCGGTATGAGGACCGGACCCGGATCATCCCCATGGGGCGGTTGCGCATCGGCGATGTGGCTGTCGCCGAGGGCGAGGTGGTCAAGGCCGACCTGGTCATGGGGCGGCGCCGCAGCCTGCAGGTGACGCTTCGGGATGCCAGCGGCTTTCTGGTGCTGCGGTTTTTTCACTTCAACGCCGCCCAGAAAAATCAGTTAGCCGAAGGCCGGCGGGTGCGTTGCTTCGGCGAGGTCCGCCCGGGCCGCGCCGGTTTCGAGTTCTACCACCCTGAATATCAGGTGGACCCGCCCCCCATGCCGTCCGGGGAGCAGGCCACCCTCACGCCCATCTACCCCCTGACCGAAGGCATCCAGCAGCCCCGGGTGCGCAGCCTGTGCCAGCAGGCCCTGGGGTATCTTGACCGATACCCGATTCACGACTGGTTGCCGCCTGAGCTGTTGGCGGATTACCAACTGCCGGGCATTACCGAAGCGGTCCGGCTCGTGCACTTGCCCCCCGCCGACGCGCCGGTGCACCTGTTGATGGAAGGCAGGCATCCGGCCCAACAGCGCCTGGTGATGGAAGAACTGCTGGCCCACCAGCTGAGCCTGCTGGAGGTGCGGGAGCGCATTCAGTCACGGGCCGCGCTGCCCCTGTTGCCGGGTGGCGACCTGGCCGAGCGGTTTCTCGATGGCCTGCCTTTCGCCCTGACCGGTGCCCAGAAACACGTGCTGGCGGACATTCGGCAGGATTTGAGTCAGCCCCTGCCGATGCTCCGGTTGGTTCAGGGTGACGTCGGCTCCGGTAAGACCGTGGTGGCGGCCCTGGCGGCGCTGCAGGCCATCAACGCCGGTGCCCAGGTGGCCTTGATGGCGCCCACGGAAATCCTGGCGGAGCAGCATTATGAAAATTTCAGGGGCTGGCTGGAGCCCCTGGGCATACGGCTTGCGTGGTTGTCTGGCAAGATTAAGGGCAAAGCGCGCCAGGAAGCGCTGGCGGCCATTGGCGAGGGCGCCGCGTCGGTGGTCATCGGTACCCATGCGCTGTTCCAGGACGACGTGCGTTTTGATCGCCTGGCGCTGGTGATCGTGGACGAACAGCACCGGTTTGGTGTGCACCAACGCCTGGCCCTTCGCGAAAAAGGCGTGGACGGTGCGCTTGCCCCCCATCAGTTGATCATGACCGCAACGCCGATTCCCCGGACCCTGGCCATGAGCGCCTACGCGGATTTGGATACCTCGGTGATCGACGAGTTGCCACCCGGTCGTAAACCCATCGAGACCATCGTGATTCCCGACAGCCGCCGGGACGACGTGATCGATCGGGTTCGGCAGGCTTGCTCGGCCGGCCGTCAGGCCTATTGGGTGTGTACGCTCATCGAGGAATCCGAAGCGTTGCAGTGCCAGGCGGCGGAGGTGACGGCAGCCGAGCTGGCAGAGCGACTGCCAGGCCTGAGCGTGGGGCTGGTGCACGGGCGCCTGAAGCCCCGGGAAAAAGCGGAGATCATGGCGCGCTTCAAGGCCGGTGAGCTGGACCTGCTGGTGGCGACCACGGTGATCGAAGTGGGGGTAGACGTGCCCAATGCCTCGCTGATTATCATTGAAAACCCGGAGCGATTGGGTCTGGCCCAGCTGCATCAGCTTCGGGGTCGGGTTGGACGGGGGGAGCAGGCCAGCTACTGCGTGCTGATGTACCATCCGCCGCTGTCCGCCAACGGCAAGGCACGATTGCAGGCGCTGCGGGACAGCCAGGACGGTTTTGTGATCGCCGAAAAAGATCTGGAGATCCGCGGCCCGGGTGAGGTGCTCGGCACGCGTCAGACCGGTATGATGCAGTTTCGACTGGCGGATTTTGAGCGGGACAAGGGCTGGATAGAGCCGGTCCGGGAAATGGCCCCCACACTGATGGGCGACAGCCGCCGGGTCCGCGGGCTAATCATCCGCTGGCTGGGCGAAAACATTCGTTACGGTGACGTTTGAACGGAGAGTCCTATGGAATTACCAGTCTCGGTCCAGCAGGCACTCGGCGCTTCCGCGTCGGACGTGTCACTGCGGCGGGTCAGCCAGGCCGATCCGGACACAGTGGTCCGGATGGTGCTGCTGAACGATGAACAGGGGCCGGTGCAGGCGGTCGTCCGTCAGGGTGATCTGATCGACCTGGAACGGCTGAACAAGGCCCTGGGACGAGACCTGCGGCTCATGAAACGCCGGGAGCAGGTGAAGGTCCGGGAACGGGCCGGTCTGGCGGAACTGCCGGCGCTGCCCTCCCTGACCGGCTGGCCTACGGTGGTGGACCAGGCGGTGATCGGCCTGCCGTCGGTCTCTCTGGCGCTGGCGGACCAGGACGTTGCCCTGGTCATGCCGGCCTCCGATTTTCAGGGCCTCACCGCCAATGCCCAGCGGCTGGCCTTCACCACGGCCACGGCCAGCATCCGGGTGAACCTGGACGATGCGGGTAAGGACCGGGATCAACTGCATGTGGCCATCCAGAAATTTACCGGGCTGCGCATCCAGCAGCGCCTTGAGGACACCCTGGAGCTGCCGCCGCTGCCGGAGACCGCCCAGCGCATCATCCACCTGCGGGTGAACCCGAATGCGGTCATGGGGGATCTGGTGGACATCGTCGAGAGCGATCCGAGCCTGGCGGCCCAGGTGGTGAGTTGGGCGTCGTCGTCCTTTTACGCGGCGGCAGGGCAGGTGCGCTCGGTGCACGATGCCGTGTCCCGGGTGCTTGGCTTTGATCTGGTGATGAACCTGGCCATGGGCCTGGCCCTCGGTCGTGCCCTCAAGCAGCCTCAGGATCACCCCGACGGGTACGTGGATTACTGGCAGCAAGCCATCTGGCAAGCCCAGTCCGCAGGCATTCTGGCCAGCATGATGCCCCGCGGGCAGCGCCCGATGTTCGGGTTGGCGTACCTCGCTGGGTTGCTGCACAACTTCGGGTACCTGCTGCTGGCCCAGGTATTTCCGCCCCATTTCCGGCTGGTTTGCCGGTCTCTGGAAGTGAACCCGCACATCGATTCGTCCGTGATCGAGCACCACCTTCTGGGGGTGACCCGGGAGCAGATGGCCGCTCAATTGATGGACAACTGGAGTATGCCGTCGGAAGTGGTACAGGCGATCCGGTACCAAAAGAACGCGGGTTATGAGGGCCCGGAGTCGGTTTACGCCCGGCTGCTATGGCTCGGCCGCCAGTTGCTGACGGCCCGAGGTATCGCTCTTGGCGCGGGCGAGCCGGTCAGCGACGACATGTATCAGAGCCTGGGACTTGAGCGGGAGCGGGTCGAGGCCCAGTTTGATGAGCTGGTGGAAAGCCGGGACAGCGTCATGGCCATGGCGGGCATGATGAATCAGTGACCCTCCGGCTGACTCTGCGCGGGCCGGAGCGCAAAAAAGCCGGCCTCAAGAGGCCGGCAGTGTCACCCGCATAGCGCAGAGTCGTCCAAACGTATCAGGAGAAACAACGGGGAAGCGCGGCGCAGACATCGCGTTTCCCTATCGATAAAGTTAGACCAGCCGGGGGAAAAGGAAAGGCCGTTAACAAAACGTTACAAATATACGGTCTGACCACCCATCCCAACCGTTGACTCTGCGACGATGCCCCCGACCGCGCACGGGCGGTGCCGTCATCCTCCAGCGGGCGCCCGGACATCCTCTGGCTCAAACTGATAATGGCGAATGGCCGTCGCCGCCCGGCGTATTTCGTCTGCGTGCGTTTTTTCGACGTCAAACCGTTCCTCATCCAGCTTTTCAATAAACCGTCGCTCGGTGGCCTGCCGGGCCTCGTGTGTCGGCATGTGGGCGAGTTTGTCGTGGACGGTCTGAAAGATCCGGAATGGCGTCTGGTCCAGCAGGTGCGGGGCCACGTGATCCAGCAGCCCTTTTATGCGCAGGCAGGCCTCCGAGTACTCAATCTGGTCTTCTTCCACCGCCAGGGCCAGCACCCGGATGCTGTCAATCATCCCTTGCCGCCGCTGGCTGCGGAATGCAGCGGCTTTGAGGTCCCGTCGACGGCCCTCCCCAATCACAACCAGCTGTTTACGAATAAATATCGCCAGACAGGCGATGGTTGCCAGCCCGGTGATAATCAGAACCCACTGTAGCCACGGCGGCATGGGTGGTCTCCTCGCAGTTTTGCGTTTGCCGGGCCTACGCGGCACCGGCTTTGATGGGGCGAACGGTGACCCACTGCCCGTTCAGCACCGAGGTACCGGACACGGCATCCGTCTGGTCGTCCGCCAGTACGTCGTTGATGGACGCCCCAGGGTGTGCCTGCGCCACCGATTGGCCGATGCCGCTTCGGTTGTGTCCCCAGCCGTGGGGCACCGACACCACGCCGGGCATCACAGTGTCGGAAATTTCCACCGGAAGCACAATGCGCCCGCTGCCCCCTTCGATCTCCGCCGGCTCGCCAGCGCTGAGTTTCAGTCGCCCGGCGTCGTTCGGGTGGACCAGTAGGGTGCAGCGATCCTTGCCCTTCACCAGCCGGTGGCTGTTGTGCATCCAGGAGTTGTTGCTGCGCACGTGGCGCCGTCCGATCAGTTGCAGCGCATCCGGCTGATTCGCGTCGAGGCGAGCCTGTAGCCGGCCGAGGTCTTGCAGGAACCGCCGGGGTGCCATCTGGATACGACCGTCCCGGGTAAACAGACGGTTCGGCAGGGTGGGGGCCAGCGGCCCCAGGTCGACGCCGTGGGGGTGGTCCTTCAGGGCTTTCAGCGACAGCCCTTTGGGCAGATCGTTCCACGCCCGGTTGACCGGGCTGAGCCCCGCCAGGCCTCGCAGCGGGTGGCGTTTGGGCAACAGGTCCAGAATCAGATCCACCGCCGGTTGCAGCACCGCTCGGGCCGGGCCGGTGTCGGCGCCGTAGGGGCCGGTGCGCAGCAGCAGGTCCAGGATCGGGTCCGGGCCGGCTTGTTTGAACGCGCGCCAGCCAAGCTCCGCCCGCAGGGGCAGGCGGCCACCGGTTTTTAGCTTCTCCAGGCGGTGGGCCAGTTCCAGCAGGATCTGCCAGTCGTGCCGGGCGCCCGGGTCTTTCGGGAACAAGGGTTCGCAGTATCGGGCGACGTTGCGCACGGCAAACAGGCTGAAGATCAGATCGTAATGGCTGCGTTCCAGTGCTGCGGTGGGTGGCAGGATCACGTCTGCGTGGCGGGTGGTCTCGTTGAGGTAATAGTCCACCGACACCATGAAATCCAAGCCGTCCAGGGCCTGGTCGAGGCGCTGGCCGTTGGGGCTGGACAGCACCGGGTTACCGGCCACCGTCACAAAGGCCCGGATCTGCCCCTCGCCCGGCGTCAGCATCTCATCCGCCATGGTGCTGGCGGGGTATTCGCCGGCGAATTCCGGCAGGTCCCGGACCCGGCTGCGGCGTTTGTCAAAGTGACCGCTCTGGCCGGACAGGGCGCCAATCGCCACCAGATCGATGGCCGGCTGGGTAAACAGCACGCCGCCGACGGTATCGAGTTTCCCGGTCAGGATGTTCAGGCAGTACGCCAGCCAGGTGGCCAGGGTACCGAACGCCTGGGTGCTGGTGCCCATGCGGGAATACACCGCCGCCCGTTTGGTGCGGGCGAGAGTGCGAGCCAGTTCGCGGATGTCCTCGGCGGCGATGCCCGTGGTCTCGCTAACCCGCTCCGGTGAGTAGGGCAGGGCCGCGACCTGCAGCAGGTCCACATCCTTGAGCAGACGCTGGGCGGGACCGGCGTCCACCAGCTGCTCGGCAAACAGGGTGTGCACCATCGCCATCAGCAGCAGGGCGTCGGTACCGGGGCGGATAAAATGGAACTCGTCCGCCACCTGGCCGGTCTCGGTGCGCCGCGGATCAATCACCACCAGGCGGCCGCCGCGTTGTTTCATGGCCTTCAGCCGGCCGCGCACGTCCGGCACGGTCATCAGGCTGCCGTTGGAGGCCATCGGGTTGGCGCCGATGCACAGCAGCAGGTCGGTGTGGTCGATGTCCGGGATCGGAAACAGGATCTGGTGCCCGAACATTTCCAGGCTGGTGAGCATGTGGGGCAACTGATCGTTGGAGGTGGCCGAAAACCGGTTCTGGCTGCCAATCGCGCGAAGGAACGGCATGGTGGCTACCAGCGAGCCGTGGTTGTGCACGTTGGGGTTGCCCAGATACACGCCAATGCTGTTGCGACCGTGTTCCGAGCGCACCTGATGCAGCTTCCGGCTGACCAGCTCGAACGCCTCATCCCAGTCCATCTCCTGCCAGCCGTCGGCGGTTTTGCGCATGGGCCGCTTCAGCCGCTCCGGGTCTTCGTGCAGGTCCTGCAGGGCCGTCGCTTTCGGGCAGATGTGGCCCTGGCTCAGCGGGTCGTCCTCATCGCCCCGGATGGACGCAATGCGCCCGTTCTCGACGGTGATGGCGACGCCGCACATGGCCTCGCAGAGGTGGCAGGTTCGAAAATGGGTGCCGTTATCCATGGGATCTCCCGGGCAGACAGACAGGGGTGAACAGGTTATTGGGTTGCATTGTGCAACCAGATTATCAGCTTGGGGGCGGGAAGGGAAAACCGGTGGGTGACGTGGCCCGCAAAAACACGGGCCAGCCCGAAGGCTGGCCCGAAAGGTGCCGCTTACTGCTCGGCGGGGAGTTCCTTGATGGGGTTAGAGATGAAGTTGAGGTACAGGCCCTGCTCGGGAATGATCAGGGGGATGAAGACCGCGCCGTCTTCGCCAGAAGATGGCGGATCGACCAGCGCGGCACAGGCGTCTGTGTTGCCGCCGAGCAGACCGAGGAAGCAGAGCCCGATGTCCACCGCCGTCGATGTCACATCGTTCTGCGTCGTGACGAGCACGTTGATCTCCGGGTCTGGATGGGCCGGATCATCACTCGGCAGGTTCCGCTGCTCAATCTGCATGCGCCCGTCATCGAAGAACACAATCGGTCCCTGCAGGTTCAGCTGGAACGGGTAACTGTAGAGGTTGTGCCGCAGCGTACCGCCCAGCGGCAGTGCGAGATTCGGCGCATCCAGCATCAGCTCTGCGGTTGTCTTGAAGATGGGCTTGCCGTCGTCACCCTCGATAATGATGCCGGGGATCAGCCCACTGCGGGCGCAGTTGCTGGTGCAGCTGGGATCGTCCTTGGCGTAACGCATGCGCAGGATCTGTGGGCCCGTGGTTTGAGGGTCGCCCGGCGGCAAAAGGGCGTCTGTGGCGGCGTTGTTGTCGTCCACATAGACATCAATGGACGTCGTCGCCAGCAGCGTCGGGTACAGCAGCACTCGCACGCCGGTCTTGCCGGTTTCCGGATCGGTGGCGGGTCCGACGACCTCGGTGTTCAGGCCGTAGGTCTGGTAGATGAATTTCTTCTCCGGACAATCCTGCCCGATGTCGCAGCCAACCTGAGCAGAGCTGGTGGAGCTGTTACCCAGAATGTTGGGATGACGGTTCGGGTTAATGGCCAGCTTGGCCGCGTTGGCGGTTGGTTTGAAACCGCCCATGCCGTCTGCGTCGTGTTTGAACGGTTCCAGGCAGTCGGTTGCCCCCGCACTCGAGCAATCGATGACGTAGTTGGCATTCGTGTCCCGAATCGGCAGGTTCCGCAGCGGGGTGAACACCGAGGTATCTGCGGGCGCACCGTTGAAGTAGATGGTCAGGTCCGGCCCGCCCACGTCTTCCGGATCCACCAGGAGGTCGGTCTGCAGCGGCAGATCGTTGCTGCCGCAGATCACCGAGGGCGAGGCCGCGGCGCAGTCGCCGGTGGTCGAGGACTTCAGTGTATACCGGTAGGTCACACCGTCTTCCCACGGCTGGTCGGGGAAGAAGCGAATCCGCTCCTGGTTTTTCTGCAGGCGGCCTGCTACCGGGGTGCCGCTGCCGACCGGCACGCTCGGGTCGTTCGCTTTCTCGACCACAAAGGTGCTGCTGTTGACGGAATCCACGTTCATGGGTTGGGAGAACAACACCACGATCGGCCGGTCCGCCGGAAGTGAGGTCACGGGCAGCTGGTCGGGGCCCTGGCCATCCGGGTAGGTGCCACCGGATTCGGAGATGGCGTCGTTACAATAGCCGTGTGATCCGCCCGGGATATCCAGGTCGTGCGTCACGCACGGATAACCCGGATACGTGGTCAGCGCCAGCGGTGAGCGGGCGGGCGGGCTGTCGCTGCCGCTGGTCGGGTCCAGCTTGAACTGGAGCGTCTGGCTCGATACCCCATTCCCCGCCGGATCGGCCAGGGCGCTGGTGATGGACAGTGCGTAGTCAACGCCGTGCTTCAGGCCGCCCACCGGGTTGATCACCACGGTGGTACCGTCCACGTAAGCCTTGAGCGTGCCGCCGCCGATGGTCAGCGGGGTGCTGCCCTCGTTCAGGATCAGGCCATCCGCCAGCGTCTCCGCATCGATCGGCTCATCGAAGTTCAGGACCACCGGGTCCCCCGGGCGCTGCATGGACTGGCGGGTGCTGGGAAACGCATCGGCCGGGCCGGGCATCCAGCTCACCAGGCTGGGGCCGGTGGTGTCCAGAGGACGTTGGGCGTCGGCGTCCAGCGCGGAATCGACGTCGGTGCGGGCTTCCAGGTGGAAGGCGATGGTGGAATCGGTCACTTCCTGGCCCAGCAGGTTCGGCTCAACAATGCCAATGGCGTCGATGGTCAGGATGCCGTTTTTCACCATGGCGATGCCGTCCAGTTCCACGCCCATCAGGTTCTGGGACAGGGAGGCGTTGGGCTGCGCTTCGGCGGTATTCATGGAGACGTCCATGAACAGCTTGACGTTCCGAGGCGCGTTCAGGTCATCGGTGTACGGGTTTGGCAGCAGGTAACCGCTCGCGTCCGTCAGCAGGGTGACCTTGATGTTGCCGGTTTGCTGGATCTGCCCGGTGGCCGGATTGATCACCGGCACGCTGCCGTTGATCTTCACATCCAGGCTGCTGCTGTTGAGGATGCTGTTCTTCGGCACCCGCAGGGGCAGGGCTTCATCCGCTTTGAAGGAGGGGGCGTAGCCTAGCTCGGCGTACAGGCTGCCGCTCTGCTGGGACGGGCCGGCGGTGCCCTGGAGAACGGAATTGAGAGTGACTGCGTTGATGGTCTGGCCGTTCAGGATCGAGGTCGCACCATCGTCAATCACGTCCTGGCGAACCACCACGGTGGGCCCGGTTTCCCGCACGGTGAACGGCTGGGTCAGGGTCAGGGTCTGGTCCGGATGGGTCAGGCTGGGCAGGTTACGGATTTTGAGGGTGTAGGTCTGTCCGGCTTGAAGCTGGTCATCCTTTGATCCGCATTCCGTTGGATCCTCGGTCAGACAGGGGTCGACGCTGATTCGCCGCTGGTCGACCAGCACGGTGGCGGGCACCGGATTTCCGTTGGCGTCGGACAGCTCAATGGTGCCACCCATGTCGTGCCAGCGGGGATTGACCGGCTGGGTCAGCAGAAGGCGGAAGGTGGAGAAGTCCATTGCCTGCAGCAGCCCATCCGGCGACGGCACCATGTCCGCTACTGAGAAGGTCTCGGAGAGGTCATCGAGCCCGGCAATGCCGCTGTAGGCGCCGCGGGTGGTGAACTGAATGCCATCGTCTCCGGTGGCGTTCGGCGTGGGAATGGCGCCGGCGCCCTGAGCCCGGAGGGGCTCATTAAAGGTGACGCTGTACTCGGTGCCGGTGGCCAGAGGCTGCTGTGGATGCAGCTTCAGGCTGCGGCCGCCATCCACCAGGGTGGCGTTGAAGGCCACCGGATTACCGGCTCCGCGCACCTGAATCCGGTCTTCCAGGGTGGTTTCATCGTCGGCCACCGGCGCCGACAGCCGGATCACGATGTCGGATTTGGGGCTGACACCGGTCTGGCCGTCGGCCGGGTAGGAGTAAACCACTGAGCCTGCCGGGGTGGTTGCGTTCATGGTCTGCTTGTCGCCACCACAGGCTGCCAGCAGCAGGGCCGGCACCAGGACGAGGGGTTTGAGCTGGGTCATGACGGAGCCTCCGATCAGAACTTCAGGGTGATCGAGCCGGTGAAGACCTGGACATCGCCGTCGGCGGTGACCGGGGTTTCATTGCCGTTGTAGTCCACCAGGGTGAAGTCGCGCTCCTGCAACTGCTGATACTGGTAGCCGAGGTCCATGCGGATCGGGTAGGCCAGCAGCCGGGTACGGTTGTAAGTCGCGCTGACGCCCACGCCGACAATGATCTTGTCGGTATCGAGGTAGTTGATCTCCGGGTTCCGGGTGGACGCCAGCGGAGATTCCTCATAGGCCACGCCACCGCGGATGGCGAAGGTCTCGTTGAAGCGGTATTCAGCGCCCACGCGGGGAATCAGGATGTCATCGAACTTGATCCGATCCGAAGGCGGCACGGATTGCTGATCCTTGATGCTGTCGTTCGAGAACTGATGGGACAGCTCCGACCAGTTCTGCTGCTCGAGGCTGCCGCCGAATCGCCAGCCGTCGCCTTTGTACTGAACGCCCAGGCCATAGGTTTCCGGCTGAAAGGAATCGATGGTGGCCACCGTCAGGCTCAGGCCCGGGTCGGGAATGGTCTGGGTTACGATGATGTTGGAGTTGACGCTGGTTTTTGCCGAGGACTTGGTGCGATAGATCAGCGCGGTTTCCCAGCCGTCAAGGAAGCACCCGTCGTCCGGGCAGAAGGTCTCGCCCAGGTCTACGGTGGTGCCAAAAATGCTCTTGAGGGAAGGTTTCGCATTCACGGACAGCCGCTCACGGCTGGTTTCCCCGCCGAGGGTGGACACCGCATCCAGCTGGGCCGTCGCATCCAGCGTCACCCGGAAAGACAGGCCGGCCGAAATGCCGCGCCAGATCGGCGTTGCCCCGCCAATGTTCAGGAACAGTGGCTCCCGGCCATACTCCAGGAACTGGCCGGTGTCCGACGTCTGCGAGTTGAAGGCGAGCAGTTCCTTGCCGTATTTCTCCACGCCGGCGATAAAGCCCAGGTAAATCGGATGCTTGTAGCGGGTAATCGAGCCGAGGTTGGTCTTCATGCCGATGAGCACATGCTGGCTCGGGGAGTTGGCGACGATATCGCCGTCGGCATTGGGGTTGGCGCTGCGCAGTTCCTGCTCGGCGTGCAGAACGCCTGTGGTCAGTTCGCCGCGGCTGTCCTTGGTCAGGGAGGCCGGGTTGTAGTAGGTGGCGGAGACCTGGTCGTTAAACATGGAGAGGGATTGCGCCGTGGCGACGTCCACGGGCATCACGCCGTAGGTCGTGCCGATGTTGCCCATGCTGGCGAGGGCGGGCAGTGCGGTGCCGGTGGAAAGGGCTGCAATGGTCAGGGACATCGCCCGTACTGAAAACCGGGAGGTGGTTGCCATGGGAACACTCCGTTCTGTCATTGTTGTTGTGCCAGGCGCCCTCCGAAAATCGAGCTGGCGCCAGTCATTTCACGGCCAGTGTATGCGGCTTGTCTTTTCGGGACTTTGGCTTTTTTGACACGGATCCGTGTCGGTAAAACCACGTAGCCGTTAACGTCAAGCAAATACAGGGAAAAGGCTCGTGCCAGGAGGGCCAGCTTTGTGTTTTTTTGTTGCGATTTTCGAGGGGTAAGGCAGCAAAAAGGCCCCCGAAGGGGCCTTGAAGGAGGACAAGGAGTCGCCGGTAGTGCAGTGCCGGGCTGTAAAGAAACCTGACGTCAGGCTTTGGCCATCCGGCGCCGAATGGCGGCCAGGCCAAGCAGGCCGATGCCGAACAGCCCGAGGGTGGACGGCTCGGACACGGTGACCGGCTCGCATTCGAGACTGACGCAGTAGCCCGCGTCGTGCGAGAACGGCGCGAAGTCGGTGATCTTGGTTTTGGCCTTTTTGTCTGTACCGGATTCGCCGTAGGTGTACAGATCGAAATGCAGCCCATATCCGGTTTCAAGCGCGCTCGCGTCGATCTGAAACGTCTTCTTGAACAGCTCGTCGCCTGCGGGGCCGGCAGAGCCATCGGCGGTGTTGTAGGAATCGACGGTCGGCAAACCAGCCCACTGGAAGGCGATCTGATAGTAGAACGTCTCGTAGATACCGTGGCTCGCCAGTTCGCCCCCGTTATCCACGGACTCAATCGGCGGCTTACCGTACTCCGAGGCGCCAACGAGGCTCGACAGGCTGGTGCCATTCACCAAGACGCTTCCAAAGTTGGCCGGGTCGCCGGTGTTCTGGCTGGCTGGCAACAGCGCGATGGAGAGGTAGTAGTTGACGCCGGTGTTGACCACGCCGGTGTCGCCCAGCGCCCAGAGGTTGAACACCGGATCGTTGGTCACCGTGCTCTCTTCCGAGCCCCCCACATAGGTTCCGCCATCAATATCCAGCTGTAACGACGGCACCGCGTAGGCGGCACTGGTGCCGAGGACTCCGAAAATTAACGCCGCTAACCGTTGCATCTTCATAGCGACAACCTCGCTTCTATCCCTGTGAAATGCGCCCGAGACCCATGTTCATGGCGCGTAGCCAATCTGCTGCAAAAGCGTTGCCAGAAGAGGAATGCGCAAGCGGATCATGACGTTATGCCGGCGGTTGGCGTGAGTTGCCGAAGGGACTGTAAAATTTGTGGACGGGTATGCAGGCGCGGGATGTAAAGCGGCAGAGTGGTGGGCCCAGCAGGACTTGAACCTGCGACCAAGGGATTATGAGTCCCCTGCTCTAACCAACTGAGCTATAGGCCCGTAACGAAAAAGCGGGCGCCATTATACCCGCGAGGGTAGGCGCCCGCTACCGGAGATGGGGCCGTATCAGGAGCCCTGATCGTCGATGAAGCCGCGCAGGTGATCGGAGCGAGACGGGTGGCGCAGTTTGCGCAGGGCCTTGGCTTCGATCTGACGGATCCGCTCCCGGGTCACGTCGAACTGCTTGCCGACTTCTTCCAGGGTGTGGTCGGTGTTCATCTCGATGCCAAAGCGCATGCGCAGCACCTTGGACTCCCGGGCCGTGAGGCCGGCGAGGACGGCACGGGTGGCTTCCCGAAGGCCTTCGGCGGTGGCGGAATCCACCGGCGACAGGGCCTGGATGTCCTCGATGAAATCCCCCAGATGGCTGTCTTCGTCATCGCCGATCGGGGTTTCCATGGAGATCGGTTCCTTGGCGATCTTCAGCACCTTGCGGATCTTGTCCTCGGGCATATCCATGCGCTCGCCCAGCTCTTCGGGGGTGGGCTCGCGGCCCATCTCCTGCAGCATCTGGCGGGAGATGCGGTTGAGCTTGTTGATGGTCTCGATCATGTGCACCGGAATCCGGATGGTGCGGGCCTGGTCCGCGATGGAGCGGGTGATGGCCTGCCGGATCCACCAGGTGGCGTAGGTGGAGAACTTGTAGCCGCGGCGATATTCAAACTTGTCCACCGCCTTCATCAGGCCGATGTTGCCCTCCTGGATCAGGTCCAGGAACTGCAGGCCGCGGTTGGTGTACTTCTTGGCGATGGAAATCACCAGGCGCAGGTTGGCCTCCACCATTTCCTTCTTGGCGCGGCGGGCCTTGGCCTCGCCGATGGACACCCGGCGGTTGATTTCCTTGATGTCAGCGACGTCGAGGTCCACTTCCACCTGCACGTTGTGGATGCGCTTCTGCAGCCGCACGATCTCGTCCAGGCGCTCGCCGATGGCGGCGGCGTAGGGCTTCTTGCTCTTGGCCAGCTTGCCTGCCCAGTCGAGGTTCACTTCGTTGCCCGGGAAAGTCTTGATGAAGTCTTTGCGGGGCATTTTGCAGTCGCGCACGCAGATCTGCATGATCGCGCGCTCGTTCTCGCGGACCAGATCGTTGGTGGAACGCACCACGTTGACCAGCTCGTCAAACGCCTTGTTAGCCAGCTTGAACGGGGCAAACACCTGGCCCAGCTCGTTCAGGGCGGCCTGGGTTTTCTTGTCGGACCGGCCATGCTTGTCCAGGGCAGCGTCGGCGGCGGCCAGTTTGTCCTTCAGCAGCTCGAACCGCAGCCGGGTCTCTTCAGGATCCGGGCCATTGTCGTTGTCGTCGTCGCTGGAGGAGTTGTCGTCGTCATCGTCGTCCGAGCCGTCAGAGTCGCTGTCGTCCGAGCGGGTGTCTTCCACAGGGCTCTCTTCGCCCATGAACGGTTCGGCGTCGTCGGGGTCGAGGAAGCCGGTAACGATGTCGCTGATGCGGCCTTCATTCTCGATGATGCGATCGTAGGCCTGGATCACGGTGCCGGCGGTGCCCGGGAAGTGGGCGACCGCGGCCATGACATCCCGGATGCCTTCCTCGATGCGCTTGGCGATGACAATCTCGCCCTCGCGTGTGAGCAGCTCAACCGTGCCCATTTCCCGCATGTACATGCGGACCGGGTCGGTGGTGCGGCCGGCGTCGGTTTCCACGGCGGCGAGCGCGGCGGCGGCTTCGGCAGCGGCGGCTTCGTCGGCGGTGGAATCCCCTTCGGTCATCAGCAGGGTATCGGCGTCCGGTGTTTCCTCACAGACCTGGATACCCATGTCGTTAATCATGCGGATGATGTCTTCGACCTGGTCCGGGTCGGCGATGTCTTCCGGGAGGTGGTCATTGACCTCCGCGTAAGTCAGGTAACCTTGCTCTTTGCCTCGTGCAATGAGGTCTTTCAAACGTGATTTCTGCGAATTGCCTGACATAGACACCCTGTGAACTCGCTCATGAACGTAAAAAAGTTAAACAGCCATTATAGCTGTCGCCTAACGGCACTGCCAGCAAGTGGTTAGATTGTGGCCAGTCCCGTAAGTTTCAAGTGCGGCTATTCCTGAGCCCCGCCGCTGAGCTCTTTGAGCTCGTTCCGTTCCTCCGGCGTCAGCGACGGCAGATTGCGGATCAGCGTGGCCAGCCGCTGCTGGCGCGCGGTCTCCTCATTCGGGCTGATCAGCTCCCGGGCCTGGGCCAGGGTGCTCTCCCGTGAGGGCACATGTTCGATGCCGTCGAACAGGTGATGGAAACGGCTGCGGGCGCTGGCGTCGGTGGCCAGTGCGGCCAGCAGCTGGCGGCGGTCGCCGATGGCATTTTCCAGAATCCAGCCGGCCAACGCCCGGGCCTGGGGCATCTGCCGGGACTGCTGGCTCAGCGCCATGACCTCGGTCGCCATTTCGGGGGCTTCGACCAGGGCCAGGCACAGCGTGCTGTCCTTGCTGAGGCGCACGTCAATCCGCTCCTCGGTAATCCGATCCCGCCGGCCATCCCGGCGCCAGCCGTTGTTCTTCCCGGTTTGCTGTCCCTGCCAGGGTTGCCGGCCGCCGCACAAGCGCAGCATTTCATGCCACATGGCATCCCGCAGGGTGCATCGGGGCATCCGGTTGAGCAGGGGCTCCGCTCGGGCCCGGAGCTCGCCGCGATGCTCCGGCAACTGCAGGTCCAGCCCTTCGCTTTGCCGGTCAAACAGGAACCGGGACAGTGGCCGGGCACCCTGGATACGCGCCTCGAACGCCTCTCGGCCCTCCTTGCGGACCAAAGTGTCCGGATCTTCGCCGTCCGGCATCATCAAAAACTGGATGTGCAGGCCGTCGGCCATCAGTTCCAGCGCGTTCTCCATGGCCCGGTCGGCGGCGCGGAAGCCGGCGGTATCGCCGTCAAAGCAGAACACCAGATGGCGTACCTGTTTGAAAAGCGCCTGCAGGTTGTCCTGATTGGTGGCCGTGCCCAGGGTGGCCACCGCGTAATCAATGCCATTCTGGGCCAGGGCGATCACGTCCATGTAGCCTTCCACCACCAGCAGTTTGTCCAACTGGCGGATGGCCTGGCGGGCCTCGAACAGGCCGTAGACCTCCCGACTCTTGTGGAACACGTCCGACTCGGGCGAGTTGATGTACTTGGCCTTGTCGTCACCCAGGGTGCGGCCGCCGAACGCGACCGTCCTGCCCCGGGTGTTGCGGATCGGGAACATGATCCGGTTGCGGAACAGGTCCCGGGGGCGGCCGTATTTGTTCGATACGGTGCCGGTTTCCAGAAGCGGGCCCTGCAGGTCCCTCGCCGCTGCATCAAACAGGGCCGTGCCGGTGCCCGGCGCGTAGCCAAGCTGGTAGCGCTTAATGATGGCCTGATCCAGCCCCCGCTGGCTCAGGTAATCCCGGGCGTAGGCGCCAGCCTGGCCGGTCAGAGCGCCCTGATAGAACCGGCTGGCAAAGTCCAGGGCGTCGGTCAGCGTCCGGGCTTGTTGCTGCTCCCGCTTCGCGCTCTGGTCATAGGGCACTTCCATGCCCGCCCGCTTGGCCAATTCTTCAACCGCCTCGGTAAAGCCCAGGCCTTCCAGTTCGCGGACAAAGCTGATGGCGTCGCCGTGGGCGCCACAGCCAAAGCAGTGGTAGAAGCCCTTGTCCGGGCGCACGTTGAACGAGGGGGTTCTCTCGTCGTGGAACGGGCAGCAGGCCTTGTAGTTGGCGCCGGCCTTTTTCAGGGTCACCCGGGAACCAATCAGCTCCGCCAGATCGATCCGGTCGAGCAGGTCTTCCACAAAGCGTTGCGGGATCAGTCCACTCATGGGTGCTCCAGATCGGCCGGATTGCCGGGTCGTACGTCTCTGGGTGGGTTCAGGGCCAAAGCCAAAAATGCCGCCGAAGCCAGGCCTCGGCGGCATTTTGAGGGGCGCTGCTGTCGCGTAATGCTGAGCAGGCCATCCGTACTGTGCAGTCGGCGTCGCCTGGCCGCCACTGTGGCGGCGCTCAGGATCGATTAATACAGACGCTCGAACTTGCGCTGTTCCCGCTGAAGCTTCTTGAGATGACGCTTGACGGCGGCTGCGGCCTTGCGCTTGCGAACGGACGTCGGCTTCTCGTAGTGTTCACGACGACGTACTTCGGACAGGATGCCCGCCTTCTCGCAGGAGCGCTTAAAGCGACGCAGGGCTACGTCAAACGGTTCATTCTCTTTCACTTTGACAGCTGGCATTCGAAAATCACCTACCTGTTAGATTCGGTTTCAGTTTGCGCCACGCGGCTTGGCCGGCGCGGCCCGCGACCTGGTCCGATTGGCTAAAACTCGACCAGCGCCTGATTTAGGGCGGCAATGATAGCCCCAGGGTGGTGGAAAGGTCAATGATTGTTCACGCGATCTGCTCCGGGTTTCGGGTTTCTGCTAAAATGCCCGCCGTTTCCCCGGCCGCAAACCCCGGCACCTTTTTACCAGGCCCCACACAGGCCTCTTCACAGGACTCCGATCTATGCTCATTCTCGGTATTGAAACCTCCTGCGACGAAACCGGCGTGGCGCTGTTCGACACGGGCGAGGGGTTGCTGGCCCACGCCCTATACAGCCAGGTGGCCATGCACGCGGATTACGGCGGCGTGGTGCCAGAGTTGGCTTCCCGGGATCACGTCCGCAAGCTGCTGCCCCTGTGCGACGACGTGCTGGCCAAAGCCAGCCGTACACGCCAGGACATCGACGGCATCGCCTACACCGCCGGCCCTGGCCTGGTGGGCGCTCTGATGGTGGGTGGGTCCGTGGCCCACGCCCTGGGCTACGCGCTGGGCGTGCCGGTGCTGGGGGTGCATCATATGGAAGGGCACTTGCTCGCACCGATGTTGGAGGAGCGTCCACCCGCATTCCCCTTTATTGCGCTGCTGGTGTCCGGCGGCCATACCCAGTTGGTGAAGGTGGACGGCATCGGCGAGTATCAGTTGCTGGGGGAGTCAGTGGATGACGCCGCTGGCGAGGCGTTTGACAAGACCGCCAAAATGCTCGGGCTGGATTACCCAGGCGGTCCCCAGGTGGCCAAGCTGGCGGAGCAGGGGACGCCCGGCCGGTTCCGATTCCCCCGGCCGATGACCGATCGCCCCGGCCTCGATTTCAGCTTCAGTGGTCTCAAGACCTATACCCTGAACACCGTCAACGATGCCCGCGAGGCGGGTGAACTCGATGATCAGACGCGCGCGGACATCGCCAACGCCTTTGAGGCGGCGGTGGTGGACACGCTGGTGATCAAGTGCCGGCGGGCGCTGGAGGAAACCGGGGTGCGCCGCCTGGTGATGGCCGGTGGCGTCAGCGCGAACCGGCGATTGCGGGCGGCCCTGGAAACCATGGTGGCCAAGCATCGGGCCGAGGTGTTCTACGCCCGCCCCGAGTTCTGCACGGACAACGGCGCCATGATCGCCTACGCCGGCGCCCAGCGCCTGATGGCGGGCCAGCGGGACGGCGATCGTATCCTGGCCGTGCCGCGCTGGCCCATGGACACGCTGCCGCCGATGAATGAGCCCCGGAGAGAGGGGCTCGTTTCCCAAAAATAAAGAGAAGGGCTCGTTTCCCCGGAATAAAAAGCGATCGCCGGCCGCATGGGCCAGGGTCAAAGACCGTGCTCGCGGCCCTGGGCCAAGCGAATCAGGTTACTGCGATGACGGACGACAATCAGCAGTGCCAGCAGGCCGAACAGGGGCAGGGTGTCCGGCTCGATCAGGGCGCTGAGCACCGGGCCGGTGAGAATGGCAACGAGGGAAGCCAGCGCGGAGATGCGCCAACGCCAGATGACTGCGCCCCAGATGGCTGCCATCAGAAGCGTGGTGATTGGAGCCAGAGCCAGGCCAGTGCCGAGAGCGGTGGCGACGCCTTTGCCGCCCCGGAACCGGTAGAATGCCGGCACCATGTGTCCGGTGACGGCGCACAGCCCCACCACTGCCTGGGCCATGACGGACAGGCCGGCGAGGCTGGCCAGCCACACCGGGAGCCACCCTTTGAGGGCGTCCAGCACCAGGGTCAGTGCCGCCGGCGCCCAGCCGCCGGTTCGGTAGACGTTGGTTGCGCCGGGGTTGCCGGAGCCCAGGGCACGCGGATCCGGCAGGCGCCAGAGGCGGCAGACGGGCAAAGCAAACAGGACCGAGCCGAGCAGATAGGCCGCCAGGCAGAGCAGGACCGTGGCCAGCGGGGCGTAGGCCGAATCAAACGGGGCTTCCATGGTGTCGGTCTTGTGCCTTGTGTGCGAAAATGCGCGCGCCTGAGGCGCCGTACGCGCATTCACAGTAGCCCGTGGGTGTGCGCTTTTCAATCAGTAAGGCAGGACGAGCGGAGATTTCCTTGGCAGACCGTGTATTGATCGACAGCCTGGTGGTGGAAACCGTGGTGGGCGTTTACGACTGGGAACGCGCTGTTACCCAGCGGCTGGAGATTGATCTGGACATGGCCTGGGACAACCGCGTGCCAGGCCAGTCTGATGATGTTGCCGACGCCCTGGATTACGCCGCCGTCAGCGATCGGGTCAGCCAGTGGCTGATCGATCTGCAACCACAGCTGTTGGAGCGGGCGGCGGAAGTGGTGGCCCAGCGGCTGATGGCGGAATTCGGGGTGGCGTCCCTGGTCGTGACCATTCGCAAGCCCGGCGCTGTCCCGGCGGCCCGGTCCGTCGGGGTCCGTATCGAACGCAGCCGTAATCAGAAGGGAGAGCAAGCCTGATGGCCCAAAGCGTCCGCGTGTACCTGAGCATTGGCAGCAACATCGACCGGAAGCGGCATGTGTCCGGCGCTCTGGACGCCCTGGCAGACGCCTTCGGTGAATTGGAGATTTCCCCGGTGTACGAGAGCGAGGCCGTCGGTTTTGATGGCTCGCCGTTTTACAATCTGGTGGTTGGCATCGAGACGGATCTGGCGGTGGGCGAATTGTCCCGGCGATTCAAACAGCTCGAGGCCGAGCACGGCCGGCGGAGGGACGTGCCTAAATTCAGCGCCCGAACCCTGGACGTGGACATTCTGACCTACGGTGATGCGGTGGGTGAAATCGACGGTGTGGAGCTGCCCCGGGGCGAGATTCTGAAAAACGCCTTCGTGCTGCGCCCACTGGCGGATGTGGCCCCGGACCGGCGCCACCCCCGCTGCCGCCAAACCTACGAGGCCCTCTGGCAGGCGCACCGCTCCGGCCAGAAGCTCTGGCCGGTGGACTTCCACTGGCGCGGTCGGCAGATTTCAGCGGCCGTGGGCTGACCGAAACCGCCGAATCAGGGCATCAGTGGAGCTGTCTCCGGCGGTTTCCGGCGCCCCATTCCCGGTCAGTTTGGGCAGGATGCCTTTGCCCAATTGCTTGCCCAGTTCCACCCCCCACTGATCGAACGAATCCACATCCCAAATCACGCCCTGGACGAAGGTCCGGTGTTCGTATAGCGCAATGATCGCCCCTACGGTGTGCGGGGTGACCTGCTCCATGATCAGTGTGTTGCTCGGCTTGTTGCCGGGAATCACCTTGTGGGGTGCCAGGCGCTCGATGTCATCCTCGCTCAGGCCTTCCGCGGCAAGTTCGGCCCGCGCTTCGTCCAGGGTCTTGCCCGCCATCATGGCCCGGGACTGGCTCAGGCAGTTGGCGAACAGGTCAGCGTGGTGGCTGGCCACCGGGTTGTGGCTCACCAGCGGTATGATGAAATCGGCCGGAATCAGCCGCGTGCCCTGGTGGATCAGCTGGTGGTAGGCGTGCTGGCCATTCGAGCCGACACCACCCCAGAGCACCGGCCCGGTCTGCGTTGCCACCGGCTCGCCCTGTTCCGTGACGCTCTTGCCGTTGCTTTCCATGTCCAACTGCTGGAGGTGGTCCGGCAGGCTGCGAAGGTAGTGATCGTAGGGCAGGATGGCGTGGGTCTCGGCGCCCCAGACGTTGTTGTACCAAACGCTGAGCAGGCCCATGACCACGGGCAGGTTTTGCCCCAGCGGCGCCTTACGGAAGTGCTCGTCCATGGCGTGGGCGCCGGCCAGTAGGGCCCGGAAGTGGTGCATGCCGACAGTCAAGGCGATGGGCAGGCCGATGGCCGACCATAACGAATAGCGGCCGCCCACCCAGTCCCACATCGGGAATACGTTATTCGGTTGGATGCCGAAGGCCTCCGCTTCCGGCACGTTGGCCGTGACCGCCATGAAGTGCCGGGCTACGTGGTCGGTGTCGCCAGCGGCGTTCAGGAACCAGTCCCGGGCGACCTTGCTGTTCTCCAGGGTCTCCTGGGTAAGGAACGACTTGGACTGCACCAGGAACAGGGTCGTCTCCGGGTTCAGGCCCCGCAGGGTTTCGCAGATGTCGGTGCCGTCGATATTGGCGACAAAATGGCAACGAACCTTGCCCTGATCAAACGGCTGCAAGGCTTCGCACACCAGTTTTGGGCCGAGGTAGGAGCCGCCGATGCCAATGCTGACCACATCGGTGAAGCGCTGGCCGGTGTAACCGGTCCGGTGGCCGTCGAGCACGCTGCTGACAAACGCCTCCATGTGGGCGAGTGTGGCGTGCACTTCTGCCACCACGTCAACGCCGTCCACCCGGATGTCAGTGCCGCCGGGGTGGCGCAGCGCCGTGTGCAAAGCTGGGCGGCCCTCGGTAACGTTGACTTTGCGGCCGGCCAGCAGCGCTTCCCGGCGGGATTCCAGCCGGCAATGGCGGGCCAGATCGAGCAGCGCCTCGAGGGTGTCGTCGGTGAGCAGGTTCTTGGAGAAATCGAGTCCGAGGCCTGCGCCCTCGATGTAGTACCGCTGACTGCGCTCCGGGTCCCGGTCGAACAGCTCCCGCAGGCGGGTCTTGGACAGCGCGTCCCGCTGCTGTGCCAGGCGAGCCCAGGGGGAGCTGTCGGGGAGGGCGTTGGGGTGCTCGGTCATCTTGGCGTCCTTATCCGTCGGGGTGGTCATGCGCGGGGCGCGGCGGCGTTGCCGGTGGTCCGGGCCCGCCTCAGCGGGACACGGACAGGTTGTCGATCAGCCGGGTGGTGCCGAGAAAGGCGGCCACCAGCACGGTCAGTTCCGTGTCCGCCGGGTTGGCGGGCTTGAGCGTCAGGCTGTTGACGATGTTGACGTAATCCGGCCGCAGCCCTGCCTCGCTAAGGCGCTTCACAGCTTCCTGCTCAAGGGCCTGAAAGTCTGTACGACCATCGGCGAGGTGGCTCGCCACCTGCTGCAGGGTCTGGTAGACCACCGGCGCGGTGGCTCGCTCCTCTGCCGAGAGGTACCCGTTCCGGGAGCTCTTGGCCAGGCCGTCCGGTTCGCGCACGGTGGGGCCGCCGACGATCTCGATGGGCAGCATCAGATCGTGGGTCATCTTGCGGATGACCGCCAACTGCTGGAAGTCCTTCTCCCCGAAGATGGCCAGATCTGGCTGCACCATGTTGAACAGCATGTTGACCACGGTGGCCACCCCTTCAAAGTGGCCCGGCCGGCTGGCGCCGCAGTGGCCCTCGCTCACGTCCGGAACGATCACCCGGGTGTGGCGGGCCAGGCCTTCGGGGTAGATTTCTTCCGCCGACGGCGCAAACACCAGGGTGTTGCCGGCCTCGGCCAGCTTGTCCTGGTCCTCCACGAGCGTGCGGGGGTAGGTGTCCAGGTCCTCGGTGGCCCCGAACTGCATCGGGTTCACGAAGATGCTGGTGACCACAATGTCGGCGGATTCCACCGCTTTTCGCACCAGGGAAATATGGCCCTCGTGCAGGTTGCCCATGGTCGGGACCAGGCCGATGGTTTTGCCCTGGCGTCGGTAGCCGCGCAGGATCGTTCGCAGTTCCTTGAGGGTATGGACGGTTCTCATGCCTTGAACGTGTGCTCCTCAGCGGGGAAGGTTCGATCGCGCACCTGCTTGACGTAGGCGGCGACCGCGTTCTGGACGGAATCGGTCTCCGCCAGGAAATTTTTGACGAAGCGGGGCTTTCGACCGCAGGTGAGCCCGAGCATGTCGTGCACCACCAGCACCTGGCCGTCGGTGTCGGAACCGGCGCCAATGCCAATCACCGGGGCCTTCACCGCCTGGGTGATGCGGGCCGCCAGCGGGGCTGGCACGCATTCCAGCAGGATCACATCGGCACCCGCTTCTTCCAGGGCGCAGGCGTGTTCAATCATCCGCTCGGCGGCGTGCTCGTCCCGACCCTGCACCTTGTAGCCGCCAAACTTGTTGACGAACTGCGGCGTCAGCCCCAGGTGCGCACACACCGGCACGCCCCGGTCGCTCAGGGCGCGGATGGTGTCGGCCATCCAGTCGGTGCCTTCAATCTTGACCATGTGGGCGCCGGCGCGCATCAGCCGGGCCGCGTTGGTGAGGGCGTCCTCGACGGTGCCATACGTCATGAAGGGCATGTCGGCCATCACCAGCGCCCCGCGGTTACCCCGGGCCACGCAGCGGGTGTGATACTCCAGTTCGTTCATGGTCACCGGCAGGGTGCTGTCGTTGCCCTGAAGCACCATGCCCAGGGAATCGCCGATCAGGATCACGTCCACACCCGCTTCGCTGACAATCTGCGCGAAGGTGGCATCGTAGGACGTCAGGGCGGCGAAGGCCTCGCCGTTGCGCTTGTATTCCCGAAGGGTATTGATGGTCACAGCCATAGGATCGTTACCTTATCGGTCGGTGGACGCGGGGCATAGCCCCGGGCGTCCGGAGACGTTGCGGGATCAGGTGCCAAGGGTAATCCCGGGGTAGGTCAGAGGCAATAGTATCACGGCGGCCGGCCCGAGGCGCCGGTGAGGGGCGTCGCGGAGAGGAAGGCGTGTGGTAGAGGTCGGCGTGGATCAGCCGCTGGTACCG
Organism: Marinobacter sp. C2H3; assembly: GCF_037080155.1. Taxonomy (NCBI): domain Bacteria; kingdom Pseudomonadati; phylum Pseudomonadota; class Gammaproteobacteria; order Pseudomonadales; family Marinobacteraceae; genus Marinobacter; species Marinobacter sp. C2H3. Next base: position 30,468 of record NZ_JBBBNZ010000003.1, on the reverse strand, counting down.
GGTGTTTGTGGCAGCGGAGGCAGAAGGCGCAACCGGTTGTCTGGGCAGTTGGCTCGCAACGCGGCAAGGGCGCGGCCGTCCGGCAGGGTCAGTTCGGGGGCGAGGTCCAGCAGCGGCTGCAGAACAAAGTCCCGGTTGGCCAGCTCCGGGTGGGGAACGGTCAGCCGATCGCTGTCAATGCGCTCACGGCCATAGAGTAACAAATCCAGGTCCAGCGTCCGCGGGCCCCAGTGGCGCAGGCGCTGGCGGCCGTGGGCCTGCTCGATGGCTTGTAACTGGTCCAGCAGGGCCTCCGGCGCAAGGCGGGTGCGCAGCCAGGCGGCACCGTTGACGAAGTCTGGCTGGTCCTGGGGGCCAACCGGCCGGCTGGCATAAAACGGCGACTGGGCAACGAATTCGGTATCGGGAAGAGCCGCCAGCTCGCTGATGGCGCGAGCGAGCTGGGCGGTCGGGTCTTCCAGGTTGCTGCCCAGCCCGACAAACGCGTCCACGCTCACGAATCGGCGGGGCGCTTGGCGGGCCGGCGCTTGCGGCGGCGCTTCTTGGCGGGGCCTTCGCTGCTGCTGAGCTGTGTCAGCATCTGTTCCTGACGGCGCTCGTCAACGGCCTGAAAATCGGTCCACCATTGCCCAAGGCCCGGTTCAATCTCACCGCTGTTCTCCCGAACGAGCAGGAAATCGTAGGCGGCCCGGAACCGGGGGTGAGACAGCGTGGCAAATGCCCGCTTGCCTTGCCGGCGGGGCAGGCGCATCTGCAGCTCCCAGATTTCCTTCATGGGGCCGGAGAAGCGCTTTGGAATCGCGGTAGCCTGGATCTGCCGGCCAATCACTTTCTCAATGGCGCCATGCAGCGCCGGCTGCACCGGGTCACCGTTGTCCTGGCGGCGCCGCCACTCCGCTTGGAGCGCCGGCCACAGCAGGGCTGCGAACAGGAAGTACGGTGTCACCGATTTGCCCTGGGCAATGCGGGCATCGGTGTTGCGCAGCGCCTGCCGGATCAACTCATCCGGCTCGCCGTTATCCAGCGCGCGGACCGTCTCGGGGAATAGGGGGGCCAGCAGGTTGTAGTGCCGGAGCAGGTCATAGGTCTTTTCCCCGAACCCGGCGGAAAACAGTTTCAGGACCTCGTCAAACAGGCGCGCTGGCGGAATGTGGGTCAGCAGGGGAGCCAGTTCGCGAATCGGCGCCTCGGTGTCCGGTTCGATATCGAAATCGAGTTTGGCGGCAAACCGCACGGCCCGGAGCATGCGCACGGGGTCTTCCCGGTAGCGGGTGTCCGGATCGCCGATCAGGCGGATCTGACGGTTGTTCAAGTCTTCCACGCCGCCGGTGTAGTCAATCACGGTGAAATCGCGAATGCAGTAATACAGGGCGTTGATGGTGAAGTCCCGGCGAATCGCGTCCTCTTCCTGATTGCCGTAGACGTTGTCCCTCAGGAGCAGACCGTGTTCGTTAGTCCGGCGTTCGTCGTCGGAGGGGTCGCCGTCGTCGTCGCTGGCGTTACCCCGGAAGGTGGTCACTTCGATGACCTCGCGCCCGAACACCACGTGCACGATGCGGAACCGGCGGCCAATCAGCCGGGAGTTGCGGAACAGATCGTGCACCTCTTCCGGGGTGGCATCGGTGGCGATGTCAAAGTCCTTGGGTTGGGTGCCCAACAGGATATCCCGAACGCCGCCACCCACCAGGTAGGCTTCATAGCCGGCTTTGTTCAGCCGGTGCAGAACCTTCTTGGCGGGTTCGCTGATCATGGAACGCGAGACATTGTGCTGGTCGCGGGGAATCTCCCGCCGCTGAACCGCGCGGGGTTTCTTGCGCCCGCCGGGGATCAGGGCGCGGATGGTGTCGACAAATCGGTTAGCCATTGAAATCCATCGTTGCGATGAGAAAAAACCGAGAGTGTAACGGTTTGGGCAGGTTTTGCACACGCCAGATAATCAAAAGGCGGATCCGTTTTCACGAATCCGCCCTGAAAGCGTTGACGATCTGCATTGTTTTTGTTGTTGCCGGGATTGTTCTACGTTTTTGTACCCCACTGTTCGTTCCCAAGATGAGAACTCCGAGGAGTGCAAACGGAAAGCTTTGAATACGCAGAGCGGTCAGGAGCATCGGAGAGCGCGTTGCAGATGTGTCGTCGTCTGGGGGCGATTCTTTTTACATCTACTGCTCACACGTGCCGGGGAACCACTAAAAAGCAGAGTACCCAAAACACTCAGTTCGCTCACGTTCTGTTCTTGTATTTGTTGACGAACGTTTTCTCTGCAGCTTTTTGTTTTTGTTTTGACGCTGCTCTTGCCACTGTTGTTTTTGTTGTTGTGCGCCCAATAGAGTGCAGAGCCCGTGCCAGTTTTTAAAAGTTCTTTATAAACAGCAGGTTAATATTTTTTGGCCGGTAAGTGTTACCCCGTACTCCTGTGAAGTGTTACTTACATCACGTTAACGATTCGGTAAGTGTTACCTTGAGGAACACGGGGTAACAGGTCTCAGCCTCCGGGCTTACGGCGGGGAATGCCCAGCCGTTGGCGGCGTTCCCACAGGGACTTGCGGCTGATGCCCAGTTTCTGGGCCAGCTCGGTCTCGCTCATGCGATCCTGGTTCTCCAGAACAAAATGCTGGAAGTAATCTTCCAGGGACAGGTCGCTGGCGGCATCGACCTCCCGGGTGGCCGGCTCGTTGTCGCCCTCCACCAGCGTGCGGGGAATGTGCTCGTCGCCGCCGTCGCTGTCCAGGTCCAGCAGGGCCGGGGTGATCACGTCGCCGTCACACAGGATGGTGGCGCGCTCAATCGCGTTCTCCAGCTCCCGCACGTTGCCCGGCCACCGATGCCGCTCCAGAACCCGCATGGACTCCGGGCTGAGTTGCAGGTTGGGCTTGCCCATGCGATCGCTCTGGCGGCGCAGGAACCGGCGGGCGAGGCCCAGGATGTCGTCCTGGCGCTCCCGCAGGGGCGGAATGCGTATCTGCATCACGTTCAGGCGGTAATAGAGGTCTTCCCGGAATTCCCCGGTGTGGGTCATGGCCTTCAGGTTGCGGTGGGTGGCCGCGATCATGCGCACATCCACCTTGCGACTTTGTGTGGAGCCGACCTTACGGATCTCGCTTTCCTGCAGTACCCGGAGCAGACGGGCCTGGGCCTCCGCCGGCAGTTCGCCGATTTCGTCGAGAAACAGGCTGCCGCCGTCCGCCGCTTCGATCAGGCCGGTGCGCGCCGAGACGGCGCCGGTAAAGGCGCCTTTTTCGTGGCCGAACAGCTCCGATTCAATCAGGCTTTCCGGGATGGCCGCGCAGTTGACGGAAATCAGCGGCTTTGAGGCCCGCGGGCTAAGCAGATGGAGCGCCCGGGCGGCCAACTCCTTGCCGGTGCCGGATTCGCCCTGTATCAGCACCGTGGTTTCGGTGGGCGCCACCTTGCGGATCAGAGTAAACACCTTCTGCATGGGGGCACACTGGCCGAACAGGATCTGGCTGGGGTCGGAGGTCTCGGTGCTGCTGGTCTCACCGTTGCCGCGTTCGGTCTGGCTGGCCGGTTGGCGGGCCAGGATGTTCTCGACCGCCGCCAGCATTTCGTCGTGGTCGAACGGCTTGGCAATGTACTCGACGGCGCCCAGCTTCATGGAGTCCACCGCCGAACGCAGGCTGGCGTAGCTGGTCATGATCAGCACCGGGGTATTCGGCGCCCGGGTGATCATCTCGGTGCCGGCCGCGCCGGGCAGGCGCAGGTCTGAGATGATCAGGTCAAACTGGTCCGGGTCGTGGGCCTCGGCCTCTTCCACCGAGCGCGCATCCGTAACGTCATAGCCGGCATGCTGCAGCAGCTTGCGGACGGCCGAGCGGATGATGTCTTCGTCTTCAACGATCAGAATGCGGGGCATGGCTGTTTCAGGACCTTTCGTTCTGGCTGGCGTTGTCGTTTCCGGAGGAAACACCGCCGGAGTGAGGGTCGCCGGACTCTGGCTGGTAGGCGGGCAGCCTCAGGCGCACCAGGGTGCCTATACCGGCGGCCGCGTCAGCGGGACTTTCCACCTGAAGGTTGCCGTAATGCTCTTCCACGATGCTGTACACCAGCGACAGGCCCAGGCCGGTGCCTTTGTCCGGTGCTTTGGTGGTGTAGAACGGTTCAAAGATGTGGTCCAACTGGTCGGCGGGAATGCCGGATCCCTCATCAACGACCTCGATGATAGCGGAGTAGCCGTCGTCGTTTCCACCGACCGTCACCGTGCCGCCATGGGGCGACGCGTCCCTGGCGTTGGCCAGCAGGTTGACGAACACCTGCACCAGGCGCTGTTCGTCGCCCAATACCTGTAGGTCGGCGGGCACGTCGTTGCGATAGCGAATGCCCATGCCTTTATCGCTCAGGGACAGCAGGTTGATCGATTCGTCGACGCAGCGATGAATGTGCACCGGTTCGTAGTGGTTGGCCTGGGCGTGGTTACCGGAACGGGCAAAGTTCATCAAGGTCTGGAGGATGGTTGAGATTCGCCGGGTCTGCTGCTGGATCTGTTCGGCGGTTTCCAGGATGTCCGGGTTGTCGGTTTCCAGTTTCAGGTTCTGGGCCAGGGAGGAAATGCCGGTAACCGGGTTACCAATCTCGTGGGCAACGCCGGCGGCCAGGCGTCCAACCGAGGCTAGCCGCTCGCTGTGCATCAGTTCGTCTTCCAGCAGGCGGGTTTCGGTCTGGTCTTCCACCAGAATGATACTGCCGCCCTCGGCGTGGTCCGGGCCGCTCAGGGTGGCTTTATGCAGGTTCAGCCAGTGGGGTTTGCCTCGCAGGTCCAGCCGGTGTTTGTAACGGTGCAGGTCTTCGCCCCGGTTGAAGTCGTCCAGAAGGCTTTGCCAGTGCTCCGGCAGCGCCATCAGTCGGGCGCCCACCACGTCGTCGGCGGTGATGCCGGTGAGCGCCTCCATGGCGTGGTTCCACATCAGGATTTCGCCGTCATCACCCACCGAGCAGGCGGGAATGGGCAGGTTCTGCAGGGTCTGCCGGTAGTGTCGGCGCAGGTTGTCCAGCTCGCCGGCCAGGCCCGTCAGCCGATTCTGGTAGTCGCCCAGGGCCCGCTCCACGTAGCGGATGTCCTGGGCGCCGCTGTCCCGGGCAATGGGCTTGAAACCCAGATGGCGCTTGACCATGTCCCGGGCCACCGACGGACCGAGCAGGCCCGAAAGATTGGCTTCAATTTGATCCCGTAGCCGGCGCAATTGGTAGGGACGATATTCCACTGGCGGGAGCTTGAGACGGCTGAGAGCCCGTTCGACTTCCCGCTGGGCAACGTCTGGCCCAAGAGGCTCGGATAACTGCCGGACAAAATCCGACGACGATGAGGCCAGCAGCTCCCGGCGCTGCGGCCGGGAGAGTGCCCCCATGGAGCAGGCCTGGGCGGCGCTGGTCTCTTCCGGGGAGCTGGCGCTGAGGATGGAGACCAGGCCGAACACGGTGATGTTGGCGGTCAGGCTGGCGAAGGTGAAGATGTGCCAGTTGGTCTGGTCCGGGATCAGCGGGAAATCGAGCCAGGCCAGAGGATTGAGGGTGTGGCTGAAGGGCAGCACCAGCGTCACCAGCCAAATGGCCAGGCCGGTCAGCAGGCCGGCGATCAGCCCGCGCCGGTTGCCCTCTGGCCAGTAGATCACCCCCAGGGCGCCGGGCAGCAGCTGGAGCATGCCGGACAGCGAAATGGCGCCCAGGATGGCGAGGTCCAGGTTCTGGCCCACGGTTTCGTGGAACAGCAGGGCAAAGAACAGGATGACCGCGATCAGCAGGCGTTTGACCCACTGCAGCCATTGGTAGATGTCGGCCTGGTCTTTTGGTGTTTTCAGGGGCAACACAACGTGGTTGAGCACCATGCCCGCCAGCGCCAGGGTGCTCACGATCATCAGCCCGCTGGCGGCGGACAACCCGGCGATGTACATGAGGATGGTCAGCCAGGGGCTCTGCAGGGACTGGGCGATGCCGAGGGTGTAGAAGTTTGGATCGGTCGCCACGCCGAGGGCCTGGCCGCCCCAGAGAATCACCGGCACCGGCAGTGCCAGCAGCAGCAGGTACAGCGGTAGGCCCCAACTGGCCCGAGCCAGTGCCCGGGGCGCCGGGTTTTCACTGAAGGTCATGTGATACATGTGGGGCAGCACAATCACGCCGGCGAAGGACATCAGCATGAGCGCCCGCCAACTGCCGTCGTCGATGGCCAGGGTCAGGGTGCCGCTGATGGCTTTGTTGCCGTCGATCCAGGTGTCGAGGCCGTTCAGGCCGCCAAAAACCTGGGACAGCACCACTGCGCCGATGGCCAGCAGCGCGCCGAGTTTGACCAGTGAATCGAACGCGATGGCGAGAACCAGGCCCTGATGATTTTGCGAGCCCTGATCGCGCCGGGCGCCGAAGAGAATGGCGAACAGCAGCACGATCAGGCAGAACAGCAGGCTCATGGCCTTGGGCGAGGCGGTTGGCGCGAGCAGGCTGGCGGAGCGGGCCACCGCCTGTATTTGCATGCTCAGCAGGGCCAGCAGGGCAACGGCGGAACACAGGGTCGCCAGCGTGCCCGCCCACTGGCTGCGGTAGCGGTAGGCGAACAGGTCGGCCAGCGACGTCAACTGGTAGGCCCGGCCGATGCGAAGGATGGGGTTTAGCAGCACCGGGGCAAGCAGAAAGGCGCCGCTGATGCCAAGGTAATAGGCGAGGAAGCCGTAACCGGTGTCCGAGGCCATGCCGATGGCCGCGTAGACCGCCCAGATGCCGGCGTACACCCCGAGGCTGAGGATATAGACCACGGGATGACGCACCCAGCGCTTGGGCAGCAGGCCCCGCTCGGTAATCCAGGCAACGCCGAACAGCAGCAGAAGGTAGCCCAGGCTGATCAGTACCAGCCCGGGTGCGCTAAAACTCATTGGGGTCCCGTCGCCATTCCAGCCACACACCCACCGCGATCAGCCCGGCCCAGATCAGGTAGGGGCTATACCAGACGTTGCCTGGCGCCGTCCACCAGTCGAGGATATTGGGGGAAAAGATGTAGATGGCCAGCACCAGCAGGAAAACCAGGCGATAGATGTACATCGGGTGTCGGGTCCGCGGGGATTCAGCCCCACGTTATACCACGTCGCTCAGCGGCCTGTCAGTTCAATGGCGCCCCGCTGCCAGTGCGCCTCACCCCAGGCCAGCACCTGCTCCACCGGAGCGCTGCGCAGGGTCTCCGGCGGGCGCTGGCCGAGGGCGGCGAGCGCGTCCACGAGATTGGCGGCCGCCCGGCGATCGTTCAGTGCCGGCGCGTGGGTCTGCTTGCTCAGTTTCTGGCCCTGTTCGTTCAGGATGATGGGGATGTGGAGCCACCGGGGCGGCTGGCCGCCCAGGGCCTGGTAAATCTGGAGCTGCTGGGCGGTCATCTCAAGAAGATCCGAACCGCGGACGACGTCGGTAATGGCCTGGTCAATGTCGTCCACCACCACCGCCAACTGGTAGGCAAAGAAGCCTTCCTTGCGCTGCAACACCGGGTCGTCCAGCTCGGCGCGGACCATCTGCTCCTGGGGGCCCAGCAACTGGTCGGTCCACCGGCAGCGATCGTCGTTCAGGCGAAACCGGATGGCGTGAGGGTGATGGTCCCGGCGATGGACGGAGGATCCGGCTGCGAGGTCCCGGCAATGGGCGGGGTGGCGACCACCGTGCTCGGCCAGTGCCTTTCGGGAGCAGGCACAGGTATAGGCCCGCCGGTTGGTCAGCAGTGTCCCGATGACGGCGCGGTAGGCCTCGTGACGTTGGGACTGAAAACGCACCGGCTCGTCCGAGTGCAGGCCGTGGGCGTCCAGACTAGCGAGAATGCGGTCGGTGGCGTCCGGGGGTTCCCGAAGCGGATCGAGGTCTTCAATGCGCACCAGCCACTGGCCATCGTGCACCCGCGCTTCCAGATAGCTGGCCAGAGCGGTCACCAGGGAGCCGAAATGCAGGGGGCCGGTGGGCGAGGGCGCGAATCGCCCGCGGTAACAGGGAGAGATCATGGACGCTAGCGGGGCAGCCCGGGCAGGCTGCCCCCATGGCGGTGCGCGCTCAGATGCCGGTCTGACGCTCGCGGATTTCCGCCAGAGTCTTGCAGTCGATGCACAGGGTGGCGGTGGGGCGTGCCTCGAGGCGACGGATACCAATCTCCACGCCGCACTGGTCGCAGAAGCCGTAGTCGTCCTTGTCGATGCGATCGATGGTCTGATCGATCTTCTTGATCAGTTTGCGCTCGCGGTCCCGGGTGCGCAGCTCCAGGCTGAATTCCTCTTCCTGGGTGGCGCGGTCGCTCGGGTCGGCGTAGTTGGCCGCATCTTCCTGCATGTGGTGCATGGTGCGGTCCACTTCTTCCATCAGTTCCTGTTTCCATTGCAGCAGCAGGTTCTTGAAGTGCTGCAGCATGTCAGGACTCATGTATTCTTCGCCTTTCTTCACCTCGTACGGGGTGAAGTTGGTGAAGCGTTCGCGTGGTTGTTCAGCAGTCGTTGCCATGGAACCCAGCCTCTTGTCGATACTTCTTGCACGTCCGTTGCTTGCCCGGCCTGCCCGGATGGCGGTCCGGTCGTCCTGAAGCGAGAATTTGCGGAAAATAGCAGATAAGTTTCAGGGGTGCCAGCCTTGTGACACCTACTTTGCGGAGAGAGTTCATGAAGTTTGCCACAACCTTGACCGAGGGCAGGTTGCTGCGCCGGTACAAACGGTTTCTCGCGGACGTCCGGCTGCCCGATGGCACCGAGGTGACCGCACACTGCCCGAACACCGGCTCCATGCTCGGCTGCCAGCCGGACAACGGGCGGGTATGGTTGACCCGAAGCGACAATCCCAGACGCAAGCTGGCGTTCACCTGGGAGTTGGTGGAAACCGCGCCGGGCCACCTCGCGTGCGTGAACACGGCCCGACCCAACGGCCAGGCCCGGGCGGCTATCGAGGCGGGCCGGATTGCCGAGCTACGGGGGTATCCGGACTGCCGCGCCGAGGTGCGCTATGGGGTGGAAAACAGCCGCATTGATCTGCTGCTGAGCGGCCACGATCGGAAACCGGACGCTTGGGTGGAGGTGAAGAACGTGACGCTGTGCGAGAACGGCGAGGGGTTTTTCCCGGATGCGGTGACGGTTCGCGGCCAGAAGCACCTGCGGGAGTTGATGGCGCAGGTGCAGGCAGGCCAGCGGGCAGTGCTGCTGTTTGCGGTGAATCACACGGGCATCGGACGAATTCGGCCGGCGGACCAGATTGACCCGGCCTACGGCGCCTTGCTCCGCGAAGCCGCCGCAGCCGGGGTGGAGGTGTTGGCCTATCGGGCCGACCTGGTCGGCCCGGACGGCAATCCCAGCGGGCGCCTCTGTCTGACCGAGGCGGTTCCGGTGGAGCTTGGCCCTCAGTGAACGCCGGGCATCAGGTGCTGGCGGATACGGTCGGCGACCGCTTCGGCCACGTGTGGCTCGTCGGTGTGAAGGTGTACCGTGTGCGCTTTTTCCTCTGCGCTCAAAGGCTCAAACCAGGTCCGCTGCGCTTCCAACAGCGTCTCGGTCGCTTCTGAGGCGTCGCCCTCGCGGGCTCGGATCCAGTCCCGGCGGGTGGCTTCAGGCGCCTCACAGTGAATGAGCAGGAACGGCACGCCCTCTTCTTCCGCCACGCCGGCAAACAGGGTGCGCTCCCAGTGCTTCAGGCAGGCGGCATCAATGATCACCGACAGGCCGGCGTCCAGCAGTTGCCGGCTCAGGTCCGCCAGGTGCCGGTAGGTGCGCTCGTTCGCCTCTGGGGTGTAAAGGCCTTCGCCGGTGCCGGAACGGCTGCTGTCGAGGGGCGCGAGACCATGCAGGCGCTTGCGCTCCACGTCTGACCGCAACCGCACCAGGTCGAGTTCGGCGGCCATGGCGGCACTCACGCAGCTTTTGCCGCTGGCGGACAGGCCGGTGGTGGCCAGCAGATACCGATTGGGGATGGCGCTGTAGGATTCCGCCAGGTCCGCGTAGAGGCGGTAGCGGTCAAGCAGGCCCGCTCTTTCGGCCTCGCTCAGTTCGGGATTGCCCATGGTGAACAGGGCGATCTTGGCCCGCACCAGCGCCCGGTAGGATTTGTACAGCGGCAGCAGTGGCAGCGCGCCGTAGTCGCCCCGGTATTCCAGGTAGGTGTTCAGTACCCGGTTGGCGAGCGCCGTTTCCTCGCGGGATTCCAGGTCCATCAGCAGGAACGCCAGATCATTGATCACGTCGATCCAGCGGAACGGCTCGTTGAACTCGATGCAGTCGAACACCGTGACCTCGCCGTTGAACAACGTCATGTTGGCCAGGTGCAGGTCGCCGTGGCATTCGCGTACAAAGCCGTCGGCGCGGCGCTGGGCAATCAGCGGCTGGTAGCGTTCAAAGGTGGTGCGGGTCCAGTCTTCCAGGGCGTCCAGCTGTGCCAGCAAGGCGGGTTCATCAATGAGCGGGCGGATCTGGTCCACGTTTTCCTGCATGGCGGCGTATACCGCGTCCGGTGTGCCCAGGGGCTGGTCGCCGGTAATACCGCGCAGGCTGTCGTGGAAGGCCGCGGTCTGGCGGGCCACGCTGTCGAGCAGCTCGGGGGTGAGCGCCCCGCGCTCCTGGAGCCGGTCAAAGAGATCATCCTGGCGGAACTGGCGCATCCGGATGGCGTACTCGAAGGGCTCGCCATCGCCTCCCAGCTGCGGATGTTCGGGCGTTCCGGTAATGGGCAGCACGTCCAGGTAGAGCGGCGCCGCGAGCCGCCGGTTCAGGCGCAGCTCTTCCTCACAGAAGTGTTTGCGACGCTCCAGGGTAGAAAAGTCCAGAAAGCCGAAATCCATCGGCTTCTTGATCTTGTAGGCGTAGTCCCCGGTGAGGATGACCTGGGAAATGTGAGTCTCGATCAGCCGAAACTCTTGAACCGGATGGTCGTACAGCGCCGGATTCTGCAGTGCCCGAACCAGCGCGTTGCCGGAAGTGTCGCCCACGTGTTGCTCCTTGAGTTCTCTGAACCTGTTGATTTTTGTCGGCCTATCATAACGGGCACATTACAGAAATAACACACGGGCCCTGATGTCGGCGCGGACTCGTTCGGTATAATCCCGCCATGGCAAAATCAAAGACTCCCCGTCGTTCATCGTCCTCTTCCACCAAGCGCGCCCGCCCGCCTCGCCGCTCCCGGTTCTGGCGGTTGTTCTGGCGCGTGTCCCTGATTGGCCTGGTGCTTCTGGCCGGCTGGACCGTTTACCTGGATGCCGTGGTCACCTCCCGCTTCGAAGGGCGCCGCTTCGAAGTGCCCTCGAGAGTTTACGCCCGCCCGCTGGAACTCTATGACGGCGCCGGCATCAGTGCCGACGCATTGCAGCGGGAACTGGAGCTGTCCGGGTTCCGGCGCGGCGACGGTGTGCGGCCTGGCAGTTTTCAGCGCCAGGGCGGACGGTTTCTGATCAGCACTCGCGGTTTTCGCTTTCCGGACAGCGAAGAGCCCCGCCGCCGGCTGGCGCTGACCGTAACGGATGATCAGGTGACCCAGTTCCGGATTGTCGCCGGCGAGGCCTCGCCCATCGTCCGCCTGGAACCGGCGCAGATCGGTGGGATCTACCCGGCACACAAGGAAGACCGCATCCTGGTGCAGCTCTCAGAGGTGCCCAAGCTGTTGCCCGCCACTCTGATTGCCGTGGAAGATCACAATTTTTACGACCACTTCGGTATTGCTCCCCTGTCCATTGCCCGGGCCATGCTGGCCAACCTGAAGGCGGGCAGCATTGTTCAGGGAGGCAGCACCCTGACCCAGCAACTGGTCAAGAATTTCTTCCTGACCCGGGATCAGACCCTCGTACGCAAGGCCAACGAGGCGATCATGTCGGTGCTGCTGGACTGGCACTATGAAAAAAACGACATCCTCGAGACCTACCTGAACGAGGTGTATCTGGGGCAGGCTGGCCGTCGCAGCATCAACGGCTTCGGTCTGGCCAGCCAGTTCTATTTTGGTGAGTCCCTGGCGAACCTGAAGCCCCATCAGATTGCGTTGCTGGTCGGGATGGTCAAGGGCCCCAGCTACTACAACCCGCGCCGGAATCCGGAGCGGGCCCTGAGCCGGCGTAACCTGGTACTCAATGAAATGGCCGATGCTGGCCTGATTACGGACGATCAGGCCGCCCGGGAACGAGGCCTGCCGCTGGATGTGAGCGCCAAGCCGTCGTACTCGGAAAACCGTTACCCTGCCTACATTGATCTGGTGCGGCGCCACCTGGCCCGCGACTACCGGGATGAAGACCTGCAATCGGAAGGGCTGCGCATTTTCACCGCCCTGAACCCGACCATCCAATACGCCGCCGATCACTCGGTACGCCAGACCCTACCGCAACTGGGTGGCGCCAAGCTGGCTCAGTCCCTGGAGGCGGCCATGGTGGTCACCGCCAAGGACACCGGTGAAGTGCTGGCCCTGGTGGGCGGCAAGGATCCGGATTTTGCCGGCTTCAACCGGGCCCTGGACGCCAATCGCCAGATTGGCTCGCTGATCAAGCCGTTTATCTACCTCACCGCGCTGGCCCAGCCGGACCGGTACACGCTGATCAGCCCGGTGAAAGACGAAGGCTTCGTGCTGGAATTCAAGAACGGCCAACGCTGGCAACCCAAGGACTACGACGGCGAGGAGCGGGGCGACGTCCCCCTGCACGAGGCCCTGGCCCACTCCTACAACCTGCCCGCGGTGAGGGTGGGTCTGGACGTGGGCGTGGATAACGTCATCAACACGCTGCAGGCCTTCGGAGTGACCAAAGACGTGTCCCGCTATCCGTCGATGCTGCTGGGCGCCGTGTCCCTGTCGCCGGTGACCGTGGCTCAGATGTATCAAGGCCTGGCAACGTCCGGCTTCAACACGCCCCTGCGCACCATCCGGGACGTCACCGACGCCCATGGCAAGACTCTGACGCGCTACCCGCTGGCGGTGGATCAGGTGGCGGACCCCTCGGCGGTGCACCTGGTGCAGTACGCCATGCAGGAAGTGATGCAGGAAGGCACCGGACGCTGGGCCTACCGCACGGTGCCGGACGCGCTACGGCTCGCCGGCAAGACCGGCACCACCGACGATGGCCGGGACGCCTGGTTTGCCGGGTTCAGCGGTGATCTGCTGGCGGTCACCTGGGTCGGGCGGGACGACAACGGCCCGACCACGCTCACTGGCGCCACCGGCGCGCTGCCGATCTGGTCCCGGTTCATGGCCCAGGTGCCGCAGCACGCGTTCGCACCGGTGGTGCCGGACGGCGTAAACTATCGCTGGGTCAATGACCAGCGCCAGGCCCTGACCGACGAGTATTGCGATCAGGCCCGGCTGGTGCCCTTCATCACCGGCAGTGAGCCGAATCAAACCGTGTCCTGCGGTGGTTCGCTGCAAAAACGACTTCAGGGTTGGTTCAAAGGATTCTTTCAATGACGATGCGTCAGATCGGCGTGACTGGCCGAATCAGTGTGTTCAGTGCGGTGTTGCTGGTGGCCGGTTGCGCCAGCGGGCCGGGTTCCATTTACGTGCCGGTGGGTGGCGGCCAGGATGCACCACCGCCGCCCCGCACCGTGGACGAGGGCACATCGTCCGGCCAGACCGTCTGGCGCAAGAGTGAGCAGTCCGAGCCGTCTCAGGGCGCGGATACCGGGAGGGCTGCCTCGTCGGGTGGCGATGACGCCTCTCCGAGTTATCGGGAATCGGGCGATCGCCTGTCACCGGCGGCACTGAGCCTGGTCCGCAGCGCGGATCAGAAGCTCGCCAGCGGCGACACCCAGGGCGCCATCGGGCTGCTGGAGCGGGCCCAGCGCATTGCGCCGGGCTCGGCGGAAGTGTATTTCAAGCTGTCCGAAGCGTACGTCTCCGCCGGCCAACTCGGCACCGCCGAGCAGTTCACGCTCAAGGGGCTGTCCCTGGCCGGCAATGACACGCGCCTGCAGCGGTCCGGTTGGCTGCTGCTGGCGGACATCCGCCGGGCCCGGGGCAACGTGGCCGGGGCGGACCAGGCCGAAGCGCGCGCGTCCTCGCTGTAATAACCACTCCCGGGACGGCGCCGGCCCGCCCACAAAAAAGCCCCGCCGGGGCGGGGCCAAGGGCGCCGAGGCTGTTACAGCGGCCGGCGCCCGGGGGTTGGTGCTCTCGTTCGGCGGGGGTTGTCAGGGCACGAGGGGGATCGGCGCCGCCTCGGTGTTCTCACCTGCGTTGACGGTCACGTTCTGCGTGCCGTCAAACTCCACCCCGGTCTCCGTGGTTTCATTGTCATCCAGCTGGCAGGTGTAGCTCACGGTGTAATCGCCGGCGGTCAGGAAGGCGGCGGAATACGTGTAAATGCCGTCGTTGTCCTCATCTTCCACCGGCGCGACCACCAGCGGGTTGGTGTCAGAGTTGATGTTGAGGTCGGTAGGTTCGACGTCCGCACCCTGGTAGATGTAGACGGCGCCGTAATAGCCCGTCGTGCTCGGGTCAGCGCAGTCTGCCAAGCCCGCATCGTTCATACGGGTTGTACTGATCGTGGCGTAATCCACTTGGCCTGAGAGGCTGCCGGTGTTGTCGGTGCTCACCAGCCGCAGAACCGGCTTCAGCAGGTAATCGCCAATCGACTTGCCCTGCGGGTTCACAATGGACTTGCGGGCGTCAAAATCGATGGTGAAATCGGTGGACTGGTCCGCCGCGACGGTGAAGCCGCCCTTGAGTTTCAGGCCGCTCTGTTCGCCGGAGGGTACCGCCAGCGTTTTCTGCACGTCCGGCTCACCGCTTACCACCACGTAGGAGGCGCTGGTGTCGATCATCAGCCGCGCTTCCGTGTAGTTCCCTGCCGGAACCTCCTCATCGGTGATCAGCGGCTCGGTCACGCCGCCCTGCAGCGTCAGCAGGTCCAGGGTTTTCGGGGTGTCGAAGGTAAAATCGACCCAGTCACCATCGGCGGGCTTCAGCCGCAGGCCGGTGAACGCAATGGTCACGCTGGAAAATTCCATGGTGGGCGCGTCGGTCATGTTGAACGACACCGACCCGGTGCTGCCGCTGCCGGAGCCGCCTCCGCCCCCGCAGGCCGCCAGGCTGGCGGCCAGGGCGGTGATCGCAAAAGCGTGCGTTGAGCGTTTCATACAACCTCCTATCTGAACGGGAATCGTCCTACCTGACACGCCCCGTTTACCGGGCGGGTTCCCGGGGGCTGCATTAACCTTTGCTCATGTGCAATCAACCAGGCGCATCGGCGAGCCGTCTTGGCGACGTTGCACGCTGCAACGGCGGGCCGCCTGGGATACACTGGCCCATTCACGACAAACGCGTTCGGGTAGCTACCGGTTTGCCGATATTCTCCTTTAGACAGAACTCAACGACGCGCTTTGACGCGATCATCCGGCCCCACCTGGAGCCGATGTACCGGTTTGCGTTCCGGTTGACCGGAAACCAGGCCGATGCGGAGGACCTGGTGCAGGATGTGGTCATCAAGCTGTTTCCGAAACTTGACGAGCTCGCCCGGGTCGAACAGCTCAGGCCCTGGTTGAATCGGGTGTTGTACCGGCAGTTTGTCGATGGCGTCCGCCGGCAGCATCGCCGGGGCACCCGGACGTTCTCCGAGCTGGATGAACAGGCCTCGTCCCTCTGGCCGGACAGCATTGCCGACGCCAACCCAGGGCCTCAGGACCAGGTGGGTAACGGCCGTCTGGGCTCGGCCCTGGACCGGGCGATGGCGGAGCTGTCGCCGGACCAGCGAACCCTTGTGCTCCTGCACGATGTGGACGGCTGGCGGCAGGAAGACATTGCGGCGGTGCTGGATGTGCCGATCGGAACGATCAAATCACGCCTGCATCGCACGCGAGCCGCGCTGCGGGAAAAACTCACGGCGCTGCGGGAACCGGACGCCCCGCTTCCGCGTGTGAGTGAATGAGGTGAGACACATGAACTGCGACGCGATCAAACCACAACTGGCGGACTACGCCCGTGGCGCTTGTGACGAGGCGAGCCAGCAGGCCGTCGAACGGCACCTGCTCGGGTGTGAGGCCTGTGCTGAACGAGTCCGGCAGGAGGAGGCCCTCCATGCGCGCCTGCTCCAGGATTTTGCGATTCCGGCGCCGTCTGAAGGATTTGAGCGCCGCGTGTTGTCCGCCGCGACCGGCGGTTCCCGATCCGTAGTCCGGGTGACTTACTGGGGTGCAGGCGTCGCGGCGGCCGCGCTGCTGGCGCTGGGTATGGGGCTTGGGTCGATGCTCGACGCCCCCTCGCAAGGAGGTGTCGAGCCAACGGCCCAGACCGCGTCCGTGGAGACCATCCGGCCAGAGCGCCGTACCGTCCGGTTGGCCTTTGACGCCGCGCGGGCATTGGCGGACGTTCAGTTAACCCTGCAGTTGCCTCCGAACGTCGAGGTTGAGCATTGGCCGGGGCAACATCGGCTGAGCTGGCGGATCTCGTTGGACAAGGGCGAAAACGTCCTTAACCTGCCGCTGAACGTGTTGTTTCCAGGCGACGGGGAACTGGTCGCCCGCCTGGACGCCGGCGATCAGCAGAAAAGCTTCCGGGTACCGCTGGTGTTTCCCGGCGACAGTGACGAGGGGAGGGTACCGGGGTCATGACGTCTCGTATTCTGTTTTTGATGGCCGGTTGGTTAGCGGCCGCGGGCGTTCAGGCCGCGGGTGATCTGGATGTGACCATGCGGATGGTCACCGAGGATCATGACCTGACCGGTAGCGTGGTTCGGCAGATTGAATTGCCACGGCCCGCCGATGGTCGGCCGTCGGTCGCCGGCGATGCCTCTCCCGGCCGTTCGGAGGCGGCAGACACCCGCCCTGGACGACCCGAGGGCGGCCGCCCGGAGTCGGTGGGTCGGCCGGCGATGGGCGCGCCGGAGCGTCCGGTCACCCCTGATGCCCGCCCGGCTCTGGATCTCCCGGACCGTCCGTCCCTGCCGGACCTCCCGGACGCCGCCCGTGGGCAGCGGCCGGACGGTGTTGGCCGTCTGCGGGACGCCCTGCCTGCCAGGCCGGGAACCGACCGGTAAAGTCCTGCTTTCCCCTTGCGTTACAGGGTATTTCAACGGATCCTCTAGCGGCATTGAACCGTTCTTCGTTCACTGACGCCAGGAGCGCCGTTTGCCCTATCGCCGTTGGATGCCCACGAGGCCCGGATGGGTCCTTCTCCTGCTTTTTGCCGTTTCCGGTGGCGCGCTTGCGGCCGAGCCGATGACCGCTGCTGACTGGTTTCAGCGGGGCGTCACCCTGTTCCAGGCCGGTCGCCTTGAGGCCGCACGGGACGCGCTGGAGCAGGCGCGAACCCTGGGCGGGGAGAGTCGATCCCTGATCTACAACCTGGGGGTGGTTCACTATCGGCTGGGCGAGTACAACGACGCCTCCCGGGCGTTCCGGCAGTTACTCGGCACCGCAGACCGGGACCTGGCGCGGTACAACCTTGGGCTGGTGGCACTGGCGGACGGGCGCCAGAAACAGGCCCGGCACTGGTTTGCGCTGGTGCGACGAGAGGCCGGAGACGACACCCTTCGGGCGTTGGCGGCACGGCAACTGGACCGTCAGTCAACCGCCTCTGGGTCCGAATGGCAGGCCTACGTGTCGGTCGGCGGAGGCTACGACAGCAACATCGAAGCCCTGCCAGAGGCCGGCGCATCCAGCGACGGCGGGCTGTTCCTGGATGCTGTCCTGGTGTCCGATCTGACCGTACCGGGCGGGGGCCAGCAAACCTGGTCGTTACAGGCAACCTACCTTGGGCGGGACTACGCCGGCTGGCACAGTTACGATTCGGATCTGATTCAGCTGGATGGCCTGTGGCACCGGGACGCAGGTGTCGCACGTGCTGGCGTGGGGCTTCGGGCGAGCCAGTCCTGGTTTGGGCATCGCGCCTTTGAAACCCGTTATGGACCGGTACTTGAGCTTCGGTCCCCGGCCTGCGGTTATCAGGGGTTCGATCAGTGTGGGCTCACCCTGTCGGCGGTGGCGGTTGACGCCGGCTCCACCTATTCCGCCTACAGCGGCGACCAGGTGCGCCTGGACGCGAACGCCGCGGGTCGATCCGGGCCCTGGGCCTACCGGGTAGCCTATCGTTGGTCCCGGGATGATCGGGACGGTGTCCAGGTTGGCCCCCAGTTTGTGTCAGTGTCGCCGACCGTCAATGCGGTTCGCGGAATGGTGAGCCGGTCGGTCTCGGGTCAGGTGGTGGTCGGCGTATCCGGCGGCTTTCAGTGGAGCCGGTTCCCTGATGACAACCGGGTGTATCAGGGAACCACACTGGTCCACGAACACCGGGAGGACCACCGGCCCGAGCTGGGCCTCTTTGGCGAGCGGTTCCTCGGACCGGGCTGGCGGTTGAGGGCCGAGTGGCAGTTCCAGGACACGAGCAGCACGCTTGACCGCTACGCTTACCAGCGCCACACCGTATTGCTGACTCTGGAAGGCCGCCTCTGAGTTCGTGTCGGTCAGGGCCCTTCGCTGCGACGCTCAGAGCGTCGCAAAGACCTTCCGTGCGGCGTCGATGGTGTACTGGATGTCCTCTTCGGTGAGGGCGTCGCTGGTGAAGCCGGCCTCGAACGCCGACGGCGCCAGATAGACCCCTTCCTTCAGCATGCCTTGGAAGAACCGTTTGAAGCGCTCCACGTCGCAAGCCATGACCTGGTCAAAGCGGGTCACGGACGGCTCTGAGGTAAAGAACAGGCCGAACATGGCGCCGGCGCCTTGCACCGCCAGGGGGATTCCGGCGTCGTCCGCCGCTGCCTTCAGACCGCCTATCAGCGTTTGGGTTTTCGCCGCCAGGCGATCATGGAAGCCGGGTTCGGAGATCAGGTTCAACGTTGTGAGGCCGGCGGTCATGGCCAGCGGATTGCCGCTCAGGGTGCCGGCCTGGTAAACCGGCCCAAGCGGAGCGATGTGTTCCATGATCGACCGCTTGCCACCAAAGGCCCCCACCGGCAGGCCGCCGCCAATGACCTTGCCCAGCGCGGTCAGGTCAGGCGTCACGCCATAGAGTTCCTGGGCGCCGCCCAGGGACACCCGGAAGCCGGTCATCACCTCATCGAAGATCAGCACAGTGCCGTGGGCGTCGCAGACCTCCCGCAGGGTCTCCAGGAAGCCGGGCACCGGCGGAATGCAGTTCATGTTGCCTGCCACCGGCTCAACGATAATGGCAGCAACCTGGTCTCCCATTGCCTCGAACAGCTGGCGCACGCCGTCGATGTCGTTGTAGGACAGGGTCAGGGTGTGTTCTGCCAGACTGGCGGGAATGCCCGGCGAGTTGGGCACACCCAGGGTCAACGCGCCGGAACCGGCCTTCACCAGCAGCGAATCGACGTGGCCATGGTAGCAGCCCTCAAACTTCACGATCTTGTCCCGCCCGGTGTAGCCACGCGCCAGGCGAATGGCGCTCATGGTGGCTTCGGTGCCTGAGTTCACCATACGCACCAGCTCGATTGATGGCACAAGCTCGCACACCTTGCGGGCCATCTCGGTTTCGATGGCGGTCGGCGCGCCATAGCCCACGCCCAGATCCACCTGAGTGTGCAGCGCCTGCTGTATGCGCGGGTCCGAGTGGCCCAAAATCATCGGGCCCCAGGAGCCGATGTAGTCGATGTAGCGACGGTCGTCTTCGTCGTACAGGTAGGCGCCTTTGGCCCGTTTGAAGAAGATCGGTGTGCCGCCGACGCCTTTGAAGGCGCGGACCGGGGAATTGACGCCGCCGGGAATGTATTTCTGGGCCTGCTCAAACAGGGATTCAGAATGGCTCATGGGTAACTCCTGTTAACGGGAGGCTGAGAAAAGAGGATGGTGCCGGGCAAACAGGCGGCTGAAGGCGCGGGCCCGCTGTTCAATTTCATCAGGGCGGCCACCGAAGAGGCCGCCCACCACCGCCAGCAGATCGGCGCCAGCCTGGATCAGCGGTGCGCCGTTGTCGATGGTGATGCCACCAATGGCGCACACCGGCAGGCCGAGCGGGCGGGCGTTGGACAGCACCGAAAGGTCCGCCTCCGGCGCATCGGGTTTGGTGCCGGAGGTATAGAACCGGCCAAAGGCGACGTAATCCGCGCCGTTGCCCCGCGCGGCTTCGGCGAGTGCCAGGCGGCCGTGGCAGGTGACGCCGATGACGGCGTGCTCGCCCAGTCGCTGCCTTGCAGCCGCCGCAGACTCGTCGTCCTGCCCCACGTGAACGCCGTCGGCGTTGACCCGCCGGGCCAGCTCTGGATCGTCGTTGATCAGAAACAGGGCCCCGCCGGCCCGGCACACGGCGGACAGATCTCGAGCCTGCCGGAGCTTTTCCGGCGCAGGTGCCTGCTTCTCCCGGTACTGGACCATTACGGCGCCGCCGCCCACCGCCGCCTCGACCGCCGTCACCAACTGATCCGGCGGGCACAGGCGGCTGTCGGTGATGGCGTACAGCCCCGGCGTCAGTTTTCCCACCGGATTCCCCGGTCGGGTACCGGCTGGCCACCGCCGACGGTCAACGCGTGGCTGATGGCGCGATGTACGAAGTTCTGGGCCTGGGCGATGGCCGTGCGGGCCGACAGGCCGTTGGCCCGGCCGGCGCTGATGGCCGCGGCCAGGGTGCAGCCGGTGCCGTGGTATTCCCCGCCAATGCGTTCGATCTCCCAGGTCATCGGTTCGGTATCGGCGTGGTACAGGGTGTTGATGATGAATTCGCCGGTGCCGTGGCCGCCGGTGGCCAGTACCGAACGGCAGCCGCCGGCCAGCAGCCGGTGGGCCGATTCCGCGGGATCGTCACTGCCCCCGAGCAGGGCCAGTTCGACCCCGTTGGGGGTGATCATTTCGGCCCGGGGGAACAGGGCTTGCTTCATGGCATCAATCAGGGCGTCGTCGGCCAGGTCGCCGCCGCCGGCGGCCTTGATCACCGGGTCGGTGATCAGGGGAATGTCCGGGTGCCGGTCAAGGAACTCGCACAGTACGGCAATGACCTCGGCGTTGCCCAGGGCGCCGGTCTTGATGGCGTGAATGGGCGCATCGCCGGCCACGCAGTCGAGCTGGCGGCGGATCAGGTCCGCGTCCACCGGTTGGGCATCGTACACGTTGCGGGTGTCCTGCACGGTCAGGCAGGTGAGAACCGGCAGCGGGTGACAGCCCAGGGCCGTCACCGCTTGGATATCGGCCTGGATGCCGGCGCCGCCGGAGGGGTCAAGGCCGGAGAGAATCAGAACCTGTGGGCGCGTGTAGGAAGTAATGGCGCAGCTCCTCAGAAGGGTTTGACAACCACCAGGATGACCACTGCAATCAGGATCACCACCGGGATTTCGTTGAACCAGCGATAGAACACGTGGCTGCGGGTATTACGGTCGTCCCGGAAGACCCGAACCAGGTGGCCACAGTAAAAATGGTAGGCAACCAGGATGGCCACCAGCAAGAGCTTGGCGTGCATCCATCCCTGGCTGAAATACCCGGACGGGCTGTAGCTGATCAGCCAGAAGCCAAAAATCAGAGTGAGCACCATGGAGGGCGTGCTGATGCCCCGGTACAGCTTGCGCTCCATGATCTTGAAACGCTCTCGGCCTTCGGTGTCCTCACAGGCGGCGTGGTACACGAACAGGCGCGGCAGATAGAAGATGCCGGCGAACCAGCACACCACAAAAATGATGTGAAACGCTTTGACCCACAGCATGGCTTAGCTCCGTCGGTATTGGTAATAACTTTCGATATCGGATTTGAGTACTACGCCGTAGACCCGCTGGATCATTGGCGCCACATGACGCTGGACATAAAGTGCTTCGGCATTGCTGGATTCGAAGGCGTTCAGCGCCTCCTCAAGCGTTGCCTGGTACTGCACCGGCGCGAGGTCCCGCCGGTTGGCGGGAATCTGGATGAGATCGATTTCCTCCGGCGCCGGTTCCCCCTCCTTGGTGGCCGTTTCGGAATCTTCCAGGTAGCGCGCCAGATCCACGGCCGGTAACAAGGCGGTGGGGCCATTACTGCCGTCCACAAGCAGCCATTTGGGGCCGGAACTTAATACGTTCCTGGCTTCGCCGGGGGTCAGCAGGCGTTCGGTTCTCAGGATGTTCTTATCCATGATGGCCCCCACGGAAACCCGACGAAGTGCCTGGATCACCGGGGAGTTCTGATAGCTCAACCCCTGGTTTTTGAGGATGGTCAGGAACAGGGAGCGTTTGCCGAACACCTCGCTGGTCAGCAGCGTTGCGGTCGTGATGATCAGCATGGCCGGCAGGATGATGTTCGGGTTCCGGGTTAACTCGAGTACCGTGATGAGCGCTGTCAGAGGCGCCTGAAGAACGGCTCCCATCATGGCGCCCATACCCAGCAGGGCGTACAGCCCGACCGACGAGGCGTAGTCGGGTGAGAGTTGGGCGCCCACCAGCCCCATGGCGCCGCCCAGGGTGGCGCCCATGAACAGGGTTGGGCCAATGACGCCGCTGGGCATGCCCAGGCCGATGGTGATCGAGGTGATCAGAAGCTTGGAAATCCCCACGCTGATCAACACCCAGAATCCCAGGTCGCCGATGATGGCGGCACTGACGGTATCGTAGCCGATGCCCATGGTCTGGGGCACCAGCAGGGCAAACGGGACCATCAGCAGCCCGCACACGCCAATGCGCAGCAGCACCGGCCGGTGGCTGTGCCGCCCAGCCAGATCGACCAACTGGATAAACAGCGCAGCGGCGACCCCAATCACCACCGCGATCAATAGAATCCAGGGCACTTCCCCGAGCGAATTCAGTACCAGCGGCGGCACGGTAAACGCAGGTTCCGGTCCGTAGGCCGCCTGGGTGACAATGGCAGCGCTGACGGCGGCCAGAATAATGGGGGTAAAGCCGGCGATGGTGTATTCCATCATCACCACCTCCATCGCGAACAGCACGCCGGAAATCGGGGTGTTGAACGAGGCGGAAATGGCGGCGGCGCAGCCGCAGGCCACCAGCGTACGGATACTGTTGTTGGGCAGCCTCAGCCACTGACCGAGCAGGCTTGAGAACGCTGCCCCGAGGTGCACGGCGGGGCCTTCCCGTCCGGCGGACTGGCCGGTGATGACGGTGCCAACACCGGTGACAAACTGAACCAGTGCGCCTTTCAGGGACAGGTAGCCCTGGTGGTAGTTCAACCGTTCCATCACGTGAACGACCCCGACCTTACGATCGTGGATGGCCAGTCGATGCAGCAGCAGGCCCAGTACCCCGGCGCCAAGCAGCGGCAGCAGGCCCCGGGTCAGCAGGTCCAACTGCTCGAAGTTCTCGGAGTTGCGCCCGGGCAGGAACTGCTCAAGGGGCCATTCGATGGCCAGTCGGAACAGCAGGATGACGGCGCCGGTGACAATGCCGGACAACAAGCCCATGGCCGCCAGTTTGGGCAGCGCATCCACGCCGGTCAGCCGGCGGCGGAGGCCGGGAAGATAGCGCGCGGAAAGCGTTTGCCAGAGTGTCTGCATGAAACGGTGGTCCGTGGTCTGCGCGGCGGCGTTGGCGCCGAAGACGCGATGGATAGCTGCCTGCATTGTAATGTGCCGACGCCGCGCTGCAATAAGTCATTGGTTTATCATGGTAGACTATGGGTGTGAATTCCGTTCTTTCGTCCTTGACTGGAGACCGTTGTGATTAAAGTTGGCATTGTCGGCGGCACCGGCTATACCGGCGTCGAATTGCTCAGGTTACTGGCTGTTCATCCCGAAGTCAGCGTTGAGTGCATCACCTCTCGCTCCGAGGCCGGCATGCCCGTGGCGGACCTGTATCCGAACCTTCGAGGGCACTTTGATCTGGCCTTCACCGATCCGGATCCGGCGGAGTTGAAACGTTGCGATCTGGTGTTCTTCGCCACACCGCACGGGGTTGCCATGCGGATGGTTCCGGAGCTGCTGGACGCGGGTGTTCGGGTGGTGGACCTGTCCGCCGATTTTCGTCTGAAGGATCTCGACGTGTGGGCGCGCTGGTACGGCATGCCCCACGAAAGCGCCGAGTGGGCGGCCAAGGCGGTCTACGGGCTCCCGGAGGTGTTCCGGGAAGACATCCGCACCGCCCGCCTCGTGGCCAACCCGGGCTGCTACCCCACCGCCGTTCAACTCGGCTTTCTGCCGCTGCTGGAGCAGGGTCTGGTGGACCCGGGCCGGCTGATCGCTGACGCCAAGTCCGGGGCCAGCGGCGCCGGCCGGCAGGGCAGCATTGGTATGCTGCATGGCGAGATCGGCGAGAGTTTTAAAGCCTACGGAGCCTCCGGCCACCGGCATCTGCCGGAGATCCGCCAGGGTCTCACCCAGGCCGCCGGCGGGCCGGTGAACGTGACGTTCGTACCGCACCTGGTGCCCATGATCCGGGGCATTGAGGCTACCCTTTACGCCGAGGTCGCCGCGTCGTTTGATCTGAACGAGCTGCAGGCCCTGTACGAGGCGCGCTACCACGATGAGCCTTTCGTAGACGTCATGCCCCTGGGCAGCCACCCGGAAACGCGCAGTGTTCGCGGGGCGAATCAGTGCCGGATGGCGCTGCACCGACAGGAAGACAGCCCGGTGATCATCGTATCCTCGGTCATCGACAATCTGGTGAAAGGCGCCGCTGGCCAGGCCATCCAGAATCTGAACGTCATGTTCGGTCTGGATGAAAGCCTGGGGCTTCAGGCGCCGGCGCTGCTGCCCTGATGGTGGCGGTCATCCTGTTGCGTTGCGGGGCAGGCCATGGCTGAGCCCAGACCACCGTCCCCGGAATACGTGGTTGTCCGGCACCGGCCGGGGCGAGCGTTTCGCAGAGTGATCGCCCTGATCCTGCTGGTGCTTGCGGCCGCTGGGGCAGGCTACTTCGCGGGCCTGGCCCAAGGCGGTTTCCGGTTTTCGGACGTCAAAGATACCAACGCCGACCTGCAGACGGAGCTCTCCAGCCTGCAGCAGGCGCAGCAGCGTGCGCGACAGCAGCTCGCGAACCTGGAACGTGGCAAGATCATGGATCAGCAGGCGCTGAAGGCGGCCCGTGACACGATTGCCGGTCTGGAAGACCAGATGGCGGCGCTGCGCAATGACCTCACGTTTTATCGGAACATCATGGCGCCGTCGGAGGTGAACAAGGGCCTCCAGGTGGACAGCCTGACGCTCAGTCGCGGCGTCGGGCCAGCCTCATGGGATTACCGTCTGGTACTGACCCAGCTGGGGCAGAATCAGAATTACATTGCCGGTGCTGTGGCGGTAAACGTCATCGGCACTCGCAACGGCGATCGGGTGGTCGTTCCCTTGAGCGAGCTGTCCGGTGATCTGGGCCAGGACGGCATTCGTTTTCGTTTCCGGTTCTTCCAGAACATTGAGGGGACGCTGACGGTGCCTAAGGATTTCCGCCCCGCGCGGGTTCAAGTGGTCGCCCAGGCCAGCGGCAGGAAAAGCGCCCAGGCTGAACGAACCTTTGAATGGCAACAATTGACGGAGAAGTGACATGCTGGGCAAGAAGAAACCGAAGCCGCGTCGGGCACCGGGTCAGTTTGATACGCTGATTTCCTCCCGCACCACGATCCAGGGCGACCTGGCGTTTTCCGGCGGCTTGCACATTGACGGCCGGGTTCAGGGGCGCATCTCTGCCGAGGAAGGCGGCGACGCGGTTGTCCGGGTGTCGGAAGTCGGTGAGGTGACGGGTGATATCGTCGCACCCCACGTGATTGTTAATGGCACGGTCAATGGCGATGTCTACGCCTCGGAGCATCTGGAACTGGCGGAAAAAGCGTCGGTGAATGGCAATGTCTACTACGCGTTGATTGAAATGGCGATGGGGGCATCGGTCAACGGCAGTCTGGTTCATCAGAAAGAGCCTCAAGGCTTGTTGACCCGACATTCCGGCCCGACCACTGACGGTTCATCGCTGCCGGGTGCGACCGATGACGGAAAGTCCGAATAGTTGATAGTTCCTGTCGGGGCTACCATAATTGCCGACCGTTCAACCAGATTCTGGAGGCCAATTTGAGTGTCGTTCAGCAGCAAATGGCAAGTCCGCTGTTCTTCAGCGATACCGCCGTTGCGAAGGTCCGGGAGCTGATTGAGGAAGAAGAGAACCCGGCTCTGAAGCTGCGGGTTTTTGTGACCGGGGGCGGATGCTCCGGCTTCCAGTACGGCTTTTCGTTTGACGAGCAGGTGGAAGACGACGATACCGCCATTGAGCGGGAGGGCGTTACGTTGCTGGTGGATTCGATGAGCTATCAGTACCTGGTCGGATCAACCGTGGACTATCAAGAAGGTTTGCAGGGTTCTCAGTTCGTGGTGCAGAACCCGAACGCCACGTCCACCTGCGGGTGTGGCAGTTC
Source organism: Marinobacter sp. C2H3 (assembly GCF_037080155.1). NCBI lineage: Bacteria > Pseudomonadati > Pseudomonadota > Gammaproteobacteria > Pseudomonadales > Marinobacteraceae > Marinobacter > Marinobacter sp. C2H3. Next base: position 4,312 of record NZ_JBBBNZ010000003.1, on the reverse strand, counting down.
CTTTTCGATCTGAGCCGCTGGCCAGACGTTACCCACGCCGGTGTGATTCACCGCCGGCGGCGTCCAAGCAACCCCCGGCTTTTTCAGGCTGGATAGATCGCGCCGAGAATGCGCGGGCCTTTGGCACCGGTCACTTCGGGGAGGTTGCCGGTTTTTCCCTCCAGTGTCTGGCGCGCCAGCCAGGCGAACGCCACCGGCTCCACCCACTGCGGGTTGATGCCCAGGGTTGCGGTATCCCGAACCATCACCGGCGCCAGCCGGGCTGAGAGTTCCTTCATTAATAGCGGATTGCGCGCACCGCCACCGCATACGTAAAGCGTTGCCAACCCCTGTTTCGGCAGTTGACGGAAGACGCTTTCCACCGTCAGTTGCAGCAGGGTCCGCTGGACGTCTTCCGGCGCTGTCTCCGGGCGGTGAGCCAGGTGGGTGTGAATCCAGTCCAGGTTGAACCGTTCTTTACCGGTGCTTTTTGGCCCTCGTCGGCTGAAGTAGGCGTCGGAAAGCATGTCGGCCAGCAGAGCGTCGTCGACGGTGCCTTCTGCCGCCCAGTGACCGTCCGCATCGTAGGGGCGGCCGGTTTGGTCCAGACACCAGGCGTCCATAAGCGCGTTGGCCGGGCCGGTATCAAATCCGGTTGCGGGATCGCTGCCGGCCGGCAACCAGGTCAGGTTGGCAATGCCGCCCAGATTCAGCAGGCAGCGGGATTCGGTGGCGTGCCCGAAAAACGCCTTGTGAAACGCCGGGACCAAAGGCGCCCCCTGGCCACCGGCGGCCATGTCCCGGCGACGAAAATCGGCAACGGTGGTCAGCCCGGTTGCCTCGGCAATCACCGCCGGGTTGCCAATCTGCAGGGTAAACGGTGCCCGTCCGGCAGGTTGGTGGCGCACGGTCTGGCCGTGGCTACCAATCGCGTGGATGTCGCTTCGTGAGACGCCGGACTGGTCGATGACCGCGTTGGCTGCCCGGGCAAACAGTTGTCCGGTCAGGGTATCGAGTTCCCCAAGTTCGTCCGGCGTGGCATGGTTCTGGCTCGCCTGAATCAGCCGATGCCGATGCTGGTCCGGATAGGCCACGGTGGCGCTGCCGTGCAGGGTAAGGCCGCCGTCATGAAACGACACCAGGACGGCGTCGATGCCGTCCATGCTGGTGCCTGACATCAGCCCAATCCACGCTTCCATCCAGTTACTCCTCGTTGGCAAGGGCCAGTTGCTGATGCTGACGATCAAACCGGTCGAGTTGGGCAACCTGTCGCTCGGCGACCTGCCGAAACTGGGCCATCTCTGCCGCGGGTACCGGCTTGGCGTCGGGCAGGGTGACGGTTCGCGAGTTCACCGGTCGGCCGTTCTTGCGATACTCATAGTGAAGATGCGGGCCGGTTACCATGCCCGAGGAGCCCACATAGCCGATGGTCTGTCCCTGTTTCACCCGGGCGCCAGCGCGCACGCCTTTGCCAATCCGGCTCATGTGGGCGTACAGCGTGGTGATGCCGTCTCCGTGCTGGAGGACGACAGCGCGGCCATAGCCGCCTTTCCAACCGGCAGACAGAACGCGGCCGGTACCGGCGGCCTTGATCGGCGTGCCCGGGGCTGCCGCGTAATCGGTACCTTCGTGGGGGCGGACGACGTCCAGGACGGGGTGGCGGCGCTGGAGGTTAAACGGAGAGGAGACGCGGGCGTCAATGGGCGTGCGCAGAATGGCCTTGCGCATACTTTTGCCGGCGGGGGTATAAAAGTCGGTGTTGCCGGCCTGGTCGGTGAAGGAAACCGCTACCCTGGGCTCTCCGCGATTGACAAAGCGTGCCGAGAGCAGGCGGCCGGTGCCGAGCCGCTCGCCGTCCAGATACAGTTCCTCGTAGACCACTTCAAAGCGGTCTCCCTTGCGAACGTCGTACACAAAGTCGATGTCCCATCCGAACAGCTCAATCAGGGACATGGTAAGGCGGTCGTCCAGCCCGGCCTTCAGGGCGGCGCTGTAGAGGGAGCCGTCGATGGTGCCGCTGGCGAACGCCGGACGGGCTTCGGGTTCCCGAACCACTCTGTGGCCTTCAAACTGACCGTCCTTTCCGGCGGTGACGCGCAGGGACTCCAAGCGGTTCCGTTGCAGCTCAACGGCGGCGAGCTGACCGTCGTCGGCGGTGGCAAAGCGGAGCGTCTCACCAGCAAACAGGTTCTGGAGCTTCGCCGCATCGCCTTCGCCGTGAATGACCGTCAGCATGGTGGCGTCATCAAAACCGGCTGCCGAAAACAGCGATGATAGGGTGTCTCCGGATTTGACCGAGAACGACTGCCAGCGAAGCGCCGGTGCAGGCGGCGTGGTTTCGCCAGGCTCGGCAGCGGGTGTCGGGGCGTTGCTGGCGGCGAGGGCGTCCTGCTGCGGTTGTTTGTCTTCCTCAGCGACCTTGCCGCCGTCGGTGTTCTGGGTGGCTATCGGGTAGGTCATCCGCTTGGCTTCAACCGAAGCGCTCGGGCCCATCAGGATAGCGGCCGCTACAACGGCCCCCGACACGCCGGCAAGGGCGATGTGCATTTTGGGAAATGTCTTGAACACGTCTTTCACCCGTTTCGAGTGGAATATCCAGCGCTTGAAACGTCTAGTTAAAGCGATTATTTACGTCAGTTGCTGACAGATTAACCGATAAAACCTGAGCGGGACAGCCGACAACATTACGTTTGCGGAAGGTGGCCCCGGATTTCCAATTCGACCGCTGCTATAATACGCGGCCTTCTTGACCTGGTAATGGAGACTTCCAATTCATGGCATCGATTGACGAAGCGCTGGCCCTCATCAAGCGAGGGGTGGACGAACTGATTCCGGAAGAAGAGCTGATTGCCAAGCTCAAGGAAGGGCGGCCCCTGCGGATCAAGGCCGGCTTCGATCCGACCGCCCCGGATCTCCATCTGGGCCATACGGTGCTGATCAACAAATTGCGCCAGTTCCAGGATCTGGGCCACGAGGTCATTTTTCTGATTGGCGACTTCACCGGCATGATTGGTGATCCAACAGGCAAGAGTGCCACCCGCCCGCCACTGACGGAAGCGCAGGTCCGTGAGAACGCGATCAGTTATAAAGAGCAGGTGTTCAAGATTCTCGATCCGGCGAAAACCCGAGTGGTGTTCAATTCCGAGTGGATGGGCAAGATGTCGGCTGCCGATATGATCCGCCTTGCCGGCCAGTATACGGTGGCGCGCATGTTGGAGCGGGATGACTTCACCAAGCGCTACCGGGCCGAGCAGTCCATCGCCATTCACGAGTTTCTGTACCCGCTGGTGCAAGGCTACGATTCGGTCGCACTGGAGGCGGATGTTGAGCTCGGCGGTACCGACCAGAAATTCAACCTGCTGATGGGTCGGATTCTTCAGAAGCATTACGGCCAGGCCCCCCAGGTGATTCTTACCATGCCGATCCTGGAAGGGCTGGACGGTGTCCAGAAGATGTCCAAGTCCCTGGGCAACTACGTTGGCGTGAACGATGCGCCGGGTGAAATGTACACCAAGCTGCTGTCGGTTCCCGATGAACTGCTGTGGCGGTACTTCGAGCTGCTGAGCTTCCGTCCATTGGCGGAGGTGGCGGAATTCCGCGAAGCGGTCGCGGGTGGTGCCAACCCGCAGGACTATAAGAAGCTGCTGGCGGAAGAGATCATTACCCGGTTCCACGACGAAGAGGCGGCGCGGACCGCTCATCGCTCGGCGGGCAACCGTGTGGCGCTGGGGGAGATTCCTGAGAACGTGCCGGATGTGCCGGTGTCCCTGGATGGGCAGGCGGATCTGCCGATCGCCACGGTGCTGCGCCTGGCAGGGTTGGTCAAAAACGGTGCTGCGGCGCGGGATGTCCTGGCGCGGGGGGCCGTTTATATCGATGGGCAGGCGCTTGAAGGGGATCGCACCTTTAAAGAGGGCGATACCTGCGTGATCCAGGCCGGCAAGAAGAAGATTGCCCGGGTATTGATCACGGCGTAAGCGGATTGTGTGCCTGGCGTACAGGTTGGCAAGTGTTTTGATCTTTTTTGGAATTCGGCGTTGACAGTTTCCCGTGGGGCTGTAGAATGCGCACCACTTCTGAGGGACACAGCGCTGAGGCGGGTGTTTCGGGAAGCTGTTAACTGCCTGAGGCGGTTGGGAAAATTGGGGTTTACGATTTTCCGGGCTGGCGAAAAAAAGGAGTTGACAGGGAGGCGAAACGCGGTAGAATACGCGGCCTCGATTGAGCAGACGCTCAACGCTCTTTAACAAGTGGACCAAGTAATTCGTGTGGGCGCTGGCCGAGGTATGTCGGATACGATATATCAAGGCAGCGACTCGTCGAAATTGAGTTT